>NZ_HE998583.1 GCF_000327285.1 Holdemania massiliensis AP2 | reverse complement strand
GCTGCCTTTCTCAGCATCTCCGCCGTGTTATTTGAACTGGATGCGCCTGTATTCCTTCCTGCTCCGGAACCACTGCTGGCACTTCCGCCTCCACCATTAGATGTTCCACCTTTTGTATGAGGCTCTGTACGGTGATTGACTGTTCCCTTATTAATTGGTTTTTTCTTTGACTCTGTTGGTGGATTGATTATCCCTTTGATTATCGGCACTATACTCTTAAAACCCGTTGGATCAAAGTACTTGTTCGGATTGTTTCGGCCATAGTTGTACCGGTTCTGACTTAACGGATCCTGCCAATCCCCAAGATACCCATCCGCACTGATGAACAGTTCCGTCACAGTATCGTAATACCGTGCTCTTAAGTACTGGGTCTCATCACTGTTGTGTGCTTCTGAACGATACCCATATTCGTCGCTGCTGCTGACAAACGGATTGTATTTCTTATCTCTCCTTCCATAATCGCTGTAGCTGTATGTCGACAGCACTTGGTTGGATCCGCTTAACAGCATTGTAACGCTTCCTTGACCATCGTACAAATAGAAATC
>NZ_HE998582.1 GCF_000327285.1 Holdemania massiliensis AP2 | reverse complement strand
GGATCCAGAAAACCACACTTAGTACACTTGAAGGGGATCGAGTTCACGGTGCCAGTCATAGAGTTCCCAGGTTTCATTGATTTTCACCTCCAATCCAGCCGGGAAAAAGGATTCAACAAATTCCATGATGTGTCCGCAGGAACAAAGGAAAGGATCAATGCCTGTGGACTCCTTACGAAATTCTCGATAAGAAGAAAGCTTCTTACGAATCCAAGCTCGAGGCTTACGTAACATTTTTTGAATACAGCGACAAAGTTTCTTTTTTCGGGAAGTATAGGCGCCTAAGTAACGAACCATTTTGAAATGATCATCAGGAATATGAAGAATGAGCTTTTTCATGAAAACGAGAGTGGAATCAAACACATCTACACGTTCATGGGTTTGATGGTCGATATAGTGCCACCAGACAAAGTCAAGGTCAACATCATAGTCTTCAATCCGACTTTGAGCCATGACAGGACGGCCAACATAACGAACAATATAATCCACACAGTCTTGAGTGGATTTGTGAGTAGAAGGTGGAGAGTAAACATAGAAGCCATCGGGATAATCTCGATAACATTGCTTTTTTACGATTTTAAAATCTGGGGAATTCAATTTGTTTTCCATGCGGTCAAGCAACTGCTTTTGAAAAGAAAACCGCAGAGAATCGTAGTGGATATGG
>NZ_HE998581.1 GCF_000327285.1 Holdemania massiliensis AP2 | reverse complement strand
ACTTTTCCTTGATTAAGATCCCTGCTCTGCCTGCAGCTTGGCCATTTCCAGCTCCAGTGCCGCCGCAACGGAACGAACTGTCTGGACGGCCTTCTGCTGAATCTGCGGTTCTGCATCAGCCATGCAATAATTGATTCGCATAAATCCAAACATTCGTATGTCCTGATTAGAAAAGAAATTTCGCTAAAATTACAAAAGCTTTAGTACTGAGCAGAGTTGAGGGACACAATAGATAGTTTCTAAATATTATCAGCTCTTATAAATTAAATAAGTCCGAATGAGTTCCAGTGTCAACTAAAGTTAAGGTCAGAATCTCATCCTCTAATAAATAAATTAATAGCCAATTTGGCTGAATGTGGCATTCTCGAAAGCCTTTAAATTTTCCTTTTAATTCATGATCCACATTTTTTTCTTCCAATGCAATTCCGTGAAGTAGCTTTTCAACTACATCGTCTAATAATGCTATATCCAATCCACGTCGTTTTGCTAGTTTTAACCCTTTTTTAAATTTACTGGTTAATACTAATCGATAGATCATAAATCTATATCCTTTAACGCTTCTGCCAGACTATCATACCGTTTTGTCTTTGGATCGCGCGCAATTCGCCTTGCTTCTTCCATCGCCTCAATGACTTCCGGTTTATATTTTGGTAGCTCTACATTAAAGGGAAGTCCTTCATGTAAAACACACTGTTTTAAAAATATATTCATTGCGCTCGACATATCTAAACCAAGTTGTGAAAATAATTCTGCCGCCTGTTTTTTTAAATCTTCATCGATTCTGATTTGAGTAGGTACTGTCGCCATATTATCGCCTCCTTGTATATCAAGGATATATCATTTGATTTACGTTGTCAATCATTTATATATTTTTTATTTGATTTTTATCAATTCTTACGATTAGTCTTTCCAACGATCATTGATTAAACCAAAAATGATAAGAATAATCAGGAAAAAATCATTTCTTATGCTTATGCAAAAGAGATGGATCTCAACGAATCTTGATTTCCTTCAAAAAAGGCCTGTCCTGTTGCAGACAAGTCTTTTTTATTCAGTTGTGAGTTCTCCGTT
>NZ_HE998580.1 GCF_000327285.1 Holdemania massiliensis AP2 | reverse complement strand
ATATAGAGAAGAATGAAAAGGATGAAACAAACTCAAACGCGTTGTATAGCTTTGAGGAATATTGTATAATAACTCAAAAGAAGTAGTAATTCCATTTTCTGATTTTCTATGAAAGTGAGGTTCTCTTTCCATGAAGACAATTACCTGTTCTAATCGTATTTACTACTCGGAATTATCCTCGGAAGAAGCGAACGCTCTGCACCAGGATATCCAGCTTTATCATGCCATGATGCATACTGCCTATCATTTGTTATGTCTGAAGTCGCAGGGGATTCCCTTTCCCTTTGAAAACAGTCTGGAAAAAGAAATGAAGCGCCGCTTTCATACCAATGACTATTTTCCACTCTCTGCGATTCAAGAAGCGAAACAACATTTAAGCAACGATTTTGCCAACCATGAAAATCAGAAGAAAGCACTGAAGGCTCAATGTAAGGCCATCGAGAAAAAAATAAAAGAAGTCGAAATCAACATTCTGAAGATTGACCGTCAATTAAAAGAATTATTCAGAAAAACAAAACAAGGGAAACAAACGGAAGCGGATTACTTGCTTGAAGTGCAGCAGCTGCGTCCTGAGCGAAAGCGATACAAGAATCGCCGCTCTCATCTGATTTATGGATTGAATCGGAGAAAGCAGAAGTTAGAAGCACTTCAACGAAAAATGAAGTTTACCTGTTTTGGTGGAAAGAAGTTAGCTAGGGCAAGAACGACGGTGTATGCAGGGCAACATGAAACCTGGCTGAAAGCATATCAATCAGCCCGCAATCGGACGATGATGATTCAGGGAAGAAGGCAAGGAAAATTCTCAAATAACTTATTCCAATATCATATCGAAGAGGGAGTTTTGATTTACCGCTGCAGTAGTGAGAAACGAGAGATCCCGCTCAAGATTGAGTTTCATCAATACAAAGAAGAATTGGAAAGAGCGGTAAGACTGCCGCACAATACACCTGGAAAAGCAGTTGCTTATGTGTTGGAAGATCATGGCGCTTATTTTATTATCAAAGCGATCGTGGAGATGGAAGAAAAAGCGAAGAGCGAAGACACAGAACAAGGGGTCATTGGCATAGACATCAATGTCAATCATATCGCGGTAAGTGAAACGGATGGTTGCGGAAACTGTGTTTTATTGAAAACGGTGAAAATGCCGCTGGATGGGAAAAATAGGAAACAAAGGAAACAT
>NZ_HE998579.1 GCF_000327285.1 Holdemania massiliensis AP2 | reverse complement strand
TTGGGAAATGCTCCTTTTTTCGTCACCTTGCGAAAGCTGGAATTCACGGCTTCAATCGCATTGGTCGTGTACATGATCTTTCGTACTGCACTGCTGTAATCGTACAGTTGTTCCACATGGTGATAGTTCCTTTCCCATACCCCTATCGCTCCGGGATACGATGCCCACTCCTTACAGAACTGCTCGAAAGCTGTATTCGCCGCCTTCAAGTTGATCGCACCGTAGACTTTCCTCAGACTCTGCGTAAACCGCTTATACTCTTTGGCTGGCACATATTTGATTGAATTCCGGATCATGTGTACCAGGCAACGTTGCACCACGACTTGTGGGAAGATCGCTTTGGCACCCGCTTCCAATCCGGAGACTCCGTCCATTGAAATAAAGAATAGATCTTCCACCCCTCGCGAGCGGATCTCGTCGAAGATCTGCATCCAATAATTCTTACTTTCACTCTCACTGGTCCACAGCCCTAGGATCTCCTTTTTCCCCTGAATGTCATATCCCAGCACCACATAGACTGCGCATTCTTTGGCTTCATACTCACGGCGCAGCGTCACATACAAACAATCCACAAAGACAAAGGCGTAGCACTTCTTTAACGGTCTGTTCCGCCATTCTTCCAGCTCCGACAGCACCGAATCTGTGATCTCGGAGATCATCTCATGAGACATCGAGAAGCCATAGATATCTTCGATCGTTGCGGATATATCTCGCTGTGACATCCCTCGGGCGTACATTGAGAGTACCTTCTGTTCAATGGCTGAGATGTCTCTCTGGCGTTTTTGTACCAACTGAGGTTCAAATGACCCGTTACGATCTCTGGGCACCTCAATCTCCACTTCCCCCTGTGTTGTCTTGAGTATCTTCTTTCCATAGCCATTTCTTCGGTTAGCATCTTTCTTTGGGCCTTTGTCATGGGATTCATAGCCAAGGTGATGATTCAGTTCTCCCTGAAGCATGGACTCCATCAGGGGTCCAAACAGGTCCTTGAGTGCGTTATTCATTTCTTGTGCAGTCTGTGGCTGGTAGGCTTCTAGGATCGCCTGGGCCAACGCCACTTTTTTTGGATCTCTTTTCTTTCTTCCATTTCCATTTTTTCCTTTTCTCCTTTATCCTATCACAATTCATAAAAAACCGTATAAGTTAAGTTGCTTTCTCTTAACTTACACGGTTTATTTTACACTCTC
>NZ_HE998578.1 GCF_000327285.1 Holdemania massiliensis AP2 | reverse complement strand
ACTGGGCAAGGATAAAAGCACCATCGGCAAAGAAATCAAATTACACCGCGTCAAATCCTTCTCTATCAGTTATCCGCTTGACTGTTCTTTATTCCCCAAATGCAAAAACAGAAACACTTTCCTCTGCAATCTCCAGTGCCCTTCCTATATCCAGTTCACTTGTAAGCGCAGAGATCGCTCTCCAGGGGCCTGTAACGGTTGTGAGAAGTATTCACGCTGTCACTATGATAAATACAGATACTCTGCTTCGCAGGCGGACAGCGAGTATCGTGACAGCCTTGTCAGTACACGGCTTGGCATCAATGCAACGCTTTCTCAGATCAAGGAACTCGGTCTTTTAATCAAGCCGCTGTTAGCACAGGGGCAGTCCGTCTATGCGATCCTACAAAATCATCCTGAAATCAATCTCACCGAAAAGACGCTTTATCATTATATCGAGGAGGGCGTCTTCCAAAATGCCGGTGTCTCCATTACTTGTATGGATCTTAAACGTCAAGTTCGCAGAAAACTGGCAAAAAAGAAATCGATTGAATATTCCCCAAGGAAAGACCGATCTTACCTGAAGGGAAGGACTCACAAGGAATACACAGAATTTAAGGAAATGAATCCCGATGCCTCCGTTGTTGAAATGGACACGGTTTACAACGACGGTTCCAACGGACCTTTCCTTCAAACATTCAAGTTCATGAAATATGATTTTCTGTTTTGCATTTATCATCATCAGAAGACTTCTCAAACCATGTTGGAAGGCATCCTGCTTTTAGAGTCCATACTTGGAGAACAGATATTCAACGAAGAAGTGATGGTGCTCAAAACGGACAGAGGCAGCGAATTCATTTTAGCAGAACAAGCAGAAATCAGGAAGGATGGAACACGAAGAACAAGACTATTTTATTGCGATCCGATGGCCAGCTGGCAAAAGGGATCTCTCGAAAATATCCACATCCTCATCCGAGATATTTGCCCGAAAGAAACGGACTTATATGCGCTTGGATTGGATTCGCAGGAAAAGGCGAATCGCATCTCATCCCATATCAATTCTTACAGCCGAAAAAAGCTGAACAATAAAACATCGTTCAGCGTTCTCAAATTCTTCAACAAGGAAATGGCCGACAAACTAATCGACCAAGGGTTGACTGAGATCCCACCAGATCAAGTCATCCTAAAACCCTACTTATTGAAGTAATATTCCAAGCATAAAAATAGGCAGCAAGAAGTCTGTAAAGACCAAAAACGAAGTGGAAATAACTCTTTCAGTTGAAAAAAGTGTCTGTTTCCATTAGTTTTTAATGCGCTCATTTTTATGCTTTTTGACATCCATATTATAAACCAAATAGCTAAAACATCATAGATACAAAGATCAAATTCCACAATTTTCGCCTTATTTTATCGCATTTGAAAGACTAAATTCACCTTTTTATTTTCACCTTTCAGAAGTGGAACTTAACTTTTCAATTGAG
>NZ_HE998577.1 GCF_000327285.1 Holdemania massiliensis AP2 | reverse complement strand
TAGATTTTAAAGTTTTTCGCATAGTTTATCATCGTTGAACTAAAATTTAAAAAACATCCAACTTCCCAGCGCTTATTTCTCTTATCATCCCATGTTTAAGAATGTCATTTTCATAACATTTTTTAATATTCAGTATCTTCAGCCATAGTTTCTGCTGTAATTGTTTATATTCTTGGCTTTATTTTATCTTCTGCAATTCATTGGCTCCTTCTTAGACATAGTTTAATATTCTTTTCATTCCTTCTGCTATTTGATAAAACCACAGATAAACTCCCCCTTTTCAGTGATTACCCTCTTTCTATCAGCCTATCAGCTTTATCACTATCAACTTTTCATTCACTTTCTCTGCCAGCATTCCTATTTGTTCTATGTGCATTATCAATATCGTATTTAATGCATTTATTACAAACGAAACAGGACATTGTAAATTTTTCAAAAAAATATCCAACGGACTATCAAACACCAAAGAAGAGTTTTTTATGGATATGATGTATGGCAAAGTATGCTCTTAATTGAAATAACCAGAGCACCAGCAGAACCTATTCGACTGTAAAATAAAGTAGAACGATTATCCGATCATTTAATATCTTTTAATGATCATGATCTGAAAATCATAAAAAGCAAATTTCTTTACGGAAGTAAAAAATATATTGATGAAGAACCCTTAGGCCTATTGGATAATTCAAAAATAGTAAAAAAACGGCAAACATTTTGAAGACTTATATCAAGTACGAGATGCTAACTTATCAAATAATGACATTTTACCTGCATTACCAGGTATGCGAAGCTACTGTATTTACAAAAAAGAGAAACAACCTATATCACTCTATAGCAAAATCTATTCAGCAGAAAGCAAAAGCTTCAAGTCAATGAATGATGAAACTATGAAAAGTATAAAAAAAGTCAAATCTGTCATCACAAAAAGATGTACCTTTGCCTGCGATAGAGAGCACGATGCGAATGTGCTCTTTAACTATTTTATTGATGATAATAACAAGCAAGATGATTTTATTATCAGGCTAAAAGAAACAAGAAACCTACTATTTAAAGAGAAATCTAAAAATGTATAGGAGATCACGAAAGCTCGCAAAGGAAAAATAAAGATTCAGATGTATTTCAGCAGATAAAATGTTTCACAAGCGAAAGTAGAACTATCGAGTCATAAGGGAACAGCTCTGATGCTTGCCATGATCTACGGATTAAGTGATGACAAACCAATGATGTTACTAACTAACAAGCAGGTGAAATATAAAAAAGATGTGTATAAGATTTTACGAAGTTATATGGAAAGATAGTGGATGAAACTCAAAAATAATTTTACACCCTACCTTTATTACCTAGAAACGAAAAAGTAAAATAAACATAAGGGCTCAATTGAAAAGTTAAGTTCCACTTCTGGGCGGGGCAAGTGGAAATCACTCTTCCATCGAATTCTAGTTGACTTTACTCTTTCATAATGAGGTAATACGAATAGAACCAGACTTCTTGTTGCTTGAAACGAGAGGAGCTGAATTTTATGACTAGCAACAAGTATTTTCATCTTACTTTAGC
>NZ_HE998576.1 GCF_000327285.1 Holdemania massiliensis AP2 | reverse complement strand
CCGGGTATCCAAAATATTTAGGGGGCTGAAGTTTAGGGGGCAGTTTAGGGGTCTTGAGTTTAGGGGGATAATTTGTAAGAAACAGTACTTTGTTATTGTTTCTTTTTTTATACTTATTTTGTGACTGTATCTCTTGTTTCTACGGAGGTGTTTTTATGTCTGACAATTTTAATGATTTACTATTGATTCTTAATCTTCCTACTGATGGCTCTATTCTTATTTCTAAAGTTGAAGTGCATGAGGATACTAAATTTATCCATATCTCCACTTCTCCTTCTCCCGTCTTTTGCCCTAACTGTGGCTGCCGTATGCACTCAAAAGGTATGTATGCTCGTACTGTCAATCATCCTGTCCTTCAGGATTCCTTCAAGCTTGTTCTTGTTGTCCATCAGCGGAAATGGAAATGTACTTCCTGCACTACCTACCTGAATGAGTCACTGCCTTTCTTGCAGCCTTATCGTCAGTCGACTACCTTGACCCCTTTACTGATTCTGGAGGCCTTGAAAGACCTGAACCGTTCTACTGCTTCCATCGCTAGGCAATTCTTTGTTTCTGATACTCATGTTCATGACATCTTTACCGCCTATGTCGATCTTCCTCGACTCCCTTTACCTGAAGTCATGTCGATTGATGAGGTGTTCCTTGATATATCGAGCAAAGAAAAATATGCCCTTGTCATCATGGATTTTGTTTCCGGTGAAATTGTTGATATCTTGCCTTCTCGATGGTCTTCTGTCACAGACAATTATTTCTATCATATTCCTCTCGAAGAAAGAAAAAAGGTCAAGTTTATCGTCAGTGATGCTTATCGTTATTATTTGGACTATCCAAAAACTTACTTTCCCAATGCGGTTTCTATTCTTGATTCTTTCCATGTCGTTAAATACCTGATTTCCCTTTTAAATACCTATGTTAACGATGTTATGAAACGATACAAAGAAAGAGACAAAAAGAAACTGGAAAAGAAAAATCACGACCTTAATCGTGACGATTCTTCGATTGCCGATTCTAATGAAGTCATTCTCTTGCGCAGCTACAGATGGGTATTGCTTAAAAACTATGATCATATCAATCACTCTGCGAAGATTCATTATCATTCTAAACTGAAACTTCATTTAGATACTTTCCAGATTGAAAATATGTTTCTTGCTCTTGACCCAAACTTCTTTGAACTCCGTCGCCTTAAAGAACTCTATGTTGAATTTAATCAATCTTCTTTTCATTCCGATGACGAAGTCCATTCTGCTTTGATGGCTCTGATTCAAGTCTATAAGGCTTCCAATCTTACACCCTTTAAGAAATTTGCCGATTACTTAAAGAAATACCATGGTCCTATCCTTCGCTCCTTTGTTACCTCGACTGTTACACGCAAGCAGTCACAAGATCATAATGAGTTGATTACACGCTTGTCTAACGGACCTATGGAATCGTTCAATCGAAAGCCTAAAGACTTGAAGAGAAACGCTAGAGGATTCTCTAATTTCCATTATACACGCAATCGCATTCTTTGGGCTACTCGTAAAAGACCGGCCATTCGTGTAGTTCCTAAATCCAATGCTATGATCCACAGTTTTGAGGGAAAACCTAGGGGACCTTACAACAAGAACAAAGAACACAATAACAATTAATTACAATACTTAAATCATTCATGATACAGTCACACTGAAAAAACGGATTTGAGATGCACGATTGCATATCTTCAAATCCGCTTTGTTTTTTTGACTTTAGGGGGCTTTTTCTTCATTTTCTGTTAGAGTATCCCCCTAACTTTTCCCCTAAATTTTTTGGATATACCCCTAAACTTTTT
>NZ_HE998575.1 GCF_000327285.1 Holdemania massiliensis AP2 | reverse complement strand
CGGGAGTTTGACACTTGAGTGAATCGCATATACAAAAAGTCCTTTATTTAAGGGACTTTTTTTGTCAAGTTTTGTATTTTTTGCGTTGTATGTGTTGTATTTATGTGGTATAATATCTCTGAAGAAGGTGTTTTCTTTGAAACTCTACTATGATAAGCGTCTCTCGGATCCCACTTACTATGCTCAACTAGGCGTTAGAAACGGAAAAAAAACGACTACCCGTAATGTTAAAAATTTTGGTAAGCACTCTCAACTCCTTCTCATTACCGATGACCCTCTTGCCTATGTTCAAGAAGAAATCCGTAAAATGAACGAAGACTATAGAGTCGGGAAAGTTGATATGAATGTTACCCTTAATTTCAATGAGAAGATTCCTAACAAAAATAATGATGCCTATTCAAAATCGGATCTTCTTAATGTCGGCTACTTCTACCTTCAGTCTCTTTATCAAAACCTTCATCTCTCTCAGTTCTTTCATACGATTACTTTGAATTCTAAAATCACCTTTGACTGCGATACGATTCATCGCTTCCTAACATTCGCTCGGATTCTTGATCCTACTTCTAAATATGGAACCTTCGATAAGTTAAGCACTTACTATGAACAGCCGGATTTCTCTTATCAACATATTCTTCGCTTTATGGATATTCTGGATACCCACTCTCAGGAATATATCGAACATCTCTATCATTTCAGTAACCCCCTCGTGAAACGGGATACCTCAGTCCTCTACTATGACTGCACAAACTATTATTTTGAATGTGAAACTTACGATGATGATCTCATGGACGAAGTCACTGGCGAACTTATCAAAGGGCTTCGTCAGTTTGGTGTCAGTAAAGAACACAGACCGAATCCGATTGTTGAAATGGGATTAATCATAGATAACCGAGGCATTCCTGTTTCCATGTGTCTTCATCCAGGAAATACCAGTGAACAGTTAACCGCCATCCCTCTGGAGAAAGAAGTCCTTCACATGTTAGAGGGTAAAGAGTTTATTTATTGTGCCGACGGAGGTCTTGGCTCGTATAACATTCGAAAGTTTAATTCGATGGGAGGCCGAGCCTTTATTGTCACTCAATCCATTAAGAAGCTTTCTGACACATTGAAAGAAGCTGTATTCAATGACTTTGATTACAGGCTTCTGTCCAACAACACTCCGGTTACAATTGAGCACATGATGACCTTTGACCGGCATGATGAGAAAAATATTGATTTGTATAACGACCGCGCCTACAAAATTGTAGAAGCTGATAAGATCGTTGACCTTGGCCTTGTTGAAGAAAAAGTCTATAAGAACGGAAATGTCCGGAAAGTAAAATCGAAAGCAACATTGAAACAGTACCTGATTATCACGTTTTCCAGGAAGATGATGGAATATCAAAGAACGATTCGAAACCGTCAAATCGAACGAGCCAAAAAGCTTTTACAGTTGAAGGATCCTGAGGAAATCAAGAAAGGGCCCAACGATGTCCACCGATTTCTGAAAAGAATCGCGAAAGGAAAAGGCGGAGAAGAGGCCAAAGTTCAGTATGCCTTGGATTTAGAGAAGATTGCTGAAGAAGAAAAATATGATGGATATTATGCCGTTGCTACCAATCTTCAGGATGATGCAAAAACCATCTTGAACATTGCTCAGCAGCGATATAAGATTGAAGATTGTTTTCGAGTGATGAAAACACATTTTAACGGCCGTCCCATCTATCACAGAAAACCGGAAAGAATACGTGCCCATTTTTTGATCTGTTACACCGCTCTTCTCATTTATCGACTGCTCGAATGCCGACTGGAGGATCAGAATACCCACGTTACCACCGATCAGCTGATTAAAACACTGAAAAATATGAATGTCGTCAATGTTCATGATCTCTACTATATAGCAGTTTATCAGGGAAGCAATACCTTGACTGCCTTAGAAAAGGACATGCCGCTGCTTCTTGACAGAAAGTACTATCAACCTAAGGATTTGACAAAAATCATAAAAAAATTATTGAAAGCTT
>NZ_HE998574.1 GCF_000327285.1 Holdemania massiliensis AP2 | reverse complement strand
GAAAACTAAACAGGAAGAAAAGCACAAAAATACAACGTCAATTCAGAAAGAATCTGTCTTGTGACAGAGGATATAAAACGAGCTAAACAAACTCGAACAAATGGAGAGTTTGATCCTGGCTCAGGATGAACGCTGGCGGCGTGCCTAATACATGCAAGTCGAACGCTTTGTAAAGGAGCTTGCTTCTTTACGAGGAGTGGCGAACGGGTGAGTAATACATAAGCAATCTGCCCATCGGCCTGGGATAACAGTTGGAAACGGCTGCTAATACCGGATAGGTTAGTTTCTGGCATCAGGGACTAATTAAAGTTGGGATACAACACGGATGGATGAGCTTATGGCGTATTAGCTAGTAGGTGAGGTAACGGCCCACCTAGGCGATGATACGTAGCCGACCTGAGAGGGTGACCGGCCACATTGGGACTGAGACACGGCCCAAACTCCTACGGGAGGCAGCAGTAGGGAATTTTCGGCAATGGGCGAAAGCCTGACCGAGCAACGCCGCGTGAGTGAAGAAGGCCTTCGGGTTGTAAAGCTCTGTTGTGAAGGAAGAACGGCTCATAGAGGGAATGCTATGGGAGTGACGGTACTTTACCAGAAAGCCACGGCTAACTACGTGCCAGCAGCCGCGGTAATACGTAGGTGGCGAGCGTTATCCGGAATTATTGGGCGTAAAGGGTGCGCAGGCGGTTTGAAAAGTTTAAGGTGAAAGCGTGGGGCTTAACCCCATACAGCCTTAGAAACTGTCAGACTAGAGTACAGGAGAGGGCAATGGAATTCCATGTGTAGCGGTAAAATGCGTAGATATATGGAGGAACACCAGTGGCGAAGGCGGTTGCCTGGCCTGTAACTGACGCTCATGCACGAAAGCGTGGGGAGCAAATAGGATTAGATACCCTAGTAGTCCACGCCGTAAACGATGAGAACTAAGTGTTGGGGAAACTCAGTGCTGCAGTTAACGCAATAAGTTCTCCGCCTGGGGAGTATGCACGCAAGTGTGAAACTCAAAGGAATTGACGGGGGCCCGCACAAGCGGTGGAGTATGTGGTTTAATTCGACGCAACGCGAAGAACCTTACCAGGTCTTGACATACCAGGCAAAGCTATAGAGATATAGTGGAGGTTATCCTGGATACAGGTGGTGCATGGTTGTCGTCAGCTCGTGTCGTGAGATGTTGGGTTAAGTCCCGCAACGAGCGCAACCCTTGTCTTTAGTTACTAACATTAAGTTGAGGACTCTAGAGAGACTGCCGGTGACAAACCGGAGGAAGGTGGGGATGACGTCAAATCATCATGCCCCTTATGACCTGGGCTACACACGTACTACAATGGCGGATACAACGAGAAGCAAGACAGCAATGTGGAGCAAACCTCAGAAAGTCCGTCTCAGTTCGGATTGAAGTCTGCAACCCGACTTCATGAAGCCGGAATCGCTAGTAATCGCGGATCAGCATGCCGCGGTGAATACGTTCTCGGGCCTTGTACACACCGCCCGTCAAACCATGAGAGTTGGCAATACCCGAAGCCGGTGGCCTAACCCTGCAAAGGGAGGGAGCCGTCGAAGGTAGGGCTGATGATTGGGGTTAAGTCGTAACAAGGTATCCCTACGGGAACGTGGGGATGGATCACCTCCTTTCTAAGGAGAAAGACGAGAAAAGTTGGATTTTGTGGAAAAGTAAGCCTGTTTAGTTTTGAGAGATCGAAAGATTTCTCAGTACAGTGATTGTTCTTTGAAAACCGAATAACAGAAAACAGATAGAAAGACATGATCTTTCTGAAAAGTTGAAAAGATTTCAAAAATCAGAACAAGATATTTGAAGTTGAACGTTGAACAGTTCTTAAGAAAGAAAAGCGTAACTGGACGACTCGCAGTCAAGACAGGAACGCGTGATTAAATGAATAAGGGCGTATGGTGGATGCCTAGGCATGTAGAGCAGAAGAAGGACGCAGCTAACGGCGAAACGCGACGGGGAGTGGTAAGCACACATCGATCCGTCGGTCTCCGAATGGGGAAACCCAGCGCGAGTAATGTCGCGTTACCCATGAGTGAAAAGATAGCTCATGAGGAGAGAACCCAGGGAATTGAAACATCTTAGTACCTGGAGGAAAAGAAAATAAGAATGATTCCCTCAGTAGCGGCGAGCGAACGGGGAAGAGCCCAAACCAGCCTTAGGGTTGGGGTAGTAGGACCACAAGGTGGTACGTTAACCGATAGAAGAAGGACATTGAAAGGTCCGCCAAAGAGGGTGCAAGCCCCGTAATCGAAATTGGAAGACGACCTAGTGGAATCCTGAGTACGGCGAGGCACGTGGAACCTTGTCGGAAGCATCCGGGACCATCCGGAAAGGCTAAATACTCCTACATGACCGATAGTGAACCAGTACCGTGAGGGAAAGGTGAAAAGAACCGCGGGAGCGGAGTGAAATAGAACCTGAAACCATATGCTTACAAGAAGACAGAGCCCGTTAAGGGGTGATGTCGTGCCTTTTGTAGAATGAACCGGCGAGTTATGTTATCGTGCAAGGTTAAGTGGAAGACACGGAGCCGAAGCGAAAGCGAGTCTGAAGAGGGCGAGAGTACGATGAGATAGACCCGAAGCCGTAGTGATCTAGCCATGACCAGGTTGAAGGTTGGGTGAAACCAACTGGAGGACCGAACCGACCCCCGTTGAAAAGTTGGCGGATGAGTTGTGGCTAGCGGAGAAATTCCAATCGAACACGGCGATAGCTGGTTCTCCCCGAAATAGCTTTAGGGCTAGCGTCGAAGTCAGGGTAGTGGAGGTAGAGCACTGAATTCATGATGGCGCCGTCAAGGTGTACTGAATGAAATCAAACTCCGAATGCCATTATACCATCTTCGGCAGTCAGACTGTGGGTGATAAGGTCCATGGTCAAAAGGGAAACAGCCCAGATCATCAGTTAAGGTCCCAAAATTACTGCTAAGTGGAAAAGGATGTGGGGATGCACAGACAACTAGGAGGTTGGCTTAGAAGCAGCCACCCTTGAAAGAGTGCGTAACAGCTCACTAGTCGAGTGACCCTGCGCCGAAAATTAACCGGGGCTAAGCAGTATACCGAAACTATGGCAATGACTTCGGTCATTGGGTAGGGGAGCGTTCCATGGGCATGGAAGCCGTACCGTAAGGAGCGGTGGAGCGCATGGAAGTGAGAATGCCGGTGTGAGTAGCGAGATGCAGGTGAGAATCCTGCACACCGATAGACCAAGGATTCCAGGGGAAGGTTCGTCCGCCCTGGGTAAGTCGGGACCTAAGGCGAGGCTGAAAAGCGTAGTCGATGGAAAACAGGTTGATATTCCTGTACCCGCGCATTGAGTGATGGAGTGACAAAGAAGGCTAACCGGACCGGTAAATGGATTCCGGATCAAGCGAGGTAGGAGGCAGTCAGGCAAATCCGGCTGTCAATCTGAAGGCGTGATGAGGAGCGAACGGGCGACCCAGTAGCGAAGACGGCGATGCCAGCTTTCAAGAAAAGCTTCTAGCGCAAATCAATGAGCGGCCCGTACCAAAACCGACACAGGTGGTCAAGGCGAGAAGCCTAAGGTGAGCGAGAGAACTGTTGCCAAGGAACTCGGCAAAATAGCCCCGTACGTTCGCAAGAAGGGGCGCTCGAAAGAGCCGCAGTGAAGAGGCCCAAGCAACTGTTTAACTAAAACACAGCTCTCTGCAAAGTCGCAAGACGAAGTATAGGGGGTGACGCCTGCCCGGTGCTGGAAGGTTAAGAGGATGTGTTAGTCGTAAGACGAAGCATTGAATTGAAGCCCCAGTGAACGGCGGCCGTAACTATAACGGTCCTAAGGTAGCGAAATTCCTTGTCAGGTAAGTTCTGACCCGCACGAAAGGCGTAATGATTTGGGCGCTGTCTCGGCAGCAGACTCGGTGAAATCTTAGTACCTGTGAAGATGCAGGTTACCCGCAACTAGACGGAAAGACCCCATGGAGCTTTACTGTAGCCTGATATTGAGTTTTGATCAAGTATGTACAGGATAGGTGGGAGACGAAGAAGTTGGGACGTCAGTTTCAATGGAGTCGACGTTGGGATACCACTCTTAGTTGATTGAAATTCTAACCTATATCCGTGAACCGGGTAAGGGACAGTGTCAGGTGGGCAGTTTGACTGGGGCGGTCGCCTCCTAAAGAGTAACGGAGGCGCCCAAAGGTACCCTCAGATTGGTTGGAAATCAATCGACGAGCGCAAATGCAGAAGGGTGCTTGACTGCAAGACAGACAAGTCGAGCAGGGACGAAAGTCGGGATTAGTGATCCGGCGGTGCAGAATGGAATGGCCGTCGCTTAACGGATAAAAGCTACCCTGGGGATAACAGGCTGATCTCGCCCAAGAGTTCACATCGACGGCGAGGTTTGGCACCTCGATGTCGGCTCATCGCATCCTGGAGCTGAATTCGGTTCCAAGGGTTGGGCTGTCCGCCCATTAAAGCGGTACGCGAGCTGGGTTCAGAACGTCGTGAGACAGTTCGGTCCCTATCTGTTGTGGGCGTAGGAAATTTGAGGAGAGCTGTCCTTAGTACGAGAGGACCGGGATGGACCCACCGCTGGTGCACCAGTTGTATCGCCAGATGCATAGCTGGGTAGCTAAGTGGGGAACGGATAAACGCTGAAGGCATCTAAGCGTGAAACCGACTCCGAGATGAGATTTCCCATTTCCTAGAGAAAGTAAGACCCCTTGAAGACGACGAGGTAGATAGGTCAGAGATGGAAGCACAGTGATGTGTGGAGTTGACTGATACTAATCGGTCGAGGATTTAATCACATGAGGAAAAAACAAACGTTCATAACGAAGTAAGAAAGAGCAAGACTTTCTAGAAGCAACTGTTATTTGGTTTTCAGGGAATAATCCTGAAATGATCTGGTGACGATAGCGAAATGGTCACACCTGTTCCCATCCCGAACACAGAAGTTAAGCATTTCCGCGGCGAGAATAGCTATGCCTGCCATAGTGAAGGCAGCTCGTTGCCAGGTTCTTCGGTTCCC
>NZ_HE998573.1:65416-79099 GCF_000327285.1 Holdemania massiliensis AP2 | reverse complement strand
CTTATTAGTTTTAACCATGAATAACGCATTGTACCGACGTTTGGAAAAGGAGGAAAACGAATGCCTTCAATTGATGAACTGGAAGCCTACGCTCATGAAAATCATGTGCCGATTATGATGAAGACAGGGATTGAATTCATTCTGGAACTGATTCGCAACCAGGCCTATATCCGCATTTTAGAGTTGGGAACTGCGATTGGGTATTCCGCGATCCGCATGGCCAGGATTTCCCCTTTGATTCAGATCGACACGTTGGAAAACGATCCTGAACGAGCACAGGTGGCGATGAAGAACATCGCAGCGGAACACCTGGAATCTCAAATTCGGCTTCACGTCATGGATATTGCCGAGTTTCAAACGGATCAGCAATACGACCTGATCTTTGTTGATGCGGCAAAGGCTCAGTATCCGCATTACATGCAGCAATTCCGCACAAATCTGGCGGAAGGCGGCGTTTTTGTGTTTGACAATCTGAATTTCCATGGGATGGTAGAAGATCCGTCGCTGACGGAAAACAAAGGAACAAAACAGATGATCAAGAAGCTGCGGCGTTTCCGCGAAATCTTGATGACGGATCCGAATTGTCTGACGCAGTTCTATCCGGAAGTCGGCGATGGCGTTGCGGTTGTCGGCTTGTTAAGAAAATAGTTTAAAACTTGATGAAATATGATAGAATAGAGAAAAGGATCGGTGACAACGATGAAAAAAGGATTATTATTCGGTTTGCTGGCGACGGCCGCCGGCGCCGCATATCTGTTAAGCAAAGCCGCCAATAAAAAAGAAGAAGAAAAAACGATTATTACGCTAAGCAGTGATGAGGAAGAACCACCAGTTCAGCCGATGAATGAAGATTCTGCAGAAACGCCTGAATCCGAGATGGCACAGGAAGAACCCGCTGAAGAAGAACCGCAGTATTCCCGCGAAGTCCAGGAAATCAATTTGATGTATCCGTATTTGAAGCCTGCCTTCATTTCAGCATCCCTGAAAGAACAGCTGGATTTTGATCAGAACTACCCGGAAGGCTCGCTGATTACCATTTATCACGACATCAGCTTCCCAGCCGTGGAGGATCTGATTACTTTTGTGCGGATCATCAAGGAACATGATTATCAGATCAATGAAGCGGACGGCGATCAATCGCTGACGATCAGCAAAGATCTGATTGTGGAAAAAGGGAAAATCCTGAGCGATATCCTGAACGTTTCCAATCAGGTCTGCTGTCTGAATGGTCAATATCACGCTTATCGTCTGGAAGCAAAATAAAAGCAAACGAAAGTCTGGATGCGTCTGAGTGGCGTGACAGACTTTTCTTTTTTGACGTTCCTCAGCCTAAAAACAGTCGATTCTTTTAAGTAAGGGCTATCACAGAACGCCGATCCCAAAGTTCGTTCAAAATCCTGCTAATGTCTAAAAAATCCCTTTGCCGTAAGGGGTTCTTTCTTGTTTTAAAACGAGTTCATCTGTTGTATAATTAAAACACTTTGAGGTGAGAAGATGAAACAGCTGGAAGTCAAAAATCTAAGCTTTTCCTATGATGAATCGACGCATGCCGTGCGCAATGTGTCCTTCGCCATTGAGAAAGGGAGCTATACAACGATCATCGGTCATAACGGCAGCGGCAAGTCAACGATAGCCAAGCTGCTGATCGGTCTTTTGGAAAAAGATGAAGGGGAGATCCTGATTGACGATCTGCCTTTGAATGAGGAAAATCTGATGGAAATCCGCAGCCGTGTCGGGATTGTGTTCCAGAATCCTGATAATCAGTTTATCGGCTCGACAGTACGTGACGATATTGCGTTTGGCTTGGAAAACCATTGCGTGGAACAATCCAAAATGGACGCCATCATTACAGAATTTGCGGAGAAAGTCAATATGACTGAGTATCTGGAAAGTGAACCGACACGCTTGTCCGGCGGTCAGAAACAGCGGGTTGCGATTGCCGGCGTTTTGGCAATGGCTCCGGAAATGATTATTTTTGATGAATCGACGAGCATGCTGGACCCCCAGGGCAAGGATGAGATCAACCGGGTGATCCGTCAGCTCCACGCACAAACGCAGCTGACCATCATTTCGATTACCCATGACATAGAAGAAGTTGCCAAGAGTGATCATGTGCTGGTGATGGATCAAGGGGAAATCAAGATGGAAGGCACACCGGAAGAAATCCTGCTGCGGGATAAAGAACTGATCCAGCTGCATCTGGATATTCCGTTCAGCATCAAGCTGCAGCAGCAGTTAAAGAAAAACGGTTTGACGATCAAGCCGGAAATTACGATTGAAGGGCTGGTGAATCAACTGTGTCAATTCGATTTGAAAAACTAAGCTATACCTATTCCAGCGGTACGCCGTTTGCCTATGCGGCACTTAAAGATGTGGATCTGGAAATTGAGGAAGGGAAAGTCACGGCGATCATCGGCAAGACAGGCAGCGGCAAGACTACGTTGGTGCAGCATTTGAACGCCTTGTTATTGCCGACTTCTGGGAAGCTGGAGATTCTCGGCCGGACGATCAGCGCCCAGGAGAAGCCGCAGCATTTAAAAAGTCTGCGCAAGGATGTAGGTCTTGTTTTCCAGTTCCCTGAATATCAGCTGTTTGAGGAAACGATTTTAAAAGATATTGCCTTCGGTCCGAAAAACTTCGGCGTCAGTGAGGAAGAAGCGGTGCGCCGGGCCAGAGAAGTGATCAAGGTCGTCGGCCTGGAGGAAGCGATGCTGGAGCGTTCGCCGCTGGATCTGTCAGGCGGGCAGAAACGCCGCGTCGCGATTGCCGGGATCCTAGCGATGGATCCGCAGGTGCTGGTGCTGGATGAGCCGACAGCAGGCTTAGATCCGCAGGGCGCCCAGTCGATGATGCAGCTGTTCATGAATCTCAACAAACAGATGCACAAGACCGTGCTGATCGTAACGCATGATATGGAACATGTCCTCAATTACTGTGATAACGTCGTCGTTGTCGATACCGGTGAAATCCTGCAGAAAACAACGGTTCAGGAGTTTTTCCGCAAAACCGATTTGCTGAAGCAGCTGAATATTCTGCCGCCGGCGATCATCCGCACGCGGGAGATGCTGAACCAGCGCGGCTTCCATTTATCTGAGGAGATCATGGACATTAAAACGTTGGCCAAGGCCATCCAGCGGGAGGTGAAGACGAAATGAATAATTTCGCATTAGGTAAATACCTGCCGCTGAATTCCCCGATTCATCGGATGGATCCGCGGGCAAAAATTATGGCAATGCTGATCGTGCTGATCGCGATCTTCTTCCCTGCTGGATTCTTAGGTTATGCGATCATCGCTGTCTGCACGATTGCAGTAGTGTTGATTGCCAAACTAAGCCTGAATTTCATTTGGCGTTCGATGAAACCGATGTTGTTTATGCTGCTGTTTTTGTTGATTGTCAATGTTCTCGTTCTGCGCACGGGCACGCCGTTAATCTCCGTGCTGGGCTTTACGATTTACAGTGACGCCGTATTTCAGACCCTGTATATTGCGATTCGTTTAATGCTGATGATCATCATTACCACGGTACTGACCGCGACGACCAAACCGCTGGATCTGACGCTGGGCATTGAAGATCTGCTTCAGCCGTTTCAGCGCTTTCATTTGCCATCGCATGAAATTGCGATGATGATTTCCATCGCCCTGCGCTTCATCCCGACTTTGATTGAGGAAACGCAGCGCATCATGCGGGCTCAGGCGAGCCGCGGCGTTGACTTGAAGGAAGGCAAGCTGAAAGAAAAGATTATGGCGGTTCTTTCATTAATCGTGCCGTTATTTGTATCTGCGTTTCAAAGAGCGGAAGAGCTGGCGAATGCGATGGAAGCCCGAGGCTACTGCCCAGGCCGCCCACGGACCCGTTATAAGGTCTTAAAAATGGAAGGCCGGGATTATCTGCTGCTGGCGGGGGCGGCCGCGTTATTGGGCGCTATGCTTGTTCTCTGGCTGGCATGAAGCAGCGCTTTAAGGCCGTTGTCAGCTATGATGGGTTTGATTATGCCGGATGGCAGATCCAGCCTGCCGATCGAGGCGCTACAATCCAGCAGACCATCCAGGATGTAATCAGCGCAATCTGTCAAACCCCCATCTCCATCACGGGTTCTGGACGAACTGATGCTCAGGTTCATGCCTGGGGACAGGTTTTTCATTTCGACGTTGATTTTTCGCTCAGTGCTTTCCAATGGAAACGAGCGATGAATGGTCATCTGCCCAAGGATATCCATATTCGCTCGGTCGAAGCGGTGGATCCACATTTCCATGCGCGTTTTGATGCTATCGGAAAACGCTATGACTATCGAATCCAGCTGGGCGAGGCGAACGTCTTCACCCTTCGGTATGCTTTCCAGTCGCCCTGGTCGCTGGATGTGCTGACAATGCGTGAGGCTGCCGCTTGTCTTGTGGGAGAACATGATTTTTCCTCTTTCTGTGCCAATACCCATGCAGAACTTCCGGATCAGGTCCGTACAATTACGCTCCTGGAACTGGTTGAAGAACCTGGGCAGCTGCGTTTGATCTATGAGGGCAATGGGTTTATGCGGTATATGGTCAGAATGATCACCGGCACATTGATCGAGGTTGGCCGCGGACGATTGGCTCCAGCCGAAGTCAGCCGAATGCTGGAAGCCAGAGACAAACAGATCTGTCATTTCAACGCTAAACCGCAAGGATTAACGTTGATGGAAGTGTATTATCCGCCTCAGCCCGAGGCAGAGTTGAAAGACAGCTTGAAAGAAAACGCTGACTCCGTGTTTCCTGAAATTTTAACTTAAAATAAGATTGCCGCGAGGGCGCGGAGCAGAGAATAAAAAAACTGGTTCATGGACGAATCAGTTTTTTTGCGTTGCAGCCGGATCTTCAGATGGAAAAAACAAGAATTACAAGATTACGAAGGAACAGATAACGGAAGGATAAGGACGAGGTTTGCCGCTAAACGATGTTTTCCAGCTTCGCTTTGATCTGTAAGAACATCGATTCTTCCTCACTGGCTTCGATCACGCTGATCATCGCCGGAAAATATTCGCGCCGCAGTGGATTGACCAGCAGCATTTTCACATCGCAGAGCTGCTGCAGAGGCAGGGCCAGATCACAGGCTGATCCAAATAAAATAAAGCCAATCCCAGAGTTTTCCACAAACGGCGAGGCTTTCAGTGCTGTATAATGCAGCTGAGCCTGATTCAGGGCCGCTTCTGGGACTCCCGTCGGAATGTGGGTAAATCCGATTTCTTTAATTTTCAGCAATTCCTCCATCAGGACAATCGGTTGTTCGCTGAAGTACAAAATATGTCTGTTCTCAGAAAGTTCCATTGTTATCACCTGATTTTAGTATGGTCCGGTCAATTCTGTTTATACTCTAGTTGACATATAATATTATACGACATATAATATTATACAAGGAGGAGATACCATGACATTTCAGATTGGATCGGTCCTGCTGGATGCCTGTGTTTTGGCAATCCTGGCCAAAGAGGATACCTATGGCTATCGTCTGACCCAGCAGATTAAAGAAACACTGGGGGTGTCGGAATCAACCTTGTATCCGGTACTGCGAAGACTTCAGAAAGAAGAATTGCTGGAAACCTATGATGTAGCGGTGATGGGCAGAAACCGGAGATATTATCGGCTGACCGAGGACGGGCTGGAGAAAAACACGGAATACAAACGGGAATGGGTGCATTTTTCCCAAAAAATAACGACAATTTTAGAGGGAGGAAATCTTGATGACTAGACAGATTTATCTGCATCGGCTGAAAGAAGCGCTGGAAGGCCTGCCGCGGGAGGAACAGGAAAGTGCGATGCGGTATTGTGAGGAATATTTTGATGAAGCGGGTGAGGATCAGTTTGAACAGGCAGTTCATGATCTGGGATCTCCGGAAGAATTTGCGAAGGGTATTCGCAGCAGCTATAATAGCCGGATGAATGCAGACCAGAAAGAACATAAGAACTGGCCGTGGCCGCTGATTCTGATTCTGGCGTTGGTGGCCTGTCCGATCTGGGTGCCGCTGGCAGCAGTAATCGTGATCCTGCTGATCATTTTCGGATTCCTGCTGTGTCTGCCATTTATGCTTATTCTGCTGCTTCTGTTCTTGTTTTTCGGACTGGCAGCTTCGCTGCTGATTACCGCAGTGAGAATGATATTTGTTTCTTGGGCTTCAGCCGGACTGGCTTTAGGCGGAATGTTAATCTGCGCAGCTCTGTTTCTGGTTTGCCTGTGCGGTTTGATTACCTTAATTAAAAAAGTTGTGCCTTGGGCAAAAGTGAAGGTACAGGAAGGCTATGAATGGATTCAGGAAAGGAGGAGCCAGGCATGAAAACAGTATTAAAAATTGCGGCAGGCATGGGTGCAGCCGGATTAATTCTGATTCTTGTGATCTCGCTGATCAGCGGGAAGACTTCACTGACCTCTGAGGACTTGGGGATTAACGTGAATCAGCTGGAAAATGGAATCGGCATCAGCGTCGGCGATCATTGGATGGGAATGGGCCAGGGTTATAAGAACCGGCATCATCAGGACGATGAGGATGAAGTTCATTATCAGCACGGCATGGCTTACGGCGACGGGAATTTTCAAGTCTATGAAGAAACGTTTTCCAATATCACAGGAATTGATGTGGAAAGTGATCTGGGCGATGTGACGCTGCTTCGCAACAGCGGTACGGAAACGCGAGTGGAAGTGAGCTACCGGAATTGCCAGAATGTCAAAACAAAAGTTGAAAATGGAATTTTGAAGGTCGAACTGGAGCATCCTGAACATACCCGGCTTTGCAATGTCGATCACGAACATAGCTGGATTGCAGTTTATGTCGGCAGCGGCGTGACGCTGACCAATTCCGAGGTGGAACTGGCCTTAGGAGATTTGTTTGTCGATGATCTGGATTTTGTAGATTCAGAATTTGAGATGGCACTGGGCGATGTGGATTTCAGCGGAACGCTGCATGGCCGCTGCAAGTTTGATGTGGCCCTGGGCGATGTCGCACTGACGCTTAATGGGAATCGCACTGACTATCAGATTGAAGCGGAAAATGCGATGGGCGATCTGGGAATCGGGACGGCTTATTACGATCAGAACCTTTCAAATTATTGGAAGGATACAAGCGGAACGCATCATCTGAAAATTGATAATGCCATGGGAGATACGAATATTCAGTTTCGCTGAAATGGTTTCGGATTAACAAGATAAATAAGTGTATCTGAGAAACGGCAGTTTGCCGTTTTTCGCTTTTTTCAGGGAAATGGCACACGGAGGGCTGTGGAAATCCGGTAAATGATGAAAAGAGTGAAAATAAACGGTAAAAAGCCTAAAAAACAGTTGACGAAAAGGGACTGGGAGTTTAGAATAATACTCGGCAACTTATGCCAAATGTAGCCCCGGAAACTACACTTGGTTAGGAGGAATTAAATTATGCGCCAGACAACTATGGCAAAACCAAATGAAGTTGTACGTCAGTGGTACGTCGTTGACGGACAAGGATTAACACTGGGACGTCTTGCGAGTGAAGTCGCGACCGTTCTGCGTGGAAAGCACAAACCTACATTTACACCGAATGTTGACTGCGGTGATTATGTCATCGTCATCAATGCTGACAAGATCGAGATCACTGGAGATCAGGATAACAAAAAGAGCTATTTCAGCCACTCGATGCATCCAGGCGGACTGCGCGTTCGTACGACTCGTGTCATGCGTGAACAGTATACTGTTGAATGGGTCGAAAAGGCCATCAAGGGTATGTTGCCGCACACGAAGTTAGGCGATGTTATGCGTACACATCTGTTTGTTTACACAGGCAGCGAACATCCGCATCAGGCTCAGAAACCTGTTGAGCTGAAAATCAAGGGTTAGTAAGGAGAAAGACTAATGGCAGCGAAAAAGAAATCAAACGTAACGTATATCGGCACAGGCCGTCGTAAAACAGCTGTTGCCCGCGTCTTCATGACCCCGGGCACAGGTGCAATGAGCATCAATGGAAAGACTTTGGAGGAATACCTGCCGGAAGAAACACTGCGCATGGTTGTCCGTTCCCCGTTGGAACTGACAGAGACTCTGGGTCAGTTTGACATCAAGATCAATGTCTGCGGCGGTGGATTCACTGGCCAGGCAGGCGCTATGCGTCATGGTATCGCACGGGCATTGCTGGAAGCTTCCAGTGATTACCGTCCGAAGCTGAAGGCAGCGGGTTTCCTGACTCGTGACAGCCGCGCTAAGGAACGGAAGAAGTATGGCTTAAAGGCCGCTCGTCGTGCTCCGCAGTTCAGCAAGCGTTAATTACAAGACCTATCAGTTATGCGGAAACCCCTTTGCGAAGGGGTTTTTCTTTGTTGGGATGAGCTGGGAAACCGTCCTTGTTGGTAACCGGTTGACAACAGGTTGGCAACGCAGCACTTTTTCAGCAGGGACAGCCTGGAGATATTTACAATAAAGGCCATTATAGGATTTTTTTAGATTTTCCGTGAGTATACAGGCGATAGGATAGTTCTAACAAGGCAGCAAATCTGTGCTGAGGTTGTCGTCACGTTCAACGTAACATTAGACAAGGAGCCTGTTACAACCGGATGCTGCATAGCTCAAAAAACTCTTGTTTTATATCGCCAGCTATGTTGTTTCACAAAAGATGTTGGCGATCCTTAGTTGTAAGTACAATCTATACTTTTCACGATATTCTCCTCGATCATAGCGAAGATATCGAGGATCCATAACACATAAAGCATACACTTCTTTGGAAAACTTGACAGGGATCAACAGATTTGCTATACTTCTTTTCAATTGGTCTGAAATCAGACTAATTGAAAAACTGATCTTCAAATAGAGTCATGACTTATTCAGAATTTGAAAAGGTTAAAGAGAGGGGGAAATGAAAATGAATGAACATCAGACATTGATGATGGAATATTATGAGCTCTGGGGGAGAATGGATGACGTTTATGACCACTGGGCAAAAGCACGGGGTATTTCATATACAGAGCTGTTGTTTCTTTATACTTTGTGGGAAACAGATCGGCCCATAACCCAACGAGATCTGTGTCAGAGATGGCATCTTCCAAAACAAACGGTTAATTCAATTCTGCACGCCCTGGCGAAGCGGGAGATCGTTGTTTTCAAAGAATCCACACAAGATCATAGGCGTAAGGAAATCCTTCTTACAACGCAGGGAATGAGGCTGGCGCAAACCGTGATCCGTGAGCTGCAGACCCACGAGCTTGAGGTGATCCAAACGATCGGAATTTCATCAATGCGGGCGATGTTAAAGGAAACGAAACGCTTTCTTGATGCGTTTGAGGAGGTGAAACCTTGACCAAAACCTTTTTTAAGTATGTGATCCCTTCCATGCTCGCTTTTGCCCTGTCAGGAATCTACGCGATTGTCGATGGTTTCTTTGTCGGCAACAGTGTGGGTGATCAAGGGCTGGCCACTATCAATCTTGTTTATCCGCTGGTCGCTCTGATTCAGGCTGCAGGGACAGGGATCGGGATGGCCGGCGCCATTCACTTCGCCATTGCGGAGGGCGGGAATCGAATGAATGAACGGAATCGCTATTTCTGGATTACCTGCGGTCTGTTAGTTTTAGTCAGCGTGGTTCTGACTTTGGTGTATCTGCCCTTAGGCGGAACGCTGCTGCGCTTGCTGGGAGCACAGGGAGCATTGGAAAGTTATGGCCGGGAATACATCACGGTCATTACAATGGGAATCTTGTTTCAGGTGTTGGGTGTCGGTTTAGTACCCGTCATCCGCAATATGGGAAAATCGATTCAGGCAATGGCCGCGATGATCGCCGGTTTTCTTACCAATATCCTGCTGGATTATGTTTTTGTCTGGGTGCTGCCGTATGGTCTGGCCGGTGCGGCTGCCGCGACAGTGCTGGGACAGGCGGTCACGATGATTTGGTGCCTGGCTGTGCTGTATCCGCTGCGGAAAATGTTAAAGGCACAATGGGATAAAGGCTGGGAATATCAGACTACTCGGATTCTGAAACTGACGCCTTCACCTTTAGGTCTGACCTTTGTCCCCAATGTGACATTGATTTTGATCAATTGGAGCGCGATTCGGGTTGGAGGCGACAATGCCGTCAGCACCTACGCGATCATCAGCTATGTCTGCTGCGTCATGCTGCTTCTGCTGCAGGGTGTCAGTGACGGCACGCAGCCGCTGTTCAGCCAATATTATGGCGAACAGAACCCGTCCAAAGTTCGCCATGTGCGGAAGCTGGCCTTTCAGTTTGGTCTGGCGATTGCCTTGCTCAGCATGATTCTGCTGTACAGCCAACGCTATGCCTCAGCGGTTTTGTTTGGGGCTTCAGTCCAGACAATAGACGCCGTGGGCAGAAGTCTGCCGGTCTTTATTCTAGGGTTTGCCTTTGTTGCTGTTTCGCGGATTGCGATTTCCTATTTCTATGCGACAGAGAAGAACAAATATGCCTATCTTTTGATTTATGGTGAACCGATCATTCTGGCATGTCTGCTGCTGTTTCTGCCGGCTCAGTTCGGCATCATTGGTACCTGGGCGGCGGTTCCGATCTCTCAGGTCGTGATTGCGGTATTCAGTCTTGGATTGTTAAGAAAGGCAGAACATCAGGAATCCATTCTGCTCTGCAGTCAAAATAATCCAAGTTCGGGCGCAATGCAGGATTAGCGCGCGGAATCCGATGCCATTAGATTCTGCGGGAGAAACCTAAACGAATAAAAACCTGGCTCTTCGGCAGCAACTTAGAAGCTTTGCCGCAAAAGGCCAGGTTTTTTTCTGCCTGTGAATTACTCAGCAACAACACGGACCTGAAGCTGCGTGACATATTCATCATAACGCTGGGTTTCATGAATGTCGATCAGTAGAAATTCCAGGAACTGACCGACGGCTTTTAGTTTTCGTTTCTGAATTGCCTCCTGCAGGATTCGCAGATGCTCGTCATGCGTATCGTAGCGGCCGCTGTAAGTCAGGGTGAGATATTGGCCTTCTTCCAATGTAAAATCATAGGACTCATCTTCCGTACAAATGAAGACCGATGTGCATCGAACTGTGCCGTCCGCCTGAGGTTCCAGAATGGATCCGGTATCGACATTGCCGAGAATCGACAGCTGTTCCTCTAACCGTCCGGATAATTTTGTCAACAGATAATCGATATCCTCGTCATGTTCAATCTTCTCTTTTAAAAGCAGACATCTCCGTTTAGGAAATGTTCGTAAACGCACCTGATTCATCGGCTCGCTGAGCGCTTCCTCAAGGCTCTGACGGCGATTTTGCACGTCCTGCAGGTCTTTCTTCATCTCCTCGATGCGCTGCCGCAGAATGGCTTCCTTTTCGTCCAGCAGATGACGGGTAGTGGCAACGGAGCGGGAATCAAGATAGGTTTTGATCTGCTGCGTGCTGAATCCCAGCTTTAATAAATCACGGATCACGTTCAGCCGCCAGATATCGCTGAGGGAGTACAGCCGGTAATTTCCTTCACTGCGCTGCGGCTGAATCAAACCCATTTTTTCATAATACCGCAAAGAATCCGCACCAATATGATACAGTTGGCAGATCTGGTGGATCTTATATTGATTTTTCATTCGATCACCCCTTGACTCTAGTATTATACCAAGGTTTATACTGGTTCAGGAAGGAGGAATTATGAGTTTAAAACGGAAATTTATACGCTTTGTCCTGCCGTCTATGGCGTCGATGCTGGTTTTTAACCTGTATACGATGGTGGACGGAATCTTTATTGCCAATTATGCAGGTGAAACAGCCTTGGCCGCCGTCAATCTGGCGATGCCTTTTATCAACTTCATGTTTGCTTTTTCACTGCTGCTGTCGATCGGCGCGTCGACGTTGATTTCGATCCATCGAGGCGCGGGGCGAGAGGAGCGGGCCAACCAGCTGTTTACAATGAACACGGTTGTCCTTTCCACGCTGGCATTGCTTATTTCGGTGAGCTGCGTCATCTTGGCTGAGCCGCTGGCTTTGTTTCTGGGAGCGGGCAGCGATACGCTGCAGTATGTAACGGAATATCTGCGGATCATCGGTGGGTTTGGCTTCTTCTTTATCGTTTCCTATTCGTTTGAAGTGCTGATCAAGGCTGATGGTTTTCCTCAGCTTTCCACTTTCGGTGTCTTGCTGGGGGCTTTTACCAATGTTGTACTGGATGCTTTGTTTGTCTTCGGTTTCCATTGGGGATTGGCCGGCGCGGCTTGGGCAACGGGGATTTCCCAGCTGCTGACCTTTCTAGTTTTCTTCAGCCACTTTCTGTTCAGCCGGAAAACGCACTTTCATTTTACCCGGTTTTCTTTGGATCTGTCGCAATACAAGCGGATTGTGCCGATCGGCATTGCCGACTGCATTACCGAGCTGTCCGCCGGCGTCATCGTCTTTGCTTTCAATCATCAGATTTTATCCATTATCGGAACCTCCGGCGTAGTCAGCTATACGGTCATGACGTATGTCTACAATCTGGTGCTGATGGCGTTTGTGGGCATTGCCCAGGGTTGTCAGCCGTTAGTCAGCTATGCGGTGGGACAGGGAGACTCTGCGACGATCAAACAGGTGTATCGCTACGGATTGGTGGCCGCTGCGCTCACTTCGGCGCTTTGTTTTGGTGGTTGTGTAATCCTGACGCCGCAGATCGTCGCGATCTTCATCAAACCGCAGGAAGCGGCGTTGTTTGCCAGTACGGTCACCTCTTTCCGGATTTATGCAATTTGTTTTCTGATTATGGGTTATAATGTGCTGACCTCCGGATTCTTTGTCGCGCTGGCAAAGCCGAAAGCCGCCCTGACGTTATCGTTAGCGCGGGGAATTGTTGTGATCTTAGTTTGTTTGTTGATTTTGTCCTCCGCTCTGGGGGCTATGGGCATCTGGCTGACGCCGACCGTGAGCGAAGGTCTGTGTCTGATCATAAGCTTGATTTTGATGCGGTCAACGCGTCCCTTTGCAGCGGCATAGCTCCGCTGCTTTTTTCATACAATAAAACGATGAAACGGTTAAAACGAAAATGTTGGGCAACAGGCAGTTTGATTGTTCTGTTGATCGCCGCTCTGGTAATGCGGGCATTCGGCCGCGCGATCACGGTCATGTCGGATACACGCTTAAACGGAATGACCATTGTGATTGATGCGGGCCATGGGGGAAAGGATCCGGGAGCGCGGAGTCAGGCGATTGACGAAGATGAGATCAATTTAAAAACAGCGAAGAAGCTGCAGCGATTGTTGGAAGGGGCGGGGGCCGAAGTGATTATGATCCGGGAAGAGGACGTTGATCTGGCACCTTCTGATGCCAAGAATGTCAAGCGGGAAGATCTGAAGAAACGAGTAGAGATTATGAATCAGCCCCAAGTGACATTGTTTATCAGCATTCATTGCAATATCTCGCTGGACAAACGTGTTCACGGAGCTGAAGTCTACTATCAGCAGGGAAATGAGAATTCCCATCAGCTGGCCGCGGCGGTATTGGAACGGCTGCGTTCGGTAACGCAATCAAAATTCCAGCCGAAAACCGGGAATATCTATATTCTGAAGCAGACGACGACCTTGGGAATTTTGGCTGAGATCGGATTCTTGTCCAACAGTCAGGATTTAGCTGCGCTGCAGAAAGATGAACACCTGGATGAAATCGCCTACGCAATCTTTCAGGGAATTGATGATTTTGTTAAAATCCTGGAATAAGGGGGAAAACAGGCGGAATGAGAGGACAGAATAATCAGCGATGCAAAAAATCGAAAAAACTG
>NZ_HE998573.1:0-64022 GCF_000327285.1 Holdemania massiliensis AP2 | reverse complement strand
AAATCGAAAAAACTTTAAAAAGTTGTTGACACTTTATTTTCTCCGTGGTATATTTATTAAGCATTCGATGGGAAACAGTTAATTGGGCCTGTAGCTCAGGTGGTTAGAGCGCACCCCTGATAAGGGTGAGGTCGTTGGTTCAAGTCCATTCAGGCCCACCATCGAATTTAAATATACATGGGGTATTAGCTCAGCTGGGAGAGCGCCTGCTTTGCACGCAGGAGGTCAACGGTTCGATCCCGTTATGCTCCACCATGATATGTTACTATTAGGATATCGCGATTTATAAAAGTCTATGTAAGGCTTTGAGCGATATCCTTTTTTTCTCCATAGTTGAGATAAAGTTGAATCGAAGATATCCTTGAATTTGATGGACTGTTCTTGGCTAAAAGCTCAGGTTCATTGATAAATGTGACGTAAATGCGGGGATGTACCAAATTTAATATCAAATTTCAAAGGTGGGAAAAGCGCTTTGATAAATTTTCATCATGAGATAAACGGGAGCTGAATATGAGCAGTGTATTAATCATAGAAGATGACAAAGAAATATGTCAAATATTAACTGATTTTTTGTGCAATTATAATTATGAAACTGAATGTTGTTTTTCTGGACTTAACGCATTGTCTGTTTTTAACCAGAAGTTCTTTGACTTAGTTATCTTAGATTTAATGCTTCCTTATGTCAGCGGGGAAGAAATACTGTGCGGAATAAGAAAGGTTTCCGATGTACCAATTCTGGTTGTATCCGCAAAAGATTTGGTACGCACAAAAGTAGAATTACTGCGGCTTGGCGCTGATGACTATATAACGAAGCCTTTCAACTTAGAAGAACTGCTGGCACGGATCGAACGCTGTTTAATCCGAAATCAGAAAACATTTCCGGGAATCCGGATTATCTGTGGAGAATTGGCATTAGATACGCAGTCAAAATCAGTTTTTATTCAAGAGAATCCTATTTCACTGACGGCTAAAGAATATCAAATTTTAGAATTGTTGATGAAATATCCCAATAAGGTTTTCTCTAAGCAAAATCTTTATGAAACTGTATGGAATGATGTTTTTGCACGAGATAATGATGTAATGAATACGCACATCAGTAATATTAGAAAAAAGCTGGGCAGCGAAGGGTGGCGTATAGAAACTGTATGGGGATTGGGGTATCGTTTCATCAAGAGCTGAACTTTAGGGAGTCTTTAGCTTTCTCTTAAGCTTTCCTTGACCTTTCTCTGCGATAATGAAGGACAGAAAGGGATGATAGGATGAATGAAATCATTTTTCAGACGAAAGACATTGTAAAAAGATACAAACATGTCAATGTACTGGATCGGATTAATATGACGGTGAAGCGCGGTGACATTTACGGATTGATCGGTGAGAACGGAGTGGGGAAAACAACCTTAATCCGCTTATTAACCGGACTGGCAAATCCTTCGGCCGGAGAGTTATTTCTGTTTGGACACCAAGGAAAGTCCATTGCAGGACAGCGTTCCCGAATGGGATGTATTATAGAAGGTCCGTCTTTGTATTCCGAGATGACGGCGATTGAAAATTTAGAAGTGCAGCGATTGCAGCGGGGAATTCCTGGTAAAGAGAATCTTGACCACGTTCTCGCTTTAGTTCATTTAGATCATGCCGGAAAGAAAAAAGTAAAGAATTTTTCTTTAGGAATGCGTCAGCGGCTTGCGTTGGCCATTGCCTTGTTAGGAACCCCTGAATTTCTGGTTTTGGATGAACCGATTAATGGATTAGATCCGGTCGGTATTTTAGAACTTAGAAATTTATTAAAAAGTTTGAATAAAGAAATGGGAATAACGATCTTGATTTCAAGTCATATTTTGTCAGAGCTGAATCAACTGGCAACGAAATATGGCATTTTGAGTCATGGAGAATTAATGCAGGAAATTGATGCGAAGGAATTAGAAAAACAATGTCAGAAGCATCTGTACCTAAAAGTGAGCGATGCGTCGAAAGTGGCTTCTTTATTAGAATTAGAGCTGCATACCCATAATTATAGAGTTTTGCCTGATAATTCTATCTGTCTATATGATTATCTTGATGCACCGGAACAAATTTCCGCGATGCTGGGAAGAAATGATATCACCTTATATCAGTTAACGTGCAAAGGCGAAGATTTAGAGAGCTACTATATGAAAATCATAGCGGGAGAAAAATCATGTTAAATTATTTAAAAGCGGAATTGTACCGGCTGGTGCATTCAAAATCATGGATCGGCTTTATTTTAGGCAGCGTGTTTATTTTGTTTTTATCCATGATTTTTGGTGAAATGACGATCATGGGATCGGGTGAAGGGATGCTTTTGGATATTGGCTTCCAAGCTAAAAGTTATTTATCTGCCGTAGAACCTACTTTTGAAACTGTTGCTCAGTCGTGTCTTGGATATACTGCTTTTTTCTGGTTGGTCAATGTTCTGTTTACGGCTACTTTTTTTAACAAAGAATATGAAGTGGGGACGATAAAATTGTCTGTTGCTTATGGGATTGATCGCCGGATTATTTATTTTTCAAAAGCGATGATCATCCTCGTTGTTTCGCTATTTATGTATTTTGCATTCATCCTGGGCTTTTTCATCTTAGAAACAATGCAGTCGGGATATTTGATGAGTTTGGCAGAATTCATGCAGCTTCTGCAATGGACTGTGATTAACGGCTTGGTTTTGTTGGCGATGAACTGCCTTGTCATCTTCTTATGCGGCTTAATCTCGAATATCAGCGTTGTAACAGGTGTCAGCTGTATTTATATATTCAGCGGTGCTTGCGTTTATCTGATGTCTTGGGCAAGCATGGAAACTCTATTTCCGCTATTGAGAGCTTATGTGTACGCAAACCCGATGTTTTACTGGATGAATATTTGCTCATCTAACATTACAAGAATTATAGATTATTTGCCTTGGTATTTATTAAGCAGCACATTACTGCTTATAATCGGGTGTATTCTTGTCAATCGGAAAGAAATTAAATAGAGGAAAAATCAATGTTCTGGATATTTATTTTAACACTTCTTTTTTTGATGATTTTTATTTTCAAGTTAGTTTGCTGGAAAAAACAGATTCGTAAAATAAATATTCAGCTGCAGGAAATTCTGAATGAGAAAACGCAAAAGTTTATAACGCTAACGTTGATGGATAAAAATCTGGAAAAGATGACAGTCATGATTAATGAGCTTGCCGAAAGAGGAAGAATAAGTATAGGGCAGGCACAGATAAAAGAGGAAAAACAGAAAGAGAATATATCATGTTTAACACATGACTTGCGGACTCCTTTAACTTCCATCCGAGGTTATTTAGAATTGATGCAAAATGCTTCCGATGAAAAGCGAGCGCAGTATATGGAAGCTTTGGTTGGAAAAGCGATACGTTTAGAACAGTTAATCAACGATTTTTATCAAATTTCACTGTTGGATGATAATGAAATTTCTTATAAAAAGGAAATGATTGAACTCAATAAACTGGTGACTGAGGTTATATTGGATAATCATTCTCTGTTTGAAAACAGAAAAATTATTCCGGAAATTCAGTTGGCAGAGGAAGACATTTTCTTAGATTCCGATAAAACGGCGCTGACGCGTATTTTTCAAAATCTTATTATTAATGCGATTCGCTCAACAGCCGGGAAACTAAGTATCCGTTTAATTACAAATGATCGTGAATTGAAAGTCAGTATTCAAAATTCGATGAAGGAAGACTTTTGCCTAGATTCGACAAAAATATTTGATCGGTTTTATTCAGGAGATATTTCCAGAGGGAATGGTAATTCAGGCCAGGGATTATATATTGTTAAGAAATTATTGGCACAATTAGGCTGCGAAGAACCGCGTGTCAACATAACAAAAGAATCATTTGAAATTATCGTTAATCTATCAAGCATTCGAACGCCAAACAATAGTTGAGTTCATCTCGGGAACCAATTCATTAATTTCAAAGAAAAATAAATTAGCAGGCCACAATGCAACAGTCAATTTATTTTCTGATTTTACATATTAATTCCACTAAGTTCTAAAAATTCACATTCTAGTCAACATGAACTTTATCTTCAAAATAATTATGTCTCTTTAATAAATGCATTTAATTTCAACTTAAGCAAGTTATATATTAGGAATATTTTAAAATTCAGTAATCCTAATAATTTCTCAAAGACATGATATGATTATCCGAACCGCATAATAGTGGTTCTTTTTTATGTTTCCTTTGACTGGGAAGTCTAATCCTGTCTTAAAGAACCGCAGAGTGTTCTGATGCTGCCTGTCGCTAAACCTATATAACCCTATATTTAAAACTTGAAATTCTGTCTTTGAAAATTGAAGTGTTGACAATATTCAAGATATTCTGTAATTTGAGGGGAAGAAGAATGCTGAGTCATAGACTCTAGGTAAGGCTAAAAAAACTTTATATAGTTAAGCGATATCCATTTTGAATGGATTGACTTTAAGCACGCTAATCATGATTTTACGCATAACAAGAACAGTTGAATGACTAAGGTTTGAAAACTGAATGAATAGAGGCGATATTCTGTGAAAAAAAGGTTTTTAATTGTTGCAGGGATTTTTGCTTTCGCAGCTCTCGCGTTTTACTTTGGTGCAAACTATTTAAACACAGCGGAAAGGAATAAAAATGAGTTTAGTGCGGAAAGACTTCATGTTGAATCAGAAAAGAATGATGCTGAAAACTGGATTCAGATCAACCATCGCATTAGAATAGACAAAACTCATCATGTTCGATTTAAGCTCAGCGTGCCGGAAGATTTTACGAGGTGGGAAGACCACGGGGAAAATTATCTGATGAAGAATCCTAACTTTGAAATAGAGGAGGGAAATCTTAAATTAGGGGTTAGCTATGCAACGTATAATAAGAAGGATAAACTGTATTATGTGGTTACTGACTTTGTTACCGATCAAAAATTCGTAAGTTATTTTGTGGAATGTGTTTTACGCATCAATGCGGATGATTTAATGGTTAGAATTGATCGGCTCAACATAGAACATTAGAGAAAATAATAAAGCGATGACAGAAAAAGTTTAACTGTCATCGCTTTTTAAATCGATCAGCAGTTTCGCTGCTCAGTCCGATTTCTATCGTTTCCAGACTTTATGCCGTGTGTTTACCGGCCGTTCCGCTTTTTTGCCAGGAGCCTTTGCCGGATCGGGAACCGTGACTTCGATCATGACCTGAACTTGCGGGTTTTCTTGTGCATAGGCGGTAATGACTGCTGTGCCGGTTTGAATGGCGGTGATGATGCCGGCTTCATCAACCGTAACCAAGACTTCATTACTGCTGCGGTAGATCCAGGTGAGCGGATTGGCGTTGTAGGGAATCGGCTCGATCTGAATCTGCCGGCTCTTGCCGCTGCGCAGCGACAGACTTTGCGACGGATTTTCAACGCCGGTGATCGGAATGCTGCGCGATCGAATATAGGCTCGTGCGATTTCATCAAGGCCGTTTCGCATGCGCCGAACTTCATTTTGAACAAGTTGTCGGTCAGAGTTTCGGGCATGTGTCGCACTGCCGTATTGATTAATCTTCATCTTTGGACGCTTGAGCGACTGGACCAGCTGAGTGATGGCGGTGCTGGTTTCACTGGATAGGCTCTGGAGCCACTTAGCTTTGTTGATATCGCGAATTCCCTGCTTCAATATTTTGTAGCGCGGTGATTCGTAGAAAACTTCGTCCGCAGTATCTCGCTCAGCAGGGTAGATCAGCCATGGATCCCCCGGCTCAAAGGTTCGATACGAAACATCAGTCAGCGGATCCTCCACCCAGCCATCCCAGGACCAGCGCAGAAATCCATCGACGCCCTGCTTCATTGAATACCACATTGTCCAGGCGGTATCCGCCATATCTGAAATCGTATAGGCACTGGGATATTGACCGGTACAGGTGTAAATTGTCGTCAATAAACCCTGCTCACGGCGATGCTGCGCAAGCTTCTGCATGGCTTTTGACTTATCCTGAACGTGAATCAGGCTGACGGAAATATCGTCAATTCGATCTAGGAACGAATAATCATCACCGCTGGAATAATTCATCGCCGATGAGATTTTAAAACTTTTTCCGGTGTCGCTGCGCAACCTTTCAATTAAATCCACGCAGGGCTGCAGCACCTCCATTTCCCGCTCATCCATGGAAATATAGGTGATATCAAACCAGCCCTTTTCAATTGTGTGCCGCATGAAATCCTCCAGAAACGCCGTCCAGGCTGCCGTCCATTCTTCGCTGCCCGGAACCAACGTTAAACGCAGATCCGTATCGCTAAGTTCATCATACACCGTTACGATATTGCCCCAGGGTGCGATGCTGTAAGCTTTGATCTGTCCGCGGTTGGCTGCTGGATCCAGCACGCCGGCCTGAATTGCCAGCTCGATCCACTGATCAAAATCGGTATAATCAAAACTGTACACACCCTCGGCAGTACGTGTCCAGCGAATCATCGACGGATCACTATCGTAGGACTGATGATTCCAGGCTTCTTCAACGATGGTGGCAATCACGCCCCGGCCGCCCATCTGCGCGTATTCCTGCAGCTGCGGAAGCAGAACCTTTTTATGTTCATCGCTGAAAGGCGCTGTTTGATAATATCGGGCTGTGGTGTAAGGATGCTGCCAAAGCTCAATCTGCGTTTCTCCCTCCCGGCTATCCGGGGCAGTCAGATCCAATACCTCAAAGGTCAATGTCAGCGTAATGGTTTTGCTTCCCGCAGCACGGACTTGAAAGGAACCGGTATAGGTTCCTGGAAATGCATCTTTGGGAATCGTCAGTGTGATCCAGGCGGATTTCAGCTGTTTCGCATCGAGCTGTGTGGCTCCGCCTTGATGAATGACGTCCGGATAAGCGATGACCGGAGCCTCGGGATCCGCGCTGCCGATGTTGGCCATCGTTTCATGCAGCCAGCGGATATCCGCGTTTTCTGCCGCGATGCGATGCGTTCCATTGACAAAATCACTGGCTTGAATTTCCAGCTGCCCGAGCGGTTGCCTACCCGCCCAGACGGTGATTTTCGCGTCCAGCACATCATTTTGCCAGACGGTGTCCGTCCATTGGTCCCGGCTTGTACGCCGCGCCGCTTTATAATCAGACTGCAGTGTGTGCTGATAAGGATTATCAAAATAAGCTCCCATGGTTAGGGTTTGCTCCGCCTGCGCTTTTTCCTGATCCTGCGGACGGAACGCTGTTGACGTTCTTTCTGCCTGAATCGCGGAGGGAGGAAGCAATCCAAAAAGCAAAGCGGCAAGGAAGAGATGTTTCATGGTCTTGGACAAACGGTTTTTCATGGGTTTCCTTTCTTCTGAATTTCCTGCGAACAGCAAGTATCATTTTTAACTAATTTCATTATATCAATAAATCACTTCTCTCCGCAGTTTAATTTATGAAGCTTCCCTTACAAGCTAAGCTTTGCTGTTTTAAATCGAAGTGATAAAAGTAAAATTCAGCGGATAGGAATAAGGAAATTCATACAGATTTGGAAGGATTGGGATTTTCCTTTTTTCCGATGTGCGGTACAATGAGAAAAAAGAAAGGGGTCAGTGAATGGAAGCCAAAGACAGACAATTTTATGTGCTGCTTTCAGCGTTATGCACAACTTATACGCAGTCGATTGATCAGCAGATCGCAAACTGGATTAATCCTCATTATTTAAAGGTTCTTGAATATATACGGAAACATGAAGGTGTAAAACCAGGTGAATTGGCGGAAGTTTTTCGCATGTCAAAATCCAATATCACAAAGATTGTCACCTATTTTGTGAACAATGATTTTGTTGAACGGGAGATCGAACAGAAGGACCGCCGCAGTCTACATTTAAAGACGACCGCTTATGGCCGGAAGGTTTGCCGGGAAGCGGATGCGATCATCATGCATTTTGCTGCGTTGATGGCCGAGGCCTTTGCGGATGAGGAGCGGGAACCGTTTATGCAGCGGCTGATTCTGGCCATGCAGAAGATCAACGCGGAATCCCATGTCATGCTCAAAGACGGCGATGATTTCTCCGACACCCGTTTCTAAATTGATTTCTTCCTTCTTTCTGCGCCAATATGCAGGCATGCTCCTGCAAAACAAAAAGGCTGGAAAACTGTGGGAAATAAGATAATCTTGGTGCTTTTTTTGCACTGTGGATTTCGTTACAATAAGCTTACCGGAAGTGAAAAGAAAGAGAGATCAGAGGATGATGAGTGAACAAGAAAAAATGTTGGCGGAGATGTTATATACCGCTCAGGATCCTGAACTTGTGGCGGCGCATCGGCGTGCCCTGCGTTTAACGCAGCGCTACAATGCAACAGGAGAAGACCAGGCTGAGGAGCGGGAAGCGCTGATCCAGGAGCTCTTGGGGAGTTTTGGTGAAGATGGGGTAATTATGCCGCCCTTTCGCTGCGATTACGGCAGCCAGATCGAAATCGGCGATCATTTCTTCGCTAATTATGACTGTCTGTTTCTGGATGTCTGCTCGATTACCATCGGCAATCATGTCATGCTGGGACCGCGGGTTTGTCTGTATACCGCAGCTCATCCGCTCAGCCGTGAAGTGCGGGATACCGGACTGGAATACGGCAAGCCGATCACAATCGGCAATTCTGTCTGGATCGGCGGCAATGTGATCGTGAATCCGGGAGTTACGATTGGCAATGAGGTAGTGATCGGAGCCGGATCGGTCGTGACCCATGATCTGCCTGACGGCGTCATCGCAGCCGGCAATCCATGCCGGGTGCTGCGCAGAATCAGTGATGAAGACCGAAAGTTTTGGCTTGCGCGCCAACAGGAATGGCAGTCGCGCTGAGGGATCAAATACAACCGTACCCAAGGAAACAGAGCTGGGATAGGGAAGCGCTTGGGGTTTTTCCTTGACAAGCCGGCGGCAAAAGCGTAAACTAACTCAGGATCAGGATGAAGCGCGGATTGTAGCGTCATCTTGAAGAAAAAGGAATCAAAAAATCAGTGAGGCAAAACCACTCTAAAAAACACAGAGTGGTTTTTTATTTTGAAGGAGGACTTAGGAATGGAAAATAAAATGGGGACGATGCCGATGAAGAAACTGTTGGCGACGATGTCGCTGCCGATCATGCTTTCAATGTTGATCCAGGCTTGCTACAACATTGTCGACAGTATGTTTGTCGCACGCTATTCACAAGAAGCGCTGGCGGCCGTGTCGCTGGCCTTTCCGATCCAGATGCTGATCATCGCGGTTTCCGTGGGCACAGCGGTCGGGGTCAATTCCCTGCTTTCCCGGCGTTTGGGAGAGGGCAGAATGGAGGAAGTCAATAAAGCGGCGCAGCATGGGATTCTGTTAGCCTTGATCAGCGCGGCGGTGTTTGCGGTCTTTGGTCTGAGTGCGGCCAGAGCCTTTGCGAATCTGTTTACGACGTCTGCCGACATCGCTTCCCAAGCGGCCTTGTATATTGGAATCGTAACGGTATTCTGCTTCGGCGTGTTTGTGCAGATCGTCATGGAAAGAATTATGCAGGCAACCGGAAATGCGGTCTACAACATGGTTATGCAGGGAATCGGGGCTCTGGTCAACATCATCCTCGATCCGATCTTAATCTTCGGCTTCTTCGGCTTTCCCGCGATGGGAATTCTGGGGGCAGCGATCGCGACGGTAAGCGGACAGATCCTGGCGATGGTTCTGGGTGCGTGGATTATTCATAAACAGATTCCGTTTATTCATCTGGGAGTGAAAGGATTTTCGTTTTCCTGGGATATCTGCCGTCAGATTTATTCGGTGGGCTTTCCGGCGATCATCATGCAGTCGGTTGCTTCGGTGATGACGCTGGGAATGAATATGATTCTGCTGCCTTATTCAGAGCTGGCGATTTCGGTTTACAGCGTTTATGCCAAGCTGCAGCAGTTTATCTTCATGCCGGTCCTGGGCATGAACAGCGCGCTGATCGCGATTGTGGGTTACAATTTTGGGGCGCAGAAAAAACAGCGGATCAATCAGGCAGCCCGATATTCTTTGATCGCTGCGGTCCTGATCATGGCCTTGGGAACAGTGCTGTTTCAGCTGGCACCGAAATGGCTGTTAGGCATGTTTAATGCTTCCGAAGAAATGCTGGCGATCGGCATTCCGGCATTAAAAACAATTTCCCTGTCCTTTGTTTTTGCCGGGGTTTCGATTGTGCTCTGTTCGATTTTTCAGGCGCTGGATGACGGAATGCTTTCTCTGTGGGTTTCTCTGGGCCGCCAGCTGATCTTGGTGTTGCCGCTGGCCTGGCTGCTTTCTCAATGGGGTGGGCTGAATGTGCTGTGGCTGGCTTTTGTCATCTCCGAAGGGCTGTGTATGCTTTTCAGTATTGGCGCTTACCGCAGAGTAAAGCTGCGGCAGATTGATGTGCTGGCAGACTGAACACTTTATCCGCAGCGGATCTTTTACCGAGGGATCAGACAGGAAATTATTTCTGATCAAGAATAAACTAATTAACCAGATAAACAAAAAACGCTGACCGCCTTACAGGTCTGAGGATTCAGATCCGAGGCAGATCAACGTTTTTTTATGATATCACTGACGTCCAACATAGGCTTCCGTGCCTTTTCTACATTAAAATCAAGCTTCTGTTCATAAGGTTGAGGCTGGAAGGCCGGAGTGAGCGGTGAACTGGAAATGGGTGAATGCCAACTTAAATGAAGATCCGCGGCATCCGACCGCGCAGTAAACTCAAGGTTTCCGGGACAATCGTTCCAGTTCTGTCCGCAATTTCCAATGCTGAAATCGACTGGGTTCCCTGCGTTCCGATCACGATGACTTCCTCGCCGATCACTGCGGGCAGTGAACCAATATCGACGAAGCACTGATCCATGCACATCGCCCCGACCAGTGGACAACGCTGTCCGTGAATCAGGACTTCAACGCCCTGAAAGGATGAACTGCGAAGCAGCCCGTCGGAGTAACCGATCGAAAGAATCGCTGCTGTGGTATCCTGAGGGGCAGACCAGACATGATTGTATCCTGCGCCTTCCCCTTTTTTCAAGGAACGCAGCGCCGCGATGCGGGTGTGGACAGAAGCCACCGGCCGTAAGTCCAGCTTGGTTTGGGAGCGATGATCGGCAATGCAGCCAAACAAGGCGATGCCGCAGCGGACCAGATCGCAGCGCAGTTCAGGATAATTGAGGAAGCCGTAGCTGCCCTGCAGATGGACGCGCCCCGGATCAATGCCCCGGTGTTTCAGGCCGTCGATGGCGGCAAAGAACCGCTCGATCTGAGCCTGAGTGTGAACTTGAGCCTCAGGGCTGAGGTTGTCGGCCTCATACAGATGGGAATACGTCCCGGTAATCTTGATGTTGGGCAGCTGATAATACCGTGCCAGAGCATCCAGATCCTGCGCAGCTTCACCCAAACGATGCATGCCGGTATCGACCGGAAGATGGGCTGTGATCGGATAACCCGTTTGACTGAGCTGGCAGGCCTGCTGGTAGCTGGTCAAAGTCAGTGATAGTTTCAGCTCAGATACTTCCTGCGCGCGGCAGGCGGGAACATACCCCAGGATCAGAATTTCAGCATCCGGATTGAGATCGCGGATCACCTTGGCTTCCTCCATTGTCGCCACTGCGAAATGGTCTACACCCTGGCGGCTTAGAAACTGAGCGATCGGTGCCAGACCATGACCATACGCATTGGCCTTCAGCACGGCCATGATTTTCTGTTTGTCTGTCATAGCTTTTTCCAGCGTGATGAGGTTATGCCGCAAAGCGGCGCTGTCAAGTTCTACCCAGGCTCGATCCTTGCCGATAGCCACAGGGGCGGGATCCAGCGCCTGAACGATCAGCCGCGTCGTTTCATCTAGCAGCGAACCGGCGGCTCCGTCATCGACGGTTGATGAAACAGACTGCGTCCACAAAGCCCAGTGCTGCTGTCCGTCAAAATAAAGATAAGGATGTGAAGGGGAACAAGTCCGAAGGAATTCGGCGTATTCCTCCAGTACCCAATCCTTTTCGTTCATGATCTGCGCATGCAGAGGCCCGACATAACGATAGTGCCACGGTTCTTCGCTGATGCCGGTTATTTTCGTTTTCTGTTTGGGATAACGCAGGATAAAGCCAAACCGGGCGGCGCAGGCGTGCATCTTCTCAGCCAGCGGGCCAGAGAAGTCCGGACAGATCAGATCCTGATCCTTTCCGGCGATCCCCAGATCAATGGCCAATCCCGTATGGTGCTCGCTGGCGCGGACTTCGGCGACAAACTGATGGGCATAATCCCAGCCCCGTTCAGCTTCTGTTTCCTTCATGATTATGTGTTGTTGGGCATAACTGCGCCAGCCGCTGACGAAGGTCACTTCCTGCTCGCCGCCGCAGGCACTGATCCAGGCGTTTAACGCGCGGGCACAGACCGGCTGCAGCTGAGTCTGATGATCGATCCAAACCAACTCTTTAGTCCACAGCGACTCCTCGTGCGGAAGCTGATGTTCACGGTTAACCAACCTTACGCAGTCCATGTCGCAGACCTCCGCAAAGCCTCGTCGATAAGCGTGTCCAAAATCATTTCAAAGGTGATCCCGGCTTGTCCCATCATCCGCGGATAGCGGCTGGTCGCTGTCATCCCCGGCAGCGTGTTGATCTCATTGAAGACGATGCGCTGATCACCGGTGAGGAAACAATCGACCCGCACCAAACCATGACAATGGTGAATCTCCCAGAGCTTGAGCGCCATGCGGCGCATTTGTTCTGAGATAAAATCCGGCAGCGGCGCGGGACATTCGACCTCAGCATGCGTATCGACGTATTTTTCTTCATAATCGAAGAAGTCACTGTTGAGATGAATGCGGTCAACAGCCCCCAAAACCAGCCCCTCTGCCGTTTCCAGCACGGAACAGCCGATTTCTTCGCCCACAACGGCTTCCTCGATCAAAATCCGTGAGTCATGCTTTGCGGCTGCGGCACAGGCGCTGTCCAGTTCTTTCCAGGTGGTGATTTTGGTGATGCCGATCGACGATCCGCCGCGCGCCGGCTTGACGAAGCAGGGCAGCTTCAGACGCTGAATCTGACTCCGTTTCTGATCCAATTCCGCGCTGTTGAAGACCTGAAACGGACTGACTTCGATCCCGTGCTGCTGAGCTAACTGATGGCTGAGCGCTTTGTCCATGCCGAGCAAAGAAGCATCCAGGCCGCAGCCGACAAACGGAATGTGAAAGAGCTCAAACATCCCCTGCAGGCTGCCGTCTTCACCGTTGCGGCCGTGCAGTACCGGGAAAAAGACATCGACGTCAATCGGTTGGTTCGATGCTGTTTTTAACTCAAAGCGGCTGCGCGCCAAAGTCAGCTGCAGACGCTGGTTTTCAGGCTGATGCCATTGATCCGCTTCGATTTCTGCGGGTGAAGCCGAAGTTAAAAACCAATCTCCCTGCCGATCAATTCCAATCTGAATCATTTCATAGCGCTGCGGATCCAGGGCCCGCAGGACGCCGGCCGCCGAATGCAGAGAAACGCTGTATTCATCACTGCAGCCGCCGAATAAGACCGCGACTTTTATTTTTTTTGTCATCCTTCATCCTCCTCGATGATTTCCGTGTCCGGACTCAGCGGATAATCGATCCGGCTGCGGCTGGTGTAGCACGCTTCCTGCCGGACAACCTCGCCGCTTTCAGCATCATAAAGCGTGCGGCTGATTTGCTGGGTGCGGAAGATCTTTCCCTTTTTGCGCGAGTAAATCAGTTCTGAACCTAGAACTTCATAACGATACTGCGGCGGCTGCCCGCACCGAAACTGAGCGTGTACGGATGCTTCATCAAAATCCAAAATCAGCTGAAACGGCATGTCGGTGTCGTTGCGGAATTTCAGATCACTCCATCCCTCCTGAATCGTGGCGTCAATCCCCGCCGGCATTTCGGCATTGGGATTGGCAGGCAGGGAAATGACGAGATGCGGATGCTTTTCAATCACCGTCAGCGGCGTATGCAGAACCATCCAGTACAGCAGCTCGCTCATAAAGCACAAGCCTCCGCCATGCACGGGAACGATCTTGCCGTCATGCAGGCCCAAGCCTGGAAGATAGGGATCATCATGATCCGCGCCCTGGGCCAGCTGCCAGAAGGAAAACACTTCCCCCGGTTCAATGATCAGCTGCTGCATTCGGCGCGATACCACTTTCAGGTTGTGCGCTTTGTTGTATTGATATTGGATATCGTACCCGCTGTCAGGGTTGATTAAACCCTGAGTACATTCATATTGAAGATACGGCAGCCGGTTCTCGGCCTGATGACGGGCATAACGATGCCCATCATGCTTCATTTTCTGATAAAAACACCAAATCTTCTGCTTTCTGCGCAGCGGCAGCAGAAAGGGCAGAAATTCGGTTACACGACGTCGGCTCATACTTTCACTCTCCTTGAAGTTTCCCTTATTATGGCACAGTAAAATGACTCTCCCATGGGGATTTGGGTGACTTGTTTGTCACTTTCAGTATAAAAGGAAAAGATCTTAAGTTCTTTACTTCCTGATGACGCTTTGTGAAGGTCTATGACACGTTTCTTAAGAAACGATGACATTCTGCCAGTGCGGGGATGATCGTCCTATTTCGCTCCTTGTTGTGGTACAATGAAGACAATCGAATTTGAAGGAGGAAGATTCATGAATTATCCGCAATGGAAAAAATCAAACTGGTCTGAAACACGATTCGGCGTCACGATGAAGGATGAGTATATCGGTCTGGAACAGCCGAAGGATCCGGAAGTGCTGAAATGGGTGGCTGAAGAAAATACCCTGACCGATCAGTTTTTCTCAACCCTGCCCGGCTATGCCGAGAAAAAAGAACAGCTGCAGGCCCGGCCGTTTTATGCCAGCTATTCGGCGCTGACAGAAACCGATGAAGGTTATTGGGCAACCCGTGCCAACAAGGACGGAACGCGGACGCTGGTCGTTCTGGATCAAAATTTTAAGGAAATCCGCGAGGTTGATCTCAGCCTGATTCCGGATACGATCACCGTGTTTACGGCGAATCCGTCATTTGCGGATCCCAATCTGATTTATTATACCGGACTGGAAGACGGCGCGGGGCGTCCATGCGTGCTGGTCGTGGATCAGAAAGCGAATAAACTGATCCGCAAACTGGACGGAATTTTCTATTCGTTATGGGATAAAACAGGCCGGCGGATTTTGTATTCCGACGCGGATGCGGATCCGGAAAAAGGTCTGAATGTCAATCATGTCCGCTGCTATGACTGTGACAAGGATGAAATCCAGACGTGTTTTGATTATCATGAAAACGCCGTGCTGGTGCGTTTGGCCAGCTCCGCGGATGGGGAAACCGTGATTGCGGAAGTGATGGAAAACTATGCCGATACGGTCATCTTTGTGCAGCAGGATAACGGCGAGTTTAGCTCTGTCAGCCAGGATTTAAAAGGAGCGTTTACCTATGTCGATACGCTGGGGGATGAATTGATCTTCTTAACTCAGTCCGAAGCGCCGATGGGCCGTTTGATCGCCGTGAAGCAAGGGCAGACGCTGGCGGAAGGCCGGACGTTTGTCGCGGAATGCGCAATGAAGCTGGAAGATGCCATCCGTCATGGCGATCAGCTGGTGCTGTTTTACCTCAACGATGCCGCTTCCTTAGTCCGAGTCGTCGATAAGTCGGGAGCCTTCTGTTGCGATCTGCCGCTGCCAAGCCCATGGGGCGCCTGCACGCTGGCGATGCAGAATGCCCGCGCAATCCGTAAAACAGAATCCCTGATTTTGGAATTTGAATCTTTTGTGCATTCGCCGATGCTGCTGAAGCTGACCGGCGATCAGCTGGAGGTGCTGTATCAGCCGAATCCGCAGAGCGCCGATGCGATTGAGGTCCGGCAGATTTTCACGGAAGCGGCCGACGGCGAGCGCATTCCAGCCTTTGTCGTCATGCCGAAGGGACTGCAGAAAACCGGCAAAACGCCGACCTTGATGTATGGCTACGGCGGGTATAACAATGCGATTCTGCCTTCCTACAATAATCCGTTTGTCGATCTGGACATTGTGGACTGGGTCAGCCAGGGACGAATTTATGTGAGCATCAACCTGCGCGGGGGCAGTGAATACGGTACGCGCTGGCATGAAGGCGGAAGTCTGGCGAACAAGAAAAACTGCTTTACCGATTTCATCGCCACCGCTGAGCGTATCCAGCAGGAAGGCTGGACCTGTCCTGCCAAAACCGCGATCTGCGGCGGCTCAAACGGCGGTCTGCTGATGTGCGCGCTTCTGACGATGCGTCCGGATCTGTGGGGCTGCGTGATCGCCTCGGTGCCGCATACCGATATGATCCGTTTCCGCAATGATGACCGCGGTCCGATGTATATCACGGAATACGGCGATCCGATGGATCCGAATCTGTTCCCGCTCATGCTTTCCTATTCGCCTTATCACAACATTCAGCCGATTGCTTATCCGGCGACTTACATTCAGACCGGCGAATGCGATAATAACGTTCCGCCGTATCACGGCAAGAAAATGGCAGCGAAACTGCAGGAGAACAACCAGAGCGAACATCCGGTGCTGCTGCGGGTTCTGGCGCTGGGCAGCCATGACCGCGGCAAGGGCGAAGCTCATCTGAAAACCATTGCGGAAATGCAGAGCTATATCGACTGGGCCTTGGGTGAGGTTCAGGAATGATTACCGTCTATCTCGTCGGCCCCTTGTTTACTGAGGCCGATCAGCGCCAACGGCGCTTGGAAGGGGAACGGCTGCGCCGTGAACTCACAGCCCGCCAACTTGAGTATCAGCTGATCAGTCCGATCGATCTGCCGCTCAATGAAGGCGGCGCTTCTACACCGGAAGCAATTTTTGAGGCAGACTATCATTATCAGTGCGAAGCAACGCATGTGTTTTTCGATCTGGCCAATGAGGATACCGGCAGTCATATGGCGCTGGGGATTCTGTTGGAGAAAAAACTGAGCGGCAAGCCGATTCATTTATACCCGGTTTATTCCGACAGCCGGATCGGCCGGAATCAGGCGGCAGGGTTAGACTGTCCAATCGGCTACAACGCCTTTGTGATCGGCGGTTTAAAAGCGAATACCATCCCGGTCTATTTCAGCTTTGATCAGGCCTGCGATCAGTTCCTAAAGGATCTGGAAACCCCAGGCTGATCTTTGATGTCCATTAAAAATGATGTTTTCAGATAAAATGAACGTATTGAACTCTGTAAAAAGCGCAGCTTTCCATGATTCATCTGGATCCGCTGCGTTTTTTTCTGTGGGTCTGCAGAAGGAAGGATGAACTTCTTGAGAAAGTATGTTAAACTGATACCATTGATTTAAAAGAGGGAGGATCGGGGAATGAGAAAGAAATTATCGAAATTTATCGGTACACGGCAGTTTTACAAGCTGGCGCTGGCGGTCGCTGTGCCGTTGATGATGCAGCAGCTGATTACCAGTTCAGTTAATCTTGTTGATAATCTGATGGTGGGACAGTTGGGCGACGCTGCGTTGGGAGGCGTTGCGGCCGTCAATCGTTTCTATATTATAGCGACCTATGGAACTAACGGAGTTTTAGCGGCGGCGGCCATTTTTATCGCTCAGTTTTTCGGGGCGCAGGATCATGAACGAATGAAACAATCGTTCCGATTTTCCATCTTGAGCGCTTATGCGATTATGATTCCGTTCTTTCTGCTGGGCTTTCTTGTGCCGGAGGGGATCGTCCGCTTCTTTACTAGCGATCCGGCAATCGTTCAGCTGGGGGCAGCCTATATGCGGATTGCGTCGTTTACGTTTTTGCCCATGGCGTTGTCGCTTGGTATTTCCAGCGCGATGCGGGCTGTAGGGGAAACTAAGATTCCGCTGGTCATCAGTGCCGGTGCGGTTTTAATCAATACTTTTTTAAACTATTGCCTGATCTTTGGTAATTTTGGTTTTCCGCGGTTAGGTGTAGAAGGGGCGGCGATTGCCACGCTGATCGCGCGTTTGGTGGAAGCAGCCGTGCTGCTGCTGGTACTGGCGAAGCTGCCGTTTGCCTTCAAGTCGAAGCTCTCACAGATGTTTCATGTTTCCGGGCAGCTGGTTCGCAGCATTTTGATCAAAGCGGCTCCGCTGGCGCTGAATGAAGTCATGTGGTCTTTGGGGATGGCGACGTTGTTTAAGTTCTATGCTACCCGCGGACCGGAGGTCATGTCGGGCTATTCGATTGCCAACACGATCGGCGATATTTTCTTCGTCCTCTTCGGCGGCATGGCGGCCGCAACCACGGTAATGGTGTCGCAGCCATTGGGCGCGGATAAACTCGATGAAGCTCGCGATCATGGATATCAGCTGCTGGGCTTCAGTGTGATCTTATCGCTGTTGTTTGCCGTGCTGATGTTCGGATCTTCCTTTGTAGTTCCCCATTTCTATCAAGTTTCACCCACCGCGAAGCAGGTTGCGGTCAATGTGCTGCGGATTATGTCGGTCATGTTCTGGATCTATATGGGCAACACCCAGTGCTATTTCATTCTGCGGGCAGGCGGAGATACCCGATCTACCTTATTCATGGATTCAGGATATATGTGGACGATTAACATTCCGCTGGTCTGCTGCTTCACCTATTTCACGGGCGTCAATATCCTGGTGCTTTATGTAATCGGTCAGATGACGGATATCCTCAAATTGGTAATCGCCTATTCTCTGGTGCGGAAAGAGAAATGGGTAGTCAACCTGACGCAATTTTGAAACAGTTGAAAGCTTGCCTTCAGGGGCAGGCTTTTCTGTTTCAAGGAAGGAATCAAACTGTTAAAAACTGGAAATGAAAAAAAGCGGAAATTTGAAAAAAAGTGCTTGCATGCTCTTGGCGCTTATGATATTATAATTAAGCAAACGCCTAAATAGCTCAGTCGGTAGAGCAAACGGCTGTTAACCGTTAGGTCACAGGTTCGAGCCCTGTTTTAGGCGCCATTTTTTTTGGCTCGTTGGTGAAGCGGCTTAACACAGCGCCCTTTCACGGCGTCATTCACGAGTTCGAATCTCGTACGAGTCACCATTAAAAATGAAAAGTCCGCAAGGGCTTTTTTGTTTTGCAGGAAGGGAAAGGAGAGCAGGATAATCTGTAAAATAACCAAAGCTATAATCTGTGAAGCATTTAGAACTTAGTTAAAGAATGACGCTCAGAATTAAAAGCCTAGCGGAAAATCCTTAAAATAGAATTTACTTTTACACTTCACCCTCAATAAAAATTTTTGAAAAAAGGCTTGCATTTCATAGAACGCTGGAATATAATATCAAAGCACGGCAAGAGAAAGCCCCTGTAAATTGGTTAAGCTTTCAACAAAACATTGCATTTCACCCTCAGGTGTGATAAGATGATTTTGCTAAAATCTTGCTGTTGATATATATGTCTTCTTAGCTCAGTTGGTAGAGCAACTGACTCTTAATCAGTGGGTCTAGGGTTCGAGTCCCTAAGAGGACACCATTTATTAAATAGATTTGGATGTGCGGCTTCGAAAAGAAGTTGGAGTGCATCCAAATTTTTATTTTGTCGGATAAAAGATGGGATAAAATTATACCTGACTCTGTTAAAAAATAACGCTGCATTTAAAGCAAGCTAAGTAAAAAATGAAGATAGTTTCATTTGTCTGTTCGGAGCCTTTTGGCTTTGATTTTAAGAAGATGGATCCAATACCAGAATCATCGTACAATGATTTTGAATTTAGAGAACAGTGATAAACCGTCTTGAATATGCGTTTAGTATTACTTTTAATTATTTTTCTGACTTAACTGTATGATCTCATCTAAATTTAATAGTATTATTTTTAGATTGTCATATATTGAGCAATGACCGTGTCAATTTCACTGAATAAAGATAGGAAATTTATATTTCAACGTGGCTTATACAAAGTAGAAGTAAATGAGGATAATAATCTCAATGAAAATGTGATTGCATTGAATACGGTTTAGATCATAATAAAGATGACATAGAGGACTATTTGCCAACATGATAAAATAGAGAAAAGCGAACCAGAACGCTTATTTCTCATTGTTTCGCAGAGCTATTAGATTTGCTTGGCGCATTGTCTAAGACAGAAGAGGATGTAAGGATGAAATAATGTATGAGGTTTTTAAAAAAGGAGGATCAGAATGAAGCTATATTTAAGGAAGGGATTGTTTTTGTTACTCTCATTAACTCTAATCAGCGGCTGCAATGCATTAGATTCGCGGCCTGAGTACTCAGCCGTTCATGAACAGACCGAAAAAAAGCAGGAACTGGTTTCAATTTACGATCAATTAGAATCAATAAACCTGAAAGATGAGAAACGTTATGCTAAAGCCTATGAGAATGGAAAATATGGTGTGATTGACACAACAGGAAAGCTTGTCATTCCCATCGAATATGATCAGGTGCTTATTCTTAATGATGGACGAGTATTAGGAACAAAGGATAAACAATATACCTTGTATAATGCAGAGTGGATACCGACGAACTTAACAGAAGTGAATGATCAATTGTACAAATGGGATTCCATAAATTTTGATCTGAATTTAAATTTATTCAAAGTTGAGAAACAAGGAAAGTTTACTCTGATGGATTTAAATGGAAAATTACTTATGGAGCAATTCTACGATATTATTCAAGCCGTTTCCAGTTTAACCCCTTCTGATGGTCTTGTTTCTCCTGTTTTCCTAGCCGCTAACCGAATAAATCAGGAATACAATGTAGATGTGTATAACTTATCAGGACATTCCATTACGCCTGCAAGCTATAGACAAGCTGCTGAAGACGGATATTTTGATGTGGTCTACAGTCAGCTTCAATCGGGAGAGTACATTGTATCGATTAAAAATAAAAATATGTATGATGGTTATGATTTAGAGGGAAATCTGTTATTTAACGCTGCGTCGGAGGTATCATTCGATTACTCAATCTATACTGTGATTGCTGAGAAAAACGGTAAATATGCAATTCTGGATAAAACAACAGAAGCCGCGGACTTTGCGTATGATAACATTCAATTCTATAATGAGAAGTCAGTGATTGTAACGCAAAAGGGAAAGTCTGGAATTTTAGAGGCTGACGGAAATTTTATTCTTCCTCTAAAATACGATGAAGTTCTCGATTTATATGGTGTACCTGAATTAACGGAATTCAATGTCAAGGTTGACGGGCAACGTCAGGTAATTGATTCAACAGGGAAAGTTCTTTTTGAACACAACTGCGATGAATTGTTTAAAGAAGGCGACTATTATGAAATGCGGAGAATTGGGGGAACCTTGGATAATCAAGGGAATGTCATTTCCCCGAACTTAACTTTATCCCGATATAATGGCTTTGATCGCTATACAGGAATATGCTCAGGCGCACCTTGTCTTTTAAATGAAAAATTGGAAATCATCCGACGATTTCCGTCTTTGGATTGGATCTCAACATCTTGTTATGGAACGCAATGCAGTAAGAATTATTTTCCGTTTTTAAGAGAGAGTGTTCATTATGGAGTGATGGACAGCCAAGGAGAAATTCTTGCTGAAAATATTGAAATCGAACAATGGGGATTGATAACGATTATAAAAACGGAGGAGAAAGTGATTTGCGCCACAGACTCTAAAACAATAGAACTGCCGCTGGCGAGGGCAGCGGATGTGTATCCGGTAAAAATTCAAGGGCAGTTGGGCATTTTTATTAGCGAAGCAAATCAACTGGTTTTTTACAACCATGAGCTTGAGCCGCTGTTTGAGGCGGATGCGGATCGAATCGTCGCAGAACATGATGATTTAGAGGCGGAGGACGGAACAGTTTTTAAAATGTTTGTCGTGGAAAAGAACGATAAAAAGGGAGTTATGTTGGAAACGGGTGAGATGATTCTGGAACCCATTTATGATGATATCCTGTATTTTAACCATACCGGATATGGTTTGGCAAAAAATCAGGGAAAAGGCGCAATCTTCAATTTCCGAGGGGACTGGGTCAGCGATTTCGTTTATACATGGGATGAGGATTTTGAAATGCAGGAGAATCGAATTTTAGGGAACTGGTATATATGTCCTGTTGGCGCAGATCTTCTTGTTTATCAAAGAAATCAAAATATCTCAGGTTGTAAATTGGATTTTTAAAAGAATTTAACTGAGAAAAATGGAAAAGAAGGATCAGGATCAATGGACAGAAACTTCTCTGATTATCATAAGCTAAAAATGAATAAATCCGGGTTTTTTAAGGCTTGAAACCCAGTTTTGCACCTTAATCTTGATCAGTCCTGTTGATGAATGGAAAACAGAATACTTAAATTTTGAGTTCCAAGCCTGGATATTCCAGGATTTCATATAAACTATGAATTGCAGGAATATCCTTGCGTGCACAATGAGCCTTGCGATCCAAAAGCAGGGCATGAATTCCTGCTTTTTGTGCGCCAAAATAATCATTCTCCATCGAATCTCCGATCATCAAGGCTTCATCTGGGGGAAGATTGAGATGATTCAGTACATATTGAAAATAAGAAAGGGAAGGTTTAGCCAAGCCTATTTCTGACGAAATGAAGGATTTGAAATCCTGACTCAGCATATTCAAACATTTTAATTTAGTCCTTTGTCCATCGCTGGGACCATTTGTAAGAATGGCGATTTCCTTTTTGTTTTTGAGAAGGATTTTCAGAACAGGTTCAGCGTCGTTAAAAAGCTGAACATTTTCGTTCGTCCAGTCCATATACAAGGTGTTGATATGCTGAAGTTCCTCGGCATTCAAGCCTTCAAAGCGAAATCTGACGCTGCGGTAGTCAGATAAACTGATTTCTTCCGCGGTATACTGTAATCACCCAGCGTATCATCGAAATCAAACAGAACGGATCGGATCATAAAACGAACCACCTCTTGTCTTTGTTTCTTTGCGTAAATTAAGTATAACAAAAATCGGACGGCGGAGAGGAAAAAGAAAAAGCCTTCACATTCCTTCATATTTTTAGGCTGTGCTGAAACTGAGAATTGACGTTAATCCGAATTCATAGTATATTCTAAATAGAATATATCTATATAGATATATTGAAGGGAGGAGAACTGTCATGAAGAAAGACTGGGAATTTCAGGCTTCAGACAAACCGATCAGACTGCTAATTTCAGATTTGGACGGAACGTTGTATCCGCGAAAAGAATCTGCCAATCCACATCAGCGGGAAGATAATTTTAAGGCGGTGAAACGCTGGGTTGAGCAGGGGAATAAATTTGCGGTTGCGACAGCCCGCGGGCTGCATCATTATCCTGTGATTGCAGAAGCTCTCGGCTTCGACATCAATTTCATCGGCGGCAATGGCGCGGCGGTGCGTTTGGAAACCGGGGAAACGATTATTAAGCAGCTGCCGTGCAGCGTTTACATCGACCTCTGCCGCAAGGTGATTGATCAGGATTTAAATATCAGCGTGACCACCGGCTTGAATAATCAATGGATTTGGTCAAGAACCGATCGTTATCCGCGCGGTGTTCCTGCGTATGATTCAATCTGGGATTCTGTAATTCAGGCAGACTTGAAAACAATGGATCCGACCGCCGGGGTGGAGCGGATTCAGATTTTTGTACCGCCGGCGCAAAGGGATGAATTCAGAGCCTTTATTCAAAAACAGAACTATCCTGGCATCATTACAACCAGTGATCAGGATATGATCGACATTGGACCGCTGAACAGCTCAAAAGGGATTTCCATTCTTGAATTATGCGAACGCTTCAAGCTTGACCAGGATCATCTGATTGTTGTCGGCGATTCAGAAAATGACATTCCGATGTTTGAAATTACCCAACACAGCTATTGCATTGACTTGGCAGAGGCGCGTGTAGCCGCAAGAGCTGCGCATACCGTTTCCTCCGTGGCAGAGGTAATCAGCCTGCTGCTGAACGAATAAAATCAGGCCAGCCCTGAAAAAATGAGAGCTTTTGCACCCTCATTCGAAGCTTTATTCGTGCTCATGCAGGATATCCTGACGGCTATCTCTGTTCTGCGATCCGATCCAGGGCATACTCGACTTTAGCCGAAGTCAGAGGCTTTTTGCAGAAATAAGACAGGCATAATCGATAAGCCTGAAGGCTGAAATCCAAATCAGAAAACCAGAGAATCTTATGCATTAAAGCCAGCGCGTTGGTAACGAGATCCAGTCCGGCTACACCGTTGTTAGCGATAATTAATATATCAGGTTTGCAGGATTTGATTTTTTCTGCCAGATCTGGCCAGTTTTCACAGAATTCAATTAGCGCAGGCTGGGTCCGCTTTTCGCACCATTGCTGGACATCTCTAATCAGCTGCTTTCGTTCCTGCTGCTGATCATCGCAGATCATTATTCTGATCATCATCAAGACTCCCTTCTCGCTTTGTCATCTCTAACATAATCGAAACGGAAACAATGGACAAGCGGTTGGCGGCATCCGGCATTTTTTGGCGGTAAATCGTATTGTATCCCCTTCCATTTAAAGTTAAAATGATATTGAGCCCTAGCGGCTAAACAGTCAGGGGGGAAACGGTATGAAGTGTGCAATTCTGGATGATCAGCAGGGATGCCGGTCAGAAATCTGCGAATCACTGCGGCGGTATGCGAAGCACCGCATGCCGGCAGAAACGCTGCAGCTGGATGAATATGCCAGCGGGGAAGCGTTCTTAAAGACTTTCAGGAAAGAGCGTTATGATCTTCTGTTTCTGGACCAGTATATGAACGAACTTTCCGGTCTGGCGACCGCTCAGGAAATCCGCCGGCAAGATCCGGTGGTTCCCCTTGTTTTTGTCTCAACCAGCCGTGATCATGCGGTTGACAGCTACGGAGTCCGGGCCTCCGGCTATCTCGTTAAGCCCTATACGCAGGAGGCTTTTGAGCGGATGCTGGATAATATCGGAATGGAAAAGATCCGCAGGGCTCAATGCCTTTGCCTTGAACAGGATAAACTGCTGCTGCGCGAAATTCTGTGGTGTGATGTCAATGGCCATTATTGCCAAATCCATACAGACGGCGGGAGATTGTTTCGTTATCGCATGCCCTTTGCCCGACTGCTGGATAAACTGTCAGCGTATTCGCAGTTTCTGATATGTTATAAGGGCTGTCTTGTCAATATGCAGCGGGTTGAAGTGATGGACGCGCTGGACTTTGTGATGGACACGGGGGATCGCATTCCGTTTTCCAAGCGGGAGCGCAGGAAAATTGAAGAACAATATCATGCTTATTTGTTTGACCAGGCCCGGCGGGAGGTTTTGTTATGAAAGGCGTCGATCTGGGAATGGTGCTGCTTTTCCCTGTTTTGGATTTTCTGCCGTACAGTTTGCCGCGATACTGGCTGTTTAAGGATAAACTGAGGATTCCCTTTTCTCAGATTGTGCTGCTTCAATTGTTTTTGATAGCTCTGAATTGTGCGGCCTTTTATGCGATCAACCAAGCTGGTCTTGAAACCGCGGCGCAATGGACGACAATTGTACGTTATGCTTTCATGCTCGTATTTTTGGCGCTGAGCTTTCTGTTCATTCGGGAATCATTTCCCAAACAGATGTTTACATATCTTTTATTTCTGGCGTGGATGTTTTTTGTCCAGGGCAATGCCAATTACATTGAATCTCGTTTTTTCTGGACCTTCTCTGACGAGCATCCGTATCTGATCTATAATGCGGCGCGCGCTGTTCTCTATTTGATAATGTGTCCGTTTCTCATTCATTTTTTCTATCACACCATTGGCGACGCACTGAAAATGGAAGATCCTGAAATGTGGCGTTCTTTATGGATTATTCCGTTGTTTTCAGCCTTGTTCGGCATGCTTTACTGCACCACGCAGGATGTCTATGCTTATGCTTCATGGCAGTTTTTGGTTTCCCGCTATTTGATGCTGTTTGGCGCTTGTTATGCTTCCGGCGCGGCTTTAAAAATCCTGCAGACTTCGCGGGCAAGAGCGCAGATGGAAGAAGCGCTGAAATACGCCGGGAGCAGTCTTCAAATGCAGAAAAAGCAGTATGATGCATTAGCGGCGACGATGACGGAAACCCGTAAGGCACGCCATGATCTGCGGCAGCACTTGACTGTGATGCATTCCTTCATAGAAAAGGATGATAAGCATGGTTTACAGGAATATCTGGATTTGGTTCAGAATGAACTGCCGCCAGAGAGGATGGAACTGTTTTCGTGCAATGAAGTTGTGAATGCTGTCATCGGATATTATGCCGCCCAGGCCCGTAACCATAAAATTCGGTTTGAGGTCAGGGCGGATTATCCTCAGGATTGCCCGATTTCCGCAACAGAAATCACGGTGTTGTTAGGAAATTTATTGGAAAATGCGGTGGAAGCATGTCTGAGAGATTCGGCAGAAACCCGCTGGATCCAACTGCGGATTCAGCCGCAGGGACACCAGGGGTTACTGATCTTAACCGATAATTCCTGCACCCAGCCCGTTCACTTTTCCGGCTCCCTACCGTTGTCATCCAAACGGGAAGGCATGGGAATCGGCGTGGCTTCGATTCAGGACATCGCTGCCGCTTACCGCGGTTATGTCCGTTTTGAAAAGAAAGAAGATGTATTCTCGGCTTCTGTCTATCTGCGCCTCACGGCGTAGGGCCGCACCTTCGGTGAGTGAACCGTTAGCCGAATGGTTAGAGAAACGGCTTGAAGTAGACAAGCTGAAATTGCCGTTGTTCAGATAGAGGCGGAAGGCGGCCTAAACGGGCGAAGGAGGGGATCCGATTGATTGAAGAAGAAGCGCTGTTTCACTTAAAAAAACCGGTGCCGGAGCGCTTAATTGCATATGGATTTCAAACGAAAGAGGCCGGCTTCGCATTGAAACTGCCACTTAAGGAAGAACAGTTTCAGCTTCAGGTCGAAGTGGACGCTTCCGGTATGCTCTTTTATGCTGTGATTGACGAGGTCACAGGGGAAGAATATACGCTGATTCATTCGGTGCATGCGCAGGGAAACTTTATTGCCAAGCTGCGCCAAGAGGTTAGCCGGAAGCTGAAGGAAATTGCCTCTGCCTGTTTTGCTGCCGATGAATTTCGGACAGAGCAGGCTAGTCGGATTATCCAGTCGATCGAGCAAAACTATGGGGTGCGGCCAGAATATCTCTGGGAAGGTTCGCCCGCTTCGGCAGCCCTGCGGCATCAGGAAACGCTGAAGTGGTTCGGCGTGCTGATGCGCCTTGATTACCGAAAGCTGGATCCGCGAAAGCAGGGACAGGTTGAAATTCTGGTTTTAAAAGCCCTGCCGGAACAGATTGTCGAACAACTAGGTCATCCTGGCTTCTACAGGGCGTTTCACATGAACAAAAAACATTGGATCACTGTGGTTCTCGATGGAACGTTAGAGGACGAAACCATTCAGGAAGGGATCAGTCAGAGTTTTGCTTTGACAGCGAAGGCTGAAAGCAAGCGGCCTCAGCCCAAAGAATAAAGGCGGAATCGAAATAACCCGCAGCCGGAAAGGAGAAGGAAACGATGATTCGAAATCCTGAACAGACAATAGAAAAATTGGTGGATAATGTCCGCTATGGATTCGGCAGTTTTATGGATGAACCGGGATATCCGGAAACCCAGATCTTGCCGCAGCCTCTGCGGCGAAAGGGCATTCGCGAATTCTGGTTTGAGATTGATCCCGCTGCCGGTTGCTTTGAGATTGATTTTACAGAGCGTCCAGCCAGTCTTTATTTTATAGATCAGCGGTTTTACCGAGGGGTCTGCCTGAAAGGATTCTTTCAGATAGAAGAATTCTCAGCCATCAACCGGTCGGACTCTTTGCAAGAAAATCAGGAAACGGGAGTCCAAGCCAAGCTGATTTTAAAGTTTACAGCTAAGAGCGGACGGTATTACAGTCATTTTCAATCTTCTGATTTCATTGTTGATTAGAAAACGATACCTGAATATTTTTTCAAATTTAAATCAAATGACGGAACAGGCAAAGGGACAGCGGTGAAAAAGGATACAATCCGAATGCACGGCAGTCCTTTTCTTGTTATAATAAATAAGACTTTAAAATTTGAGGGGGATTCAAGAATGATCAAAGCAATCATGTGCGATGTTGACGGCACACTGCTGAACAGCCAGGGAGTGGTTTCTCCCTATACGATTGAACAAATAAAAAAAATTAAGGCTCAGGGAATGTTGTTTGGTCTGGCTACCGGCCGGGATGTGCACAGTGTTAAAAAACAGCTGAACCGGTGGGGAATCGATGGGCTGGTCGATGCGATTGTTGGAACCGGCGGAGCGGAAATAGCGGATTTCCAGCTGAATGTGGAAAAAAGCAGTTATCCGCTGGAGGGAAAGGTCATCCGTCAGGTCATTGAGCATTATCAGGATCTGGACGTGAATTTTGCGATTCCTTGGCAGGGAGAACTATATTCGCCCAAGGATGATGAATATATCCGCAAGCTGTCTGAAGCCGATCACATTCCTTATCACGTTGTTGATTATCATGAATTTTTGAATGAACCGCGGCCGAAGGTGATGATCGTCTGTGATCCGGCGAGGATGGGCGCCGTGATTGCCCGCAGTCATACTTTCACAGTGCCGAAAACCAAATCTGCCGGGTTGATCACTGCGAGCATCTTATTTGAATATATGGATCCGCGGGTATCCAAGACGGAAGGGCTGAAGGAATTCATGACATTGCATGGCTTGACGATGGATGAACTTTGTACCTTTGGCGATGCGGACAATGATTATGACATGACAGTAAATGCCAAAATCGGCGTCGTCATGGTCAACGGCAGTGAAAAAACCAAAAGTGCAGCGGATTATATTACTGACGATCATGATCATGACGGAATCGGTCGGTTTATCGCCGAACATTTCTTAAATCATAGCTGAGTAAAAACAGCCCGGAAGCTTCGATGCCGGCCCAGGCTGTATTATTAGTGTTGTAAACAAGGATATCCAGCTTCTTTAAGCCGGCAGCTGACGTGATGATTTTGAAGTTTGAAAAATTAAAGTTAAAGCCCAGACTTCATCTTGATCCGAAAACGTGTCCGGATTGAAAAACTGATCCAGTTCGACAGAATTGTGTTGTTTATCTGCCGAAATCTGCTGGAGGAGGACAGGAATCTCCTGTGCGGATTCCAAGGGGATTTCTTTGTTTAAGGAAGTGTGAGAAAATACGGATTCTTCCGGCAATGTAAAGTCAGGGTTGTCAACCCGCAGCTCATCTTTGACGCAGATATTATCGCACTGCATGATGAGGGTATACCCGGAAGGCAAAGTGTCGGAGTAGACTGCGATCCGTCCGCGGGCTCCGGATAAAGTCTGATCTGAGGCCCATTGTACTTCCCACTGCCCCTGATTCAGCTTGTAAACTGTATAATGTAATGATTGAATCGAGGCATCGGCCGCAAACTGAAAGATCTGCGGATCCGCAGTGTAACCAAACTGTTTGGCAATCGCGATATCTTCTTGGTTGCAGACCGCGGGTTTCAGACTGGATTGCGGCTGGGAAGCGGCTTTCTGTGAACAACCTGTTACGATCCCGAGAAAGAGCGCGGCAAGGCAGAGGATTTTATTGATGTGTTTCATTTTATGCTCCTTTCCTGATTGTCAGAATGGCAAACATCGGCTAAAGAGAATCTGTTTCCAGCTGGCACAGGGGCTTTGTCTGAATTAAACCATCTTCTGCTTTATATTGCAATCCATTTACTTGATTAACAGGAAAGAATATGATATTCGTTTCTTATCTATCCAAGAATGGGGGAAAGGAAAGAACACAGAATGTTACTGCAGCGCGGCATAATAAAAGAACATCAATTAGAATAAGGTAAAGAAGATGAAAAAACAGGAAAATTTCACGAAATTTGAACAATTGAAAGCTCAGCTGCTGAGCTGCTGTATCTGTCCAAGGCAGCAGGAAGAGGGATGGCATCCGATCTTTCAGGGTGATCTCCGATCTAAAATTTTTCAGATCAGCCAAGCGCCTTCCCGACGTGTTATGGAAACTGGACTGCCGTTCAATGATGCCAGCGGCCGCAAACTGAAACAGGAATGGTATCAGATCAGCGACGCTCAGTTCTATGATCCGCAGCTGTTTTACATTGCTTCGATTGCCCGCTGTTATCCTGGAAAAGCGAAAGGCAGCGGTGATGAGCGTCCGCCTGTAAGGTGTGCTGAACTGTATCTGAAACAGGAACTGGAACTCGTGCAGCCGCAGTTATACATCGTAATCGGCAGTTATGCCGCGCAGTGGTTATTTCCGCAAATCCCGCTGGAAACATTAATTTTCAGCACCCGGAGTTTTCAGGGGAAACCTGTTTATACACTTCCGCACCCTTCCCCCTTAAACCGCAAATGGCTGAAGGATCATCCTGATTTTGAAACAAATCGGATGCCGCAGATTCGTGCTCATCTGCATTCGATTTTATTGAATGAATCATAAAAAACAAGCGAGTTCAGCCCGAAGGAGGAAAAAATGAATTCCACACAAATTGAAAATTGTCAGAAATTTTACGCGATTGCCCAATCCAGATTAGCCGGCGATACAAGCGGACACAGTCTGGATCACGTTCTCCGCGTCGTCAACAATGCAGTCTTGATTGCCAGAGATGAAGCAACCTGCGATCTGTATTTGATCGTGGCTGCCGCGCTGCTCCATGATGTGATTGATGATAAGCTGACTGCGAATCCTAAGCGGGAACATGATCGACTTGCGGAAGCGTTGGAAGCGATTGATCCTGCTGTCAAAGAGCCGGTCTTTGCGATTATTGACAATTTATCCTTTTCCAAGAATTTAGGTCGGAGCCAGAAGCTGTCCAAAGAAGGTCAGATCGTACAGGATGCCGACCGGCTGGATGCGATCGGCGCGATTGGTATTGCCCGTACCTTTTATTACGGCGGTCATGTCGGCAATGCGATGTATGACCCCAAACTTCCCCCTCGCTCCCAGATGGACGCCTTGAGCTATCGCAAGGAACGCAGTACCGTAATCAATCACTTTTACGAAAAGCTGCTGCTGTTGGAGGAAAAGATGAACACCGAAACCGGCAGGCGTTTAGCGCGGTACCGCACGGCCTTCATGGAAGAGTATCTGCAGGAATTTTTTGCAGAATACAACGGTCTGCGATAACAATCCAATGAACCCATATAAAAGCACGATTCCGAGGAATCGTGCTTTTTGGCGCTGTGTTTTGCAGGGTGAGGACAGGATTCAGCGACCTTAATATTTTTTCTTCCTTGCCGCTGCGGTTTTTGCCCATTGCAGGCGAACCCGGGAATCCGGAATGCGCAGCTTCTGCCGGTATTTGACAACCGTTCGGCGTGAGATCGGACAGCCTTGGGCTTTTAACCAATCGCTGAGCTGCTGATCGCTGAATGGATGGGCGGGATCCTCCTGATCAATCCGCTTTTTTAATTCCCGCAGCACCTGATCTTGGCTGAGATCCTCCTGCACCTGTGTTGGGAAGAAGAAGGAAAAGGGGTAAAGCTGCCCTTGAAACTGCAGCCCTTTGCCGGAAAGCGAACGGGAAATGGTAGAGGGATGCAGCCCCAGCTGGTCCGCAATTTTCTGTCGGGTTAACGGCACTAACGGCACTCCGCTGATAAAGAAGGCTTTCTGATTCAGGCAAATCGCCTGAGTAATGGAAACCAGCGTCTGATTGCGTTTCTGAATCGCCAGAAGCAGATTTTTCGCTTCTAATGTTTTTTGCTTTAAATAATCCTGAACCGATGGATCATCCAGCGGCATGAGATTGAAGACCAGTTCACTGAAGCTGCGGGTCAGCGTAATCTTAAACTGCTCTTCTTCTATTTCCACCTGCACTTCGCAGACTAACGGTGCAGCCGGTGTTCCCTGACTGCGGCCGGGCTTGGGATCGCAGCTGCGCAGCAAAGCCAAGGCTTCATGAAGCTGTGCTTCGCTGCAGTGCAAAGTCCGGCATAAAGCGGTCACGCTGCCGCGGGCCAGAGCTTCCAAATGATCGGTCAGGCGCATTGCCAGTTCATTTTCCGGATGATTTTCCATAAGCTGATAAAGCAGACACTCCCGCAGATCATGGGCGAAGAGTCCGGAGGGCTTCAGACTTTTTAACTGTGTCAAAATCCGATTCAGCCGCCCCTCGCCGATTTTCAGCATGCCTCTTAATTCGGCAGTGTCTTCCCGCAAATAGCCATCGTCATCCAGCAAGCTGATCAGCACATCCGCGATGGGCTGATCCTGCGGATCCAGGATCACGGCTGCCTGATGCTGCAGCTGCTGCTTCAAAGAGAGATCTTCGGCGACAAACTGTTCCGCTTTTGTGTAAAGATCTTCACTTTTTATAGAGCGGGTATCGTTCCATTCCAGAAGCGGATTGCTCATCATCTGTTCATTCAGGTAGGCGGACAGCACATCCGAGCTCATGTGCAGGATATTCAGTGATTGAAACATCGCCGGTTTCAGCTTGGTTTTTGTCTGAACCTTCGGCTTCAATGAGAACGTATTGTTCATGCGGTCAGCCTCCTTTTGTTTTATTGTAGCACAATCTGTCATCCATGACAGCGCTCACAAAATTAATTCACGTTTGATTGACAAAGTTGAATTCCGAACCTATTCTTAAATTGTAATCTTTTTGCACATGAATTAAAAAGGTAAAAATAAAGGAGGGGGAAACGATGGAAAGTCCGGCTAAGAAAAAAATTCTGGATGCCTTGGCAGAGGCGACCCGCCATTTCGCCTGGAATGATCTGTCTGATTTAAGTGCTCAGAGCTTGGCGGAACACTTCGGACTCAGCCGCAATCTTATTTCACAATATCTCAATGAAGCGCACAACGAGGGATTGGTGATTAAGATCAATACACGGCCTGTTTATTTTTTGGGCAAAGCAGAACTGTGCGAACGGATGAAGGCGGAAGATCTGAAATCGGTTTATGATTCCGTCGAGGAATTGATGAAGGACGGCGCAGCCCGGAAAGAGAAAATCGTTTCTTTCCGCAAGCTGGTCGGTCATCAGGAAAGTCTGAAGCAATGCGTAGAACAATGCAAAGCGGCGATTACCTATCCCGGCATCGGTCTGCCGATTCTTTTGCAGGGACAGACCGGAACCGGCAAAAGCTACATCGCCCAGCTGACCTATGAATACAGTGTAGAAAAAGGGATTATCGGCAAAAAGGGCAATTTCGTGACGGTCAACTGCGCTGAGTATGCCAACAATCCCGAACTGTTTCTGACCAATCTGTTCGGCTATAAGAAAGGTTCCTACACCGGAGCCGAGAAGGACAAGGCGGGTTTGCTGGCGCTGGCGGACGGGGGCGTGCTGTTTCTCGATGAAATCCATGCGCTCAAACCGGAGTGTCAGGAAAAAATCTTTCTGTTCATGGACAAAGGCATCTATCACATGGTCGGCGATAACGAAACCTGGCATTCCGCGCAGGTCCGGCTGATTTTCGCGACGACGGAAGATCCGCAGAAGGTTCTGTTGAAAACCTTGTTAAGACGCATTCCGATTGTAGTTCAGGTGCCGCCGCTGATCGACCGCTCGCTGCAGGAAAAACGCGAGCTTGTGCATGAAATTGTAACGCAGGAAAGTGCTAAGATCACCCGCCAGGTGGTGTTCAGCGAACTGGCCTATCAGACCCTGGTCAATCATGCCTATCCCGGCAATGTCGGAGAGCTGGTCAACACCATCCGCGCCAGCGTGGCCAAAGCCTATCTGCGCGATCCGGCTGCCGATCCGGTTGAGCTGCATTTGTATGATCTGCCCAGCTTCCTGCTGCAAAGCGGAACCGCCAACGGCGAATTGATGGAATATGACGACGGCAAGATGATCGACACCCGGCAGATGATGAAACAGAAATATTTTGATACGATGCTGTACACGTTCAATAAAGGACTGATCGATCAATATTTAAATCCTCTGCCGATGCCGGAGTTTATCGAAAAAGCCTACATTCTGTTAGAAGGTTATACGGATTACCTGTTTTTCAACAACCCCGCAGGGAAAACACCGAAGGATGATCTGACCGCCAGTCTGGTGGAAAATATCTATCGGATTACAGCGCAGAAATACAATCTGGAAAAACTGAGCAATTCCGAGGTGGTGACGATGACGCGCTTCATTCTGGATTTTGCCAGTCATAATGCTTCCTGTCTGCCGCTGGACAAGAAATACCATAAGGAAATCCAGGACTGTATTGAAGCCATTCAGCATCTGTTTCCGATCAATGCGACGGCGATCCGCAATGTTGCCCGGCTGATCCAGGACAGCCTGAACATCAAACTGGAAGGGATCGGCTACCTGGATCTGCTGATCTACATGATGTATTTCAACCGGGAGATGGAAACCTCGCAGATTCCCGTGCTGATCATCGCGCATGGGTTCAATATTGCCAGCAGTATTGCCGAGGTTGCCAATCAGCTGCTGCGGCGCAAGATCTTTGACGCGATCGACATGCCGATTGAATGCGGCGTGGATGTCATCATCCGCAAGGTTTCCAATTATCTGAAGCATCTGGAAGGGTGCAGGGAAGTTCTTCTGATGGTGGATATGGGATCGCTGGAGGAAATCTACAAGTATACGGAAAATCTTAAAAATATCGATATCGGAATCATCAATAACGTCACAACCAAGCTGGCTCTGGATATCGGCTGCATGATCATGGAAGGGGAAGGGATTGAAACGATCCTGGAGGAAGCGGCCAACCGCAATCAGCATCGTTATCTGATCGTGCGCAACCGTCAGCGAGCCAATGCGATTCTGTCGATCTGTCAAAGCGGCTTCGGAACGGCGGAGAAGATCAAAAAACTGCTGGAGAAAAGTCTGCCGCCAAACCAGAATATTCCGGTGCTGTCCTATGAATATGACAGCATAGAAACGATGGGTTCCCAAGCTCCGGTCTTTGATAAATACAATATTCTGTTTGTCGTCGGCACGATGGATCCGAAGATCAAAGGCGTGGAATTTATCTCGTTGGAAGAGCTGATCGAACAGAAAAACATTGAAAAGATCTCGGAGCTGCTCAACGGCCTGCTGAATGAGGAAGAAATCCAGCAGTTTAACGACAATCTGCTGCGCAACTTTCCAATGGAAAATCTGCTGAATTATCTGACGATTCTCAATCCGGAAATCATTCTGGGCAATGTTGAAACAATCATCCGCTCCATTGAAGCGCAGCTGGGTCTGCGGATTACAAGCAATGTCAAAGTTGGGCTGTATCTGCATATCAGCTGTCTGATCGAACGGCTGATTATCAATAAGACAGTGGCGCCGTACGACAAGCTGGAACAGCTGCAGCGGGATCATCAGGATTTCATCGCGGTGATCCGCAAAAGCTTTGCCGAGGTGGAACGGATTTACAATGTGTCGATTCCCTTATCGGAAATCGGGTATTTATATGAATACATCACCCTCGGCAGTGTCGAAAAGGAAGAAAACAGTGTCGAAGATGAAACCGGTTACTTTGAATAGAAAGGTCTGTCAGGTCAGAATTTGAGCTGAAATTTCAGAAAAATTTCTTGAATTTCGGCTTTTTTTCTATTTTAGGATCAGTTTATTAAAAAAATAGACGAATTGGCATACTAATTGCTTATATTTGAGCGTAAGAAGAGAAGGGAGGACAGCCCGTGAGAAAGATAATTCTGGCTTCTCATGGATCCATGGCCGAAGGGGTGCTCAGCGCCGCCCGGATGATCATGGGGGATTGTGAAGAAATTCAGGCTCTGGGATTGGATCATTATGAATCTCCGACGGAAATTGCCCGTCAGATTGAGCAGCAGGTTGCAGCGGAACCGGCCTGCGACTTCATTATTTTCTGCGATATCCATGGCGGCAGCGTTCACAATCAGCTGACGGAGTTATGCCGGTATCCAAATGTGTATCTGGTCGGCGGCGTGACATTGTCAATGATTCTGGAATGTCATCTGAACGTTCAGGACATCGGAACTATGGAATTGGTGGAAAACGCCGTGCAGTCGGCTAAAAACACGATTACCGTGTTGTCGCACAAGCAGGCGGTGGAGCAAATTGAGAAGGGAATGGAGGATGATATTTTATGGTAGAGCTGTGCCGAGTCGATGATCGGATGCTTCATGGACAGGTCGCGGTGACCTGGGTGAATCAAGTCGCTCCCGACGCGATTTTGATCGCTAATGATGAAGCGGCGACCAACGAGATGAGCAAGCTGGCGTTCAAAATGGCCAAACCGGCCGGGGTGAAGCTGGCGATCAAAACGGTGAAGGATGCGGCCGTGCTGCTGAATGATCCGCGCACGAAGAAAACACGGATTTTCCTGATTGTCAGAACGGTCCAGGACGCCTTGGAACTGGCGAAGACCACCGGCAGTCAGATTCAGATTATCAACATCGGAGGAGTGAAGAAAAAGGAGGGAAGCAGACAAGTGGCGGCGAATGTCCACATGAATGAGGAAGACATTGCAGCGCTGCGGGAGTTGAATTCTCTGGTGGACAAAGTTGAAATTCAAATGGTTCCAAGTGAATCAAAGACCGACGTGAAAAAGATTATATGAGGAGGAAAAACTTATGATGCAAGCAGTATTGGTAGGGTTAACTGTCTTCGCGCTGGAGTTCATTGAAACCTGGTGCTCCTACCCAATGACAACACGCCCATTAATCGTGGGTACGGCGATCGGTATTGTATTAGGGGACGTTGCAACCGGCGTGACGGTCGGAGCCAGTCTGGAATTGGTGTTCATGGGCGTTATGGCCATCGGCGGTACGGTGCCGCCGGATGCCTGCTCAGGAACCGCTGTCGGCACGGCGTATGCGATTATTTTAGGTCAGGGCGTAGAAACCGCCTTTACACTGGCAATTCCAGCTTCTATTCTATGTCAAACCTTGTTTGTGCCGTTGGTAGCTTTGCGTTCGCTGTGGTCGCCGATGATTGATAAGATGGTGGCTAAGGGAGATTACAAGGGCTTGCAACGGATGGTTCCGGTGGTTTCTGCTACGATGTATGTCTTCAAAGCTTTGATTTGCGGCGGTGCGGTTGCTCTGGGTTCTGTCGCTGTTCAGCAGTTCATCGATGTTTTGCCGGCAGTTTTCTTAGACGGCATGGGCGTTGCGGCGGGAATGCTGGCAGCGGTCGGCTTCGCGCTGTTGTTAAAGATGATGTGGACCAAAAAACTTGCGGTTTACTTCTTTGTCGGCTTTATTCTTTCATCCTATCTGGGTCTGCCGTTAATGGCGATCGCAATTCTGGGCATTCTGTACGTCATCGTGCTGTATGTCGAAAGCAGTCACAAACCAACCCCATCATCTGCGGAAGAAGAGGAGGAACTGTTCAATGATTAAGGAAAAATTCAATTTAACTGAGGAAGAAAATAAGATGTGCTTCCAGATCGCTCTGCGGTCCCATACCATGAGCGCTCCATACTGCTGGGAAAAAATGCAGGCCTTGTCGTTCTTGTATACGATGATTCCGGTCATCAACAAATACTATCCGGACAAAGAAGACCGGATTGAAGGCTACAAGCGGCATTGGGAACTGTTCAACACGACGCCGAGCGTTTCCGGCTTCATCACCGGCCTGGCGGCTTCCATGGAAAAACAGGGAGCAGAAGATCCAAACTTTGATAAATCTTCCATCTCTGCGGTCAAGTCTTCCCTAATGGGACCGTTTGCAGGTATCGGCGATTCGATTTTCCAGAGTACCTGGCGTGTTATCTCGATGGGCGTAGGCTTAAGTTTAGCCGCCGGCGGCAATATTCTCGGTCCAATCGTCTTCCTGCTGATGTATAACATTCCTTCAGCCTTCGTTCGTTTCTTGGGTCCGTATGTCGGCTACAGTCTTGGCGCAAAATTTATGAGCAGCGCCGCGGAAAACGGCATCATGAGCTTTATTACCAAAGCAGCCAGTACCGTCGGTTTGATGACAGTCGGTGCGATGACGGCGACCATGGTTTCCTGCAATATCGGCTTCGTCTTTACGATGGGCGGAGCGGAACAATCGATCCAAGCGATGCTGGATACGATTTTCCCGAATCTGCTTCCGCTGCTTTTGACCTTATTCTGTTTCAAACTGCTGAATAAGAAAGTCAATGCGACATTATTGATCTTCGGCCTAATGATCTTCGCGATTCTGGGCACCTGGATTGGAATTTTCTAAACCGAGGATATCGGTTCAGCGAATAAAACGCTACAATAAAAGAAAGTAGAAATAGGATCAGGCAGAGCTTTCTCTGCCTGATCGGATTCTGCCATTTGAAGGAGGAAAAGAAATGGTTACTTTACTAGACTGCATCTACCGCGTCCCGGCAGTCATTGAAAGCATTGTCGAACAACGCGAGGTTACGTTTGCACCGCTGTTGGAAGCGGTCAAGGATCGTCTTGATGATCTGAATGAAATCCTGTTTGTCGGCTCCGGAACAAGCAATACGTGTTCAGTTACCGCTTACCGCTTTGTTGAAAAAGCAAGCTGCCTGTCAACCAGCACGATGATTCCGAATGAATTTTTAGCCAAAACGGTTTACAATCCTAAAGCGCTGTATGTCTTTGTTTCCCAATCCGGGACTTCAACCCTGACGCAGCAGGCCTTAAAGAAGGTCAAGGCGATGGGGTGTCTGACCGCGGCCATCACAGAAGCGCCAACGACCCCGCTGGCTCAGGCTGCGGACGTGCATATCGATATGGGCTGCGGCTATGAAGAATACGGCATGCGGACAATCGGATACTGCGCAAGTATTTTAACGGAAATGTTGATGGGCGTTGCGCTCGGACAGGCCCGCGGCGTCGTCAGTGAAGCAGCGGCTGCCGCTTACATTGAGGATGCGCTGGCGGTGACGAAGGATCATAAGGAAATCTGCGACCGCACGCTGACCTGGTTTGACCACAATAAGGAAGCGCTGATGGATGTCGATGCGTTTGTTCTGTATGGCCCAGGCAGTTTGTATGGCGTAGCCTTGGAAGGCGCGCTTAAAATTCTGGAAATTGCCAAGCGCTTCATGTGCGTGGGTTATGAGATGGATGACGGCCTGCATGGTCCGACCATGGGCTTTACCCAGCGGCACGCGGTTATCGTTCTGAATGACGGCGGCAAGGACAATTCATTGGCCATGGGGATTGCTCAATATATGAAAAATGATGTCGGCCATGCCTATGTGATCGGCGCGAATCCGATAGATGAGGACGATCTCGGCTTTACACCGGCGTCCAAAGACTTCGCCTGCCTGGAATATGCACCGGTCGTGGAAATTCTGGCTTATCGGCTGGCAGTGGACTATGGCATTGAATTGAAGGATATCAAAACCCAGGATCCGCTTCCGGAAATGAAGTATTTCAATACCCACGATGAATAAAACGGAGAGGAAGCACGGGAACGTGCTTTTTCTCAACCCTCAGCAGCGCGTTCTGTTAAAAGCAATCCTGCTGATGGCGATACCGGTGGCGCTGCAGACGATTATTTCCGTCGGTATCAACATGGTCGACACGATGATGGTCGGCGCGTTGGGAGAAACGCAGCTGACGGCCGTTTCTCAAGCCAGTCAGCTGTTCTTCATCTTCCAGCTGACCTTGTTTGGAACGACGGGCGGAGCGAATGTGCTGATCGCTCAATACTGGGGTAAACAGGATCGCGAAGCGATCCGGTCTGTCATCGGCTATACGTTTCGGATCATGCTGGGAACGGCGGTGATTCTGATTGGCATTGCCGCTGTGTTTCCGCAGCAGGTCATGACGCTGCTGTCCAACAATCCGGCGGTGATCGAAACCGGAACGCAGTATCTGCGCATTGTCAGTCTGTCGTATCTGTTTTTTGGGATTACGACAGTCATCGGCAATACACTGCGTGCGGTCGGGGATGTCAATGTCGCCATGGGAGCTTCGCTCGTATCGATTGCCGCAAGCGTATTGTTTAACCGGATATTGGTATTTGGCTTTTGGGAAATTCCGGCTCTGGGGGTCGTGGGCAGTGCCTTGGCGAATATTCTGGCACGGATTCTGGAATGTCTGATTCTGGTTGTGTATCTGGCTTGGTTTGAGAAAAAGATTCGTTTTCGTTTAAGCAGCTTGTTTCATCCGCAGAAGGCGCTGTGGCCTTCGTTTGTCAAAAACTGCGCGCCGGTGGTGGCTAATGAGCTGACCTGGGTGCTGGGCAGCTCTGTGCTGACCATGATCTCCGGACACATGGTTTTTGCGTTTGCCACGGCGTATGCGATTTTCAATGTTGTAGCTCAGATTTCCTGTGCTCTATCCCAAGGCATTGCCGCGGCGGCCGCCGTCGTTGTCGGAAATTTAATTGGGGAAGGAAAACGGGATGAACTGGGCAGACCGATTCGTCTGCTTCAGCACATCGGCGCGCTCAGCGGGACTGCCGCCTGTCTGTTTATTCTGGCGATCATTCCGCTGATGCCGAAGATCTACAACATTACGCCGGAAACATTTTCCGTGCTGACTCAGATCATGATCGTCGGCGGATTCATCGAAATTTTCCGCTGCATCGGCTTTGTCAACAATGTGGGCATCCTGCGCGGAGGCGGCGACGCCCGGTTTGTTTTCTTCAATGATGTGTTTTACTTGTGGGTGTTCTGTATTCCGCTAGGCTGGTGGTGCTGCCAGCAGGCAAAAGTTCCGCTATTCCTTGTTTTCTTTATCCTGCGCTGCGACGATGTGATCAAAGCCTTCGTCGGGAACTGGCGAATTCATCAGGGACACTGGATTCATCAGGTAACCGTTCAGCCGGAAGGGAGTCCACGATGATCCGGACGATGATTTGGGACTGTGACGGAACTTTGGTTGACAGCCGGGCAATGATTGACCTGTTTTATGACGGCTATCATCGCCTGTATCCGAACCGACCGCGCAAAGATCGAGCGGAATTTGTTCCCTGTCATGGCAATCCCGATGAAGTGAATTTCAGAATGCTGAATATCCTGCCGCAGCATCAAGCTTCTTTCTTTGAATTCTGTCTGAACGGTTCTTCTGTTACCGATCATTTCCGTGCTTTCCCGGAAATCAATCAGGTCTTATTTCAACTGAAAGCCAGGGGCATTCGGCTGGGAATCAATACTTCACGAACCCAGAAAACAATCAGAGAGGCTCAGCTGCAGCTGAAAGAAGCTTATGATTTGTTTGATTTTGTCGTGACTTCTGATCAGGTTTCCCATCCTAAACCCGCACCCGATTCGCTGCTTTTATGTCAGCAGAAGGCGGGATGCAGGAAGGAAGAAATGCTCTATATCGGCGATCAGCCTGTCGATCAGCAATGTGCCGAGCAGGCGGGAATTCAGTTTGTCTTGGCACAATGGGGTATAAGCACACCACAGCCGTTTCATGAATGTTTGAAATTAGATCATCCGGCAGCGATCTTTGAGCTGATTAAAAATCATTAAACACGCAAAGGGGACATTATAAAAAGAGATAAGCGTTTTGCAGCGAACTTTAGTAAAGAAAAAGGAACAGAAAATCAGAGACATGATCCATGGTCATTGATTTTGTGTTCCTTATTCAGTTTTTTTGTATCAAATAAAACTAAGACTCGTTTCATTTCTGCAGTAAGGTATACTTTATATCTCGACCTTTTCCTGTTTTCTTGATAACAGACTGTTCTGTTAAATGATTGAGTATTCTTACTGTTTTGGCTTTGTTGAAACCCGTTAGCTCGTCAATTTGGGCTCGTGTTAATATTTTTTTCCCATAGAATACATTTAAAATCTGCTTTTCATCTTCATTTAAATTTAATTCTTTATTGAGCGTCGGAAGCCCTACTATTATTGAATTTTCATAAACTTGATAGTTTGGTTTTGTTAAATTATGGCTATAAGCTTCATTGATTCTTTTTATTCCGGTACCAAATTTTTCGATATAGTTTAATCGATAAAACAGATTACCTATGATCGGATTTCTCAGGGTTGAAATTTGCCCGTTGAGGTATTCTTCTTTTGAAATACCGGGAGGCAGGGAGCCCGGCGAAGATATTTCAATTTTATCCTCAAACATACTGATTTTAATGTTGGAATCAACATCCCAAAGACGATGCACTAAAGCATTGGCTAAGGCTTCACGAAAAGCTTCTTCTGGAATCAAATCAATTTTTCTGCGCACTGCACCTTCAATTTTCTCAATTTGATAATATTGTCGGTAGATATTCAAAGCTTCAAAAAACTGCGTTAAAATGGAACAATTCTCTAATGTTTTTCTATCTCTCAGCTCAGAAATAGTCGTTCCGAAGCGGATGATATCTACGCCTTTAAACTGATTGTGATCTGCAATTAAGGCCGCAGCATTGGTATAGCGGCCGTCTGGAGTCATGAGCTGAAGTGTTTTGAGAATGTCATTGGACAACCCTTCAATCTTTAATTCTTGAACCAGCGTAGTTTCTAATGTTTGGAATGTAAGGTTTTGCTCGTTTGAGATTTGTTCTTCAAAGGTTTGATTCATTCCATCTAAAACCAAGCGGTTTAGATCTAAACGATTGACCTCAATCGTGGCTGAATCATTTCTTTTATAAGCTTTGCTTCGATAAAGATAAGGTTTATACAAGCCTTCAAATACGGTAAGGACGATAGTCTGATTGCGACAAATTTCAAGAGAATAATCAGGAATGGGTGAGAGATTATCATTGATCATATTTTCGATATTTAAACATAACTGTTCTGGATTGTCCAAACCAAGGATAATTCCGTCATCGCTTATGCCAAAAACTATTTTTCCACTTCCATAATTAGCATAAGCAGATACAGTTTTTAGGAAGGTTCTGGTGATTTGTTCCTTATATTCTAATGTTTTTGATTCTCTTTCCATTCTTAATCCCCTTTCTATCTTAGTCTTATTATATATTGGTTCTAAAACGGATGCAACGAAAATCGTTTCGTTGCATTTTTGCTGCAACGATGCAACGTATTAAATTCAAAGAACCAAAAAAGATTTAAGCTAATTAATTAAGTCGTTATGATTTGTATTTCAGCTTATGGAAGTGGAGAGTGCTTAACGATAATTTGCGCAAGTGAAGAACTCTTTAAACTTCTTATTCGGTTCAAATGATTTTATTCTCATATTTTAGTTAGTTTTTCTTCTTATCTTTTTAATTTTCTTTCTATTTCAAGCTTTTATCATATTAGTTAAAATGAGTGCAACGAAAACTGTTTCGTTGCATTTTCGTTGCAATAATGCAACGAAAAATAAAAATTTTCGAAATTGGATTTAGGTATAGTGACTTTGAAACAGATTCCCTATAATACAAAAAGGAACAAATCTTCGTGCTCTTAAGATTAGAAATATTCATTGAAAGCTGTTAATCTGATTCAGATTATACTAAAAGCATCAGAGATTGAATCTGGTATTTATCTGAAGTAAATAAATCATCCAGTGAAGGCCGGATTTTCTCCGTTGGCGGGTCTGCGCTTGTTTTTCATGGGAATCTGTGTTCTAATTGTATCCATAGAAAGAATTAAAGGGGGATCACCGATGAAAATAGGAAAATATTCGCTGGCACTGTTGTTAGTGATGGCTGGCTGCACGGCGCAACCTGCGGTTTCACCCAGTTCGGAGCCAACCGTGGAAACCGGAAATTTGACACAGACGGCAGAACAGCTGGCCAACATGTTGGTTACGCAGTTGGGGGCAACCAGTGTTCAATATGCCTTAATGGATAACGGTGAGGTAACTGTATCCGGACAAGCCGGTGTTTTTGCGAAAGAATCGGATCAGGCGCTGAGCGCTCAGGATCAGTATGCCATTGGCTCCGTGTCCAAGATGTTCACCGCTGCGGCGGTGATGAAGCTTCAGGATGAAGGAAAATTAGATCTGGATCAACCGGTCGCGGAGCTGCTTCCGGAATTCACGATGGCGGATGAGCGGTACTCCGAGATTACTGTGCGGATGCTGCTGAATCACAGTTCAGGTCTGCCGGGTTCCAGTTTCAGCGAAGGCTTTATGTTTGTGCCGGACACCACCGCGCATGATACTTTTTTGGAGAATCTGAAGACGCTACACCTGCAGGCCGATCCGGGAGCGTATTCAGTCTATTCCAATGACAGCTTTGTGCTGGCTGAACTGGTGGTTGAAAAGGTCAGCGGCCAGGATCTCACAAGCTATCTGCGCACGCAGTTTATAGAACCGCTAGGGATGACGCGCACACAGACGTCGGTAGGGAATGTCGATTTTAATGCCATGCCGAAGGTCTATTCAGCGACTCAGCCGCAGCGCGCGCTGCCGGCCGACATTGTTTCTGTAATCGGAACTGGCGGCATGTATTCGACGGCGGAAGATCTGTGCCGCTGGGGACTGGCTTTCATGCCTTCCTCGTCGATGTTAAGTGCAGAGGCGTTGAGTGCGATGTCTGTCAATGAAGCAAAGAAAGGCATCTGGCCGACCGAACAGGCGAACAGTATTGGCTATGGATTAGGCTGGGACAGCGTTGAACTGTCACCGTTTGCCCAGGCTGGAATTCAGGCGCTGAGCAAAGGCGGCGATACGATGTATTCCCATACAGCCTTTGTCGTTCTTCCTCAGCAGGGCCTGACTTGTGCTGTATTAAGCTCAGGCGGACTCAGCTCTTACAATCAGATGATGGCTTCTACACTGCTGGAACAGGCCTTGATGGAAAAAGGCGTGATCAGCGAAGCACTGCCGCATTATCAGCTGCCGACGACTCCGGAAACGGTACCGGCCATCCCGGAAGAAGTCCAGGCCTATGCTGGGCTGTATGCGGATTCCACGTCCTTGTATCGGATTGATTTTACCGAAGAAGGAATATTGAATTTTACGATCGAACAGATGCCGGACACGCCGACGCCGCTGACGCATGTCGGTGACGGTCAGTTTCTGCTGCCTTCCCCGATGACAAACCAGCTGTTCAGCTTTGAAGAAAACGGCGGCCACACCTATTTGAAAGTCGAAGCCGTTACGGAAATTCCGGGCTTGGGCTATTCCGCCACGACGGTTTATTATGCGATGAAGGTGGAGGAAAATCCGTTGTCTGATGCAGTGAAGTCAGCCTGGCAGACGCGCAGTACAAAGACTTATTTACTGATCAGTGAAGATCTGCATTCCCAGATCTATGAGATGATTCTGCCTATTGCTCCAGTACCGCTGAGCAGCTTTGCCGAAGGGTATGTCAATGCCCATCAGATCGTAGATGAAAACCGTGCCGTAGCGATCGTGCAGATTCCGGGTAGCGGCAGCCGAGATCAGTTTGACTATACATTCTTCACTCAGAATGGTGTTGAGTATCTTCAAGGAGCTGGGGATCTATATGTCAGTCAGGACAGCGCGGTGAAAGCGGAAGTCGGAACAATGAATGTAACGCTGAATGATCAGGGCCATACGCAGTGGCTGACACTGGATCCGGCACTGGAAGGAAAAACGCTGACGGTCAGCAGTGATTCTCAGGGTGTCTTTGTCTACGATGCGACTATGATCTGTCTCTATAATCGTGTAACCGATGGAGAAAAGACGATAACACTGCCTTCTGGCGGGACACTCGGCCTGGCAGGGGAAGCAGGAACGGTCTTTACGCTTACGATTGAGTAAGTCAGAAGTTCACTCTTTATGATTGAATCAGTTCAGCATTCAGCTGTTGGAAAGCCAGTTTCATTCCAACAGCTTTTTGTTTGTCGTTCAGCTGCCGTCAAGCGCAAACAACCGTCGCTTTGACAAACGGTTTGTGGTACACTGAAAACAGAAAAGGACAGGTGAAGAAAGTGAATAATTTTATTTATGATATTCCGACTAAGGTGTATTTTGGCGAAGGCCAGATTGCTCATCTGCCGGAATTGATCCGCACATGCGGAAAGCGGGTTTTGTTGGTCTATGGCGGAGGAAGCATAAAAAAGAGCGGACTGTATGACACGATTATAGGCTTGCTGAAGAAAAACGGCATCGAAAGCCGGGAGTTGTCCGGTGTTCAGTCCAATCCGAAAATTGAATCCGTGCGCCAAGGCATCCAAATTGTCCGTAAACATCAGCTGGATTGTGTGCTGGCTGTTGGCGGAGGCAGCACACTGGACTGTTCCAAAGCGATTTGCGCCGGGGTTAAGTATGACGGTGATCCCTGGGAACTGGTGCTGGATCGAACGAAAGTCAAAGCCTGTCTGCCGCTCATAACGATCTTGACGATGGCGGCTACCGGATCAGAGATGGACAATATTGCAGTCATTTCCAATCCTGAAACCCAGGACAAGAAAGGCTTCAGCAGCTACGGCATGTTTCCGAAGTTCAGCATTTTGGATCCGACGTACACTTACAGTGTTCCGGCATTGCAGACAGCGGCGGGAACGGCCGATATCATGTCGCATATTATGGAGTCTTATTTTGATCAGGTACGCGATGCCTCCGTGCAGGACGGCATTTCCGAGGCGTTGTTAAAGACCTGCATTGAATCGGCGCCGGTCGCCTTGAAGAAACCGAACGATTATCAAGCGCGCGCCAATCTGATGTGGGCGGCTTCGCTGGCGATCAACGGGCTGAACTCTTTAGGGAAGAACCGCGCCTGGACTTGTCATCCGCTGGAGCATGTATTGAGTGCTTATTACGATATTACCCATGGCGTCGGATTAGCGATCTTAACGCCGCGCTGGATGAAGCATGTTCTCAACGAACAAACGGTTGACGTCTTTGCCCGGTTTGCCCTGCATGTCTGGAACGTCGATCCGCAGCTGGATTGCTGGGCAGCAGCGGAGGAAGGCATTGCGAGGCTTTATGAATTCTTTGTTTCGCTGGGCCTGCCGATGACGCTGCGCGAAGTTGGAATTGATGAAAGCCGGTTGGAAGAAATGGCAGAGAAAGCGGCCGAAAGTGATTTCAGCCGTTCATTCCAGCCGCTGACCTGTGAGGATATTCTGGAAATTTACCGCGCCAGCCTGTAAGAAACCGGCATTTTATGCTATAGTTATAAAAGTAAAGTCGAGGGAAAATCATGAATAAAATCATTCAGTTTGTTCTGATTCTGGCGGTCGGTCTGGTTCTGTATTTTCTGTTAAACCGGATGATGCAGAAGCTGATGGTCGAATTATCGGAGATCTTGTATAAGGAGGTCAACCCGGAGAAATATCTCCAGGTGCTCAACGGTTGGAAAGGAAAGATGTTCTTTTCCAAGAAGACACGTTCATTAATGGCGATCGACGCTTTGTTAATGCAGAATGAAACGGCGAAAATTGAAGAAATCTTTGAACAGCTGGATGCGGTGAAGATGAATCCGGGCAACAAGCTGGGATTGGCGCAGAAGGAAGTTTCCTTCTATATCGACACGAAGCAGTTTGATAAGGCATTAAAAGCGTATGATACGCTGAAGGAGATTGCGGCGAAGTTCAACAATCCGCAGGTGGAAAGCATTCTTAAAGAATGTACGTTTTTAGTTGAAATCTATATTCATCACAATACGGAAATTCTGGATGAACTGCTGGATCTGGCGGGAAAAATGTCCAATCCGTTTTATCAGGGAATTTTTCTTTATCGGGCGGCGAAGCTGTACTATTTTAAACAGGATGAAGAAAACTGCCGCAAGCTGTTAGAAGAAGCCAAAGAAAAGCTGCAGGGCACCGCTTGGGAAGTGATGATCCGGCAGATGCTGGAAGAAAATCTCGCCTTGGTGGCAGAACGTTAAGGCGTGTGCAATCAGTATTCCGCAAATCAGGATTGGATTATCATATTGAGGTGCAGAAAGCGAAGTTAACGTTGTTTCTGTAGGAAAGAGAGCCCTTGTTAAAAATTTTCTAGGAATTTATTTTAACGAATATCAATAATTGCGCGGGTAACATCCGAGGGTTCAATGGCTAACTTTAGCTTGATATTGAGAATTGTTATTCTGCTATGAAAAAAATAGACAGGAGGCCTGCGGTCTCTTGTCTATTTTTTGTAGCTTAAAAGCATGAAAAACGCTTCATATCTTCTCATAAGTTTTTATAAGGAAACGGCGAACCTTTTTGTATTAAGAATTTTCGACGTTTCTGTTTAAATCCTGTCATATGTCTTTATCAGACCCTTTTAGTAAGCGTGTGCGTCAAAAAGCGGTACGTATAAATTGCCAAATTGAAAGAAGGACACTTTGAAAAAAAGGTATAAAGTATGGATTTTGTACTACAATTCAGCGAAAGCAACAGGGATAAAATAGATCTTGTCGCCAGGGCAATCACATAGCCTTTTGCGGATAGGGTATGTTTGATGACAAACGGCGTTTCTCACTCCCAAGCAAAGGATACCCTGATTTTTTTACTTTTTGTCGCTATGCCATTCCTGCAATACTGCTTCCGCTTGTGCGATAAGCTGTTCTTTGTTAAACATACCGGGAAGCAAAGATGTTGTTTGAAAGACCACCTAACGCATATTCAGCGGCAACGCTGTCCTGGTCTGCGCACAAGATAATGCCGATAGGCGGATTGTCATATTCAACGTTTATCTCTGCCGCATAGCAATTCAAATACATATTAAGGTGCCCAACAGCTTCCGGCATGAGCTTAACCGTTTTTAATTCTATCAGAACATAGGCACGGAGGATTTTGTGATAGAAAATAATATCCGCATAATAATGTGTATTGTTCAATGTGACGCGCTAGCTCTTTAGATAACTCTTTTAGTGTCTGTTTTCCATAAGCAGCACGTCCCCTGACTATTTTGTTGTACTCTACGATAATGCGCCCGATATTCCAGTAAGTAGACAGCAATTCTGTATTGACTAGTACCGCAGCACGTTGCCGCGCGCTTGATAATAATTCTTTGATTTCCTGTACCATAGAAGCAGTATATGAGAATTCATTCATAATTATAGCCCCATTCTAACTTCCGAATATACTTATAATTTATGAATCTCTCTATCATTTCTTTGCCGTATGAAAAGCAGCGAAGCCAGCCATTCATTTTATCGTTGACTTGGATGACGGACTCTGCTAGTTCCTATGACACTCTGAAATCATATTCAGTCCGGCAAACAGAAAGCTATCCGTTATTGTCTGGCTATTATTTTTTCAGGATTCAATTCAACCGCATTTTCTTTTTCTGAATCCACAGCAGGTTTTTGCGCAGCCCGTTAACAGGCTAATACGCTAATACCAAGAAACTAATCAAAAATTTTTTCATTTCTTTCTCTTCGGCCAGATCAATCTGTTTCTATTCTCTTTGTATGGAAATGCTTAGCCAAGCTTTCAGTTTCCATTTTTGCCAGGAATCTTTCATTATAGCTTTTTAACCATTGTTACATGCGGACAGTATTCATCCATGTGTGTTTCACCCGTTGCGGTAAAGCCTAGTTTTTCATAAAATCCTGCAGCTCGGCACTGCGCAGAAAGCTCCGCTTCCTGTACGCCTCGTTTCACCAACTCACTCAGCATGGCCTTCATGACGGCTTCGCCCTGGTGCTGACCGCGGTAATTCAGACTGACGGCAACCCGGCCGATGATCCAGCATCCGGATTCTCCCGGTTTTTCAAAGGCCCGGCAGGTTGCGACCGGCTGAGCGTCATCGGTGATAAGGCAGTGCAGACAAGTTTCATCAATTTCATCAAATTCGTTATGAAATCCCTGTTCTTCGACAAAGACAGCCTGACGGATAGCGGCTGCCTGCTCGAAGCCCGCCTGCTTTCCGGTAAAGAAATGCAGCTCCATGAAAATTCCTCCTCTGTTTTGTTTCATCCTAACTTGATTTGCAGCGCTTGTCAATCCGGACTGCTGCTCTTTCTAAAGCCGGCGGATCATGCTATAATGTTCACCATGAGGTGAAGTTTTATGGAAATCGCGATTGTCATCGTCAATCTGATTTTGTTATTCTATTTTACACGGATGGCTCTGCATTCCCGACAGGTTCAGGTAGCAGGCAAGCTGGGACCGACGTGGATCATTACAGTGTTTTTTATCGTTATCGGAATCATTCGTCTGTTTCAGGATCATTCGGTATTCTCGATCGTTCAGACTGTGCTGATCGTCTTGTTAGGGGTGCTGTACAGTCAGATGCGCAGTGGATTCAGCGGCAGGGGGATTGTCTTGCTTGGCAATCTCTATACCTGGGACAGAATTACGCAGGCCGATGTTATTGACGCGGAAGAAACTCAGGAGATCAAGGTTGAATTTACTGTGAAAAAGGTCAGCCGTTTTATTTATTTTTCAACAGCACAGCGGGAGGCTGTGGAAGCCATGCTGACGCGATATGAACAGGAACGGGCAGAGTTGGAACTAAAGGCGAAAGCCAAAGGGTAAGCGAAGCCGAGCAAGCTTTAAAAAAGAAAAAGACCTGCATAGAGAAACGGAAGCCAGCCAAGGCATCCGGGATAGACAGGTCTTTTTTTTGTAAGCTATTGCTGTTTTTGCCGTGCTGTCCGTTATGCTGATATTTCCGACACCGGGGTTATTTACCGGCCCTAATAGGTTTTAATTTCCTCCAGCTGGATTTGGTCATATTTCTCGCATAACGCGTCAATACTTTCCCCCTTTGCCAATTGGACGCATAGTTCCTTGATGGTGTTCCAGGTGTTGAAGTGGAGGGAAAAGTCCTGGTTAGGAATCTGATCCGCAGCTGTCAGACTGGAAACCAGCGGCGCAGCCTGAGGCAAGGCTGAGGCTTCATTTCCGCGGGCAGAGGAGGTCTTTCCCAGCAATTTGGCAAACTCGTTCAGCGTTTTGGCGGTACCCAGGGTTTCAACGGTCGTCAGCGCTTCTTCCAGATGTTCGGAATGGGGATTCACCGCCAGCCGATGATCCGCTCCTACTACGCAGATCGTGCCTTCTTCCAGCACGGGCATGCCGGTCATGATAACTTCAAAAGGGTAATCGTGGGAAAAGGCGGAGGCCCGGCAGATGGAGCTGATGAATGCACACTGCCCCTCGCGGAACCGGCTTATTTCTTCATCCCGGTTCGGTTCGGTGGTCAACGCTTGTTCGACATTGAGATAACCGTTGTCAATCATCTGTTTCAGGAAAGTAAAACCTTCCCGCATATAATCGCTGATGGGCAGCGTTCCGGCGGCCAGCTGCGCTAATTTCTGATCCTTATCCGCGTCGCGGTACAACGGCGCAAGTCCGGTGCTCATCGCCAAAAGGCTGAGTCCATAGTCCATGTTGGCGCCATACGGCAGCACGCCGTTTTGTTTCAGAGTTTCGCAGACATCCAAAAATTCTGTCAGGTTCTCAGGTATTTCAAGCCCGTACTGATGAAGCAGATCGACATTCCACAGAAAACCGAAGGCGGTATAGGTCAGCGGCAGTGAAAACACTTTCCCGTTATAGGTGCTTTGTTTGAGCGCCTCATCGGACAAGTTGCCGACAAAATCCATGCCGGACAGATCATAGATATAACCTTCGCGGTCAAATTCCAGTACATCTTCGGCAGGGATAATGTATAAATCATCGGCTTCGCCGCTTTCCATTCGCTTTAACAGAAGCTCTCGGTAGGATAAGCCTTCATCCGCATAAAAGTTTGCGCTGTCGCTGTAAAGAATCAGTGTCTTTTCCTGCTGCTGGTTAATCTCCTCGTTGAAGCACTGCTGAATCAATTCGGAAACGGTCGCTCCCTGAGCGAATAGCGTGATCACGACCTCTTCATTTCGGTCGTCGAGGTAGACTTCCGGACCGGCCGGCTTGGCGGAACAGCCGGCGATCAGGCAAAGGGCCGCCAGGGCTGCGATCCCTTTGCAACGTTTAGTTTTGTTCATGGGTGGTTTCCTCATTTCTTGGCTTAGCCGGTTGGTAACGGCGGAGTGTTTCAAATAACAACGCATATTGAATCGGCTTGGCAATATGTTCATTCATGCCGGCGGCAATGCACTTCTGGATGTCTTCTTCAAAGGCGTCCGCGGTCATCGCAATAATCGGAAGCCCGGCCTTATCCGGATCGGCGAGGCCGCGGATCGCGGCAGTCGCCTGATAACCGTTCATTCCCGGCATGTGGATGTCCATCAGAATCAGATCGAAGGTACCGGCGGGCTGCCCGCAAACCAGATCGAACGCCTGCTGTCCGTCCTGGGCGCAGGTTATTTGAATCCCGCAGCTGTTTAACAGTTCAAAGGCAATTTCCCGATTTAATTCGTTGTCTTCCGCTAAAAGCACGCGCATTCCTGTAAAGTCTTCCGCCGGCCATTGGTTTGTCTTATGACGGGTTTCCGCCGGGGATGTTGTTTCCGGCGGGATCAGCTCACAGGTGAGTTTTTCGATTAATTCATTCCGGAAGATCGGTTTTGTCAAAAAGCCGTTAATGCCGGCGGCCAGCGCTTCCTGCTCGGCGTCTTCCCAGTTGTAAGCGGAAAGCAGAATGATTGGAATCCGGGACGGAATCTGGGCCCGGATCCGGCGGGCGGCTTCGATGCCGTTCAATCCGTCCATTTTCCAATCCATAATGATTCCCAGATAATCACGGCCTTCCTGATGAGCCAGCAGCGCGGTGTCAATTCCCTGCTGGCCGGTATAGGCACAGGTAACCTGGACTTTTTCCGGCTCCAGCAAAGCCCGGAGTCCTTCGCAGGTATCCGGATCGTCGTCCACGACCAGAACAGCGCTGCCCGCCAGTGAAGTTTCCTTGATCCAAGGCGCTTCGGCGAGGGTTAACGGCAGGGTCACGGTGAACTTGGAGCCGACGCCCACCTGACTTTCCACCTGGATCGTGCCGGACATCATATCCACGATGTTTTTTGTGATCGCCATGCCTAAGCCGGTCCCGGAAATTTGGCTGATCCGGCTGTCCTGCGCACGCTCAAACGGCGTGAAAATCCGGCTCAGGAATTCCGGCGTCATGCCGATTCCGGTGTCTTCCATGGTAAAAATGACGTTGATTTTATTCTCGGAACAGATTTCTTCCCGGACGCCGATGGTTAAATCATGCTCAGGCGGAGTATATTTCACAGCATTGGACAACAGGTTCAATAAGATTTTCTGCAGGTGCAGGATATCGCCGATCACAGTATCATAGATCAGGGCGCTCGAACGGATATGCAGGGTCTGTTGTTTTTTCGTGAGATCCGGTTTAACCAGCACCAGCACATCCGCGATCAGCCGAGGTAAATTGACCGGTTCTTTTTTTAAGCTGATCTTGCCGCTTTCGATCCGCGACATGTCAAGGACTTCATTGATCAAATCCAGCAGATGCTGCGAAGCGACACTGATTTTATCCAGACAGTCCGCAACTTTTTCGGGTTCGTTCAGATGCGCTTGGGCGATGGTTGTCATACCGATAATCCCATTCATCGGCGTGCGGATATCGTGCGACATGGAGGAGAAAAAGGCAGTGCGGGCCTGATTGTTCTCCTGCGATTGCCGCAGCGCGTCAGCCAGATCCTGACGCATGTGATGCTCCGCGCTGGTTTCATGCAGCACGGCAAGGTATTGATCGCTGTGAACCGGAATGAAATAAATTTCTATCCAGCGCTGCAGTTCATTCTCAGTTCCGGTTTGATATTCAAAGCGCAGCCGCTGGGTCAGCCGGCCGTTTAAGAATGCCTGTCCAGCCGCATCCTGAGGGGATAAGCCGCAGCGCTGGAATAAGCGTTCCGGATGGCTGACCACTTCTTGAGGATCAATGTTGAATAAAAACTGAACGTTTTCCGATACCATTTCGACCTCATGCTTGGATGGGGTATATAACAGGAAGGCAAAATCGACGTTTTCCGAAATGACCTGGAATAGTTGTTCCCGGCGCTTCCGCTCCTGTTCCCGGCTACTCAGGGCTTGCCGGCTTAACAAAAGAATCATGATCAAGACCAGCGCGACTAAAAGACCGATCAAGGTGAAGGAAACCAGCTGCAGGATTTCCGAGGATTCCTGCTGCAGGATATTCTGCGGCAGAATTGAGATTAAGTACCAATGATGGCTGCTGTCAAGCGGGATGAAGCAGAGAAAGCTGCTCTGCTGATGGTATTGGATCCGGATCGTTCCTGAGCGGGACTCCGCGATCAGCTTTTTCAAGGTGTCCAGATGGACTGAATCGTTGTTCTGTTTAGTCAGAAAGGCGTACAAGTCGTCCGTATTGCTGGCGGAGCTGTCGATGATCCAGGCCCCGTCATCACCCTGAATGACAAACGCGCTGCCGGCCCCGCCGCTGAATGTGAACAGCGACGGACTGTGATAATTCGCCATGGTTTTATCAGCGTATAAAGCCCCCGCCAGCTCGCCGTCAATCTTGACCGGCGTCTGATATGTAATCTGCAGGCGGCCGCTGGCCCCGATATAAGCGTCGGAATAACCGGTTTTTCCCTGGCTGAGCGCAATTTCATCAAAGTTCAAGTCGGCGGCCTTCAGCGGATCCCCGGCGGAATCCCAGCCTGTTCCGTCATTCCCGATAAAATAAAAACGAAAAAATGTCGTTGCGTCCGCGTATTCCGCCAACGCCCGGACGAGGGTTTCCGGCTGACCAAGGTTAATCCGGCTGAACAGGTTCGCGCAGGTTTCCAGCTGCTGCTGATCGCTGGAAAAATTGTTCAGCAGACTGTCCGAAATCATCCGTGTTGAATTCAGCAGCGTTGTATTAGCGCTGACGTTCATTTTTTCTTTGATCTGCCCCATCGCGGCAATCATCAGACTGCTGGTTCCTGCCAGCAGCAGGATCATTCCTGAGAAGAAAGCCATAGAGAATTTTTTATGTTTCATAGAGTGTACCTCATGTTTCAGCCGCAGCGAACCGCGCTGCGCAAAAAGGGGGAAAGCGGGCGTATCAATCAGCAGGGAAGAACCTGCGGCCAAGCAGGAAGTTTCTGCCGATTATTATATTCTAAAATAAATTATAACATTACAAAGGTGAAATAAATACTTATAATCGTCTGTAAATGATATATTTGATTCAAAATATGACTTATATTACAACGAATAAGGAACATTTTTGCCATGGATCCTGAAGATGAAGATCTTCCTGCAGACCTGCGGAATCGTCTGTGTTTCCCATCTGTTTATCCGCCCGCGGCCGGCCGGCGGATAAAAAAAGCAGGAATCATCTTTATCTGATGATCCCCGCAAAACGATGGCTGGAATAATTTAGGAGGACAGCGAGGAACCGAACGAGCCGCCGCGCTCACCGCCCTTGCCGTGAGTCCGTTTATAAACTGTGCGTTCAACGACCATTCCTGACGGCCGCAGATATTCGGCGTTGAGGAATTCCAGATAGGTGCCTGGAGTCACGATCCCGCCGATCGGGATCAGATCCAGTTCTTTGCAATGCAGCAGCTCGTCCGCCAGCAGCACGCAGTTGGTGCTGAAGACAAAATAAGTTTTAAACTTGCCGTTGGCGAATTTGTACATATGCGCGCGCGTTGCGTTCCAAACCCGCGAGGCGTAATCCTTCGCTTCGCCTTCGATCGGTTCGCCCTCCGCAAGCAGCTGAGCATCCGGACGCCAAGTATAAGCCCGCTCCATCATCGCATCAATCCGCTGCCGCAGACGTTTCTTTTGTTCCTCATTCAAGGTTAAGCCATAACTGATAATGGTTTTGTCTTCGGATTTTAACGCATGTTTCAGAAACGCTTCGCGATCCGATACCACCAGAACGCCGTCCCCCAGCGTGCCGAACAGGCCGCGGTGATGCGGATCATGACAGCCGTAGGAATAAATTTTATCCTGAAAGCTGATATCGACGTGGCCTAAGGATTCCGGACCGGATTCTTTCAAATAGATAAACACTTCCAGATCCGTGCTGGCCTGCGGCGCCACATGGGCGTCCGGATTCAGCTTATTGGTTTTGATCAGGGCGTTGATCGACAGGAAGAATCGCTGCGGAATGATCGCTGAGATCAAAACCGGAATGGAAATTCGCAGATGTTCGCGGATTTTAAGACTCATGCCGACGCTTAACAGATCTTTAGCCGCTTCCAGAACCATCACGCCGCCGTAAAAAATCAGATAAGCTCCGGCAATATAGGCGACGATCCAAAGCTTGTTGATCGGCTTCAGCATCAACATGGCCGCGAAGATCAGATCGACCAGACCTTTCAGGAAGATAAAATACGTGCCCTTTAAGCAGTCGCGGCGATAGACGTAAAAGTTGATAAACTGGATGAGGGAATTCAACAAGGCCCACCACCCGATGACATAATGAATGAATCGGAAAAACAGTCCGGGATTGAAAAAGGTATAAATGGCCAGCCCGATGCACAACAGGCTGGTCAGAATCGTCGATAGATTCAGATGTGCTTTCTTTTTGTCGGTCAGCGTCCGCAGGATCTGATTGACGCCGATCCACACAAACCCAATCATAAACAGGATATAGATCAGTGTCCATAAGCCGGTGTATTCGGTAAAAAACAGAGCGCCCAAAAAAATAAAAACAAACCGGTCAGCAAGGATGAAGCACTGCTGAATTTATTTGTAAGCATCGTCATCCTCCTTTCCCCTGCGCTGAATTCCTATCTATTATAAGACAAAACAGGAGTGAAAGAAAGCAAATCCCCCTCCGATTGACAAAACCCTGAAAATGACTATCGTTGAAATTTTACAGTCGGGTATAATAAAGGAAAAGAAAGAAGGATAAGGCATGGCAGTGATCTATAAAAACGGGACGATTATCACGATGGCAGGCAATCCCACCGCGGAGGCATTGATCGAAAAAGACGGTCAGATTGTTCTGGTCGGAAGCTTAAAACAGGCTGAGGCCTGGCAGAAGGAACACAGTGAGGAAAAGATGGAAGAAAGGGATCTGGCCGGGCATACGCTGCTGCCGGGATTTATTGATTCACACAGTCATATCAGCTCCTATTCAGCGACGATCAATCTCGTCCATTTGGACGACGTAGTTTCGATTGCTCAGCTGCAGGAAAAAATCAGAATATTTATCCAACAACGGCAGGTTCCCTCTGGAACCTGGGTCATCGGGTTCGGCTACGATCACAATTTCATGCAGGAAAAGCGGCATCCGAGCCGGCAGGAACTGGATGCGGTCAGTACCTCGCATCCGATCATGATCTCGCATGCTTCAGGCCACATGGGCGTCGTGAATACCGCCGGACTGGAAGCGATGAACATCACAGAAGAAACCGCGGATCCGGAAGGCGGACGTATCGGACGGGAAGCCAACAGCCGCCAGCCGGACGGCTATCTTGAAGAAACCGCCTTTACGATGAGCGCCCGGGTCATGGGCGCGCCGGATCCCCAACAGATTCTGCGCCAGATGGAACAGGCTCAGGATGTCTATCTGTCCTATGGCATTACGACGGTTCAAGACGGCATAACCAAAAGTGCTGAATGGAAGATGCTGAGCACGATGGCCAAGCAGCGGCGGTTCAAGGTGGATGTCGTCAGTTATGTGGATATGAAAGATCATCTGTTTTTATTAACGGAAAATCCAGACTATGCCCACGGTTATCAAAATCATCTGCGCATCGGCGGCGTTAAGATTTTTCTTGACGGTTCCCCGCAGGGGCGAACGGCCTGGATGAGCGAACCTTATCTGGGAGAAGATCCGCAGTATTGCGGATATCCGGTGTATACTGATGCGCAGGTTGAGGCCTTTGTCGGCGAGGCCATGCGAAACGGATGGCAGCTGCTGGCGCACTGCAATGGGGATGCCGCTGCCCAGCAGTATATTGACGCCATTTCAAAACAGAGTCAGAAAGGAAGCGGACCTGACGACTGGCGGCCGGTGATGATTCATGCCCAGCTGGTACGCCGAGACCAGCTGAAAGCGATGGCGCCGCTGAAGCTGACGGCTTCCTTTTTTACAGCGCACAGCTGGTATTGGGGAGATATCCACCTGAGGAACTTCGGCCGGACCCGGGCGGAAAACATCAGCCCAGCCCGCTGGGCCTTGGAGGAAGGCGTCAATTTTACCTTCCATCAGGATACGCCGGTCATTCTTCCGGACATGCTGGAAACGCTGCAGTGCGCCTGTCAGCGCATCACCCGCAATGGCGTTCTGCTGAATCAGGATCAATGTCTGTCCGTGGAACAGGCTTTGAAGGCGATCACAATCAACGCCGCCTGGCAGTATCATGAGGAAGACCGCAAGGGTTCTTTGGAAGTGGGAAAACTGGCGGATTTGGTGATTCTTGACCGCAGCCCTCTGACCTGTCCGGTCGATCAGCTGAAAACCATTCGGGTCTTGGAAACGATCAAGGAAGGCGCGACCGTATACCGCCATCCTTAAACCGTATGATCAGAACTCTGGATTTATGCCGAATCCAAAGTCTGCAGCCTCTTGCATAAAAAGGAAATAACCGGTATCCTGAACAAAAGGAGATCAGGATATGCATAAAATAAACAAGGCTCTTTCCGAACTCTGGCTGTCTGATGAACAATGCGATGTGTGCGCCCGGCTGCGGCAGATTCAGCGCCATGAAAATCCCAATTATGTCGCGGAACTCTCTACGGGATATGTCGTTTTGGGCGATGATCAGTACATCCGCGGCTATACGTTGTTTCTGTGCAAGCAGCATGCCGCCGAGCTGTTTGAGCTGGATCCCCAGTTTCAGGCTCAGTTTCTGAAGGAAATGGTTCTGACCGCGGAAGCGGCAGCTGCGGTTTTCCACGCGGAGAAAATGAACTATGAATTGTTGGGGATTGGCAAAAGCCGGCACATGCATTGGCATCTGTTCCCCCGCCATGCCAACGACACGCCGGTTCCGGGTCCGGTATGGCGGACACCGAAGGAAGTTCTGCATGGTCCGCAGGCCCAGATTACCCCGGCCCAGCGTCAGGCATGGATTATGCAGCTGCGTCAGGAAATCGAGCGGCTGCTGAGGGAGCGGGAATAAAACGGACCATTAAAGAAAGCAGGAATGCTGTTCATTACGAAAGAAACAAGAAAAACCAGCCGCGGCTGGTTTTTCTATCAAATTGATTTTCTTGTGGGTTTCTGCTTGTCAGCTTGTTTCATCCTCGGAATCCGAGTAGAGATAAAATTGATTTTTGCCCAACTGCTTGGCATAATACATCGCCTGATCCGCACGGCTGAACAAATCTGGATAGGTGTCGGATGGCCGGCTGAGCGCCGCGCCGATGCTGAGCGTCACGACGGCATTGATCTTTTGACGGTGCAGCAGCTGCGGCAAGGTCTGCATGATTTGAGTGACTTTCTGATGAATGACACCTTGGTCGGTGGAGCGCAGGAAGACGACAAATTCATCGCCGCCGATCCGCCCGATCAAATCGCTCTGGCGGAAACAGGTTCTTAACAGAACGCCGATGGCGGTCAGAACCTGATCGCCGATAAAGTGACCCAACTCGTCGTTGATGACCTTAAAATCGTCCAGATCAATCATGAACAGACAGCCGCTCATGCCTTCGCCGAGCTCTTCGGAAATCTGCAGCTCCGCCGCCTTTTTGTTCAGGACAGAAGTCAGTCCGTCGTAATTGGACTTTTCAATCAGCTGCCGTTCGCGGTATTTCTGTTCCTGTATGTCGTTCAGCTTGCCGATAATCATAACCGGATCCCGGTGGAACCGTTCATAGACAGCTTGGAATTGACAGGTAAACCAATGATAGCTTTCGTCGCGGGTCTTAATTCGCAGCTGTACCGTACCGAATTCCTGAAACCGATGCACAGTTTTAAACGCTTCTTCCAGCTTATAAAAATCTTCTGCATGAATATACAACGACAATCCATGGTTCTTTTTCACATGGGTGAAGGACCGTGCTTTGATCGGCAGAATTTTCTCAGCATTGCTGGTCAGTTCCAGCGTATCTTTGAGAACATCATATTCAAAGATTAAGGTGTCGGAAAAGCGTGACAGAAAGGCATAACGGCGCTGTTCCAGGTTAATTTGACGGCGTTGATGATTTAATAAGGCATAAAACAGATAAGCGATGCCGGCGGTGATCAAAATCAAAAATAAACCAATCCGCATCGTGAAAAGCAAAATCATCTGCGAGCTTTCAGAAGCTTCGTTGGCGTGGATAAAATTAACCAGTGTCCAATCGTTGAAATCCAGCGGCGTTAATGAAACATAAAGCGTACCTTCTTTGCGTGTCTGAACACGGAAAGTACCGGAAGTCTGCGTCAGCAGGCAATTGCGGATCTGCGTCTGCGTGGCTTCCGGATTGTGATTACCTTCCAACAGGGCATAGAAGTTGGAGTAATCGCTGGTGCTCGGAGAGGTGGTATAGATAAACGAGCCCTCCGGAAGAATGATCCAGCTGTTTAAGGGAGCGCTGACCCGGTCCGACTGACTTTTGTGCAGCAGCTGAGTAATATCCACCTGTGCCTGCAGTACAGCTTCTAACTGATTTTGGCGCATTAAAGGCGCAAGAACCTGGAAATAAGCTTTGCCGGAAGGATGATTTTCAATTGCGGTAATGAGCGTTCCACTTTGTATCAGCTGGTTCTGCTGAGCCTCATCCAGTCCTGCTTCGGACAGCGTCAGCGAATGAATTTCAAAATGCGTGTTCCGCATCGTCAGATCAGCCAGCATGGGGTTTAACGTGTCTGCATCCCAATTCGGATTGTTTGCGGGGATCAGCGCCGCCAGCGTTTCCAACGTATCCTGAATATCAACGACGGCACCTGAAAACTGAGCGCCTTCGCTCTCAATGTAAGCTGTATAATTTTCCATGACCTGCTGCTCAAATTTGACGTTCAGCCAGCTTTGATAATAGCTGAATAATATAAAAATGATGCCCGCAAATATCAAAGTACCAAGAATCAGCAGCGAGCTGGTTTTCCTGCTTTTTCTCTGCATGTTGTTCACATCCGTTCTGATGATGGAAAGAGATGGGCTTGGATCGATAGGAAGAAATGACAATTCTGCGACTTAACTATGAAAATTATATTCAAGAAATTGAAAAAATACAACATGAAATGCGAAAATCAGGCTTGATTCCTGGTTGTTTCATTAATTTTCATTCAAATTAAGGTTAAATCTAAGCGCTTTCGCTTGGCATTCGATTTTGATCATGTTAAACTAAAAGGCGGAGTTGAGAAAGATGATAGAATTTAAAGAGCTTATTGTAAAAGGCGGCGAAGTCGCGGTCTTGTTTTTTGAACTGCTGGCGTTAATTATGATTATCTACGCCGGATGCAAAGGGGCGATTTCCCTGTTCAAAAAAGATGACAACGTAGCCCTGGATCTGTTAAAAGGATTCTCGACGGGGCTTTCCTTTTTGTTAGGCGCCGAGATCTTAAAAACGATTGCCTTGGAGGAAGTCAGCGAGCTGATGATGGTCGGCGGTGTGATCGCGATGCGGGTTGCGTTATCGATCCTGATCCATTGGGAAATGAAGCAGGAGCAACATGAACGGGAAATGGAACTGATTGAAAAACAGAAGGATTAAACCCTCCGCCTGAAGGGGAAAATTCAGCCGCGGACTTCTCCGAGAAGGAGGAAGCCGGCGGTGCAATTAAACGTGGAAAGCAATGAAAGCGCAGTGAGAGCTGCGCTTTTGTCATGAAAAAAGCTTCGCTTTGCCCCGTTTACAACGGACTTGCAGAGCGAAGCGGATGCAAAGGGAAATATGAATTATTCTGCCGGAGGGGGCAAGGGCAGATATTTTGCTTCATAGTCGGAAACCGGAATGGGCTTGGAGAACAGGAAACCCTGAGCAATTTCCACGCGGCACTGATCCAGGATATTCAGCTGTTCCTCCGTTTCAACACCTTCAGCCACCAGCTTAATCTTCATTTTCTGACAGACGCCGCTCATCGCTTCAATCAAGGCGCGGGCTTTGGCATTGGTGGCAATGTCCTGAATCAAACTGCGGTCCAGCTTGAGAATGTCAAAGTCAGCTCCGGAAAATAACGAGAGATTAGAAAATTCTACGCCGAAGTCGTCAATGGACACGCTGAATCCGGCCTGCCGCACGGTATCAATCGTATGCCGAAGGGCTTCTTCCTGCACGTCCAGCGCGTTTTCTGTGATTTCAATTTCCAGCAGCGCGCGGTCGATGTGATAATAATCGCTCAGTTCAATACAATGCCGGCAGAAGGTCTTTTCCAGCACGGTATACCGCGAAAAGTTGACGGAGACCGGCGTGATTCCGCGTCCCTCACGGATCCATTTCTGCAGCCGCAGACAGACAAACTCAAAGACGAAGAAGTCAATCTGACTGATCGTCTGCGTTTCTTCCAGCAGCGGGATGAAGGCGTTCGGGGCGAGAATCAGATTCTGATCCAGTTGGTACCGTACCAGCGCTTCCGCACCGACCAGCTGTCCAGTTTCAATCGCGATCTTTGGCTGAAAATAGACGAGGAAGCGGCTTTCGTTGATCTTTTGCCGCAGGACGTTCAGATTGGCCAACGGCAAAACCTCATCGGTATGATGCCGGTAACGGCCCTGCTGGGTCGCATGGTAGTAATACGCTTTCTTATCCTTATACATTTTTTCATCGGCGGCTTTGATCGCCGAAGGCAGCAGTGATCCGCACGAAGCCCAATCGGTCCCCAATGCCAGATGCAGCCTGCCGGAATTCTGCAGCCGCAGCCTCAGCTGATGGACTTGATCAAAAAACGCTTCCTCGTTCAGATCATGCGTCAGGACGACGAACTCATCGCCGCCGATACGGTAACACGAATCTGGCGCGAAGCAGGCGCGCAGATGATCAGCACAGCTTATCAGCGCCTGATCTCCGCAGTCGTGACCAAACTGGTCATTGATTTCCTTGAGTCCGTTGAGATCGACAAACAAAACCCCGGCGGCTTCAGGACTCTGCATCTTCTTATCCAGATCCTGAATATAACGGTTGCGGTTGAACAGTCCGGTCAGGCTGTCAGTATAGCTGAGCTGGGCCAGTTTAATTTTATCGGCTGCGCGATGCCGCGCCAGAAGCAGGAAATAGCGCAGCGTCTGCAGGACGATGATGGAATTCTGCAGCTTGTCCGGAGCAGGATTATGAATACAGATGCAGTCGGTGACTTCGCCGCGGACTTCCAGCGCCAGCAGAATCAGCCGCTCAATGCCTAAGGAATGAAGCAAAGCATATTCCTCGGCGGAAGAAGTTTTCAATTCCTCGATATTTTCCACAACATAAGACTGATTCTTTTGCAGCTGTTTCAGCCAGCGGCCGATCAGCGGCTTGATCCGGGCGTCTGAAAAGAATCGGGCCGGATCCTGCGGATGGCCGGACCAGCGTGAAGTGACGGTAAAATGAACTGGGCTTAATGAACACAGCGTAATCTGATCCGCTTCCATAAACTCACCTAACCGCCGCAGCATTTCGGGGATGGCGGATTCCAGCATTTCATCCTCATACAGCTCACGTACGCAGTCTACAATCAGTTTTTCATTATCCAGCATCCGTTTCAGCCGCTGCTTTTCCGCTTCGCTTTGGGTTGTGTCAAAAGCAATTTCCAGCCGCGCCCGCCGTCCGTTCCAGGTAATCAGGCGATCTTTAAGCAGATAATGGCAATGCGTCAGAGGATTATCCATCTCTTGGGTGTACGTTTCATTCTCCTTTAAAATGGCATTGGTACAGAAAGGACAAGGATGATCCAGACCCTGCAGCACTTTATAGCATTTCTGGCCTTCTATCGAGTCTGCATGGAAGGCTTGGCGTCCGCTTTCGTTGATAAATAACAATTCGTAGGTTTCAGGATCGGAGATATAAATCAACTCGCTGATCTCGTTCATCGGCGCCTGCAGCTCCCGGTTCAGCTGATCCAGTTCCGCCTGTTTTCTGCGTGCCTGAATTTCTTTCTCTTCCAGCAGTTTCTGCCGCTTGTGCTGGATGCGGCTGAAATACAGCAGCGCCAGCGTAAGCATAAGAAAAAAGACGTTGACGAAAAGCAAAGAAGTCTGAGCGCGGTGAACGCTGGCTTCCGAGTAGGTTTCCGCAAAGCTTACCGCATCGTTGGCCAGATCGAAATAGATCTCGCTTAACTGGTAGAGATTCTCGGCGGAATCCCCGCTGCGGTAATCAACAATCGCGGCTTTCAGCTGGATCCACGCCTCCTGCAGACGCTGGATCTGGCTTTGAAATTGTTCGTCATCCAACCGGATCAGCGCATCCGGCCCTTCGCCGGTTTCCAGTTCGTTTAACAACAGATCAAGGTTTCCGATCATCGCGTCGTCAGCCTGATGATTCAGCTCCTGCTTAACCAGACGCTGGGTTGCCCCGCGGACAATGCCGGTATAATTGATCACCCGGGCATTGCCTTGTAAATTCCGGATCGTAAATAATGAAAGAACCCCGGTGAGCACCAGGGATAAGCTTAAAGGAACGAGTAAAAAACGCGTGGAGTATGCAAGTTTATTGTTTTTCATAACGATACAGCTTTCTTCAATCCTGCACGGACATTCCGCGGGAAACTGGGCCGGCTCCAGGGGTCGGACATGGAGCTTGTTACTTCCATTATACTGCTTTTCATGGGGAATAAAAGACTAATTCGCTAATCCGCCTGTTCAAATTCGTTGTTTTGAGAAAGGTCGGAAAATGATCAATCTTAAAACAAGGTCAGAAACGGATAAGCTTGCACAAAGTAGTCCGTTTTGAGGCCATTTCCTAATT
>NZ_HE998572.1:29495-152130 GCF_000327285.1 Holdemania massiliensis AP2 | reverse complement strand
AAAATCTAAGTCAAAATACCGAAACTCAAAAAAATTATTGTTTTGTTTTCTCTTATGTTATATGTTAAAATACACTTTAAGTAGTAAGTATCTAATTTCTATTGGTGCTTTTACTTAAGGTAGAAAATGGATTGTTTATTAAAAGCTTGGTATGTGTTTTTTTTGAATACTATTTAAAGAGAAAAGGCTTAAGAAAAAACTTATTCTTTTTGCAGAAATGTAATATGAATATGTTCCTAGATTTAATCTCTAAAAATCTGGAGGGAAAACAAATGAAAATAAATATTGCGAAGGATGAAGAAAATAATTTAGCAAGACGAAATTCAGCAGTTGAAGTTCTAAGAATTGTTGCTATGGTTTTTATAGTGTGTTCGCATTATTCATTCCATGGCATGATCGCTGTAGAGAATATGCAATTTGGATTGAATCAATTTATTCTTCAGAGTTTTGTGCTTGGAAATTTAGGTGTGAATTTATTCGTTTTAATAACTGGTTATTATAATTATCAAGCACAGTTTGACATTAAAAGACTTTTAAAGATATGGCTTCAAACTATTTTTTATTCAATCATATTATTTCTTGTTTTTTCTACATTTCAAAACCTGACAATTTATAAATTTGATTACTTAAGAGTGTTATTTCCAATAATTTTTAAAGAATACTGGTTTGTTAGTGCCTATTTTGTTTTGTATATTATATCGCCCTTTATTAATGCTTTTTTAAATGCTTTAGATAGAAATAAATATAAAAAATTCATTATTATTGCTGTGATTTTGTGGTATTTAATTCCTACCCTTTTTTTTGGAAGCATATTTGGAAGTGATATGTTTGGAAATGAGCTTTGTCAATTTTTAGTGCTGTATAGTATCGGACAATATATGAGAAAATATCATGATAATATTATATACGATAGAAAGAATTCTTGGAATATCTTAATTTTAAGTTGGGGTCTATTGATACTTTCAACCTTAAGTATTGATTTGCTAAGTTTAAAATTCCCATCGCTTGTATATCAAGCAAATTATTTTTATTCTAGATCCTCCATTTTGATTTTGTGTATTGCAATAAGCTTATTTGCTATTGCAAGTTCCGCCAAGGTTTTTTACAATAAATATATTAATAAAATATCTTCTTGCACTTTAGGGGTATACCTAATTTATGAAACGCCTTGTGTCAGAGAATGGTTGTGGAGTAAGTTGCTAAATAATTCTATATATGCTAATTCAATTAACCTGATAACACATATGATTTTTAGCGTTTTCATAGTTTTTACCGTTTGTTCTTTCATTGAGTATGGAAGAAAAAAGTTTGTAGAACAACCGATCTTTAAAATTATTAACAAATCAGTATGGAAATTTAAATAATAAGAACTGTTTAAATATTGTAATATTAATGAGAAAAAAATATATTTAGAAAGGAGATTATGGATGAAGGTTCTTGAAATAAACTCAGTTTATCATTTTGGAAGTACGGGAAAAATCGTAGAAGATTTGCAAAACTACTTAGTAAATCATAATAATGAAGTTGAAGTTATTTATGGGAGAAAACGAGGAAATTATTCTGCAAAATATGTTGGTAATACAATTATCATGATTAGTGATGTTATTATGAGCCTGCTCTTGGATAGACATGGCTTAAATAATAAATTAGCAACAAAAAGAATTATAAAAATAATAGAAAGCTTTGATCCAGATATTATACATTTACATAATATTCATGGGTTTTATTTATCTTATGATGTATTGCTTGATTATTTGACTAAAAAAATAAAAAAGTTGTAATCACGCTTCATGATTGTTGGTTGCTTACAGGCTTTTGCTCTCATTTTGAACAAATAAATTGCGAGGAATGGAAAACAAATAATTGTAGAAAATGTAATGTGCTGAAGGTTTATCCCTATCGTTTTTTTGCATTAAACCATCGCGAAAATTTTTTGATAAAAAAAGAGAAACTTCTAGCTATAAAAAATTTAACTTTAATCTCACCTTCAGAATGGATGGACAGTATAGTCTGTCATTCCTTTTTAAAAAATAAAAGCCATTATGTTATCAATAATGGAATTAATTTAGAAAAATTTTTCCCAGAAAATCATAATAAAATAATTGAGTGGAAACGAAAATTAAATGTTGAAAACAAGAAAGTTCTATTAGGCGTAGCAAATGTATGGAATAAACAAAAGGGTTTAGAAGATTTTCAACAATTGTGTACTCTGCTAGATGATGAGTACGTAATAATTTTAGTTGGAACTAATTTAATACAAAAAAAGAAAGTTAAGAAAAAGATAATTTGCCTACCACGAACAGAATCAATAGAAGAATTAAGACTTATATATTCAAGTGCTGAGTATTTTGTTAATTTTACCTATCAAGATACTTTTCCCACAGTGAATATTGAGGCGCTGGCTTGTGGAACACCTATTATTTCTTATAGAACAGGAGGCTGTGCTGAAATAGTTAAAGACTGTGGCTATCTTTTGGAAAAAGGAGAATTTGCACAGGTGCCCTCTTTATTAAAACGAAATATAAAGTTTAATGAAGATAAATGTGTGACACGAGCGCGGGCATTTGATAAAAAAATAATGCTAAGAAAATATATGAATTTGTTTAATGGATTAATATAGGTTTTAAGTAATTAATATAATATTAGCATTATATTCCGATATTAAATGGATGTTAATATTAGATTCTAGAGCTAAAGTTATTGAAAAAATTTTAGTGTGATATTGTGATTTGTTCACATCTTGTTAATGGAGGTAAATATGAAGCTAACGTTTTATTCGAATTTTTTAAATCACCACCAAATTCCTCTTTGTAATGAATTCTATGAAATATTGGGAGATGATTTTTGCTTTGTCGCAACTGAACCAATAAATAAGGAACGTCTAGCACTTGGATATAGGGATTCGAATTTTCGTTTTCCATATTGTTTGTCAGCCTATGCTTCGCCTGAAAATCAACAAAAAGCTATTGATTTAGTGGTAGAATCTGATGTAGTGATACATGGATCTGCGCCAACTTTTTATTTAACAGAGAGAATGAAATTAAATAAGATCACATTTAAATATACGGAAAGACTCTTTAAAAAATGGTACTATTACTTCATGCCAGGATTTTATAGGCTTTATCGGAGATATACAGGTAAGAATTTGTTTTATTTATGTGCTGGAGCGTATGTCCATAAAGATTTAAAGTTAATTAGCAGAAAAATAAACGGATGTTTTCGTTGGGGATACTTTCCAGAATTTTTACTAAATAATGCGGCAAGTAAAAGCGAGAATAGCCCTGTAGAGTTATTGTGGTGTGGAAGAATGATTAAATTTAAGCGCCCAGAAAAAGTTATTTATCTGGCGAATAAATTAAAGAGAGAAAAAATAGAATTTCATTTAACGATGATTGGAACTGGTGATTATGATCAAAAGATAAAAAAAATGATAAAGGATAGAAACCTAGAAGAGTATATAAGTTGGAAAGGCGCTTTACCAGCTGAAGAAGTGCGTAATTATATGATGAATACTGATATATTTGTATGTACTAGTAATAGATTTGAAGGTTGGGGTGCTGTTTTGAATGAAGCAATGAATAGTCAATGTGCTATTGTTGCATGCAACCGTATTGGCAGTGTTCCATTTTTAATTGAAGATGGAGTTAATGGTTTTACATTTTTAAGAGATCGAGAATTGTATCAAAGTGTAAAAAAGTTAATTAATAATAAAGCCCTCAGAAATGATATGAGTTACAAAGGCTATAAGGTTATTCAAGAGCTGTGGAACTCTAAAGTTGCTGCTCAACGCTTTTTAAATTTATCTAATTCTATAATAAATGGAGAAGTTATTGTTGATTATAAAGAAGGCCCTTGTAGTAGAATTGAGTAAGATTCGGACTTCTTCGTGCAGTTAGTAAGTAGTAAATGTAAAGATAAGAACTTAAATTATTTTTAGATAGTCATGAAAGGATTGATATTGTGTATATAAAAACTAATAATAGGTTTATAAGTAACACAGCTTGGATTATTTCAGGGCAAATAATTCAAATGCTAATTTCCTTCGTAATAAGTATGCTAACTGCACGTTATCTTGGACCAACTAATTACGGAGTGCTCAATTATTCAGCATCTTATTTATCGTTTGCAAGTGCTTTATGCACTTTGGGACTCAACAATATAATTATTAATGAGCTCATTAAAAATCCTACTAAACAGGGGAATATTCTTGGAACATCCATTTTATTAAGGCTTTTGTCGAGTGTAATTTCTTTATTTTCAGTTACATTGATTATTGCAATTACTAATAGTTTTGATAAAACAATTATTTTTGTCGCAATGTTACAATCACTATCCCTAATGTTTGAATCAGCTGATGTACTTAATTATTGGTTTCAGTCGAAACTTTTCTCAAAATATGTGAGTATTGCCAAGATTAGTGCGTGCTTAATTGTGTCATTATATAAAATATATATTTTAGTTAATGCAAAAAGCATTTTTTGGTTTGCATTCTCAGCTTCTTTTGAAATGATTTGCTATATAATTATATTGATAATTATATATTGTAGAAATGCGGGTCCTCGTTTTCATATATCGAAGGATGAAGGAAGAATATTAATTAATAAAAGTAAGCATTTCATTATCTCTGGAATTATGGTTGCTTTTTATTCTCAAATTGATAAAGTGATGATAGGACAGATGATTGATCAAACATCTGTTGGTTTATATTCAACAGCTATATATATATGTAATATATGGAGCTTTATTCCAATGGCAATTATCGATTCTGCAAGACCGGTTATTACTGAAAATAAAATTTCTAATGAATATATTTATAAGAAGAGAATTATTCAATTATATTCTGCAATAATATGGATCTGCATTGCTTTTGGCGTATTCATATTCTTTTTTGGAGACATTGTTATAAAAATTATGTATGGGCAAGCGTATATTAATGCAAGCACGCCTCTTAAAATTGTATCATGGTATTGCATGTTTTCATTTCTAGGTGTAGCAAGAAATATTTGGATGATGAATGAAAATATGTATAGATACGAAAAAATGATTGCATTTGTAGGCGTTATTTCAAATTTTATATTGAACTATATTTTTATACCTATATGGGGAATAGAAGGGGCTGCAATAGCAACTTTATTAACTCAGTTTGCAACAAATTTTTTAAGCCAATTAATAATAAAGGATTTAAGAGATAATGGCATACTCATATTAAAAGGGTTATGTTTGAAAGGGTTTAGTAAGAAAGAAGGATTAAAATGAAGATTTTAATATTGGCGAGTAAATTTTCTCCAAAAATTGCAGAAGTTTTTGGTCTAAGGGCAGATCCATTCGGAGGGTGGCTTGAAGGAATATCTATTAACCTAAGCCAAAGGGATGATGTTACGATTAGTTATTCCGTACTTGAAAAAGGGATGCATAATAAGAAGGTAACACATTTTGAAAAGATAAAATATCAACACATCACGTATAAAAATGTAAAAGGTTTAAAAGAAATGCTATTAAGTGATGAGTATGATGTTTATCATATTTTTGGAGCTGAACAAGACTGGGCCTTTGATGTGGCTTGCATTCTGGATTTATCAAAAACTGTTGTATCTATTCAAGGCTTAATTAGCTTTTGTTCTTTTCATTATTTGGCTAATTATAATATGTATAGTAAAGCTTATAATTTAATATTGCCGATTTATATGAAATTAAATCAAAATGTTTTTGTTAAACGAGGGCTAAAGGAAGTAAAAGTATATGAAAAAGCAAGATATTGCATAGGTCGTACTGATTGGGATTATGCAGCGGTTAAGATTTTGAATCCACGTATTGAATATTTTAAAGTCAATGAAATTTTGAGAGCGTCTTTTTATTCCGGAGAATGGACGATAAAAACATGTAAACGAAATACTATTTTTGTTTCACAAGCAGGTTATCCATTAAAAGCAATGCATATGATATTAGAAACATTAAAACTATTAAAGCAGACTATGCCTGATGTGCTCTGTCGTATAGGTGGAGATGATATTACAAAACAAACATCCTTAGCGATAAAGCTCGGGGTGTCATATAATAATTATATAAGAAAGTTGATAAAGTCATACGGCTTAGAAAATAATGTTGTTTTTTTGGGGCTATTAACGGAGGAAGAAGTTAAGAGAACGCTTTTAGAAAGCCATGTTTTCTACTGTGCCTCTTCAATAGAAAATAGTTCTAATTCTTTGGCTGAGGCCATGTATTTAGGGGTGCCAAGTGTAGCAAGCTATGTAGGTGGCAGCAGTTGCTTCGGAAAACATAAAGAGAGTTTATATTTTTATCCATTTGATGAACCATACTTAGCTGCGCATTATATTCAGGAAATAATGCAAAACGAAGAAATTGCAAACAGTTTGTCTTTAAATGCTCGAAAAGAAATGAAATTAAAATTCGATCAGAAAAAAAACACTGGCGATCTGGTTAAGGTGTATAATAAAATTTGTAAGCACAATACTCAAGGATAGCATAAATTAATTTTAAAGCATTAATTTAGAATTATTTAGAATCATTGATAAAGGAGAATATCCACATGAAGACTAAAACTGTTATCTATACATCTTACCTTTGCTCCGAAGTAAAGTATAAAGAATTATATGTGAATTCTGCGGTGAAGCCGGGAATACAAGTTCAAAAATTTAATAGATTATTAGTAGAAGGACTAAGTTTAAACGGCATTAATGTACAATGTTTGTCTTCTTTGCCAATGAGTCGAATTATTTCACAAAAAATATTTATTATAGAGCGAAACGACTCGGTAGAAAATGTTAAATTTTATTATTTGCCTATACTTAACATTCCTATAATAAAAGATTTATTGATTTTGGTTTTAAGTTTTTTTAAAGGGCTTTTTTTTGCATGTAAAGAATCTAGTTCGTTTATGGTATGTGATATTTTATCTATGCCTAATTCATTAGGCTGCGCAATTGCTTATCGATTACTTGGAAAAAAAGTATTAGGTATTGTTACAGATTTACCTGAAGATGTAATAAGTACCAAAATTTTTTTAAAACTTTATTATCTTGTAATTCAAATGTGCACACATTATGTTTTCATGACAAAAGAAATGAACTTAAAATTAAACAAAACTGGAAAACCTTTTAAAATAATTGAGGGAATATCAGATATCAAACGAGTTATTGAAAAACAAGAAGAAAATAAATTTAGTTCTGCAAAAATTTGTCTGTATGCAGGAAATTGTAACAAAAAAAATGGAGTTGATAAATTAATTGAGGCAATATTGCTATTGAAACATAAAAATATTATATTGCATATATTTGGTTCAGGAGATGAAGTTGGCTATATAGAAAAAGTGGCAAAAAAAGAGAAACAAATCCAATATCATGGCATTCAACCGAATGACGAAGTGCTTGTATATCAAAGTAATTCTGATCTATTAATAAATCCTAGGCCATCAGAAGAAGAATTTACAAAATATTCGTTTCCTTCAAAAAATATGGAGTATATGACATCGGGTACACCTTTATTAACAACAAAGTTAGTGGGAATGCCAGAGGAATATTATGAATATGTATATCTGTTTGATGACGAAAGTGTTGAAGGAATGTCAAAGAAAATAGATGAAGTATTGAGTTTGTCGGAAGAAACCCGTAAAAAAACTGGATTAAAGGCTCGGGAATTTATATTAAAAGAAAAAAACAATGTAATACAAACTCGTAAAATGATAGATTTAATGAAAGATTAGCAGGAAAATGTTATAATCAATTAGTAAACGTTAAATGGGTGATTAATCTATTTAACCTAGCTTATTTATTAAGATGAAAGGAGAACTGGGCGTATAGCTTAAAAGTGGAATATGTTTAAGAATAAAGTGATAATGATAACAGGAGGCATAAGTAGTTTTGGAAATACAGTTGAAAATCGATTTTTAGAAAGTGAAATAAAGGAAATACGTATTTTTTTAATAGATGAGAAAAAAACAAGATGATATGTGTAGATTATATTATAATAATAAACATAAATTTCATGAAGAAGCTGCTGAACTAATTGTATTTGCATTTGAAAATGATAATAGTGGTGATCTATTAGTGTAAAAAAACGTCTTGAAGTATTAAAGTTCTTGCAACTGTTATTAAAGAATTGTTTAATTGTAAAAGAGAGAATTGAATAATTGGATTCTGAAATAGAGAGAAACTATATGAAACATTGCTAAAAAATGAAGAAAGAATATGTTCATACAATTGATTTTGGAAATTTCTATCGTGTACCTTGCGATAAATACTTTGTCGATAGTGATCAGGATAGAGTTAGATTTAAGAAATTTAGTCCAATAATACGATTTTATTAGATGTTATTCAAGTGAAGAATAAACTTTTGGAACTAGATTGTGCCAAAAATGAATAAAAGTGTGAAAATTGGACTAATTGTAAATATATGTATTAAAAGGATAAACTCAATGAATCAAAAGAGCACAAAAAAATTTAAAGTGAAGAAAGGGATACTTGATAATAAACTCTAATTTAGTAAGAGCAAGTATTTAAAGTTTATGGAAAAAATATTATGGTTGACAAATTTACCAGCGCCTTATCGTATAGAGTTTTTTAATCAACTAGGAAAATATGTTGAATTGTTTGTTATTTTTGAAGGAAATAGAAGCGAAGACAGAGATGCTAATTGGTTTAATTATGATTTTAAAAATTTCGAAAGTCTCTTTTTAGAAAATGATTATAAAAAAATATTATATCAATTAGAAAAGTATTAAAAAGCAGGAAATTTACATGGGCATTCAATACAGATTATTCTAGCATAAATGGTCTAATATTTTTAGGATTATGTAAATTAAATGGTGTGTCTGTAATTCTTGAAGCAGATGGGGGGATACCAGTAAACAGAGGATTCATTATGAATAAACTGATTTCAGGTGTCATGTTGCTTCACAGTTACTATTTTAGTACAGGTAAATACACTGACGATTATTTTTTCTATTATGGTGTTAAGAACGAAAAAATATGGCATTATCGATTTTCGTCTCTTACAGAAAAAGAAATTAGTAGAAATAGATTAGTGTCTAAATCAGAAAGGAATGAAAATTTTAATATTCTGTCAATAGGACAACAAATTTACAGAAAAGGCTATGATATATTAATTGACGCAGTAAATAAATTAGATATACCAATTGTTTTAAATATTATAGGAGGTATCCCATCAGAACAGTTATTAAATCGTATTTCAGTAAAGAAAAAAGGTAATATTCATTTTTTTCAATATATGGATAAAGTAGATCTAGATAGGTATTTTAGAAGTGCTGATCTATTCGTATTACCTTCAAGGGAAGAAATATGGGGATTAGTGATTAACGAAGCAGCATCATATAATATTCCAGTAATAACCTCTGATAATTGTATAGCCGGGAAAGAATTCTGTTTGAAGAACAATATTGGATTAATATTTAAAAATGAAGATATCCAAGATCTGGTTGATAAAATCATGATTATTTATCACGATAAAGATGCTAGATATGAATTTTCCAGAAATTGCAGTGAAATTAATGATAAGTATACGATAGAAAATATGGTTCTTGATCATTTAAAATTCTTTAATTTTGAAAAATCGAACTAGTTGATTTCATTATATATTTTAAGTATATAGATGTCACTGTGATGATAAAAGAAGTCAAGAGCGATTAGTTTAATATAATCTATAAGGGGGAATTAATATGAGTTCAGTTGGTGCTAATAAAAAATTTATAAAAAAATCATATATTTATTTATATTCTTAATGCTATTCTACATATTTTCACTAACTATTTCCATGGCAATAAATACTAGCTCAATTACTGATAATGCTCTTAAATCAATAGACAAACTAATGAATGAGGGGTATGGATGGAGTACATTCAGATTTTATACTCTTGCAAGTTCAGCAGATAATCCAACAGATATTCTTATGTTGCAAAACAGTATGCAGTTAAATGGACAAAACTGTCTTTATAATGCAATGAATGTGAATAATTATGCACGATATTGGCACGGGTATTTAATTCTATTAAAACCATTACTCATGTTTACAGATATTCAGGGTATCAGGATAATAAACATGGTTATTTTTTATACTTTAATTATGTATTTATTAATTAATTTAAAAGAGACGTGTCAATCCTATATGTTACCATTATCTTTATTAATAGGTCTCATTATGTGCTACATATATATTATTCCTATCAGTATGCAATATATGAGTGTTTTTATTATTATGCTAATATGTTCGCTATTAGTGCTGAAAAATAAAGGAAATATAAAAAGGCTCTATTTGATATTATTTACTGTTGGTTCAATTGTCAATTTTTTTGATTTTTTAACAGTGCCGATATTATCAATGGGAGTGCCTATTATAATTTATATTTATATAAATTATAATGAAAAAACATTCAGTATTTTAATGAAAGAAGTGATTTTACTTTCTGTTTATTGGTGTTTAGGATATGGACTAACCTGGATTTTAAAATGGATTGTCGGATCCTTAATTCTAAATAGGAAATCATTGTGGAAGGGGTTAAACAAAGTTTATTTAGAATAAATGGCAGTACTGAATATGTTATTGACTATAAAAGAATGCTACACGATAATATTTTGAATTATTTTGGAAAAAAAGAATATTTTTACTGCTATATTGGCATTGTTTGTTCTTCATTTCTGTATCTTTGCTTTAAATTGAAGAAAGAGATTATATCGTTGCTTCCTTTATTATTTGTAGCTTCATATCCTTTTATTTGGCTTTTGATATTAGGAAATCATTCGCAAATACACTATTATATGACATATAGAAATATTTTAGTTTTCTTTTTAGCAATGAATATTTTTGTTGTTGAAGCTTTTAAAATAAATATAATAAAAATAAAGAACAAAGAAAGAGTAATTAAATGAGGCTCAATTGAAAAGTTAAGTTTCACTTCTGAAAGATGAAAATAGAACTTTGAATTTACTCGTATAAATGAGATAAAATAAGGTCAAAAATGCTGATAAGTTGTAGAAATTGCTCCTCGTGTCTATGCTGTATTGACTTTTTTATAATATGTATATGAAAAATGCATAAAAATGAGCGCATTAAAAGCTAATGGAAATCGACATCTTTTTCAAATAGGTAATAAAACAGTATAGAGTTTTAAAAAAGGACGCTTCAAAAAAGTGGTCTGGTGCTCAAATTAGTTTTAAAATAATAAAGGTTGACAACAATCCCGAAGAGATTTAGAAAATTTCAATTGAGATGCATCGTAGAGTAAAAAACAACTTAGAAAATAAGACGGAATGGAACTTTACAATGTTAATTGGTTTCGGGTAATGAAAAAATTGAGCATTCAGGTTTAAGTTCAGCTACAAATGAAAAAAGAAGCAACAAATTCAGTATTTAAGTCTTTAATAGCTAACTGTAAGTAATTGGAGTATTCTTGAAGAATTAGTTTTGCGTGTTTACCTAGATAGTAGTGCAAATAAAGGATTATTGCCTATTACAACAACGGCAAATTTAGAAATTGTTGCTTCAGATTTTGTTTGTAGTTTCTGTATAAATCATTGAAATTTTATATGCAAAGGATGTTTTCATTTCGTAGAATAGCATTTTATAGGAAAGAGAGCCGATCACCAATCCAAAAGAAAATGAAGTTGAATTTGCTAACCTGAAATATTGTTTGCACTCTACAATTAACCCGATAAATCAAAGCGAAATTTTAACAAGTTAAAAAGTCCAGTAATCTGTTATGATTATAGGTTCGCGTTGCTTATAGCATAGGCGAAGTGGGTGATCCAATGTGAGCTATCTTGTTTACCACATTCTTTGTCCAGTAAATACCGATCAGACATTGATAATCATCTTTTAAACTTGCCTTAAAATAGGCTAAGGAATTAAGGTAATATAAAATCGTATAGGGTTTGAAAAAAGAAAAAATAGATAGAAAGTCAAAGCGATAAAGCGCAAAAAGACTGAATATCCATTTTTATTACATTCATTGAAAACACAGAGAAATCTGTGTTTTTTATCATACGGAGAAATCCACAGAAGGTGGATTTCGGGAAGACTTAAGTCGGTTGGGCAGGCGAAGCCCGCGAAACAAAAAACCACCCGCTATGCGGGTGGACAAAAAAAGTTATACAGTGGAATCACCTTTCCGAATAGAATAGAGTTGTTCAAGCTACTATTAAGAAAGGAAAGGTGATTCAAATGGCTAAGAAATACAATTCATTAGCCCACACAGCATGGATGTGCAAATATCACATTGTGTTCATCCCCAAGTATAGAAGAAAAGTGATCTATAATCAATATCGAAAAGATTTAATCGATATCATCAAAGCTCTGTGTAAATACAAAGGGGTGGAGTTCATTGAGGGGCATAGGATGCCAGATCATGTACATTTACTGCTAGCTATTCCGCCAAAATACAGTGTATCCTCGTTCATGGTGTATTTGAAAGGAAAATCAGCGCTGATGATGTTTGATCAGCATGCAAATTTGAAATACAAGTTTGGGAACCGACACTTTTGGGCGGAAGGATACTACGTAAGTACAGTGGGATTGAATGAAGCGACAATAGCAAAATACATAAGGGAACAAGAAGAAAGAGATAAAGTGTTGGATAAACTGAGCGTAAAGGAATACGAAGACCCTTTTAAGGGTCAGGGCAAGTAATCCGAACGCTCCTTTAGGGGCAGCAAAAGAGACAAAATGTAATAGGGGCTTGAACAAAGTGAAAGCCAGCGCCTTGAGGCGCTGGCTAGGAACAGAGCCTTATAGGCTCAGAGCAAACCATCCGTTTTACGGGTGGTTTTGATTTGCTAAAGGTTCAAAGTAAGTAAAATAAGTAAAATGAGATCAAGTTTATTGAAGATCAGAAGTGTTATCAGCGGGCGGCTGTGGGTTGGATTTGCGATAATGGCCGCGTTTTGTGCTTTTCTGTCGCTTTGAAGATAGCATAGGGATTAGGGAATAAAAAAGAGAAGGGTTTAAGCAATAAAGAGCGCGAGCGCGAAAGCGATCAAGGTTAGAAAAGCCGTGAGAAACAACGATTAATTCACGAATCTTTTCATTGAGGCTTTTTCAGTTAAGGCGTTGGTTTGCTTGCGATTCTGGTAAGAACGATGGAGCTGTTGATAATTTCAACACGCCAGTGCTTCAACAGAGAATAAGCGGGGCTATGATAGGCGGATCGATTCATTAGATCCATACGAATACGTGTGAAATCTAGGGTAAGATGTTCCACTACGTGAAATGGGTCCACCGCCACTTCAGAGTTTTTAAAATAACGATGAGCAAGATCACGATCTCTATATTCAAACTAAAATTACCAATAAAAAAGTGCATCATAGTAAAAAAAAACAGACGAATATTCTGAAGTTAAGAAACATGTTGTCTGACTATTATACGGAGACTCTATGAGATTACTAGAAGAAGAAATTAATATAATCAAAGCAAATTAATTTATGATGTTAAAGTTATTATGAAAAAAAGATTAAAAATCTAAAAAAATAGGATATAATTAAAGTGAAAAAGGAGTGTAATAGAATGTTTAATAATAAGGTTTTGTTAATCACTGGTGGAACTGGTTCGTTTGGAAATGCTGTATGCCAAAGGTTTTTAAAAACGGGTATTAAAGAAATTAGAATATTATCACGCGATGAAAAAAAACAAGATGATATGAGAAAATATTATAATAGTGACAAATTAAAGTTTTTTATAGGTGATGTTCGCGATTATAATTCAATTAAAGGTGTATTTCGCGGCGTTGATTATGTTTTTCATGCGGCTGCATTGAAACAGGTTCCTTCATGTGAGTTTTATCCTATGGAAGCGGTTAAAACTAATGTTCATGGAAGCGATAATGTTATAAATGCTTGTGTTGAAAATAAAGTAAAAAAAGCAATTTTTCTTAGTACGGATAAAGCAGCTTACCCTATAAACGCTATGGGGATGACTAAAGCTTTAATGGAAAAGAATGTGATCGCACGAAGCAGGCAATTACAGGAAGATGATACAATTCTCTGTTTAACAAGATATGGAAATGTCATGGCTTCAAGAGGGAGCGTTATTCCGCTTTTCTGTGATCAGATAGATCATGGCAAAGAAATAACGATTACTAATCCTGACATGACGCGCTTCATGATGACTCTAGAAGAAGCGGTAGAATTGGTTTTGTATGCTTTTGAACATGGTAAACAGGGTGATCTTTTCGTACAGAAAGCCCCATCCGCGACTATAGAAACATTAGCTAAAGCAGTTTTAGAGTTGAAAAAATCAGATTCGAAAATTTCATATATAGGAACTAGACATGGGGAAAAATTATATGAAACTTTGATAACTTCAGAAGAAATGATAAAAGCTATTGATTTAGGTGATTATTTTAGGATTCCTGCTGATAATCGTGATTTAAATTATGATAAATACATAAGTTCAGGTAATCATGAATTAGCGGAATTAGTAGACTACACTTCTCATAATACTAATCGTTTAGATATAAATAGTATGAAGCAATTATTATTAAAGTTAGAATTATTCAAAGATGAAATAAATAATTAGAAGGAGTATATTTATATAGAAGGTAGTTCAAAAAAAGAAAATATTAGTAATAGAGGCAGGTGGTTTTATTGGTAAGAATTTATGCTTGACTCTAAGAACCGAAGGATATGAGGTAATTTGCTTTGATAATATAGGAGAAATATCTTTAGAAGACACAATATGTTCTTGTGATTTTATAATGCATCTAGCAGAAGTAAATCGGCCTAAAGATTCAAATGAATTTTATGCAGTTAACACCAATTTAAAATAGATTTATGCAAATTGCATCAGAGATACTTGCCAATTCTATTTAGTTCATCTATTACGCAATTCAGAATAATGATTATGGAAAAAGCAAAAAAAGCTGTGGAACTATTAAGAAATTACTCACCGTGAGACTGGAGCGAATATTTATATTTTTCGATTAACCAACGCTTTCGGAAAATGGTGGAAATCTAATTATAATAGTGTGCTTGCAACATTTTGCTACAACATAGCACATAATATTGATATTGTAATTAATGATACTGAACGTGTAATTGAGTTTGCTTATATAGATGATATCGTGGCTGCTTTTATAAATTGTATAGAAACGTAGAGCAATAATGAAATCAATAAGATTGAGCCTTCTTATAAAAAATCTTTGTCAGAAATAGCTTCATTAATTAAGAAATTTAAAAAAGTAGAGAAAATCTATCAATTGCTAATATGAAGGATGAGTTTTGCAAAAATTTATATGCAACATATTTAAGTTATTTACTATTAGATGAATTCTCCTATCCTCCAAAGATGAATAAAGATAGTAGAAATCCCTTTACTGAATTGATTAAAACAATTATACAAGGTCAAATATCAGTAAATATTAGTCATCCGGGTATAGCTAAAGAAATCATTGGCACCATACTAAAAATGAAAAATTATCGTAGTTGCAGGAGAAGGGGTTATACAATTACGTTCTTTATGTAATGACGAGATTGGAGAGTATTACGTCTCTGGAAAAGAGATTCAAGTTGTTGATATACCTGTAGGATATACTCATTGTAAAGGAAATATAAGAACAACTGACTTAGTTACGATTATGTGGGCTAGTAGAGAGGGAGAATATGAAGAAATTTAAACTAATGACTATTTTGGAAACTCGTCCTGAAATTATTTGTTTATCAAAGAGCATAGTAGAAGATATTTATTTAATGAAGGTATAGACGGAAAAACAATTTTCGTTATGGTTTTTCCTATGAAAGAGGTTTTATCGCCTATCGGGATGAAATTGAAGAATCAAATATACTAGAACAATTGAACTTACATAATGGAAAATATATACTCGTATCAGCACACCGAGAAGAAAATGTTGATATTGAATCTAATTATATTTCTCTAATGAATGCCATAAATAAAGTAGCTTAAACTTATAACTTACCTACTATATATAGTACACATCCTAGAAAAAAAGGTTAGATAAACGCGATTTCATATTTGACTCACTTGTAAAAAATATGAAACCATTTGTTTTTTTGATTATAATAAGTTTCAAAAAAATACTTTTTGTGTTCTTTGTGATAGTGGTACTCTATCTGATGAAAGTTCTATTTTAAGATTTCCGGCTGTCTTAATAAGAACAAGTACAGAGATACCTGAGGTCTTAGATAAGGGATCTTTATTTATTGGAGGTATATCAACTGAAACTTTTATTCAAAGTGTAAATATGGCGTTCGCTATAAATGAGAATAAAGAAATTTCTATAGAAGCAGAGGATTATAGTGATGATAGTATTTCCATTAAAGTAGTTAAAATTATCCAAAGCTACAGAGATATTATTAATAGAACTGTTTGGCTAAAGGGCTAATATAGTAAAATACAAATAAAATCACTTAAGTGAAAATGTATTTATTTTCATAATGTTAATTGTAAAATGAAAGTGAAATTAAGAATGCATGAAAAAAGCCCATAGAAGTAGTATCATTATGTCGACTAAAACAGAAGAGATATTATTCTATGGACAAATCCGATTCTATTACAACTACCAATAAATATAAATATCTGTCCTTTGAACATTATGAGCGTGTGATGTTTTTCGCAAGTGCATAAAACGGAATACAGGAAGAACTGTTCTTATTTGCTCTCTTGCCTTTGACGTCGGCACTTCTGTTTCCAATGTATATTCGATCATCAAAAATGCTTCATCTCTGTTCGAGATTCAGACCTTATCAAACGCCATGAATTATCTGCTTCTGCTGCTTTTCAAAAGCGGACGAAAGTCAATTAAGCTTCCAATATATCAAAGCAGGATAAAACGAAAGATCTTATTGATTTGATTGTAAGTGAAGTCAAATCAAATGCTCTGTCATCCGTTGATATTGAGTGTAAATGAGGCACAAATGAGAAACGTATCTCTATATATTTTGGCAGACCCTATCATTCATGCGATCGTGCAAGTAATGAAAACTGTAACGGACTTATCCGGCGCTTCATTAAAAAGGGACAAACGCCAATACCATCATTAAAGTAAAATCTTTATCCATCAATATACAAATCAACAATAAAAAAAGAAAGATTCTTGGCTACGTTTCAGCGGAACAATCTTTTTTGTATGAGTTACAAAATCTCGGCTTGGAGGATGTTTCTTGCTTCTATGCTTAATTTCTTTCTCTTATTTCCTCTTTCTACTTGCTACTCAGGTTTTATTTTCATATTATGAAAAAATATGCTAAACTTAATAGGGTGATCAAAAATGAAAGTTCTTGTAATAATTCCTGCCTATAATGAATCAGAAAACATTCCTAATCTTATGGGGAAAATTAACGAATTAAGTTATGATTATCTTGTTATAAATGATTGCAGTGTGGATAATTCTGCTTATTTGCTTAATTCGATGAAAATAAATCATTTAGATTTGCCTGTAAATATTGGATTAGCGGGTGTGACTCAAATGGGATTTAGATATGCATATGAGAATAACTATGATGCAGCTATAGTTATTGATGGTGATGGTCAGCATCCTCCAGTTTATATTAAAAGCTTACTGGATAAATTAAATGAGGGGTATGATTACGTAATTGGCTCAAGATATATAAATCAAAAAAAGCCTTGGAGTTTACGCATGATAGGCAGCAGATTGATTAGTTTAGCCATAAAACTTAAAACAGGAAAAAGAATTGATGATCCTACAAGTGGTATGAGAGCTTTAGGTAAAAGAGTGCTTAAAGAATTTGCGTATGAAATGAATTTTGTTAGTGAATCTGACGCACTAACACATATTTTAAAAAATAATTTAAAGGTTTGTGAAACACAAGTTTCTATGGAACAGAGAGAAAGTGGAGTTAGCTATTTTGATGGAATATTTAAGTCAGGCAAATTTATGATTAATGTATTGATTAGTATAATCTTCATTCAGTGACAGGGGGCGTTATGATATGTCTTTATATTTACAAATAGCGTTATGTGCAGCTTCTATATTAACATTTATATTTGTTATTTCATGTTCAAAAAAGCATAAGATGAATATAAAGTATTCAATAGTTTGGACTTTGTGGTCTCTAGGGATTATCTTTATCAGTATATTTCCGCAGATAGTATATTCCATTTCAAATGCTTTAAATATAGCTGTTGCTGTAAACACTCTTTTTCTAATTATGATATTCCTGCTATATTTACTTAGCTTTTATTTGTTTCTTAAAATATCTTTGTTAAATGAACAAATAAAAAATATGACATATGAAATAGCTATGTTAAAAAAGGAGCTAAGTGAACGGCATGACTAAAAAAAGAATGCTTATAATTCCAGGGGGATTCATTCCTTTTAATGATACAGTTACTTTGATTAGCTATAAACACTTGCGAAATTTAGATTGCATGATGGATGTAGTGGCTTTAAAAGGAAAGAATGATGAAGGACTCGAAGAAGAACTTAATAAGGACGATAATTGGAAGAAGTTTTCGATTGAATATGTTTGTAAATATGAGCAAGCTATTGCTACCGCTGATAAAAGGAATGTTCTTGAAGGAATTTATAATATCATAAGATATTGTTTTTTTTGTGTGAAGAAAACAAATAAAATCTCTTATGATTTTGTTTATTCATCTTCAGTTCCTGCATTTACTCATTTAGCAGCGTATTTAGTTAAATTGCGCAAAAATGTTAAGTGGATAGCGTCTTTTTCTGATCCGCTTTACAAATCACCATATAAATATGATAAAGAGAGTTTTAGGGAATATTCATTATTGAATAAAGTTGGGTTTTTAGTATATATCTTTATATATATGAATGGGTTTTATGAAAAGATCGCAATGAAAAAAGCTGATAAATTAATTTTTATATGTGAAGAACAGCGTGATTTTATGATTTCGCATTACAAAAACAAAGATGAATTAAGAAAGAAATCAATTATAATTCCATTAAATTATATAGAAGGCTGGAAGCTTTATGAAGATCTGATTATAGCTTCAAGTTCAAATATAGAAAAAAGTGATAATAAATTGAAGCTTGCTCACTTTGGCAGAATCTATGGGCTTAGAAAAATTGATAAATTTCTGATTGCTTTGAATCAGTTGAAAGATGAAATCCCTAATTTAAAAGATAAATTGCAGATTACTTTTTATGGGGAGTTAATAGAGAGGTATAAGAAACAAATAGAAACTTTTAAATTGACTTCAATAATAAAAGTATATGATAAAATTCCTTATGCAGAAGCTATGCAGGAAATGATATCTTCAGATGTATTACTATTGTTTGATACAATTTTGGAAACAGATTCATTGCAGCCTTATTTTCCTTCAAAAAGTTTAGAATACATTCTTCTTAAAAAACCATTATTTATTTTAGCGATGAAAAATAGCCCAACTTTTAGAATCTTTTCTGAATTAAATTATACGTGTACTCCTTATGAAGTAAGCGAAATTAAGAATCAACTTAAAAATTTAATAAGTGGAGAATATGAGAAGTTGTCTTATGATATTAATCAATTTGAGAATGAAAAATGCGTTGAAGAGCTTATTAATTACATTAACTCGAACTAGGTTAAGTCAACGATTTTTCAACCAAAATACCATCGAATAGTCAATATATAAAGAATCAAGAACTCTTCCCTGGGTATCTATAATTACTATTTTAAGTCCAGGTTCTTCTGAAGCTTCTTGCTTATTATCAACAAGGATGCAATTGTCTTTAAATTCTATAATGTTTTTATCAGTCTTGTATTCTTGATTTGACTGATCGTCGTCATTATAAAACAAAACTTGATCATTTTGTGTAACCATAATGAAATCTTTATCTTTGTTCTCGATAAAGTCAAATTGGATACCAGTCTCATTCAACATTTGATTTTCATATTCGCCGATAAAGGAGCGTTCTTCCGTCCCTTGATAACTGATGGCAAAAGTAAAACCGGATTTCTGAATATAATCGAAATAATTGTAAATATCATCGACACTTTGTAACAGCTTCTCCATCGTATCGTTATAAAGCTGGTCTAAAGCTGTTTCATAAGACTCGATTTTATTTGTTTTTGCTGTACCTAAATGATACTCCTGCTCTAGAATGCCAATTAATTTATTCATTAATTTAGTGGATCCACGAATGTTAGTATGCCAGATATCTCCATCTTGATCGAAATGAAAATTCATTTCTTCATACAGATCATTGAAGTCAATAAACTGAAGGCCTTTGCCTTGAACATATTGTTTTATAGATTGAAGCATATTGTATTCGTGCTGAGTCACATAAAATGGGGTTTTAACTAATAAAAGTGGTAAATCATTTTTCTTACACAGCTCAATTATTTTGTCTAAGTACTGTAAATTTGTTTTATCAGGTTTTACAGTTTCAGTTTGTTGATAAATGTCTCGTTCTATTTTTTTATCAGATTCTGGATAACCCAGGGTCCAGCCGAAGAAGGGATTAAAATGTTTTTCGAAGGGAAACTTAAAATCATCTAGGGTCATTTCATTCCATCGTGAGTGATAGAGTCTTAAATCAAACAAGTAATCTAATTTCAAGGACTGATCACTGATCTCTTTTAAAGACTGTGCACGATAGATTTCATTACGCAGACCTTCGGAATTCTTTTTATAAATTCCATCTGTCTGACAGGCTTTTGCACTGTCTAGAAGGCCGAAAACATCGAGCACAATGACTTGTGGGGTCTGCGTGTTTAATGCTTGCTTGAGATAGTAATAGGTCTGAGAGAACGGCTGACATTCTCCTGCGAAGACGTAACTGTAAGCCCCTGTTTTTTTCCAGAGAACGGCGGGGTTAAAGGCGTAGTAAGAATGACTAGAGCCAAGAAAAAGAGCGTCCAACGAATTCTTTTCAAGCGCATAGAAGCCTTCCGTTTTGTTTGTCGTATCATCCGGCGCTTCGTAGTATTTAGGACGCAGGACAATGGAAAAATAGGTCATCAACATACAAGCGATTAAGATAAGCAATAGACATTTAATCAAGAATTGAATTGTTTTTTTCATATTCATCACCTTCTTCTGTTAAAATTGAATATAAATGAACTGATTTGCATCATAGCCAGTTCCATAGACGCCAAGTATTAAGAACGTGGAAAATAATATAATATAAACGAAGAAGCGGATAATCAAATTTCTTTTTCTAAACCATTTAATCATGTCTGCGCGGTTTCGCAGAATATCTAAGATAATGATGACGGATATAAAGAATAAAGCAATCATTAATTCTGTAGGCGAGATTTTAAGTACATTTAGATCAAGCTTAAAAGATGGAAAAAACAAAGCTTTTTGCAGCATTGCCAATGCTTGATGAATGTCAGTAACTTTAAAGAAGACCCAAGAAATAGTGACTAAAATAAAATTCAATAGGATCTTTAAGCAACGAACCCAAGAATTTGAAGTTTCCTTTGATAAATGTATAAGCTGTTCAACAATTTGCAGCAGCCCATGAAAGAGCCCCCAGAAAACAAAGGACCAAGAGGCGCCGTGCCATAATCCGCTGATCAAGAAAACAATGATTAAGTTTCTGTATTTTTTCGAGGTCCCTTTTCGATTTCCGCCTAGAGGAATATAGATATAATCACGCAGCCAGGAACTTAAGGAAATATGCCAACGTCTCCAGAATTCTGAGATATTTTCAGCAAGGTAGGGAGTTTTAAAGTTTTCTTCAATCTTAAAACCCAAACAACGGGAGAGTCCGATTGCGATATTGGAATAAGCATCAAAGTCTAAATAAATTTGAAATGAATATAAAAGCATAGCGATCCATAGTAATCCACCAGAAGCGCTTTGCCACTGTAAATAAATTGAATCGATTAAAATTAAGAGATTATCAGCAATCACTACCTTTTCAAAGCATCCGAAGGCGGCTCGAATTAAGCCTGCTTCGACACGTTGTGGTTTCCAAGTACGTCTTTTTTTGAGCTGTGCGAAAAATGATTTCGGACGATTAATCGGGCCAGCAGTAAAAACAGGAAAGAAAGAGAGATAAAGCCAACAATTTAAGTAACTGGACTCTGCTTCTAATCTTCCTTTTGCAACGTCTACACAGTAACTGATCGCTTTAAAGGTATAAAATGAAATGCCGACAGGGGCAAGCCATGAAAAATGAAGAATTGGAAATAAAAGCCGGGAATACTTAAAAATAGCAAGACCTGCTACAAACAAACAGATAGCGAAGCTTAAATCAGAACCTGAATTTCTCCTTCTTGTTTTGCTTAGTCGCATCCCAAAAATATAGACAGCGAAGCTTGCAATCAGTAAATAAATTAGACTCAAAACTCCAAAGGTACTAACATAGAATAAATTGATAAGCGCAAGTACGTATCGTTGGATTCGGTGTGGGATGACATAATATAGAAACAAACTGAATAAAAAGAAAGCTAAGAAGGCTAAAGACATTGGCTGCATGGTTCTTCCCCTTTCTTTAATGGAATAAGCTGAAAATTTGTGAATAAAGCTGAGGATTTGTCAATGCAATATTATCGGCGTCCGGAAGTAAGAATAGCGATAAGTTATAAAGAAGACTGATTAAACAGAGAACTAATGTTGAGTAAAACAGGATTTTCTTTACCTCAAGTCTTTTAGTTTGCGTGTAAAGAGAAAAGAGAATGAGGATCATTCCTATAAAAATAAAGAGTGCAAAGTCAGAGATATATCGCTGCAGCAGGCCAGCACCTTGGATATCAATAAACATAATAAGGATACCCGTAATCAGAAATGCGATTGGTAAATAAATAAAGTTTTGATTTTTATTTTTCTTTAGAAGGGGCAAAAGGAATGCAAAATAAAGAACAGGATTACACGATAATAAACCGCCTGTCGTTGATTCACGGGTGATCTCTCCGATATAGTTTGTTTCGAATGACACATATTGGAGGTAAGGAAAGGTTGTCTGTATATTCGGTAGTTGGAATAGATAAGTGAAGATTCCGGTAAAGAACCGATCAAAAACGAATCCGCGGCGAGTCATGTCATTGGTAGTCAGGTTATAATTGGAGCCAAAATCAAATGGAGAATCAAAGCGTGTCCAATTATAAAACATCAATCCTGCTGCAACGACAAAAAATGGAAGTAAAGCAAGGATAAGATATTTTTGATTTTGCCTTTTTTTGAGATTTTTTAATTCTGGGGAAAAGAATAGAAGTGCTAAAAATGAACCCAATATTAATTGTGGTCTGCATGCAGCAACGAAAGCCATGCAGCTGGATCCGATCAATAAATTTTTAATCTTCAGTGTGTGATCAGAACGTCGTGCACGGTTCCAGAACAGCCATCCCCATAGGGTAAGCGCTAAAGCCATCATAATAGGAACAGAATAAATGTCTGGGCGCCGGGCGATAAAGAACGCTCCACAGCCTAAAACCGCGACTGAGCTCAGTAATAGACTTAAACCGAATGGGACTTTTCTTTGATAATACCGGCTCACGATTTCTTCTATAAACAAAAAGATTCCCAGGATAAAAAAGATCTCTGAAATCATTATTGGGATAGGATTAGGCAGATGATTACCAGTCATCAGAAAATAAGGTAAATAGAAAACAAGCTCAGGACCGATGCCTAAATAGACATAATATTTTCCTTCGTAGTAAGCAAAATCCCAGAAATAATAGACATCTTCCTGGATTCGAAGCGAACTGTCATAAGGATTTGAAAGCTGCTTCAGTTCTTCTGTTGGTTCGACCAACAATGATGTTTGTCCCTGAGCCAGCGCCTCCGCTAAATAATGATATTCCTGAGGATGGGGATAAGCAGTGTTTTTCCAGAAAAAAGGGTTCGAAAAAAGAACAAGTACAAATAATAAGATGTGAAGCGATGCAGCAAAGATGATCCAATGTTGCCGTCTTTTCTCGCTTCCTCGATAAGGGAGAAGAAAGAACTCCCGATGCTTGTAAACTTGATAGGCTGTTGTAAGGAGCAGGAACAGACTTAGCATTCTAAGCGGTTGTATTATTAATGGAACACGGACATTCACTTCCGCAGTTATAAGCTTGAATTGAGCGTCATCCGGATTAGAAAAAGAGATTTGAAGATTACTCATGTCGCCATAAGGATGAAGGCGGAGAATGTGTGTCTGTTCAAGCGATGCTACGTAGGAATGTTGGCCTTTATAAGTCATTTGAGCTCGGCCTTCATCACTGAAGCTGACATTAAGCTGAAGGGGCGTCGGACATCCGGTTCCTTCACAATGCAGATCGAGTTTGATATTTTGAACATTTTGGTTTAAATATTGAAATCGTATTGTTTGTAGGCTTTGATCAGGAAATACGTTATTATCAGAGGTGGTATTTCCAAGAATGGTAATTTGATAACCCGGTTTGGCCTGAGGAAAAATTAGTGATTCCCAGGTTCGTCCATTACATATAATAATTTCAATTGCTAAACATGCTAGTAAAAAAATGAAATAAGGGTAAAATTTCTTCTTCATTTTCTTCTCCCCTGTATAAATAAATCCCCAAAGTAATACTAAAAAAATAATACACAATTTATTGCAGAAATTCTATACCAAGTGTGAAGTTGTAAAATAATTGTAATAAGGTACTGAGTAGAAAGCATGAGATGAATCTGCTATACTATTAATCAAAAGGAGTCCTCTGTCATGTTTAAAGAGATAAGTTTATCACTTTTTCATAATCAAGAATTAATTAGTTTACTTTTGGTTGAAAGCATTATTCTGTTTGGTTCTTATGTGCTATACAAGAAATTGAAACCTAGTAATAAGATCGTAAGCGATTCGAGCGATAAAAAGTTTAAGGATCTGCATTGGACGAAACTTGACAGTTTAATTTGCGGCACGATCACAGTCCTGTTCCTCGTCGTTGCCTTGTGGCAGTTAGGTGATTGGCAATTACCCCAGACACGCTGGCAGCCGGATCAAGCCAATGACTCTTTCATTTTGGAAGTGACGGATGGCAGCAGTGCTTTTGATACGATCTATTTACTATCTGGAGAAGGGAATAATAACGCGTTAAGCAGCGGATATCAGCTTGGTTTAAAGAATGTGTTAATCGAAGGATCGAATGATTTATCTTCCTGGGATAAGATCACACAAATTGATAACAGCAGTTATTTGCAATGGAAAAAAATAGAGGGCCAGTGGAATTACCGTTATCTTCGCATAACTGCGGGAGAAAAAAATAACGTAATTAATGAAATTGGTTTAAAACGTGCAGGATTTGATGAATTTTTACCCTTAGCAGTTTATTCCAGTGATCTTGAAAGTACTTATGATCCACAATGGGTTATTGACGAGCAGTCGATGCTAAAAATTGATCCGTTATATTTAAATGAAACTTACTTTGACGAGATTTATCATGTAAGAAACGCTCAGGAAATTGCGGAAGGACAAGTTTTATATGCTTTTGTCCATCCGCTTTTGGGAACCCAAGTGATAGCGTTCTTTATCAAACTGCTTGGCAACAATCCGTTTGCATGGCGGATCGGCGGAGTTTTATTCAGTGCCGCGATGATTCCACTAATCTATGATCTTTGCCGAAGATTGTTTAAGAAAACATTTTATGCTGCGTTAGGTGCAATTTTCCTGGCTTGCGATTTTATGCATCTAACGACAGCGCGAATTGCAACCTTAGAACCTTTCTCTGTGTTCTTTATTTTGCTGATGACTTATTTCATGATCCGTTATTGGAGGATGAGTTTTTATGAAGATGATTTCAAAAAAACATTGGGTTTATTGGCTGCTGCTGGAATCAGTATGGGAATTGGAATCGCGGTTAAATGGACTGGTGTATATGCAGGAATTGGATTGGCCGTTCTTTTTTTCAGCAGCTTGATTCAGCGGTATTGTGAATATCAGCGAGCGAAGAAAAGCAAGGAGCCAACTATAGAGGAAAAGCACAGAATAGAAGTCTTTCCACGATATTGCTGGATTACTCTACTTTGGTGCTGTTTGTGGTTTGTGCTTGTTCCGTTAATAATTTATGCGCTATCCTATTTGCCTTGTATACTTTATCGTGGAGAAGGCTGGAGTCTAAGCGGAGTTTTCAAGCAGACAATGGGGATGTATAATTACCACGCGAATCTGGATGCGACTCACCCATTCCAATCGGTATGGTGGCAATGGATCCTGGATGCCCGTCCAATTTGGTATTATCATCACATCAGTCAAAACGTTGTTTATACAATATCCGCTTTTGGTCATCCGCTCCTCTGGTGGTCGGGATTGGTGGCGATCTTCTTTTGCGCTTATCAGTTAATTAAGAATAAGTCGAAGATGGCAGGAATGATCTTAGTATGCTACCTGGCTCAGCTCATTCCTTGGATGTTGGTTACCCGCTGTGTATTCATTTATCACTATTATCCATCTGTCCCTTTTTTGATCATTGCACTTGTATATGGTTTGAAATGTTTAGTGGAGAAGGATGTCCGATATGAAAAGCGCATAAGGATTTTTACGCTTGTTTGTATTTTGCTTTTTGTTTTATTCCTGCCAGCAACGGCGGGGTTTGGAACAACGCAGACCTATATTGATGGATTTATGCGCTGGTTTCCGAGCTGGTATTTTGGGTAAGGGGGATATATGATGAAGCGAAAACAATGGTTGCTTTTTGCCCTGTTCTGTTTTGGCATAGCCCTGATCTCGTTGGCCCCTTATTGGTTTCATGGCGTAAATTTAGAACATGACACATGTTTTCATTTAAGCCGAATTGAAGGCTTGGCACAGAGTTTTAAAGAAGGCGTTTTTTTGCCGAGGATTTATCCCTACAAGAATAACAATTTTGGCTATGCCAGCCCACTCTTTTATAGTGATTTTTTCCTGGTACTACCTGCTTTGCTCTATAATGCCGGCTTAAGTCTGGCGCGCAGTTATCAATTCCTGTTGTTGCTTTGCGGTTTCTTTTCAGCAGGATTTATGGGAATTTTGACAATGAAGATTAGTAAGCGACAATTGGCAGCATACTTTTCTTCCTTTCTTTATATTTTCTCGCTTTATCGATTGACGGATATTTACGTACGTGGAGCATTGGGGGAAGTATTGGCCTTTGTCTTTATGCCAGTGGCTTTAATCGGTATCTATGAAGTCCTTTGGGCTGATAATAAAAAGTGGCCGTGGCTGGCAGCAGGATATTCGGGGCTGTTGCTCTCCCATACTATTTCCTTTTATTTAATGGTTTTGAGCTTTGGCGTGTTTATTCTCTTTCGTCATCATGAACTAAGTCAGCAAAAGCACAGAATTGTTGCAATTGTCAAAGCAGTATTGTGGTCGCTTGGTTTGTGTTCTTTTTATCTTTGGCCCATGTTGGAACAAATAACCAGTCAGGAATTATATTTGCATTATTATGCAGGAAGCTCCGACTTAGCAGCTACAGCCCTGAATGCTTGGCAGTATACTGAAATGACAATGAATTTTGCGGTTTCCAGTGTTTTCAATGAGCCGGGTCAGGCATTAAGCACGAATTTAGGGCTTTTAATTCTCGTACTGCCCTTGCTTGGAATTTTTCTGTTTGACCAGAAGAAAACGGAAGAAAGGAAGTTCCTCTGTTTGCTTTGCGGTTTAGGCTATTTTTGCTATTTTCTATGCAGTCGATTATTTCCCTGGGAATATTTTGCATGGATGAGGATCATTCAATTCCCATGGCGTTTGATGAGCCTTGCGGATTTATTTTTATGTCCTGTTGCTGCGGTAATCACTGTTCGTTTCTTTAATAAAAGAAGTTCAGCGGTGATCTCTGTTTTGATGATTGCTGGAGCAGGGCTCGGTCTGATCCGAATCTTGCCAGTGATTGAGCGGCCAATTGTATTCGGCATTGATATGCCGTATGAGTCGTTAATTGATGGTACTTTACTGGATCCTTATTATGGTGATTCCTTTTACGTTAGGCCGGAAATTGCGGGAGCGGATTATCTGCCTGCAGCGCAGACGGATTATAGAACGGCCTCGCGCTGTGTGACTGTTGATCACCAGGAAATTGCCTGTTTGCTGGAAAAAAAGGGTATCCAAACAAGCTTTGAAATCACCAATGTTCAAGCGAATGCCAAATTGTTAGTTCCTATGACTTATTATAAAGGGTATTCGGCATATGCCATAGATAACAGCGGAAATAAAGTTCATCTCATTTTAACGAAAAATAAAGATCTTGGACTGATTGAAGTCAACAATAACAATGTAACCTCTGGGAAAATTGTTGTCATTTATTCCGGAACAGGAATTCAAAAAGTTTCAGCCCTGATTTCGTTGTTAACCTGCTGTTTGTGGATATTTAAGCAATTACCGATAGGAAAAAGGATAGAATCATTTCAAAATGGGTAATACTATTTCCAGAGGTGAGTGAAAATGAATTCTATGGATAGTGAAATCGTAAAAGATTTAAACGAATTATTAAGAGGATGTCATATGGGCGCTTCTACTTTTAAGGAATATCTAGTTGAAGCACAATCGGAGAAACTAAGAGAAACCCTGAAGCATTCATTAGATGTCTTTCAAAAGCATGAAACAGAACTGACGAGTCGGATTAATTCCTATGGAGAAAATGCGGCAGATTCTACTGGAATTATGGCAATGATGTCTGAAATGGCGGAAAAAATTAAAACCATGATGGCAGATAGTGATGAAGAAATTTTGAATCAGTCAATCAAAGCTATGGATATGGGATTAAAAGCTTGTCATGATTTTACGGACAAGCATAAACAGGTCCCAGAAGAATTGATGTTTGTGATTCATGACTTAGAGGCTGATTACAAGAAAGTCTATCGTGATCTTACTGAATTAAAACTGAATAATTACTAAGGACTTGTTTGCTTATCGCATTCAAGCCTTTTTATTTGAATTTTAAGAGAGCTTTCTAAGCTAAAATATGATAAACTAGATAAGGTTAATGAGTTAAGGAGTTCAATATGATTGAAAAAATTAAAGATAAATTTCTAAGTAAGAGTTTTTTGTCATTTGCGTTTATCGGGGCGTTCAATACTATTTTATCGCAAATATTATATATGATTTTCGTTAGCTTCAGTATTGCAGTATCTACTTCAAGCTTGCTTGGGGATGTCGTTCCAATGTTCTTTTCGTACTTTTTGAATATGCGCTTTACTTATCATGAAAAGCCAAATTGGAAAAGCTTTATTTCTTTTCCAATCAGTTATCTTCCAGGAATCATAATTAATATGGTGATGACAGTGATTTTCGTAAATTGGTTAGGCGTTGACAAGCTGTTTGCCAAAGCCTTTGCCTTGCCGCTGACCATTCCAATTAATTATTTAACGATGTCGTTGATTGTAAAATTAACATCCAACAAAGATAAAAAATGAGCAAAATCAGGCCGGTTCCAGTGTTTTCTGGGCCGGCTTTTATAGAAAGTACCATTAATCTATGATATGATTTACAAGGTGATTGGAATATGATTAAAATACTATTAGCGGTGATGCTAGTTATATTCTGCAGTGCGGGCTATGGCTTGTTGGCAGAAAAAATGTTAAAACTGAAGCCTTCAGGCTTTACTGCCCCGCTGGGCTTTGTTCTCTTACTATGTACGCTGCAGTTGTGTTACTATCCTGTTCAGTTCTTTAACGGCTCTGTTTATTGGATCTATGCGAGCAGCTATCTTATTTTAGGCTGCTTGATCGTTTATTCTTTATTTCATATTCGAGAATTATTTAAACGCTATTGGCACTGGAATCTATGTTGGATTCTTGTGTCGTTTCTTGTCTTTGTAGCTGTGTTCTATCACTTGTTTATTGATATCGGTTTTTCTGATTCGCCAATGTACCTGAATTATATTGCCCAGAATATTGATAATCAGCATTTGAATTTGTTTAACTTGTATTCAGGACAAATTGGGGCAGAATGGGATGCATTATATTTGTTTCAAGGATATTATCATTTTGGCACATTCTTATGTCATGCGATTAATGTTCCTTCGACGTTGTTGGGGATTGGTGGTCAAATTGATAATATTGTAATTTCAACATGGGGATTAGGAATGATTTACTCTCTAATATCCTCGATGTTGATTGCTAATTTTGCGGAAGGATTAAAGATCAAACAAAAAAGTGTAAAATATGTACTGATCGCTTTTACTTTGTTTTTCAGTAATTTCTATTATTGGCGTGTTGCTTTTGCGTTTTATGGCAACACATACCGCACTTTACTTGCAGCGTATTTAATTTATACGGCCTATTGTTGGCTGCGGGATAAAGAAGAACCTTTGAAGTATGTTATGATGTTCATTGTTGGTGCTGGATTGGCTTGTTCTTCTTCATATCTGTTTATTTCCTTTGCGATTTTATTCAGCCTGGCAGCTTACCTTTTTGTGAGTCAGAAAACAAATGCATTTGTTGATATGTCCATTATTGTCCTGCCTATGGCTGTTTATGCCGTAGCGATGTTTAGTCGGAATAAAGAAGTACCCTGGATTGCTCCGACAATAGCAATTGTTTTCATCGCCTATTATAGTTTGCGATTTACTAAGCTGATGAAGAGAATCATTGAGAAAATTGAGGAATTCTTTTTTAGATATGGCAAATTTATTTTCTTTGTTCTTATTCCAATACTCATGATGTTATTTTCAGCATATGTTAATTTCTTTAAGCCTGATTACTTATATGACTACGCGTATTATTTTAATAACCATCAAGATTATGATATGGTTAAAGATTATTATTTTATTTATTCCCATGCTTTTGATAACATTTTGAATGTAATACGCTGGTTCGGAGTAATATTGATTCTTTGGAAAGCACATTCTGAAGAGCAAAAGTATATAAAATCATTGTTTGTTATGATGCTTATTCTTTTCTTAAATCCTTTAGCAACGACAGCTGTGGCCTATTTGATAGCATCTAATGTTTTTTATCGAACTGTTGAAGTTTTATTTAATCCATTTACAGAGATGTTGATTATTTTGGCTGTTATACAATGGCTGGAACAGCGTGAATGGTTAAAACAAGGCTTACTATTAATCCTTTGCGCTGAGATTCTTGTGGGCCATATTGCATCCTATTTAAATTCTGACTGGGGATTGTACACTTTCCATGTTAATGGCGGGAAAACAGTCAATCCAATTGTTAAAATCAGTGATGAAGAGATTGAGGCGATTCATATTCTTGAGAAATTAATTGAGCGGGATCAGGATCGATTTAATGAAGCACACCAGCCAACAATTATTTCTCATGCAGAGGGAGTAAGAACTTTCCTGCCTAATGTATATCAGATTTTTACAGCAAGAGATTATTATTATATCTGGAATCGTGTTGATTGGATTTTCTATGATCTCGCTCGCAGGCATTATGATTGGGAAGATCCGGCTACGGAAGATTATGCTCGATCTTGTGGCTATTTAGATTATTATGATGTTGATTATCTAATTGTTCAGTATTGGGAAAACCCTGAGTTCGATGAAGCAACGGAGGCTTGCTCGATAACAGAAGTGACGACATCAAAGTTTAAACTGAAAAGTGTGAAAAAAACATCATGAAGAAAAAAATGCTAATATTATTATTTATCTTGTTCATAACATTGATATTTTGTTTGCCTCTATTTACTTCTGTTTCACTGTATACTGGACATGATACAGATTATCATATAGCAAGAATCTATTCTCTGGCACAGGCAATTAGATATCACGATTATTTTCCTTCGTTATTTTACAATCAATGTTATGGTTATGGCTATGCTTCACCTTTGTTTTATTCAAATTTTTTAATATATATACCATCCTTCTTGAATGTGCTAGGATTAAATATAACTATTAGTTATAAAGTGTTACTGCTTTTATGTGTGATGATTTCTGCGCTTTTTATGTTTATGTGCTCTTATAAAATATTTAATAGTTTATTGAGTGGTGCAATTTCTAGCACTTTATATATTTTTTCCGGTTACTATATAACAGATGTTTTTTATAGAGGGGCCTTAGGTGAAGTGTTCGCTTTTGCAATAGTTCCAATTATTATACTGGGTGCTTACTATTTAATAGAAAAAAATGATAATCCGTGGCTATTGCTCAGCATTGGTTTTTCTCTTTTGCTCTTGACTCATAATATAAGTTTTTTCTTAATTTGTATAGCTTTTGGAATCTATATAATGCTAAATCTAAAAAAAATGAATGTAGAAAAGTGGAAAAGCTTATTTAAAGCTATAGTATTGGCTTTAGGATTGACGGCTTTTTTCCTCTTTCCAATGATAGAGCAATTACAGTTAGGAATATATAGAGTTTCCACATATTTTTTTGATGATAGTTTCATTAATAGTCTACTTTCTTTATCGCAAATTATAGATATTCGTTCAGGAACAGGTTTAATTTGGGGTGAAAAAAACAATGCAATTAATATGAGCATTGGTATCATCCAAATTTTAGTAGTCATTATATCTCTATTTTTAATGAAAAAGAATCCTAAAGTTCTTATTTGTTCTTTTAGCGTCATTCTGATAATTTTGATGACATCAAATATATTTCCCTGGAGAATTATGCCTAGACCTAATTTTATACAATTTAGCTGTCGATTATTAATTATAGCAATACCAATTTGCGCATTAATTGGAGGTGCTGTATGCAAAGGAAGGAAAAGAATTACTATTCTTTTGATGTTTCTTTGTGTTACATTTGGATTAATTCATATCGTACCTGTTGTATCTTTATCTAAGATCAATGAGACTAATTTAAGAACGTTAGATCTATATTATTATGGTAGAGGTGATCAGCTTAGTAAAGAAATATGGGCTTTAGGAGCTCTAGACTATATGCCATCAAGTATTTATACTGAGATAGAAAGTAGAGAAAAATGCATATTTATAAGCAATGATCGAAAAATTACAAATTTTGAACAGGGATATAATTTACTGAGTTTTACAGATAGTAGTGAAGCAATTGTTGAATATGTGGTTCCTTTAATTTATTATAAAGGATATAAAATTCTTCAAGAGTACAATGGTATAAAACTAGAAATTGTTGCTTATCCAAGTGAAGAAGGATATATTGCTTTTCAAAACAGACAAACAAAAATTGATGTCCAATACACTATCAAATATGAAGACACTTTTGTGCAAAAAGTTAGTAAAATGATTTCTATATTCTGTCTGTTAATTGTATTAGTTTTAGGTTATAATAAAAATAAATTACAGTTTAAGAGGGAAAAAATATGAATAATGTATTCTTAATACTAGTTAGCCACTTGATTGATAATTATGTGTTATTCATAGAATAAATAGAACTTATCGCTGTTATTAAAAACAGTTTGATAAATTGTATATAATTTGTATTAATAGAAAGGAAAGATATATTATAAACTGTGTGTAAAACAGTCAATTATAGTATATTGGTGAATAAATATTTATGAATACTAATCAAAAAGTTGCTGTTCTTGTACCTTGTTATAATGAAGAACTAACAGTAAGCAAAGTTATTAATGATTTTAAACGAGAACTACCCAAAGCAGATATTTATGTCTATGATAATAATTCCAAAGATAAAACTGTAGAATTAGCGAAGGCAGCAGGTGCTGACGTACGCAAGGAAACAAAGCAGGGAAAAGGCAATGTAGTGCGCACTATGTTTAAAGAAATTGACGCGGATGTTTATATTCTTGTTGATGGAGATGACACTTACCCTGCAGAAGAAGTTGGGAAGTTGATAAAGCCAGTGTTAGATGGAGAAGCTGATATGGTTATTGGAGACAGGTTATCCAACGGTACTTATTTTGCGGAGAATAAAAGAGGATTTCATGGATTTGGTAATCATTTAGTAAGAAACTTAATTAATTGGCTTTTTAAGAGTGATATAAGAGATATTATGACGGGATATCGCGCATATAGCAGGCGTTTTGTTAAGAATATGCCGATTATGAGTGCTGGTTTTCAAATAGAAACAGAAATGACTATTTTCTCTTTAGTGTATAGAATGAAGATTGTTGAAATACCTATTACGTATCGTGACCGACCTGAGGGAAGTGAATCAAAGTTGAATACTTTTTCAGATGGGTTCAAAGTTCTTATGACATTATTTGATCTATTTAAGAACTACAGACCAATGCTTTTTTTCAGCGGTTTGTGTTTTCTATTCTTGTTGCTAGGAATTATCGTTGGTATCCCCGTGATTGTTGAGTTTATAAAAACTGCTTACATAACCAAAGTACCCAGTGCAGTGCTTGCGGCGGCTTTATTTATTATAGCCTTTTTATTGTTTTTTGTCGGTGTTATATTAGATGCGATAAAAAATCAGTCTTGTATTTTATTTGAAAATCAGCTTAATCAATTTGAATATCATGAAGCTGAGAAGAATCGAGGGATTAAGAAGTGAAAAAATTATTTGTAGCTTTAGTTATTGCATTAGCTATTTGTGCATTAGGTGGTTTTGGAATTCTTATCTATCAAAGAATTTTAAGTGCTCCAGACAATGAGCTGAGCAAAGTTGATATTCCATTAGAAACGCCAGTACCATTAATCATTACTTCTATACCTGGAGAACTTATCGAGGATTGGAATCACACTTATAGAGTTATGGCTCATGCCCTTGGCGGAATTGATAATTATGATTATACAAATTCATTAGAAGCGTTTTATCAGAATTATAATGCTGGAACTAGGTTATTTGAGATAGACTTGGATACAACCTCTGATGGAGATATTTGTTTAATTCATACTTGGGAAGACTTCCGTAATAAATTAACAGATATAGGTGGAGATTGGCCAATGTCGACGGAAGAATTTAAACAAGCAAAAATTCACGGGAAATATACAACGGTGATGTTTAAGGATCTTCTTGAACTAATGGAAGAGATACCTGATTTTTATATTATAATCGACTCGAAGACATTTGATATTGAAGGGTCTGAAGTCATGTACAATCGAATGATGGATGAAGTTAATACAGTAAATCCAGAGTTAGTTAAGCGTATTGTTCCACAGGCATATACACCGGATATGTATGATTTTCTGAATGAAAATTATGATTTTGATAAGATTATATTTACTCTTTATCACTATTATGTAGATTCAGATGGACAGAAAATTTATGCGTTCGTAAAAGATCGTAAGGTTCCGGTTGTAGTTATGCATATGGATAATGAATGGGCTACTAAAGTGATTACAGACATCTACGCTTATGCAGAAATGCAAGAATATGAAGATGAGTTTACAATTTACATCCATACTGTAAATAAGATTGACAAGGCCTTGGAAATTATTAACAATAATCACTTTTTTGGAGTTTATTCGGACTATATTAGTGAAAATGAATTGAATGAAAACTTGAAGTAAGGAACAAAACGGATTCTCTGTTTCTAGTTCCTTGTCAAAAAGGAAAGTTAAATCTTAACTAAGTAAATAGTCTATCTGCCAAATCGAAATTAATTTGGCGGACGTTTTTGTTAAGTGGTGTTTTGACCCTATATTCAGATGGTTAGGCAGCTTTCACTGGGTGTAAGAAGTATCTATCTAGTGAACAGTTGCAGACTAGTTATATACCCGTAATAACTGACATAAAGCAACTTTTATAGAACAGATTGAGAGTGTTTTTCTCGACGAAAAAATTTGAAGTATCAGTTAATAGCTAAACTAAGAGACTCTTCGTCAGATATTGGATACCTGTATTATAATCCACGATTCTTTTGTTGAACCACTACCTATGCAATGTCATGCCATAAACATGGATTACTCTAGGCTTTGTTCTAGAAGCTTGGTTAAGAAGACCTGATGATGTATTGGTGTGATATGTAAAAATCAGTCTTACTTCTATATTTTCAGTCATGGCATTGGTGAATCTTCTTAATGCCAACTTGTCATCATTTCAACCGAAATAACAAGCTGGTAAAAACCTCTTGTTAAGTGGCCAATTCGACTGATTTTTATTGGCATTATACATTCTAATCCAGCCATTGTTTTATTATGTAGATAGATTTTCTAAAGGGTCTTTTCCTTTAAAATACATTCTGATGAACTTATATCATACTCTGCTATATGAGTAGGATTTCATGTAACATTAATTCTGCTTGTTGGTTTTGAGTACCATAAGCAACAATAAAAAATATTCAACTGAGTGTTTTTCAGATACATAATCGCTTTTAAGTCGTTTGATTATTTACCTTATCTACTCTAGTGGGATCATATCAGATACTCAATAAATATTTTACTTTTTGATTTACTAATCATTATCTATATTATTTAGAATCAGAGAAATAATCAGTAGTTAATATACTTTGGCTAATTTGGATTTCTTCAAATACTTGATCATTTATCTCATTAATTTCTTGATCAGTAATTGAGGGGTCTAACTTTATTACAGAACCTTTTGTTGCGTTAAAATAAGCTCTGTCGTTTAGCCAAGAATGATCTTCAAATATAACTAAACCATCTTTTTGAGATAAGGCATCTCTCCCAGTAATAAGATGACCATCTAGATTAATATCAAATAGATTACATAAAGTGGGCATAATATCATAAGTTGATGTTACTTTTTCAATAGTTGTACTTTCTGTTAATTCAGGAGTCCATATAATGAAAGGAACTCTGTAAATTTCATAATCATTTTTAAGATTAGTGAATAATTCTTTTGTTGCTGATTTCGTCAATCCATAAGGGTAATGATCACCATACAATGCTATAACAGTATTCTCAAGTTGTCCCGTATTTCTAAGTTTTTCTATTAAAGCTTCTAAACCGGTGTCCAGAGTCTTTTGTGCAGCCAAGTAACAAAGTGCTTCTGTAGAATATTTTTCACCTGCTTCACCATGCAAGACAATCGTCTGCCATAGGTCATATTCTAATTCATAGCGCTCTCTGACATAAGGAACGTGTCCAGAAACACTAATGAAGAAATCGAAGAAAGGTTCAGATGCATTTTCATTAGTAGCATCTATTGCTTTAGTAAATAATTCTCGGTCATGAATCCAGTTATAAGCTTCTACAAATTCAGGTTTTTTTTCTAAGTTTAAATCAAGCCAATCGTATAAATAGGTAAAACCATAAGTGTAATGTAAAGTCTCACGATTGTAGAACTCTTTTTTAAAGGAATGAAATGAGTTAGCGGAATAACCGATTTCTCGAAACAATTGCGGAAGTGCATTTGGGAAGGTGTTTTCATAGAAATCATAAGCTAACGGACCGTTTTCAATAGATGGAATTTGAGACATTAAACTTATGAACTCACTGTCAGCAGTTGCGGATTGATATACAGGAGCATAATGATTATTAAAATTGATTCCTTGAGTTTGCATCATATAAAGTGTTGGAGTAAGGTCTTCGTCTACGACGATATTTGATAATGACTCACAAAGTATAAGTATCAAATTTTTTCCTTTAAACAATCCAGTATATTCATTAGTTTCAGAAGTATATCCATGTTCTTCAATATAAAGATCAATTAATGCTTTTTCTTCATCTGCATTGGAAACTTTGTTACTCAATGTCAACTGGGCATCTTTTATTGTATATGAGTATAAACCCAAACGTTCAACCGCTCTAACTTTATTATATAGAGTTTCATATAAGTAAGCATCACTTTCACTTTTTTTAGAAGCATTAGGATAATTCGAAAAAGTTAATATCAAACAAACAGTACTCAAAATTGAAATAAAAACAAAGCTAGATATTTTAATAATAGGTTTATATTTTATTTGTTTACCTTTAATGCAGTTGCTAAGAATAAAAAGAATTACAGGAATAAAATAAATAAATAAATCTAAGGTTATCTTGCCTGTTGCTTCATTCTTCACTTGGAAAAACTCTTTCAAGATACTTGCCTTTGAAAAAGAGAAAAATGTCGTAAAATAATTGTAATGAAGATTTTGACAAAAACATAGTAAACTAAGAATTAAGAGAATTAAAGAACCTATTACAAGCCGAGTCTTTTTCCCTAATAGGAAAAGAAATGAACTTAAGAATAATCCGATAAAAATATTTACAAAAATAAGCCTGGAATTGGTAGTGGTAAAAGCTAGCTGTGATCGAAAATAATAGTCAAAAAATAATATAGAAAAGAAAAATATTAAGACATCTATATTACTTACTAATTGTTTTCTGATTTTTTTTGTCACTTTCATAATTTATCACCTGGTTATTATTATAAGCAAAATTTTACATAAATCAAAGTAAGTTATAGAAAAAATGAACTAAATTAGAATGTCAAATGTGATAAACAAAGTTTTGCGATAGTTTAATTCTAAATTTTAGGCTATAATTAGATCTGGAATCATATAGCAATTGTGCTTTGATGCTTTTTTAGCCTTTAGGGAGGAAATTATGAGAGAAAATAAAAAATACTTGTTACTCTTAGCTGGAGTTACTGCAATTGTATGCAGTTGTATGTTTTTACCTAATCTAATTGCACATATACCGGTAACATATGGTACCGATCTTAAACCTGAACAGTTTTTCTTTAATATGGAGTTTACTAATCTGTTAAATACTTTTTTTAAGACTAGAACATTGCCATTTTATTCGTGGAGCATGTTTTTAGGCACCAATTTTTATGCTTCGCAAACTTTTTATATCATGGGTGATCCTTTTACTTGGGCTAGCTTGCTTTTACAAGGATTAAATTTTTTTGATCGTACATTAGTATTAGAGATAATTAAATTTTTTGTCAGTTCTTTTTCAATGTATTTTTTGCTAAGAGAGATTCATATATCGCCTAAAATAAGCGTTTTTGGAAGTCTATGTTATGCTTTCAGCGGATGGGCAATTTTCTTCAGCGGCCAGCTTATGTTTCATTCTTTTTATTGCTTAGCACCTTTATACTTTTGCGGCATAGAAAAATATCTTCAATCAGGGAAAAAAATGCTGTTTTTATTTTCAGTGACTCTTTTATTGACTACACATTGGTATTTTTTCTATACGTTATCTTTCCTCACGCCGCTTTATTATATCTATCGTTATAGTTTATTGAAGTCAAATTTTAAAAAATTTATGCAAGATACGCTAAATTTAATTGGAGTATATTTCATAGGCGTTATGATTGCTGGGGTAGTGCTTATTCCAACATTAAGTTACATGACTGGTAATAATCGTATAGGCTTGAATGTTACATTATTATTTCAGGATCCGCAGGTCTATTTGCATCTGCTTACATCTATGTTTGTTCCTAACTACCAATATATATATGGTGTAAATATATTTGAAACGAATTGGCATGTGACCCGAGAAATATGTATTTGGGCAGGAAGCTTAACAGCTTTGTTAATTTGTCAGATATTCTGGATTAAAGATAAAGTATTTAAAAAGAAAACTTTATTATTTTATTTTGTATTAGTGCTTTTTGCATTATTTCCCATTGGTGATGCAGCTTTGCATGGGTTTAGTGAGCCATCCTTTAGATGGACTTTCTTACTAACATTATTTAATATTCTGATTGCATGTTATCTTTTAGAGCATTTTGAAATAATTGATACAAAGAAAATCTATTTTACAGCGATTGCTATTTGCATATTTTGTTTATTAATTATTCCATTTTCAGCATTAATAGAAGGAAAACTAGAACATGTTTTCAGTAATTATCTGTATCAAATCATACTATTTACAGTTTGTTCTGTTTTGATTTTAATTAACGCATACTTATTAAAGCATAAGTTGATTAATATATTAATTGTATTATCAATCTTTGAATTTAGTATCTCTGGGGGCTTTCATTACATAAATAAAATGGATACCTCAGAACGCGGAAGTTATGAATTTGTTGATAAAGTAACTCATGTGTTGCAAGATGAAGATCATGAATTAAATAATTATCTCAATTATTTAGATGAAAATAATTATACAGAGTATTACAGAGTATATGTTCCTCATGATTCTTTGTACTGGAATTATAGTCATAACCTGTCGGTAGCATATCAATTGAATGGATTAATGATATATGATTCAACGTATTCACCTTCACTCAATAAGCTGGCTGAAATGAACCCGGATATAAGAGCGTTTAATTCCGGAATGATTTTTGATATAAAAGATGGGCAATTAATGAATTTTTTAAATGTTAAATACGCATTAGTTCTCAAATCTGAGGAATTACCTAAAGGTGTTAATTGGAAACTAATTCAGGATGATTATCGCGGTAATATTTCTATTTATGAAAATGAAGGATATAGACCGTTAGGAACAACGTACAATACAGTGACAACTTATAAAGAATTTAAAAAAAATAATAATTTGATAGATCTAAACGACATAATTGTTTGCGAGGAGAGTGATCTCGAAGAAATTCAGGATTATTTATTACCTTCTAAGAATAAATCGGCATTAGTGAATATTCAATATGGTGGGAATCAGCTTGTTGGCGATCTATATTCGGAAGAGAATAGTTTTATGATAATTACATTGCCATTTGATGAGGGATGGAAGATTTTAGTAAATGGTGAAGAAGCGAAGAAATACAATGTAAATGGCGGATTTATAGGTATACCTGTGAAACAAGGTCAGAATAAGGTGGAAATGTATTTTATGCCTTCTGGCTTTAAATTAGGTCTGTTAATAAGTGGCGTTGGAGGTGTATTGGCAATTATTTTATACTTTATCGAGAGAAAAAATATAAGCAAGAAATAATTAGAGAAATAAGCTCTATGAATCTTAAAGTTAATTGAGATGATATATAATTATATTTTCCCATATAAATCTTGATATAGATTTACTTTATAAAGATGAAATTATTACGAAAAGCATAAAAAACTTAAAAACTTAAAAAAAGTCCGGTATCTAATGGACTTTTTTGATATAATTAACATTGAATAAAAAGGAGTTTTGTATGCCGAAAGTATCTATAGTTATACCTTGTTATTTCAACGAGATGAATATAAAAGAAACGTATGAAGTATTATTGCAGGATGTTCTTGATAAACGAGCAGATATAGATTTTGAAATTATATTTGTAGATGACGGTTCAAAAGATAAGACACTAGATGAAATAAGGAAAGTCCAGCAACTAGATATAAGAGTAAAGATCGTTAAACTTTCCAGAAATTTTGGGGAATTTCGGGCAATTGTTGCTGGAATGAGTCAGGCATCAGGTGACGCAATTGCGGTTATGAGTGCAGATTTGCAGGATCCTCCATATTTGATAACAGAGATGATCCATTATTGGCAAGAGGGGGAGAAAGTCGTCATTGCTGCGAGAAGTAAGCGGGACGAACCTTGGATTAAGAATTTTTTTGCTAATACTTACTATAAAATAGTGCGTAAACTAGTTATTGCAGATTACCCGAAGCAAGGCTTTGATTTTTTCTTAATGGATAGAAGTGTTGCTGATATATTAGTTAATATGCAGGAAAAGAATTCTTCAATTTATGTCCAATTGATTTGGACTGGTTTTAAACCAAAAATAATTGAGTATACTCGTAAAGCTAGAGAAGCTGGCAAATCAATGTGGTCTTATAAAAAGAGGATTGATCTTTTCATTGATACTTTTATTGTTTTTTCGCATACACCCATTCGATGGATTAGTGGCTTTGGTTTTTTGATGAGCGTGAGTGGATTTATATCAGCCTTATTGTTGGTTTATGATAAACTTGCACATGGTTCTGATGTTGCAGGGTGGACATCGCTTATGGTTGTAGTTCTTGTTCTAGCTGGTGTACAAATGATTATGCTTGGAGTGATTGGAGAATATATGTGGAGGAATCTTGATGAATCAAGAAAACGTCCTTTGTACATTATTGATGAAATAATAGAGGTGAAAAATAATGAATAACGTTTATTTGCAGCCTTTTAAAGCACATGGAAGCGTAAATGATGGATACCTTAGTGCAATAGAAAGAAATACTGGTCTTCCCTTTGATATTAAGAGAGTGTATACCGTTATTAATACAAAAGAAGGAAATGTTCGTGGTTATCATGCGCATAAGAATTTAAATCAGATATTTTTTGCTTTAAAAGGAAGGATTATTGTTCAATGCGAGGATCCAAATGGTAACAAGGAAACCTTTGAATTGAATGATCCCCATGTTGGATTAATATGCGGACCTCATATATGGCATACATTAACATATCATGATGACGCAATTTTAATGGTCTTGGCAAGTGAGGGGTATGAAGAAGAAGATTATATAAGAGAATATAGTGAATTCAAAAAGTTGAAAGAAGGAAAATTATGAAAATAGAAAATAATCAATTATTACCTCAGTATTTAATGTATAAGGAAGAATACCTAGAAAAAGTTGAAGAAGTTTTGGAAAGTGGATGGTATGTTCTTGGAAATGAAGTGAAAAACTTCGAACAGGAATTCGCTGAATATAATGGAGCCAAATACTGTGTAGGGGTAGCAAGTGGACTTGATGCATTAATTTTGGCTTTTGAAGCACTTCACTTGAACCCAGGAGATGAGGTAATTGCTCCTGCGAACACTTATATTGCGTCAATAATGGGATTTACCAGGAATGGGCTTGTACCTAAGTTTGTAGAGCCTGATGAATATTACAACTTGGATGCTACTAAAATTGAAGAAGCGATTGGACCTAAAACTAAAGCGATTTGTGTTGTGCATTTATATGGCCAAATTGCAAATATGCCAGAGATTATGAAAATAGCAAATAAATATAATTTAAAAGTAGTTGAAGATTGTGCGCAATCTCATGGAGCCTCCATAAATGGAAAGAAATGTGGTACTTGGGGAGATGTTGGATGTTTCAGTTTCTATCCTACAAAAAATCTGGGGGGATTTGGTGATGGAGGTGCAATAATTACTAACAATAAAGAAATCGATGATGAAATTCGTATGATGCGTAACTATGGTTCAAAGAAAACTTATTATTTTGAAAAAGTAGGCTATAACTCACGACTAGATGAATTGCAAGCTGGGTTGTTAAGGGTTAAATTACAACATCTTGACGAATTAACTAATGATAGAAGAAATGATGCGATGAGATATTTGAATGAACTTAAAAATTCTAAAATTAAAATGCCTAAGCTTCAATTTGGAACGGATGGACATGTCTTTCATTTGTTTGTAGTTGAAGTTGAGAATCGTAAAGATTTCATAGCTTATTGCGAAAAAATGGGGATAGGATTAAAAATACACTATCCGCAGCCGCCTCATTTAAGTGAAGCATATAGTTATTTAGGATATCAAAAAGGAAATTTTCCTATCACTGAAAATATGGCAGATCATATTATCTCATTACCATTATATAACGGAATGCTTTCTATTGAGATTGATTATATTATTAAAAAACTAAATAGTTTCTAGGAAATCGAATGCATAAGGAAAAACGGAGAATATGCAGATGAAATGTTCTATACAATTAAGTTGTAGTAGAGACAATGTGAAGAATTTAAATGCTACTAAAGGAGGATGCAATGATTATATTCATTTTAGGCTATTGTATAATATTAATATCAATGTCTTATTTTCTAGCAAAAACAATTGAGTTCAAATTTGATTTTAAGTTTTCTATAGCAGTAGGTTTTCTTGCTTTTTTAGGAGTTGTTCAAATGATTTCTTATTTTTTTGTGAAGTTTGATTTATCTCCTAAAATATTTAGCTATATTCTTATAGTTCTAATAGTATTGGCATATATAATGCCATTAATTTTAAAAGTACCACTTATTCCTTCAAGAAATGATATTTATCGAATTTGCTTTTGTTTAATGATAACTATTGTTATGATATTTTTTTCAACTCGATTTACATTAGGGGAAAGTGGGTTTGATACTGTTTACTACCTATCCATGGTTGGTGAAAATTCAATATCTTCTAATTTTATGGGCATGAATTTTTACACTGGTACACAAACAGGACGTGATGTTCTGCATAATTATTCATCATTCTATTATGTTTTTTCTTCCTTATTAAGGATTGCTAATCGTATTACCTATTTTGAGATTAGTAATATTCCTATATATATTTGGTGTGCTCAAATTATGTATTTCTATTGTTTGATTGACAGTATATATGTTATTTTAAAACGTTTTTTTCTAAAACATCCTGTGGTTTTTTCTTCCTTTTTTTAATAATATTATTTTTAAATAGTAGGTATTGGAATGTATCATTAGCATTTATTGGAAACATATGGAAGTATATTATTATATCGCTAATCTTATTGGTAACTAATGAGTTGTTAAATAGCAGGAATGAGAAATTATTATACATTTATGGATTATTAATGTCATCTCTGATTGCTGTGAGCTCATCGGGTTTATTTATTGGGATTTTCTTAGCTTTTCCTTTATATTTAATGTTATTAAGGAAAGACTATACTTCACTTATTTTGAAATTTATATTATGTAATATCTCCTTGTTTGTTTATTTTTTTTAGTGGCTGAATCAATGTATGGAATATCTTTTTTCATTTTGTTGATAGTTTATTTATGTGTGTTATTTATTATTAAATTAATTTTAGACAAAAACCTAAGAAAGCAATTTGTTATATTGAATTACTTTTTAGCTGGAGCGTTATTAAGTTTCCTGGTTGTTATTCCATTAATAAGACAGGGGTTAACTTCTTATGATTACTTTTTTATAAATCATAGTTGGTATGATGTGTGTAATGATTTTTTTGATTTTAAAAATCCAATAAACGTATTTATTAATAGTAGCTGGATTCTATTGATACTATATATGTTTTCAAAAAAAATATTAAAAGGAGAGAAATTAGGAAATACAACTAAGTATATGTTTTTAGTTATTTTATTTTTTATTAATCCTATTACAATGCCAACTGTAATCGAGTATATCAGTGATTTTGTATACTATCGTGCATTTGACATTCTTTTTAATACATTCACATTAGGTCACTTATTCACTTATTTTTATCGGAATATGAAATTTCCAGATTACGTATATTGTCTACCTATAATATGCTTACTATTTTTAATTATAAATCGTTTGAATACTTATGAAATGGAGAGATCTAGGCCAAGCGATGATTTTAATCCTTTATATAAAATAACAAATTCCGAGATGAATATGTATAAGGTACTTGAGGAGAAATTAAGTAAAAAAACATATAGAGTAAGAGTGGTAACTCAAGCAGACTCATTGAAAGCTTATTTTTATAATGTTGAAACGCCATTTGGAGTTCCATCTACTAGAGATGTTATAAGGAATGCACCAATAGAGGAAAAACAAAATGTATCTGAAATACTAAATTTATTTATAGTCAGGGAGTTTGCAGATCAAAAAGTATTCTTAAATAATCTTGACTATAAAAGTGCATGTCCTGTTTTAAAAAGTGAAGATATAGAGTATTTAATTTTAAGACAAGATCAAGTAAAAGAGAAAGAGGGAGAGTATGTTAAAATCTGGCTAGATATCAGAGAATGTATGGATCCTATCTTTGTTGATGATAAATATGTACTTTTAGAAATGAGATAGCAAAATGAAAAATAAAAAAGGAATTTATTTATCTATATGACTATAATTGTTGTTGCTGCTTTTTCATACGCAATAATAAATTATCGATCATTATTTATCTTAGATGGTGATAATTTTGAACAAGGTTATCTATTCTTGCTAGGGGGACTTTCAAAATTAAAAGATGGATCTTTTTCTTCATATGATTGGACAAGTGGGTTTGGTAATGATTTTCTATGCTATTCTTTTTATTCGAGTCCTCTATTTTTTATGTTTAGTTTATTGCCCAAGTTTTTAATAAAGTATTTTTTCTTGTATTATCAATTGTTAAAAATAGTATTGCTTTTTATCGCTAACTACTATTGGTTTTCAAAAATAACTAACAATTTCAGAAGTATTCTTATAGGAAGCTTCGTTATAACATTCTCAGGTTGGACTTTTCGTTATTTAAATTTTATGAATTATATTGATGCTTTTATTTTTTTCCGTTAATCCTTGGTGCTACAGAGAACTATTTGCAAAAAAAACAAAAAGTTTTGCTAACAATGTTGGTGTTTTTGTTAACAATACATAACTATTATTTTATGTATATGTTGGTTCCTTTTCTTTGTTTGTATATACTTTTTAGATATATATGGATGAATAAATTGCTCGAATTGAAACCTATTGTTTTTATTGAAATTAAATATATAGGGATTATTTTTTTAGGCCTTCTATTAGCAGCTTTTTCACTATTACCTAATGCATATATAGTATTTTCTATGCCTAGATTTGCAGATAATGCAACATCCTTGCTAACGCATCTTAATTTTAATGAAGTATATCGATTGTTTAGTTCTATATATACACCAGTAATGAATATTTTTTCATATAATCCATTTATCAGTTCTTGGGATGGAATTAATATAGGATGGAACGGAGGAGGCTCTTTATATTCATTGATAATATTTCCATTTTTGATTCCTTTATTATTTGCTATTAAAGACAAAAGAAAGAAAAAAATACTGCTGACAAGTTTTTTGTTGTTATTCATATTCTTATATTTTAAATCTTTTTATATTCTTTTTCAGAGAACATTAGAAAGTCGCTGGTTTTATATGTTCACATTTCTTGCAGCGTTTGCTTTAACATATATTAACGAAGAAATTGAAAAAGAGAACATAACCAGGAAACAGATTACATATTCACTTATTTCGATAATTGCTTGCATATTTATGGTTTTTGTATGTAGTTATATTTTTAAATTTAATGACTTATCATCTATAAAAAACATTTTAAAAACATTGATACCTGTGTATCTCTGTATTATTTTATACTATATTTACTACATGAAATATAAAAGTTTATCTTTGGTATTAATAGCAATTCTTTCATTTGAGGCGATTATTTCTGGTTATTTATACTGTAAATCAAATACACCTTTAGAAGAGGTCTTTTTTAAAACTGAATTTTTGTTAGAAGATGTTATTAAGGTTATTAAAGAGAATGATTCATCCTTTTATCGGATTGTATTGGATAAAGAATCTATGCCAGATTATTATAAGAAAGCAAATATACCATTTGCGTATGATTTTCCAGGAGTGTCAATGTATACTTCTACATATGAAGGAAATTTATCAAATTATTTGAGAAGAATTAATAGTGGCTTATGGATTTATGATACGTTATTTGGAAGAAGTGAAATGTATGATCAGTTATCCGCAAAATACTATATTACTTATGGTGAAAATAGCTCGCAGAGTATTCCTCTCGACTATGAGTATTTGTTTGATAAGAACGGTTTTAATGTTTATGTGAATAATTATTCTATAGGATTAGGTTATGCTTTACCTTCTTATTCTGAAGAAAAAATGCCGAGTAGTTATCTAGAGCAAGATCAGATTATGCAAAATTTTATTATTTCGTCAGATGGAGAAAATAGTAATTGGACTAACTCATTGAAATTTTTAGGAAAATTAACAAGCGATTCTTATAGGGAGCTATGGCTAGATATCCCTATTCATGATGGAATACTATATTTTGAAAATTTTGGAATACCCTGTCTTACTATTGAATTATGGAATGAAGATATTTTAATTAAAAAAGTCACTGTAGAGCAATTTGACTATATAGACCTAATAATCAATGACACTGAATATGTTAATAAAATAGTTGTTATTGGTGAAGATATATATGACACGAATTTGTTCATGAATGTATTTCTTAAAAGCCATGAAAGCTTACTTAGAGAGAAAGAAAATAGGAAATTGCTAGAAAATATTCAATACAGTAAGAATAAATTAACTTGCAGCATAGAGACAATTGATGAGTCCTTGATCTATACATCAATCCCTTATTCTAAAGGCTGGCAAGTATATGTAAATGGTATGAAAGTGAATACTCAGAAAGTAAATGATGGCTTTTTAGGATTTGATATCCCAGGTGGCGATAGTAAAATTAAATTGGAATATAAAACACCTTTAAAAATTCCAGGAACGTTAATATCTTTAATTACTTTTACATTTATTATATTATTTTGGATAAATAAGTATAAACAAAAAATCTTTAAAACGAATAAAACATGATTTACAATTTAATGTTTTTGCCTTATCGTAGAAATGAAAGGAAAGACAATTGCCATTTAAAAGCAATTACTTTTAGGAATTATTATGAAAGTTGTAATTTTAGCCGGTGGTTATGGTACTCGAATTAGTGAAGAATCTCATTTGAAACCTAAACCAATGATTGAAATTGATGGAAAACCGATTATGTGGCATATTATGAAATACTACAGTAGTTTTGGTTTCCAAGATTTTATTATTTGCTGCGGATATAAAGGCTATGTAATCAAAGAGTTCTTTGCTGATTATTTTTTGCACAATTCAGATATTACTTTTGATTTAAAGAGTAATAGATTAGAAGTTCTAAATAATGACTCTGAGCCATGGAAGGTAACTTGTGTTGATACAGGATTGAATACAATGACTGGAGGAAGGATAAAACGAATTCAAAAGTTTGTTGATCAAGAACCCTTTTTGATGACGTATGGTGATGGGGTGAGTGATGTTGATATTAATGCTTTGATCCAACACCATAATCAAGCTAATAAAACGCTCACGTTAACCGCAGTTAGACCAGGAGGACGTTTCGGGGCTTTAGAGTTATCAGAAACGAATGAAATACGGTCATTCAAAGAAAAAAATATTGACGATGGCGGTTGGATTAATGGCGGCTTTATGGTCATCGAACCTGAAATATTTAAATATCTAGATGGTGATTCATGCGTCTTTGAAAGAGAACCCTTAGAAACACTGGCCAGCATGGGCAAATTACAGGCATATAAACATTATGGGTTTTGGCAATGTATGGATACTATGAATGATAAGAACAAATTGGAAAAACTTTTGGAAAAGAATGAAGCGCCATGGAAGGTGTGGGATTAATGAAAGCATTTTATCAAGGAAAGAAAGTCTTAGTTACCGGACATACTGGATTTAAAGGGAGCTGGCTTTGCAGTATTCTGTTAGAATGTGGTGCGGAGGTTTGTGGCATTGGCTTAGAGCCGAATACAAAGCCATCGTTATTTCACCTGCTAGACTTAGGCAATCGTTTAGAATCTCATATCTTAGATATCAGAGATCTTGAAGCAGTGAAGGATATTTTTGATAAGTTTCATCCGGAAATCGTTATACATTTAGCAGCGCAGCCATTAGTCATTGATTCCTATATGAAGCCTGTGTACACGTTTGAGGTCAATGTTTTAGGGACAGTGAATATCTTAGAATGTATTCGGTTAAACAACTGTGTAAAGTCTTTTGTCAATGTGACTACAGATAAAGTCTATGAGAATCACGAACAAGAGGATTATGGCTATATGGAGACAGATCGACTGAATGGATATGATCCCTATTCAAATAGTAAATCTTGTTCAGAACTAGTAACGGACTCTTATTGTAAATCTTTTTTTGGAGAGCGTGATTTGGCAATCTCTACATGCAGAGCAGGGAATGTAATTGGCGGTGGAGATTTTTCTGAAAATCGAATTGTTCCTGACTGCGTTAAATATACAATGAATAAGCAGGCTATTGTCGTTCGGAATCCTAATTCTGTTCGCCCATATCAACATGTATTGGAAGCAGATATGTTTTATTTAATGTTAGCGATGAAACAGTATAAAGATAAGGCGTATGCTGGTAATTACAATATTGGGCCAGAGGATGGGGATTGTATAACCACAAGTCAGCTCTGTGATTTATTTTGCCGATTCTGGGATGGGGCTGAATGGAAAGCTATAGATTATCAAGGGCCTCATGAAGCAAATTACTTAAAATTAAACTGTTCAAAAGCAAAAAGTATTTTGCAGTGGCAACCTCGTTGGCATGTAGATGAAGCTGTTAAATTAACGGTGGAATGGTCGAAAGCTTTTGCGGACAAAGAAAATCTAAAGGAAATTACACAGCGTCAGATTTTAAAATATATGGAGGAACAGAAATGACATCAATGGTAGAAGATAAGAAGCAAATTTTAGAATTAGTAAAAACGTATTGCAATCATTATCATAAAGAGTCTGAAGAATATAATGAAGGTGATCGGATCGCTTATGCCGGAAGAGTTTATGATGAAGAAGAAATGGTAAATTTGGTCGATAGTGCTTTAGATTTCTGGCTTACATCAGGCAGATATTGTAATCAGTTTGAAAAAGATTTTTCAAGGTTCTTAAAAGTAAAACATTGTCTGTTGACCAATTCAGGATCTTCTTCGAACTTAATTGCTTTTATGACATTAACCTCACCCATGCTGAAAGATAGACAGATTAAGCGTGGTGATGAAGTGATCACAGTTGCTGCAGGTTTTCCTACGACAATTTCTCCAATCTTGCAGTACGGTGCTGTTCCTGTTTTTGTGGATGTTAGCATTCCAACATATAACATTGATGTAAACCAATTAGAGGCTGCAGTGAGTGAGAAAACTAAAGCAGTAATGATCGCGCATACATTAGGCAATCCGTTTAATTTGGAAAAAGTAAAAATGTTCTGCGAAAAATATAATCTGTGGTTAATCGAGGATAACTGTGATGCTTTAGGCTCTACTTATATGTATAAAGGTGAAGAAAGATTAACAGGAACTATTGGGGATATTGGTACATCCAGTTTTTATCCACCGCATCACATGACGATGGGTGAAGGAGGAGCTGTTTACACTAACAACGCTTTGCTTTATAAAATTGCACTTTCATTTAGAGATTGGGGCAGAGACTGCATTTGTCCTAGTGGTCATGATAATTTCTGTGGGCATCGATATGATGGGCAGTATGGTTTGCTGCCGCAAGGCTATGATCATAAATATGTTTATTCTCATTTTGGTTATAACTTAAAAGCAACTGAGATGCAGGCAGCTATTGGCGTTGCTCAGTTAAAGAAGCTGGATAGCTTTACAGAACGGCGTCGGAATAATTTTAACTATTTAAAAGACAGTTTGAAAGATCTTGAACCTTATTTGATTCTTCCAGAAGCAACAGAAAATTCTAATCCCTCCTGGTTTGGTTTTTTAATTACAGTCAAAGAAGGGGTAAGCAGAAATAACTTAGTTCAGTATATTGAAAAAAATAACATTCAGACAAGAATGCTTTTTGCAGGGAATATGATAAAGCATCCTTGTTTCGATCAATTAAGGGAATTACATTCCGGATATCGAGTAATTGGAGAACTTAAGAATACAGATCATATTATGGAAAATACATTTTGGATTGGAGTATCTCCTAAAATGAATCAACAAAAGCTGGATTTTATGAGTAAAGTTATTCATCAATATTTTGTTAAACGAGAAGAGTGCTGATCTCTTCTCTCTTTTTGTAAATGAGAATCACTTTTATTCATATTCCTCTTAGTGTAAAATAAAAGAAGTAAAAGGAGAATGATTATGAAAGCTTCTGAGGCGATTGTTCAATTCTTAATTGATAAGCAAATTACAGATGTTTTTGGATATCCAGGTGGGATGGTCACTCATTTAATGGATTCTTTCGATAAATATAAAGATAAAATTTCAGCTCATGTTACTTATAATGAACAAGGAGCTTCGTTTGCCGCTTGCGGATACGCTCAGGTTAGTTTAAAACCCGGTGTCGCTTATGCGACGAGTGGCCCTGGAGCAACAAATTTAATCACAGGGATATGCAATGCCTATTTTGATGGAATTCCTGCATTATTTATTACAGGTCAGGTTAATACATATGAAAGTGGCAAAGGACTTTCCTGCAGGCAGAAAGGGTTTCAGGAAACGGATATCTTAGGTATAGTAAATCCAGTTACGAAATACTGCGCTTACATTGAAAATCCAGAAGATTTATTACCGGAGTTAAAGAAGGCTTATTCTATTGCGTTAGAAGGACGCTGTGGGCCAGTAGTTTTAGATATACCCATGAATATTCAGCGATCAGAAATTGAATATTCAATCGATGATATACCTGAACAAGATATTCAGGAAAGTGACGAAGAAAAAATGAAAGCGATCATTCAATTGATCAAGGCAGCTCATAAACCCTGTCTATTGGCTGGGGCGGGAATCCGACAGAGTGGTTCGTCAGCTTTATTTAAAAAAATGATGGAAGAGATTCATATTCCGGTTGTGACAAGCATGATTGCTATTGATGCTTTACCGAGTGATCATCCATTAAAATATGGTTTTATTGGTGCTTATGGAGATCGAACAGCTAATTTTATTGTCGATAAATGCGATTTGTTGATTACATTAGGAAGTCGCTTGGATATTCGACAAACCGGCGTCAATCAAGAGAATTTTGCACCTTATGCAAAACTTATTCGCATAGATATCGATCCTTTAGAATGCACAAATAAAATAAAAACTGATGAAATCGATATCCATATGGATTTAAATCAAGCAATTCCACTTTTCCATCAATTATTAAAAGAAAATTTAAAGGCTTGCAAGCCATGGATTAATACCTGTAATCAAATTAAACAGGAGCTTTTGGAAATTGATGCTCAGCTCCCAAATCAAATTGTTCAGCAGTTGAGCAAAGAACTCCCTGAAGATTTAATAATAACTACGGACGTTGGACAAAATCAAGTGTGGATTTCACAGTCTTTTTATGTGAAAGAAAATCAAAGAATTCTGTATTCCGGTGGACATGGTGCGATGGGCTACTCACTTCCTGCAGCAATTGGCGCCTATTATGCTTTAAAGAAGCCTGTTCTTTCTTTTAATGGCGACGGTGGCTTCCAAATGAATATTCAGGAGTTACAGTTTATTTCTAAGCAAAAACTACCGATTAAAATTGTCGTTTTTAATAATCACGCTTTAGGTATGATTCGGCATTTTCAAGAGATGTATTTTGATTCCAGGTATACTCAAACTTTGTCAGCAGGAGGCTATTTTAACTGTGATCTTAAAAAGATAGCTGAAGCTTATGATATTCCTTATATGCAATATGAGATGGGAGAATCGATCAATACTTGCATCGACCAAGAGGGGCCTTATTTAATTGAAGTTGTTTTACCAGAAGAAACTTATGTAATCCCTAAATTAGCAGTTGGTAAGCCAAATACAGATCAAGAGCCTCCATTGGATCGGGATCTTTATAGAAAGTTGATGAACTTATGAAAAATAAATTACGTAAATTAATGCCGCTATGGGGATGTTTAGCTGTCATTTTAGGTGTGTTCTATTGTTATGTCTTCGTTGTCAATCATTTTACCTTAGTTTTTTGGGGTGATCAGACGGAAGCATTAATTCCCTATATGGTTGACTTATATACACAAATTAAAGAAACTGGATTTACACTTTGGAACCATTCAATTGGACTCGGCGCCAGCAATTTAGTATACTATTATACTATCTTGGGATCGCCATCATTTTATTTAAATTTACTGTTGCCTAGCAGTGATTGGATTCCTTATTTTATTCCTGTAATTGATACGTTGCGTTTCTTTCTGATTGGAACGGTAGCCTGGTTATGGTTGGATAAGTTAGTTCAAACGGATAGGGCTAAGCTTGTTGGAGCTTTAATTTTTACATTCTCAGGCTGGGCAATGTATTGGCTGCACTTTAATTATTTTTTAGATGCTTATCTTTATCTAGCTCTTCTTCTGTATTTCAGTGAAGAAATCTTAGAAAACAGAAAGAGAATAGGATTTTCACTCATTATTTGTCTGTCTTCTATTATCAGTCCATATATTTTGTATATGTTCTCCTGGCTGTTATTAATTTATATGACATGCCGAGTTTTTATGAAGTACGATAAAGTAACGATCAGTTTCTTCTTTCAGAAATTTATTGCTATTTTTGGCTTTTACTTATTAGGTGTAGCCTTGTCAGCTTTTGCTTTGATTCCAGCAGGTTTAATGTTATTATCGACAAATCGTATTGGAAATGGAACAGAAAGTTTATTGACGCCGTTGTATGGTGGTGATTTAATTCGCGTGCTGACATCATTATTCTCACCTGTCATCAATGATTATGACTATAATATATTCAGCTCTCCTTTTTTGAAATTAGATAATCGTGTTTATACAGTTTATAATTATTCATTTATCCTTTACGTTTTATTACTGCCACAGTTGATTAAAATTAAATTTAAAGGGAAAAAACCGTTTGCATTGACAATGGGGATTTTGTATGCGATGCTTCTATTCCCCGTGTTTTATCTAGTTTTTAATGGGAATACATCAATACGATGGAGTTTTTACTACATTGTCTTTAATATTATGCTTGTTGCGATAGTTTTAGATCACGGTTCTCAAATAAATAGAAAATTGTTAATCGCTTCGGGTATAAGCAGCATAATAATACTAATGGGTATCTCTGTACTGAGTTTAAAACTAGGATGGACAACCGATATCAATCAAGGAGTCATAAAAAGATCATGTTTGGTTTTAACGGGTTGCCTTATTTTATATACGCTTTCTTTATTGAAGGCGAAGCATAGCCTATGGAATCTTTTACTGGTGGGGACAGTATTATTCGAGGCAATATTTTGTCTGTATTTAAGAATAGTGAATGGTAACAGTATTCTAGTGGCTAATACAGAGACCTGGGATGCATATCAGCAAAAAATGTTTAATACAGAGGCTATCGATTTTATAAAATCTCAAGATTCGAGTTTCTATCGAATTGATTTTGCGGATAATTCCAGTTATGCTTACAATTATCCTATTGTAAAACGCTACAATGGATTTACTTCTTATTTTAATATTTATAATCATGAAACACGGCCTTTATATGATAACCGATCTACTGATAATTGGTTTTTAGGATTTCAACCATCGAAATTTTTGTTGAAATCATTATTGGGATCCAAGTATATGGTTGTTTGGGAGGAAAATCAATATCTGATTCCACATACCTATGAACTTATTCATGAGGTTTCACATCAAAAAGTTTACAGGAATTCATTGGATATGGCATTGGGCTATGCCAGCTCTCAAATCTCGGGTATTGAACAAATGCAGAATATTGATAAATCTAAAGAAGATATCATCATGTTAAACTCAATAGTTGTACCGAATACAGAAAAGAAAATACATATTGATGATATGTATCCTTTGATTGCGGAGAGCTTAGTCAACTCTGGGTTTAAATGGTATCAAAGCGATGGATATTTATTCGTTGATTATAGCCAAACTAATCCCTATGGTGTTGTTGCTTATGAATTCTATAAAGATGGTAAACAAATTAAATATGAAGAAAATTATGAATTTGGTTATACTGCGATTAGAATGGATCAAGATATTGATGAAGTCTATATATACTGCAAGAACTTCAATAATGTCAATGAATACATTCCTGTGAATGTTTATTGGATTTCTGGCAATGCAATTAATGATAGTTTTCAACGGTTGAATTCAGAAGACCGATTCGAAAATATAAGTGTGAATGGAGAGCACATTTCTGCTTCCATTACAATCACAGGTGAAAAAAAATGGGTAGCAACCACAATTCCTTATAATCCGGGATGGAAAGTTTGGGATAATGGAAAAGAACTTAAAGTAACAGAAGTAAATCAAGTGTTTATTGGATTTGAATTAGAAGAGGGAGAGCATCAGATTAAAATGGAGTTTACTCCGGTGGGAATGAAGCTTGGATTAGGAGTTAGTGGAATTGCATTGCTTATTTTAGTTGCGATGACTTATAAAGAGATCAGAACAACTCGGAGTTGTCACTATAACAAAAATAACGTATGATTATTGAGTTGAAAAGGATGGATTGGAATTATGAAAAAGATTAGCATTGTTGTACCGACTTATAATGAAGAAGAAAATGTTAAACCATTATCAGAAGCTATAATCAATGAATTGCAAACTCATTGCAGTAACTACGATTATGAACTGATTTTTATTGACAACAATTCTAAAGATAATACGCGGAGCATAATTCGTAGTTTGTGTCAGGATAATCATAAAATAAAAGCAATCTTCAATACTAAGAATTTTGGTCAAGCTAATTCTCCTTTCTATGGTATTTTATCCAGTACAGGTGATTGTACAATTTTAATTTGTGCGGATTTCCAAGATCCGATTGAGATGATTCATACATTTGTTGCTGAATGGGAAAACGGATATAAAATTGTTATTGGTAGAAAAACAACAAGTAAAGAAAATAAATTAATGTATACTCTGCGCAGTATGTACTACAAACTCTTGAATAAGTTCTCAGATTTTGAACAAATTGAACACTTTACTGGTTTTGGCTTATATGATTCCAGCTTTGTCCAAACATTGCGAGAATTAAAAGATCCTACGCCATTCTTACGGGGGATCGTTGCAGAATTGGGTCCCGAGAGAAAAGAAATTCCTTATACTCAGCAAGAACGCAGGGCAGGAAAAACGAAGAATAATTTTTTTAGGTTGTACGATTTAGCAATGCTCAGCTTTACCTCTTATACGACAATTGGATTGCGCATTGCTACATTTACTGGATTTATTTTCTCAATATTAAGTTTAGTTGTCGCCTTTATCTACTTAATTTTGAAGCTAATTAACTGGTATACCTTTCCTATGGGGCAAGCACCGATATTATTAGGTGTATTTGTCTTTGGCTCACTTCAACTTTTCTTTATAGGGCTCATTGGTGAATATATCATAGCGATGAACAAAAGGTTAATGAACCGACCGCTTGTCGTTGAGGAAGAAAAAATTAATTTTTAAATTAATTGGTATTATAAACTATAGAGATAAAAAGTATTAGTAATAGAAGGAAAGGAATTAATATTATGGAATCTATTCGGAAAAATTCATTTTCTAAGAGAGGTATAATTTTGTTCCTTTCTTTTGTAATTCCTGTAATCGGATTCGTATTTATTCTTTATTTTTTTCATCTTTGGCCATTTGGAGATCAATCAATTGTATGCCTTGATTTAGATTCACAGTATATTTCTTTTTTTAGTTATTTAAAAGAAATTTTTAGGGATCCTACAACTCTATTTTATACATTTTCAAAAACGCTGGGCGGAGATATGATTGGACTTGTCGCTTATTATTTAATTAGTCCATTTAATATTATTACGTTGTTTTTTTCAACGGGAGATTTACCCATCGCTATAACAATTATCATCATTCTTAAAATTGGCTGTGCAGGGGTAAGTTTTAACTTGTTGCTGAGAAAAGAAGAATATTCCTCTTTAATATACTCTTCTTGTTATGCTTTAATGGCATTTATCATTGCTTATTATAGTAATATTATTTGGCTAGATGGAATAATACTTTTACCATTAATTGTATATGGAATAGAAAAGCTTGTAATTGGAAAATCACCATTACTCTATATTCTGTGTTTGTCTTTAAGTATTTTTACGAATTATTATATTGGTTACATGCTTTGTATTTTTTCTGTTATATACTTTCTTTTTTGTGTTTTATTTAAAGAAGATACAAGGTTTTTCAGATCATCTAAAGTATTTATAACATTTTCTATAGCTTCAATCATCGCTGGCGGCTTATCAGCAGTGTTATTGATTCCAGTTAAGTATTCGTTAGAAACTACTAAAGTGTTGTTTGATTTATCTGATGTAGTATGGAACTTCAATTTTTCAGTTAGAGACTTTTCTAGTAAATTAATTTTAGGAAGTCATAACTTTCAAGAAGTCATATCTGGGCTTCCTAATATCTACTGTGGTTATATAGGTTTAATCAGTTTTACATATTATCTTTTATTTAGTAAATTTGATAAAAAAGAGAGGCTTGGCTGTTTGCTGATTATGCTCATTTTAATACTCTCATTTATGTTAAAACCATTGAATTTAGTATGGCATGGCTTCAGCGAACCAAATTGGTTTCCTTACCGGTATAGTTTCATTTTTAGCTTTCTTATTTTATATTTTGGATATAAAGGTTATAGACTTTTAAATAATAAAGATGTAAGTTATATAGTAATTGTTATTGGATTTTTATGGGGACTAGCTATCCTCTATGGATTTATGGGTTCTTATGCATATTTGAATTTAAAAAAGACGGTCATAAGTATTATATTTGTTGGTATAATATCAATATTTCTTTCAAATAAAAAAGTTAGAAGAGTAAATTTATTATTAATTATAAGTGTTTTTGAACTGGTTGTTAATGGGATCTACACGTTCATAGAAATACCACATATGTCAACGCAAGAATATCGTGAATTCATTTCCCAAATAGAACCTGTAATTAATGAGATAAAAAGTATTGATGGCGGATTTTATAGATTTGAGAAAACCTTTCAACGAACACAAAATGATTCAATGTTATTTAATTATGCAGGCCTATCTCATAATAGCTCTGCAGAGGCTCCATTTGTACGTAGTTATTTGCATTCACAGCTAGGCTTTTGTACAGAGGATAATTGGACATATTACAATAGTGGTACTACATATGTTAATGATTCATTACTTGGAATAAAATACGTTTTGACTGATCAAAAATTGACAAAAGGCTATTCTAAAATAAAGACTTATAATGAATACATATTATATAAGAATGATTATTCATTACCACTGGGCTATTTGATACCAGATGATGCAATAAGCTTTATTCCATCTGATTTTTCATGGATGAAAAATCAGAATGAAATTTGGAAAGTGCTTACCAATAAACCAGACTTGGAGATATTAAAAGTTTTAGAACCAAAAATTGTGAGGAATAACATTAAAGTTGAAAATGATTCAGTCTATTATAAAACAGGAAATGATGCTTATCTTGAATTCAGTATCACTATGCCTGAAAGTGCCCCTGCATTTGCTTATTTTACATCTACTGATGAAAGTAAAGTAAGTTTATTTATAAATGATCAATACTTAAGTGATTATTTTACTTATGGTCAACATCAAATTATAAGATTAGGTGAATTTGCTAAGGATGAAACCTTTTCTTTAAAGATAAAAATAGAAAATGATGTGATGAATATAAATACTGTTAATATTTTTTATCAAGATATGAAGGCTTATTCTATTGGATATGAAACACTTACTAAAGATCAATTAAGGATAAAAAAATTGAAAAATGGTTATATTGCTGGTGAAATTGAAGTCGATTCATCCTCATTTTTATTGTTACAAGTACCTTATGATCTAAACTGGCACTTTTATGTAGATGGTATAAAGACTTTGGCAACCGAATGTATAGGAATTTATACCACCTTAAAAATGAGTGAAGGTTTTCATACAATACAAGCTATTTATATACCAAGAGGATTAAAACTAGGGGGGATTATATCTGTCATATCGCTAGTTACTTTATTTTTCTGGATATTTAAAATAAAGAAATAGTATGTACAAAGAAGGAAAAAAGGTTTATATTAGAATTAATTTAACAGATTTAACTATTCAAATATATTAAATGAATAAACGATGTTAATTTAATTATTTAATTTATCAAGTTATTAGAAGTAAATATAATGAAAGTAATAAAAATTAAAAGGAATCACTTTATTTGGTATATTGTTAAGAAGGAGCTAGCTATGAAGCGAAAAGATGCAAAAGAAATAATATTATTAAGTATTCTAATAATTCTGGTCAGTTTAATTATATTTTCACCGTATTTGATTAATCATATGCCGTTAACTTATGGCACTGATATTAAACCTCAATGGTTTGAGTTTTATACAGAATTTAAAAATTTAATTAATCAGTTTTTTGAAACAAAGCAATTACCTTTTTATTCTTGGAATTTATTTTTAGGGAACAACTTTTATGCATCAAAAAGCTATTACTTGATGGGAGATATATTTAGTTATATTGGTTTGTTGTTTCCTTTACAATTCTTTGATGTTGCACAAATATTGGAGATATTAAAGTTTTTAGTTTCTGGATTAACGATGTATTACCTGTTGAGCTGCTTTGAATTCAAGTCAAAAGTCAAAATGATAGGTGCTATAGCCTATACTTTTAGTTCTTGGGCAATCTTTTTTAGCGGTCAACTCTCATTTTTATCCTTTTATAGCTGGATGCCTCTCTATTTTGCTGCCATTGAGCTCTATCTGAAGAAAGGTAAAAAGCTCCTATTTCCTCTCACTAGTATGCTGCTTTTATTCACGAATTTTTATTTCTTTTTTACATTATCATGCATAACACCGTTTTATTATCTCTATCGATATTCCTTGGTGAAACCTAATTATAAGAATGTTGTCAAGGACACTCTAATATTAGCCGGATGTTATCTTATTGGTGTTTGTATGACTGGTATATTAACGATACCAACGGCATCTTATATTCTTCAAAATGACCGTGTTGGACAATTTTCTCTCCAATTATTCTTTAATCAAATTAGCATTTATCTTCATGAATTATGTGCTAGGTTAGTACCTAATTATATTTATATTTATCGTACCAATATCTTTGAAACTGCATCACATACAACGCGAGAATTGTGCCTATATAGCGGAGTGTTATCTGCGCTTTTACTTCCTCAAGTTTTTTCTGATAAAGATAAACGATATAGAAAGAATACATTGATATTTTATCTATTTTTAAATTTATTTCTGGTTTTTCCAGTGTTTAGTTCTGTAATTCATGGATTTAGCAGCAATTCATTTCGATGTACACTTATTCTAATCATAGTTCAAATTATTATAATGAGTCATTATTTAGAAAAAATAGATTCTTTAGATATTAAAAATTTAAAAATCACAACAGTTTTCTCCGTGTTTATTTTATTAACAATCATTCCTATGACTGCATACATAATAAATAAACCAGTTATAGATTATGTAAATCAAATTATTCTATTTATAATGGCTGCGTTTTTTGTAGTCCTGAATTCATGGGTGATACTAAAGAAAAAATCTTATTTATTACTTTTGTTTTTACTTTGCATTGAGTATTCTTTATCGGGTCTTACACTTTATTATTCAAGAATGAAAAGTGAAGGTATTAGTTATGAATTCGTAGACTCAGTGACACACGTATTGCAGGATGAAGATAATGAATTAAATGAGTTTTTAGAGAATATCGAGCCAATTAATCCAATGCAGTATTATAGAACATACATCCCTCTAGAGCCAATTTATTGGGATTTCAGTCATAATATGAGTTTAATGGTTCAATTACAAGGAACGATGACTTATGATTCAACCTACGCGCCAAGCTTTAATAAAATGAAAAAAATTGCTCCGCAAGTTAAAGATTATGAGTCCGATTGGATATTTAATATAAAAGATCCCGAGATTCTGAAATTCTTAAGTGTGAAATATGCAATTGTAACGGATTCTGAACAGTTGCCAAGCGGTATGAACTGGCGATTATTAACTGACAATTATCGATCAGGTTTGCTCGTTTACAGAAATGATGACTATCGATCATTAGGAGTGACATATAATCAGATTAAAAAAATGAATGAATTGGAAGATGGCAATTCCATGTCAATACTGATGAGTCACGTGTTATGTAATGAGGAAGATTATTCAGAGATACAGCAGGTTATGAAGAGTTCTAATCTCAATGAACTGGAAAATGTTAAATATGCAGGAAATCATTTGACTGGGAGCTGCTATACTGATGATTCCAGTTTCCTAGTGTTATCGTTGCCTTACGACGCAGGCTGGAATGTTTTAGTTAATGGTACTCAAGTTAAAACTTATGATGTTAATGGAGGATTTATCGGTTTCGGCGTTTCTCAAGGCGAAAATCAGATAGAAATGTATTTCACTCCTGTTGGATTTAAACAGGGAGCGATTTTATCAATCCTAGGATTCTCAGCTTACATTTTATTGATCAGTTGTGAATTGCTACGAGCGAAGAAAATAAGGAGATCAGTATATGATTAGGATCTGTAAAAAGCATCCTTCAATTTTGCTTGCCTTTTGTTTGATTGTTCTTGCCGGAAGCATTTTGCTTCCATATATAATAACAGATACTCCTTTCATGTTGGGCTGGGATATGCGAACCCAATATAGTTCATTTTATGAAAACCTCAAGACGATGTTTATTGAAATGAAGCAACTCCATAATTTACCTTTTTATTCCTGGGCAACATTTTTAGGCAATAATTTTTGGGGAAGCAAGTTGTTTTACTATCATGATGTTTTTGATTATTTTACATTGTTGTTATTTCCATTTTTAGAGTATAACAGAGTAATTATGCTTCAAACTTTCGTTAAATTGATTATTGCAGGTTTTTGTTTTTATCATTATGGACGATATCATCGTTACTCAGAAGCAACCAATATTATTGGTTCTTTAATGTTTGCTTTTTCTTCTTATGCTTTAGAGGCACTCAAGGATCCTTTTTTCCTTTCGTTTTATATTTTTATTCCTTTGTATATCCTTAAAATAGATAAGTATTTACAGGAAAAGAAGAAACTAGGATATATTATTATTACAGCCTTTTTGGCTGTAACCAATTACTATCATTTCTATTCACTGAGTATTTTCAGTGTATTTTACTTTATTTACCGATATTCTTGTCTGCACAAAACTATAAAAGGATTCTTTAAAGAAGCTTTGCCTTTGATTGGCTGTTATTTCATCGCTGTTATGATAGCTGGTTTCGCCTTGGTTCCGGAGGCGTTTAATATTATTACAAATCAAAGAATTGGTAATTCGTCAGCGTTTTTAAAATATGATAGTATAAAAACATACTTTTATGTATTAACAGGACTATTTTTCCCATCCAGCATAATAATTAACAGAACTAATGAATTCTCGTCAATTTATACATTTGTTTCTCAAAACAACACTGTTCTCTATGTTTGTTTGTGGGCGGGTTCCTTATGCTCACTCTTATTGCCGCAGATTTTCTCAAAGAAAGAAGAAAATAAAAATACTAAACTGTTCCTGTTTCTTAATGGGATTTTGATGTTGATTCCAATCGGCTCTTCGATGATGCATGGGTTTAGTGAACCTGCTTTCCGATGGCTTCAATTTCCATTATTCATGAACATAACATTTGTGTTACCCTATTTAGAGAATATTCAGAACATAAATAAAAAATTTCTCTTTTATTCAGTTGTTTTTATATCTGGAATACTCTTATTAGGAACTCCATTATTAGGGATATTCGCTCATGTTCCTTTCGAAGAATATAGCCGTGAATACACATTGATTTTGACTACATTGCCTTTTTTATGGATGGCTTACTTTATTGTTATAAAAGGAAACAGGACGGGTCTGATCGTGTTTACCTTTACAGAGATGCTTATAGTTTCATATTTGTCAGTTTATTCTAATAGCTATTATCGGCAATTCAGTAAAGATACAATTCAAGGTGTAACGCATGTACTTCAAAATCGGAATGATTTAAATCGTTACTTGCTTGAATTGGATGAACAAAATAAAAATGAATTCTATCGAATATATATTGATCCAAGTTCAGTTTATTGGGATTATTCAACTAATTTAAATCTTAATTTTAATATTATGGGATTAATGACATATGATTCTACCGTTTCTTCTTCAATCGTTGATATGAATAAAATATCTAAAATAGAATCTTATTTACCTTGGTCGTATGAAATAAAAGATCCCGCTCTGGTTGATTTTCTTTGTACGAAATACGCAATTGTGACGAATGCTTCGCAATTACCACACCAAGATTTTGTGCAAGTTGGTGAATTTAATTATCTTCCAGTGTATCAGAATCTCCATTATCAGAATTTTTCGCGAAGTTATAACAAAATCTCCATTTTAGAGCAGGCAGAATTAAAAAGTGAGGATATTTTGGATACTCTAATAGTTTCTCAGAAAGATTATGAGCTCTTGAGTAATAATGTAAGCTTGATTGGCACTGTAACTTGCACATACGTCAATCATAGTGGTAATACTGTTTTTGCTGGTATTGATTCTTCGGCAGAGAGCTTTATTTCTGTAGCGATTCCTTACGATCAGGGCTGGAATGTTAAAGTTAACGGGCAAACTGTAGATATTTATTCAGTCAATGGAGGAATGATAGGTTTTTCAGTACCGTCAGGATATAGTGAAATTCAGATGATTTTTACACCTCAAGGATTTAAAATAGGCTTGGCCGCCAGCTTTTTTGGCTTAATTGCTTTAGCAAGTCTATTCGTATACGAAAAACGAATTAAAAAGCAGCATTGATTATCTCTGCTGCTTTATTTCATTTTCGAGTAATGTAATTGTTCTGCGGAAACCTTCTCGCACAGAGATAGTTGGCTTCCAGCCGAGTTTCCGTAGTTTGTCAGTAGATACGTTTATGTAAGTAGTAGTTTTATTTTCAATATAGTTAGAAGTCAATTCTCTTTGTTGAAGTTTAAGCTGAATTGAGCGCTCTGGAAATGCCGCAATAATTTCCTGTGCTAGTTCTTTTATAGAAATGAAACAGTCGTCGTTAGCCATATTGTATGCCTCGCCCGGGCAGCCGTGAAAAAGAACGGTGAGACAAGCGGAAACCAAATCCAGAGCATAGCAGAAGGCTCTTTTAGCTTCACCTGAAGATTTCATAATGATCTGATTGTCCTCAATTACAGACTTTACAAATTCACTAAAAACGCGTTGATCATGCTTGTAGTCTAAAGTAGGACCATAAGTGTGAAAAATTCTTAAACAAGTTGCAGGAACTTGATATTGTTCACAATAGGCCTTACATAATGTCTCGCCCATTCGTTTACTTTCACTATAGCAGCTCCGAATATCTAACGGATCAATCTGTCCTGTCATTGATTCAGTAATGAGATTTGTATCGGAAAGTTTTCCATAAACTTCAGCACTTGAAAAATAAAGAAAATGTTCTGCTTGTTTCTTTCTAGCTAGTTCTAAGCAGTGATATGTACCTAAAACATTGGGCAAAGCTACGTCAACTGGATTCGTTTTGTAGAATTGAGGATCAGCCAGGGAAGCCGCATGAATAATAATATGAGTGGGCTCTTCAACATTGAGTGGTGAGCTCAAATTCGTTGCCAACAAATGAATCCTGTTATTTAGCTGATCGTGGTATATTTTTTTAGCTTTCTCAATATTCCTAACAGCTAAAATAAAACGCATATTTAAATGTTTTTCTTCATTCAAATAAATTAGATAACGCGTTAGATAACGAGCTAACATACCAGTAGCACCAGTAATTAAGATCGTTCTATTTTCTAATAGTTGAATGTCTTCGTTTTTTGAAGCGAGCTCTAAAAAATCATCATTTAAGTTCATAATTTAACCTCTTTATATGTATACTGTATTCATAATTATATATTGAAAATATGTTAAAACTAGAGAAATTAATGAAATTTTTAGAAACTTGCATTACTTGAATAGACAGGATAAAATAAGGGATGACTATTGAGGTGAATTTATGAAATATCTTGCTGGCAGTTTATACCCAGTTTTACTAGTTTTAATTGCAGTTGTTTTGTGGAATAATACAGCAATAAGGAGTACGATAAAGAAAAATAAGAAGTCTATACTCGTCTTTTTGTTTCTTAACTTTGTAATAATTAATATTTTGTTGTTTTTTCATTTGCGACAAGAACAATTTATTGCTTATTGGGATTTCGGGGGATTTTGGCGAAAATCTGTAGAATTTAATCAGATGATGAATCGCAGTGTTAAAGAGGCGATGGATAATCTTTGGTTTTCTTTGAATTATTCAGAGTATTCGTTTTTGCCTGAGTGGTTTTTATATTTCCCAACACAATTGTTGGGAAATACATATCCACGGTTTATACTCGCTATGTTTAATAGTTTTATACTGCCAGCTAATCTTATTTTATATATTTTTAGTTTAATGATTATTGAAAAGAATAAACTGACTGTGAAAAAGGTTTTTCTAGGAATGTTAATTGCAACCTTTGCAGGTAATCTTTATTCGATGGTTTTTGGTTACATAGGAAGTGCGGGCTTACCCTTTATTACAAGTATATTATTATTAGTTTATGCAGATGGCTTAGAAAAGTTTAGCTGGAGAAATAATATATTTATCGGATTGTCTATGATTATCTTACTCTTAGTAAGGCGATGGTTTGCTTATTGGATTGTAGGTTTCTATGTGGCTTATACCTTAGCCTATTTAATTCGAGAAGGAATTGATCATGCTTTGACCAAAGAAAAAATCAAAGTGCAGTTTTTGAATATGCTAGTTTGCGGATTAATTCCTTTAACTATTCTGTTAACTTTATTTTTCCCACTCTTTAGGACAATTACAACCTATAATTATGCAGAAGCTTATTCTGTAGCCAAGGTTGGAGGTGCTACTTATATCATCGGCTGGTTTATTCAGTTTTATGGCTGGCTTTTGATTCTTTTGTTGATTCCAGGCGTGGTCTATGGTATAAAGTCGAAAAAACATCGGCTTATTACTATATTATGTATTATTCAGACTTTGGTGGCAATCATCTTATTTAATCGTGTTCAGAGCTTTGGATCCCATCATTATTACATTATTAATGGGCCGGTCATGATCCTTATGATGATAGGATTAGAAAAAATCGTTGACAGTTTATCCGCTAAAACCGGCATGGTGCTCTTAGTGTCTTCTGCATGCCTGGTTTGTGTGAATTTTTCAAAAACAGTTTTGTTTGGAAAGAATCAAAAAGCAGATCAGACTTTAGATAAACTTAATGTGTTAATATCAGCGCCTTTTCCAGATTTACGAATTCGCAGTGACTTAGATAAAATTCGTAATATGGCTGATTTCTTAAATAAAACTCCTGGCGAATATGAATATGTTTATGTGCTATCTAATTCTGTATTATTTAATGATGACATGCTTAGAAATGCATTTTTCCCAGAAAAGAATGAAGGGGTAGCAAATTTATTAGTGGCTGATGCTTACGATTATCGCGACGGCATTCCGGAGGATTTCTTCCAATACTACTATATTGTTGTTGCAGATCCAATTCAACTTCAATTTGGTGAAGAAAATCAAAAATGTGTCAGTATTTTAGCTGAATTTATGCTAAATTCTGAGGAGTCTGATCCATACTATCGTATTGTTAGAGAATACGATTTAGATAATGATGTTCATGTTAACATCTATCAGAGAATAGAACAGGTTCCTAATTCAGTGCGTAAGATTATTAGTGAACGATATCGTGAATTTTATCCAAAAAATCCGGAACTTTATGAATTTTCTTTATTACCAGAATAAGATTATTTGTATTGTTAAGTGTTAAATTCTATCTTTAGATTTTAAGTTATGCTTAGTTTTTATCATATATATTATGAAATAAAGGAATGTCAGGATGGAAATAAAAAAACTTAATTTTTGTGTTTTTGTACCTTTATATATAATTTCAACTTTTTTTCCAGATTGCTCATTGCTAAGAACGAAAGTGACAAAGCCATTATCTGAATCGGGATATGGATATATTATCAAATCGTTTATTCTTACTTCGTAGCCTTTATAATAAGTTAACGGAATAATATAAGTAGTCTCTTCGCTAATTGAGGATGGTGTGAAAGTTAACTTGTCATACGTTTCTGAAAAAACAATTTCCTCATTTGTAAGAGGATTGGTATTTATTTTTCGTTTGGCGAATCGATAGTTGAATTCTTTATTAGGCAAGTATTCGGCATGGGCCAATTCACTCGAGTTGTAATTCACGCTATCACCAAATGTAGTTACTAATTTATCTATGTTTAATTGAGAATCTTCGGTAACCGATAATATAGGTAATGCTATTTGACAGTTTAGCCAATAAATAACGCAAACTAGTTCTGATAATATAAGTATGGCTTTAAAACTTATCTTATAATGATCAAAAGTGTCTAAAAAAGCAGGTATCAAAAGAATACATGATAATATAAGTAATCGCCAAGGAAATTGGATTACAGCAAAAGCTTGTATTTTCCATAGGGTGGGAATCATTGCAAGAACAATTGTGACAAGGCCTAAGAAATAGGTGTGTTTGAAAAAGCAGCTTTTACTAAGGCTCTTGAAATGAAATAATGGTATAAGAATTAAAATCAAACTTGGTGTAAATATGTATGTTTTGTTGGCTATACCCAGGATATCTGAAAAAGTTAAAACTAAGGTATTTAGAGGGGTATTATTTGTTATCGTTAGCAAATTAATTTGTTCTAACATTGGAAATAGAAAAAATGCAGATAATCCAATAGAAATGCTTATTGCTATAAAGGTATAGATGAAAATGGATTTATCGTTAATAATTTTTCTTAAGTTTATGATTAAAAATACTAAGAACATGAAACAACTTAATAAGAAAGTTATATTATGAGATAAGAGTAAGCCTGTGTATCCAATTGTTAAGAGCCACCACTTTGTTTTATTTGCATAGAATAGATTATAAATCCCATACAAAACTAAGGGTAGAAATATAAATGCAAAAATTTCTCCTAAAGCCCCTCTTGTATAGCAATCAGTTATTCTATACCCTGAAAAAATATAAAAAAACATTCCGACTGAAATAGAAAATATATTTCCTGTGAATTCTGTTAAAAAATAAGAAATTGATAGACAAGTAAGAAATGTACACAATAACATTAAAATTTTGTAAGATTGAATAATTGTTAACCCAAAGCAGTTCAATATTGCAGCTGGGTATAAAAGGATATTTGAATAAAAAATAGGCGATGCATAGCCATAATTAAAATTTTGTGTTTGAAATAAATAAGGATAAAAATCTCCATTGTTAATCGAGTTAGCAAGAGCTCGAATTCGATTCAAATGAAAGACTAAATCATCACTTCTTATTATTGAAGGAGAGCTAAGTAATAAGCCGCAAAATAAAAAAGATATAAGTAAGGAAATAATTAAAATTTTCTTTTTCTTGGAAATCTGTATGATGATATTCATAATTTAACTCCTTTTGATTGTATGAAATTGGTATTCTCGAAGATTCTGGTTTATAATAGTCCATGATAGAAATGATGGAGGAAGCTATGCAGACAAAATTTAAAAAATTGCTTATACCTGTCATGGTTATTATAATAGTTTTTCTTATATTTCTAAATGTTTTTTTTACTAACCGAGGTATTTATATATTGCCGGGTGATTCTGTAGAACAAATGTATCAGTTTTACCTTGGTGGATGGGAAAGATTTCATTCAGGTACATTGTCGCAATTTGAATGGTCGTTAGGGGTTGGCGGAAATGTAATGGCATATGTTTATTATTTCTTAACAAGTCCGTTTTTTTATGTTACTTTATTATTTCCAAGAGAATTGATTAAATATTTGTTTTTGAATTTGAATATGCTTAAGATAATCTTGCTTTTTTTAACTACTTATTATTGGACTGGCAAAATCACAAGAAATATTAGATCTCGATTAATTGCATGCTTCTCAATAACTTTTTCAGGATGGATGTTTTTTTACTTTGCGTATAATATGTTTTTAGATGCTTTTCTGTTTTATCCTTTAATTTTAGGATTTGTTGAACTATATTTAAAGAAAAGTAAAATAGTGCCTTTAGTTCTAGGGATAGGAGTATTAGGAATTATCAATTACTATTTTCTATATATGTTTGTACCTTTTTTATGCTTGTATGCTTTAATTCGATATATTGCAATTAACAGAAATTATTTGCTATGGAAGAATGTGATCATAGAAGCGCTTAAATTTGTTGGATATGTTCTGTTAGGTATAGGAATAAGCGCAGTCATATTAGTACCCTGCGCGTATTTAATCATAAATAGCAGCAGATTCACTGGAAGTGATATTCAAACATTTGATACAATTGGAGTTCATGAATTGATTTATTTCATAAGTACAATCTTCACTCCTGTTTTTGATCGATTTAACGCCAGCTATTATATACCAGAATATACTCATGATTTTATTGGCTGGGGAGGAGGATGCAGTCTTTTTGCATTAATCATTACGCCATTGCTTTTACCATTGCTTTTTTGTGTAAAGGATAAATTAAAGCGAAACAGCTACTTTGCTGGTTATTTACTTCTGGGTTTTACATTAATTTTTCAATATTTATGGTATTTATTACAGCGATCCATCGATACAAGATGGACTTATATGTTTTTATTTTTAGGTGCTTTGTCGATGATTGAGATTAATGATGAACTAGAAGCAGGATTAATTGAAAAACGGAAGCTATTGTATTCTGGACTTTTTTCTATTCTGTGTATTATGGGGTTTGTGATAAATATGTACCTTCATCACTATTGGCCGAGAAAGCAGCTGATAGAAGTTGGATTCGTTTCTTTGCTGGAAATTACTTATCTGATGCTCTATCTGTTTTACTTTCAATTGAAGAATCGTAAATCATGGTTGTTGATCCTTGTTTTGGCATTGGAAGCTCTTGCTTCAGGAAGAATATTTGTTGCTTACAATTATGCAATTGATCATACTTATTTTGAACAGCCTGAACAAACTACCGATGCAATTAATTATATTAAATCCATTGATAAAGGATATTATCGCGTTTTGTATGGATCAGAATCATATCAAATTCCTGGAGCTCCCGGAGCCTTTGTTATTACTACGCCTAACGAGCCTTTCTCTAAAAATTATCCTGGTTTTTCATTTTATAATACAGTTTATAATGTGGAGACAGATGATTTCTATGATCGCTCAAGATCGAATTGGTTTGTATCAGAGGCTATGGGAAGGAACAAAGTCTACAATTTAATGTCAGCAAAGTATTGGATAACATATGATTTTGAGACACAGATTCCTGATCGTTACGAGTATTTATATCATGACGAGGCAGGTTTTACGATTTATAAAAATCCCTATTTCATTGAATTAGGAAAGACTTATGAAAATACAATTAATAAGGATTATTTTAAAACTCTGCCAGTGTTCATACAAGACCAAATAATGCAGGATTATCTAGTGACTGAACAAAGCAATAATATAGAGTATGTACTTAATGATAATTTTAGCCATATTGGTCAATTGCCCGATGAAGATCACAGAGAATTAAAATTAGACGAACCGCTGTCAAACGGAAATTTATATCTTGTAAATTACGGAGTTTCTGAAATCACATTATCTTTATACAATGGAAATGAATTAATAAAATCCCAAGCTTATAGTCAATACAATTATGTAGATATTTATATAGAAGAGTCTCAAAAAATAGACAGAATAGTTGTTGAAGGGGTAAACAACTCTGGTGTAGCAGCTTTTATGGATGTTTATTTTGAGCCTGATGAAGGAAGTTACGATCAATGGTATCAACAGACTCAAAAAGAGAAATTTGAAAATGTCACATTTAAGAGGGATTTTATATCAGCAGATATTAGTCTTTCTGATGAGCGATATTTATTCACATCTATTCCGTATGATAAAGGCTGGAAAGTTTTTGTTAATGGCGAGGAAATTTCTTACGAAAAAGTGAATTTGGGATTTATAGGTTTCGAATTAACTCGTGGTGACTATCATATAGAATTTAAATATGAGATACCTTATCTAAAAGTGGGATTTGGGATTTCATTAGGATCATTGGTAATTTTAATTCTGATATCAGTGAAAAAGAATATGTTTAGAAAATCTTAATTTGACTTCGACTCTACTACTATCTATAATGGCAGTCATGAATAAACTTAAAATGATAAGGAACTTGGCTTTAATTTTATTAATAGCGATAGCCGGAGGATTAGCTCTAAATACTATCGCTTTTTCACTTCCTGTAGAGCCGATAAAAGATAACTTAAAGGAGAATTTTGACGTCTTTGCAAGTGAAATGGAGTTTGAGTACTATCGCGTGATAGAAAATGATGATGCAACGATGTTGGATTTATATACTGATGCTCTGATGATGAATACCTTGATTTATGAAAGTAATCAGAGTCATTTTTATAATGCGGTGGCCGCGCATCATTCCTTTAATGAAGATCAGACAATGCAGCAAACGTTTCTGGATCTAGTAAAAGGAAAGACGGAAGGAAAACAAACCTATGCCTATGCACGATATTGGCATGGCTATTTGCTGCCTTTGAAAATAGCTCTGTCAGCGATGACTTATTTGGATTTCAGAATTTTGAATTTATTCCTGCAAATTCTCCTGCTTGGGATCGCGGTTAAGGTCATGAGTGAAAAAGGCGGGAAAAAACTGGTTATTCCTTTATTAGTCGCTTTTGTTTTCTTCATGCCTGTTGCCACAGCGTATTGCCTGCAGTATTCATTTATTGTTTACATTACGCTTCTTTCGATAATTTTATTGTTCAGGTTTCGAGAACGTTTAAATAAGAGCGAGAATGCAATCTACTTCTTCTTTTTGATTGGTATCATCACCAATTATTTTGACTTGCTGACTTATCCACTGGTCACCTTTGGCATTCCAGCGGTGTTACTGATATTCACGATGGAACGAAGATCACTGTTATCTTCCATCGGATTGTTGTTCATGATTGGATGCGCGTGGCTGAGTGGGTATGCGGCCATGTGGATGGGGAAGTGGACGGTGGCTACGCTTGTTTTACATCAAAATATTTATTTGGATGCCTTCCAACAGATCATTTTACGAACTAATGATGAAGTCAAAAACTTAGATCTAACATATAGTCTGGTTCTTAATAAAAACTTGGAATTACTCCAGCGGTTACCGTATGCGTTGTTGTTTTATATTCCATTAGCTGCGAAAATTCCCGCATTAATTTCACATTTGATTCAGGATTGGAAAGCGTTTGTGCAGAAACTCTTACTTACTCTTTGTTTTGTTGTGTTTCCATTGATATGGATACTAATCTTGCGCAATCATTCGTTTATGCATTATTTCTATACTTATCGTATATTAATTATCGCTTCCTTTGCGATTCAATGTGCAGTATTTTCAATGCCCAATGTACTGAAAAGGATGCAGAATTAACTTTTAAATACAGATTTCCTCTTCTAAAATTTCACAACCCGAATTAAATTCTGGTATACTATAAAAGGTGATGAAAATTGAAACATCTAGTCAGTGTCATTGTTCCTGTTTATAACGTACAAATGTATCTGGATCGTTGTGTTCAGTCGATCGTAGATCAGACCTATTCAAATCTGGAAATTTTATTAGTGGATGATGGGTCAACGGATGAATCTTATTCTTTGATGCAGAAGTGGGCAGAAAAAGATTCCCGCATTCATTTGCTGCAGAAAACAAACGGCGGATTGAGCGATGCGCGTAACTATGGAATTCAAAGAGCTCAGGGAGAATACTTTGCATTCATTGACAGTGATGATTTTATTCGGCCTGCGATGATTGAAAAGCTGTTAGAAACTATGCTGGAAAATCAAGCTCAAATTGGAGTTTGTGATATGGAATACCTCTATGATGACGGCAGGGTTGAATTGGCCAGTGGTGGGGATTTCCAGGTAGCAGATATAAAAACACATCCGGAACTGATTCGGATGAACAATAGTGCCTGTAATAAGCTGTTTGCTCGATCTTTATTTTCGGACATTGAATTCCCTATTGGAAAATGGTATGAAGACTTGGCTACAATTCCAATGATATGTTTCAATGCGGAACGAATTGTTAAAGTCAATGAACCTTTCTATGTTTATTATCAACGGACAGGTTCAATTGCTCACAGCGCCAATCCTAAAATCTTTCATATTTATGAAGCTATCCAACGCGTGATTGATTATATTGAAACGCATTGTTCTAATGAGCAATTGAAAAATCAATTTATTCAGGAAATGAAGCACTGCTATATTATTCACGGTTTGGATTTGACAACATTACGGATAAAAGATTTTGATCGATCTGAAGACAGGGAATATTATCTTAAAGAAAACATGAAGTATTTGAAACAATTTTATCCGGGTTGGGAAAACGATATAATGGTAAAATCGGTGGGATTGAAGAAGAAAATGATTATTGCGTTGTTAAAGCGAAAACAATGGAAGGCGGTGCTCGGCATTTATGACCGATCAAAATAAACATAAAAAACGAAAGATTTTGTTTGTTAATGATGAAATGGAAATGGGCGGTGTAGCCCGAGTTTTGAATACATTAATGAAAAATCTTGATCAACAGGTCTATCAAATTGATTTGCTGGTTTTACATAAAACTGGAACGCTGCTTCAGGATGTTCCGGACGGCGTCCATATTATTGAAGGTACACCGTTTTTTAATGCTGTTGACAGTCCGTTAAAGGAATTGCTGAAAAAGCGAGATCTCTCCCATCTTTTTAGTAAGCTGCGATTATTGCTTTATATGAAAACCGGGCTGATCCGAAAAAAAATTCTGAAAGAAAGAAAGAAAATGCTGAGTGAGACTTATGATGTGGAAATGGCGGCAAAAGAAGGCTTTTGTACGATCTTCACCGCTTATGGCAACAGTCAGCGTAAAGTAAACTGGGTACTTACCGATTACAGCGTATGCAATTATTCTGCGAATCATATGCGTTTGGTAAAGTCAGCCCTGCAGCGTATCGACTTGAATATAGCGGATTCCGCGGAAGCGACCGAAGCTTATAAGAAAGTATTTGGAATCAAAAATGTAATGACAATCCATAATTTAATGAATACTGAAAAAGTCGAAAAAGGTATGGAGATGATGGATGATTTAGCGGATATTGATCCGACCCAAATCAATATTATTTCGGTTATTCGTTTCCATCCGCAGAAAGCGGCAGATCGCTTATTATTAGCTCATCAATATGTGATCAATCAGGGAATTGATCATGAGCTTTACTTAATTGGCGGTGGCGAACAGGAAGAAATGTTATTGAAGATGCAGAAAGAACTGAAGCTGACGCATGTTCATTTTCTTGGTTTTAAAACAAATCCGTATGCCGATATCCGAGCTTGTGACTTGTTTGTTTTGCCTTCGTTATATGAAGGCTTTGCAACGGTGATCAATGAATCCTTTATCGCAGGAACTCCGGTTTTATCCACAGAAGTGGCAGGCGTGCATGAACAAATTACCGCGCCGCATTATGGCTGGATTGTAGAGAACAGTCAAGAAGGATTAAATCAAGGCTTGTTAAAAGCTTTGAATTCAAAAGAAGAGCTGCAGAAAATGAAGCAGCAGCTGCAGGAATATCATTATCCGAATGATGAAATCATCCGAAAATTTACAGAAGTTTTATAACGGAGGCGGATGCATGGAAAGATTAAAAAAAGGAAAGTCCTGGTGCTGGCTGGGTGGAGCCTTATTTATTTTTGTTTTATTTTACTATATCACAGTCAGGACACCGCTGGCGGGCGATGATTGGGGTTATGCCGTCAATGGAATGAGCGGAAATCCGTTCGGTAAGGCATGGGAATTTTATTTTACCTGGTCTGGCCGCTATTTTGCGGAACTATGGGGATTTATTGTAGCCCCGCACAAAGGATTATGGAATTTATTAAATCCAGCCTTGTTCGCGGGCATCTATGTTTTGTTATATCAAATTGTCAATCCAAAGCGCAATTCTTTCTCAGTTGCGATTTTGATCGCAGCGATGATGTTGACAGTCGCAGATCGTCTGCGAATGGAAACCTATACGTGGATTATGGGCACAACCTATGTTGTACCGCTGTTTTTAATTTTGCTTGTTATTTGGATGATGAAGACCCTTTTGTTTACTGATAAAAAAATTAAACCTGTCCATTATTTAGTTTTAATCTTTCTGAACTTCTACATTGGTTTGGCCATGGAAAATATTTCGGCAGCCAGTATTTTGCTTAATCTTTTAATGCTCATTTACGCTTATTTCAAGCGGAAAGATGCCTTAAAACTGACGATTGTCGGATTCGCCATCAGTATTCTTGGTTTCGCCTTGATTCGGATGTCGCCAGGGGCGGCGTTCCGCTTGGCTCGGGATAACCAGACCTGGATTGAATTGGGACTGATGGGTCAAATTCAACAAAACTGGACACATTTCTTAAATTACACGTTTGTTGCCAATAAATATATGATGCTGATTTTGAGTTTGATCACATTCCTTGCTCTGATCCATCATTGGGTTGATCGAATTTGGATGAACAAAAAAGATAAATTGGCGGCAGTTGTTCAGGGACTCATTTTAACGATGGCCATTGTGGCTTGCTGTGCGCCGACCTTCGTCGAGAAGCTGAATTTAGAATTTTTCAGTGTTTTCTACGATTTGGAAACGACCGGAGGGATGATCTTCTGTTCTCTGTTTTATCTTCTTTATATTGTTAATCTATTCTGGATTCTCTTCACTTTATATGAGGATGAAGAACGAGTGGAAAAGCTTATGATGGTCATGATGGCAGGAACCTGTAATTTAGCGATGCTGCTGTCGCCAATTTATGGCCCTCGAAGCTCACTGTATACAGTTTATTTCATTATCCTATTGACAGCTTCGATCGCTTCCAGAATTAAAACGAGTAACGCTGAAGCAGCGATTATCCTCGTTATTTGCGGAGGATTGTGTCTGCAGCGAAGTCTGTCATGGAAGCGAATTTATACGCAGGTCGCCCAAGTTCAAGCTGAACGGGAATCCATTCTCCAGTACTATCGCGAACATCCTGAAGATGATGAAGCGTGGATTCCGCGAATGCCGGAAGAGAGTATTCATTCGGCAGATATTGAAGAAGGAGATACCTATCATCAGAATAGTTTTAAAGAGTATTACGGGCTGCCTGAAACGACAAAATTAATTTTCTATAAAAAACAATAGGAATGAAAGCAATAAAAGTTAGACATTCGAGATAAAAACCGATACAATATCACAGAAATGCACAAAGGAGGCTGGCCCATGCAAAAAATCAAAGCTTTTTTGCACCCTTGGTTAAAACAAGGAACTGCAATAGGAATATTACTTTTAATTTTGGCATTTCAGCCGATCATTGATTTAGATTATTTAATTTATCCATTTCTAAATCAGTTTGGACTTCCGCGTCCATCCACGTTGATTCGGTTTTTGTTGATTCCATCTTTAATCGTGTGGTGTTTTTACGCCTATGGCAAGAATCGTAAAAAAACGATAATCTTAGGTGGACTATATATTCTCGTGTTTGCCGTTTATTTTTTGGTTCACGTTCAAGTTGTACGCAACACTGCATCCTTGCTGCGTCTGACTTCCAATTTTCAGTTTTCTATCTTTGGTGAACTAACCTATTGTTTAACCTTAATCATTCCTTTTGGCCTGATTGCGGCCTTTACCACAATTCGTATCAAAACCAAAACATTAAAGCAGATCACAGCGATTTTATCGGCTACAATATCATTTCCAATCTTAATCAGTGATTTGCTGGTTTTTGGTCAGTCTACCTATCTTGGCAATACCGCCGCTCCTTTTTTCAGCTGGTTTACTGGTATTTATGAAACTGTGGAACCTCGGCGTTTAGCATGTAAGTTCTTTTTTGATGAAGGAAACACGATTGGTATTCTGTTATTCATGCTGCTGCCGTTAATGTATTATTTCTTTTCCAAAAGCGAGCAGCGAAAAGAAAAAATTTCCTGGGCAATCTTAATTCTCGTTCAAAGTCTGTCAATGCTGATTTTATCAACGCGGGTTGCTTCACTCGGTGCTTTTTTAATCCCTATCGCTTTTCTAGCACTGTATCTCTTTGATAGCTTGCTGCTGAAGCATCAGAAGGTTAAAGTACTGGTATTGCTGTTCAGTGCAATGGTATCCCTGGTTAGTATATTGATTTTGCCGTATACGCCAGCGATTCAAAACCAAAAGCGTGATGCTATCAGCGATGACGCAGTCCGAGGTGATGATGATTTGCTGCAAAAAGGAATTTTGGCTTATGAGGGGCGTTTAAAATTAACGCCGGGAACTCAGGAATACGAGGATTTTTGTTTAAAGGCATTTGAAAAATCAGGAATTGAGGATAATCTTATTTCCAGCATACCGAAGATGTACTATATGGATTGGTATAGTTATAAAAAAGATCCCGTATTTTGGAGTGACTTATTGTTTACTGTTCCCTTGGAGCAACGCCTGACAGGACGTCAATTCCAAACTTATTTCATGAATGAGAAATGGGGAATGGCTGATGCAAAGATGAAGCTGTTGGGAATGGGATATACGCCGTTTATGAATGGTTCTATATTATTAGAACAGGATTTTATCCAACAGAAATACACGCTGGGTTATCTTGGGGATATTCTTTTGGCGGGACCGTGGCTGATTTTAACTGCCGTCGGAGCTGTGTTTGTTTTACTTAGATGGAAAAAGTGTCTTAATTTAGAAGTCATGGTTTTGGCTACGTCCCTGTGCTGTGGCTTAGGTGCTGCTTATCTTAGCGGACATACCTTGGATCAGTTTGTAACGACGATGTTCATGGCCTTTGTCGCAGCTATTTTATTAGATCGAGTCTTCGGTATTGCTGGAAAAACAGAAAGGGAGGAGTAAAAAATGACAAGAATAAAAACGTTCTTTCAATCACAAAAAGCAATGAAATATTTTGTTCTCCTTCTGTTTGTTATGCAGCCGGTATTCGATTTGGATTATCTGATCTATCCCTTTCTGAATCAATTCGGTATCCCAAGACCGTCAACCATGATTCGATTCTTAATCATACCGTTAGCTATTTGCTGGGTCTTTTTTCTCGCTGATAAAAATAAAAAGAAAACGTTACTGTTAGGTGGGCTGTATGGCATTGCCCTGGCTGTTTATTTTTTCCTGCACATTCGTCAAGGGGCAGAAATCTATAAAAATTTATATCTGACACCCAACTTTTTCTTTCAATTATCCAAGGAAATAACTTATTTGCTGACCCTCGTCATTCCTTATGGAATGGTGTACTGTGTCTATCACCTTCATCTGACAGAGAGAATAATTAAACAAATTACCGTTAGTTTATCCTGTTTAACAGCGGTTCCGATTTTTCTCGGTGATTTGTTTGTTTTTGGAGAGTCTACCTATTCAGGAATGACAGCTGCTCCCTTTCTCAGCTGGTTTTTAGGCATTTATGCGGATCCAACCAAAATTCATCCGCGGCAGCTGGCTTCAAAATTTTTCTTTGAAGAAGGAAATACCGTGGGAATTTTAATGTTTATGCTGCTGCCTTTACTGTATCTATTCTTTCAGCGCAGTTCATCCAAAAAGGAACGGATTGCGTTGGGCTCGTTGATTGGCATTCACAGCTTATCCATGATTATTCTTTCGACGCGGGTTGCCACTTTCGGCACTGTATTGATTCCATTCGGTTTTTTGGTACTTTATATTTTTACATCTTTCATGATGAAGGAGAATCGGATTGAGAAAACCGTAGTTTTATTCTGTGCGGGAACATCGCTAGTCAGCGCCTGTATTTTACCGCATTCCCCAGCAGTCGTGAACCAGAGTATCGATTCAGCGAATACCGCGATCCTGCTGCAGGATGATTATCTGCGCAAAGAATTAGGCAGTTCATTAGAGAATACGACTGAGCTGAAAACCAGCGATTATTATCGCTTTATGTTTGAGGCTTATGGAATCCGTGCTAATCTGATGGCCAGTGTACCAACTCAATATTATATGGAATGGTACTATTACACGGCCGATCCTAAATTTTGGGTTGATGTTCTGGAATTGCCTTTAGAGCAGCGTGTGAATGGCCGGCAGATTGAGAAAATCTTTATGGACTATAAATGGAGTGAGCTTTCCGGGAAGGAAAAGTTTTTAGGAATGGCATATTCGACGTTTAATAATGGTTCGATTTTATTAGAACGCGATTTTGCGCAGCAGATTTATACAATGGGCTATGCAGGGGCAGCTTTAACAGTGCTTCCATGGTTGTTAGTCACTTGTTTCGGCGCTGTCTTAGTACTGCTTCGTTGGAAGCGAATGCTGCGTCTGGATGTTTTAGTGTATGCAATGGCGCTGGGCTGCGGTTTAGTTTCTTCTTACATCAGCGGACATACGATTGATCAGTTTCTGACGTCTTCATTTATGGCGCTGCTGGTCGGTGTGCTGCTGAATCTCGTCCTGCAGCCAAAACAGAGCGAAAATTGATCGCCATGGGAGACCATGGCTTTTATTTCAATGAAACTTTTATCAGGTCTATTGTTGTAAACCTGTAGTAATGCTATAATAGGTAAAACGAAACCAGGACTGAATAAATTAGAAATCAGAAAGGCAGGCGGTGGAACATGAAACCCATCCTCAGTGTGATTGTACCAGTCTACAATGTTGAAAAATACCTTCCTCGGTGTCTTGATTCGTTAGTGAATCAGACACTTGAAAATATGGAAATCATTGTGATCAACGATGGAACAAAAGACAACAGTCAGCAGATCATTGATGATTATGCTGCCCGTTATCCGCAAATTCGTCCATTTAAGAAAACAAACGGCGGTATTGCGGATACCCGTAATTTTGGATTAGCTCAGGTTCGGGGAGAATACTTTGGCTTTCTGGACAGCGATGACTATACCGAACTGGATATGTTTGAGAAAATGGTCGCGGCTGCGAAAAAGGAAAATGCCGATGTGGTGATTTCTAATTTTAATTGGGTATATGACAAAGAAAAACGATTAGAAAAAGAAGGCCCTTATGCTCCGGGCAAAGACATGTTGATTCATTTATTCGCAACGCTGTGGAATAAAATTTACCGTACTGATTTTGTCAGAAAGACAGGATTACAGTTTCCGCGAGGATATCGGTATGAAGATGCTTGCTTTCTTTACTGTCTGACTCCGCATATCACAAAATTGGCATTTGTTGACGAAGCTTTTGTCAGCTATGTCCAATTAGGCAATTCGATTACCCATACGAACAACCATGAAGTGAAAGATATGATTCATGTTTTTGAAATCATTAGTGATTATTTTAAATCTCAGGGTTGGGAAAAGGAATATCATGATGAGTTGGAATATTTGCATATTAAGTTCTTTTTAGGGAACTCTTTCTTAAGAAGCACGAAGATATCAGATAAACAAGACCGCCGGACAACGATTCAAATGGGCTGGGATCGCTTAAATGAATGCTTCCCAAATTGGAAGAAAAATCCCTATTTAAAATCGTTAGGAGGCATGAAGAATCGCTATTTCAAAACAGTCAGCAATTGGAATATTATGCTTTATTCCGAACTATTTCATCGATTTAAAAAATAAGATCACTGATTTTAAAATATTAAGGAATCATGACAATTCAGGAAATTGTTTGTACTTCTTGAATTTCTCCTTTATAATTAAATGGTGAATTTGCGGAGGTTAGATATGGACAAGCTATCAATCGTAGTTCCTTGTTATAACGAACAGGAAACGGTGAACATCTTTTACCGCGAAACAACGAAAGTCGTAGACGCTATGAAAATGGATTATGAGATTATCTTTGTCAACGACGGTTCCCGCGACAAGACCTTAGAAGAATTAACGAAACTCCACGATGCTCATCCTGAGCATGTCATCGTCATTGATTTTAGCCGAAACTTCGGTAAAGAAGGCGCATTGCTGGCAGGGCTGGAAAGTGCAACGGGAAATTATGTTACGGTAATGGACGCTGATTTGCAGGATCCGCCAGAGTACTTACCCAAAATGTTTACAGTGATGAATGAGCAGCATGTCGACATTGTGGGTACACGGCGTGTAACACGAAAGGGAGAGCCGAAAATCCGCTCTTTCTTTGCCAGACAATTCTATAAGCTGATCAATAAGTTTACGGAAGTTGAAATTGTGGATGGAGCTCGGGATTTCCGATTGATGACACGACCAGTCGTGGACAGCGTGTTATCCTTGCAGGAATATCATCGTTTTTCAAAAGGGATCTTCGCATGGGTTGGATACAAAACAGTTTATTTGGAATATGAAAATGTGGAACGTGTTGCTGGTGAAACAAGCTGGTCGTTCTGGAAATTGTTTGCCTACGCCATTGAAGGAATTGTTGCCTTTACGGTTGCACCCTTGCGCATGGCAACAATATTTGGAATTCTGGTTTCAATCATTGCCTTTCTCTATATGCTGTTTGTCTTTGGGAAAGCGTTGATTATTGGCGATCCAGTAGCAGGGTATCCATCAATGGTTGTCATCATCTTGTTTTTGGGAGGGATTCAGTTATTGAGTTTAGGTATTATTGGTGAATATTTATCCAAAACCTACATGGAAGCCAAAAAACGTCCGAAATACATCATCCGTAAAAAATATGAACAGCAAAAGGAGGAATGTTAGTGAGTAAGCAGGATAAGGCGAAAGCGAAACGAGCAAAAAAGAATAAACAGATTATTTATATGATGCTGGCGGCATCGTTAGTTGTCGTTGCCGTTATGGGATTCAATATCATCCGCATTTCAACGAAAAAATCAGCGGGAAGCGGGGAAGTAGTTGAAAAAACAAATACTTCATCCATGAAGAATGATCAATATGTTATTGGCAACAATCCAACTCAATTTCAGCAGGATGAGTTCAAAAAATTGACTGAAGCGTTAAAAGGAAAAGACCCTAACGCAATAACAGCAGCCATAGTTCGGTGCTTCATTGCCGATTATTTTACTTGGACCAATAAAGATGGAAACTATGAAGTTGGCGGTCTGCAGTATATCTATGGACCGATGTTCACCAGTTTCCAAGAACAGTCACGCTGGGAATTTTATAAAGATCTAGATCTATATATTAGCCAGTATGGCCGCGAAAATTTACTGGAAGTGACTGATATTACACTGACGGATGTCGTTTATGCTGGAAAATTTGAACATTATTCTGGAGAAGAATATGAAGCTTATTATGTTGAAGCTTCTTGGAATTATAAATCCAGTTCTAAAATTGATGTCAATAGTTTTCAGAAGACAGGTTATTTCACTGTAGTCGATAACAATGGACGTTATGAGATTGCACAGTTCTTCGATCATTATGATTAAGGAGGTTAGCTATGACGAAACAGAATAAAATGAGTAAACGTAAACTTTCCAATATTAACTTCGTTCTGGCTGCCATTGCAATTCTGACCGATATCTTAATGGTCTTAGGCATTCTGAACATCACGCGTTACAGCAATTTCAGCAAATCCATGTTTGTTGTAATTAATGTTGTTATCTTAGTGATTCTTCTGTTGTTGAATGGATTAATTGCTTACAATGCCTATGCGATGAAAAAGAATATCCTGTATGTCACCATCGGCGTATTAGTGATTGCCTTTTTATCCGGAGGCGCTTTAACCTATGTTACAACACGAGTGAATAAAAACATTGATAAGATTATCAATACCGGTACTACCGATGAAAAAGTTGAAGTTTCGTTTGTTGTTTACAGTGAAAGCTATAATTTCACAATCAATGACATTAATGATCTGGAAGGAAAAACCTTTGGTATTTTATCCAATACCGAGGAACAGGTAGGATACATCCTTCCGAAAAAGGAATTGGAAGCTAAAAAGATTAATGTTACCTATCACGAATACGATGATTACAACAGTATGTTGATGGCACTGTTCAGTGGTGAAATTGATGCGGCAGCTTTACCCAGCAACTATGTTGCCATGTTTGAAGTCAATGACGGTTACAGTGAGTTTTTGGACAATACCAAAGCTATCTTAACCTTTGATAAGAATATCACTGTGACAACGGAATCAGGTTCTGATAAAGATATCACGAAGGAACCGTTTACAGTTCTGATTATCGGTACTGATGAACAGCGTTCGGATGCCTTAATGCTGGCTTCTTTCAATCCGATCAGCATGCAGGTGACTTTAACATCGATTGCCCGTGACAGCTATGTTCCAATCGCTTGTTATGCCGGCAAGTCTGAAGATAAGATCACCCATGCCCGTGTCCGCAGCCGTCAGTGTACGATTGATACGGTTGAGGATTTAATGGATGTAGATATTGATTTCTATTTTGAAAGTAATTTTGCCGGCGTCGTTGAAATGGTCGATGCCTTAGGTGGGGTCATCATCACAAATCCTTATGAATTCGTTGGTCAGAAATCGGATGCCCGGGGCAAGATGACCGTTTGGGTTCCAGCTGGAACAAACCGACTGAATGGTGAGCAGGCGTTGGCTTATGCTCGTGAACGTCATCTCTACGCAAACGGCGATTTCCAGCGCCAAGCGAATCAGCAGCAGGTCATCCAAGCTATTCTGACGGAAGCTATGAAATTAACAGATGTGAATAAAGCGCTGAAGGTTTTGGATGCAGCCGGTGAGAATGTATCGACAAACTTCACGGTGGACCAGCTGATCAGCTTGTTTAACTATTCGATTAAGAAGATGAACCGCAGCTATGTTAAAAATTCCAATGTTATTAACATGGTAGGTTCCCGTGTTACAGGCTATGGTTCCTCTAAATGGAATGAAAGTATGCAGCTGAATCTTTATATTTATCGTGTTTACCAAGGTTCAGTTACGGATAACCGGAATGCAATTTTAAGAAATATTAACTTAGATTCTAAAATCGACGCGCCAAAAGCAATTTCATTCAGTGCCAACTGGGTCTTCACAGCGCCGACTCTGTCAAATGAAACTTACTCAGAACCGATTATCCATGATGAAGTTCCAGATACCGTGATTAACTTCAGTGGTAAACAGCTGTCTGAAGTTCAGGCGTGGGCAGCATCAAGAAAGATTACGATTTATGTTAATAAGATTCATCAAGGACAGGAAGGCTACGTTGATTCCTATGCTGAAAACACAGTTGTAGGACAAAGTGTTCGTCCGGGAATTAAAACTGAAAACGTAACGGAAATCACAGTGAATGTGATTACCCATGAAGGCGCCACGAAGAACTGCCCTGCGAACTCCTACTATGATTCCGGGAAAAACGCTTGTGTCTGCGAAAGCGGTTATTATGCAAAGAATGACTCTGACTTAAATACAGGCGGTGTTGGATGTATTGCGAATCCGACTTCTACACCGACGACAACGCCTACCGTGACACCAACAATAACACCGACTCCGTCAACGACACCTACACCTTCTACAACTCCGACAGAATCTCCTACTTCAACCCCAACACCTACGCCGACCCCGACACCAACCCCAATACCAACCCCAACTCCTGAAGAGCCCTCGGAACCTGTAACTCCGCCCGAAAGTCCGGATTCTACTGATGAGCCAGTCGGAGGTGAAGATGGTGGGAGTGGTAATGATGGTGAGAATACCAATCAAGCTGGAGATGGACAAGGCGAAGGAAACGGAGAACCACCTGCTGCCTTTATCTTCCCTAATAAATTTTTCAACCTGTTTGGTAAAATCTTTAAGTAATTTATTGTAAAGAAGGCTGATTTGCTTGGTCTTCTTTTCTTTGTGAAAAGAGAGACGATTAAACTCCTTTTACAATTCGATGAATGAATGGCATTCAATGCCTAACTATGTTAAAATAATGAAGAATTAATGAGTTTGGGAGGAAATCCATGAAAGGAATTATTCTTGCTGGAGGCAGCGGCACACGGTTATATCCGTTGACCAAAGTGACATCAAAACAATTGCTGCCTGTCTATGATAAACCAATGATTTATTATCCCCTGTCAACACTGATGCTGGCAGGAATCCGCGATATTCTAATTATCTCAACACCGCAGGATCTGCCTAATTTTCAGCGCTTGCTGGGCGATGGAAATCAGTTCGGCATTCAATTATCTTATAAAGTTCAGCCTTCACCGGATGGGTTGGCTCAGGCCTTCGTTTTAGGTGAAGAATTTATCGGCGATGAGGATGTTTGCTTAATCTTGGGAGATAATATATTCCATGGCAATCACTTCAGTGAAATGCTGGAAAAAGCCAAAAACAATAAGGGCAGGGCGACGATCTTTGGTCAATATGTTCCTGACCCAGAACGCTTTGGCGTTGTAGAATTCGACAAGACAGGCAAAGTTCTTTCTCTTGAAGAAAAGCCGGAGAATCCGAAATCGAACTATGCCGTTGTTGGCCTGTATTTCTATGACAATCGCGTCGTCGAATACGCGAAAAATCTGAAGCCATCCGCTCGAGGTGAATATGAAATCACCGATTTGAACAAAATTTATCTGGAAAAAGGCGAAATTGACTGTGTTGTTTTCGGCCGCGGATTTGCCTGGTTAGATACCGGCACGATCAGCTCTTTGGCTCAGGCCAGCAATTTCGTAAAAACCATTGAAGAAGTACAAGGCATCAAGATTTCAGTTCCAGAAGAAATTGCATTCTACAATCACTGGATTGATACCCAGCAACTGTTGGAGTCTGCCGATTCTTATGGAAAATCACCGTATGGCGAGCATCTGAGAACGGTGGCTTCCGGGAATTTTGTCACCAGTTATAACAAATAAAGGAGTCGCGATGAAAATCATACTATTAGGCTGCGGCTATTTGGGCTACAATCTTGCTTCACTGCTCAGTGCAGAAGCGGAAACGCAAGTCATCGGCTTGCCTAGTCCCTATACGCCGTTGTGCAGCCATTTCAAAGAAATCAATGCTTTTTCAGCTGAGGATCTCGATCAAATCGATTTTCAAGACGCCGTTGTCATTGATACCATTTCCCTGCTTGCCAACAATGCCCGCAGTGAAGATGAAGAAAAAACGCTGCGTGGCGTAGAAGAAAAATATGCATTTTTACTAGATCAATTAAAACAACGCGGAGCGAAGCTGTTTATCTTTATGTCCTCTGGAGGTACGGTATACGGCAACGCTTCTGAGCCAATTAGTGAAGAAGCGCCATTGCATCCAATTACACTCTATGCTCGAAGCAAGACTCGCTGTGAACAAGTCATTCGCAATTCAGGGCTGCCTTATCTGATCCTGCGTTTAGCGAATCCCTATGGCGGACATCAGACAACCGATAAGAAGCAAGGTGTTATCCCAATCCTGATCGAAAAGGCACTGAATCATGAAGTCTTTGAAATGTGGGCTTCCCCGCATAGCAGCCGGGACTACATTTATATCGAAGACTTTGCCTGGGCAATTCAGCTGCTTTTAAAGCATCAAATTGCCAACGAAGTGGTGAATGTGGCTTCGCAAACCGCAACCAGTCTGACTGAAATTCTGGATGAAGTCCAGGAAAAAACGGGGCAGGCGATCGAGGTTCATCACGTCAACAGTGAAGTCCCGGTTGTGGATCAGATTGTGCTCAATATTGAAAAATTGAAACGACTGACAGGCTTTACAATTCAGACGTCGCTGCAGGACGGAATTCAAAAAGAAATTGAACGAATAAAAAACGAACAAGGGAGAACTCATTCATGAAATTTTTAGTTACAGGCGGCGCCGGATTCATCGGCGGTAATTTCGCTCATTACATGGTTAATACTTACCCAGAAGATCAGATTGTCGTCTTGGATCTTTTGACTTATGCCGGAAATTTGGAAACACTCGAACCGATTATGGATAAGCCGAATTTCAAATTTGTGAAAGGTGATATCCGGGATCGGGAATTCATTGATCAGCTGTTTGCTGAAGAAAAGTTCGATATGGTCGTTAACTTTGCGGCAGAAACGCATGTTGATCGCTCTGTGGAAGACCCGGAAGTCTTTATCACAACCAATATTATCGGAACTCAGGTTTTGATGGATGCCTGCCGTAAGTATGGAATTCAGCGCTATCATCAGGTATCTACCGATGAAGTGTATGGGGATCTTCCGCTAGATCGTCCGGATCTGTTCTTTACTGAAGAAACACCGATTCATACTTCCAGCCCTTACAGCGCTGCCAAAGCCGGTGCCGATCTGTTAGTTCAGGCGTATCACCGCACGTTCAAGCTGCCAGTGACGATTTCCCGCTGTTCCAATAATTATGGACCTTACCATTTCCCAGAAAAACTTATTCCGCTGATGATCAGCCGGGCACTGGCTGATGAAAGCCTGCCGGTGTATGGTGATGGCATGAACGTCCGCGATTGGCTGCATGTTTACGATCACTGCACGGCCATTGATCTGATTCTGCGCAAGGGCCGCGATGGCGAAGTGTACAACATCGGCGGACATAATGAAAAAACGAATCTGGAAGTGGTCAAGACCATTCTGGCCGCACTGCATAAACCTGAATCTCTGATTCACTTTGTCAAGGATCGTCCAGGTCATGATCTGCGCTATGCGATGGATCCGACAAAGATCGAGACTGAGCTGGGCTGGAAACCGAAGTATACCTTTGAAACGGGAATTCCCCAGACAATCGACTGGTATCTGAACCATCGCGCATGGTGGGAACATATCCTGCAGGGCGAGTATCAGAACTACTATCAAATGATGTATAAGGACAGACCGTAAAAGGAGAACGGAATGAAACCAGAAGTAATTGTTATCGGCGCAGGCTTTGCCGGCGCTGTCGCGGCGGAACGCTTTGCCAATGCCGCAGGCAAGCGCGTGCTCGTCTTGGAAAAACGGGCGCATCTTGGCGGCAACATGTATGACTATATTGATGAAAACGGCGTCCGCCGCCATGAATATGGACCGCATATCTTCCATACCAATTCCAAAGAGGTGGTGGATTACCTTTCGCAGTTTACCGACTGGTATCCTTACCAGCATCGCGTCCTCGGACACATCAACGGCATCGTTGCGCCTATTCCCTTTAATCTGACGACGATTGAACGCTCTTTCCCAAAGGAAAAGGCGGATCGCTTAAAGACGCTGTTAATCAAGGAATACGGGATGGAGAAAAAAGTACCGATCCTGCAGCTGCGGGCGAATGCCAATCCGGAAATCAATGAACTGGCCGAATACATCTACGAACATGTCTTTAAGTATTACACGATGAAGCAATGGGGACAGACCCCGGAGGAAATCGATCCGGCGGTGACCGGCCGTGTGCCTGTGCATATTTCGTATGATGACCGATATTTCCAGGACACTTACCAGATGATGCCGGCTCATGGATTTACCGGTATCTTTGAGAATATGCTGAAAAACGAGAAAATTGAAGTTCGTCTGAATACGGAGGCCAAGTCCTGTCTGCAGGTTGATCTCGATAAAAAGCAGATTTTGTTTGAAGGCGAAGTGTTCGACGGACCCGTGATCTTCACCGGAGCGATCGACGATCTGCTTGACTATCCATTAGGCGAGCTTCCTTATCGCTCCCTGGAATTTGATCTTCAAAGCCACTCTCAGACCTATCAGGAGGCGGCGACTGTCAACTATCCAACTCCGGCAGAACAAAATGCCTTCACCCGGATTACGGAATATAAACTGCTGATGCCGGCAGACCAACAACCGGAAGCGACAACGATTGCGGTTGAATACCCGCTGACTTATCACCACAATGCGGAAAAAGGGAATATTCCGTACTATCCGATTGCGAAAGAAGAATGCCGGAAGCAGTATCAAGCCTATTGCGATCTGATCCGCGGCATTGACAATCTGCATCTGTTGGGCCGTTTGGCTGAGTATCAGTACTACAACATGGACGCGATTGTCGCCAAAGCGCTGCAAATGTTTAATTCAGGGAAACTGCGATAACAATTCGCAGTTTTCTTCTATTCATGGTATACTAAATAAAGGTGATTTTATGGATAAAAAGATATTACAAAACTATTTCTATAATATTTTATATCAGCTCTTAGTCGTCTTAGCGCCGATGATTACCGTGCCGTATGTGACCCGAACGCTGGGGGCGACGATGCTGGGAATCAGCGACTGGACCGGCAGCAACGTGCAGTGGTTTGTGCTGTTTGGCATCATGGGCGTATCGATTTATGGCAACCGCGAAATCGCGCGTGTGCGGGACGATCAGATCAAGATGTCAAAGACCTTCTTTGAAATCTTTACGATGCAGTTTTTAAGCATGTGCGCTTCGACGCTCGTCTATTTCCTTTACTTGTTTACCGTTGGCGATAACGTGCGGCTGTACGCCACAATTCAAACGATTTCACTGTTGTCAGTAGCGCTCGATATCACATGGTTTTTCTATGGCGTCGAGGATTTTAAAACCGCTTCGATCCGCAACATGATCGTGAAGATCTTGGGTATCATTCTGATTTTTGCGTTTGTCAAAAAGCCTTCTGATCTCGGCTTGTTCATCATTATCAACGCCGGTTCCGGAGTTCTCGGTCAGCTGATCATGTGGACGCAGTTAAAACAATATGTCCGGTGGACGCCGATTCACTTCAAGGATGTCCTAAAGCATTTCAAACCCAATCTGATGCTGTTCATTCCGCAGATTGCGACCAGTGTATATACGATGCTGGACGTTTCTATGCTGGGATATCTGTATGCCGATGTCAGCCATGTCAGTTTTTACAATCAGGCTCAAAGATTCATTAAAATGTTTCTGTTCTTTATCACGTCGATCGGCAGTGTGATGCTGCCGCGCATCGCCAACATTCATGCCAAAGGACAGGATGAGGAAGTGCTGCGGTTTCTCCGCACGACTCTACGCATGGCGCTGTATCTGGCGATTCCGATGATTGCCGGCATTATTTCGCTGATCCCGTATTTCATTGGATGGTTTTTGGATGAAACCTATCAGATCGTAACACCGTTGATCATCTTCACGACGCCGATCATCCTGTTTATTTCCTTAAGCAATGTGTTTGGCACGCAGTATCTCTTGCCGGTGGGAAGAACGAAGGAATATACCCGTTCAGTCATCATCGGGGCCGTGACGAATTTCTGCCTGAACGCTCTGCTGATGCCGAAGCTCGGGGCGTTTGGCGCGATTACTGGTTCTGTCATCGCTGAGTTTATGGTGACGTTTACGCAATGGCTCTCGATTCGGGGACAGCTGAATCTCGGCTTCCGGATCCAGGAAGTGACAAAATATGTCATCGCGTCGCTGGTCATGATGCTTCCTGTTCATTTTATCGGTGAGGCGATGGGTCCGCGATTTACGACCAACCTCATTCAGATCGCTGCCGGCGTAATCGTCTATTTTGGCCTGCTGACGTTGATGAATGACGATTTCCATATGAACTTGATCCGCAAAGTGCTAAATCATCGCAAAGGAGAAGCCGCCCATGAGTAAAGTCAGCGTTGTTGTACCCGTTTATAACGTCGAGGATTATCTTGAAAAATGTCTGGATTCCCTAATCCATCAGACCCTGCAGGATATTGAGATTCTGTGCGTGGACGATGGCTCAACGGATCATTCCAACGAACTGCTTTACATCTATAAAAACCGGGATTCCCGCATTCAAGTGCTGGAAAAGACCAACGGCGGACTGTCAGATGCCCGCAACTACGGCATGAAGTTTGCCACGTCGCCTTATATCGTGTTTGTCGACTCAGACGATTTTCTTGAGCCGCAGGCACTGGAAAAAGCGTCCGCCAAGCTCGATGAAACAGGGGCGGATCTGGTCATTTTTGACGTTTATCAATACTTTATGAAAACCAAGACGAAAGAAGTCATCGCCAACCGCTACAGTGATGAGAAAACCTATACCCTAAAGGAAAATCCGGAGATGATTACCCGCATTCTCAATGCGGCCTGGAACAAGATGTACCGGCTTTCCCTGTTTCAGGAAAATAACATCACCTATCCGGTCGGTTATCTGTATGAAGATCTGGGAACGACATACAAGCTGCTGCTGAAAGCCAAATCCATCGCTTTCGTCAATGAGCCGCTGTATGATTACTTGGCTGACCGGCCAGGCAATATCACTCAGTCGTTTAACAAGAAGGCCTATCATATTCTGAACATGGCTGAGGAAACGATGAACTATTATCGTGAAGAAGGGGTTTTTGATCAATATTATGAAGAACTCAAATATCTGGCCTGCGTCAACATTATTGAAAATCTGAAGAAAACCCGAACTGTGAAAGACCGAAAGCTGGTCGATGAATACATTGACGCCTGTTTTGCCTTCATTCATACCCAGTTTCCGGATTATCCGGAATGCCGATATCCGATCAACCGCCAGAAAAATGACTGGATCTACATGCGTCCGCAGGCACTGAAAGCCTATCTGCGCACCCGCAGCCTGCTTCGTCGCTAAGCCCCTGAACCATGAAATAAAGGAGAAGCTGACTATGAGTAAAGTTACCATCATCGTACCCATTTATAATGTGGAGGAATATGTTGCCAAGTGTCTGGATTCCCTGCTGCGCCAGACCTATTCCGACTATGTCATCTACGCTGTTAACGACGGTTCGCCGAAAAACGAACAGCCGATCATTGACCGCTATGCCGCAGCTTATCCAGAGAAAGTCGTGGCGATCCGCAAGGAAAACGGCGGATATGGTTCAGTTCTGGAAATGGCGATTGCCCGATTGGACTCGGAGTATTTTCTGGTCTGTGATCCGGATGATTATCTTGCTGACAACGCATTGGAAACGTTAGTTGGTCTGGCCGATGCCCATCAGGCCGATCTGGTGATCGGCAGTAAGAATTTTATTTATTCTGACAGTGATGAACAGACCTATGATCCAGCCTACAACACCAAGTTTACAACCCTGCAGTCCGGTCATTGTTATCGTAAGGAAACCGATGAATTTGAAAATCTTTTCTTCATCGATCCCTCTCCGCATGCCAAACTGTACCGCCGCAGCTTAGCTGAGAAGATTCAGTTTCCGCATAAAATCGGCTACACCGACAATCTGTTGTTCTATATCAGTCTGTTGAATGCGAAAAACGTAGTTTATACGGATAAAGCTCTGGCGTATTATCTGATCGACCGGGCCGGCAACACGATGACGGATCTGAAGCCGCAGGTGATTGACGCGCATGCCCAGGTCTTTTCCACGATTCTGGATCAGGCAAAGTCCTGTCCGGAGGTACCGGATCTGTTTTACTATCGGATTTTTGAAGCTTACAAATTTTCCTTCTATCAGCTGCGCCGGATTAAGGGCACGCCGGAGGAAAAACAGGCGCATGCGGAAGTTCTGTATGGTTTAGTAAAAAAGCTGATGCCGTATCGCTCGGCAATCCTTCAAGGGATGGAGCGCTTTGGCTACACCGGAAATCGGGAACGGCTGAAGGATAAGCTTGTCCTGACCTCCTTCCTTTCGCATCCGGTTTATCGCCGCTGGGTGAAGTCCTTCGTCAAGGAGTAGCGGATGCGCGGACTGAAAATAAGCCGCCGGCCGCTTCTCGCTTTTCTGGGTACGTTCGTCCTGCTGTGCGGGATTTTCGCCGTCCTGGGCTTTGTTCCTTTTGGCGGACGTTCCCTGCTGATCAATGATCTGAACATTCAGTATGTGGAATACTTCAAGTATCTGCATACCATTGTCACCGGACAAAACAGCCTGACTTATGCATCGGCTGCGGGGATGGGCAGCAGCTTCATTCCGATTTTTTCCTATTACTGTTCCAGTCCGCTGCAGCTGCTTTTTGCGCTGCTGCCTCAAGAGGCCATTCTGCTGTCCATCAGCGGGGTAACGCTGATCAAACTGAGTTTGTGCTGTATGACCATGCTGATCTATCTCGATCAACGCTTTGGTCAGCGCTGCATTCACGGTCTGTTTGCACTGGGTTATGCCTTCAGCGGGACGGCGATCGCCTATTCTCAATGCGTGATGTGGCTGGATGGGCTGATTTGGCTGCCGGTCTTGTTATGGGGAGCCGAGCGGATTCTGCAGGGGAAATCGGCGAAGCTGTTTACCTTGGCAGTGGCGGTCAGCGTCTTTTCCAATTATTACACCGCGCTGATGGGACTGATGTTTGCCTACCTGTTTGTTTTGGCGCGCTATTTCAGCGAGAAACCGACGATTCCCTTTTTAACCGTGCTGAAAAAAGGCATTTTGGGGATGGGGATTGGTTTAGCCTGCAATGGATGGCTGTTAATTCCAAGCTTTCTCTCTGTGATCAATAACCGCCTTGTTCAGCCGGCGCAGGTTTTGCCTTCATTCAGCATGGAGCGCTTGATCGGGCTGAACAATGCCTTCCCGTTTGTCCCGGCGGTTACGTTAGGACAGGAAATCACGTTTGACTACGCCGGGCTGCTTTGTTTAATTCTGGTGCTCTCTTCGTTTTTTCAACGATCTCGATCAAAGCGGAAAAAAGTTGTCGATGGGCTGATGCTGCTGTTGTTTGCCGCCTCCGTGCTGATCACGCCGTTCTACAAACTGTGGCATTTTCTTTCCATGCCCTATGGTTTTCCATCTCGATTCAGCTTTGTGATCATCTTTTGGCTGATTGCAACAGCGGCACAGGTTTGGGAAAGCCGGGATCAGCGGTCGCTGCTTTGGGGCAGTGCGCTCAGTCTGATTCTGTTAGCCTGCAATACGACGATGACGCTGCCGGTGAAACTGGCCGCGGCTGGACTCCTTATGGTGATCACGGCATTGCTTGTTTATGGATTCCAGAAAGTTTTGGCGGTAGTTGTAGTCGGGGAATTGGCGCTGTCCTGTACGGCGGCCTTCCGTTCTTTGGATCACGATAACGTCTATGATGGCTATGCTTCAGCCCAGGAAGTGCTGGATTATCAAAGCGCGGTGCAGGAAGCTTTAGCTAGTTTTGAGTCTGAGTCCGGCTATCGCATCGAAAATCTGTCGATGCGCAACCAGAATGAAGGTTTGGGCTATAACTATCCGGGTATTTCTCACTATTCGTCGACCTATGATAAGAAGGTCAGCGATTTTCTTGAACACTACGGCGTCAGTCATCGGATGTTCGGCAGCACTTACCAGGGCACGACGCTGTTTCTCGACGCGTTTCTCGGCCTTCGCTATCTCTTGCGGGAAAAAGGCGAAATTCATGTTCAGACGCAGGCCGATCACTACTCGAAAATCGCTGAAACATCCACCTTTGAAATTCTCGAAAATCCGTATGCGCTGCCGCTGGGGTTTGTGATTGAAGATCGTGGTGATGCCCCGATTCCGCAGACGACGACGCTTCTGGCCCAGAATGAGCTGGCTCAACTGTGCGGCGCTGAGCCGATCATCACTCCGCTGAAGGATCCTGATTTGTTTGTCTGGGATGGCAATGAATTGAGCAGTTCGCCGCTAGTTGTGGCTCGGCGTCCCGGCGCGGAAACTTCGATTGCGATTTATACGCAGTCGTTAAACGAGGAAGATCCGCTCTACCTGCAGCTGCCTTATGAAACGGATGAAACGTGGTATCAGCTGTGGATCAATCAGAACTACGCCCGGGATGATCATACCGGCTACAATGCCGGAGCTCAGTACCTCGGCGCGTATGCGCCCGGCGAGGATATTCTCGTTCAGCTGGTCGTTCGCGATGAATTGCTGCGGCTGAGCAAGGCTGAGGTATTCTCACTGGATTTGTCGGCGCTGGCTGAGTGGGCGGCGCAGGTTCAAAAGCAGGGCGCAAAAGACATCGAGATCCACGGTTCAACGATCACGATGCAGGTTCAGGCTGAAGCAGGGCAGAAGCTGCTGACAACGATCCCGTTTGACAAAGGCTGGAAGGCTGAAATCGACGGCAACACAGTTCCGATTGAAGTCTTTCAAAACACGTTTATTGAATTGCCGCTGACGGCGGGTACCCATGAGATCACCCTGCATTTCTGGCCGCGGGGGTTGACGCTGGGATTAGCGGTGAGCGCGGCCGGCGCTCTAATGGCTTTCGTCGGCTTGCTTCACACACGAAAAAAACGAACGGCTGGGAGTGGTTTATGATATACTTATTGCATGAAACAGGAGGATCGCTGTGGAACCGAAAATAACTGTGATTGTCCCCGTTTACAACGTGGAAAAATATTTGCCGGAATGCTTGGATTCGCTGGCAGCGCAAACCTATCCGAATTTACAGGTTCTGGTGGTGAACGACGGCTCGACCGACACCTCCCCCCAGATCATCGCCGACTATGTCCGTCGTTTTCCCAGCTTGTTTGCGCAGCTGAACAAGCCCAACGGCGGCCTGTCCGATGCCCGCAACTTTGCGATGGACAAAGCGGAAGGTGAGTGGATTGCTTTCTTAGACAGCGACGACTGGGCGGATCCGGATTATTATGCCCAAATGGCAGAAGTGATGAAACAGGGCGCGGATGTAGTGGTCAGCGACATCGAATACTTTTATGAAAACGGACAGCCGTCCTGGATCATGCCGGGACTGAATCCGCATGCCTTTGAAAGTCCGATCAAACAAGCCTTTCTGTCGCCGATGTTTGCCTGGAACAAGCTCTATCGCGCTGATTTCTTCATGAAGCAGCAGTTTCGTTATCCAATCGGGACCTGGTATGAGGATATCCCGGTGACGATGCCGATTTTCGCCCAATGTCAAAAGATTGGGATTCAGCATGCCGCGTGGATTCATTACCGCCAGCGGGAAGGCTCGATCATGTCGGTGACCCAAAGCGCGCGGCTGAAGGAAATCTTTCCCGTGATGAAGCAGGTTCGCGATCAGTTCGCGGCGATGGGATGCAGCGAACAATATCACGATGAACTGGAATATTTACATATTGAGCATCTGCGGCTGTACGGCATGTTCCGCTTTCTGCGCTCACCGTTAACAAAAGAATTGAAAACGATGAGCGATACCGTCATGCAGCAGTTCTATCCCCACTGGAAAAAGAATCCGTACATCCGATATCTGGGATGGAAAGATCAGTTGTTTTTAAAAACCTTCGGCAGTCTGACGCTGCCGCTTTATAAGCGAGTGATTCATTAAGAAAGGAGGAGCTTATGCGTACAAGATATTCATTTTACAATTTTTTGGTGAGTCTGATCACCAGCGTGGCTCTTCCGATTTTCGGATTTATCAAGGTGCGGATGTTCATCGATCTGTATGGCAGCGACCTCAACGGCCTGCAGCTGACGATCATGAATGTGATCACTTTTCTGAACGTCTTTGAGCTGAGCTATTCGCTGGCTTTCCGCCAGCTGTTGTTTAAGCCGCTGGCCGAGGATGACCGCGGCAAAGTGCTGTCGATTTATAACGGTGCGGTCAAGGTATTCCGCTTCACCGGCATGGCGGTACTGATCGTCGGCGCGCTGACGGCGCTGTTATTTCCGATGTTTGCCCAGTCCCCATTGGGATATGGTGAAACGGTCACGATGTTTTTGATCCTTTGTGTTCCTTTTGGTTTGTCTTACTTTTTGATGGGACCGAATTTTGTCATCATCGCCGATCAAAAGGAGTACAAAATCAACATCTGGATTCAGACGATTGCGATTTTGCGGATGGTCTTGATGGTGGGGGTCATCCTGCTGAAACTGCCGTATGTCTATATCTTCCTCATCGAAGGGCTGCAGGTGTTCATCGCCAACTTCATCGCCCGCCGGATTGCCTTGAAAAATTATCCGTGGCTGAAGGAAAACAAGCAGCTGGCGTATGATGACGCTTTTCAGAAGAACGCAAAATATACGATTATTCAGCGTCTATCGACGCTGGCCACCAACAATACTGATAATCTTGTCATCACCTTTTTCATGGGCTACACGATGACCAGCGTGTACGGATCTTACAGTTATCTGACGGAATCGGTGTCGAAGATTATCAATTCCGCGATCACCTCGCCGATCAACAGCTTCGGCAATCTGTTCAATGACTCCGGTGCGGATTCCTACAGCGTGTTTACTGAGTTTTTCAACTTTGCGGTTTACATCGCTTCGATCATCGGGGTCTGCATCTTTGTGGTAATCGGGCGGTTCGTGCTGATCTGGATGAAAATGCGTCCTGAATATTCGGTGACCCTCCTGATCGCCTTCTTATTTGCGATCAATATTTTCTACATGACGATGCGTGAGCCGATCATCATCTGCCGCGATGCCAACGGCCTGTTTAAGGATGCCAAAAACAACGCTTACCTGCTGGCAATTTCCAAGGTTGTGCTGTCGATCGTCTTGATTCAGCCTTTAGGTATTGCGGGGGTCTTGGCCGCGACGATGCTGACGAACTGGACCGTGGATTTCCTCTATAATCCGGTCTTGGTTTATAAAAAAGTATTCCGGTTAAATCCGCTGCGTTACTATAAGATGGTGTTCTCCCGCTTGGCCGTGGCGGTCTTGATCGGAGCGGCGGCCTATGCGGGTTGGCAGACGCAGCAGGCGTTTGTCACCTCGTCAACCCTGCATTTTCTGATCGGCTGCGTCATTCTGGGCATGATTGTGTTTGTGGTGTTTACGATTGTTTACTGGTTCTCCTATGCTTCCTTCCGCAAGCTGATTCAGCGCGGATGGCGTTTAATCCGGCACAAGATGAATCAGAATAAAGAGGTGCAGGCATGAAAAAAATCATTCAGTGGCTGTGCGGCTTTTGCCTGCTTGCGGGGTTGTTATGCGGCTGCCGCACGACGTTGATTCAGGATCAAATGGAAACCTATGCGTCCAGTGATCCGGCTTTGTTCAGCGATGAAGGGATTGACGCTCAGGCCTATCGTCTTGGCGCAGAAACAGAACATCGCATGCAGTCTAAGATTTTGCGTAATTCCAAGAGTTTTACGATCTCCTTCTGGTTTAAACCGGAAGCCAATTTTGAATGGACAACCCTGCTTTCGATGGGACGGGATGACCGGCATGTGATGCAGCTGGCGACCTCCGGCAATCCAACCGGAGAGCGCTGCGGGCTGAACTATTCCATCCAATCCGGAAACAAAGCCTACCGGGTCATTTCAGATCAAGAAGCCACGGTAGAAACGGGAATTTATAATCACATCGTACTGACGCAGGAAGGCAATACGGTGACCTTATATCTTAATGGCCAGCAAACCGCATCCGGCCATGTCGCTAAGCAGGTCAAACAGCTGCGCAGCGAGGAGCTGATCCTAGGCAAGAGCCTGATTTACAATGATCCGCAGGCGGAGGGGGCATTCCAGGATTTTCAGATTATCAATCAAGCTTGGACGGCGGAGGAAGTGGCCGCTGAATTCGATCGGTTTTATCCCAAAGCCGTACTGGATACCTTCCATTTCAGCAATCGGGATGATCTGACGGGCAATCTCTGGTTTGCTGAAAATCCGTATCGTGAGTTATACTTCAGCTGGACCAGCGATAAGCCGGAAATCATTACGGATCAGGGCAAACTGACCCAACCGACAACGGCTCAGGGGGATCAGACCGTGACGATCACCGCCCATGTGGAGCATCAGGGTCAGACCTTTACCAAGGATTTTGTCTTCCACGTCCTCGCGGATTCCCCGGAAACAAGATTAAAGCGGGATCAAATCGCAGTCAATAACGACTTTCAGACCTTGATGAACGAGAATGATGTGCTGCCGGCCTCGGCGGCCAACGGATCCGAACTGGAATGGACGGTGCTGAGCGGCGGAATCGAGCTGCAGGAGAATCGGATCGTCAAAACAGAGCCAACCGAGAAAGTGAAGGCTAGGCTGCGGGTAACCCTCCGTCAGGAACAACTCAGCGAAACGATCGAGCGCGACGTTGTGGTGCTGGATGAATTTACCGGCTACGTGCTTTCCTACTTTAATGGAGAGCTGGGCGAGGAGCGCGGCAAACTGGCTTACAGCCGCGATGGCCTGCATTGGACAGATCTCAATCAAGGCCAGCCTGTGCTGACGTCCGAACTGGGTAACGGCCGCATCCGTGATCCGTTTATCGGACGGGATAAATCCGGTGATTTTGTGGTACTGGCTACCGAAGGCTTTGACAATCCGGATATTTATCTTTGGCGCAGTACTGATCTGGTGACATTTACCGACCATCGGCTTGTTTCCGTTTCATTATGGGATCCCTTCCTCAAGATGAGCGGAACTCGGGCCTGGGCGCCGGAAATGAGCTATGATCCTGAGCAGGACTTATATTACATCTATTTTTCGGATCCGACGGAAAAGGATGAGAGCGCCTTGTATTATGTCGCGACGAAGGATTTCGAGCATTACAGTTATCCGGGCAATTTCTTTAAGCCGGGCTATACGGTGATCGACGGAACCGTCCTGCAGACGCAGGGAAAGTACTGGCTGTTTTACAAAGATGAACGCAAAGCTGCGCAGACGATTTATTACGCTTCCACAGAGGCGTTATCCAATCTGTTCGGTGAAGCCTATGATCAGGAATTCCTGTTTCCGCTGCGCTTTATGGAAGGCCCGTTTGTGTTCCCGGTGAATGGAGAAAATTCCTTCTACCTGTATGAGGACTATTATCCATACGAAACCTTCCATGTCGCTCAGTTTTCAACGCTGGGAGAGAACAGCGATCTGCGCTGGCTGGATGAGTCGGAGTATACCTTGCCGAATGAAGACGTTCGTCATGGCTCAGCCACGCCGCTGACGGAAAAGGAACTGCAGCGGCTGCTGGAAGCCTATCCGCCGGCTGAAGAAGCGGTTTCAGAGCCTGACGGGATTGAAGCTTCATCTCAAAATTAGATCATGATCACATCAAAAAGACGGGAATGCGTTGCCGGAATCTCCTTCCGGCAACGCATTCCCGTCTTTTCTGTTTCGCTTATCTCAATCCATTACTGGAACTTCACCACACGGTAGCTGTATTGACCATAGGCCGGAATCATCTCCGCCACAACTTCGCGGGTGTCAAAGTCAATCTCACTCATCAGCGAATGTACGTTGCCCGTGCCCCAGCCGATGACGTAGGTGTTAGCTTCGGTTTTCATCACCGAGCCGGTCGCAAAGGAATATTTTCCATCGACCATCATTTCCTTCCATGTGATCACCGATTGATTTTTCTCATTTAACTGAAATTCCAGAATCCGCGTCTGTTCCTGGGCATTGCCATTATCAAACAGAAGCAAAGTTCCCTCATCCGTCAGCTTGGCATAATGCTGACGGGAGAAAAGCTGCTCTTCCTCCAACCCGAAATCATCACCCAGCCGCCTAATGTCCAGAGAATCTGTCCGCTTTGCCGGTCAATCTTTAAGACTGCATCCAGATTACGGAAGGAGGCGATCAGATTGCCGTCATTCGGATCTACGCACAGACTGTTGATATGCGCATAATCCGCAGCGTAATAGGTATCATTGGTATTGGTATAATCATTGTTTTCTACCGACTGTCTCAACAAGGCCGGATGATCGCTGCTGCACCATTCAAAGATGACCTCGTCGTTTAGAATTTCCTGGATCAAGGCTGCTTTTACCCGAACATAACGCTGTTCACTGGAAACCCATAGGTTCTGATCAACAGAACCGGTAAGCAGATAATGGTTTTCACCGAGCATCAAAAACTCGTGGTTCTCACACATCCCGCCTGCGGGCAGATGTTCAGAAGGCAAAAGTTCTATTTGTTGAATCAGCTGATACTGATCATCGAGAAGATTGATGTGACCATATTGTACGCCCATATACAACAAATGATCGGAAATATCGGCCGAAGGTTCAAAGAAGGAATAAGTGACGACACCGTCTAATTCATGCTTTTGGAAATTCATTACTGAACCGCTCTTATTATAAAAACCGCGGTAGTAATACAACAGCTGTCCGTCGTTATCCATTTTAAAGATATAGGAATCCCCGTCATCATTCATCAGATCTCCATAAAAATCCCCGCCGCTTGGGCTGTGACCGGTAAACTGCACCGTCGGGAAGCTGTCCGGCAGCAGCTGCACGGTGACATGGCGCTGACAATCGCCTTTACGGATCGTGAGAACGGAGGATTGCTGCGGACTGAGGGTTTCCACTTCAATCGCGGCGGGGGAGGTCAGCTTCTGACCATTCCAGCTGATCTGCAGATTTCTGTCACTGGAAGTCCAGGTCAGAATATTGGTCGTTTCCCGGCTCAAGGACAACGGTGCAACTAACGGCGCCGTTTCGGAAAGATCCACATTTAGTGGCAAACCGTTGATCTGAATTTCCAAATCGCTGGTCGTCAGCAAATCTCCGATATGAGTGCCGTCGGCACTGATGCTTACGGCACAGCCAGCTGCTTCTTCCGGGGAAAAACCCTGAACAGCCAAGAAAATCAAGGCCGCGCCAAACAGTCCCCAGGGCAGAATCCGCAGCCAAAAAGATCGATCAAATTTCATTTCCATTCACCTCATGAAAAAAAGTATAGTTTAAATTTATGAAGATTGTGTGAAATTTGTCATTAAATTGTAATAATTTCGCAATAAATTAAAACAGAAAAAAATCTGATTTCAGCAAACGAAGACGACGCTCACGTTTGAATGATCAGATTTCAGGTTTATTCTGCTTTTTCTTCTTGGGGTGGTTGTTCTTCCAAGATTTCCTCATTCCGGATGACGATCTGATCGTTCAGATACAATTGGATCAAGGCCAGAACTTCCGGACAGACACCTTCATCTTCAAACATGACATGATGTCCGTTTTCAATCACAAACATCTGTTTTTGAGCGGAAGGCATGCGGGAGAAGGCAATCTTTGAGCTTTGCGGTGAAACGATGCCGTCTTGGGAACCATGAATCAAGAGCACGGGACAGGATAAGCGGGAAGCATAAGGCCGAAACTGGACGACAACGTCGATCAGCGTCTGAAAAAAGTTTGCCGGCAGACCATTAAAATTGGCGATTTCCTGCGGTGATTCCAGATGGGTGAAGTGAGTGATCAGCGAGGTCAGAATATTGCCGGTATTCTTCAGATTGATCAGATCGAAGGCCGGTGCGATCAGAATCAGCTTCTCCACTGGAAGCATCGACGCGATCCAGCTGGCGATGACACCGCCCATTGAGAACCCGCCCAGAATGACCCGGCGCTGTTTCAGCAATTCTTTTTCAACGACATGCAGGGCCCGGTTCGCCCATAAAATCCCATTGGAATCCTTCGGGTCCTCTGGATCAAAAAGCTCCGGCATGATGATCTCATAATCATTCTCAAACGCTTGTTGGAAAGCCTCCAGCTCACCTGTCCGTTTTCTTCCAAAGCCATGCAGGAAGATGATCACCGGACGCTTAGCGCGTGTTCCTTTCAGCTGTTTTTCAAGAATCATTTTCTTTCCTCCAATTTTTCCTATTATATCATACAAACGTTGGGAATCCTGCTTTTTTGTGCTAAAATGGAGAGCGGGAAAAGGTCAATACAGAAAGGCAGGAATCAGGGTTTGAATTGTAACAACAAATATGATGTCGTGATCATCGGCGGCGGCATCGGCGGATTAATGTGCGCTTACCGCATTGCCGAACGGGATCCAAAAGCGTCGGTTCTGCTTCTGGAACGAGGACTGGATTTGGAACACCGCCAATGTCCGATCATTTCAGGCAAGGCCGAAAAATGTCTGAAATGTGAGCCTTGCGCAGTCATGGAGGGAATTGCCGGTGCGGGGGCCTTCTCAGACGGCAAGTATATTATTTCAACAGAATACGGCGGATGGTTGCCGGAATTCATGGAACCCACCAAAGTCATGGATTATATCGAACAGGCGGATCAGGTGCTGATGCACTTTGGGGCTCAGAAGGAACGTTTTGTGCCCAATGATGAGCTGAAGCAGCTCTGCCTGCGCTATGATCTGCATATGCAGCAGGCGCAGTTAAAGCATTTGGGAACAGACGCCAACTTAAAAACGATGCAGAATCTGGTCGATGACTTAAAGCAGCGCATCCAGATTGAAACGCTGTGTACGGTCACGGATGTGAATAAGCAGACACACGAAGTCTATTTTACGCATCGCGGACAACAGTACAGTGTCAAGGGAGAGAAAATCGTCTTTGCGGTCGGCCGTGCCGGCAGTCGGGTTTTTCTGGACTGGTGCAAACGCAACGGTGTGGCCTGTGCTAATAATCAGGTTGATATCGGCGTGCGGGTTGAATTGCCAGCGATGGTATGGGAGCATTTCTCCAAGAAAATCTATGAGCCTAAAATTCTGTACCGGTCAAAAGCCTATGGGGATACGACGCGGATGTTCTGTTTTAACGAGCGCGGCCTAGTCGTGACTGAGAATACCGACGGAGTTTTGACGGTCAATGGCCACGCCTATAAAGAACTGGAACGCAAGACTGACAATTCCAACTTTGCGCTGCTCTGCACGATCCGCTTCACCGAACCGTTTAACGACCCGATTGATTATGCCCGTTACGTCGCTTCGCTGGCGAATAAAATTTCCGGCGGCAGCGTGCTTGTTCAGCGTTTAGGCGATCTGGAAAGCGGCCGGCGGACGGATGAAAAGCGGCTGAAGCAGTCGACGGTCCGTCCGACCCTCAACGCTGTGCCAGGTGATTTAAGCCTGTGCATGCCGAAGCGTCAGCTGGACAATATCATTGAAACACTGCACGCTCTGGATAAGGTGGCGCCGGGGACCGCTAACTATGATACGCTGCTGTACGGCGTGGAATGCAAGTATTATTCCGCCCGCCCGGACTGTGTCAACTTTGAAATTAAAGACTGCCCTGGAATCTACGCTTTGGGGGATGGCGCAGGCTTTACCCGGTCGCTGTCCCAAGCGGCGGCCAACGGATTAATCATCGGCGAAATTTTGACCAAAAAATAATCAATTCCATTGCCGAAGCTTATGAAATTGACTATAATGAACATGAAAGAAAGAGGGAGTAAAATTATGTCAGAAGAAAAAGTATTAGTTGAAGTTTCTGCCCGTCACATCCATTTGAGCGATGCCGACGTTGAAGCTTTGTTCGGTCCAGGATACAAATTAACTGTAAAGAAAGAGCTGTCCCAGCCAGGTCAGTTCGCTTCGAATGAAAAGGTAACAATCAAGGGAGAACGCGGCGAAATGAAGCTGTCCGTTCTGGGACCAACCCGTCCTGAAACCCAGGTTGAGCTGTCTTTGACGGATGCCCGTACGGTGGGCGTAAAAGCCATGATCCGGGAGTCCGGCGATATTGAAGGAACACAGGGTGTAACGATCATCGGTCCAGCCGGTTCCATTGAAATCACGAAAGGTGTCATCGCTGCGAAACGGCATGTTCACATGACGCCGGCCGATGCGGAAAAGTTTGGCGTCACCAACGGTCAGATTGTTTCTGTGAAGATAGATACGGATGGCCGCAGCCTGACTTTCGGGGATACGGTTGTCCGCGTTTCTGAGAAATATGCGTTGGCTATGCATATCGATACGGATGAAGCCAATGCGGCAGCGATCTCGGGTTCAGCAATGGGCGAAATCATTAAATAAGTCAGATCAACGAAATTCAGTTTATAAGTAAGCGGCACTGTCCGCTTTTTTATTTTGCGTAAAAAAACCAAAAAGAAAACCGGGATTCCCCGGCTGACTTTCATTGAGTTTGTTGGGATTATTCCGTTTCCGCTTCGATCTCCTCAGTTACCGGCTGACTTTGGTTGGCAATCACCAGGTTGCTGCAAAGCCATTTGCCGCTGACGTTGAGGAAGGTCATCTGGTAGGTATTGGAATAGGTTTGGGATTTCTCACCTTCGATCGTCACGACATAACCAAACGAAATCGTTCCGGTAAAGCCGACGTCTTCCCCATAGCTGATCAAATCACTGATGTGCATGTTGTCAAAACGATAGGAATCATGCGTCGAGAAGTAGCGGTTCACGAAGCTGGAAATCGCTTTGTAATAATTCGTCCGGCGGTATAAATACTGCTGCAGATCAGAGAAGCGCGTATCTTCTGAGATATATTTCGCATAGGTCATGGCCGTATCACGGATCCGCGTCCGCATGACCTCTTCCATGGCTCCGCCTGGACGATCGGCAATATAGAAGCAGTCCTGCAGCGCATCCTTGACGACGCTGTACTGAGCGTCATCCTGCGTGGTGACCGTGGGAATTCCGACCAGATTGTCAATGTGATAACGGGTGACCAGCGGTGCCTGGTTCAGATCGAAGAGGTTGGAATACGCTTCCGAGCTGACATTGCGTTCGGTGATGTAGTTTTCATTCAGGCGGATTCCGTTGACATAGACCTGGGCATCGCCAAAGACTTCAATGTAGAAGTTGCGCGCATCCGTTACCGTCCGGACATTCCATTGTTTTTCATCTTCGTTGTAGATCAGTTCCAGCGTTGCGATTTTTTGCCGGTCCACCATCATGTCATAATATAAAAACGTATCGTTGGAATAAGCTTTTTTTGAGAACACCGCTTTTTTCAAATCGACGCCTTCGTAAATGGATTTCAGATATTCGATGTACGGTTCTTTTTCATTGAACTGCGTAAAGATAATCGTAGATTTCTCATAGATTTTATCATAATTCTCCGCCTGAAGCAGATGCACGTAGCTGCTCATTGCTCCGTTCGGTGTACTCTTCTCGTAATTTTCCAGCACTTTCCAGGTCAGAAACAGGACGGCGCTGCCCAAGATCATCAGGACTAGAAACAGTTTGAGCAAAAAATAGAGAAACTGCTGATTGGAAGAATTGATCTTCCTTCTCTCCCGCTCGGAAGCCTCGCGAATACGCTCGACGGATAGATGCCACAGATCGGTAGTTTCCTGCTTGCCGCCGGTATGTCCTTCCGGGCTGTGATGCAGCACCGCTTCCGTCTTTTTCTTCTTCTTTTTCACCGGCTGATCCGGTTTGGCGGTACGGGCAGGACGTTTGGAAGTCCCGCTGCCTGCCGGCTTCTGCTTTTTCGCCGCGGCCGGTTTTTTTTGTTCTTCGTTGTTGCTCATGCAGGCCCTCCTGTTATTTCACGATAAAGGCGGTCGGAACCTTGCGGTCGCCGTTCATGGAAACCACGTTGTTGATAATCTTGCCGTCATAGACCATGACCGACGAAGACCCGCCGTCAAGATTCGCGGCGTTCATCGCTCCGTATTGCGTCATGATGTCAATGCAGTCAGAATATGAAGCTCCCAGACTCGTTGTCTGCCGGCCGTCGATGACCAGCAGCAGCACGGCTCCGTCTTCCCGCTGGCCGATCACCGTGCGCGGATTGACCCCGCCGCCGGTGCCCGTGACTTCAACCGGAACATAGTTGACGATAAAGATCGGCTTGAACGTCACCGCATCGCGCAGGCCGTACTCCAGCGCCTGCCGTCCGGTCATGTTGCCGACGATCAGCTTATTCTGTTCGTTAAATCCGATGACGGAATTGTAATCATCCAGTCCGCCGCTGACCAGCTCGCCATCCTGAATCACGATGCCGTAAGGAATTCCGCCGGTTCCCTGACCGTTGGGATCATCGAAGCCCCCGGCATTGATTCCGCCGATGGCATCGTTGGCTTTTACGTATTCTTCAACGAAGTAGCCTTCGTTGGCATTGCCCAAATCCGAATTGACGGCCAGATGGATGCGCGACGGATCGTAGACAATCATCAATTTTCCCTCATACGTCGGACCTTTGATATCAATAATCTCGATTTTATCTTTTTTGCTTTCGTCAATGACAAAATCCGTTTCGGAGTCCGTGATTTCATCGGTATCACTGACGGAGTTGCGGTTCATGATCGTTTCCATTTCCTCTTCCGAAAAAAACAGCCGGGCAACACTTTTTAACGTCCGGGTCTCCATCATCGTGCTCGTAAGCAGGTTGCTGACGGTGACCGACGGGCCTTTCAGCACGATCATTGCTGCACCGTAGACGGTCATCAGACCAACGAGAATGAAAACCGCTGCGATCATATAGGTTTTCTGTAAAATCGTAAAGGGTTTGATTTTCCGCGTGCGGTTTCGCTTGCGCTTTGCCACCCAATCCCACCTTTCTATCTGCTGGTATTTTAGATTAATTGATCTGAGGAAAGTTTATAATTTGGCTCAGATCAAGCTTTTTAATAGGTTCGTGTATCATTATAGTATAAAAGCGAGAAATTGTCATAGAAAAAAGTATCGATTCAACGAACACTTTTGTAAGGAACGGTTCATTTCAGAAAGGGCAGCCATTTGCGGATGATGACCGTCAGGATCATCGTCAGCGGAAAGACAAAGAAAAACCGTACGGCGCCGTTGTTTAAATACAAAGAACCCAGTAAGATTTCACCCAATTCCAAAAACATCGCATGACAGAAATAAATCACGGTGCTGGCTTCACGCAGCGCTTTGAAATTCAGCTTCCAGTTTAACTGCGTTTGCAGCAGTCCGGCAAACCAATACAAGATAAACGGAACCGTCATCAAATACATGTTGTAATCCAAAGCCCAATGAAAATGCCGGACAGTGAAGGCTTCTGCGACTAACAAAACGAAGGCTACAGCCGCTTTGATAAAGGGATGGCGAAGGGTCTTCGTCTGGTTCAGATCAGCCAGTGCCATGCCCATCGCGACAAACAGCACGCCGAAGAACAAGCCGTTGCGGGTTGTGAACATCAGTAAAAAGTAGGTGTTGACCGACTGCAGCAGAATTTCGTTGGTGATTAAGCCATGATAGGTTTCAACCAATCCAATTAGAAATAAGAGACCGCCCAGGATCAACAAAGCCTTCATTGAAAATTTCTTTAAAAACAGATGACAGAAAACCATCGCAAAAATCAGCGCTGACATATACCACAGATGAAAGTAGGTTCCGATATTGAACAAAGCGATCGGCAAGGCTGCCAGCCACAAAGCTCCGCTGATTTCCATCATATTGCCCAGCTTGTGCATCCCAAACGGAATATAGATCACACTCCAGATCAGATACAGCTTAATCAGCCGCTTAATATAGCTTCGGAAGTAATTTTCATCCTTATGACAGCGCCCGATCTGCATGAAATAACCGGCCGAGATAAAGAAAAACGGAATGACGATTCTTCCTAATATATTGCTTGTGACAAAGCCTAAATCCGGCCAGACTTCATAAAAGGGGTAAGTGTGGACAACGATGACGAGAAAGGCGCAGACAAATTTCATCACATCCACAGCGTGATATTGTTGGGTTTTGGCAGAGGTCATGGTATCGCTCCTTTAGTTTACTCTGTTTTCAATAGGATACCACATTTAAGAATCACGTGGGAAGAAAACCCTTCGCTCTGAAAGAAAGATGAAAGAATTGAAGCAAAAAGAAGCGTCCAAATTGACTTTCATCGCTCCCTACTCTACAATAAGTTTATAAAGTTAAATAAAACTAACAATCAGGAGGATCACTTATGAACGCAGTAGCTTACGCGGCTTTGGGCACCGGCTTTACCTTTCTGTTAACTTCTGCCGGCGCAGCCGTCGTCTTCTTCTTTAAAAATGAAATCAAAGGGAATATCCAGAAAAGCTTTCTTGGCTTTGCCGCCGGGGTCATGGTGGCAGCTTCGGTTTGGTCGCTGTTAATTCCGGCGATCAGCGAGGCGGAAGCGATGGGGTTAGTCGGCTGGATTCCGGCAGCGATCGGTTTTGTGGCCGGCGGCGTCTTTCTGTTTGCCCTGGATCATCTTCTTCCGCATCTGCATCTGGAACAGAAACAGCCGGAGGGCTTGAGCAGCAACTGGAAAAAGACAACGCTGCTGGTCTCGGCGGTGACGCTGCACAACATTCCCGAGGGCATGGCGGTCGGCCTGGCTTTTGCGATGGCCGCTCAGCATCAGGATCCAGCCTTGATGTCAGCGGCGATGGCGTTGGCGATTGGCATCGGGATTCAGAATTTTCCGGAAGGCGCAGCGATTTCCCTGCCGCTCAGACAAGAGGGCTTCAGTCGGTTTAAAGCATTTCTGTACGGCAGTTTATCCGGAATCGTTGAACCGATCTTCGGAATTCTGACTGTTTTGGCAGCCTCGCAGATCGCCGGTTTAATGCCGTGGCTGCTTTCGTTTGCGGCTGGTGCGATGATCTTTGTCGTCGTGGAGGAACTGATTCCGGAAGCCCATCTGGGGGAACATACTCACGTCGGCACGATCGGGTTTATGGTCGGCTTTCTGATCATGATGATTCTGGACGTCGCCTTGGGGTAAGCGGAATCTGGATATCCGCGATCAAGCTCAATCATTTTTAGAATCAGAGACACAAGGAATCGCGGGAATCCGCCTTTCCCTGTGTTTTTTCTTTATGATGTGCGGTATAATGAACAAAAATAAGGAGTGGAAGATATGGATTGCGAATGGAGTAAGAGAACCTCAGACTTTTTAAAAATGACGCTGGCCAAGGATTACACGTCGGTTTCCTATGCCTTGCGGGTGGAGGACGAACTGGTTGCGGCCGATGCATTAGGCTGGCAGGATCAGCCCCAACAGATCCAGGCGGAAAAACGTTGCACCTACAATGTAGCCTCGGTTTCCAAAATCTATTGTACGGCGGCAGCGATGGTGCTGGTTCAGCGCGGATTGATCGACTTGGATACACCGGTCGTGGAGTACGTGCCGGAATTTACAATGCTGGATGAAGATTATAAAAAGATCACCGTGCGGCATCTGTTAAACCATGCCAGCGGTTTGCCGGGAACTCAGTGGAAAGGTTTTTCTGTCACGGCTTTAACGAAACGCGACTATGATGAAGAAGTGCTGAACTATCTGGCGAACAGTCATCTCAAAGCCAAACCGGGCGAATATTCGGTTTACTGCAACGACGGGTTCACCCTGGCTGAGATCGTCGTCGCCCGCGTCAGCGGACAGCGGTACAGTGATTTTCTGCGGGAAAACATCACCGGTCCGATTCAGGCGGATTCCACGCGGACGATTGAGGACCGCAATCCGGATTTTCCGTTAGTTCATGAAAAAGCCAAACCCGCTGAATTGTTATTGGTGGAAGGCGCTGGGGGATTGACGACATCGATGATCGATTTGTGCAAATTCGGCCAGTTGTTTTTATCTGAGAATCCGATTCTTTCCGAAGCCAGCAAGCAGGAAATGGCTAAGCCGCAGGGTGTTTCCTTCTTAGCCCAGGATCAGAAGAGTCCGTCCTATGGTTTAGGCTGGGATACGGTCTGCTTCAGTGATCCTGATTTTGATCTGGGTGAGGGTGTGCTGCGCAAAGGCGGCAACAGCTTCCAGTTTACATCTCAGCTGATCATCATTCCCAAGTACAACGCGGTGCTGGCGATCAGTGAAACGCATGACTGCAAGATCGATGTGACCCAGGCGGCGCTGCACATTTTGGCGCAATGGCTCCTGCAGCATAAAGGGATTTCAATCTATAAGCGGGCGCAGCCAATTCCGCCAGCTGTGGTTGAGGCCCGCAGCGGCATCTATCTGATGCCCAGCGCGATTGCAACCGTGGCCATGCAGGGGGCGATTGCCCACTTCCAGGATACCCCGTTAAAAGGTCAGCCTTACCCATGGGAATCCTATCTGCGCTACGATGGCCAGCGCTGGATTGCCAATGAAAAGGTCAGTTATTTCTTTGCCGAAGCACAAGGCGATGAATATTTGATGAGTGAGATGAACGGCGTATGCTATCCGGTGGCGATGAAGGCAAAAGCGTTTGCCCCGTTAAGTGAAACCTGGAAGCAGCGCTTAAATCATCGCTATGTTGTCGTGAATCCAACGCCGGAGGATTTAGTCATTGGGGAGATCATGACGGGTTTCAGTCTGGAAGCCTTGCCGGACTTTGAAGGCATTCTTGTCGCTTCGTTCAGCGGCCGGCAGGGCAGCGATGTGTACAGCGGCGGATTTGACGGCAGCTTTATTCCAGCTGGAGAAAATCGCGGGCGTGGTTTTCTGCGCACCCCCTGCAATGGCAGCCGTGATTTGATTGATCCTTACTTCTTTACACAGGGGGAGGCCGAGCTGTGCGAAGTGGCTTCCTATCGTTACCAGCGCACGGATACGCTGCCGGCTTATCAGGGGCAGGCTTTTGCGGATCATCCGCAGACTTTCCGCCTAGATCAGCCGTTTGACGGGACAATGAGCGTTCCGGAAGGCCGTCGGATCATGATTCTGGACAAGGATCTCAACGTTGTCGGGGATACGCTGACCGACGAACAACTCAAACCCGCAGAAAGCGGTTATCTGCTTTTGATCTAAAGCGGACAAGCGCAGCAGGGAAGGTTTTTCTTCTCTGCTCGCTTTTTTGTTGGAAACGCGGAAGCGGAAAGCGGCCAGAAAGAGAAACAGAGGAATCCTCAGAAGATAAAAGTAAGGTTCAGCTTCTCCAACGAAAATGAAATATGATGCTGTCAAAACAGGCATTGGAAAACGGGAACAGGAAGAAGGGGAGCGAAGGTCAGGCTGTTTAAAAAGTCAATGCGGCCGAGCTGCGGAAAAAGGAAATACAGCCCGAAAATCGAGCTGCACTGTTCTAGGTCTGAGCGGTCAGATCAAGCGTGGGCAAAACCGCCGTTGTGCGTTGCTTTAGCATCATATAACGCTTGATCGGCTTGTTTTGCCAGAAGGGGATAGCTGCTTTTGCATGTAGCGATGACCGCTCCGGCGGACAGGGTGATATTCGGCATATGCCGCCGCGCTGATTCGGCAAGCAATGTTGTGTTGATATCCTCAACAATTTTTCGGGCTACCTGGTAATCCTGAGTGTTGGAAACAAAGATTGCGAATTCATCGCCATGCAGCCGCGATGCCAAGTCAATCGTACGGATACGTCCGATGATCATCTGGGAAGCCAGTTTGATAACCTCATCACCGACCTGATGTCCATAGGTATCATTGATCGTCTTGAAGTGATCGCCATCCAGGAAAATTAAAATCCCATGATCGTTTTCCTGCATGTGCTGAATCTGTTCCGTAACATTCTGGCAAAAAGATTTGACGTTCATCATACCGGTTAAATCATCAATCGCCGCTGCTTTCTGGGCTGCTTTCAAGGCGATTTCCAACCGCTTTTGGGTTTGTCCCAATTCAATATAGGCCTGCCGCAGCTCGCGGGTATGCAGCTCCTTGCGGATCCGGCTTAAACCGTAGACCAAAATCAGTTCAATGCTCAGCAGCGGAAGTAGCCAGACCTGCACGCTTTGGGCAAGCAGGGAAGTGAGTGGAACCAGAAACAGGACGTGATAGGACTCCCCCGTCTGCATCGTTCCGTAATAATGGCGTTGATCAATTTTGACGGGCAGCACCTGTGCCGGCTGATCCAAAAGCTGTTTGACGGCAGGGCTGTTGGTCTGAAGAAACTGCAGGAAGAGTGCTGCTGCCTCCGCTTCTTCCTGGGCTTTCTGCTTTGCCTGCCCCTGCTCAGTGATTTTATCCCGGGCTTCTTCCGCCTGTCTCAGCGCTTTTTCAGCAGCTGCCGTCTCACCGCTTAAAACGCTGCCCAAATACGCTTCCTGGTCAGAACCGATAATCGTACCGTTAGCTGTGAGATTGTTGACAGAATGTAATGATTGGCATAACTCATATAGGGCGGAGTGAAGACGACGGCCCCCTGGTCCTTCACCGCATTTTGATACCAAGGCCGCGCCTGCGGCTGATAGCCTGTACTCTTATTTTCAGCATAAGGGGTATCCCAGCTATACAGATAACGATCCTGATATACCATATATACGCCGTCGAAGGTTTCTTGTTCGATTTGGGCTAACATGGAATCCATTCCTTTTAATTCATTCCAGATTTCATCCGGATCGGGATGCGCCTGAATCAGCTGATCCAAAAGACAAACAAACAGCTGGAAGGAATGGGTGTAGTCTGCCATAACCTCGTTGAGCTGGATTTCGGCGTGTTCGCCATGGCCCGATAAAGTATTTTCAATCCAGCGTACTTCCCGATGCCAGATCCAGGCTCCCCCTAACCCATTGATCAATAAAAAGATTGCCGCGAGCAGCAAAGTTGTGCTTGAAAGCTGAAGTTGTTTCTTCAATTTCATTTTCCCCTTTTAAACAGACTGTTATAAATGGCCGAGAGCTTCTGAATTAATCATAAAACAATGTCGGAAAAAAGTGAATTGAATCGACGGTTTTTTGTCTTTGTTCGTATTTTTATCAAAAATGCCAAGCTCTGCTTCCTTTTTTACTTCAATCTTTTCCAGCCTGACATCCGTAACCGCTTTCTCCATAAGAAAATGTATAAAGCAAAAGAAACTAGTGTTTATCGATAATGATTCTGCCCTAATCCATACTCGGTGAAGCAAAGGACTGTCCGGAAGCGGGGACGGGTGGTATGCTGAAATCATCATAGGGAGGAAAATTTATGAAAAAGTTGACGATGCTTCTGATCGCTGCTCTGCTGATGCTTTCCTCAGCGGCCTGCAGCAGTTCAGAAACGAAAACGGAAACACTGGAAGGGAAAGGCAATGGCTTCGGCGGATTGATTACAGTAACCCTGACGCGCAAAGATGGCAAGATCACAGAGGTCAAAGCTGTTGGGGATGAAGAAACCCAGGGCATTGGCTCCAAAGCGATTGAACAGCTTCCAGCTGCCATTGTCAAAGCCAATTCCGCAGACGTGGATAATGTCAGCGGGGCGACTTTCACCAGTCAGGGAATTAAGGATGCGGTCAACAATGCATTGGATCCGCAGGCTTATCCTTATGTAGAAAAGGCTGAAAAGGAAGAGCCAAAGAAGGACGTCGCCGCGGCGGATCTCTATCAAGGCCTGGCGATGGTTTCCAATGGCCGCTTAGGGCCGGGCAAAGACGATCAGGAAGTGCCGGTTTACAGCTTCAATGAAGTCGTGCTGAGCGCACTGTTTGATCAGAATGGTCAAATTCTGGATTTGAATTTTGATGAATTGGAAGTGGCGACGCCGAATTATGACGGGGCGGATATGCCGCAGTTCTCGGGGTTCCCAGGTCAAGGTGGATATAATAATGATGAGAACCACGATGGCAAAATTGAAGGCAAAACCGCTGACAGTGAAGATCAGTATCTGGCCGAATTTGAGACCTGGAAAACAAAACGGGAACGCGGCGACAGCTATAAGCTTAACAGCGGGACCTGGGCCAGTGAGATGAATGTTTTTGAACAGCTGTTTACAGGCAAAACCGTCGCTGAAGTCAAAGACTGGTTCGCTAAATATACCGACGCCAATGGCCGGCCATTGCAGGCAGAAGCCAAGAGCGATGAAGACAAGGCTAAATTTAATGCTTTAAATGATGACGAAAAACAGATGCTGGAAGATGTCCGTACCGGAGCCACGATTTCTCTGAAAGATCCGCACGGCGATTTCATCGCAGCGCTGGAAAAAGCTTATGCAATGCGTCAGCCGCTGGAAGTCAAAGAAGCTGCGGCAGAAGGGTTGGGATTGGTTTCCAACGGCCGCGTTGGACCGGGCAAGGATGATCAGGAAGTGCCGGTTTACAGCTTCAATACTGTAGTAGCCAGCGCACTGTTTGATGACGAAGGACGGATCACAGCATTAAGGCTGGATGAACTGGAAGTTGCAACGCCGAACTACGATGGCGCGGATATGCCGCAGTTCTCGGGGTTCCCGGGCCAGGGCGGCTATAACAACGATGAAAATCATGACGGCAAAATTGAAGGCAAAACCGCCGACAGTGAAGATCAGTATTTAGCTGAATTTGAAACCTGGAAAACAAAGCGGGAACGCGGCGACAGCTATAAGCTTAACAGCGGGACCTGGGCCAGTGAAGCCGATGTTTTTGAACAGCTGTTTGTCGGCAAGACGATTGCGGAAGTTGAGGACTGGTTTGCCAAGTATACCGATGCCAACGGCCGTCCGCTGCAGGCGGAAGCCAAGAGTGAGGAAGACAAGGCCAAGTTTAAGGCTTTGACGGATGAGGAAAAGCAGATGCTGGAAGATGTCCGCACCGGAGCTACGATTTCCCTGAACGATCCGCACGGCGATTTCATTCAGGCAATAAAAAATGCTTATGAAAACCGCCGTCCGATAACGCTGAAAAGCGAATAAAGTAAGACAGACAGCGAAAGGGAATGAACACTTTTCCTCTGCGCTGTTGTGAACGATGAAAGACAGAACTGACGAACTCATTCAACGTTCGTCTTTTCTTTTGGGTTAAGCAGCACAGGGGACATGGACAGTCCGTAAGTCTGCCGCAGGATTCTTCTTCAATGAAGATGGCCCTCTCCCATTTTCAGGTCACGATTTAAGAAAGATTTCATTTTTGACAGGCCGAATGTGATGTAAAATAAGACAATCAGAAAGGCGGGAAAACGGATGAACGAAGCGTGGAAACAGCGGCTGCTTGAAAGCGGAGAGCATTTAATTCATATCGAATGCGACAATCAAGGCAGCGATCAGATTCGGGATTGCCTGCTTGCGGTGAGTCCGTTAGGCATCGTGCGGCGTCAGGAGGCCTTTTATGAGGACATGAAGACAGCGGAATATCTGCGCTTTTTTGCCAGCCTGTTCCGATCGGCATTGCCGATTCAATCCGTGATGGAAACGATGCGTTTGTCAACCCTGGCACGGACGCCGATTGAAAAACTAGACTATTCCCAACGCCGCCGTTTAGCCATCGCTCGGGAGATTCTGCATCAGGCGCCGGTTCTCTGGATCGAAGAACCACTCTTAAACCTTGACGAAAGCAGCCGCGCGGTGATTTTAGCCTGGCTGGAACAAGCTGTTTCGACCAAGATTATCACGACCACCGTTTCATTGAAGCTGCTGTATCTGCTTCCCGGCGTTGGCTACACGCTGGATCAAGGCAGTCTGGTTAAACTGGAGAATGAAGCCGATGCGTTTCAGCCGCATGCCTGCGGTAAAATCCCCGTAAAGCTGGAAGATAAAATTCTTGTTTTTGACCCTCAGGAAATCGATTACGCAGAAAGCGTCGGAGGCAAATGCCGAATCGTTGTCCACGGCAGCGAATTTATCACGCCCTCAACCATGGAGGAGCTGGAGGACCGGCTCGCGGCCTATGGTTTTTTCCGTTGTCATCGTTCATATTTAGTCAATATGGAAAAGGTGAAGGAACTGATCCGCTGGACGCGCAATTCCTACGGCTTAAAGCTGAAGACGCAACCGGATGTTGACATACCATTAAGCAAAGGACGTGTCGATGATTTGAAGCGGCTGTGGAATCTTTAACCGCTTCAGGACTCCATTGAACATTCTCAGTGCTCCGCTGGTCGATATTTCATTGTCAGACGCTGTTGTTGCCGATATAATCAAAGCCGATATTCAAAGGAGGAACCTACGATGGACGAATGTATTCGCATCGCCAATCTGACCAAAACCTTTCAAGGCAAGACGGCGCTGAATCAACTGAACTGCGTCGTGAAGCAGGGAGAAATTTATGGCTTTCTCGGACCTTCCGGGGCCGGCAAAACGACGACGATCAAACTGCTGACCGGGCAGCTCAAGCCGCAGTCCGGTGAATTAACTGTTTTAGGCAAGCCGGTGGTCCCCGGACGTAATGATCTGTATTCCCAGATTGGCGTCTTGACGGACAACAGCGGATTTTATGAAAAGATGACAGTGAGAGAAAACTTAAAGCTGTTTGCCCGGATTTCCCAAACAACCGATACTCGGATTCAGCAGGTGCTTGAACAGCTGGGTTTGGCCGAACACCAGAATAAGAAGGCGGAGAAGCTTTCCCGCGGCATGAAGCAGCGGCTGATGTTTGCGCGGGCCATTCTGCATCAGCCCAAGCTGTTGTTTCTGGATGAGCCGACCGCGAACCTGGATCCCTCAACCAGCGAGGACGTGCATCGGCTGATCCGGCAGATGAACAGCCAGGGAACAACGATTTTTCTGACGACACACAATATGGAAGAAGCTCAGGAATTATGCGATCACGTCGCTTTCTTAAATGAAGGGCATATCGTAGAAGAAGGCACGCCTTCTGATTTGCGGTTAAAATATGCCGAAGATGCGGTGGAGCTGCGTTACAAGGACGGAACCTGCGTGCGCGTGCGCAAGGACGCGGAAGCGCTGCGCGAAGCCTTAAAACAGGAAGGTCAGCTGTTAACGATCCATTCGCAGGAGCCGGATCTCAAGACAATCTTTTTGCAGCTGACGGGGAGGGATTTACGATGAAGCTCAGAAGTCATGTCATGACTGCCTTATTGCGCAAGGATCTGAAAATGACGCTGATCAATAAGAATACACTGATCATGCTGATCTTGCCGGTTGTGTTTGCCGTTATGTATGGTTATATTCTTCCTATGACCAAAGACCGTGAGGCGACTGTATACTTCATCGTGATCTGTCAGATCATGAACCTGGCAATGACCCCGATCAGTCTGTTAAGCATGATGGTCGCGGAAGAAAAAGAAAAGAACACGCTGCGCACTTTAATGCTTTCGGATGTGTCGGCCGAAGAATTCCTGTTAAGCAAATCGCTGATTGCCTTATTTTTAATGACGATTGTCGCAATTGTTGATTTCTTCCTTTTAAAAGGATCCATGGATTTCTTTGCGGTGTATCTGATTGGCGGGACCCTGGCTTCGCTCAGTCTGTTGTTTATGGGAGCAATGATCGGCCTGCTGTGCAAAGACCAAATGTCAACCGGAACCTTGTCCGCGCCATTTATGATTCTGGTTATGCTGCCGGCAATCTTCTCAACGATGAACTCGAACATTCATGCCATCGCTCAGTTTTTGCCGACAACCGCGTTTATCGATCTGGTTATGCGTCAGGCATCAGGTCTTCCGTTAGTCAGTCTGGAAGGCGTCATGAGCTTGGCTGTGATGATCGTCTGGGTCGGACTCTGTGCCCTGGCGTTCAATCTTGTCTATCGCCGCAAAGGAATTGACGAATAAAGCTAAAAATAGATATAAGAAAAGGAAAATCCGGCGATTTTCCTTTTTTCAATCCTTATTTAGAACGGATGAGATCGGCTACGATCATGCCGCTTTCCAACTGCACGCCGATCAGACTGCGGATCGGAACCACAGAATAGTCGATGTCGTTTTCCAGCGCGGCGGCCAGACGGTCAAACCCAGCCTGAGCCTTGTCCAAAGCTGTCTTTGCCAGCTGCGGATCAATATCGGTGTGTTCCATCGCATAACGGATTGCCCGTACACTTAAGCCCCAGCTCAGCAGGGTGTAGAAACGGGTGATATCCAGACAATCAAAGGCTTCTGATTCCTTGCAGGGCTGTTGGTAGGCCTCCGTGTTTTTATAATAATCAATCTGAGTCTGAGTGGAAGCGTCATTTTTATCAACAGACAGCAGAACGATTTTCGGGAAAGGATTATCATCCGTAAACCAAGGCTTAACCGGTTCTAAAATCTTGCCGATCTCTTCAATCTGATCGTGGCTGACCTGTTGACCCTGAATGGCGGCTTCCGCCCGGGTAAACGGCATGATTTTATCGGAAACAATTTTGCGTGAGAAGAAATAAGGCAGCTCGGCAACCAATGTGTAAGTCCCATATTGGGAAGCATAATCATCAGAGCTGGTGCCGCAACTCATCATCGCTTCCGGATGTTCCATGCTTTTCTCATAATAGTCGTAAGAATCCTTGGAGCCTGTCATTTTGTAGCAGGCTGGGGCATACTGCGTGACATAAACCATTTCCGGTTCACCCAAATTCAGCGGAACATTCTGCTTTTCCGCCGCTTTGTAGAAGCGATCCCACAAGCTTGGCTCATTTCCGGAAACGTACCAATACGCACCGCCGAAGCCGGCATTGTGCAGGGAATACATGAATTCCGGTTTGACCCGATCAATGATATTCATTAATACCTGAGTTTCCGGGATTGGCGAGGTCCAGCTGTAATTTTTGTAAACAAACGGGAATGTCCATTCCGCCTGTTCAGAGCCGACCGGACGGAAGAAATTTTTGGCATAATTGGTAATTGTAAACGGTCCTTTGAACCAGCCTTCATTCAATTGGGTTCCGTCAACGTCTATGCTTTTAATCAGATACCACGTATAACCTAATTCTTTGCGCAGCGCTTCATCCTCACATAAGCGCCGTGAGAAATATTCCAACATCATCGCCCCCATCGGTTCATTCGGATGCGGACATCCGAACATAAAGGCATTTTTCGGACCATCGCCAATCTTCAGACAATAGATCGGATGATTGCCCCGCGAGGTTCCCTCCTGTGTCACCGTCACTAAATCTGGATATTCTTCTGCCAGTTTCAAGGTGCTGGCATCCATTTCATCCACGGTCATGAAATGATCATAGGCCGGGATTTCGTCGATTAACTGCTTAAAATCCATTTGTTCATTCTCCTTTCAAACAAGTAGTTTCATTCTAACATGAGAGAACTCCTTTGCGCGAAGTTTCAGAAAAAAAGAAAGACGAAAAAGCAAAAATTACGCTCTTTCGTCTGTAACAATTTTCAATCTTTACGATCTAACCCTTCACTGGCCAGGATGGCTCCCAATGCAGCGGCATAGGGGGCATTGGGAGGAATGAGAAAATCAACAGCATACAGCTGACTCATCCGTTCAAACACAGATTGCGCCTGAGGTAGTTTTGTCAGCATGCCGGTTAAGACGATCGTCTTCGTGTTTTCCAAACGCAGTGCCAGAACCGCCATTACGCCGATCGTTTCGAGAATCATATTGATCACCCCTGCGGCCTGATCTGCCGGACTGCCCAACGTTTTTAACTGCCCGAAATTTGCTGCCGTCAAGTCTGAGGGCAGTGTTTTTATTTCTTTCTGGGTCAGATCGCCGACTTTCAGATCAACATTTTCCAGTTTGCCGTGCAAAGCCAGCTGGGCAAAGGCATCGATTTCTGTTGTTTTTGTTAACCGCAGTGCCAAACCGGCCAGTGTTCCTCCGCCTACACCGGTGCCGCCAAGATGAAGAATCTGGTGGTTATCCGCCCGGACAAAGGCAGTTCCGGTCCCCATGCTGACCGCGAGGATGTCCTGTTTCTGTGAAAGTTTCTGCGCGCCGATTCCGATGGCTTGGATTTCGTCAATCAACATCGGCGTCTTACCTAAAATCGCGGTGCGGATAAAGGAACTTCCAACCCCGGTCAGGGCGATCCCTTCGATGTCCTCAGCGGCGATGTCCGCCTGCATTAGAAAGGCTGCAATCACCTCGGTTAGTTCGTGTTCTGTACGGATTGCCTTTGACCAGGTCTGTGTCTGCATCGTTCCGTCATTACGGTGAAAAATCAGCTTGATGGCGGAGCCGCCCAAATCCGCTCCCAGCATTCCCTTCATTGTATCACCTTCTCCTCCTTTTTTATTTATAACGTAGTTATATCGTGCAGAAAGAGCTTCTGCAATCTTTTTTGTTTCCTTTTTTTATGATAGCCCTTTTTAAGAATTCAGGAAAGCGAGCCAATTTAGAAAATATTGAAACTTTCCCCGTTAAAACCTGGAAATCTAACCGATTTATAACCAGTGATTGATAGGATAAGGGTGTCTTGGAGGTAATGTGTATGCGGAAAGGATTAATTTTCAGTTTTATAACAGCCATGCTGCTCCTGTGTCCGACCGGAGTTTTGGCGGATTCGCCCACACCCGAACCGGAAACGGAACAAATTGAAGATGAGTCCACGCCGCAGGCTGCCCGCAGAAATCAGGATTCTGTGATGTTCTTTGCTTTCTTAGCTGCCGGCGTTGTCGTGATTGCGGCTGCTGTGATGTCTAAGAATCAAAATCTCAGCTTGTTTGTCAACCATGTTGATTACAACGGCGATGGCAGCTACACAATTACCTGGGGCTATAAGAATCCCAAGCATTCCAAGATTAAATACAACAAGGATGAAGCTGGCTTAAAAGTAAAAAAGGGAACTGCGATTATCCTGAAGAAAGCAGAGCCTACTGAATTTGAGCCGGGAGTCCACAAAGACGCTATCATTACGGTCATTAACGACGAAACTGAAATCGAATGGATTGCAGGAAATCAGAAGGTCGGCGTTAATGGAAAAATGATCAAAATAGAGAGGAGGAACGAGGATGAAGATTACAAACAGGTTTGACAAAGTTTTAAAGTGGCTGACCGTCTTAGCGATGACGATGTCCTGTTTTACGGATATGCCGATACGTGTTGTAGCGGAAAGCTTTGATGTCGATTCTGTAGTCAGTATTGAATCAAGCGCCAACGGGGCTGATGCGAGTGATAGCGTAAATTTAACTGTAAGCGTTACTGTCAATGGTCAGACAGTATCCGCAGCCAAATCAGTCGCACCAGGAACCCTGACCGTCAGAGCCAACGATGGTTATGAAATTGATTCGATGGATCTGGATGGAGCCGCGTTTAACGATACGGTTGAAGTCCAGGAAACAAGTCAATCTTTAAACATTTCGGCTCACCCAACTGCAACGCAGGTCAATGAGCCTGAAGAAACAGAAAAAACTCCGGAGCCGACTGTGACTCCAGAAACTACACCGGAGGTTAGTGAGGAACCTAAGGCTACGGAAACTCCGGAAGTAACGGAACCGACGGAGAATCCGAACGATATCATTGAAATTACTAATGAATTAATATTCAATGAAAATAAAGCAAGTGCAAATATTCGATTAGGTGTTTTAGGTAATCCGTCAATTTCCATGGGAGATATTCTTTATAACGAGGAAGAACTGACTCTTGATGATGCTTCAATCGTTATGAATGAACTCGATTCTTTGCGTCAGGTTGACTTTATTGCAACGAAGAATGGAACATATACTTTCAAAATCACTTTAACTGATACAAGTGCTCAGGAATACACTGAAATTGGTGCAAAAGAAGTAACTGTCGAGGTAGAGGGATTGACTGAACTCCAAGCTTCTGAAAATCTGAATAAAGATCAGCCAACAACTTATGCGCGAAATGAAATCACTTTGGAAATAGGTGCGACCGCAAATCTTGAAGGATCAGGCAGCTGGACGAGTTATAATCACAAATGGAACCAGCGTTCTAACGATGGAGGTTCTGTAACAATTAGTAACGCTTCAAGTAATACCGCTAAAATTACTGGAAAAAAGGCGGGAACAGTGACGATTACTCACACATGGAACGTCAATAAATCAGAAACATTTATTGTCAATGTTGTTTCTGCGGGACAAAAAAGTTATGACCTTTATTTCTATTCCTTGGTTCCAGGAAAAACGATAGGGAGTACAGGAACTCCTGACAGTATATGGAATGGTATGGGAAAAGGATCGCTAGTGGGCTTAAATGCACCGGGTACCTATGCAAATGGTGTGAATCTGTATGATGAAAGTCTAAATATTACCTATCCTGGGAATTATCCTAATATCAATGTTGCTGGAAAAACATATCAATATGCTGCGCCAGGGAGCGGAAATGAAACAAAAGAAGGATATTATACTTTGGAATGGATTCGGCTTGTACGAGCGGAAGGGGCTAATGCTGGAAATAACGGTTATAACCCTACAGTAAGTACAAATACCCCGACTTTCCATATGGATGGTCAGATTTTCATCAATGAACACAATCTGTATAACGTAACGTTCAGAATGAAAATGCCAGGTTCTGATTCATTTGATATTCAAGAAGGGTATTCCATACTTGTTCCTTCAGGGACTTCTGCTTCTACCTTAAGTAAGCCGTCAACGCAAGATCGTACATTTGATGGTGATACTTATAAGTTTGATGGATGGTATACGGATGAAGCATGTACGCAACCTGCAAATTTTAATTCAAAAATTACTGAGAATACAAACTATTATGGAAAGTATGTTGCGGAGCAAAAATATACCGTCACTTATGTATTAAACGGTGGTATAAGCAGTGAACGATTAGTTTACTCTGATTTGCGTAAAAACAGCAATACACCTCTAATTAATGATCCGGTTAGACCAGGATATGTGTTTGCCGGCTGGAATCCATCAGTTCAAGAGAAAGTAACAGCAGATGCAACTTATACAGCGCAATGGATTGAAGATGAGGATATCACAATCAATTACAAAGCAACCACAGGTGGTAATGTAGATCCGACATATGAAACATTAAGCCCGGCGACGGGCAAAGCCCAGGGATCAACAGCAACGGCTTCGGCAGGATACCATTTTGTGAACTGGACGAACGCATCAGGTGATGAAGTCAGCACAGAAGCTCATTTCTCACCGAACAAAGTTGGCGGCTTGAATGTGGCGGCAACGTACACAGCACATTTTGAGGTAGATGAAAATCAGACGAAGGATCTGAGCTACACAGTTCAGCATATTGTAGACGG
>NZ_HE998572.1:9521-27677 GCF_000327285.1 Holdemania massiliensis AP2 | reverse complement strand
GTCCAATCCTACAACTACAAAGTCTCTCACATTTATCGTGATGCAGAGGATAAGGTTGTAGAAGATTTGACCACTACTTCAGAAACACGGGATTATTTGTCGGCAATTTCTGAATCTCCTAGACCGGCAACTTCAGGGAATTTCGTTTTAACAAATGTTGAAGTTGAAAGTCAAGACCAGTCAACATTAAAGTCTGATCAAAATGGAAATGTAACGGGTACAATGCCGGCTGAAGATTTAACAATTACGTTCAACTACAGCGCTGATGAGAACCAGGATGAAATTCCGGATAAGTATCAGATCACAGTCACTTACCGAGCGGTCAATGGTACAATCACTGCAAACAATGGTCCATTCACTTTGAATAAAGTAGATGCGAATGGCAATTACGCAGTCGATGGTGTTGCCCATTTAACTGATGGCCAAATCGCAAAGGCGAGTCCGAATAACGGATATCAAGGCGGAACTTGGAGTCCAATGTCTCCAACAACCACTTTGGATTTAACAGATGATACGACCTTTACGATTACCTTCACAGCGACTCCTACCGATCCGGATGAACCGAATCCAGGATGTCCGGAAGGAACGGTATGGGATGAAGCAGCTCAGGCTTGCTTAGCACCATTTGTTCCAGGACCGGAACCGTTTGTTCCAGGTCCAGGCCCGGTCAATCCAGGTCCTGAAGAAGAAGTGATTGTTGAACCGGAAACTCCGGAACAGGGTGGAACCGCAACACCAACCCCGACACCGGAAATTGAAGAGATCGAAGAACCCGAACAGCCGGAAGTCGGTCACAAAGGTTCTTGGGCTCTGATCAACTTGATCGCCAGCCTGCTCGGTTTGTTAGCGGCCCTGTTCCTGATTTTCGCGAAGCATCAGAAAGATGACGATGAGGAAGATCAGAATCAGAGCGCGGCAATGAATGAAGAAGATCCAGAACAGCTGAAACGCAAGCGAATCTACAAGTGGATCTCTGGCTTAACGGCTGTCATCTCGGTTATCGTTTTCGTTCTGACCGAAAACATGCGGCTGCCAATGATCTTAGTTGACAAGTGGACGCTGTTGATGGTTGTCTTCTTCCTGATCAATGCCGTAACGCTGTACTTAGGCAGAAGATGGCATGAGAATGAGGATGATGAGGAACAGACCCAGGCGTAATTCTCGATCACAAAGAAACAAGAAAGGCTGAGTGAATGCTCAGCTTTTCTTGTTTTTGAAATAACCGTCATTATGGAAGAAAGTTGGAATTGGAAAGAGGATTGGCTAAGATGAAAATGAAAATAATTTCAATTTAGCCGGGGCTAACCAGCGAAAATGGCTTGAATAAAGGACTTAGTTCCTTTGAGTTGACTCAGTGGAATATTGGATAAAAAATTCATGATCGCAAGGCTTGATGGTGCTGGTTAGAAGTGCTATCATCTTAATAGTTGAATTTCCAACTAATCGAGGTGAAGTTATGGGGAAGACAGGACGCCTGCTTACAGATTCGTCCATTTTATATCGGTGTTCGCAAAAATATTATGATAAAGTGCTGGATGCTTATCATTTGGGATCCGGCCAGCTTCCGTTTTTAATCTTCATCTATGAAAACGAGGGAATTACGATGAACGGTCTGGCTCAGCTGGGCTGCTATGACAAGGGAACGGTGACCAAGGGAGTTCAGCGCTTAGAAGAAGTCGGGTATGTGACGATTGAAGTCAATCCCAGCGATAAGCGTGTGCGGACGCTGCGGACAACGGCCAAAGCAAAACAGATCATTGCGCAGATCTATCTGATCCGGCAGCAATGGTGGGATCAGATTACGAAGAATATGCGCGAGGAAGAAGCGGCTTTGTTCGAAAGTTTGCAGAGTAAAGCCGTAGCCAATGCACTGGAATTTTTAGCGGAAGAGGAGCAGGAGTCTGAACGCGTCGGAATTTTTGGAATTCAGAAGATGACGCTGCTTGATTATCCGGGAAAGATTGCCAGCACGCTGTTTACCGGCGGATGTAATTTCCGCTGTCCGTTCTGTCAGAATTCAGATCTCGTATTCCTGGCGGAAAACATGGCGCAGATTCCCAAGGAAGAACTGTTTGATTTTTTACAGCGGCGGCAGGGAACGCTTGAAGGAATTTGTATCAGCGGCGGCGAACCGCTGCTTCAGCCGGGGATTGAAGACTTTTTAAGAAAGATCAAGGAATTGGGCTATCCGGTCAAGCTGGATACGAACGGCAGTTTCCCAGAACAGCTTAAACATTTGATTGATGTGGGACTGATCGACTATGTGGCGATGGATTTGAAAAACTGCCGCGAACGGTACGCGGAAACGGTTGGCTTGGTGAAACTGGATCTGGGGGCGATTGAAAAAAGCGTTGCCCTGCTGATGCAGGATCGAATTCCTTATGAATTCAGAACAACCGTGGTCAAGGAACTGCATACCGAAGAGGACATGCGGCGGCTGGGCGAATGGATTCAGGGCGCGCGCAGGCTTGTCCTGCAGCAGTTTGTCGACAGTGAGCGGGTGATTCAGCAAGGTCTGCATGCCTGCACAAAAGAAGAAATGGAAGCGTTCCGCGAGATTCTGCTTCCATGGGTGCCGGACACCGAGCTCCGGGGATTGTAGTTGGAAGAAAGGGTAGAGAAGTATGTATAAAGTAGTAAAACGCGACGGAATGATAACGGAATTTGACATCAGCAAGATTTCAGTGGCGATCACCAAAGCTTTTGAGGCCCAACAGAAACAGTACCATCCCAGCGTTATCGACATGCTGGCGCTGCGGGTAACCGCAGATTTTGAAGGAAAAATCAAAAATGATCTGATTCAGGTAGAAGATATTCAGGACAGCGTGGAATCGATTTTGATTCAGTCCGGTTATTCCGATGTCGCCAAAGCGTACATTCTGTATCGGAAGCAGCGGGAAAAAATCCGCAATATGAAATCGACAATCCTCGATTATAAAGATCTGGTCGACAGCTATGTAAAAGCAACGGACTGGCGCGTGAAAGAAAATTCAACAGTGACCTATTCGGTCGGCGGTCTGATTTTAAACAACAGCGGTGCGATTACCGCCAACTACTGGCTTTCGGAAATCTATGATGAAGAAATCGCCAACGCCCACCGCAGCGGGGATATTCATCTGCATGATCTGTCCATGTTAACCGGCTACTGTGCCGGCTGGTCGCTGAAGCAGCTGATTCTGGAAGGCTTAGGCGGAGTACCGGGCAAGATTACCTCGAAACCGGCCAAGCATCTGGCGTCGCTGTGCAACCAGATGGTCAACTTTTTGGGCATCATGCAGAACGAGTGGGCCGGCGCGCAGGCTTTTTCTTCTTTTGATACGTATCTCGCGCCGTTTGTTAAAGTCGATCAGCTGAGCTATGACGAAGTCAAAAAGTGTGTGGAATCGTTTGTCTATGGCGTGAATACACCGAGCCGCTGGGGTACGCAGGCGCCGTTTTCCAACATTACCCTGGATTGGGTTGTGCCTTCGGATTTAGCGCAGCAGCCGGCGATTATCGGCGGTCAGCCGCAGGATTTCACCTATGGCGACTGTCAGAAAGAAATGGATATGGTTAATAAGGCGTTCATCGAAGTCATGATTGAAGGCGATGCCAATGGCCGCGGCTTCCAATATCCGATTCCAACCTATTCCATTACCAAGGACTTTGATTGGTCCGATACAGAAAACAACCAGCTGTTGTTTGAGATGACCTCAAAATATGGAACGCCGTATTTCTCCAACTATGTCAACAGCGACATGCAGCCCAGCGATGTCCGCAGCATGTGCTGCCGGCTGCGGCTGGATCTGCGCGAACTGCGGCGCAAGTCCGGCGGATTCTTCGGCAGCGGGGAAAGCACCGGCTCGGTCGGCGTCGTGACGATCAATCTGCCGCGGATTGCCTATCTGGCAAAAGATCAGGACGATTTCTATGCCCGTCTGGATCGTTTAATGGATATTTCTGCCCGTTCGTTAAAAGTCAAGCGGCAGATCATCACCAAGCTGCTCAACGAAGGCCTGTATCCGTATACCCGCCGCTACCTTGGCTCATTCGATAATCATTTCTCAACGATCGGTTTGATCGGCATGAATGAAGTCGGGCTGAATGCCGCTTGGCTCAAGGCGGACCTGACGCATCCGGAAACGCAGGCCTTTGCCCAGGACGTGCTGAATCACATGCGCCAGCGGTTAGTTGTTTACCAAGAAGAATATGGCGATCTGTATAACCTAGAAGCAACGCCGGCGGAATCAACGACCTATCGTTTAGCGAAGCATGACAAAGAGCTGTATCCGGATATCGTCACGGCGACGGAAGAAGGCAATACGCCGTATTATACCAACAGCTCGCATTTGCCGGTCGGCTATACTGAAGATATCTTTGAAGCGCTGGACGTTCAGGATGAGCTGCAGACGCTGTATACTTCCGGAACTGTCTTCCATGCTTTCCTGGGTGAAAAACTGCCGGATTGGAAAGCCGCAGCTTCCTTGGTCCGCAAGATTTCTCAGAATTATAAACTGCCGTATTATACCTTATCGCCAACCTATTCGATCTGCAAGGACCATGGCTATCTTGCCGGAGAGCAATATACCTGTCCCCTCTGCGGCCGGACGACGGAAGTTTACAGCCGGATTACCGGTTATTACCGGCCAGTGCAGAACTGGAACGCCGGTAAGACGCAGGAATACAAGGAACGCAAGGTTTATGACATGGGCCACTCAGTTTTAAAAGGCCGCCAAGCGCTTAAGGAAGCACCGGCACAATCGGAAAACCGGGAAGCGAAGGCGATGCCGTCAGAATCGGCGGAAGGCCGGGTACTGTTGTTTACGACCAAGACCTGCCCGAACTGCAAGATGGCAGGACGGATGCTGGAAAAAGCAGGGATTGCCTACGAACTGATCGATGCTCAGGAACAGGCGCAGCTCAGCGAACAGTTTGCGATCATGCAGGCGCCGACGCTGGTCGTAGTCGATCAGGATTTCAACTGCCTGTACAGAACCAACAACGTTCAGGAGTATATCACCCGGAAACATTAATCAAAGATCCCGTTTTCCAAGCTAGGAAAATGGGATTTTTTATTCCTAAATTTGAAGGAATCGTTGAATAATACTGGCATTCATGAAAGCGCTTCGCTATAATGAAGGCAGAAAGAATCCGCAACAAGAGGAAGCGAGGAACAAGAAAATGAAAGAAAAATTGGAAGTGCAGCTGCGCGAATTAGCGGGAATGATCGATCATACGATTCTCAAACCCGATGCGACAAAGCAGAAGGTGCTCGAGGTCTGTCAGGAGTGTATGGATTATCACTTCAAGATGATCGCGGTCAATTCCTGCCAAGTCACGCTGTGTCATCATGCTTTAAAAGGCAGCGGCGTGCATGTCGGGGCTGCGGTCAGCTTCCCGTTAGGCCAGACCGAGCTGAACGTCAAGCTGCTGGAAACGGAACATGCAATCCGTCAGGGTGCGGATGAGATTGATTATGTCGTCAACCTGACGGAATTAAAAAGCGGCAACTGGGATCTGGTGCGCAAGGAAATGGATCGGATCACCCGCTTATGTCATCAATATGAGAAGATCTGCAAGGTCATCTTTGAAACCTGTTATCTGACCGAAGAAGAAATCATGCGTTTGGCGCGGATCGCCCGTGAGGTTAAACCGGATTTCATCAAGACTTCGACCGGCTTCGGCCCAGCTGGCGCGACGGCTAAGGATGTCTTTATCATGAAGCATGAAGCGGGAGAGGACGTGCAGGTCAAAGCGGCCGGCGGCATTCGCTCGTTGGAAACGCTGCTGGAAATGAAAAAAGCCGGAGCTACGCGTTTTGGTACTTCTTCCTCAATTAAGATCATGGAAGAAGCCCGGAAGTTTTTGGAAGAAGGCGGATCGCTGTGAAAACACTGATTCATCATGCGCGTGTGATCGCGGATGGCTATCGTGAAATTGCGTGCGGCGGAGTGCTGGTGGAAAACGGCCGGATTCTCGCGTTGTTTGAGGAATCAGAATTTTCTGCGAGGGTTCAGGAGGACTGCGAGATCATCGATGCTCAAGGCGGGATGCTGACGCCGGGTTTCATTGATATTCATATTCATGGCGCGGCGGGCGAAGATCTGATCAGCGGGAAAGCGGAAGCCGCTGAAGCGGTCAGCCGCAATGTCGCAGCAGACGGATGCACGGCGTTTATGGCGTCGCTAACGGTGGTTTCCCATGCTCAGCTGCTTGAAATTCTGTCCGGCTTGGCACAGGTGAAATCGCTGCCGGGCGCGGCGATGCTGGGAATCCATTCGGAAGGTCCGTATTTAAGTCCGGATTATAAAGCTTTGATGGATGAGCGCTATCTGCGCGATCCGTCGCTGAAGGAGCTGCAGGAAATGCTGCAGGCCGCTGCGGGCCGGTTAAAGATCATGACGGTGGCGCCGGAACGGCAGGGTATGGAGTCCTTTATTCAGGCTGCTGTCCAATCCGGAATGACGGTGATGGTGGGGCATACCGCCGCCACAAGCCGCGATGTGCACCGGGCGAGTCTGGCCGGCGCGGCCGGATTCACGCATTTATACAATGCGATGAGCCAGCATCTGCATCGCGATCCGGGAACGGTAACCGGCGCTTTTCTGGAAGAAGGAATGAAGGCCGAGCTGATTGCGGATGGATTTCATGTCGATCCGGAGATTGTCAGAATGACGTGGAAGCACATGGGCGCCCAACGGCTGGTGCTGATCACCGATGCCATGCTGGGCAAAGGGATGCCGGACGGGGATTTCCAGTTCAGCGGACTGCATTGCCGCAAGCAGGGGCAGCATGTTCGGGTTGTGGAAACCGGAAGACGCGCGGGTTCGGCAATCGGCATGAACGACGCGGTGCGGATGATGGAACAGATGTGCGGCTGTACGCCGCGCGAGCTGGTGCAGATGGCCTGCGTCAATCCGGCAGCGCTGGCTCAGGTCAGTGATCATAAAGGCGCACTGGCGGCAGGCATGGACGCTGATCTGGCGTTGTTTGATAAGAACTGGCAATGCCAGCGGACGATGGTTGAAGGAAACTGGGTCTTTCAGCGCTGAATTTCGTCTGCCGAAAGCATGTGAGGATAGTGGAATCGAAAGTGCTTTCTTTGGTAAAAAATTAAAATTTTGAGTTTGCGATTGGATATTCTTTCCAGCTTCGGGTATAATACAAACCACTGGAGGCCTATAGATATGAAAAAAGCGATATATTGTTATAACATCGACGATGTCGATCAGCATATTTTGGAAACGATTACGGCGGCCATGGAGATAGAGCTTGGTTTACTGGACGACGGCATGCTGAAAATGACCGTTGACGAAATCCTGATGCAGCAGCCATCCAGCAATCAGGACTGCACGCGTTTCACGTTGTCATTTATGCTGATGAATGAGCTGAGCGATGAGGAAATGAAGCAGCTTTTAAAGGCGGGTGAAGAAGCGCACTGGCATTTTGATCCGATCAAGATGTTTGTGACGGAACACAACCGGCAATGGACGCTGGAAACACTGTTTTGTGAAGTGAGAAAGGAACATCAGTTATTCGCCAAAGCGGAAAAGCTGGCCGAAGCGCTGCGCAGGGCGAATCAGTTGGATTTGAAAAGTTTCTCAGACGAGCAGGCTGAATCCATGAATATTGCATTGATGAAAGGCTACATGTTGTTAAAAAGCGGTCAGTTTGAGGAAGCTCAGTTGGATCAGACGCTGAATGAGCTGACTAGCCTGATGGGAGAATGAGGTGCATTCTCCTTTTTCTTTAACAAGGGTGCTGAGGCCGTGATGACTTAAAAACTCACTTATAAACTATGAATATTGAATAAATTATGCTAAACTGATGAAGTAGAGGTGAAGAAAATGAAATATAATTTTGATCAGGTGACCGACCGCAGCCATACCGATGCAACGAAATGGTATGTCGTTCAGGAAACGTTGGATATACCGGATGTCACGCCGCTGTGGATTGCGGATATGGATTTTGCGGTTTCCGATCCGATTCAGCAGGCTTTGAAAAAACGGATGGAATGTCCGGCTTACGGGTATACGGAACGCGGTCCGATCTATGCGCAGGTCATGGCGGACTGGTTTAACCGTCGTTATCAATACGGTGCTGATCCGGCGATGATGATGATGTCGACCGGTGTCATGTATTCCGTATCCGCAGCGATCCGGCTGTTCAGTCAGGAGGGCGATAAGATCCTGATTCCAACCCCGGCTTATGAGCCGTTTGTCGATAAGACGCTGTCCAACCGGCGGATTCCCATTCTGTGTCCGATGCACGAAGAAGCTGGATATTATACCCTGGATTTTGAGGATATGGAAAAACGCATCGATGAGAAGACGAAAATCTTTATCCTGTGCAATCCGCAGAATCCAACCGGCCGGGTGTATACAAAGGCGGAATTGGAGCAGGTTGCTGCCTTCTGTGAAAAGCATCAGCTGAAAATCATTTCCGATGAAATTCATGCCGATTTTGTGTTTGACGGTCAGTTTATGCCGATCATCAATATCAATGAATACACTCGTCAGAATACGATTGCCTGTGTTTCCTGCACCAAGTCGTTCAATCTGGCCGGCTTGAAAATTTCCGGCGTGATTATTAAAAATCCGGAGCTGTTTAAGGAATTCAAGGCGGAAGCGGCCAATGTCGGCATCGCCAGCATCAATATCTTTGCCCTGGAAGCAATGAAAGCTGCGTATCAATTTTCGGAGGACTGGATGGATCAATTATTGGCCTACATCAAGGCGAATCGGGATTATGCCGATGAATTCTTCCGTACACGGCTGCCGATGATCAAGACCCGGAAACCGGAAGGAACGTATTTCTTCTGGCTTGATATGCGTGACTGCGGCATCGAATGGGAAAAACTGAATCAGACCTGCATTGAGGAAGGGCACGTTTATTTGTCGGAAGGCAAATTCTTCGGTGAGAACTACTTGGGCTTTGAGCGCTTAAATCTGGCCAGTCCGCGTGCTCAGCTGCGGACCGGTTTGGAAAAACTGGAAAAAATGGTTCTGGCTCATCAGAAATAACCGGCTGAACTGAAATTGAGAATCGAAAAAGCGGCGGCTGCCGCTTTTCTTTATATCAGCAAGGTGTATTCCATGGGACAAACAGGCCGCAGCCGAATCTGACATGGAGTAGCAAGGATTGGTTGTTGAGCGATCAATGCAGGTGCTTTGGGGAAATGACTTGGAAGCGGAGGGATTAGATCAGCAGAATACCAGTTTCCATGCGCTTTTTTCCTTTTCATTCAGGAAAAACATTGCCTCGAAAACAAAGGAACGTGTGGTAAAATAAAGATGTCATCTTGAAGATATGCAGTCAGATCTACCTCCCTTTCTCTGGCGCGTATCTTTTTTTTGTTTTGATCGTGAAGGAGAATCAGATCCCGGTCCTAATCCCAAGCAGGGGAAAGAAAGAATGATATTGCCTGAGCCTGCTTTTTTTTTGTTTAGGGTGGAATGGCCTTGTCCATACTGCAAAGAAAGAAGGGAGGAGATCGGATGAAGAATGATCCATCGCAGCGGGAAGCCGTCATCACAGCCTATCTGTCAGCCTTGCGCGCTCGCGACAAAGAAACCAGCTCTCACAGTCTGCGGGTGAGCCGGTTAGCCTGTGAAATGGCAGCTGAATTAGCTTGGTCTGAAGCTCGTTGTCAGAAACTGAAGGAAGGCGCATTGATGCATGATTTAGGCAAACTGGCGATTTCCGATGCCGTTTTGCTGAAGCCGGGGCGTCTGAACGATTGGCAGTGGCAGCAAATGCGGAAGCATCCTGCCGAAGGAGCACGCCTGATTCGCCAGACCCCCATCCTCAACGATCTGGCTCCTATGGTTCTGCAGCACCATGAACGTTGGGACGGAAAAGGCTATCCCTACGGTTTAAAAGCAGCGGAGATCTGTGAGGAAGCGCGGGTGCTGGCTTTGGCCGATGCCTATGATGCGATGATTTGCCGACGTCCTTATCACGCGCCCATGCCGCTGCCGGAAGTGCTGTCACAAATTGAACAGGGCCGCGGGAACCAATTTGATCCTGAACTGACGGATTGTTTTCTAAGACTGCATCATCCTTTTTGAAAATTGAATGAATAAAAATGAAAGTCTTCTGATAAAATTTGACATCGCTTTCATCCCATTGTAAACTGAGGATCAGAAGGAGATACACAAATGGAAAAATTTGAATTGAACGACTTTAGAAAACTCCGCGGCTTAAGCGATGTGACTTTTTCTCCGGATGGACAGCACATTGCCGTCGTCGTCAAATCCTGCAATGATCAGGATGGCTATGATTTTACGATCTGGGCTCGCTCTCAGGGCGGGGAATTCCGGCAGCTGACCAGCTTCGGTAAGGAAAGCAGCTACTTATGGGATGATGAAGAAACTCTGATGTTCTTATCCTTGCGGGATCCTTCAGACCAGAAGCGGGCTGAGGCTGGAGAAGAATTGACCGGAGCCTACCGTCTGAGTCTGAACGGCGGCGAAGCGGTGAAAGCCTTTACTCTGCCGATCCAAGCTGGCAAGCTGGAAAAACTGGATGAAGGTTTATATCTGGTTACCGCCCGCTGCGACGCGACACTGCCGGACTATTATAAAATGAATGCCGAGGAACGCAAACAGGTTGCTGAGGATAAGAAAAAGAATGCGGAATTCCATGTGCTCGATGAAACGCCGTTCTGGTCTAATGGAACTCCGGGTTTTACCAGTAAGCTGCGCACCCGTTTATTTGTTTATGACGAGAAGAAAGACGAGCTGACCCCGTGCAGTGCCCCGCTGTTTCAGGTGGAAGCCAGCGCTGTGATCGGCCGGAAAATCTATTACTCCGGCTGTGAATATACATTGCGCACAAAATTGCAGAAGGATGTCTGGTGCTACGATCTCGATACCGGTGAAAACCGTCAGGTCTACGCCAATGAAGGCTTTGGCAACCGCTCTCAGAATGTGGCGACGGACGGCAGCCGCGTATTCTTCTGTGCCGCTAAGGGTGAAACCTGGGGACAGAACGAACATCCAAACTTCTATCAGCTGGATCCGCAGACTGGCAGCCTGACGCTGCTGGCTGAGGCAGATCTGTCCTATTATACGTCCAAGCCGAAAGAAGGCGCGCTGTGGATCAACGGCAGTGACCGGATTTCCAATAATCTGTTCTGCTTTACCGCGGAAAATGAACTGAAAAAAATGACGGACTGGATCGGCGATATCGGCAGCTTCGATATCTTTGGCGATCAGGCCGTCATCAGCGGCAAGCAGGGACTTGATTTTGACGAAGTCTGGACGTTTGATTTAAAAACCGGGCAAGCCTCTTGCATCAGTGATTTCAACCGTAGTTTCCTGAAGGAAAAAGCGGTCAGCGAATGCGAACCACTGACGATTGCCAGTCACGATTGGGAAGTTGACGGCTGGATCATGAAGCCGGCTGATTTTGATCCCAATAAAACCTATCCGGCAATTCTGACGATTCACGGCGGACCGAAGGGGGCGTATCATGGAACCTTCGGCATCGATATGCAGACCTGGGCCTCAGCTGGATATTTCGTCTTCTTCTGCAATCCGATCGGCTCTGACGGCCGCGGCAACGAATTCGCAGAAATCCGTGAAAAGCACGGTACAGTCGATTACGAGGACATCATGAACTTTACCGATGAAGTGCTTAAGCGCTATCCGCAAATCGATCCGCAGCGAATGGGTGTGACAGGAATTTCCTACGGCGGGTATATGACCAACTGGATCATCGGGCATACGGACCGGTTTAAAGCAGCATCCAGCCAATGCTCTGTGGTGAACTGGGTGTCGATGTATGGCGTGTCCGATATCAGTATGGAATTTGTTCCCGATCAGATGGGCGGCTCGATCTTTGAAAAGACGCAGACCTATTGGGATCGCTCTCCGCTTAAATATGCCTGCAATGCTGTAACACCGACCCTGTTTATTCAGCCGCTGGCCGATTTCCGCTGCCATCTCTCAGATGGCCTGCAGATGGTGACGGCCTTAATGGATAAGGGGGTTGAAACCCGTGTCGTCTGCTTTGACGGCGATCACCATGGTCTGAATCATTTCGGCAAACCTTCGCATCGCGAACGTTCGTATTCTGAAACACTGAACTGGATGGACAGCCATCTGAAATAAGTCTGCCTGAACCGCACATCTTTCGTGTGCGGTTTTTTCGTTAGCTATCTTTTCAGGACTTGAAAAAGAAAGAAAGGTAGAAGAAGAAATGACTCTTTTCCGTTTAATCCATAGATCAGAGAAAAACGAAAAGATCGAAACCCATTTGGAAACGTTGTGCAAGCTGCAGAAACCGCGTATAATTACGCAAATGAAAGAATGATTATTTCTGTGACGCAGGGAGGCGCTGCTTTTTCATTCAGTCTGTCAAACTTAAGCTGAGAGCCGTTCAGCGATTGGCATGCCGCAGGATCGCAGCCTACTGAATTAAAAGATCTGAATAAATGCTGGTCTAATAAGAAGTCATCTCGGTTATCGGACGTGAGTACACCTCTGCCGGACCTGGACGCAAGAATCATCCGGCATCATTTTCTTGGTAAAAATACAAAATTTTAAACTTTTTTAACCATTTTGAGAGGAACTTTGTAATTTTCCGCAATATTAATAATAGGAAGATAAAATTCCAAAGAAAGGTAGGGTTTACAAATGCACAAGAAAAACATCACAGAGAAAGACTGGACGATCAAACTGCTGGAGGAGGTCATGCGTCAGACCGGTATGGATGAAGCTGAGCTGTGCTGCAAGGCTCGGCAGTCTTCCGATTGGCTGACACGGCTGAAAAGCAGGGAGGAAGAAGCGACACTGCAGGATTGCTTTGCGCTGGCGAGCGCTTTGGGACTGTCTTTACATGAATTTTTTATTCGGTTTGATGAAGATGAAAGGAATAAAACAAGTCAGACGACAAAATAGTATTTATTTCTGAAAGCTTAAAGGATTAAAAACCGTTGGATTCTTCAATAAAACCGGATTCGGATTTGGCCTAAGGTTTTTGAAGCGGGCATCAGAAACTAAAAAAGTGACGACTGTCACTTTTTTAGTCTTTTCTCTATGTAAAAAAATAACAATTATTGTAATTTGTTATTTCCAATTAATTCGGTAACTGATATAATTTATCTGGCGTTAATTATAATTAAAGGAGTAATGGAATGGGAGCTAAAATTGCAGATTACAAATCGCTGATTGACAACCTGAAAACGGAAGCGGTTCAGGCCGGTGATGCTTATTTGGAATGCTCAGCGAAAGAATTGATGGGTAAGCTAAATGAAGGCAATGCGACGCTGATTACCTGCTGCAGCGCAATGCGTCAGTGCATGCTCAGCGGAGACGAGATGATCGTTGCGCCGACCGGAAAGAAAAACGTCAGTACCAAGATGAAGATTCGTTATTACCTGAATGACCTTGAAACACGCGAAAGTGCCTATGTCCCGAAAAAGCGCGGCCGCAAAACGGGTTCCACGTTAAAGAAAACCCCAGGTCTTAAGCGCAATCCGAAGACAGGAAAGATGGAGGCCAAGTTTAACAAAGCGTACATGACGCAGTCCCTGCAGAATTGGCTGGATAAGAAAAAGCTGACTTATGAAGAACTGGAAGACGCTTATCTTGTCGATACACCGGAAGGAAAATGGCTGATTGAAGTGGATTATGAAAAGCGCGGAAAGAAGCAGACATTTAATTCCAAAATGTATTCGCTGATTAAACGAATGGATCCCGATATTGCTAAGTATTCAATTCTAATGGAATCCAAGATCTCTTCCAAACAGGAATGGAAACAACTGAGCGACTATATGAAAAGCCGACTTCATATTTCCCTGATTTTTGTAAATCATCAGGGGAAAGTAAAAGAATACCGCTGACAGAACTGATCTTAAAACTAACGGAGAACCTACATTCTCCGTTTTATAATATCATGGATATCACTGTTTATGGTTTTGATGGGCTTTGCTGTTTATCCATTGGTCTGCAGAATAGTACAGCATAACTAAGGTGGTACTCAACAAGATTCCGCCTAGAATGTCAGTGATCCAATGCACACCCGATAAAATTCGTCCGATGACCATTAATCCTGCATAGATACCACAAAAAGCATTGATTATGGATCTTAAATTTTTATGTGAAATCAAGCGCTGAAACTGTAAAATCGCCGTAGGGATAATGCACATCACCAACATTGTCGTCGAGGATGGATAAGAGGCTTCTAAAACACCTTCGATTAAAACAGGTCTATAATTGACAACGAAAAACTCAAAAAAGAGATATACTGAAAACACAAGAACATAAAACCCGCCTAAGATCAGAATGCTGCTGTCTACACGCCGCAGACTTTTTCTTTTTAGAAGCTGAACGAGTCCTGTAATGGCAAAGCCCGGCACAATAAGCAGGACAGGGATACTCAGCCAGTCGGTTAGATCATACAAGCCCATATTCGTACTCAACAGCGTATGGAAGTATTGATTCATTCCTGCAAAACCGACAACTGAACCTTGCGGTCCGATGGGACGCACATCGATCAACATGATCGACAGGGTGTAGACGAGGGATAAAACCAGCAGACCTAAAGTGATGCTAAAATAAGTTTGAATTTTTTTCTTTTCTTCTTTCATTCTTTGCTCCTTTGTATTTGGCTTTCGCCTGATCACACTCTAGCTTTGGAGGACAGAAAATGAAAGAATATGAACGTCACCTTGCTGACACGTTTCGTGTCATGGACGTTTTAATAGTAAAATCCCCTTGATGACCAGCAGAACAAAGGTAAAAAAGGCAGCATAAGGTTCAAGGGTTGCAATAAAGATAACAACACTCAGGGAAGTCAAGATCATCGATAAGCCTGTCTTTGCTTTTGTCCAAAGAGGAAAGGAACAGTTTTGCAAGGCTAATTCGGCAATGCCGCAGGCAACGATAAAAAAAATAATTGCAAGGAATGCAGTTTTGATAAATAATGGGGTGTCCTGCAAGGATAACAAAGACACCTGTCGAATTATATCGCCGTCCTGCTGTCCAAAAAGTGGAATAATAAGCAACATGCCCGCCGAACAATCGATCAGCCCCAACATTAAATCACGCATATGCTGGGTTTTTTGATGACTGTCTTTCTCCGCAATAGAAATCAGTTCCCGATTGGAAAGCAGCTCATCGATCGTGATGCCGAAAAATTCAGCTATCGCTTTTAATGATTCAATGCTTGGATAGCCGCGTCCTGATTCCCATTTTGAAATCGCTGTCCGTGAAACAAACAGGATTTCAGAGAGTTCTTCCTGCGTTAAATTTTTTTGTTTTCTAAGCTCCTGCAGCTTTTGGTAAAATTCCATGAGCGATGATCCTCTCTTCAATATGTTTTCATTTTACCAAAAGGATCGAGATTTTTATAGTCAGTCTTTCAAATTGCAGAATGGGTCAGATCATGGGGTGCCTGATGCACAGGAGAACTGAATCCTGCTGAAAAAGCTTTGTGTCAGTTTGATGTAAATCTTTTGAAAATATGAGTGAAAGGTATTGCTTTCAGTCTGAAAGTCATGTAAACTAATTGTGAGGAGTGATATTCCATGTTAAAGATCAAATTGAACCACTCTTATTATTATTATCGATAGACCAATGTAACCAAAGATTCTTTGGAATTTTCGTGTTATATTGGTTCAACAAAACATCAAAGTGAGTTTGATGTTTTTTATTTTTTAACGGAAGAAGAGGAGAAAACGTATGATTTTAACCGTAAAAAAAGACTGTGACCGCAACGAACTGCAGCGGCTGATGAATCAGCTGGAGAAAAAAGGCCTGGAACTCAATTTCAGCGAAGGCGCGAATTATATCGTCTTAGGCTTGGTCGGCGATACGACGGCACTGGACGTCGACTGGCTGAAAAGCTTTACCTGTGTAAAAGAAGTAACGCGGGTTCAGGCGCCATATAAGAAAGCCAATCGTTTGTTTCATCCGGAAGATTCCATCATTGACGTCAGCGGCATAAAGGTCGGCGGTCATGAAAAGATCGTGGTCATCGGTGGCCCCTGTTCGGTTGAGGGCGAACAGATCATCTGTGATATAGCCCAAGAGGTCAAAGATGCCGGCGGCGTGATGCTGCGGGGTGGGGCATACAAGCCGAGAACCTCCCCATATGCGTTTCAGGGTATGGGGACTGAAGGTATTCTGGCGATGGTCAAAGCCCGGGAAAAGACCGGTTTGCCGATTGTCAGCGAATTGATGAGTGCGGATAAGATTGATGAATTTGTCGAGCATGTCGATCTGATTCAGGTTGGGGCGCGCAACATGCAGAACTTCGATCTGTTAAAAGCATTGGGAAAAGTCGATAAGCCGGTGCTGTTAAAGCGTGGGTTGGCGAACACGATTGAGGAATGGATCATGGCGGCGGAATACATCATGGCCGGCGGCAATAAGAACGTGATCCTGTGCGAACGCGGGATCCGGACCTTTGAGAAATACACCCGCAATACGCTGGATCTGAGCGTTGTACCGATCATCAAGGAACGGACACATCTGCCGATCATCATCGACCCATCGCATGCGACTGGAGACTGGAAGCTAGTCGAAGCGATGTCGCTGGCAGCGATTGCGGCGGGCGCGGATGGTCTGATCATCGAAGTCCATTCCTGTCCGGAATGCGCGTGGAGCGATGGGGCACAGTCATTGAAACCGGCGAAGTTTGCTTCGCTGATTGAAAAAGGCCGCGCGATTGCCCAGGTTATCGGCCGCGAGCTGTAAGCAAAGAGCGTCAAAACCAAATAAAAAGCTGTTTCCACCAGAATGAGGGAGCAGCTTTTTTCATACTCTATTTCTTTTCCTTTGGCGTTGGTTTAGTCTTCAAGCCGGTAAAATCATCGGTATCGAAAAACTCTGCCAAGGTGATGCCCAATCCATCACACAGCCGCTTAATCGTGGCAATCGTCGGAGAACTCGTCTCCCGATTCATCAGATTATTGACTGTCGACTGTGTCATCCCGCTGATTTGAGACAGCTGGTATAAGGACATTCCCCGTTCTTTGGCCAGCGCCTGAATTCTGAGCTTAATCGTATGGGAAAGCTCGTTGCTCATCTTCATCTCTCCTTTTTCCTATCAATCAATTCTTCCGTTTTTATTTTACCAGAAAAGCCGTTCAGTGGACAGTATTTCATGCGAAAAAGTGATTAACAGGCTGACTTTGCGGAATCAGCCAGCTGCAGGATTTCCTTTAAGCCTCCCTCAGCATGCGGCCCCAACGTCATCGCGGTCAGTGCGCCGCAGGCTGAAGCGATCTGCATGCACTCATCCAATGGTTTTCCCTGCAGCACGGAAGCGGCATAACCCGCAAAAAAAGCATCACCGGCGCCGTTGGAATCGGCCAGCTGAATTGGCAATGCGGGAAAATGAGCCGTCCTGTGCGGAGTGATCAGCTGAGCACCCTTCGCACCGCAGGTCACGACAATAGCCTGGCAGCGGTCCTGAAAATAAGCACTCAGCGGTTTGCCCAGCGTCTGTTTGAGCAGCTGCTGTTCTTCTTGATTCACTTTCAGATGCGTGCACAGCCGCATCGCTTTTTCAAGCAGCTGCGGATCGATCTGATCGCACAACGGCCCCGGATCAAAGAATAACTCACGGCCCTGCCGGCAGAACTGCTGCAGGTAGGCCAGGGCATTTTCACTGTCGGAACCATAGATCAAATACAAGCCGGTCAGGCAGCACGCCGAATATGCCAGGTCAGGCACGCGGTCGGCCCTGAATGTTCCTTCGCAGCCGCGATAAGTCATGAACGTCCGTTCCTTCTGATCATCCAGCAGGATCATACAGAATCCGGTCTTCTGATCTTCAATGACAAACAACCCCTCGCTCTGCAATGCGTTGCGCTGAAAAAAGGCGCGGACCTTTTCAATGGATTCAGCCCCGACCGCTGAATATAAAATCGGATCCAGTCCGAATTTTTTTAACGTAAATGCGGCATTGATCGGACAGCCGCCAATCCGTTCAAAAGTATCCTGAATCAGCGTGTCCTGCCCCTTGACAGGAAATTGCGATAACAGACAATACCGGTCCAGACACAGGCCGCCCAACATTAAAACCGGGTTCTTCATGGTTGATTTCCTCGCTTTATTCTTACTATAACGGATATATTATAGTGAACTCCCTCGGGAAAGTCTATGAAACTAAGCAGGAAAACGACGAAATTTGTCAGCAGCACACCCCTGTTCTATGATAAAA
>NZ_HE998572.1:0-8260 GCF_000327285.1 Holdemania massiliensis AP2 | reverse complement strand
TTAAAACCGGGTTCTTCATGGTTGATTTCCTCGCTTTATTCTTACTATAACGGATATATTATAGTGAACTCCCTCGGGAAAGTCTATGAAACTAAGCAGGAAAACGACGAAATTTGTCAGCAGCACACCCCTGTTCTATGATAAAATAAAGACGTTGAAAATCCACAGCATCCCAATTCCGCCAACGGAGCGCGATGGGCTGCTTGGAAATTTCCGCGTTCCGTTTTTATTTCAGATTTTATCAGAATGAAACTGAGACCGGAAGATCAAAGCGAGGTTATAAAATGAAACAATCAGAACAAGAAATGAAGGAATGGGCGCAGCAGCTCAACGCTGTCCATCTGCCCCGGTGGGAGGAACTGCCGGATATTGATTTGTATATGGATCAGGTCATGACGTTGATGGATCGGTATCTGGATTTGCTTTTAGGCCAGAATCATGAAAAGATTATCACGCCGGCGATGGTCAACAACTATGTAAAGCTGAATCTGATTCCCGCTCCGCATAAGAAGCAATACAATCGCGTGCATCTGGCTTATCTGGTCGCGATCACGATCTTGAAACAGGTGGTGACGATCAAGGAGGTGCGCGTCGGGATTCTGTATCAGGCCCATTTGAGCGGAACCCGCAATGCCTACAATCTGTTCTGCATGCAGCAGGAATATGAACTCAAAAGGGCAGCGGCGGAAATCGACCCGCAGCTGGCGCTGCAGGCACAGCCGGAACAAATTCCGTTTGATAATCTGGCGTTAAAAATGGCGTCCGGCGCCTTTGCTCAGAAAATTGTTGCGGAAAAAGCTGTCGCACTGCAGGAACAGGAATTGCGGCAGATGCAGGAAGAACACAACCGCAGCCTGCAGAAATGAGCCGGTTTGTCGTCATCGGCGGAGCCAATGTCGATTTGATCGGAAGTGCGGATCAGCCGCTGCGGCTGCACGATTCCAATCCGGGAACAATCCAGACAATGCTGGGCGGGGTCGGCCGCAATATCGCTGAAAACTTAGCCCGCTTGCAAGAACCGGTGAGTTTAGTCAGTGCTGTTGGGGATGATAGCTTTGGCCATTGGATTCTTGAACAGGGGCGGCAGTGCGGCATCGATATGCGTGCGGTTCAGCTTCTGAAGGGGCAGCGCACATCGGCGTTTCTTGCCATCTTGGATCCCCGTCATGACCTGCATTGCGCGGTGGCTGACATGGGCATTTTGAACGAGCTGAATCCTGCAATTCTGCAGCCAGTGCTTGATTCGCTGGATCCGGAGGATGTCTTGATTTGGGATACCAATCTTGATCCCGAACTGATCAAATGGATTGGCGGGCAGGCTCACTGCTTGCTGGCCATGGATCCGCTCAGTGCGTCTAAAAGTGAAAAAGCCCGCTGCATTCTGCCCAAGCTGACGTATTTCAAACCCAATCGGGCAGAAGCCGAACGACTGTGCGGATTCACGATTGAAACACCGGCGCAGATCCGGTCGGCTCTGGATTGGTTTGCCGCTCAAGGGATCAAGGAAACCGTGCTTTCCTTAGGTGCTCAGGGAACGGCGCTGGCCGTGGGACAGCAGCGGCTGTTAATGAGCCTGGATTCCATCGTGCCGGTCAATACCACCGGTGCCGGTGACTGCTTCTTTGCCGTTTATCTGAGCTGCCGCCGTCAGGGCGTTCCGCTTCAAACGGCGGCGGAACGGGCCGCCGGCGCTGCGGCGCTGACCTTGAGCGATCCGCTGTCCGTCAGTCCCCGGCTAAAACCCGCGATCTTGGATCACTGGCGGGCGCGGCTGCATTGCCAATGGCAGGATCTGACACAGATTTAACCTTCTCTTTCAAAAACAGCGGTGTACTCCGCTTGCGAAATCCACAATCTCGATGAAGAAAGAAAAAGGAGAAAAAACATGGAAGACGTATTGAATATTATTCGTGATGAAACACTGACTTATCAACAACAGCTGCTCGCTTTAGCCCGTCTGGCGGAAAATATGGATGACACACTAAAACGCAGTCCTGAATATCTTCAGGGACAAAGCGAGGGCATATTCTGCGATTTGGGTGAAGGTCTGGCTCCTTATCGGCCGCGGTATATCTGTCCGGATTATACTCGATTGATGGAATGCGGATCTTCATTTCTCGGCTTAACCCCGCCGACGGATCTATTGGAAGCCACTCAGGCGTTATTGATCATGTATCACCATGTTCCTTCGATCACTTCGTTCCCGGTTTATCTGGGCAATCTCGATCAGCTGCTCGAACCGTTTGTCGTCAAGGAAACACCGCAGCGGGCAAAACAGATTCTGAAGATGTTTCTGCTGCACATTGACCGTACGCTGACGGATTCCTTCGTGCATGCCGATCTGGGTCCGTCTGCGACCTTAACCGGCGAGCTGATCTTAGAGCTGACAGAGGAAATGCAGTGTGCGATGCCGAATTTGACGCTGAAATATGATCCGGAACTGACCCCGGATGATTTTCTTAAGCGCTGCGCTTTGTGCATGCTGAAAACCGCCAAGCCTTCATTTGCCAATCATCGGATGTTTACGCGCGAGTGGGGTGAAGACTATGCCATCGCCTCCTGCTACAATGGATTGAAAATTGGCGGCGGAGGATTTACTTTGCCGCGGATTCGGCTGTACGAATGCTCGCTGAAGGCCAAAGATCCGCAGGATTTCCTGGATCATGTGCTGCCGCATTATACACAGGTTATGCTGGAAATGATGGAAGACCGGATTCACTTTTTAGTCGAGACAAGCGCCTTCTTTAAAGCCAATTACTTAGTGACCGAAGGCTTTGTCAAGCTTGAAAACTTTACCGGCATGTTCGGCATGGTCGGGTTGGCAGAATGCGTCAATCATCTGCTGCACATCGATGATCCGAAGCAAGGCTACGGCAACAATCCGCAAGCTGACGATCTGGGCGCAGCGATTCTGCAGCGCTTAAGCGATCTGGTTGCCGGTTATACTTCGGCTTACTGTGACTGCACCGATCATCACTTCCGGCTTCATGCTCAGGTCGGCATTGATTCCGACGGCCGTGAGAACTCTCCGGGAGCACGGATTCCGGTGGGAGCAGAACCGGGCATGCTGAAGCAGATCCAGCACGCAGCTCGGATGCATGGCTTTTTCCCGACCGGCATTGGCGATATCTTTAAATTTGAAGAAACATGGCTGAATACGCCGGAGGCGCTGGGCGACATTATCAAAGGCGCGATGCAGAGCGGCATGCGCTATTTCTCCGGCTATCTGGAAAACAATGACGTCGTGCGGGTCACCGGTTATCTGGTTAAGAAAAGTGAACTGGCGAAGCTTGATCAGCATAAGCAGTCGCTCAATAATGTCAGCATTTTCGGTCAGGGTGCGCGGGATAAGGCAAAGGCTCTGGACCGGCGGGTAGAAAAGCTGGAGCGATGAAGGCGCTGATCAACCGGATCATTCCGTTTTCCAATGTGGATGGTCCGGGCAACCGCTGTGCAATCTTTTTCCAGGGATGTCCGCTGCACTGCGCCTATTGTCATAATCCCGAAACCTGGCGTCTCTGTGATCATTGCGGGAAGTGTGTGCCCGGCTGTCCTGCCGCTGCCTTAACAATTCGGGATGGCCAAGTTCATTGGGATGAAACCCGCTGTGTCGGCTGTGATCAATGCATTCATGTTTGCCCCCATCATGCTTCCTGCAAAGTCAGTGAGCTTACTCCCGATCAATTGTTTGAGCAGATTGCGGAAACCTTCCCGTTTGTTCAAGGGATTACGGTCAGCGGTGGGGAATGCATGCTCTATGCCGATTTTCTCACGGATTTGTTTCGCCAAGTGAAGGCGGCGGGGAAAACCTGTCTGATCGATTCCAACGGGGTCTTCGCGTTTGAAAAATACCCTGAATTGTTGGCGCTGTGCGATGGCGTGATGCTGGATATGAAAGCTTATGATGAACCTTTCCATAGCCAGCTGACCGGCGCGTCGAATCAGCAGGTGCTGGATAATTTGATTCTGCTGCGGGATAGCGGAAAGTTGGAGGAAGTTCGGACCGTACTGCTGCCGCAGTTTCCGGAACAAAACGCGCGGACGGTGCGGGCGGTCAATGAATTGCTTCGGGGGAAAATCCGTTATAAATTGCTGCGCTACCGGCCTTTTGGCGTTTGTGAGGAAGGGCTGCAGTTTTGCGGCCGCACGATGACGCCGTTAGCGGAAGCAGAACGGCTGGCTCAGGCTGAAATGGACCGCGGATATTTTAACTGTGTTGTAATTTGAGCAAGGCTTGTGAAAAAGAGATTTGAGGGTACGGGGAAGTTCGTAAGGGCTTCCTTTTTGTTCGGCTGCCCTCTTTATAAAATAGGCAGGAACGTGATATAATAAAAAGGCAAGTCAACGAAGGAGCGTCGGGCCGGATGAAAACACCACAAAAAGCGATATCGCAGCTGATCTCGCAGAAGGAAATCTTAGAACAGCTTAAAGAAATTGGCGTCAGTGCCGGCATGATCCTAGAAGTTCATGCGTCGCTGAGCGCTTTTGGTTATGTCTGCGGCGGCGCCCAGACGGTTGTCAATGCGCTGATCGAGGCCGTCGGTTATTCCGGAACGCTTTTGATGGCGCTGCAATGCTCAGATAATACGGAACCCTCGGCCTGGGAAAACCCGCCGATTGAACGGCATTTGATCAAAACGGTCCGGGAACAGATGCCGGCTTTTAATAAAAAGGAAACCGACACCCGGGCGATGGGAGCAGTCGTTGAAAATTTACGCCGTCGGGATGGGATTGTCATTTCTCATCATCCCAACTGTGCCTACGTTGCCTGGGGCAAATATGCCAAACTGCTCTGCAATCACCAGTCGCTGCATTTTCCGTTGTCTGAAGAATCACCGGCTGCCCGGCTGTATGAGCTGAAAGGCTCAGTGCTGTTAATGGGCGTGGACTATCAACGCTGCACAGCTCTGCATTTAGCGGAATACCGCAGTGAGATCCGACCGGTTATTTTGCGCGGTGCAGCGGTGGAGCTGGAAGGCAAACGAATGTGGAAGAAGTATTTGGATTTGGATATCGACAGTGAAATCTTCAACAAAGTGGGCAAACGGCTGGAAGAAAAGGGCTTTGTAAAAAAGGGAAAGGTGGGAATGGCTGATCTGAAGCTGTTTAAAGCGGATGCGGCGATCGATGAGGCCGTCCGCTATTTTGTCAAAGATCATCCTTATGCCCGTTATCTGCAGCCAAGCTTATTTTAACAAGTAAAGACCGTCGTTCTGTCGGCGGGTCCGGTAAATAGTAAGTCAGAAAAAATAAAAAAAGATGAAATAAAAAGCAGCGAGGACAAAAGTGACCCGTTGCTTTTTGCTTTGTATTGTTTTTTTTCGTTCTATTGACAAGCGCTGAAACCCAGCCGGCATTTTCTTAATCCAATTCAAATAAGGAGCTTAGCCACGCGCCTAATTCCCGCAGTATTGTTTCTTCCTGCAAGCCGAACCGGTTGGGGATCGGGGCATCCAGATCCAAGACAGCCACCACTTGACCGTGAAGGCGGATGGGAACGACAATTTCGCTGCGGCTGGCCTCATCGCAGGCAATGTGACCAGGGAACTGATGGACATCCGGCACGACTAAACATTCTCCTTGCAAAGCGGCAGTGCCGCAGACCCCTTTGCCCAAGGCGATATGCGTGCAGGCTGGTTTTCCCTGAAAAGGACCTAAGATCAGTTTGTTTTCTTTCATCAGATAGAATCCCGCCCAGTTCAAGTTCGGCAGACTCTGCATGATCAGCGCGCTGAGATTGGCCAGGCAGCAGATCCGGTCTGTCTCTTGCGCACATAGCGCTTTGGCATTGTCAAGCAAAGACTCCAGATTCATTGTTAAGTTTTCTTCCATCATGATTCCTCCGTTTTTTATATTTTACAGGAATCGGCAGAAAAAAGGAACGTTTCCGTGCAGAATGTGCTATAATGTTTACCGTGAACAGGGGAGCAAATGCTGAGATCCAACGATGGAACAAACCCTTATCACCTGATCTAGGTAAAACTAGCGTAGGGAGTTTACTGATTTTTCCTTACGCCTCACACTTGGAGGTGTTTTTTTATGAAATGGACAACCAAAGATCTCGTCTACATGGCGCTGTACGCTGCATTATTCATCGTACTTGACGTCGCTGTCAACACCCTCGGAATTTTACAGATGCCCAACGGCGGTTCACTGGGCGTATCGGTCATTCCGCTTTTAATGGCCAGTTACCATTTAGGCTGGCAGAAAGGGACGGTCGTTTCCGTTCTTTCGATTCTGCTGCAGTATGTTACCGGACCGATGTATACACCGGACCTGCTCGGCTTTCTGCTCGACTACTTCATCGCCTTTTCCGTTTACGGACTGGCAAGCCTGTTTCCGAATTATAAATGGTTTTATTCCGGAGTTCTGATTACTAATCTGATCCGGCTGCTTTCCAGCACGCTGTCCGGAACCTGGGTTTGGGGTTTGGATTATTGGCCGTCATTTCTTTACAATGCGGCCTATATGATCCCAACAGCGATTCTGTGCCTGGTGCTGCTGCCGTTAGTCATGCCTCGCCTCAAACCGGCGATGAACAAGAAATAAAAAGTCCTGTTTTCGATTAGATCAGAAAAACTCAGCAATCAGCCGTTTTCTAACAAAAAATCCCCGCAGAGAGAAGCCTGTCTTCGGACATCGCTCAAGCCTGCGGGTTTTCTTTTATTTCAATAAGGGAGAAAACAAAAATGAACTTAGTTTAACTGACTTTCTTCCGATTTAAAGGTTTGGTGCTTGGTATCAATTTTCTGGGTCTGTTCTTTTTCCAGCTTATACCAGCCCTTTTCAAACATCAGATCGTATGTTTTCCGCTGCAGCTGGCTGCTTTCCTGAAACAGACCGAACACTTTTGTATACAGGTCATTGTTGCTGGCTTCCTGACAGGCTAAAGAATACATGTATGTGATATGCTTGATGGATATCAACAGATCATTGAGCCGGTCGCGGTCGTTAAAGCGTTTCTCGTCCGGTAAAATTTCGGACTTCGGATTCATGACTTCCTGGCTGCTCATTCGTTGACACTTCCTTTCAGTTCATCGGTCAGAATGGAATATTGACTTTTCAAAGTCTCGTAGTAGTGAGCAGCAAAATCGCTGACTTGCTGGTCTTCAATCTTTTGGCTGTAATCCTCTGCTTTCTTGGCTGTAGTCAGCAGCGTTTCCAATAGATCTGCCAAGTAGGAGCAATCTTTCGGGGAAAGCATTTTCGGCGGTGTTTTCATCATCCAGCCTCCTTTCTTCTCAGAGTATGGGCAATGCAAAATGTTTTATGCGTGGATCGGTGTTGGTTCTCAGTCGGTTTGTACTGACGGATCCGACTGGATTCCCCTCTTTTCGTCCAGACTAAAAAGAGGTATAATAAAAAAGATTTTTGTAAAAAGAAGAAACGAGGTGAATCAACATGCTGCCTGAGGTGGGATCGCAAGTCTACATTCAGAGTTTCAAGCATGATGGTTCGCTGCATCGGACATGGGCTAAGGGATTCGTTATTGAAGCGGGTGTACGCCGGGTGATTGCCGTGACTAACAAAACTTGGGTCACGGAAGCCGATGGACGCCGTTGGTTTACACGGGAACCTGCAATCTGCTTCTTCTATCCTGATCACTGGTACAATGTGATTACAATGATTCGGAAAACCGGTATCTATTATTATTGTAATCTTGCTTCGCCTAGTTTATATGATGGAGAAGCAATTAAGAATATTGATTATGATTTGGATGTCAAGTTGTTTCCAGATGGACGAATTGAGATTTTGGATGAAGACGAATATGTTCAGCATGGCCGTGAAATGGGATACAGCGAACCGCTGAAGCATGCCGTAGAAAAAGAGATGGATGTGCTGATCGGCAAGATTAAAAAGAAAGAATCACCATTCAATCAAAAAGAGATTGAGTGTCTGTACCACGAATATCTGGAACTGCTGCATACAACGCTGCAAAGTTCCGGAAGCGAGAAGCTTTGACTCAGTAAGAACTGAATCAAAGCTTCTTTGTTAATTCAAGACGGCTATATCGATATAGAAAAGAACGGGGGATGACAGGGCTATCGAAGAAATAATTTAAACTTGATGTATAAAATGATTAAAACTGGGAAAGGTGTTGGATAGTAGTTAGGCAGAATCCTAAATAAGGCTTTAAAATAAGGCGAAAATGGCTCGATTGGAAAAAAACTAAAAAAAGTGAAAAAAAGACTTGCCAAAAGTAAAGATTCGGGATATACTAACTAAGCTGACTCGGTGAGAGTCAAGCGCTTCGATCTTT
>NZ_HE998571.1:167613-184928 GCF_000327285.1 Holdemania massiliensis AP2 | reverse complement strand
AAAAAAAACTCATGTTCAGAGCTTGTTCTAAGCCCTTAAACATGAGTTCTATTGAGTTTGAAATTGATTACTTATTCAGCGTAAGCTGCTGCCTGCTGACCTGCAATTCGGCCAAAGACGATGATATCCGCAACTGCATTACCGCCTAAACGGTTAGCGCCGTGAACACCGCCGGTAACTTCGCCTGCTGCATACAGACCCGCGATAGCATTGCCTGAAGCATCCAGAACTTCTGTGTTCGGGTTGATCTTCAGACCGCCCATGGTGTGATGAACACCCGGAGCCACTTTGATTGCATAGTAAGGACCTTCATCCAGCTTGTTCGCAAAGCTAGTGCGGCCGAATTCTTCATCTTTGCCCGCTTCTACACAAGCATTCCACTTATCCATCGTTTCAACTAAAGCTGCACCATCAACACCCATGGCAGCAGCCAGAGCTTCAACATCCGCACCTTCAACCGTCAGACCCTGCTTGATGTAACCCGCAATAACGCTGGAAGCTTCAACCATCTTGTTATCGACGATCAGCCATGCAAATCCGCCCGGCTGAGCAACTTCAGCAGCGGATACAGCATCCCGCGTACCGACTTCATCAAAGAAACGCTTGCCTTCGCTGTTGACCAGAATCGCACCATCGCCGCGCAGACCTTCAGTGATCAGAGCGCTGGTTTCCTGAGAAACTGTCGGATGGATCTGAATCTGTTCCATATCTACAGTATCCGCACCGATCGCCTGAGCCATAACAATGCCGTCGCCCGTCATGCCCGGAGCATTAGTGCAGACAAAGCCTTCATAATCCGGCTTGTACTGTAAAACCATTTCGGTATTAGCTGCGAAACCGCCGGTTGCCAAAACAACCGCTTTGCCGGTATAGGTTGTTTCTCCCGCTTTAACGCCGGTAACCTTTCCGTCGGTTACGACTAATTCTGTCGCTGCCGTTTCCATGACAAACTGAATGCCTTTGCCTTCTGCGGCTTTGGTCAGCTTCGGTACTAAGTAAGAACCAACAGCTACCGTCTTGCCCTCATCATTGACCGGCTTATGAATCCGCTTTACACTGGCACCGCCGAAGCTGCCAACCTGGGACAGATCCGCATCCACAGTCTTCAACCATTCAATACCGTTCTTCGCTTCATTCGCCAGAACTTCAACCAATGCATGATCGTTCAGGTTCTTGCCGCCGACCAGCGTATCCAACATAAACAGTTCTTCTGTATCGAAGTAACCTGTCGGATTAGCCTGGTATTCTTCCCACTGCGCTTCCACAGTGGCAACCAGATCTGCTAAATCCGGATAGCTTTCCTTCGCGCTGGCCAGCATTTTTTCAACACCAGCGCCTTCCGTGAATTCATTCTTATCTTGTTCTGGTGTATTTGCAGCATTCATCCCGCCAGTAGAACGCGTTGTATTGCCACCTGTCATCGCTGCTTTTTCAATAACGATAACCGACTTGCCTGCGTTTGCCGCTTCGATCGCTGCTGTCATGCCCGCTCCGCCGGCGCCTACGACGATAACGTCAGCTTCTGTTGCTGCCGCTTCCGGAGTCGGTGTTGTCTCGTTGCCCTCGGTCTTCGGCGCGCTGGAACAGCCCGTCAGAAGCATCAAGCTGGCAAGAGTAAGAGCAATTAATTTCTTCATTTCATTCTCTCCTTTGCAAATGCTTTTGCGTTCTTAGTATATCAATTTGCACAGGATAATCAAGAAAATTTTCACAAATCTTACACAATTTACTAAATCCTTTTAACATCCCGCTTTTTTTCATAACGAAAAGAGATGAATCATAGTTAATTCAGTTATTAATCTTCAATTTTATGATAGCGATTAAAAAAGCAGTTTAGCCCAAGCCGCGCAATGAATATCTGAAACAGGAACCCATCCCAGCTTTTTATAAAAGTGTCGGATTTTTTCCACGTCATCACTGAGCAGTATTTTCTGGCGGACCTGTGGGTAGCGGTCGCATAGAGTTTTAAGCAGCAAGGTTCCCCACCCTTGATTCTGATAGTCCGGATCCACAATTAGATCCTGCACATAGAGAATTGTCTCTCCATCTCCCACAGCTCTTACAAACCCCAGCAGCTGATCCTCATGACTTAGCTCCAAAACGCAGAGCGAACGATCAAAAGCCGAGCGAATCCGCTGGGGCTGGCGCGTGTATTCAGTCCAACCGACAGCTTCATATAAGCGTAAAATTTGTTCTTCACGACCGGGCTGCATTGTTTGAATAATCATCGCTGATCCTCCTTGATGACGCTCTGTTTCATTTTATGAAATCGATGTAAGTCTTAGAATATTTTGGATTGGCTGCCTGATCTTCTGTTAGGGATCTTAACCCCCAACAAAATCAGACCGCTTATTGATCTTCATTCCCTGTATCACCTGATTTCCTTCATTACCAAGAACTCGAATCCGCTATGAAACAAAGACAACGCCTAAGCTTCTTTGGCGTCTTTTATCCGGATACTTTCCAAAGCCGATTTCAGCTCCGGATAATCAGAAAAAGACAAAGACCAGTCCAGCCAGCGGAAAACTTCCTGCCACGTTCCCAAATGATACAATCCCAGCGGACATTCGGTCAGAATTTCCAACAGGCGTTCTCGATAAACCGGCTTTCGCAGATCCGTCAGCATCTCCGCCTGCACTTCATTTTTAAGAAAGATTAAGATCTGTTCAATCGCACTGTTGATCCCAAACACACACATGTTTCCCACCTGTCTTTCTTTGCTTGTATCATAAAGTAGACTTTTTGCACCAGGCCAAAATATGCCCGAAAACCGGACTTTTTTCAGTAATTCTTATTATATTTCAATCGTCAGGTAAAGTCTACTTTTTCAACCAAAACCTGGAAATGTCATCTGATTTTTTTGCTTAGTAAAAAAGATCCGTTAAAATCCGGATCTTCCCACAACTGTTCATTATGAAGTTTTTCAGCCTTGGATGATGATTATTTAACTTCCTGAATATTTCCGCTTTTATCCGCTAAGATAACACTGACATTCAGTTTGTTCTTCAGAACCTTCGGTATCTCGCTCCATTGTTTGCGATAGACCGACGAATCATTGAAAGCTACGCTGTAACGAACAGAGCTGGCTGTATCCTCGCTGATTTCTTTAAGAATCGCATTGATCTTTACCGGCAACGGCTGGCGGCGTCCGCGATGCGTTCCCTGAACTTCGATTATCCAGGTAATATCATCTTTTTCAGCTTGAATCTTATTGGGAAATTCTGTTGTCTGCCAGCCGCGCTCATTAAGCCAGGCCGCCAGAATCCGCCGCAGATCTTCCGTATTCCGGCTGCTTTTCATCATTCGATCCCGCCGTTTCTGTTCCTCACTCTTAGCCGGACGGCCGCGCTTTTTCGGTGGAAACATCACTTCCCGATCCGTCAGGTTGTCGACATAATACCGAACCCGCAGGTGAGAGCCGAATCCGGTTTGTCCTTTCGGACGCTGCAGGATTTCATCACCTTGATATAACAGCTTGTAAATTGCCTGACAACAGGTCGGCATTGTCGCATGTTCCGGCGAAACCTCCTGATGCAGTTCTTTGGAACTAATTTCTATCCATTTCTCCCCTCGATCATGACCCTCCTGCTTCTTCTGCTGAAGTATTCTTAAATAATCGTTGATTCCCGGACCCTTCATCCTTATTCACTCACTTTCTTTACCTTGACGACGTCATTATAGGGGTTGGGGTTTGTCGAAATCCCGCGTAACGTGTCGTTGTATGAAAAATAGTTGATTTATCCGAATTTATCCCCGGAAAATCGCTTATTCTTCCTTTGTTTTTCAGGTAATCCTACATCATTCTTTCAGGTTGTCCGGGATTCTAAAGCTCAAAAACAAAAAAACCGGGTCTTCAAGACCCGGCTTTCATTGCGTATTCCCTATCTATTTTTTGTCGTCAGACGGCAGATAGAATATCTGTTCACCTTCCTTGGAAAGCATAAAGCTTCCCCGTGCATAGCTTTGTACGTAAGCAGGATCTTCAAGTTTATCCCGCTGCAGTGTCAGATATTTATTTTCTTCCTGAAGGGTTTTCAGTTCTTCTTCCACACGGGAGATCTGCTGCTTCAATTCCATCGTCGTTAAGACTTCCTTCACTACGCCGTAAAGCATAAACAAGGAAAAACAAATGACGACCAAGCTGATGAACTTTGCAAGCATGCTCCGTTTTTTCCGTCCTTTGGGTTTGACGGTTTTCGGCTCATTTCGATTTTCAGCTGTCAAGTTCGATTCCTCCTTCGCCTGCTTTCTTGCGAAAATGATAAAAATTTAGGTGCACTTTTATTATACTTAAAATCCATTTAAACGCAAGTGAAACTCCGGTGAAGTGAAAGGAAGGAGCCTTATTCGTTCACTGCCCGCGCTCCCCATCGGGACACAATTTATAAAACAGCGGACGAAGCGTCTTCCGGTTCAGGGTGTTTTCGTTTTCGCTTCGCCTGCCGTTTTTGTTTTTTCAGCTGCTTTTTTGCCTGCTTTGCCTGATGTTTTTTCTGATGTTTTGCTTTCTGAAGCTGCAGCTTTTCCGCTTTCTTTTTCCGGCGAAGCTCCGAATGCTGTTTCAGGACTGCCTGATTTTTAGCCTTTTGTGTTTTAAGACAGGTCAGCTGCTTTACACCCCAGCGTACAATCCCTTCAAACACAGGGGAAAAGGTCATGGCATAAAATTTCAGATAGATCGCCGCACCCATCACAAACACCAGAATCAGATACATCTGCGTCTGACCGCCGGTAATCGGCAGCAGTCCGGCATACATGAGCGTGACAAAAACAAAGAAATAGAGAGTTTCTATAACCCATCTCACAACATGCCGGCGAAAGTGCCATGTCAGCCGATTCATTCCGCTCCAGGTCAAAGCGAACACCCAGCCGCTGAAGAAATGATAAACCAGCGCCTGAAACTGCTGGGGAAGCAAGATCATTTCAACAATTTACCCAGAAACGATTCCTTACCCGGTCCTTTTTTATTCACGATATATTCCAGGCGATCGATCACTCCCCGGATACTAACCTCTCCCCGCTCCGTGTCCAGCTTGCCCAGTGTCAGATCCTTGCCCTGTACCAACATCCAGCCTTGGCTGGTTTCTAAGAGGAATTCATTGCTGTCAAAACTGTCGATCTGCTTGACCCCCGTCAGATCCAGGCTTTTCCTATCTTTCATCACCACGTTATGATACGGATTCGTTTCAAATTTTAAAGGATTGGATAACAGACTTTCACTCATAAGAAAAAACCTCCTGTTCTCTACCACCGTATGAACAGAAGGTTTCGTTTATTCCAGTTCGACGCGTTTTTCCTCAACAACCTCGTACATTGAAGCCGCATCTTCTTTCCGGGTATACTGCGCGGTTTCGGTCACCCTTACTGTCAGCTGCCGCTGGCCAAAAATCACGGTGATCAAATCGCCCACATTGACTTCACTGGCCGGCTTAGCGGTCTTTCCGTTGATCAGCACGCGCTGGTGATCTGCCAGATCTTTTGATACTGTGCGGCGCTTTAAAATCCGAGCCACCTTTAAATACTTGTCCAATCGCATTTCATCACCTCTGGTTTCTATCATACCACAGTTCAACTGTCTTTCAAGCCTGGGACACTTCGCTCATTTCTCATTCTTCCTCATCCAGAAAGAAAATTTCATCCACATGCAGGTCCAGTCTGCGCGCCAATTTCATGGCCAGCTCCAGCGTCGGATTGTATTTGTTGTTTTCAATCGCAATGATGGTCTGCCGTGTCACGCCCATTTCCTGCGCTAAATCTTCCTGGCGCAGCCCAGCCTGCTTTCGCAGCTGTTTGATCCGATTCTGCATCGAATCTACCGCAGCCAGGCTGCACCCAAAGCGAGGATCAGCACGAAGATAACAAAAGCGGTAATACTCATTCCAAGCAGCCTATTCGGTTCATGGTACTCCTCATCGCCCGCAATCATCCGATGTTTGAGCGCAACCTGTGAAAATCCCTGAACGCATACCGCAAGTCCCAGCAGAATCGACGGCCAGGGCTGGTAAGTCCCTGAATTAAACCAAGCTTGACCGCTGTTCCATAACGTCCAGGCACACAAGGCAAGCAAAACGGCTTTGTAACCCAAAGACTCAGAGCGCAGCTGAATGTTTCGTTCCATTTCATCCATTTTCTTCATGATCCTGACCTCCTTAAAAAGACGCTTTTTCAGCTAAATGTTAAACTCTTTTTACATTTTTATTATAACTCCATGGATCGAAATGTCAAGATTATTTAACATTATTACTCTTCCATTCCTTATCTTAACAGTTCCATGGCAAAATCTTTCTTCCGCCTTTTTATCTAACCTTGAAGCAGAATCGTATTCTTTCTTCCTTTTTATCGGTGCTCATTCTCACTCTCTGTCCCTTATTCTGTTAAACAAGCTTAAAATTAAGATTCACCTTTCCTTTGAGTTAAACAGCGATCCTTGTTTTACAGAATTGCGGCTGTTCATGAATAGATTTTCAGTTTATACTGGTGAAAAGAGGTTATAACAATGCGAAAACTTACAGATGAAGAAGCTCTCACTTATGGAATCCAGCCCATCCATCATCAAATGGATAACGGTGAACAACGGTTTCGCCTGACGCGGGATACCGGCAGCAGCTACATTCTCACGCTCAGTGCCCATCAAAGCGGCTGGCAGTCCAGTCACGTTCACCATCAAAAGCGCGAATTCTACATTGTGGAACAAGGCTGGATTGTCATCGCCTTATGGCAGCAGGAGAAGCTGACGTTTCAGCGCTTGGATCCCGATGACAGTTTTATGCTTCCACCAGGCCTTCCCCACAATGTTTACTTAGCGGCGGATACGGTTGTGCATACGGTTAAATATGGCTGTGTTGATACGGATTGGGAAGCTGTCAGCGCGCTGGATGAGCTTCTGCGTACCGAAACCTTTGATGGAAAGACATTTTTAACCCGTTAAATTATTCTTGGTTTCCACGTTTACGATTCTCTGCCGATGATTGGCATTCATTCTGATCGAGCATGATCTTTCCTGCATTCCTATTTCCTAAAGCAAAAACAGATGTTCTGCGCTCGATCCTGAACGCGGCTCATCTGTTTTTTCTTGTTCTTCAATACCCATTTCAAAAATAGCTCTTCTGTCTGACTGGGATGGACCCGTCAGTGTTCGTGATTGCGGATCAGCAGCCGGCTGAAGGCCTGCGCAATATCCAGATGCTGCGGTTGCAGCGGGGAATCCTCCTCCAGTACTACGAAGGCTCCCAGCCAATCTCCATATACCGCAACCGGAAAGATCGTGCCTTTCATCGTATCCGGCTTAGCCGCGAACAACCGCACCTGATCAAACGGACGGACATGGTACGCTTTGACACACTCCTGAAACTCCACGGACAGTGACTGGCTGCGCCAATCATCCAGCTTCGTCTGTCCAACGCATAAAATCTGATCATCCTCTACGAATAAGACCGGATGTTCCGTTACTTCCTGCAGCGTTTGACACATCCGTGTGATCGCTTCCGTTTCATCGCTCAAAACAGAAAACTTTTTCAATACGATCTCAGAATCCTCATTGACGAAAAATTCGATTGAATCGCCTTCCTTGAGCTTATATATTTTACGGATTTCCTTCGGGATGACTAAACGCCCTAAGTCATCCAGTCTTCTAACTATACCTGTTGCTTTCATGCCGACTCTCCTTTACGTACAAATAGTATGGGACAACCGGCTCCGGATTATTCTATGAAACTTCCAGTTTCTTACTTTGATCCAAGACTTCGATGGCTAAGGCCAATTCATTGCCTTTTTTCGGAAGACGAACAATAATTCGTCCCTGCACATAACGCAGCTGGATATCTTTGGATATCGTTGTAAACGTTTCAAATAATTTTACACCGTCGATATGATCGGAAAAGGCTTTGGAGAAAACGATTTCCATCTGATTTTTCACGTCCCGGAAGGAATCCACCCGCGGTTCGTTCAACAGAATGTCCAATCGTTTCTTCTCGAACAACAGACCGACGGATTTCGGCATTTTTCCAAAATAATCCTGCGTTTCTTCCTTGAGTGCGATTAACTGATCTTCATCCTGGGCGGCGTCAATCCTTTGATATAGTGATATTTTCTCAAAATCCAACGGAGCAAACTGCTTTGGAATATAGCCGTCAACCTGAACCTGAGAGCGGACAGGTTCTTTGACTTCGGGTTTGACTTCGCCCTTTTTCTCAGCGATCGCTTCCTGAAGCATCTCAATATACATATCGATGCCGACAGTATCAATAAACCCGGACTGGCTGGGGCCTAGTAAATCCCCTGCGCCGCGGATCGTCAAATCGCGCATCGCAATCTTATAGCCGCTGCCCAGTTCAGTAAATTCTTTGATCGCCTGCAGGCGCTTCTGGGCAATCTCATTGACCTGCTTGCGCGGACGGACCATCAGGTAAGCATACGCAACCCGATCGCTGCGGCCGACCCGGCCTTTGATCTGATACAGCTGCGCCAAACCGAAGGTATCCGCATTTTCAATCAGGATCGTATTGGCGTTGGGAATATCAATGCCTGTTTCTATGATCGTCGTGCAGATCAGCACGTTCACTTCATTGTCAGTAAACTGCATCATGACTTCTTCAATTTCATCACGGCTCATCTTCCCATGAGCCACGGCAATTTCCGCTTCCGGAACATCCTGTTTGATCTGGCGGGCAACATTGTAAATCTCCTGAATGTTATTGAAAAGATAGAAAACTTGTCCCTGACGGGCCAGCTCCCGTTCGATCACTTCCTTGACCAGCGCGCGGTTTTTCTCAATCACATACGTCTGCACCGGCATACGGTTGCTCGGCGGCGTTTCCAGCTGAGATAAAGAACGGATGCCGATCAAGGACATCTGCAGCGTACGCGGAATCGGCGTGGCGGAGAGTGAAAGGACATCCACAGATTCCTTCATTTCCTTAATTTTTTCTTTGTGTTCAACTCCGAAGCGTTGTTCTTCGTCGATGACCAGCAGGCCGAGATCATGAAACTGCACGTCTTTGGACAAGATGCGATGGGTGCCGATGATCATGTCAACCTTGCCTTCCTTCAGCTCGCGCAGGATTTCCTTTTGTTTGGATTCCACGACAAAGCGGTTCAGCACTTCCACACGGATCGGGAAGTTCTCGAAGCGCTTCATCGCCGTGGCGGTATGCTGCAGGGAGAGGATCGTGGTCGGGCACAGGAAAGCGACTTGCTTGCCTTCGGTAATCGCCTTGAACGCTGCTCTTAATGCAACTTCAGTCTTGCCGAACCCCACATCGCCGCACAACAGCCGATCCATCGGTTTCGGCTGCATCATATCCTTTTTGACTTCCTGTACCGCCAACGCCTGATCGGGAGTCAGTTCATATTCAAAGTCATCTTCGAATTCCTGCTGCAGCACCGAGTCCGGACCATAGGCATAACCGATGTTCTCTTCACGCTGGGAATACAGCTTCACCAGGCGGTCAGCAATCTCGTTGACATTCTCTTTTAAGCGCTGTTTGGTCTTTTCCCAATCGTGACTGCCCAGCTTATTCAGCTTCGGCACCACGCCTTCACGGGAAACGAATTTGCGGACCAGGCGGAATTGTTCCAACGGCACCAACAATTCGTCATTGCCCTTGTAGACAACGCGCAGGAAATCCTTATGCACGCCGTTGAACTCCCGCGTCACAATCCCCAGATACTGGCCGACGCCATGTTGGGAATGCACGATGAAATCGCCGGGCTGCAGATCCTGATAACTGTTCAGCGCCTCGGCTTCCTTAAACTTGGAAGCATACCGTCCCAGCTTTGTTTTTTTCTTAAATAGTTCGTGCGAGGTGTAAACGATCAGATTTTCTTTTAATGCTTCAAAGCCTTCATCGAGCGCTTGCGAAATCAGCACCAGGCCTTCCTCATGCGGCTGGGTGTCATTAATCAGAAACGGAATTTCCTTTCCCTTGAGGATCGGAACAATTTCTTTCAGCTCATGGTCCTGCAGGAAAAAATACATCTGCCGGCCGCGGCCTTCTTTCAAAGCAATTTCCAGCTTCATCGGCAGCGTTTCATTCGGCAGGGCGACTTCCCGGATCATCGCATGCGGGACTTTGCGCAGTGAATCGAAAGTATCGATTTCGGTGACTTTCCGGCCGGCCAGCACGGTATTGAGCTCATGCTGAACGCTGAAACGCGGCAGCATTTTCAACTCCTGCGCCATTTCCTGAATGTAGGCCGTGGTTTCCTCTGTCAGCTGATGCAGATGGGTCTTAATCTGATCTGGATGGGACAGAAAGACCTGGGCCTGCAGGCAATAATCGATTAAAGAGCGATTGTCATCGAGATAGCTTAAATACGGATACAGCCGGCTTTCCCTTAAGTGCGCCCGCATGGTTTCCATATCCAGATCCACAATCCCCTCGATCTGTTCATATTCACCATGGGTATAACGACTTTTCAGCGATTCCAGATGATGGTGTACGCGCTGATCGATCAAAGCGATCTGATCATCGTCCAAAAGCAGATCGGAAGCCGGAACAATTTCCGCTTCGCTCAGCACCTGTACTGTGCGCTGCGTCGCAATATCAAAGGTACGGATACTGTCGATTTCCGTATCAAAAAACTCAATTCGTACCGGAGCGTCGCTGTTGATCGAATAGATGTCGATAATTCCGCCGCGGCTGGCAAAGCACAGCGGCTGATCCACCCGTGCGGTCTGTTGGTAGCCCGCCGCGATCAGGGTGCGCTTCAGATCGTTCATCGACACTTCCATACCGGTTTTTAACAGGATCGTGCACAGCTTAAACTGGGCTGGAGAGGGCAGATAGCGAACCAGGGCTGAAGCATGAGTCACACAGATCAGCTGATCCTCGTTCAATAAACGATTCAGAGTTTCTACCTTTTCCGCCGTAGCTTCCGGAGACGCGGCAATGGCCTCTACCCGCAGTGATTCCTCCACGCTGAAAAGCGCGCAGACCTGTGGGGAAAGCAGGGATTTCAGCTTTTCCGCCAGACGCTGAGCGGTATAGAGATTATTTTTTATGATCAGCATCGGCCTTGGATTCTGCGCATAGCTGGCTGCCAGAATCAGCGCTTCCTCGGTTAAGGAAGAAGCGGAAAGAAAGGCTTCCTGCCGCGTGCAGGCTGCAACGGCTGGGTTGTGGGCCAGCCGCCCTAACAGGAAGTTCATCGGCTGCGGTTGAAGCGGTTCATGACTTCGCTGATCGGCATCGTCATGCTTGCCTTGGCCGCTTCCGCCGCGTGGTTGATCGCCGCCTGATAGTCCTCCCGCTGCTCCGCCGGAACTTTGCCCAGCACATAATCGACGATCGGAATCAGCGGATTTTTATCAATTCCTACTCGAATCCGGGCAATTTCTTGGGTATGCAGATGATCGATGATGTTTTTCATGCCCTTCTGACCTCCCGCACTGCCGGAAGTCCGGATGCGGATCTTACCGACAGGCAGATCCAGGTCATCATGAATGACGAGAATTTGGTCGACCGGGATTTTATAAAACTGAACAGCCTGAATGACCGCTTCCCCGGAATTGTTCATATAGGTCTGCGGTTTCATTAACAGAATTGTTTCCTGTCCGCTACGCACAGTCGTGATCAGAGCGTTGAATTTGGATTGACTGATTCCTGTGTTTAACAGATCCGCCAACCGATCCAGCACATCAAAGCCCGCGTTGTGACGGGTATGTTCATATTCTCTACCGGGATTGCCTAATCCGACAATTAATTTCATAAAGTCTTCCTCCTGTCTTTATGGATGACCTGCAGCCTTTTTGTAAACCAGCGAAGAAAACCTGCTTCGGTTTCTTCTAGGGCTGCAAGACGCAAAATGACCGGATTTCCTTCAATCCCGGCCTTTTCATGCCTGATCATTATAACAGAATTCTTCCCGCTTGTCCTGACTGGGAGTCGGATTTTTCCGACTTTCTTTTTCCTATTCTGACATGTAGAAAAACACTCAGGACTATCGGCTTTCATTATTTTTCTACATTCTCAAGCGTCTGTTCACGTCGGATCTGGGTCGCGATTTTTCCGGTTTGTTGCTTCAGCATCTTGCAAAAATAAGAAGCAGAACAGAAATTTCTTTCTTCAGCAATTTCCGTAATCGTTTTGCGTGTTGTTCTCAACAGCGACACAGCCCGGTTGATTGTTGCTTTTTGTTTTAATTCAGTAAATGTTGCCTGGAATTCATCTTTGAGAATTCGTTCTGTCTGACGCACGCTCAGCTGCAGACGATCGGCCAGCGCAGGCAGTGTCAGATTCTCACTGTCAAAGAGAAAAGCATTCTCGATGTTGATTTTTCGATAATCATCCTGAACTGAATTCCGACTCTCACTCTGCTGCCAATCCGGGCCTTATATCCGGCTGCGTGTTACCCCTGTCTTCAATCGGGATCTAATCCGTATTGAAGATCCGTTTATCTGGAAAGAGCAGGACTTGTACCCCATGATTGCCAAGGATATGCGCGGCGATGTATGCGGCCAGAAACATGGCGGTATGCATGCAATTTCTCCCGATGGGATCCATTGGGAAGTAATTCCTAGTGATTTAGCCTATACCCGAGGGCTTCATTGGGATGATGGGAAAACGGAACTGATGGGTTTGCTGGAAAGACCGTTCCTCTTGTTTGAGAATGGAAAGCCGGCGCATGCTTTCTTCGGTACCAGCAATGGTACATAGGGCTTTATTGATGCCACAGATACTTGGACAGTCTGAATTCCCTTAAAGCAGGAAAAAAACTAATCCATCATATTATCATACCGGCCTTTGTCCGATGAAAAGAAGCAATTCTGGAAAAAGACAAAGGCCGGTATTTTTCTCTTTCCCTTCCGCTTTTTCAGAGAAGAACATTCAGATTTTGTGACCTTATCTGTCCAACTCAATGCATTCGATGGCTTTCCCTTCTGACGATTCAATATCAGACTGATCTTCATATCAAAAATACTGAAAATCAATTAAAATATAAGTAGTAAGAGAAAACTTATCTTTAGAAGATGACTTTTATAAGAAGAAAAGGAGGAAAGCCGAGCTTATGGTTAAGCTTTCGGAAGAAACATAAAATAATATTTTCAGCTTATTCACTTATTTAAACCAGCTTCAAAGAAAAGAAGAACTGGAACAAACCTTGTTGTTAGCTGAACATAAAAACGGTCTGATTGTGATTCCTAAAAACAAAATTATTTCCTGGCAGAAAAAAGTCAATTTGGATTATGCAGCGCTTAAAAGTGAATTGGATATTCTCAACGAAAAGATCTGTCCGATAAGTGTTGATCAGCAGAAGGTTATTGTTAAAAGTTTTGTTGAAGAAATGATCAAGCTGAAGGACAGAGAGTTTATCCAGAAAACATTCTTGCTTTATTTATGTTACGAATTCAAAGAAAGCCTGACTGCGTATGAACAGACCTTATCTAAAAGTTATGATACACGGGCTGTCGAGTCACAAATTCAACTGTCCAACCGGTTAACGGGATCTTATCATTATACGGCCAGCGTAGAAATCGCTTATGATTTAGATCAATTAAAAGACCTATCCATCTCAGCGCAAAAGCTGCATAGTCAAGTTAGAACCTACATTGAAAAATGGAGTAATTTAAAAAATTGGTATACCGACAATTTGTTGAACAAAGAATTGAAAGGTTTTGCGAACTTAAAGATCCAATCCGCTAATTTTGATTTTCGTGTAGACCATGAGATCTCTGTTTCCAACACACTCTTAAACAGCTTGGATGCTTTTATTCCAGCCTATCTGGAAACATTGATCCGCTGCATAGAAAAGACTGGAACACAATGGTGATTTCCACCTGCTTCCAGTCTTTTTTCATTTTCTAAATCTTAGTTTTATGCTTCATCCTTGGTTTCCGGTTCATCCTCCGCTTTGGACCAGACCTGTGACTGGCTGATTTCATGGATACCCAGATCTCTTAAAATATTAGCGCCCATTTCTGTTGACGCCCAATTGCTCACCGGTTTTTCCACACGCTGAGCCAGCTCTTCATCCTTGCGTGCCTGCGCAATTCCAGCTAAGAAGGCCGCCGCGATATTGCGGTAAATATCCAGCATCTGCCGTGAACACTTCATCTTTTTGATCAGACCCTGCGCCAAATCCATGAACACCGCTTCACCGCAGTCTCCTTGTTTTGTATACCAGGCCCAACTCGCCGTATACAATTGATAAAACAGCTGATCCTGGAAGTAATCTTCTTTTTCCAGCACCTTCTCATGCAGACGATTCAGCAATTCCTCATTGTTCTGACTGTACGCCTTAAAGCTGCAGGCAAAACACAGGTAATAAAAACTATCTTCATTCAGCCCAATCTTATTGCGGCGCCGATTCTTGGGATCGATAATGATTTTACTCAGATCAATCCGTTCAAGACAAGCTTCAATTTCAGGCAGATCATGCTGATATTTAATCAGTCCCCACAATTTCAGAATTTCACCTTTGGCTGCAAATTCCGGATCCTGAATCGAATCGATAAACTGATCAATAGCAGGGAAAAACAGCGATTCATCACTGATTTGATCCACACAGGCAATCAGTTTTTTCATTTTTTTAGAACGCTTAAGCAACGTCAGCAGGGAAATCAACATGCCCGCTGAGATCGCAAAGCAGACAATCGTAATTAACAGACTCATAAAAAAGTCACCTCTTCGGTGACATTATACCTGATTTGGCTCAGGAAAAAAAGCATTGCTCGTATTCGTTTATTCGCCAAGCTTGCCGAAGAAGGTCAGCGCGATCAATCCGCTGATCCCCACCAGACAGTAAATAATCCGGCTGAACAAGGTGCCTGCGCCAAACAGGAACGATACCAGGTTAAATTCAAAAGCGCCGACCAAACCCCAGTTAACAGCGCCGATGACAACCAGAAGCAAAGCGATTCCGTTGATTATTTTCATATCATCGATCCTCCTGCTCGTTAGTATGTCCAGTCTGATTATTTTTATAACTAGGAATGAAATCAGGAAGAACTATTTTCTGATCCCGGTTTCAGCGCCTCTTCCTGTTCGGACAGTTAATAATCCTCCAGCACTTGAATTTCAAATCCAGCAAAATAAAAAGATTCCCACTTTTGAAATGTGAGAATCCATGTTGATTTATTCCACTTCTAATTTCTTTTCAAGGACAAAGTAGATCACGCCGTAGAACAGAGCGCATGTCAATAACGTAAACATGATTTCCAGCGCGATGACACCATTTCCTGAAAGATTCTGCGTCATATAGTGTAGCGGACCTGACAAGCTGTCGCGAATTAAGCCCATGATCATGGAAATCACAAAGAACAAGGCAACTGAAATCGCCGTTTTATGCCGCGGTGTAAATCTTGTCTGCGGCAGGGTGATGACCATATATACATACAGGATCATTTCAGCCATCCCCGATAAAATTAAAGCCAATGAGAGAAAGAGTGTAATCAGGTCGGAAAGATCGATATGAATCATGGAGAATAATCGCATCCATTCTGACCAGCTTGGCAAATCCATGCCTATCAGAATGCCGGCTACCAAAACCATCAAAGTATAACCCAGCATTAAGACAAATCCGGCAATGATGATCCACAGAATATCAGCCAAAACCTTGCTCAGGATCAGCTGATGAGTTGTAACGGGCAGCGTCAGAGTCAGATATCCCGGACGTTTAAACATGGAATTGCGGTAATTCAGCGCAATATTGATCGCCGTACTGATGATAATCGCCATCGTCATAATCGTAACCGCCAAGACAGCAATAACGCCAAGCACGCTCATATTCGATTCAACAACCATATTTGCCTGACTTGCAAACATCTGATCTTTAAACAAGATCGGCGACAGGACGCAGGCAGCGATGAAAATAAGATAGATAATTCCATAACTGCGCCATTCATGAATCAGTTCATATTTTAAAAGCTTTAGCATTTGAAGACCTCCCGGAAAACCTCATCCACTGATTTTCCTGTTTCCGCACGCAGCTGTTCCGCATTCTTATGCATTGCCAGCTCGCCATATTTTAAGAAGATAACGTCATCAAAGATTTTTTCAATATCGCTGATCAAATGGGTCGAGATCAGGACGATGGCATCTTCCGCATAGTTGTTCAGAATGATGTCCAGAATCAATTCCCGAGCTGCAGGATCGACGCCGCCGATCGGTTCGTCGAGAATATAAATTCTTGCTTTCCGGCTCATGACCAGACATAACTGAAATTTTTCCTTCATGCCTTTGGACATGGACTTAATCCGCATATTCGGATTCAGGTCAAGCCGCTTCATCAGCAGCAGAGCTTTGGCGATATCGAAATCCGCATACAAATCTTCAAAAATCTTAAGCGCGTCGTTGGCTTTCATCCAATCGCTGAAATAGTTCTCGTCCGGAAGGTAAGAAATAATACTTTTGGTATACGCGTCCGGTTTATGTCCGTCAATTAAGATTTCCCCGCTGTAATCACGAAGCAAGCCGTTCATGATTTTAATCAAGGTCGTCTTGCCGCTGCCGTTCGGTCCTAAAAGACCGATGATCTGACCTGGAACCATATCCAGATCGACATTTTTCAGCGCCGTTGTTTGACTGTATGATTTCGTCAAACCGCGAATCTGAATTAAAGGTTTAGTGCTCTCCGTTGTCATTGTCCCTCTCCTTTACATAATAAGCCGTCTGAGCAAGAATCTCTTCCCCCTCAAACCCCAGATTTTCCATTTCTTTCACATAGCGGCTGATGCATGTAGTCGCCATCTGCTCGCGAACCAAGCCGATCAGTTCCTCATTTTCACTGATGAAACGACCTGCCGTCCGTTCACTTTTCAATAAACCTTCTCGTTCCAGCTCCGATAACGAACGCTGAACTGTATTCGGATTAACACCGAAGTGCAAGGCTAAATCTCGAACGGAATCGACCCGATCTCCAGGTTTTAACCGTCCGGATACGATCTCTTTTTTGATATAGTCCATAACCTGAATATAAATCGGAAGGTTAGAATCAAAATCGATTGCCATAGGTTTCTCCTCTCTGTATTAGTACACTAATACATTAACACTGGGATTGATTTCTGTCAATCCTCTTTTTCTAAAATTTTGAAAATTAAAAAAACAAAGCTTCCACGCCTTGTTTTCGTTTTAATCCGTTTGCTGCCAACCGGCTGATTTCTTTCTATTGCTTCTGGTTATCCTGGTTTTCTCCGGGAACTTGACTTAATCTTCTTTTTCCTTCTTCAAACTGGGCATCCCATCGAGCAATCAATGCTGCTTCCTCTGGATTTAACTGTTCCCGCCAATCTTCATCAGAATCTTGAATGAATAGTGTTTCCAATTCCTGTCTTCGCTCTTTTTTCATCACATATTTCCCTCCGTCATAAAAAGTAG
>NZ_HE998571.1:141247-167347 GCF_000327285.1 Holdemania massiliensis AP2 | reverse complement strand
CTACTTTTTCTTCCATTTTTTTCTATTCTATGACATCCAGGCAAAACATATAACGTTTATTCAAATCTCTAAAGAAAGATAAAATCAGGCTCAAGAAAACAGTTGAAAATATCACTGGTGATGATAGGCTATAAAGAACCTTGATCACATCTGACTGTGTAAGAAAAAACAGATAGGCTTCATTTTATACTCAGCTTACTTTTATTCTAAGTTAATACGGAGCTTGATTTTTTTATCAAAGGTCAGTTAAAAAGTGTGAAATTCTTAACGTTTCACACTTTATCAATTGATAGACCTTTAGATGCTTGCAAGCTGACGGATATAAGCTTGAATGAAGAAAATGGCTAAGCACTTAAGTTATCTCGTATTGGATTAACTGGGATTATGGAGAATAGTTCTCTTCAAAGGACTTAGAACTTCCTAGATTTTATCTTTTCACCTTGATCAAGATAAATCAGCGATAAAGCAAACGAGCTGCTCCTCGCCGCAGCTTTCTGCGCCAACGCTGCAGCTGAAGTGCTTTCTGATATTGTTTTGGATCACCAATCCAGTCAAACTCTCCCAGAAATTCAATAAAATCACCGCCGAAACTCTTTTTAAAATCATGGATGCCATAATAGGGATCATCCGGATTCAGAGCTCCCGATACGCCCTCAAAATCATAAGTTTTCGCCCCTCTTTGCCAACAATCTTCAATAACTGCGCTGTGCAGAGCGAAGGCCGCGCGGAAGTTTGGCAGAATCTTTTTTGTATACATATTCACGTTATACACATGCTCACCTTGCTGAATAATCAGTTTTGCTCCCAGTTTGATTTCTCCCTGCCCTTGATAATCATGGATTAATTCCGATATTTCCTGATCCAGAGCTGTTATTTGTTTCTGATTTTCTTCTAGGCGCTGCGGATTCACCAACGTTTCACGCTGCTTAATAAGCTCGCTGCGCAGCTTTTTCAGATTCGTTAATGCCTGATCCACATCAGCGCTGACCACGTACAGTCTTGCCTGATTGGGAAAGCATTCCATCAGCTGACGGAAATCCTTCGCTTTTTTCGGCAAAAAATGCAGCTTATGTGCTAATTCACGCTCCGCTTCTACAAGAATTGAAAGATCCTGTTCATCGCTTAATTGTACCTTAACCGCACGCTGAATATTCTTTTTCTGATAAGATGCATAATGCTTTATTTGTCTGCGGATTTTTTCCAACGGCTGATCCAGATTCAGACAATAAGTGAACCGCGACATGCGGTTGCCGCTGTATCCATAGGTATATCCAAGATGTTTATAGCCACAAGTTTCCATCCATGCCGCAACATTTTCATTATTGAATCCGCCGATCTTCACCTGACCATCTTTTTCATGCTCTAACCGCGGAACATTCAATTCCATGCGCAGATAAGCAGCACCCCGCTGTCTGGCAATGCGAGTTAATTCTTTAGCAAAAAAACCCAACGTTTCAGAATTTGTATAATCTAAATTAAAACCATAACAAATATAACCATATTCAATACCGCAAATTTTTTCCCATTGGATCAAAGCCGTGGCGACAATTTGATCCTGTTCATCCCGTGCGGATATTCGCTGGACTTCAATTCCCTGTTTCATACAAAGATCTCCGTAAAAATGGGTTTTTGAATAATGCGGAATTTTTCCTGCCGAAGCAAAGCGATCAAAAGGTTCAGGCTTTTCCTGTTCTATCAGCTTTAACATTTTTTCACCTTCCATCGCCGCACAGCTTTCAACCATGTAATCCCCTGATTGGTCAGAAGGGATAGAACCGGCATGACCGCAATTTCAAATTCTCCGATCATCTCTTCAATCTGAACCGGGAAATTACCTTTGAAAACACTGAGTCCATCATCCAAAGTGCCTTCAACTCCACCCAAATTACAACGGCGAATTCCCATCTTTTGAGCTTTTTCAAACAGTTTCCAATGCGTTAAATATGGGGCGCGGTAGGTCAGATATTCACTGTGTGTTCCAGCATACAGCACTTCCATCTGATCATCCTGAATCAAAGCCAGAAGACCGCACAGCGTCACTTCTGAAGCGCCTTCCTGCATTTTTTCTTCCAGGAACTCCTGTTCGCGATTTAAATTAACAATTTGCTCCTTTTCGTTCTTATTTAATTCATGGGATTTTTCCTGAAGTTCTCTTAACAGTTCAGTGATTTCCCTATGCCGTTGTTTCAAATTCAGACTTGCGGTCATCAGAACGGCTCTTTCTCCATATAAAGACATCAATCGTTTGAAGTATTCCGCACTGCGTAGATGAATTTTTTTACGGTGTTCTGTCAGCTTCATGACTTCCGCAAAATGATTCAGCTGATCTTCTCCTTCGTGAATCATAACTCCACATTTCTCCGCATGCCGAATGCTTCGGCGCGTCTTGGCATTCAATGCCTCCCAACTCATATTTTCCTGCAGCATTACGGCCTGAAAACGCGGCTGTGTCGCTTCCTTTAAGTATAAAGTATATCCCTTATGTTTGCACTTCAATGTACTCAGCAGCTGAATTACATTTCCCTGCTGATGATCACCACGCTCTTCATTGCGTTTGGCATACGGATAAGTTCGATCAATCAGATTTGGATCAAAGCGAATTGTAACCGCATGGCTGCGGCGAGCCAGTTTTTTGAGTTTCGTAAAGAAAAACCGAATCAAAGCTTCATCCTGATAATTCACAATCGGTCCATGCGGGATATAGAATAACTTCAATCCCAACGGCAGCGGCCGAATTAAAATCATGGCATAGGCCCGGATTGTGCCGCCGCGTCGGACGACAACCTGCTTCATTGCCCAGTTTTCTTTTACCTGACTCCAGCAAGTATGCTGAAGCAGATTGTTTTGCGGATGTCCTTCCAGAAAGATTTCGATCTCCTGCGGTTTGGGATGTTCATCAAAAACAAATTCATCTGCAATCATAATCATTCTCTCTTTCTTTCCCTGAACTTCGATCAGTTTGTCAAAATGATCGGATAAGCTTAGAGTCTACACATGTAGTTCTAACATCAGTCTACAATTGTAGCGTTTGTTTGTCAAATCCAATTTTGCTTATCCTCCGCTTTTTGTAATGATTTTCCGTATAAAATCCTGTTTTTAGGTTTTCAAAAAAGAACAGTTGCCCATTCTTTTTTGATTCTATCGTTTCTAATGATTTTTATCATTCCTTATCAGTGAAGTTTCTCAAATGTTAAATGTTCTATCAAAGATAAAGATTGTCCATTTATAGGATAATAACCCAAAGTTTGAAGATAATTAATTGACTCTTGAGACAACATCATATCCAGATCATTGACAAGACACACTATTTTATCTTCATTAAATCGATAAATTTCCTCTGCCGAAATTTCCTCTGGCCCATCATAGTCTAAATCTTCTTGACTTAATATCTTGAAAAGATAATAGCCATCACCATAAATACCACCATTGTTATAGTTGCGTATCCTGTCAATTGGCCATTCAATATATTGGAATCCAACACTTTTTGATAATTGATCATAGATCATAAAAACATCGGCTGGAACTATACCGTCTACAATAATCCGTAAATTCATCTGTGGTATTTCATAGCTTGTTTTTTGGCCATCGAAGATAGGGTCAATAATTGACGTGTATATTTCACTCTGGTTATAGATTTCCTTTTTCAATTGGGCTTCTTCTTCAAGACTTTCAAAATGTGATCCTGTTTCACTCAACTTTTGGAGAAGTTCGCGAATAATGCTGGTATAATCTCGATCCAATTTCACTAACCATTGATCAATACTAGCTAGATTGCCTTCATAAAAACATACCGTAATTGGTTCTAAAAAATAATAAGCATCATTGATCAATGCGCCTCCTGGATTAACAATTATCGTAAATAATGGATTCTTCGCGCTGTCCGGATTTTGATGCATCCAAGTACTGATTCCTACTTCGACATATTCACCTTTCAAATTAGAAAAAACATTAAAATAAGTATACTGATTAGGCTGTACCCATGCCCAATTAACTTCTTTAGCAGGCTGAAGATCTTTTGAAATATCTGGAATTGAAATCTTTTCGATATTTCCTTCGATCAAATTGAGTGTAAACTCCCCAATTTGAATTTCTGGTTGCTCATAGCCAATTAAATCGTAAAATGCATACAGCGCATATGGATCATCAGTATAGCTTACCTGCTCTAAATCATTCTTCACATATAACCAGTTTGGGTTTGTCCAAGCTAAATAATCTTGTCCATTATAGTGTATTTTCAAATCAAAATAATTGATTTTCCAGGCATCAAATTCAGTCATAGAATCCATTAAATTCTGCATTACTGCTAAAGCTTGTTTATCTTCACTCTCAAACATCATTTCCGCTGCTTCTTCATTTCTGCTGATCTGAAGTAATTGTTCTTCTGGCTCTGGGGTCTGGGCCTGAGTCTGACAGGCAACCAGCATGGAACCCATACCCGTACTGAGTAAAATCAGGACTAAGATTACGCTGCCCTTTTTCTTCCGTGAGGAATCAAATAGAGCCTGAATGCGTTTTTTCAGCGGCTTTCCCGATGAAAAACGGGTTGAGAAGGTGGTCATCGGCAAGCGTGTCTGCCGAATCACATCGACAAGCATCCGACCATAGACTGCCCGGACTTCTTTTGGCTGACCTTTTAACAAACGTTGATCACAAGCCATTTCCATATCATTCTCAGCCTGATAGTTCATCAGCCAGACGAAAGGATTAAACCAATGAATTGCCTGTGCCATACTCAATATGACTTTCTTCCATAAATCCTTTTGTTTGAGATGAATCAGCTCATGGGTTAAGATCAGATCCAGATTCTCATGATTGATCAGTTCGGGAGCAATAACGATAGAAGGCTTAATCAAGCCAATTGCCATCGGTGTAGGCGCGGAGCGGCTTGTAATTAAGACTGGTACTTTTCGGATGCTTAATTTTCGGCACAGACTTTTCAAAAGCCGACCTTGCGGACTTTGCGGCAATATAACCTGTCCGTGAACAAACAGAAGTTTTTTTACGCGATGATAATCTGAAATTAAGCGGAAGACAAAGATAAAAATGCCCGCGAACCAAATCCCGGCCAGGATCTGAATCAGTGAAATTGTCAATCCGGAAGAATCAACAACAGGTTCCCGATTTGACGAAGGCTGTTCGTAAACAGGTCTTGGGTTTGACAAGGGAGCGGGTGCTTCTGATTCAGAAGGCTGTTCAGAGTTTTCAACAATCGGTGAAATAAAGGTGTGGAGCTGGACAACCGCCTGGGGTACAGGGATCGTAATGGCCGGTACAGGCAGTGAAATATTCCAAGGCAGAATCAGTCGCAGTGCAATCGCAAGCCATGCCAGAACCGTTACTGAAGCTTGATATCGCTGATGCATTACTTTTGAAAACAGAATCAGAATCAGGATGAGAAAAGACATCGAAAACGAAACTTCAATCACCTGACTCAACAACTCAGTCATACCGATTTTCTTCCTTTTGGATCATGGCTTCCAGTTCCTGCAGATCTGCTTCTGTCAGACTTTCATTTTTTACCAGTGTCATGAATAAACTGCGTACAGATTTTCGATGAAAACGTTCAAAAAACCGAACGGTTTCCTGATCACGATATTCCTCCTCACTGATCAGCGGGACATAAGTCTTTAACCTCCCCTCTTTCATCACCTTAACATATCCCTTTTCTTCCAGACGGGCTAATAAGGCCTGAATTGTGGACATCGTCCAATCACGGTCGATGTGACGAGCAATTTCGGCGGTTTTTACAGGAATCTCACAATGCCAGATTGCAGTCATGACTTCCAATTCCGTATCCGGAAGTTTTTTTCTTTATTCATTCTTATCACCTCTACATTTGTCAATTTAATCATATCTTTACTCTTGACAATTGTCAATATTAATTCAGGCTTCCTTTTTGTTAAGAAAGGAGAACGTTGAAAACAATCAACCTACAAAAAAACTCTGCGGAAACAAGATCTTTTCTGCAGAGTCTAAACTTTTAATGGGTTGTTGGATTCACATGAATCATAATATGTTTGATGTCTGTAAACATGGCTTCGACCTGGTCATGAACCTGTTCCGCGATCGCATGACTTTCACGCAGAGGCATATCCCCATCCACTTTAATTTCCAGATCAATGTAAACCTTATTTCCAAACATCCGTGTGTGAAGGACATCGACACCGAGGACATCCGGCTGACTTTCAATAAATTCGCGTAATTCTGACTCATACACTTCATCACAGGAAGTATCAAGCATCTTTGTAAGCGCGTCTTTCAGAATATCATAAGAAACCTTCAAGATGAACAGACAGATTACCACGCTGGCTGCACTGTCCAGCACAGGATAACCCAACATTGCACCCGCAATTCCGATCAGCGATCCAACCGAAGAAAAGGCGTCAGACCGATGATGCCAGGCATCCGCCATAAACGCGTTGGAATTGATTTGTTTAGCATAATGCCGCGTATACCAGAACATGGCTTCTTTGCCTATGATGGAGATTATCGCAGCCAGAAGGGCAATTCCACCTGGAACAGCCAAGGTATCATAATGTCCTGCAGCAATATTCTTCAGTCCTGCAGCCCCGACGCCAAGACCGGTCATCAATAATAAAATTCCCAGAATCAAAGAAGCGACACATTCAAAACGTTCATGACCATAGGGATGTGATTTATCGGCTTCCTTCTTTGAAAGCTTAACGCCAAAATAAGCAATAACGGTAGTCAGCACATCCGAAAAGGAGTGGATCGCGTCGGAAATCATCGCGCTGGAATGACCGAAGAATCCGGCAATAAATTTAATTCCGGATAACACCGTATTTCCAACGATACTGACTAGAGATAAGTTTCTGATAATCTGATTTTCATCCAGCCTGCGCTGTTTTGAATTTGTCGGCTGAGCTTTTTGGTTGGTTGTCATAAAAGAATCCTCCTAAATTCCGCAAATGCGGCAGTAATGAGTTCTCTTATCAGCACGTCATCGGAGATAGAATATTCCACAAACAGATATAAAAAACGCACCTGTGGAACATACAACTGTCCCACAGATGCGCAAGGTTACGCTCTGCTGCCACTCTTGATGGCCCGGCCCCATGACCTCAACGGTTCATCGCCTGCTCAGTTTGTACTGTTGATCTCGCATTCCTAATCGAATGTAATGCAGTGCAAAGAGTTATTTCATACTACTTTATATTTATGCCGTTGTCAAGAAATTTGTGAGACGCTTTTTCATCCTTTTTCTTGCTTTTTCCCATTAGAAAATTCTGATTCCCTTCCGATCAGATAAAGCCGTTTTTTCTCTCGCCAACACGATTTTGAAAGAGCCAAAAAAAACGGTATGACCTTCGCCACACCGATTCTTCATCATTTAAATTTTAATTTGCTGCAAACCATTTTTCCCGTTTTAGGAAATAAGCTTTATTTCTTATTCGGCGTTTTAGTACGATCGTACATAATTTTCAGATGCCGCCGGCTGCCTTCGCCTTCGCTCTCTGTTTTAATGTACGGCCAATCCGCCAAATACTGATGGATCACCTTGCGTTCATCATTCGGCATTGGATCCAACGAGGCATCGACTTTCGTCCGCTGCACCGTTTTCGCGATCCGTCCGGCGATAGACTTCACTTTTTCATACCGTTCTTCTTTGTAATGATTGATATCAATCATAATTGAGAAGCGCTTGCGAAAAGCTGAATTTACAGCACCGCGGACAACGGTATTTAAAGCCTGAAGCGTCTGACCATTCTTGCCGATAATCACAGCGTTATTCTCCGCATTTAACATGATGCGGTAACCGCCGTCTTCATCAAAGATTTCGATCTCGACATCCTGATTCAAGCCAGTAAAGAACTCACCGATATAATTGAAGAGAAACTCTTTAACATCACAGGAAGCATAAACCTCAGCAGTAACTGAAGCTCCGATTCCCAGGAATCCTTGTTTTTCTTCGGTAACGAAATAAGTCAGTTCCTCAACGGACACACCCTTTTCTTTCGCTGCGGCATTCAGTACGTCATTTAATGTTTTTCCTGTGTATTTCTTCATAAAGTCCCTTCTTACGATTTTTTATCGATATAGATTAACTGAACGAACAAAGTCTTGAAGATCATAACCAGAGATGAAACAGCCCAGTAAATCGTCATGGCTGCCGGCCAGTTGATCGAGATGACAAGGATGAACACCATCATGTAGATCATCATGTTGCCGCCTGGCTGTTTGGTCTTCTCATATTTTCTATGGTGCGCTGCAGCTTCTTTTTTCGCTTTCTGCGTCGCCAAGAACTGCGGCAGCATCATGGAACCAATCTGGCAAAGAGCCATGAAGACGAAGATCACCAAATACAGCCACTGTCCCGACATAATTCCATGCAGCGGTGTTTCTTTCAGACTCAAGCCCCACATCGTACCATTGACGACGGTTTCTGCCCGCTGGACGGACAAATAGATCGCCATGATGATCGGCAGCTGAATGAAGGAAGAAATAATAGCTCCAAATGGATTGATTCCGTTGTCTTTGTATAAACGCTGCAGTTCCTGAGCCTGAGCCATCTGCGAACGTTCATCGGTCTTGCCTTCATACTTTTTCTGAATTCGATTCATTTCCGGCTGGATAACCTGCATCTTCTGCGTCATCACTGTCGATTTGATTGTGAAGATCAAAGTGATGATATGAACTAACAGAGTAACAACGGAAATGGACAGAGCCACTCCGACATACGGCGTCAGGAAGTTGATTAACTTGGATAATGGGAAAACGAAGAAAGCACTGAACCAGTTTTCGTTAGCCATCATGTACTTAAACGTCGTATCTGATGTGATTTGAATAACTTCTTTTGTTTCTGGATCTACCGGAGCCGTACATCCGCTGGCAAGAAATAGCAGCGCGACGAAGACCAGCAGCAGAAGCAGCTGTTTTTTACGATTTTTCATTGAACTCTCCTTAACTGAATAATCATGCGTACTTCTTTATTTTAACTTTTTTAATAAGGCTTTCCAAGTCTTTTTTGTTGTCTGAATAACTTTGTTCCAGAAACTTTTTCCTGACAATCAGGATTCCGTCAAAATTTTCATTAAAATCATAAATTTCCTGGAACATCATACGCACTTGACGCTTGGTTTTGTTTCTGACCACGGCATTGCCCAACTTTTTGCCGACGGAGATGCCAATCCGGCTTTGGTCCTCTTTCCGGGCTTTGACATACAGCACCAGCGAAGGACAGCTGACAAATTTCCGATGCTCAATAATCGTTTGAAATTCATCCGCTTTTTTAACCCGATATTTTTTCTTCATCTTGATTTATTAAAAAAGCCACCTGTGGGTGACTATTTTATGCCGACAAGATCTTTCTGCCTTTAGCACGACGGCGGGCTAAAACTTTACGTCCTCCGACCGTTTTCATGCGGGCTCTGAAACCGTGGACTTTTTGGTGTTTTCTTTTGCTCGGTTGATAAGTTCTTTTCATATTAAAGAGCCACCTCCAGTTCTTTTTATACAATAATGAGCAATTGCTGGTACATTATACAATAGTTTTTCTGTAAAAGTCAACTAAACTCCCTCGACTTCGATGCTGGATTTCTGCTTTTTTGAAAAAATGAAAGAACTTTTCAGCCTTTTTTGAGTTTTTACGTTTTTTTCTATCGTATTTCAATCTCTGAACGAGAAGACTGTATATTGAAACAGGCTTGCTGTCAGCGAAAAAATATTTTTCATTTTCATGCAGCTTAACACGAGTTTATTATTTATTGAACTATCTCTGCTTCTTCCTTCAGAACATTTCCACACAAAGATTTCAAAGCTAAAAAAAAGTCCCTGATCAAAATTTACAATCAGGAACTTTTTATTTGGAGATTCAATTTTCTTTAATTCAGCGAATCAATCCGTATTCTTTCATCGCCTTCGCAATTCCGTCCTGATCGATACGGGCTGTTACTTTTTCGACCAGCGGTTTTAATGACATCGTGCCATTGCCCATCAAAACACTGTGCGGAACATGCTTCAGCATTGGCAGATCATTGGTGCTGTCGCCGAACACATAACAATCCTGCAGTTCTACATTGTATTTCTGCCGAACCACATCAATGGCAGTCGCTTTGCTGCAGGCCTGCGGAACAATCTCCGCAAATCCATTGAAGCGGTCGATAAACTCAAAATGCATTTCTGTTAAAAACTGACGGAATTCTTCAAGGTTGCTGTGGTCATCATAAGCGATGCAGAATTTAACAAATTCAGACTCATGATCAATCCACGGCACAATGTTGTTAAAACCTTCGCTGCTCAGAATTTCCATTGATTTCACAAATCCATTTTTTACATGACCCAGACTGACATAACAAGTCGGCGTGTTTTCTCCGAATAAATCAATTTCGCAGACATCGGCTTTTTCCTTGATCTTCTGGCAAACAGCCTGGGGGATCTGATGACGGTACAACGCTTTTCCCTGAACCATAATTTCAGTGCCGCAGCCGCAGCAGTAACCATCAAAATTCAATTCTTTGATCCTATCTGAAACATGGGAATACGGACGGCCTGTATTGATAAACACGACGCTGCCGTTACGGCGAGCTTCGTGAAGCGCTTCAATCGTACTTTGCGGAATCTGATGGGTGTGTTCATCCACCAAAGTTCCATCGATATCAAAAAAGAGACATTTTTTCTTCATAGATCCTCCTTCATCTTCCTTTTCAGCCTGAAAACAGCCCCATTATAGAAGATGAAATGAGAAAAGAAAAGCCTAATCCTGCAAATTGTAATATTCTTCGACAGTTAAACCGCTTTCAAAGATTTTTTGAGCTTCTTCTGTTCCAAAATAGCGATAATGCCAAGGTTCAAAGATATATCCGGTAATCTCCTCTTTGCCTTCCGGATAGCGCAGAATGAAGCCGTATTTCCAGGCGTTTTCTTTCAGCCAGACGCCCTCATCCGTATCCTTGAAGCAGCCTTTGAGATAACAGTTGCCGCTGGTTCCGGATAAATCCGCTGCCAGTCCGGTCTGATGTTCGCTCTGACCCGGCTTGGCTGAATAACGGTTAGCTTCTTCCTCGCCATCGCGGGCAACATAGTTGTTGTATAAGGTTTTCTGATAATCATAAGAGCGGTAGCCGCTGCCGATCATCAGTGAAATACCGTCTTCTTTAGCCGCGTCAAACATGATCTTCATCGCATCGGCTGCTTCCTGACGCATCGTTACAGAAGATTTGGCCAGCGGGACATCCGGCTTGACCAGATCCGCCGGTTCGTAATCTTCCCCTAACGGACGCTGTTTGTTAACGATCAGGTTAATGCTGTCAAGACTGGTCAGATCCGGAACTTCCATCACGATATCTCCCTCATTTCCATCATTATTGGAAGCTGGGGTTTCCTCCGGCTCGGCAGTAGGCTGGGCTGTTTCCTGGGATTGAGGAGTTTCGGTTGGATTTAGATTGTCCTCATTGGGTGTTTTTGCTTTCTTTCCGCACCCGCCGACGCTGACGATCAGCAGGAAGGCAATCAACATCTTGGTCATTTTTAACATTTGCTCATCTCCTGTTCTTCCCGGTTTTTTTCCTGGATCATCCGCAGCGCTTCCGCTACGTCATGCACAATATATTTTGCCCGCGCCAGGATTTCCGGGTGACTTTTCTCCATGGCGTAGCTTTCTTCAATCAATTCAAACATTTCCAAATCATTGATAGAATCCCCTAAAACGGCAATCTCATACAACGGTACATGATCCAGCGATGCGACTTTCTGAATTCCGCTGGCCTTGTTGACGCCGGGTTTCATCATTGAATAGCCGTCATGACGGGTCATCACCGGATCATAGCCCAGTCGTGAAGCTTGTTCAGCCAGCTGCTTTAATGTATTCGGCTGATGACAAAGAATGACCAGAGATACAAAAGTCTGCGCCGGTTTGCGCTGAGCCAGCTCCGCCAGCGTCCAGGGCAGAATTTCACGATTATCCGGAACGTTGTCCGGGTCACAGAATTCATCGATATATTCCGACTTGCGGCCGGCAAAGCAATAATCGTTCTGATTGGTTATGCATAACAGTTCGGCGGGCTGATTTTCCAGCAAAGCCTGAAGGTGCCGGGCTTCTTCCAGCGTAAATATACTTTCATAGATCAGTTTCTGACGTGCGGTAACGTAAGCTCCGGAATACGCCACGGTATCAAAGCTGAACTGCCGGCCGTAAGTCCGCGGTACAAAGTCAGCGGGTCTGCCGGTGGCTAAGGCAAAGTGAACGCCGGAATTCACCGTGCGGTTAATTTCTCGAAGGTTTTCCACAGAAATCGTGTAATCCCCCTGCTCGTTGTCCTGAACTAATGTTCCGTCAACATCACAAAAGATCAAACGTATCATTTTTTAATCCTCACTTTATCGTAGTGTAATTATACCATCCCGTTAATGTTAAGCAAATCCTAAGATATCCACAGGAAAAACCGCGGCTTCTGTCTGTTCACAGGGTTTTCAGTCTTTTTTCAGCAGTGGAAAATTCTTTATCCACGCCTAATCCGCATTCCACATTAGATAGTTTTCCACAGTTGTGGATAATGGTGGATTATGTCATAAACACTTTTATAAAAGGCTATTTTGATATGGATAAAATCTTGACAACTTCCGAATTCTCCGAATTTATCCCCATTTTCCCCAAAAAAGTTATCCATATCCACTTATCCCCAGTTTATCCACAATAGAAAAGATGTGGATTGTGGTGGATAACTAGGTAAAAATAAACAATAATCACGGATTTAAGGGGAGTTATCCTGTGGAAAACTTTTTTTGGAAGAAAAACATCGTGGAAAAATGCTGACAAATTAGCTAAACTAGTAGTGCTAAGGAAACTTATCCACGAATGGGAGTTGTATAAAAATGACAGTAATGGATTCTTACTTATCCGATATCTGGAAGCGAACCCTGACGCTGATCTTAGAAAAGGGGAAACAGCAGGAAAAACTGGACAATCTGATCTTTAATCAGTTTTTCTCCGATTCCAAGCTGATGGACCTTGATGAAAAGAAAGCGCTGGTTGTCGTGCCCGGATATATCCAACAAACGATTATGATGCAGAACAAAGAGATCGTAGAGGAAGCGATCAGCGAAGTTCAGGAGCGGAAAATCAGCTGCGAAATCATCATGGAAAGTCAGCTGCAGAAAATCCGGCCGCTGGCGGCGAAGAAGAAAGCACCAGCAATTACCGGCTTAAACACAACGAATTTGATTCAGGATTACACCTTTGATAATTTCGTTGTCGGAGGAAGCAATCGGGAAAGCCACTCTGCGGCTCTGGCCTGCGCCTACAATCCAGGTCAGTTCTTCAATCCGCTGTTTATCTACGGCAATTCCGGCTTAGGGAAGACGCATCTGCTCAATGCCATCGGCAACTACGTCAGCGAACACGCACCGGACAAAAAAGTCTACTACACGACCAGCGAAGACTTCGTCAACGCCGTCGTCAATTCCATTAAAAATGGTCAAATTCAGGAATTCAAAGAAGAAATGAATGACCTGGACGTCCTGCTGGTCGATGATATTCAGTTTCTGGCCGGCAAAGAAAAGAGCCATGAAACGTTCTTCTACATCTTTAATGAATTGGTCAACAATAAGAAACAGATCTGCCTGACTTCGGATCGGCATCCTACCGAAATCAAAGGCCTGGAAGAACGTCTGATCAGCCGCTTCTCCTCTGGATTGTCCGTCGGTGTGGATTCACCTGAATTTGAAACATCCGTGGCCATCCTCAAAGTCAAGCTGGAAAAACAAAGCGTTGATCCTTCGATTATTGATGACGATGTTCTGGCTTATATTGCGTCCAACTTCTCACAGGATGTGCGTAAGCTGGAAGGGGCACTAAACCGATTATTGTTCTATTCGATCAATTTCTCCAACAGTACCCGCATCGATTTTAAAACTGCGGTTTCCGCTTTCCGCGGACAGGCGCAGACGATTGACAAAAACGATTTGACCGCTTCTAAAATCATCCGCTGTGTTGCCGATTACTACGGCTTAACAAAACTGCAGCTGGTTTCCAAAACGCGGACTAAGAATATAGCCACAGCCCGCCATATGGCCATGTATCTGTGCCGCAAGCATCTTGACATGCCGTATGTAAAAATTGGCGATGAATTTGGCAAACGTGATCATTCCACTGTGATGAGCGCCTGCGAAAAAGTGGAGAAGGGATTAAAGAACGACGATGTTTACCGCAAGGCTGTCAGCGAATTAGAGAAGCTCATGCAGGTGAATTAGTTAACCACTGCTTTCCACTTTATTTCCGCCGTCAAAAGTGATAAAATAAACCTGTATTATAAGGCTTTTTGAAACTTTATCCACTTTTCCACAGTCCTAATAGTATTGAACTTAAATACTAAATAAAAACACAAGGGAGGTACACCATGAATTTCAAAATCTCCAAGCGAGTTTTCTACTCCGCTCTGAACACCGTATCCAGAGCGATTTCTTCCAATTCTCCGTTACCCGCTTTATCCGGTATCAAAATTGAAGTGAATCAGGATTCGATTATTCTGACCGGAAGCGATTCCGATATTTCCATCCAGACCACCCTCAGCGGAAACGAAGAAGAAACCAATCTGATCGTGAAGGAAACCGGCTCCATCGTTATTGAAGCTAAATATATTCTTGAAATTGTCAGAAAGATTGACGCCGATGAAATTGAACTGGAAATCGTCGATGGCTCACTGACCAAGATCAGCGGGATGTCCGCAGAATTTAGAATCAACGGCATGCGGGCATTGGATTATCCGGCAATTGATTTCACCCGCCCAGGTCAGCAGTTTGAAATGGATGCTGACGTTTTGTTAAAAGTCATCAGCCAGACAACCTTTGCGACCAGCGATCGGGAAACCCGACCTGTCTTAACCGGCGTGAATATGAAATGCAGCGGCAAGCGCTTGGAATGCGTAGCGACGGATAGTTATCGCCTTGCTCGCAAGATAGTAAATTTGACCTCGGAGAATAACTTTAACATTACGATTCCGGCTAAAAGTTTAAATGAAGTTTCCAAAACGATTGCCCAGGACAGCAGCATCCTGATCGCAGTCTCTGATAAAAAAGCTCAGTTCTGGATCGGTGAAACCGTCATTCAGACCCGCTTGATCGACGGCGCTTATCCAGAAACCGCTCGTTTAATTCCGACAGAATTCGCGCATGAGCTGACCGTGGATTCCCGCGATATGCTCAATGCGATTGACCGGGCTTCATTTATCAAGAATGAAGGCATCTCCATCGTCAAGCTGAGCGCCAACAGCGAAGAAGTCGTTATTTCCAGCAAATCTCAGGAAGTCGGATCTTCGGTTGAAAATTTAAACATCATCGCTTATGAAGGCAATCCGCTTGAAATCTCATTCAGCGGCAAATATGTTTTTGAGGCAATCCGCGTTTTATCGGCAACAACGATCAAAATTATGTTCAGCGGTGAGATGAAACCCTTCGTCATCCGCAACATGGATGATGACTCGATTCTGCAGCTGGTTCTGCCGGTCAGAACGTATTCTTAAAACTTGCTGAAACACGAAATAAAAGGCACCCAGGCGGTGCTTTTTACTTGCTTTTGTGGTATAATCTAAGAGATAGGCCATAGGCAGGAAAGGACTCTGACAATGATCAAAATCGATACGGAATTCATTACCCTGGGACAGCTGCTGAAAATGACGGATTGGATCTCCTCCGGGGGTGAAGCCAAGTTTGCCGTCAAAGAACTAAAGATTCAGGTCAATGGTGAATCTGAAAACCGCCGCGGCCGCAAGCTTTATCCAGGGGACCAAATCAGTATCGAGGACAAGCGCTATACGATCGAACGATGAAGATCAATCAGATTCGCCTGAAGAATTTCAGAAACTATGATTCCTGCCAGCTGTTTCCGGATCCGCATATGAATGTAATCATCGGAAAAAACGCGCAGGGCAAAACCAATCTGCTGGAAAGCATCGTACTGCTTTCGACGACACGATCTCACCGGGCGATGCGGGATCAGGATATGATCCGCGAGGGGCAGGAATTCTGCAAAGCGGAATGCCGTCTGAATACTGAACCGGAGATGGTGCTGTCAGCGGTGATTCATGGAAAAGGAAAAACGCTGATGATTCATCAGAAGCCGGTTTCCCGATCCAGTGAATTCATCGGAAAGCTAAATGCGGTGCTGTTTGCGCCTTCGGATTTGGAACTGTTTGAGGCGCCGCCGAAGGTTAGGCGCCGGCTGATGGATGTTGAAATCGGCAAGGTTTCCCCGCGGTACATGCAGGCATTAAGCGCGATGATGAAGCTTCTAAAAGAACGCAACAGTTTGTTGAAACAGGAACGGATCGATCTGGCAATGTTGGAAGTTCTGGATCAGCAGATGATCGAACAGGAGCTGACCCTGATTGCCTTGCGCCGCCAGTTCATCGCCAAAATGAATGCGAATCTCAGCCTGAAATACAATGTGCTGGCAGGAGAAAATGCCACGGTGAGAGCGGCCTACCATACGATTACCGATAAAACAGAATTGAATGCCATGCGTGAAGAATTAGCGCGCAAGCTTTTGGAGAATCGGGAACGCGATCGGATCTTAAAAACGACGTCCAGCGGAGTTCATCGGGATGATCTGAGCTTTCAGCTCAATGACCGCGATGTGCTGAGCTATGCCTCGCAAGGTCAGCGGCGGATGATTGTTCTGGCCTGGAAGCTGTCCCTGATCGACTTCATTGCCGATCAGCTCAACGAGCTGCCAGTGCTGCTTTTAGATGATGTGTTATCGGAGCTTGACCAACAGAAAAGGGTAAACCTTTTTTCTTTGATTTCCCCGGAAATTCAAACGTTTATTACGACGACAGAAATTGCGGATCTGCTTCCGTTTCTGCCGCGAAAACCAAAAATTGCAGAAATAGACAGCGGTCAGATACGACCTTGGAAGGAGGACATGAATTAACATGGAAAAACCAGTAGAGCATTCTTATACCTCGCATGACATTCAAGTGCTGGAGGGGTTAGAGGCGGTCAGAAAGCGGCCTGGCATGTATATCGGTTCAACTTCAGAAAAGGGCCTGCATCATCTGGTCTGGGAAATCGTGGACAACTCGATTGATGAAGCTTTAGCCGGATATGCCACAGATATTGAAGTGAAAGTCGATCAGAACAACATTGTTACCGTGGAGGATAACGGCCGCGGCATGCCGGTTGAGATTCATGAGAAAACCGGTATTTCAACGGTAGAAACGATATTCACCGTGCTGCATGCCGGCGGAAAGTTCGGCGGCGGGGCATATAAAGTTTCCGGCGGTCTGCATGGGGTCGGCGCTTCCGTCGTCAATGCGTTAAGCGAATGGCTGGAAGTGACGGTTTATAAAGAAGGCAAGGTCTTCTTCATCCGTTTTGAAAATGGCGGCACGGCTGTGGCGCCGCTGAAGCAAATCGGCACTTGCGATGCTTCCAAGCACGGCAGCTTAGTCCGGTTTAAGGCAGATTCCACGATTTTTACGGAGACCGTAGCGTACAATCACGATGTTCTGTATGACCGGCTGCGTCAGATTGCTTTCTTAAACAAAGGCATCAAGCTGTTGTTTACCGATGAGCGGATGGAAGATGAAGCTAAGCGGACGCATACCTTTCTGTATGAAGGCGGCTTAAAGGAATACATCGCATTCTTAAATAAAAACAAATCGCCGATCCATGAAGAAATCATTTATGTAGAAGGCGAGCAGGACGGCATCCAAGTTGAAATTGCGATGCAGTACAATGATGGATACGTTCCGAATGTGTATTCATTCTGCAACAACATCAACACCGGAGAAGGCGGCACGCATGAGGAAGGCTTCAAGCTGGCGCTGAACCGAACATTGAACAATTATGCCAAAGAGGCGGGCCTGCTGAAAAAAGATGAGGAAGGTCTGCAGAGTGATGACGTCCGGGAAGGGCTGACGGCGATCATTTCCGTCAAGCATCCGGATCCGCAGTATGAAGGACAGACAAAAACGAAGCTGGGCAACGTTGAGGTGCGTAAAATTGTATCCAACATTCTGGGTGAGCAGCTGGAACGCTTCCTGATGGAAAATCCGAACAGCGCCAAGCTGATCATTGAAAAAGCCCAGCTGGCTTCCAAGGCCCGTCTGGCCGCAAAAAAAGCGCGGGAACTGACCCGCCGCAAGAGTGCTTTAGAAATCAGTTCGCTGCCGGGAAAACTGGCTGACTGTTCCAGCAAGAACGCAGAAATCTGCGAAATTTACCTGGTGGAAGGGGACTCCGCCGGCGGCAGCGCGAAGCAGGGAAGAAATTCCAAGTTTCAGGCGATTCTGCCGCTGCGCGGAAAGATTTTAAACGTTGAAAAGGCGCGTCTGCACCGAATTTTTGACAACAATGAAATCCGTTCGATGATCACAGCGTTCGGCGCTGGTGTAGGCGAGGAAGTCGATGTCACCAAGCTGCGCTATCATAAAATTGTCATCATGACCGATGCCGATGTCGACGGAGCGCATATCCGCACGCTGCTGCTGACATTCCTGTATCGTTATTTGCGTCCGGTCGTGGAAGGCGGATTCGTCTATATTGCCCAGCCGCCGCTGTATAAGATTCAAAAGGGCCAACAGGTTCGTTATGCTTACTCTGATGATGAATTGAATAAGGCGAAAGGGGAAATGGGCGACCGGCTGAACATTCAGCGTTACAAAGGTCTGGGTGAAATGAATCCGGAACAGCTGTGGGAAACGACCATGGATCCGGAAGTCAGAACGCTGATTCAGGTGACGATTGAAGACGCGATGGATGCGGATGCCGTATTCTCCATGCTGATGGGCGATGAAGTCGAACCGCGCCGCAACTTTATTCAGGAAAACGCCCATTTCGTTAAGAATTTAGATATTTAAGGAGGATCATAGATGGATGAGAATAACTTTAATCATGGAAATATAAAAACAACCAATATTTCCAGTGAAATGCGGACATCCTTTCTGGATTACTCCATGTCCGTTATTGTCGCACGAGCGCTGCCGGATGTTCGGGATGGCATGAAGCCGGTTCACCGCCGCATTTTATATGCCATGAATGACTTAGGCATTGTTGCCGACAAACCGCATAAGAAATCGGCGCGTATTGTCGGTGAAGTCATCGGTAAGTATCACCCGCATGGGGATACGGCAGTCTATGAAACAATGGTGCGCATGGCGCAGGATTTCAGCTACCGCTATCCATTAGTCGACGGTCACGGCAACTTTGGTTCTGTTGACGGCGATGGTGCGGCGGCGATGCGATATACCGAAGCGCGAATGTCCAAAATTTCCATGGAGCTGCTTCGTGATATCAACAAGGATACGGTTGACTGGATGGATAACTATGACGGGGAAGAACATGAACCGGTAGTTCTGCCTTGCCGTTTTCCGAACTTACTCGTCAATGGTACGACCGGCATTGCGGTCGGCATGGCGACCAACATTCCGCCGCATAATCTCGGTGAAACCATCGACGCTGTTTTTGCGATCATGGATAATCCGGATATCACCGTCATGGAATTGATGGAAGACTACATCAGCGGTCCGGATTTTCCTACCGGCGGCTATATTTTAGGCCGGGCTGGAATTAAGCAGGCTTATGAAACCGGCCGCGGATCCATCATGATTCGATCCAAGGTTCAGGTCGAAGACATGCCCAATGGCAAGAAACAGATTATTGTTACGGAAATTCCGTATGTTGTCAATAAAGCGGCACTGGTTGAGAAAATTGCCAGTTTGGTTCGTGAAAAGCTGATTGAAGGCATCACGGATCTGCGTGATGAATCCAACATGGAAGGCATTCGGATCGTGATTGAGCTGCGAAAAGATGTACAGAGTGATGTCATTTTGAATCAGTTGTACCGCATGACTTCTTTGCAGACGTCCTTTGGCGTGAATATGATTGTCTTAGTGGACAATGCACCGCGTCAGCTGGGTTTGAAAGACGTGCTGCAATGTTATCTCGATCATCAGATCGACGTCACTGTACGCCGGACTCGCTTTGAACTGAAAAAAGCGGAAGATCGTGCACATATCTTGGAAGGGTTGAAGATTGCGCTGGATCACATTGATGAAATCATCACGCTGATCCGAAATTCCAAGGATACTTCGATCGCGATGAACGGCTTGATGGAAAACTTCGGTCTGAGTGAAATCCAGGCAAAAGCGATCCTCGATATGCAGTTCAGACGGCTTACCGGTTTGGAACGGCAGAAGATTGAAGAAGAATATGACGGCTTGATGGCACAGATTACAGATTTAAAAGATATTCTGAACAATCATAGCCGGGTTCTGGAAATCATTCGTACCGAATTGTCGGAAATCAAGGAAAAATACAATGATAAGCGCCGTTCTGAAATCATCGACGCGGAAATTGATATGCAGGATGAAGATTTGATTCCGCAGGAAGACGTTGTGATCACGATGACGGTCAATGGCTATGTCAAACGGATTCCAGTCGATACCTATCGTCTGCAGAACCGCGGCGGCAAGGGCATCAAAGGCATGAGCATGCATGAAGATGATATTGTTGATCAGTTCTTGACGATGATGACGCATGATTACCTGCTGATGTTTACCAACCTGGGAAAAGTCTATCGGATTAAGGGATATCAAGTTCCGCTGGCTTCCCGGACATCGAAGGGAATCCCGATTGTCAATCTGCTGAATCTCGATAAGAATGAAAAAGTTCTGGCGATGGTTCCGGTGGAACGGGAGAATTCTCCAGCGAAATTCTTATTCTTCGTTACTGCTCAGGGAATTGTTAAACGAGTACCGATTGAAGAGTTTGAAAACATTCGTCAGTCAGGAAAGATTGCGATTAATCTGCGCGATGGCGATGAATTGATCAGCGCGAAGCCGACGACCGGCAGCAGTCAGATTTTGATTGCGGCGGCCAATGGTCAGGCGATTCGCTTTAACGAAACGGATGTTCGTCCGATGGGCCGAACCGCTACGGGTGTTAAGGGCTTCAATGTGAACGGCAGCCGGGTTATCGGCATGACCACTGATTTTGAAGGTCAGTATATCCTGTCAGTCACGGAAAAAGGTTATGGTAAGAAATCCAAGCTGGAAGATTACCGCATGACCAACCGCGGCGGTAAGGGTGTTAAGACGGTTCAGGTGACCGAGAAGAATGGACCGCTGGTCTTCCTGCGTGCGGTTAACGGCGATGAAGATTGTCTGATAATGACGAATGAAGGCATTGTCATTCGTATCAGTCTGGAAAAGGTTTCGGTGTACAGTCGGAATACTCAGGGTGTGAAATTGATTTCCGTTGAAGATGACCAGAGCGTTTCTACTGTGGCTATCGTTTATAAATCAGAAGACGATGAAGAAACAGAAGAGGATACGGAGAACAACGAATTCAATTCAGAGCTTGAAGGAGAAACAGCCGGGGTTTTAGAAGCGGAATCAACGGTGAACTCCGAATCGGAAGATATTGCTGAATAGTCATTAAAAGAGTGCAATTTTAAAAATTAGAAAAAAGCTATAGTTCATTGTAAATATAGCTTTTTTTCATTTGTTTTATGCATATAATAAGAAAGATGATTATTTTAAAGTTATGAGTGAATTCATTCATAAAATCAGAAATAACGGTTTGAATATTATTTAATTAAGATTATCCTGTCGTATATCGAAAAATAAATTATGGAATGCTAAAAGAAGACAAGTCAGATCAAGCAGAAGAGATTTGAAATTTCTATAATATTAGAGTAGCAGCGGAAGGAGAATGAAAATGTTTGAGTGGCAGAAGCAAATTCAGATAATCGTGGATGAGATTGATGAAAGTATAAAGCAGCATCAGGATGAAGCGCTGACATTGCATAATCTTGCACAGCGATTGGGTTATTCTGAATTTTACATGACACGGAAATTCAAAGCTATTTCCGGTATGGTCTTTCGGGATTATCTGCGATATCGAAAACTGGCTTTCGCATTGAAAGAAGTGCGTGACAGCAAGAAAAGTATGATTGAAATTGCATTCAGCTATGGATTTTCTTCCCATGAGGCCTTTACCCGAGCCTTTAAACGAATGTATGGGATCACACCCAGTCAGTATCGAAAAAATCCAAAGTCTGTCATTCTGCGCACAAAAATTCATTCCTTCGACCGCTACTTTTTAGGATTAGGAGAAATTGGAATGATGAAAACAACAGAAGACTTAAAAATTTACTTTGTCACAATTCCGGCGCATCAGTTTTTACACATTAAAAATTATGAAAGTAATGGTTATTGGGATTTCTGGCAGAAACAAAGCTTAATTGCAGGTCAGGATCAAGCTACGATTTGTGGTTTGCTGGACAGTATTAAAGGTAAGTTGGATGATGAAGGTGGAAGTGATACGGACAGCGGAAGCGGCCAGGTGATGGCGTATATCAATGATCCGCAGGGAAGACTCTGTGATTGGGGATTTCCTCGCATTGAATGTTATGGTGTTCGCCTTCCTCTTGATTATCAGGGGGATATTCCTGATTTGATGACGTTGACAGCGATTCCGGAAGCAGAATATCTTGTTTTTGAACATGGACCATTTAATTATGAACAGGAAAACCGCAGTATTGAGGAACAAGTTGAAAAAGCCATGGCAGAATTTGATTTCACGGAAACAGGATATTGTTACGATACAATCACACCGGGGAGAATCGTATATTTCTATTTTAATCCTGAGCGATTTTGGAAATATATTCGGCCTGTTCGTAAAATTGCTGATTAAACGAGATTTATTTGTGAGAATACAGACTAAGAAGAAGTTTATTTTCTTAAAATCAGGTCAAACTGATTAAGAAGGTGAAAGAATGACAACGGTTTAGTTTTATCCATTGACAAAAAAATGACCCTTGATTAAAATGAAGGTGTTAAAACGTAGATGAGGACAAGTAAGTTCATGATTATCTTTAGAGAAACAGTGGATGGTGAAAACTGTTGATAATTTGTACTGAAATCCACCTCGGAGTGAAAGTGAACCTTTCCGGTTATCGCCGTTAACGATTCAAGTGATCGATGTTTCACGTGAAACATTGGTAATTAGGGTGGCAACACGAGGCATCGTCCCTGAATGGGCGAGCCTTTTTTATGTTAAAAGGAGGAAATAGTCATGCTGGACATTAATTTGTTGCGTACAAATCCAGAAGTAGTCAAAGAAAACATTAAAAAGAAGTTTCAGAATCAAAAATTGGAATTAGTCGATAAGGTTGTTGAGCTGGATCGCCAATTCCGAAAAGCGAAGACTGACGGCGACAGCTTAAGAGGGCAAAGAAATGCCATCAGCAAGCAAATCGGCGGATTTATGAAGCAAGGACTTAAAGACAAGGCAGAAGAGGCCAAGAAAGAAGTCGCTAATATTGCTAAGCAGTTAGCTGATTTAGAAGTGAAGGAAGAGGAACTATCAGCCGAAATTAAAAAAATCATGCTTGTTCTTCCGAATATCATTGATGAAACAGTTCCGATTGGCAAAGATGACAGCGAAAATGTGGAAATTGAGAAATTTGGTGAGCCGATTGTGCCTGAATATGACATTCCATACCATACCGACATTATGGAAGCTTTCGATGGCATTGATCTGGACAGTGCACGAAAGACAAGCGGCAATGGATTCTACTATTTGAAAGGCGATATTGCCCGACTGCACTCTGCAATCCTATCTTATGCCCGTGATTTCATGATTGATCGGGGATTTACTTACTACATTCCGCCATTCATGATCCGCAGTGATGTTGTAACAGGAGTTATGAGCTTTGCGGAAATGGAAAATATGATGTATAAAATTGAAGGAGAAGATCTGTATTTGATCGGAACGAGTGAACATTCCATGATTGGCAAGTTCATCGACACGATTATTGATGAAGAGAAGCTCCCGCAGACATTAACCTCGTATTCTCCTTGCTTCCGTAAGGAAGTAGGCGCTCATGGAATTGAAGAACGCGGTGTTTATCGTATTCATCAATTTGAAAAACAGGAAATGATCGTTGTCTGCAAACCAGAAGATTCTAAATACTGGTATGATCAGCTTTGGAAGAATTCCGTTGATTTCTTCCGTTCCTTGGATATTCCTGTAAGAACTCTGGAATGTTGTTCTGGTGATCTGGCTGATTTAAAAGTAAAGAGCTGTGATGTTGAGGCATGGTCGCCGCGGCAGAAGAAGTATTTTGAAGTTGGAAGCTGTTCCAATCTGGGTGATGCTCAAGCTCGCCGCCTTGGAATTCGTGTTCAGGGTAAGGAAGGCAAATACTTTGCGCATACCTTGAATAATACCGTTGTTGCACCGCCAAGAATGCTGATTGCTTTCCTGGAGAATAACTTAAATGCCGATGGAACAGTGAATATACCTGAACCATTGAGAATGTATATGGGCGGAAAGACTAAAATCGAGAAAAAGTAGAGCTAAAAGGGGAGATTTCCCCTTTTTGTATGAGGAAAATCTGTATGATAAGAAAGATGGAAGAAAGAGATCTGGATAGGGTTATTCAGATCTGGTTAGAAGGTAATCTTCAGGCACATCCCTTTATTAATTCTAGTTATTGGAAATCCAATCTGAGATTAGTTCGTGAGATGCTGCCGAGGAGTCAGGTATTTATTGATGAACAAGAAGGAATTATCACTGGTTTTATGGGATTGAATGGCAACAAAATTGAAGGCCTATTTGTTAATTCGAACTTTCAATCAAAAGGAATCGGACGTTCTCTGGTACAGTTGGCAAAATCAATCCATAATGAATTAACCTTATGTGCCTATAAAAAGAATAAGAAGGCAATCGCATTCTATAATAAAGCAGGTTTTAACGTTATTGAACAGAGAACAGAGGAAGAAACACAGGAAGAAGAGTTGCTTATGAGGTGGAAGAAATCTTATTGATAAGAATAGAAGCTTTGATTGATAAAATCATAATGTTTCACGTGAAACATAAAATTCATGCGGCCTTTTTATCCGAGTGAGTAAATCTAAAGAATAAAATTAAAGCATAGACAAGAATTTTTTATTCGATTATGATAACCACGGAGATGGCGCCAGCTCCTGATATCAGGAGGATAAAAATGAACTATTTGAATTTAAAAGGAACCCCAAAAGAAATCGGTTTTCAATGCGGAAAATATTTTGCCAAACAGGGAATTAATATTTCAGACACATTACCACCAAGTACGGAGGAACGAAAAAAGTACAGCACCGCAGTAAAACCAATCTATAAACAAAAATATCCAATGCTTTTGGAAGAAATAGAGGGACTTGCGGAAGGAAATGGTTGTAATGAAGAAGCATTAATGACATTTCTTCTAAGCATGTATACCTATACTGCAATGAATTTTTGTACCTGTATTGCTGGAATTGATGAGAATGGACATCCTTTATTAGGAAGAAACAGCGATTTCCTTATAGCCATGCAGTCAATGTATTCCCATTGCCTTATTCAACCTGCGTCAGGCTATGCTTTCATTGGAAATACAACAGGTTTTGTTGAAATGGAAGATGGGATGAATGAGAAAGGTCTGGCTGTCGGAATGACCTTTATTTACAGTAAGGAGAAACATTTGGGTATAAATGCAGGAATGATTGTCAGAATTCTTTTAGAACAGTGCAAATCAGTCGATGAAGCGATATTATTGCTTAAAAAAATGAGAATCGGCTCAGCACAAACATTCACTTTGGCGGATCGAGAGGGAAATAGAGCGATTGTTGAATGCAATGCAAAGAGAGTGGAGGTCATTCAGTCAGATTCTGTTCTTTTTGCTGTAAATCAATTCACCAGTAATTCCATGAAGTCCTATAATCCAATAAATATAGATGATATGGAGTCTGATCGCCGCTTAAAAACCTGCAGGGAAGCCTTAAGTCATTCAGACAGACTGAGTGCAGATTGTATGCGGGAGGTATTGAGTGGAAAACAAGGCTTTCTTTGCCAATATGATCGCAGCAGAGGCGGCGATACAGTCTGGTCAGTGATCTATGATCTAAATGAAATAGCTGTTTTGTTCTGTGATGGCAATCCATCACGAAAACTATTTAAGAAACTAGATGAAAGACTTAATCGTTAATTTTGGTATTAACCTGATTGATTAAAGATGAATTTTGTTGTTTCACAATGCGTATTCTCTAATCCTTAATGTTTCACGTGAAACATTGTAAAGATCACTTAAAACCAGGATTAATCATTCACAGAATCCTTGAG
>NZ_HE998571.1:121939-139507 GCF_000327285.1 Holdemania massiliensis AP2 | reverse complement strand
ACAGAATCCTTGAAGCGAATTGATCAGGATAAAGCTTGCGTAAAGAATTGAAATTCGGTATAATAATAAACGGTACAACAAACATATTTGAACCTGGTCAGGACCGGAAGGTAGCAGCCATAAGAATCCCTGTTTGTGTGTACCCTTTTTATTTTTCTGAATCGAGGTTGAAAATATGCAAGGGAATAAACAACAAAAAAATGATCAATATTTCATGCGTCAGGCAATCAAAGAAGCAATGAAGGCTGAACTGTTGGATGAAGTACCTATCGGAGCAGTCATCGTGCATGATGATAAGATCATCGCCCGCGGACATAATCTGCGCGAAAAGAAACAATCGTCACTCGCTCACGCTGAGATTTTGGCAATAGAAAAGGCCTGTAAAAAAATAGGCTCCTGGCGTTTGGAAGACTGTGTTCTTTATGTGACATTGGAGCCTTGTCCGATGTGTGCCGGCGCGATTCTGCAATCACGAATTGCCAAAGTTGTTTATGGCGCCTCAGATCCGAAAGGCGGCAGTGTTGGAACCTGTTTTAACCTCTATGAAATACCCGGTTTTAATCACTATCCGGAAGTGATCGGCGGAGTTCTTCACGAAGACTGTGCAACGCTGTTAAAGACCTTTTTTAAACGAAAACGCGAACAGAAAAACAAAATAAAAGAACTGAAAACCGACGATTCTTCTCATCTTGAACATGAGAAGGAAAACGGCAAAAAATAACAAGAACGAATGCAGTAAAAAGATGGGTTTTCATTTTAATGACGACTCATTTTTGTTATAATAATGAAGTCAGTGAAGGAGGAATCAGGCATGAGTTATAAAGCGTTATATCGGACCTATCGACCGTCCTCCTTTGAAGAAGTCGTAGGTCAGCAGCATATTGTCACAACGCTGAAAAACGCTGTAAAACAAAATAAAATAGCCCACGCATATCTGTTCTGCGGACCGCGCGGAACTGGGAAAACATCCATTGCCAAGCTGTTGGCAAAAGCCGTGAACTGTGAGGATCAGCAGAATGCTCCATGCAATCAATGCCGCAGCTGTCTGGCGATCCAGCAGGGCAATCATCCTGATATCGTAGAAATTGACGCTGCATCGAATAATGGTGTTGATGAAGTGCGTGAATTAATTGAAAAAGTCAAATATGCGCCTTTGGAAGGTCGATATAAAGTTTATATCATTGACGAAGTTCATATGATGTCTTCGGGTGCGTTCAATGCCTTGTTAAAAACTCTGGAAGAACCCCCGGCTCACGTCATCTTTATTCTGGCAACGACTGAGCCGCAAAAAGTCCTGCCAACGATCATATCCCGCTGTCAGCGTTATGATTTTACCAAAGTCGGACAGAACGAAATCATCTCACGTGTGCGCAGTGTTTTGGAACAGGAACATATTGAATGTGAAGATGAAGCTCTCCGTCTGGTCGCTCAACTGGCAGATGGCGGCATGCGTGATGCCCTGAGCATTATGGATCAATGCATCGCCTATGCGCAGAACCACATTACGGCAGCCCATGTTAATGAAATCTACGGCATTACAACCGTAACGGAAAAAATTGAAATGCTTCAGTGGATATTCCAACATGAAGCCCAGCCGCTGCTGGAAAAAATCCGGATACTGAATGAAAAAGGCGTGGATATCAAACGATTGACATCCGATTTGATTGAAATATTGAAAGAATGCGTTATTTACATCTATACGCAGGATACAACCCTGCTGAATAAAATTGATGAGAAAGAAGCCAATACGATTATCAGCGGAAGAAGTTCGCGGAATTTGCTGGCATTGATTGATATTCTGATGGAAACCCTGGAAAAATATCGTACTGCAAGCAGTGCTGCTTCTTACTTTGAAGTCGCAGTTTTAAAGATGATGGCGGAGCTGGATCAAAGTCGGCGTCCGGCACCGCCGGTCCAGCCTGCTTTTAACCAGCCTGTTATCCAAGCGTCAGCTACACAAAATACGATCCCTGTTGTGAAATCTACGTCCGAAATACAAAACATCCCGCAAATACCGGGTGAGGAAGTTGATTTAACAGAAGACATGCTGTCGGATGAATTGATTCCACCGGCTCCTCAAATATTGGAAGAAAGTATAGGATCAGTTCAGGAGAAACCTGTTGAAGTTCATCCAGAATTGGAAATTCAACCTTTGAATTACGAATTTGTCATGCAGCTGTTAACCGGTGCCAATAAAGAAATGCGGATGAAAGATGAAAATCAATGGAAACTGATTGATCAGAAATGCCGTGATCGGGATCTCAACTGTGCGAGAATTGCGAATCTTTTACGCAATGGAAAAATTGTGGCGAGTGCCGAAAACTACATTTTGATCTGCGTATCCTATCAGGCGTTGGCGAACCAGATCAATGATCCGGCGATGAAGGAACAAATTAATCAATTTTGTTACGAAAATCTGGAAATTAAAAAACAACTCTTTGCGATTACCCAGGAACAGTTTAAAATAGAAACAGACGATTTCCGTATTCGCTCCCGTAACGGAACATTGCCTCAGCCGGCCAATGTCGCTCCGGTAGAAATAGGTAGGGAAATCAAGAAAGAAGACGTAACTGAACAGGAAGAAAATGTGGTTGATAAGCTTTTTGACCTGTTCGGCGCTGAAAATGTCGAAATCATCGAGGAGGAATAACAAATGAACATTCAACATTTATTAAAACAGGCGCAGCAGATGCAGAATCAGATCGGAAAAGTGGAAAAGGAAATTGAAGCCACGGAATACACTGCAACTGCCGGCGGCGATGCGGTGAAAGTAACGCTAACAGGAAAAATGGAAGTAACAGGCATTGAAATCAGTGCCGAGCTGTTATCCGCAGATTCCAAGGAAATGCTTGAAGATACGGTCATGATTGCGGTCAATGCTGCGTTAGCGGCTGCGGTGAAAGATAAAGAAGAACGCATGAACAAGATTACCCAGGGTGTTAAGATGCCGGGAGCTTTCTGATTGCATGTATCCGAAGTCATTTGAACGACTGATTGAATGTTTTCAGCTCTTGCCGGGAGTTGGCGCGAAGACCGCGGAACGATACGCCTTTACCATGCTTGATGCTCCCCAAGAACAAATTGAATTATTTGCACAAGCGTTGATTGGCTGTAAAAAAGATATCAAACGCTGCAGGATTTGCGGTAATATCAGTGATCAGGAAGAATGTCCGATCTGTCAGGACGAAAATCGAAATCCGCGGATGATCTGCGTCGTGCAGTCACCTAAGGATGTCATTGCGATGGAAAAAATGCAGGAATATGCCGGAACTTATCATGTATTAAATGGATTGATATCCACCTCAAAAGGAATTATGCCGGAAGATCTGAACATCGATGCACTCCTGGAGCGAATCACACCGGAAACGGAGGAAGTGATCATTGCCACCAATGCAACGATTGAAGGGGAAACAACGGCACTGTATCTGGATAAGCTGCTGTCAGGCAAAGGTGTTCTCGTCACGCGCATTGCACACGGCCTGCCGATGGGCGGACATCTGGATTATGCCGATGAATTAACACTGATTAAAGCGTTTGAAGGGCGCAAGAGCCTTAAATAAGAGAGAAGGGGTTAACATGAAAACAGATTTACAAATCGCACAGGAAAACACGATGGACAATATCGAAAAAATTGCGAGAAAGGCCAAAATTGATCCTGATTACCTCGAAGTCTATGGCAAAAACAAAGCAAAGATTGATTTGAAGATTATGGATAAGATTGCGGACAACCGTAATGGCAAGCTGATTTTGGTAACTGCGATCAATCCGACTAAAGCGGGGGAAGGAAAATCAACGACCACGATCGGTTTAGTCGATGGATTAGCGCAAATTAACAAAATGGTTATCGGCTGTCTGCGTGAACCTTCTCTGGGCCCGGTTTTTGGCTTAAAAGGCGGAGCGACCGGCGGCGGTTATGCGCAGGTTGTGCCGATGGAAGAAATCAATCTGCATTTTACAGGCGATATGCATGCGATTACAGCCGCAAACAACCTGATCAGTGCAGTCATGGATAATCATATTTATCAGGGCAATGAATTGAATATTGATCCGACCAAGGTTGTCTGGAAACGGTGCTTGGATATGAATGACCGCACGCTGCGCAGCATTACTATTGCTCAGGATAAGAAAACAAACGGGGTAGAGCGAAAAGATGGATTCATCATCACCGTAGCCACTGAAATCATGGCAATCATGTGTCTTTCTAAAGATCTTCAGGATTTTGAAAAGCGTGTCAGCCGTGCTGTTGTTGCCTATACTTATGACGATCAGCCTGTTACGGTAGGCGATCTGAAAGTGGAAGGCGCGGTAACGCTGGTGATGAAGGAAGCACTGAAACCGAATTTGGTGCAGACTCTGGAAAAAACACCGGTCTTTATCCATGGCGGACCTTTTGCCAATATTGCGCATGGCTGCAACAGTCTGATCGCGACCCGTATGGCGCTGAAGCTGTCCGATTACGTCGTAACTGAAGCGGGATTCGGCGCGGATTTAGGGGCTGAAAAATTCTTTGATATCAAGTGCCGTTACGGCGATCTGAAACCGAATGTGGTGGTTATCGTAGCGACAGCCCGCGCCTTGAAGCTGCATGGCGGTGTGCCGGCGGATCAGCTGAAGGAAGAGAACGTCCCAGCGATTCTGGAAGGAATTAAAAATCTGGAAAAACATATAGAGTCAATCAAACAATATCGTGTGCCATATATTGTCGCAATCAATAAGTTCAGTGCGGATACGCAGGCAGAAGTCAATGCGATTCTGAACTGGTGCAAAGATAACGGTCATCGTGTTGTCTTGTCTGATGCCTGGGCCAGCGGTGGTGCCGGAGCCGTAGATTTGGCGCAGGAAGTGGTCAGAATGTGTGAAGAAGACTCCAAATTTGAACCATTATACGATCTGGATCTCTCACTGGAAGAAAAGATCGGAACGATTGTGCGGAAGATTTATGGCGGACGTTCCGTAATTTTCAGTGATCGAGCGAAAGCTCAGCTGGAGGAATACAAACAGGCTGGATGGGATAAGCTGCCTGTCTGCATGGCTAAAACACCGAATTCATTAACAGATGATGCCAAGATCGTGGGTCGTCCAACTGATTTTGATATTCATGTTCAGGAACTGCGAATTTCTGCGGGAGCCGGTTTCGTGGTTGTCCTGACTGGAAATATCATGACGATGCCAGGTTTGCCGAAAGATCCGGCAGCTCTGCACATGGGAATGAATGAAAAGGGAATTTCGTACGGAATTTTCTAAAATAGAATGAGAATTAGAAATGAGACCATTAAGGTTTCATTTTTTAGTTCTTATACTTGAAAAAAAATCATGCTATAAAATTGCTGATCTGATACAAACTGGTGGGCTCTGTTGTTCGAAATTTTTAGAGCTGCAACATGAAACTGGTGGAAGAAATTAAATTTGAATATAACAAAAAACTGGGAGATATTTCAAATGAAACAGACTGCAGGCAGTATTTCTGTCGAAGGAAAACATATCGTAAAAGATTTTCGGATGGGTACTACAACAACAAAGGTGTTCAAAGACATTTCAATAAAGGTTATGCGTGGAGAATTTGTGTCGATTATGATGACTCATTCTCCGGAAGCTGCAAAAAGCAGCAGCCGAATCATTACCGTACAGGACGGAATCCTAGTCTAAGAAGGGTAGAAAAAACAATCAGTCTATTGGAAGGAAAAGGATACAGGTTACACATAAAGCATTGGCATACGATCTTGTTGCACGGTAGTCCGATGCAGCGGGTACCCCAATATATAGAAAAGCTTGTTGGCAGGTGAATAATTATACAAAAACGATTGACATTCCCCTGTGGGGGAGGCTTTATGATAGATACAGGAGGTAAGCGCTGTGTACAAGATTGGTGAATTTTCTAAAATTACAGGACTGACAGTTAAAGCGTTACGATACTATGATGAACAAGAAATTTTAGTACCTTCCATAAGGTGCGAAAACAGTTATCGTATTTATAGTGAGCAGGATTTTGAAAAGGCAAGAATGATAAAATTATTACGTTCCTTTGAATTTTCTATATCAGAAATAAAAGAGGTGTTGAGCCTATGCGAAAGTATTGATGATTTGTATTATGTACTGCGTGAAAAGCAGGAAAGGATTAAACGAAATATAAAAAGCGAGCAGAAACAAATTGAAGAATTAGAGAAGCATCTTTCTCCCGGAAATAGAGCTTTACCAAAACCTAGTTATGAAATAACCGTAAAGGAAGTTGCCGCGGTCCATGTTGCTTCTATTCGGTTTAAAGGACAGTATTATGATTTGGATCGATATGTTCCAATGCTATATAAAGCGGTAAAAGGATTAAATGCCGGGCCGCATTTTAATATTTACTATGATGAAGCTTGTACGGAAGAAGCGGATATAGAATTATGTGTCTCAATAAGACAGTCTATATCAATTTTAAACAGCGGCATAACGCAAAAGAAATTACATGCACTAAAAGCCTTATCTACTGTTCATAGAGGTCCATATGAACATCTAAAATACGCATACAAAGCTCTATTTGATTATGCTGCATTACATAGCCTAACCCTGTTAACACCATCAAGAGAGATATATATACACGGTCCAGGAATGTTGTTCAAAGGAAACCCAAACAATTATCAAACTGAAATCTTGATACCCTATTCAACCACTGAAAGTGAGAAGAAAAATGAAAAAAATAATTGAGAACTTTCAACCACTTGGCGGAAAACATTGTATCACCAGTTCGCTAAGCCAAATATTTAATTTTTATGGATATCCGTTATCGGAAGAATTGTTATTTGGGATCGGTGAGGGATTAGATTTTACTTATATAAATCTTGCACATTCACCAATGGTAAGCGGACGTTCTAAAGTTTTAGAATTGGAAAATGTTTTATCCAATCATCTTGGGATCGAAATAAAATGTAAGAAGAGCAAGGATAATGACAAAATTTTTGAAGCAACTAAAAGGATGATAGATAAAAATCAACCTGTATTCGTTTATGTGGATATGCCGTATCTTCCTTATTTGTCTATGGATATTAACAGCCATTTTGGCGGTCATGCGATTGTTTTGTTTGGATATGATGATGAACAGGGAGTTTTTTATGTTAGTGATCGTGATCACTCCACTCATCCTATTAGAACACCGAAAGGAATGATTGCTGACAATTATCATTTAGTCAGTTATGAGCAAATGAAGACTGCACGGGCAAGTTCTTCTCGTCCGTTTCCGGCCAATAATAAGTATCTCACATTCGATTTTACAAACTTTCATGGTATAAATAAAATTTGCTTGCTCAGTGCCATAACAGCGGTTTGCAATAAAATGTTAAATCCTGCTGCGAAACTAAAAGGAATTTATGGAATTGATAAATTCTCAAAAGAAATATTGAAATGGACTTCTTTTGAGAACACAAAAATGAGAGTTGCAGGAATAACAAATTATTTTCAAATCAGTGCAGACGGTGGTACTGGCGGCGGAATTTTCCGAAAAATGTATGGTAACTTTTTGATTGAAGCTGCCGAATTGCTTGATTATAGCCGCATCAGAGTAATAGGACGACAATTTCTGACTTTATCTGACCAGTGGGATAATGTTGCAGATGATATGTGGAAATTATCTCAAAGTGGTCAAAGTGAACTCTTAAATCAAATATCTAAAAAAACAATAGGATTGCATGATACTGAATTTGAATTACTCTCAAAATTAGCACAAGAATGTGCCATAGGCTTACTGGAGCTACAATGAAGAATACATCTGAACTCATATTAAGGGATAGATTCAAATGGCATGCACCGCAAGACGTGCAATGTTTCTGCTAATCTTGAAAATATACGAAACAGTAACAATGTTAAACGATAAAATAAAAGAAAGAAGCTAATGTGTATCGTCCAAAATCTTATAGAGATAAGTCTAACCGTGGTTTTGAAATAGCGATAATATAAAATCGTGTAGGGTTTATAAAAAAAGCAATAAAAGCATATAAGGTAGGATAATAAAGGGGGGTTTGCTTTCTCTCAATAGTTAAAATTCTTTCTCTATGGTTGATCGTAGATTCTAAATTAGGAAATACGAGAGATTTACGCACGAGTCCAAAGGGGAGTGATAAAATCATAGTCGAAAACAAAATTCTGGAAATCCGACTTGTTCAACTTTGTTTTCTTTTCACAGCCCCTGGAAAATGGTAAAATAATAAACATAGAGGTGAGTTTTCATGGCATCCATCGCATACATTACAGACCGCAATATGATTGAATTTCATCGTCTTAACGGGAATCGGACGATGAATTTCTGGCGTCCCAGCAATTCTAAGAAATTTACCGATTTCAAACCGGGTGACTTGTTGTTTTTTCTTGCGAAAGGCAGTGAGCGCGGCCGGCACAGGGAAAAGGGAATAGCCGGTTACGGACGCTTTCAGAAAGCCCATACGCTCAGCTTTCGGCAGATGTGGAATGTCTATGGGACGGAAAACGGATATGCCAGTGAAGAGGAACTTTACGATGCCATTGTCAAAGTGTCCAAAAATAAGAAAATGCCGAAACTGATGAATTGTCTGTATCTCACCGATGTTGTCTTTTTTCAGGCTCCGATCTATTTAAGCGAGATCGGCGTGGAAATTTCCAATAAAGTGGAAAGCTATATTTATCTGGACAAAGAAGATCCGCAGGCGACATCCAAAGTGCTGAACAAAGCCAAGGAAACCGGCGTCGATATGTGGATGGCTGCGATGAGTGAAACACTGGGTCAGAATTTTGACCTGGAAGAAGAACAGATCAAGCATCAGCTGTCGCAGATCATGGAAAAAATCAGCGACTCCTTCTATACTGAAAGTGAAAAGAAAAGACTGCGTCGCTTAGCGAGACAGATCATGGATCAAAAGGCGGAAGAGAAAAAAATCACCGAGCTGATCAAAGGCAGTAAGACAGAACTGGTCTGTTACACAGGAGAAAGGATTGAAATCCTGATCCCTTTCGTCTATACTTCAAAAGACTTCTATCGGAAACTTCAATATCTGATCGGCCACTGCGCGCTGATGAAGCAGGAGTTTTCCCGATGGAGCGAATATCACATTCCGCTGCATTTTGAGATCGTCGCAGAAGAGAGCCTGCCGGAAGAAGTCAAGCGGGCAATTGACGCTCTGAATCAGGGAGAAGAAAGGATTTGATCAACCATGCTGGATGTCATTGTTGTCGGCGGCGGTCATGCCGGAATTGAAGCGGCGCTGATCGCGGCACGTTTGGGCTGTGAAACGGCGCTGATTTCATTAAGTTTGGAAAATATCGGAAAGATGCCCTGCAACCCTTCCGTCGGCGGGCCTGCCAAAGGGATCGTCGTTCGCGAAATTGATGCCTTAGGCGGACAGATGGGTATCACTGCTGATCAAACAGCTCTGCAGTTTAAAATGTTAAATACAACCAAAGGCCCAGGTGTACAGTCCTTACGGGTTCAGTCAGATAAAGTGGCCTATGCCAAACGGATGCAGGAAGAGATTCAGAAGCAGGAGCATTTACAGCTGATTCTGGGGCTTTGTACTGGAATTACGGTGGACGAGGGCAAGGTTACCGGAATTCGCATGGAAGACGGGCAGCAGCTGCAAGCCAAAGCTGTGATCCTCACCACCGGAACCTATATGAGCTCTTCCGTCATGATCAGCAGCGAAGTGACGCCCAGCGGTCCGGATGGAGAACCCACGACGAATCAACTCTCAGAATCGCTGCGGGAAGCGGGCTTGCGTACCTTCCGTTTAAAAACCGGAACGCCGCCGCGGGTGCTGACGGCATCCATTGATTTTTCAAAGACAACGCCTCAGCCGGGAAGTGATCAGTTTGTCGCCTTTTCTACAACGACAACGCAAATTCGTGAATTTGAAAAGCAGAAGCTCTGTTATCTAACCTACACTACTTTGAAAACCCATGAGCTGATCCTGGCCAATCTCAAGAAGTCCAGTATGTATTCCGGGGTCGTCAAGGGAGTGGGGCCCCGTTATTGTCCTTCCATTGAGGATAAGCTGGTGCGTTTTGCGGACAAGCCGCGGCATCAGATCTTCCTGGAGCCGGAATCCGAATCGCTGGATACGACGTACATTCAGGGTTTTTCCACTTCCTTGCCGCGCGATCTGCAGGAACAAATGGTGCATTCCTTGCCAGGCCTGGAACAGGCGGTAATTGAAAAATACGCCTATGCGATTGAATATGATGCGGTGGATCCGCTGCAGCTGAAGCCTTCACTGGAAATCCTGACGATTGAAAATCTGTTTACTGCCGGTCAGATTAATGGCACCTCCGGTTACGAAGAAGCCGCGGCTCAGGGATTAATGGCCGGGATTAATGCCGTGCTGAAACTACGTAATCAACCGCCGCTCGTTTTGCGTCGCGATGAAGCCTACATCGGCGTCATGATTGACGACCTGGTCACCAAAGGCACGCAGGAACCCTATCGGCTGTTAACCTCCAGAGCCGAGTTTCGCTTACTGCTGCGGCATGACAATGCCGATCAGCGCTTAATGCACTACGGTTATCAGCTGGGCAGCATCAGTGAAGAACGCTGGCAGGATTATCAACATCGCCGCACGTTGGTGGACGATCTCAAAACCAGACTGAAAGCTTGTCGTCTGACACCGAAAAGTCCGATTCAGTCAGCCTTGGAAGCGGCTGGATATCCAGCTTTGAGCGAGGGCATCAGTGCGGAGGAACTCATCCGGCGGCCGCACATGACGATTTCCGCGCTGCAGCCAGCTTTGGATTTTGACGTTGATGCCACTGCCGCGGCCCAGACTGAAATCGAACTGAAATATGAAGGCTATATCACCAAGGCACGCAAAGAAGCGGAGAAAATGATGGCCATGGATCATGTGATCCTGCCTCAGAATCTCGATTACGATCAGGTCCAGCATCTTTCGCTGGAAGGCCGTCAGAAGCTGAAAGCGATCCAGCCGCATACGCTGGGCCAGGCATCACGAATCTCCGGCGTTTCGCCGGCCGACATCGCCATGCTGGCGATGGTTTTAGAACAACGTCACAGAAAGGAACAAATTCAATGAAACCAGAAGAAGTGATTTCCCGCGTCTGCGTCTACGGCTTGGAAGAAAGCGTGCGCGGAAGCAAATACCCGATGGCCACCGATCTGAGCAAAGTCAGTGAGGACATCACACCGACCGTCGTCAAGCTGGCTACCAGCCGGCAGGGCGAAGGCCATGACAATTTTATGAACGGCATTCTCGTCCAGATGGATCTGACATTGACTAACAAAGCCTGGGTGGAAGCTGAACGCTATCATTTCCTCGACTTTGTATCCAGCCAGTCCACAATGCACCGGATTACAAAGTTCGATCTCGACAGTGCGTATATCGACTATGTGGATCCGCGGATGATCGACATCATGAAGGAAAAGGTTCAGGCTTACAATGAACTGCAGGCTCAGCTGAAGGAAACCGAAGATCCGAAACAGAAACAGGCGCTGCAGGCGGAGCTGAACGAACGCTATTTACAGATTTTATATTCCAATCCCTGCGGTTTCCGCATCACCGCGCGCATGACGACCAACTACCGTCAGCTTAAGACCATCTATCTGCAGCGGCGGACGCATCGGCTGCCGGAATGGCGGGCTTTCTGTGCCTGGATCGAAACCCTGCCGCACAGTGAATTCATTACGGGCAAGACCGAATAACCCCTCTCATAAATCACGGAAGCCTGGCATAAAGTAAGGGTGAAGGAGAGCGAGCTTATGCATATTAAACGAATTCTGATCGCCGTCTTCGTGATCCTGCTGATCTTCGCCGGCTGTCATCCGCACAAACAAAGCAGTCAGCTAAGCGAAGTCCGGGCGGCCTGGATCTCTTACATCGAATTATCAACAATTCTGGATAACCGCAGCGAAGCGGAGTACGTCAGCGGCGTCAAAACAATGCTGGAGAATCTGAAAGCGATGAACTTCAATACCGTTTATGTTCATGCTTCTGCCTTTACGGATGCTTATTACCCTTCACAATATTATCCAGCTGCGCAGTATGTTGCCGGACAGATTGGCCAACAGGTCAGTTATGATCCGTTCGGTCTGTTTGTTGAACAGGCTCATCAAGCAGGTTTTCATATTGAAGCCTGGATCAATCCGATGCGCTCGTTCCGTACGGATCAGGAAAGTCAGATACCGGCTGACTGTATCATCGGCCAATGGCTGAAGGATGCCTCCATGCGAGGAACACGGATCGTCAGTGAAGGCGATCGCTGGTATCTCAATCCAGCCTATTCAGAAGTCCGCGATCTAATCTGTGCGGTGGCGAAGGAACTGGCGCAGAACTATCCGATTGATGGTCTGCATATGGATGACTATTTCTACCCTGACGGCGTGACCGCGGATTTTGATCGAACCGCTTATCAAGCTTACCAACAGACCGGCGGTGGGTTGTCATTGGGCGATTGGCGGCGGCAGAATATCAATGAAATGGTTGCCAGTCTGTATGCCACAGTGAAACAGGTTGATAACAAGATCCAGGTCGGCATCAGTCCGGCCGGGAATCTGGAATATTCGGTGGAAAGCATTTATGGCGATGTCCGGGAATGGGTCAGTCGTGACGGCTACCTGGACTACATTCTGCCGCAGATCTATTTTGGTTATGAACATGGCACGCTGCCGTTTGATCAATGCCTGAAGCAATGGGAAGACTTGACCCGCGGAACTTCGACGCAGCTGATCGTCGGCCTAGCCGCGTATAAAATCAATACCGTAGACAACTACGCTAAGGACGGCAAATATGAATGGCAGCAGCATGATGATATCCTTAAGCGTCAGATCGCGCAGCTGCGCGAACACAAGGACGTTGCGGGGTTCTCCATTTTCAGTTACAATTCTCTGTTTCGCCCGGATGCCGAGAACGCCGAACAGGTCAGCCGTGAGTTGGAGAATGTTCGGGAACTGATCGTAGAAGCCAAGTAGAAGTATTAAACAGAATAAAAGCGATAGACTGGCTGAAATGGGAAGCTCATGGGCCGAACCCCAGGCCGAAACAAGATCACAGGTTAAAGCAGAGAACTGTGAACTTGGAAATGCAGTTTATCACCATTCTTAAAGCGATCATCAGAAAGAATTGACTGGGTTCATTCCCAGTTTTTTCTTGCCTTCGCTGCCCTGTTTTCGGCTGCGGAAACGGGCATATCTTTTCCTTTGCGCCCGCAAGTTATGTATAATAAGCACACAATGCCCGGATACCCTGGCTACCGTTGTTCAAAGATAGTGATGCTGAACAGGCTGAAAGTCAGGGGCAGAAAGATCGGGGTCAAGTAATGAAGATGGGAAAAGGAGAATGTCAATGAAGATCATCAAACGAGATCAGAGCTTTCAGATTTATGACCGTCAGAAAATCAGCCGGGCAGTCAGCGCGGCGTTTGAAAGCGTGGGTCATTCGTTATCCGAAGTTCAGAAGGAAGTCCTTCTGGATCAGGTGGAGGTGCAGATCCGCACTGCAGGGGAAATTGCCCCGGTCAGTGTGGAACAGATCCAGGATTGGGTAGAACAGGCCTTAATGCAGCAGGGATGTTACGAAGAAGCACGGCACTATATTCTGTACCGTCAGGAACATGCTCAGCTGCGCGGACAGATCGATCAGCTGCGCCGGATTATACCAGATGATGAAATTCTGGCCTGCTGCCGTCAGCTGCAGCGGGATTTTACTCAGCCGGGAATGTCGTTGGCGGTTCTGATTCAGAAGGTTCAGGCGTTTTCAAAAGAGAAGATGAAGCGTTCCCAACAGCTCGATAATCTGATTCGCGCCTGCATTGAGCTGGTCAGTCAGGAAGCACCGCAATGGGAGATGGCGGCGGCTCGGTTTATGATGATCAAGCTGCGCCGCGCTGTCAGTCAGCGAATGGAACGGCAGGGAATCCGCACGTTAGCGCAGAAATTGTTATATCTGGAAGCACAGGGCCTGTTAAATCCAATGCTGTCCGAGAATTACAGCTATAAGGATTTAGCTCAATTGGAACAAGCGATGGACCCGCACCGTGACGAATTGTTCAATGCCAGCGGTCTGGAGCTTTTAATCAAGCGCTATCTGATTCATGATCACCAGGGAGAAGTGCTGGAGCTGCCGCAGGAAATGTTTATGGGCATCGCGATGCATCTGGCGATTCCTGAGAAGGAAAATCGGGTTGAATGGGCGATCCGGATCTATGATGTCCTGAGTCAGCTGCAGGTGACGATGGCCACGCCGACACTGGCCAATGCCCGCAAACCGCAGGCTCAGCTGGCTTCCTGTTTCATTGACGTCGTTCCGGATTCACTTAAAGGAATTTATAAGTCGCTGGACAGCTTTGCCCAGATTTCCAAACAAGGCGGCGGGATGGGCTTATACTTCGGAAAAGTCCGGGCTTCCGGCAGCGATATCCGCGGTTTCCAGGGTGCGGCCGGCGGCGTGCTGCGCTGGATTCGGCTCGTCAATGATACCGCTGTGGCTGTTGATCAGCTGGGAGTGCGTCAGGGTGCGGTTGCGGTCTATCTGGACTGCTGGCACAGAGATCTGCCGGAATTTCTTCAGATCCGCACCAACAACGGGGATGATCGGATGAAAGCACACGACGTTTTCCCGGCCGTCTGTTATCCGGATTTATTCTGGCGGATGGCGAAGGAAAGTCTGGATCAAAACTGGTATCTGATGTGTCCGCATCAAATCCAGAGTGTCAAAGGCTATGCGCTGGAAGACTGTACTGGGGCATTATGGGAACAGCGCTACCACGAATGCGTAGACGATCCGCGCATTGAAAAGCGTGTGATCCTGCTGAAAGATCTGGTCCGTCTAATTTTGAAATCGGCGGCGGAAACAGGAACACCGTTTGTCTTCAACCGCGATGCGGTCAATGCGATGAATCCCAATGGCCATCGTGGGGTGATTTACTGTTCCAATCTGTGTACGGAAATTGCGCAGAACATTCAGCCCATGGGTGAAATTGAAACTCGGTTAGTGGATATCGATGGCGATGCCGTGATCGTGGAACAGGCCAAAGCCGGAGAAATGGTGGTCTGCAATCTGGCATCGCTGAATCTTGGCCGGCTGAATACTGAAGATGAAGCCGAGCTGCGTTCCGTCATAGAAGTGACGGTCCGGGCGCTGGATAATGTGATCGATCTCAATGCTTATCCTCTGCCGCAGGCTCAGCGGACCTCGCAGCAATGGCGGGCAATCGGTTTGGGTGTCAGCGGACTGCATCACTGGCTGGCCAAACGTTCGGTTTTCTTTGAATCGGAAGAACATCTCAAAGCCACAGATGCTTTGTTTGAGGCAATCAACTACAACGCGATCCGCGCCAGTCTGAAGCTGGCTCAGGAAAAAGGCCGGTATGCCTATTTTGAAGGCTCTGACTGGCAGACCGGAGCCTATTTTACGAAACGTCACTATCAATCTCCGGCCTGGCAGGCGCTGGCTAAGGAAGTCTCGAAGCAGGGTTTACGCAATGGCTGGCTGTTAGCCATCGCCCCGACGAGCTCCACTTCAGTAATCGCCGGAACCAGTGCCGGCGTTGATCCGATCATGAACAAGTTTTTCTTAGAGGAAAAAAAGGGCAGCATCATCGCCCGTGTAGCGCCGGAGCTGAACGATCAGACCTATTGGTATTACAAAAAGGCACATCAGATCGATCAGACCTGGGTTGTCCGAGCCGCCGCCGTCCGGCAGCGGCATATTGACCAGGCTCAATCCGTGAATCTTTATATCACCACGGATTATTCGCTGCGGGATTTGTTGAACCTGATGATTCTGGCTTGGGAAAAAGGCGTCAAGACGCTGTATTATGTCCGCAGTCAGTCGCTGGAGGTGGAAGAGTGCGAATCCTGTTCTGCTTAAACAAAACTTGTAGAGAAATCCGCTTGCGGCTGCGCAATCTTTCAATATTGACAGCTTTTAATAGGAATTCCGCGGTGATTTTGTGCAAGCTTAGACTCGATTAAGGAGGAACTATCATGTCTGAACAACTCAAACGCAAAGCTCTGTTTAATGCTCAGGGCGATACTGACGTGCGGCTGCGCCGGATGATCAATGGCAACACAACCAATCTCAACGATTTCAACACACTGAAGTATGGCTGGGTATCTGACTGGTACCGCCAGGCTATGAATAATTTCTGGATTCCCGAAGAAATCAATCTCGGTCAGGATCTCAAGGATTATCCGAAACTGGAACCCGCTGTGAAGACCGCTCTCGATAAAACTTTATCGTTTCTGATCTTCCTCGACAGTATCCAGACGGCCAATCTGCCGAATATTGGGGAAGTGATCACGGCCAATGAAATCAATCTCTGTCTGACAATTCAGGCCTTTCAGGAAGCAGTGCATTCGCAAAGTTACAGCTATATGCTCGATTCCTTCTGTTCTCCGGATCAGCGCACAGAAATTCTGTACCAGTGGAAAGAAGATCCGCGCTTATTGAAACGGAATGAGTTTATCGGCGGTCTGTATAATGAATTTATCGAACAGCGGACGCCGCTGCAGCTGATGAAAACGCTCATGGCCAACTATATCCTGGAAGGCATCTACTTCTATTCCGGCTTCATGTTTTTCTACAACCTTGGCCGAATGGGACTGATGCCGGGTTCAGTCCAGGAAATCCGCTACATCAACCGTGATGAAAATACTCATCTGTGGCTGTTCCGCAGCATCATCCTGGAACTGCGCAAAGAAGAACCGCAGCTATTTGTCCCGGAATATGAGCAGCTATATCGGGATATGCTGAAGCAGGGAGTTGAGGAGGAAATCGAATGGGGCTGTTCGATTCTCGGCGATGAGATTCCCGGATTAAACAAGACGATGATCCGCGATTATATCCACTATCTCGGCAATCTTCGAGCGAAAGCGATTGGTTTGGATCTGATCTATCCGGGGGAAGAAGAGGAACCTTCCTCCATGAAATGGGTCAGCCAGTATGCCAACGCCAATCTGATCAAAACGGATTTCTTTGAAGCCCGTTCCAGTGCCTATGCCAAAGCTTCCGCCCTCAAAGATGACCTGTAAGCCGCTTTCAGCCTTGTTTTAAAGCGATTTTCCGCAAGAACAGATCGTTCAGGAATTGACATTGGAAACGGGTGTTGATATGATTAGACTATCGACATCGTTCGATATTTGTGGAAGGAGAAAGAAATTACCATGAAAAAGTTTTTAGCACTTGCTCTGGCAGGCATGATGGTTCTGTCGATGAGCGCTTGCGGAAGCAAGGATAAGGGCGGCGACGCAGCTGGCTACAAAGACGGCACATACACATCAACACAGAAGGGCAACAACGGCGACGTTACTGTCGAAGTAAAAATCGAAGGCGGCAAGATCACCAGCGTTACAACTCCGGAACAGGCTGAAACAGCAGGTCTGGGCGACGTAGCGATGGAAAAAGTCTGTGCTGCTATCGTAGAAGCAAACTCTGCAGAAGTTGATACCATTTCCGGTGCGACCAATTCTTCCAACGCTGTCATCAAAGGCGTTACAGAATGCTTAGGTCAGGCGAAATAAGGAAATTATAAGAAACCTCTATTCTTTCATTAAAAGCGTGAACAACTGTTATTGAAAGTGGGGAAGATGAGTCAGCATGTCCGACTCATCTTTTTTTT
>NZ_HE998571.1:0-120148 GCF_000327285.1 Holdemania massiliensis AP2 | reverse complement strand
CGAAATTAAGAAACAGAAAGAGAACGAAGACGCCTGTGGGGAAGAACCTTCGACACAGCCTTCATCTTGTGAAGCAAGAGAGAGGAGGAAGGAACAGAACTGCAGGAATACTCTCCTGGCAAGAAACAGAGAGGGGCTCTGAAGGTTTAGACTTTCAGAGTGATGCTTGCAGCACTTTCTTGCGATTAGAAGGAAAAATTTCAATTTCAATGTTTCAGCTCTGATTTTAGCGGAATGGAATGCGCATGCTGTGGGAATGATCAGCGTTGAATTCTTGAGCTCAGTTCATGAAAGCGCTTGACAAAAAGAAAATTCAGGTGTAATTTTAAATTATCGTTAGACTGTAACTCGTAAGGGAGGCATAACTAACCAGAACATTTGTTTTGGTTATGGTTTGCCTCCCTTTTTTGTTGCACAAAGGAGGTGTTAACATGTTAAGTCTGTTCGCAAAGAAAACGATGATCTTAGGTGCTCCGGCAGAAGGGGATCTGCTCGATATCACACAGGTCAGCGATCCATTTTTCGCCAGTAAAAACTTAGGCGATGGGATCGCGGTGAATCCGCATACAGAGCTTGTCTGTGCTCCCTGTGATGGGAAACTGATCATGCTTTTTGAAACCCGGCATGCCTTCGGGATTCGCAGCAAAGATGTGGAACTGTTGATTCACATCGGCATGGATACGGTAGAAATGCAGGGACAGGGATTTACAGCCTTAAAGAAGGTCAACGATCCAGTCCGTCGGGGTGAGCCGATCATTCGGTTTGACCGCCAGCTTTTAAGCGCCTATGACCTGACGGTGATGATGCTGATCACCAAAGCATCAAACTGGCATTGGGAAAAACATTTGGATCTGCAGTCCGTAAAAGCTTCAGAAACCGTCATGACCGGAGAACGCTTATGAAGCTGTTAAAAAAGATCAATAACAACTTTGCGCTGGCGGAGGATTCCAAGGGTGAAAAAGTCATTGTTGAAGGCCGCGGCGTCGGATTTCAGAAAATGCCGTGCGAGCTGACAGATCTCTCGATCATTTCCCGTACATATTACGGTTTCAACTCGGAAACAATCCGCCTGATTCAGACGGTTAATCCCAAGATCCTGCAGATCGCGGATCAGATCTACAACGAAGCGGTCGACCAGATCCCGGCTGAGCTGAATGCCAATCTGCCCTTTACGCTGGCCGATCATCTGGAGTTCTGCATCGAACGGATGAACAAGAAAATTCAGCTGAAAATGCCGCTGATCTATGAATTGGAAAGCAGCTATCCGTTAGAAATGAAGCTGGCGGAAAGAACGCTGCAGCGAGTGGAGGAACAGCTGGATATCCGACTGCCGGAAAGTGAGAAAGCAGGCATTGCACTGAATCTTATTAACGCCGAGCTGTCTGTCAAAACTTCCAATACGCAGCAGGAAGAAGAACTGATCGACGGCTGTACGCGGATCATTGAAGCGTATCTGCATCATCCGATCTATCGAAAATCGTTTAACTACACCCGTTTTGCGACACATCTGCAGTATTTGCTTCGGCGGATGAATCAACAACCTCCGCAGAATGTTTCCTATTCCCTATACCAGACGATTAAAGAACGGTATGCCCCAATCTGCGAAGTCGTCAGTGCCATGGCGGTCTATCTGGAAGCCAGCGGTTATCCGATTGGTGAGGAAGAGAAGTTTTATCTGATCCTGCATGTTCAGCGTTTATGTGATCGTGAGCGCTGTGCGCAACCGACAGTGTAAAACCAAGGGATGTTATTTCTGCGGCCTTAACGTTCAACGTTGAGGAACAAACAAAAAATGGGGATCCCAGTCTAACGCGCGGGACTGGATCCCCATAGAAGAGAAAAACAAAAGAGAAGGAGATTTAGAGTATGACAAAAGACTACATGACTTTGGCTGCCGATATTTTAAAACATGTCGGAGGCAAAGACAACATTTCATTCGCAACGCACTGTGTTACACGACTGCGCTTAACCGTGAAAGATAAAAATCGGGTAGAAGCGGAAGAAATCAACAAGCTCGCTTCGGTGTTTGGTTCCAAGTGGAGCAACAATCAGTTTCAGGTGATTATCGGAAACGAAGTCAACGATGTTTATGAAGCACTCTGTCAGGTCGGTGATTTTCAAAGACAGGAAGGGATTGATGAAAATCTTGACCATTCGCTCTCACCCGAAAAGAAAGGCATCCAAGATCTGTTGGGAACGTTCATGGAAACACTATCCTCGATCTTTGCGCCGTTCATTCCGGCGATCGTAGCCTGCGGTCTGCTTCAGGGACTGTTGTATTCGATTCAGACATTAGGATGGATCGATCCCAATTCCGCGACCTATACGTTTTTCTTTACCTGTTCCCAAGCTGCCTTTTACTTCCTGCCAATCCTGGCTGCCTTTTCCGCGGGCAAACGGTTCCGCTGCAATCCTTATTTAGCGGCAACCACGGCCGCGATCATCATGCATCCGACCTTCTCCGCCATGGCCGGCACGTCGATCAAGCTGTTTGGTTTTCTTCCGATTACCTATGCCGGTTATGCATCGACAGTCATTCCGGCAATTCTGATCGTCTATTTCCAGTCCTTTGTTGAAAAGGCCTGCAAGCGAGTTGTGCCGAAGATGATTGACATCATTGTTACACCGTTGGTTTCCGTTATGCTTTCGGCAGTTGTCGGCTGGATGATTCTGGCGCCGATTGGCAACTGGATCGGTACCTTTGTCGCACAGGGCATTCTGTGGCTGTATACTTCGCTGGGACCGGTCGGTGGTGCGTTGTGCGGCGCTTTATATCCATTTATGTTGATGACCGGCATGCAGGTAGCGATGTCGCCGATTACCGTGCAGAACCTGGCGACACTCGGCTACGATTTCATCTATCCCTGCACCGCGGCTTCCAATGCGGCAATGGCCGTCTGCGCGCTGTTTATTTTCTATAAATCCAAAAAGGAAGAAACCAAGTCGCTGGGTTTATCCACCGGGGTTACCGCTTTGATCGGCGTCACAGAATCGGTCATGTTCGGTCTGATCATGAAGTATAAAAAAGCTCTGTGGGCAACTGTGATCGGCGGGGCTGCCGGCGGTGCGATCATGGGGGCGTTCACGGTTCAGTATCTGTCGTTTGGTTTTGTTCCGTTTGGGACGATTGTCTTAGCGATGACTGAAACCTTCCCCTGGTATCTGTTAGGCGTGGGTGTCGCCATGGTTGTCACCTGGATTGCGATGAGCTTGCTCAAATTTGAGGAGTAGAAGATGAAAAATTTCAGAAGTGATTTTCTCTGGGGCGGGGCGACCGCAGCCAACCAGGTCGAAGGCGCCTATCTTGAAGACGGCAAGGGTCTCAGTGTGGCCGATATCGTGACTGTCGGCTCCCATACTGGTCCGCGCCGGATCTCGTTAGAAATGAAGGAAGAATATACTTATCCATCCCATACTGCCGTTGATTTCTATCATCATTATAAGGAAGATATCGCGCTGTTTGCCGAAATGGGATTTAAGGCTTACCGGATGTCGATTTCCTGGGCGCGAATCTTCCCTCATGGGGATGATGCCATGCCCAATCCTAAGGGAATTCAATTTTATCACGATGTTTTTGCGGAATTAAAAAAATATGCGATTGAACCGATTGTGACGATTTCCCACAGCGATATCCCTCTGGCTGTCGGCACGCGTTATCACGGATGGGTCAATAAACAAGTAATCGATCTCTATGTCCGCTATGCTGTTACGTTGTTTGAATATTATAAAGAGGAAGTCCGGTATTGGATTCCGTTCAATGAAATTAATGATATGTTTTTGCCAATGAGCGCTTTAGGTCAGGGGGCGCTGATCGATCCGGAGGCCCAATTCTTCACCCAACAGAAGGATGATCCCAATGAGCGCTTCAACGCTTTAAACAATATGATGATCGCATCGGCAAAAGCGGTGATCCGCGGCCGTCAGATCAATTCCAACTTCCATTTTGGAACCATGATCTGCCATATTACCCGTTATCCGCGAACCTGTCATCCCGACGATGTCCTGTTGGTGTTGAAAAACGATCTGTTCTATAACAACACCTGCGCGGATGTCATGTTAAAGGGAGAGTATCCGTTCTATGCTTTGAACGAACTGGAAAAACGCGGGGTTGCGCTGCAGCTGAATGACACCGAAAAAGCATTATTGAAAGAAGGGGTCTGTGATTACTACACCTTTTCCTATTATCAAAGTATTTCAGAAAGTACCCAGCCATTCAGTGAGGAAACCAGCGGCAACATCATGGGCGGCATCAAGAATCCGTATTTAACGGAAACCGAGTGGAACTGGCCAATTGATCCGGTGGGTCTGCGGACAACCTTACTCAAGGTGTATGATCGCTATCGGGTTCCGATCATGATCACGGAAAACGGAATCGGCTGCGTGGATCAGCTGGAAGCGGATGGGACAGTGCATGATGACTACCGCATTGCCTATCTGCGTGATCATCTGAATGAAATGCGCAAGGCGGTAGAGGATGGCGTGGATCTGATCGGCTATATGGCCTGGGGCTGCTTGGATCTGATCAGTGTGTCTACTGGAGAAATGAAAAAACGCTATGGTTTTATCTATGTCGATCGGGACGATGAAGGCAACGGCAGCTACCGACGGATAAAAAAAGATTCCTTCGCCTGGTACCGCAAGGTGATCGCGTCCAATGGAACCGATTTAACATAGACCTGAATTCCATACCTTCGTTGTAAAGAAAATCAAAAAATGAAGTTGAATTAGGATTGACGGTAAAAAATGTCGATCCTTTTTCCTGTCTGCCGATATGCAGCCGGATGTTTGACAGAAAAAACTACCGTTCCATTAAAAAAGCGAACTGCATCGTTCGCCTGTTGAAACAGAAGCTTCTTCGTCAAATGGAGTGGATCAAAGATCGGTTTATGCCTGTTGGCGGTAAATCATCCGGATGATCGGCGCATTGTTTTTCAGAGATTTTAGCATCGCCAGGAAAGTTTCAATCGGATCTTTGAGCTGTTCGCTGGTTAATTGATCGGCCACTTCAATCGAAGTTTCAATTCCCGCTTCGCTTTCTTCCTGAATCATCGCTTCGAGAATTTCCTGAACCTGATCGTTGATTTCCTGAAGCAGATCGAAGGCCAAGATAAACATCCCCGGGCAGGGTTTTTGATTTTTGAAAAACGCATGTAGCAGGCTGTTTTCCGTTCCCGCCCAGGCTTCATCAATGCGCCGCTGCAAATCTTCTATGACATCATCAACTGTAACCTGATTGTCCTGAGCCAGTTGTTCCAGTAAGGCTTGAGTTCTTTCCATCATCCTGATCTCTCTTTCTAGGGTATTGACTTATTTTCTCCGATCTAATAAATTCCGATAATAGACCGCTTTGGAATCATTATTCCGGCGGCTGAAAAAATCATATATCAATTCAGTAATGAACTTGGCGGATAAATAAACCTCGCATTGAATTGCGTTCTTTTCTAAAAGATAGCGTGTTTCTCGAATTTTCATCTGTTTTTTTACTTAAAACAGGATAGATGAAAGCGGCAAGCAGATATTGAAATATTAGCTCGGATTCCATGATCACCGTTTCCAACTCTGACAAAACTGAGAAGAGCCGCCCTGCCTGTTTCTTATCAATAGAAATAAGTTTTGCCAAAATGTGAATCAGGAGTTTCCTGCCGTTTAAAAAGACAATCTTTCCTTTTTCATTCCTCCTGCTGACCCTGCTGAAGGGCTTCAACAATTTGATCCCAGTCAAATCCCAAAGCTGTTAAGAGGATGAAGTAGTCGGAAACCAGACAATCTTGCCCCTGTTCCAAAGCAATTAATTCATTAACCGAGATTTCAGTGACCGTAGAAAGCATTTCTAACGATATGTTTTTTTTGTACGAACCTGGTGAATGAATGAACCTACGTTAAGCATTCCTTTATTTACCATAATTAGAACATAACCCCCAATTTCAATTCTATCACGCGTCTGGGTATAATAAAAGCGGAATTGGATGTTATTGACTATTTTGTGTTGATACAAAGGATACATTAAATGAAATTGAATGAAGCGGTTTTTAAACGGATTGACGAGCTATGCAAAAAAAGAAACTGGTCCATATACAAGCTGTCCAAGATCAGTGGCGTCAACAAGAATGTGTTCTACAATTATAAACGAGAGCCGGACAAGTACCTGACGCTGCACACCTGCTGTAAGATCCTTGCTGCGTTTGATATGTCGTTCGCCGAATTCTTTGATAGTGATCTGTTTGATGATTTAGACAAAGGAGTATAGAGATGAAATGTAGCGAAGCCCTGCGCAAGCGGATTGATGAACTGTGTAAGAAGTATAATTTGACCTATAGCTCATTAAGCAATAAAGCCTGCGGCAACAGCACAATTTCTTCCTTTATGTCTAAACCGCAGGAAACGTTATACCTTCCGACGATCTATTGTATCTGTCTGACATTGGATATTTCAATCAAGGAATTCTTTGATTCACCCTGTTTTGATCAAATCGATGAAATCCTAGAGACACGGCGAAAAATTTTAATGGATGAGAATCAGGAAAAATCAAGAAAAAAGAAGAAAGGAAAGGGGAAAAAAGAAGATCCCGATTCAAAAGAATAAGCAAAAGAATCCAACTTGAATCAATGAAATGAGAAGCGAACTGGCCCCTCGAAGTAAAGGTCAGTTTTTTTTGGACTGCATATTTAGAAAAAGAGATCTTTTTCCAATTGATATGGGAAAGTGAACAGATCACACGGGCCCGGAAATGAAGGCAAAAGCTTAAGAACTTAAAATTGTTTAAAAAAGGAACAAGGAGGAAACAGAAAAGGGGACCGGCATCCGGCCGAAAAGATTTCGCAGGAAGGACTTGGCCGCTTTATGCTAAAATAAAGACAAGAAGCAGGAGGGTGCTATGAAAAAATGTCGAATTACTGTGATGAAGATCACGCAGCATCGGGATTTAATGGAGCGTTTTGAAAATCCGATGGAAAACGCCTGCGGAATGAAAGAAGGGCAGGTGTTCATCACGAATGGCTGGGAGAAACCGGAAGGATTTTGTGACAGTGCCTGGGGCAGCCTTTCCGCCTTTGTCATGGCGCTGGCCTGCGGTGGGGAAGATCTTTACAAAGGATGGATGAAAAATCCCAAATCCGCTATGATTTCCTGTAATGACGGATTCCGGCCGGTCAGCTTCTATATTGAAGCCCTGTCGGAAGAGGCGGAATGAACATGGATGAACAGAGGAAAGAAATCTCAATGAAAAACAGAATTCGGGCAGATCAGGAAAAGACACGCAATTTTCATCAGTATACTGTCGGGGAAATGGCATCCCTTTTGTCCATGAGTGCGCCGACGATTCGTTTTTACGACAGTCAGGGAGCAGTGGTGCCGCATCGGGATCAGGAAAATCAATACCGCAGATATACCGTTGTGGATGGCAATTATCTGATCAAAATGAAGGAATTGAAGAATATCGGCGCTTCGTTGCAGGAGTCTGTCCAGCTTTTGAATAACGTGGATTTCAAGGAGTATTGCGAAGGCTTCCGAAAGCTTGAAGAAGCCGAGGAAAAACGCCTGGAACGCCAGCGTCTTCTGTTGAATGGTTTTCGGCAGAAAATCCAGCTGCTGGAAAGCCTAGATAGTGAATTGAACAGGATCACCATTCAGCGCCGTCCAGCAGTGTGGCGGATGGATCATCAGATCGAGGATCATTTTCTGACTGGTGAAAAAACAAAGGCGGCACGAACGGAGTGGACCGATTGGATGCCGGCTGCCGATCTGTCATTTTTATTCTCTAAAGACGACTCTGACCATCATCTGCATTGGGGCTTTGCGATGGAAGCCGAAATGGCGGAAAGCTTAGGCCTGGACCGTCAGGACAGCGTCTATTATCCGGCCGCATCCTGTGTTCACATGATCTTCCGGATTGAGGATCAAGTCTTTTTGCATTACGAAAACCTTCAACCCGCTTTCAGCTATTTAAAAAAACACGCTTTTGTTTTGGCCGGAGATATTTTAGGCCGAAGCATAGCGCGGGTTATGGGCGAAAATAACACAATCAATCATTACTATGACGTCTGGATTCCTATTCAGGATGAGGAAATGGAATAGAAATAAGACTTGACCTTCAAGCTTGTATAACGCTTATACTTTGTCCAACGATACACAAGTTAATCGTATCGAAGGGAGGAAATGTGTTATGCGTTTTGGAAAAAAGAGTTTTATCCTGCTTCTGAGTGCGCTGTTGATGGCATCCACCGGCTGCTCAACCGCACCGCAGAATCAGGACGCCCAGCCAACGGCGGAACCGACCGCAAAGACAGAAGTGAAAACAACGGCTGATGTTTTGGTTATCGGTGCTGGATTGTCCGGACTTTCAGCTTCAGTCCGTGCTGCCCAACAGGGGGCAGAGGTCATTGTCCTTGAAAAGATGGCGTATGCTGGAGGCAACTGTATTCTTTCCACCGGAATTTTACAAGCTGCCGGTTCACGGCTGCAGGCCCAGGCAGGAATTGAAGATTCCCCAGAGCAATATGCCAAGGATATGGCGCAGGGAGCCAGTGCGGATCGGGATCCGATTCAAATGAACCTGGTCAGCCAGCTTTCCGGGCAAACCCTGGATTGGCTGATGGACAACGGCGTTGAATTTTCAGAGAAGGTGACCCAGGGGGTGGGCAGTACAGCCTACCGGGCGCACCAGTCCATGCCGGATGCAAACGAGCTGGTTTCCGGTTTGGTGGAAGCGGCTGAAAAGCAGGGTGTAGAGATTCAATATGAAAGTCCGGTGCAGTCGCTGCGGACGAATGATCAGGGCGAAGTGATTGGCGTGGTTGTTGATCAAAAGGGCACGCCAGTCGAATATACGGCGAAGTCAGTGATCATTGCCAGCGGCGGATTCGGCGGCAGTCCGGAAATGCTTTCCCGGTATTGGGGCGATGAATATGCCAAAATGAGCTATGCCGGCAGTCCGGGAACAACCGGCGAGATGATTGAGGAAGCCGCGCGGTTGGGAGCGAAGCTGACAGATATGGACAAAGCAGCGTATGGTTCTGCCACGGTGGATGTCAAAAAGAACATGCTGATCACGGCGATGGTCCTTTCCGGCGGAGCGATCCTGACCGATTCCACAGGTCATCGTTTCTGCAATGAAACCGGCGATCCTTTTGATACGTCAAGAAGTGTTGTGGAAACCGGAGAACCGTTTGTCTATGAAATTTTTGATCAAACCGTGGCAGAGAATGTCTATAAAGTTTCTGTTTATCAAAGCATGGGGATTGTAGAACAAGCCGATACCCTGGAAGAATTGGCAGAAAAGGTTGGACTGCCGACGGAAGCGCTGACGGCCACCGTTGAAAAATACAATGCCGCGGTGGAAAGCCAGGAAGATGAACTGGGACGGACGATTTTCACTAACAAGATGGAAACCGCGCCTTATTACTGCATTCAGGTTGCAGCCGGCGGGGTTATGACCTTCGGTGGTCTGACACTCGATGAACAGTGCCGTGTATTAAAAGAAGACGGGACGGCGATTGCCGGACTATACAGTGCCGGGGAAGCCACCGGCGGATACCGCGCTTATGGTTATGTCTGCGGCGATGCTAATGCGCATGCCGCGGTAACCGGAAAAGTAGCCGGAGAATCGGCCGCGGCGTACGTGAAACAGTAAGTCATCGTTTTCAAGCGTTCATGAATTAAAAAAGATCCGCAGGACTTTCTAATCCAGAAAGGGAGGGGCGGATCTTTTCTTATTGCGAAGAATGCTGACCGGCATGCCGGCGCTGATAAGCTTTAGGCGACAAACCCTGAATTTCTTTGAACAATTTGGAAAAGTAAAATAAATCGTCAAATCCGGCCTGCCAGGCAGCTTCACTGACGGAAATATCGGGCTCGCTCAACAGCTGCGCCGCTTTGCGGATCTGCAGCGTGCGCCAGTAGCGCAGTGCGCTCATGCCCGTTTCCTGTTTGAACAACGCACCGCAGTACACGACGTTCAGGCCGCTGACCCAGGCTAGATCCTCCATGGTGATGGATTGGGTCAGGTGCGATTCAATGTAGTTTTTCATCTGCCGGACATGCGGATTCTCCTGCTGCGCCCAGGCAGTCTGATACAGCTCATCTAAAATCTGATAAAATACCGACTTGCAATGCAAGCGCGATAACGGTTTATCCGTCAGCCAATGACGATTAAAATCCTGAAATAACGGCAGATAGAAATCCAGCCGATCCAGGGTCAGGACACGCTGAGGCAAAGCCGGCAGCGGCTGATCGCTGTAAAAATCAAAAGACTGCAGTGTGAGCGGGACTTCCGGCAGCCGATGCGCTTCCCGCAGACTTCCGGCAGGAATTAAAAGGACCTGGTTCTCCCTTAAAAGCAACTCCTGATCATCAATTTTATAGCAGGCTTTTCCCTTTAATATGAACACAAGGTTGTTGTAGTCGATGCGATCGCGCTTCACTCCCCATTCTAAAGTACATTCACGCTGAATCGCATAACGGAATGCGACGCTGAAATCTTCCATTTTCCGTTCCTCTTTCTTTAATTTATACAAAAAAACCTTAACCTTCCTATTTATCATAGCGAAAAATGATGATAAACTCAAGGAAGAAGAGAAAGAGAGGATCTCGGACATGGATCGTATTCAATTTTTAGAGAAACCCCAGGCGACACACGAAGAAATGATCGCCGCGCTGGACCGTGCCTGCACCCAGGTAGAAAAGAACCTGCCGGAATTTACCTATCAATATCAATCCGCAAGCAGTACGGATTTATTCTATCAGCCGATTATCAACAAGGACTGGACTAACGGCTTCTGGACAGGTGAAATCTGGCTGGCCTATGAACATACAAAGAAAAATATCTTTAAGTATGCCGCGCTGATTCAGGTTGAGGATTTCTACAAGCGGATTCATGAGGAATTCAGTGTTGATCATCATGACCTCGGTTTTCTGTATTCACTCTCCTGCGTCGCCGGCTGGAAATTAACCGGGGATGAAACCGCAAAGCAGGCGGCAATTCTGGCGGCAGAAAAACTGATCACCCGATTTCAGGAAAAAGGCGAATTCATTCAGGCTTGGGGAGAGATGGGGGACAAGGGCAGCTATCGGCTGATTATCGACTGTTTGCTGAACCTGCCGTTATTATATTGGGCCAGTGAAGTCACCGGCGATCCGAAATTTGCGGACATCGCACATCGGCATATCCGCACGGCGATGAAATGTGTTGTGCGTGAAGATTATTCAACGATCCACACCTACTTCTTTGATCCGGAAACGGGTTTGCCGCTTAAAGGTGTGACTCATCAGGGTAATCGGGATAATTCAGCCTGGGCGCGCGGACAGGCCTGGGGCGTTTATGGAACGATTCTGAGCTATCAATATACCCAGGATCCGGAATATCTTGAATTGTTCCGGCACATCAGTGATTACTACCTGCGGCATCTGCCGGAAGATCTGATTCCATTCTGGGATTTTGATTTTACTGACGGAAGCAGTGAACCGCGCGATTCTTCTTCGGCAGCGATTGTGATCTGCGGCTTCTTGGAAGCGGCCAAGGTACTGGAGCCGGAAGAGGCGCAATACTATACAAAGCTGGCCCGTCAGATGATGAAATCGCTGATCGACAATTACGAGGTCAAGGACTGGAATTCATCCAACGGCATTCTGCTTCACAGCACGTATAACCGGCATACGCCGACCAATACCTGCCGCAATAAAGGCGTGGATGAATGCTGCAGCTGGGGCGACTATTATTATATGGAAGCTCTGACACGAATGGTCACGGACTGGAACCGGTACTGGTAAGGAGCAAGCCATGAAAAAAAACGAATTTTTTGCCCAGAACAAGCATTTCTTTGTTGAGGACGTTGAAGCGGTAAAGCAGTATGTGCTGACTCATTGCCCGCAGTCGGAGATTGCCAAAATCGTCGAACGCGCGGATGAAGCCTGCGCCCAGAGCTTCCGTTTTGATCTGCGCTGGGATATGGAATACACGGAAATTCCAGTTGTCTTTGACAAGGAAATCAACTGGCTGCATCAGCCTGCGGATGATCCGGAATGGATCTTTGCGTTTAACCGTCATCATTTCTGGATTACCCTGGGTCAGGCCTATGTCCTGACGGGCGATGAAAAGTATGCCGAAGCGTTTGTCAGACAGTGCAAGAGCTGGATCTGTCAGATCAATCTGCGGGATCCGGATTGTGCCAACGCCTGCCGGACATTGGAAACCGGAATTCGGATGAATCTGTGGATTAAGGCTTTCTGTCTGTTCCGCAATAGTCCGACGCTGACCGACAGCTTCTGCAGCCTGTTTGAAGAATCAATGATTGAGCAGGAAAAGTTCATCGCCGAAGTCTGGAACAGCACAAAAATCATTTCCAACTGGGGTGTTTTGGAAAACCATGGTTTATTCACGGCAGCATTGTTGATGCCGGAGCATCCGTTCAGCGCAGCGATGCTTCAGGAGTCGCTGCATCGGTTGGATCTGCAGCTGCAGCGCCAGGTTTACCCGGACGGCGTACATTGGGAGCAGTCGACAATGTATCACAATGAAGTGGCGCAGGACTTCCTGGAAGTAAAGATCCTGGCAGATCGCAATCACATCGAATTGCCTGAGGGATACAATGAACGGCTGGCGAAGATGATCGAATTCTGCGTTGAACACAAAAAGCCGGATGGGATTGAAATGGCGATGGGCGACAGCGATGACATAGATGTCCGCGATATTATTACCAAAGCGGCGTACAGCTTTAACAATCCGCAGTGGAAAGCGGCTGGTTATACGGAATTTGATTTTGACTGTGTGTTTGATTTAGGGGCAGAAGCCGCTGCGGCTTATGCGGCGATGTCGGCTCTTCCTTCTGGCCGGCGGATTGTCGTTTTCCCGGACAGCGGTCATATTTTCTGGCACAGCAGCGATACCGAAGATCAAACCTGGCTGCATTTCACCAATGGAGTTCATGGCGGCGGACATGCGCATGAAGACAAACTGCATGTCGATCTGTTCTATCGCGGTGAAGATATCGTGCGCGACAGCGGCCGGCTGACCTATGTGGACAAGCCGGAACGATTTGAGTTTAAAGGTCCGAAGGCGCACAATGTCATCGAGCTGGATGATCAGCCTTCGATTCTATGCAAGCGTTCGTGGGGATATCACAAGCTTTCTTGGTCTCTCAATACGCAGGCCAGTGAAAGCTGCGGCTTCCGTCTGGCCCAGGGAGCCGCGCTTGGCTATATGGATCTGGAAACCGGAAGTGCAGTGCTCAGCCGAAAAGTCGTCTGGCTGCGCGAAGACCTGATTTTAGTCCATGATGAAATTTATGCCAATCCGAAAGACACGCATAAAATTGTGCAGCGCTGGCATTTTTCGCCTGCTGCGGAAGTGACATTGAAAGGACAGACTACGGCATTGAGTCTGAATCACAGCGATTGTGAAGTTCTGACTTTGGCGGACAACGCGCAAGTACGGCTGACAGATACCCGGCTGTCGCTGCATTACAATACGACGACGCCGTCGAAAATGCTGGAAACAGAGCTGAATGCATCGGGCTTCGCTTCGATCACAACGATTTTCTCACTCAATCCTAAAGGAGAAAAAGCGCCGTGTTTTGCGGTCAATGCGCCGGTCAGCTTAGTCAGCCGGCAGGATCGTCCTTTTGCGAAAAAGGTTGCGGAAGGCTGGGTTATCCAAAAAGGGGCAGATCAGTTTACGGTTATGATCGCTCATGAAGATTATATGGGACCTTCTGACGCTGTGCTGGTCAACGAACGACAGGGAATGGGCCATGTCATCGTCTGGTCAGGAATGGATAAGGAACAGTGGGGGACAACTCTGGCATTCTAAACAAAAAAGCTCTTCATGTCTGGGATTCAATTTCCGCATGAGGAGCTTTTTATGTTGTAACGAATGAAGCAATGAACGTTTCCCGGGAAATAATCAGGAAGCCAGCTGCGCGAACGTCTTTTCCGCGGCAGGCAAAATGGAGTCGGTTAAACTGTCCGCAAACTCGATGGTTATCTCAACTTCGCTGCTGCGCATCTGCCAGACGCGCTGAACGGATGAATTGGATGAGTCAGGATCGGAAACCGATTGAACAAACTGAACCCAGACGGCGGTTTCAGTTTCTCGGAGGGTTTCACCTTCCTGCATATAAAAGAAGGATAATCCGCAGTGATTGTTGATCGGATGCTCATTGACATAAAAACGGGCAGTTTCGCCCGACTCCGTCGGCAGCTGATAGCTTGTATAGCTGGCTGTGATTTTGGAAGGTGTCGTTATGATGGGAATCATTTTTTCTGTCCAAAATTGCGTTTCAAGGATCTTCATGGAAGCATCAGATTGAAACTGACGATGAAGATCCAGAAAAAGAAACGGCGATGAATCGGTCTTCAGCCAAAGACAGGCTGGTTTTTCCTGACTGTCAACAAGTTGGATATGCCAGCGGCGATATCCCAGATAACCAGAAAGAAGAAGCAGAAGTGAAAGGATAAGATATAAAATTTTGTGTTTTCGCATAAAAGTTCTCTCTTTCAAGTTCAGTGAACTTTATAAATAAGTTTAAATTGCAGAAGGGAAACTCGATGGCTCAAGCAGTCTGACCCGTTCCAGAAGCCAGGATGTTGCTTATTACTACATTCATCTTATCAGTGAACAGGCAAATAAGGAAGAACGGAATAGATCAGATCTTATCAGTTTTCTCTAATCTCTGTTGAAATCATTAGACTCTAAAGCGATTAAAATTAACTAAAATAAGGGAAGCCAATATGGTGAAAAACTCAGTATTGAAAAAGTATTTAAGGTTAGACCTGAAAAAATGTTATAAATCTAGGAGTATTTTGGTATTATATTAGAAAGGAAGTGATACTGTGATAGACAGACCTGAATATATCAATGCAGTCAAACCCTTTATGGGTAAACCATTAGTTAAAATTCTGGCAGGAATCCGCCGCTCGGGGAAATCGACAATATTTGAAATGCTTAAATTGGAAATGTTAAAGCGAAAGATTCCAGAAGATGCGATTATCCATAAACGATATACGGAAATGGATATTCCGCAAAATATTACGGCAAAACAAATGTTTGAGGAACTCAAAGCAGCTATGGAGGGGAAAGATCATTGTGTTCTTCTGTTGGATGAAATTCAGGAGGTTCGGGATTGGGAGAAAGCGGTTAACGCTTTATTAGAAGGAACCGACGCTGATATTTATGTGACAGGGTCCAATTCAAAACTCATGTCCAGTGAGATATCAACTTATCTGACAGGACGCTATGTATTGATTCCAGTCTATCCTTTATCTTTTAAGGAATACCTTACATTTAAAAATAAAAGTACTTTATCTCAGAATGAATTGTTGGGAGAATATATCCGCTTTGGTGGTTTTCCAATTGTGGCTTTAGGTGACTATGAAGCTTCTTCAGCCTATCAGATCGTAGAAGACATATATCATACAGTTATTTCTCGGGATATTGTAAAGCGGCACCGTATTAATAAACAAGATCTTTTTGATCGAGTTGTAAAATTCATCATTGAAAATATGGGGAAAACATTCTCAGCCAACTCGATTTCCCAGTTTTTAAAAAGCGAGCATCGTAAAGTTTCAGTGGAGTCAATCTATAATTATATTCGATGGCTGGAACAAGCTTTTATCATCTATCCTTGTCAACGCTATGATCTTCAAGGAAAAAGCGTTTTGAAAACGCAAGAAAAATATTATCTTGCGGATTGTTCCTTAAAATATGCACTGCTTGGATATAATCGCAAAATGCTGGATGGCGTCTTAGAAAATATTGTTTTCTTGGAGCTTAAACGAAGAGGCTATGATGTGTTTGTTGGTAAAAATGGAACAAAAGAAATTGATTTTATTGCGCTCCGCCGCGATGAAAAAGTTTATGTTCAGGTCTGCGTACAACTTCCGGAAAATTCTGATCGTGAAATAGGAAATTTAATGGAGATACGGGATCACTATCCGAAATTTGTAGTCACCATGAATCCTTTGGATACAGGGATCGAAAATGGAATTCGAATTGTTCATTTGAAAGATTTTTTATTAGAAGACATAAAGTAGAGAACAGAGAATCAAGCGGCATTTCGATGGAATACCCATTGATCAGTTAAGGAAATGAAATCGAGCTGAAATAAAGCTTTTTCTCTGCGCATACAAAGAATTAAAAATCGCTTAAATTTTGAAAAAAGAAGATCGGAATTCGATCTTCTTTTAACTATATCTGCTTATGATAAGTGTTGCAGTCTTTCAATTGGAAGTTAAAGATTTTTCCCATTCTCTTTTATGATTTGGGCATACCACTGTGCAGATTTTTTAGGACAGCGGCGAAGTGTACCTTTTCCTTCATCATCCTGATCAACGTAAATTAAACCGTAGCGTTTACGCATTTCTCCGGTTGTAGCTGAAATTACATCAAAACAAGACCACAGACAATAGCCGATACAGTGAACTTGATCTTCAATCAGGGCTTGTTTTAATGCTTGGAGATGAGCTTTTAAGTAGGCAATTCGCTGATCATCTTCAATGGGTTCAATGCCAGAAAGTTTCTCTTCTAATCCAATCCCATTTTCGGTGATCAGAATTGGCAGCTGGTAACGGCGATCGAAGAGATTCAGGGCGTATCGGAGTCCTGTGGGATCAATCTGCCAACCCCATTTGGTTTCCGGAAGCTTTGGATTTTTACCACCTTTAAAATGATTCCCTTGAGGATACTGACTTTCATCTAACATACAGACTGTGGATGAATAATAATTGAAGGCTACGAAATCTAATTTGCCTTGTTGGAAAGCGCATTCATCTTCCGGCTGAATATCCAAAGTCAAGCCTCGCTTTGCAAGCTGTCTTCGTTTATAATCAGGGAATTTTCCGCGGCATAAAGTATCTGCAATATATAGATCACTCTCAAGGCACTGCAGACTCTTTAATGCTGTTTCCGGCTGACAATCGAAAGCATAGCTGGGATGCAGAGCCAGTACACAGCCCACTTGATTCTGCGGATCAATATCATGGGCCAGCTTCACCACTTTAGCCGTAGCCAACATCATATAATAAGAACTCTGTGCGGCAATCTGAGAAATATTCTCTTCACGATCATACCGGATACCAGAAACACGGTAGGCAGAGGCCATTGCGGCCTCAGACGTATTCTCGTTATGATTGATTTCATTGAAGGTTAACCAGCGGGTGACCTGACCTTTGAATTCGGTAAATAAAGTTTGGCAGTAATGCAGGTAGAAGTCAATCATCTCCCGGTTTTTCCAGGCTCCGTAATTCTGAGCCAGAAACAGAGGAATCTCAAAATGACTGATTGTAACTATCGGCTCAATGTGATGAGCAAGCAGCGCATTGATTAATGCATGATAATATTTTAATCCTTCTGGGTTCGGTATGGCTTCAATTCCCTTTGGATAAATACGCGTCCAATCCATCGAAAGCCGCAGACATTTCAACCCCATTTCAGCAAGGAGCTTCACATCCTGCGGCCATTGGTGATAAAAATCAATTCCCAGATGAGATGGATAATGAACATGCGGCAAAACAGAATCATCAAGCTGCCGGGCTTTGCCAATCCCGCCAAGACGCGCAACATCCGCGGTGCTGATGCCTTTTCCCCCTTCATTCCAAGCGCCTTCACATTGATGCGCAGCTAAAGCACATCCCCATAAAAAGTCATCAGGAAACTGAGAATAAAAATCATTCATATTTTTTCCCCTGCAGAAAATCTTTTAATTTTAACAGATTGACGGTGGTGTGGTATTCACTGTAAATACTCATCAACGTGTCCTGTGCATGGGAGAAAAGCAAGGTTGAGGCAAAGTTTTCTTCATGGATTGTCCTCTGCAGCACCTCAGTCTGTAATTTATGAGCTTCGGTAATTTCTTTTTTTGCTTCTTTTAATAAACTTTCAGCATCTCCATCAAGCTGATCAAAAATGGAATTCAAAATGGTTCTGCCATTGCCTGCGTGCAGAATGATCTGCATGGCTGTGGTATTAAGCTCTTCGTTACTGTATTTCATGGGCTAACCTCTCCTTTTCAATCACTTCTGTTTTGCATTCCAGGTTTTGATTTTCTTCTTCGCAGCATTGTCGATCATAGATTTTAAAGAAAGGATAATAAACAATCCAGGAAATGCCGAAGTTAACAAGCGTAAGAAGAGCACCGGCGATGGATTTCGTCGCAAAGAAGGCGACAATGGGCTGCGGCATAAAGCCGAAATCCCAAGGCGCAGCCGGAATCGGCACCCAGCCTGCCTGCAGCGTGAGGTAGACAACGATCGGGCAGATCAGCTGACAGATCCACATCGGAATCATAAGAATCGGATTAAAGGCAACCGGAATCCCAAAGATCAGAGGCTCATTGATGTTGCACAACGAGGGTAGAAATGTCGATTTTCCGATCAGGCGCAAACGTTTTGACTTGGCAAGAAATGCGATCATAATGGCTAGAGATAAGGTTACGCCAGATCCACCCACCATGAATAGCCGCACCGTTTCCTTTAAGAAAATATTGGTTGGAGCTGCACCAGCGGCCACCAGTGCCATGTTGTCGCCCATGCCTTTCAGCATGATGGTTTGCGTTATCGGCGCCAGAACCCAGGCGGAAATGCCAAAGGAATAAAGAAAACCATAAGCGATGAAGCTGAGGAAAACAAATCCCCAGAAAGATTGACCAATCGCTACGAAAGGCTGAAAGAGCGAAGCGATCGTCTCAAAGATATCAATCTGAAGCTGAAAGGTAAACAACCAGCCAACCATCAGAATCAAAGCAATCGGAATCAGAGTATCGAACCAGACTGTAATAAAATCAGGAATCGGGGTGTCCTCTGAAAAGAACGAATGTGAGGCAAACAGATTCATGACAGCCCCAGTAAACAAACCGGAAATCAGCGCTGCGATCATGCCGCTGGAACCCAGTTTGGCGAAGGTTAGGGTCATATTTCCTTCTTCAAACAAAGGATTTACAACCATGAGGAAGAAAGCAATGCCGGCTAAACCTGCTTGTTTTGCGGTTTTGGAATGATGCTTTTTGATCATGACGGTATTGGGAATCAGATAAGCTAAAAATAAGGAAAGAAGCCCAAAAGAAAAACTGGACAATAAGGTGAAATCCGGGAATCCCGGAATGAAGGACTGAAAAATGGTTAAGATGGTGACTAGGGAACCGATTAAAATCACCGGCATTGTTGTTAGGATCGAATCCTGAATCGAAGCAATCCATGGATTTTTGGCGATCTTGTTCATTCGTGGGGCAAAGCTCTCGGTCATCCATTGCATAAAATGATTCATGAGTTGACTCCTTTCTTTTCTTCTTTGAGGCAGTCTAAAGCAAAATGGAGTACAGCTTTACCATCCAGCGCTCCATAAGCTCGATCATCGATGATCCGAACAGGGACATGGTAAGGGGCAGCGATCTGATTCAGGTCATTCAACATATAACGTAAATGCGGACCGACGAGCAAAAGGTCAATCGAGTCAATATATTCCTCGATTTCAGAATCACTTCGAGCCTTGACGTTGATTTCCAGATTTTCTTCTTTGGCTGCTTTGCGGATATTTTTGGCCATAAATCCACTGGACGCTCCTGTACCACAAACCAATAAAAGATTAAACATCATTTTCCTCCTTCATCTTTTCAAGTTTAGATTTTGTTTTCAGGCAATCGGCCGATTGCAGAATGAAACTTGAGAAGCTTGGATTCTTTTCAAGTTCAAGCATACTTTAAATTATTTTGTAAAAGATTACAAATAGCTTAAGTTCCTGGGATTAGGAACTACTTTTGTTTTATTTATTGAACGGTTTTATTTATACTTAAAGGCAGAGGAAGGTGGGAAAGCGACAATGAAGGAATCACGGTCATCCCAGATGTTGGAATTACTGAAAAGCAAATCAGATAGTTGGGTTTCAGCAGCAACTTTGGCTGGTTTATTGGGCGTATCCACGCGTCAAATCCGCAAATATGTTGCGGCAGTCAATGACGGCTTGTCTGTTCCAGTCATTCTTTCCAGCGATAAGGGGTATCAGCTTTGTCAAAAAGCTTATCGAAACTATCAGCTAACAAAACGTCAGCGGGTAGATACACCCTCTGCCCGCCAGAATTATTTGCTTCAGGAATTGCTGATCAATGAAGAGCTTCTTATTTATGATGTAGCGGATACACTTTATGTCAGCATGACAACGATTGAAAATGATCTGAGGCTGCTTAAAGAGAAGCTGAAAGTGATTTCTTTGGATCTGGTTCGTTCCCAAAATACAGTGCGGATATACGGAGAAGAAACAGATAAGCGCAAATTAATGAGTCAGCTGATCAGTCAAGCAATAGGTAATCATTTTGTCTTTAACGAGGAAATTGACTTGCTGACATTTCATTATCAAATCTGGGGATTCCGATCAGCAATTCGTAATATTTTTGATGAATGTGGCATCTTTACCAATGATTATGCTTTAAATGTGATAACCTTGCATCTTATCATTATGATTGATCGTGTCCGCAGTGGACATCCATTGCAAGAGCATGTTGATTTAAAAAAGGTTGAAACGCAGCCGGGATATCAGGCGGCAGTAGCGATTGCTGCCTATCTGTTTCGGGAGTTTAATAAAGAGCTCAATGCCGCAGAGCTGTATCATCTGACATTGGTTATTACCAACAATACGACACAGATTGATCATGAAAAAATCAATGCCCAAAACATTCAGAATTTCATTGAGCAACGTTATATTGAACAAGCACAGAAGGCAGTAAAACAGGTTGAGGATCATTATTGCTTAGAACCCTTTTCTGAGGACTTCATTGCCAAGTTTGCGATTCATATTCAAAACTTGTTTTTTCGTGCGGAACATCACTATCAGATTAATAATCCGCTGACAGATGAAATCAAGCTCTCCTATCCGCTGATCTATGACATTTCAGTCAGTATTGCGCAGTATTTAAGCAAGACCGCTCAGCTTGAAATCAATGAACATGAAATTGCTTATATTGCTTTGCACATTGGTTCTTACTTTGAAAGCAATGGAAAAGGCAAAATGAAAGTCAGCTGCTGTTTTGTCTATGCTGACTATTATGCTCAATATATCCAGATTATCAATAAAATACGCAGTCAGTTTGATGATCAGCTGATCATTCAATCTGCGGTATCAATTAATGATTTTGATCCCAGCCGTCATCCTGCAGAATTAACACTTTCGATGACTGAATTGCCAGGGGTTCCTGATGCCTTGGTTTTGCATCCTTTTTTAACTGCAGGAGATATGATAGCGCTAAGTGATAGGCTGGATAAAATGATTAAGCAGAAACAGGGAGAGTTGTTAAAAAGTCAGCTGATGGAATTCTTTGATGCACGATTATTTTATAATGCAGTTCCCAAAATGCCAAAAGCTGAACTATTGAAACGAATGTGCAAAGATTTAGAACACCTTGGTTATGGTTCCAGTCATTTTTATACCGAGGTAATGGCCCGCGAAAAGATGTCGAGTACTGCTTATAATTTAGTAGCGATTCCTCACACCCTTTCCAAGGATATTCAGCATAATTTTATTTTTATTGCCATCAACGAAGCAGGAATGAAGTGGGATTCAAAAACAGTTTATATTGTGGCCTTGCTAGGAATTAGCGAAAAATCCCGACGATTGTTTTCTGAAATTTTTGATCAGCTTGTGGAGATTTTCAGCGAATCGCAGGCGGTCATGGATTTAGCAGCCTCCAAGGATTTCAAGCAGTTTATCCATAAACTTTGTTTAAAAATGAATCATGGTATGGAGGAATAGAATTACAACTAGGTTGAAGGCAGGGAAGACAGAAGCTATATCTAATTTGTTAAAATTAAAAAAAAGGTTGAACTTTTGGGGAAACTTTATTATTAAACAAGAAAGAAAAAACAATCAGATTCCCTTAACGTTTTAGTGAAATCTAACGTTTATAGTTTTTTGAACAATTGAATAGGAAGAACTCTTCCGATATATTATTAAATAATTCAATTTTCTGACGGTATGTCCTCATGCTTTGTTGTGACGTAATTTAATTACAGAACATCCGTAATTAAATTACGGGAATTGTTGATTCGATTCTCCAACATGAGTATAATACTAGTGAAGGAAGGTGAACACAATGTTAAAGCTGTTCGAGGTCACAGGTTTTAAAAACTTTGATAATACCATTCAGTTGGATTTTTCTGACATCCGTGATTACAAATTCAACAATTCTTGTGTTGCCAAGGGTTTGCTCAGCAAGTTGATCATTTATGGTAAAAACTCTGTTGGTAAGTCCAATTTAGGTCTGGCTCTTTTTGATATTGTTTCTCACCTTACAACAAACAATGTAACACCAGGCTTGTATGATTATTATTTGAATGTCAACAACAAGGCTGGTTACGCTGAGTTTCATTATGTTTTTACATTTGACAGCGGTGAGGTGGATTATCGATACCGTAAGAATGACAAGCAGACGCTTGTTTACGAATCCGTTGCCATTGATAACAAGCGGATTTTCACTTACGATTACGAAGATATGCGCGGCGATTTGTCTGGCCTTGAGGCTTTGACCACGACGTTGAATCTCTCCTTTCGCGGTACAGATTCTATTCTGAAATATGTCATTGCCAATACGGCTTTGGCTCAGAATCATCCGCTTTATCAGATGCAGGGATTTGTATCGCATATGCTCTGGTTCCGCAGTTTGGATGAGAATTGCTACATTGGTTATAAGTCAAATAGCAAAGATTATTTTGATTTTATCTTTGAAGGGAATCGGGTGAAAGAGCTGGAGTCTTTTCTGCACAAAGCGGGACTTCAGGAAAATTTGATCGCTAAAAAGGATACTGACGGAATAAAACGTTTATATTTTGATACGAATAAACCATTGCCGTTTTTTAAGGCGGCATCCAGTGGCACAAGAGCCCTTTACACATTTTTTTATTGGAACAAGACTGCTACAGATGTCTCCTTGATGTTTATTGATGAATTTGATGCTTTTTATCATTATGAACTGGCTGAAATACTGGTTCAACTTTTAGAGCAACAGCCTGATTTTCAGGTTGTGCTCACTTCCCACAATACAAACCTGCTTTCTAATCGCATTATGCGTCCAGACTGCTACTTCATTCTGACTAGGGATGGACTTACATCCTTTGCCAATGCTACGGATCGGGAGCTTCGTGAAGGTCACAATCTGGAGAAACTCTATATGAGTGGTGAATTTAATGGCTGAAAAGAAGCGAAAAATTCTGGTGTTAGTGGAAGGAGCAAAGACAGACGTTGCTTTAATGGAACGCTTGTTCTCTATTTACCAGATTGATTTCAAATATGAGATTGTTTCTTACTGTACGAATATCTACACGTTGTATAAAGAGATGTTTGAGGACAACGATCCCGATGATATGGACTTGCTTCAGCTGCTCAAATCACGTGAACCTGATCTGGTGAAAAAGACATTGTTTGACGAATCCTATTCTGATATTCTTTTGATTTTTGATCTTGATCCGCATGATTTTGGATTTACCCCAGAGAAGATCCGTCACATGGCGAAGTACTTTGTGGAATCGTCTGATGTCGGAAAGCTTTACATCAATTACCCGATGGTGGAAGCCTTTTATCACATGACTTCCATTCCGGATCTGAACTTTAACACTTACAATGCTACACTGAATGAACTAAGTGCAGGAACGTATAAGGCGCGTGTAAACAGGGAAAACCGAAATCATGATTATCGTAAATTTGCCGCAACAAAAAGAAGATTGCAATATTGTTATCAGGCAAAATATAAGCAAGGCATGGCTTGTCGTGGGTGATCCTGAGGATGATATGCCTCCCTCACAGGCAGAGATACTCAATACCCAATTAAATTCCATTCAAAACGAAAACCGCGTTGCCGTGCTCAGCACTTGCGCATTTTTTATTCCAGAGTATAATTTAAAATTAATACGTTAATTTGTGTATTAATCTAATATTAATTGTATTTTAAATGCCTGAATAGGCAGAGTTCTATAAAATAAATGGATTTTCTAACTTTATTTTGCCAAGCGATTAAACGTAGCTTCCACAGCAGGTAGAACAAGCTCAAGCATAAAATCAGGACAACGGACTGCGATTTCCAAAGTGTCTGTCTGTAATGTCCAGATACGATAGAATTGAATTTTTGAGGATGGATTGTTAGCCAGTTCATCTTGTTGAAACCAGCGGACATTGTTATTTTGCCGGATTAACTCTTTTTCATGTTCATCGGACACGAATGCGAACTGGCAGCTAGGAACGATGTCACGCTGCTGCTCCAGCACACTAAAATAATACGAAAATCCATGATCATCAAGGTTGACCCAATAATCAGAAATCTGACTGATCGGCTCAGAAAAAATTGCTAATCCTGGAAGATAAGATTTCACTTGCAACTGAGAGTTTAAAATTTTATATTCACTGTCAAAGACAAACTGTCGGTTAAGATTCAGGAACAGCAGCGGTTTTTCATCCACGCTTAATCAGGTACAAGGATGTTGAGAGGAGGAAAGTTGAACGCGCTTTATGTATATGCTGCGATACACTAAGAAAAATAGGCAGAGAACAAGTAGTGCAAGAATTCCTATTTTTCTTTTCGTCATGATCTTCACCTGCCTGAAAGGATTGGACTTTCCTTCATTTTATCAGCACCTGTGGAAAAGGGGTAGCGTTGATATCGAAATAGAACACAAAAATACTGTTCTTGTTCAGGTTTAGTAAACTCGGAAACTTAGTGTTGAGCTTTTGGAGAAGGCTATCTATACTGAACATGAGAGGTGATCATGCATGATTGAAACATTTCGGATTAAGACGAGTTTGGATGAATTTGAACGGATCGTATTGCTCTACAAAGATGAAACCAACAATGTTTTTATCGGACATTCCTTTTATTATGGCGGACGTGACGGTTCAGAATATTTGTTGTTTCTATACAAGGAACCGCTGCCGAAGAAAGATCTGTTAGCCGGATGGAATGCGCTTGATGAAACATCCTGTTACATTACCATTGTCGGAGTTCATGATCATCGTATCGCAGTTGAGGATTTCCTGGTTTGTCACAACCCGCAGCTGACATGGGAAGATGTTATCTATATTCCAACAGAGGATTTTATGGAAATGAATCAGATTTATTCGCAGCTGGATCTGAAAGCAGGCTGCGCCTATGCTTTTGTTATCGGAAAAAACGCGTAATTGAAGAAAATAAAGAAGAGAGAATCGAACGTCTTCAACAGAGTACGGAGGGAGAAGACTGCGGTTCTCTTTTGTTTTGGCAGACTGTAGGGCATTAGGAATATGCTATAATGAGAAAAAGGAGGTGCCGGTCATGAGTATCCGATTAGCATTTGAGACTCATATCCAGGATCTGAATGAAGCAAAAGAAGAAATCCAGGAATTAGCGGAACAGAGAAATTTTCAGGCCTTTCCCGACGAACAGGGAATCAGCGTTATGTTTTGCCCGCTTGGAATAATGGAAATTCAGTTTGAGCAGGAAGACGGACCTCAATGGAAAATGGAAGGGGAGTGCATAACGACCCCTGCAGGCCCAGGGCTGCATAAAGCGGCAGCGGATTTTGTTGAAACACTGGCGGATCGGCTTGATCTGGAACTTGTGTTTGAAGATGAAGCTGAATATATGGTTTATCACGATTATAAGAAAATGCTGGAGGATCACTTTTATGCCTGGCTGGAAATGTTAACAGAGATCCCTGTTCATCAGCTGGAAGAAGAGGAATACACGAGTTTGTGTCTGTGCTGGGATTTAAATAATTATATGCCGAGAGAAATTCCCGGCACGGTTATTACGCATATGGGACGTTTTTCGATGCGGCAGCTGGCCGAGATGTTGGAGGATGAAGCTGTTGAAGCTTTCGCAGAGGATTTCTTCATCTGGAAAAATCCGCTCAAGGACGCCCTGTATCATCGAAACTGTGCATTGAATGAACTGTGGGAACAATGTTATTTTGTCCCGTCTTCGCGCAGCGAGCTAGACCGGCAGACCAACAGTTTTATTTTCTCGCATTTGGAACAAGCGCTGATGATGGACAGGTCGCTTCCTTTTCCAATCGAGGCTTATTATAAACTCTGTCAGCTGGATGGCCGTGATCCGCTGGATCTAACAGGCGTACCTGAATTAAAATACGATACGCTGGTCGGATATCGCCGGGATCAGATTACCCAAGATTTTGGGAATGTAAAACTGACATTGCCTGGGAAATACAAATATGAATATGAAAAATTAGAGAACGGCGGACTCAATCTTTGGACAGATGATAGTGATCCGCATTGTCCCGTCTGGCAGGTCGGCGGTTATTCCTGTAAAGAGGGAAAAGCCGTCTATTTTGAAAAGGGCTTTGAAGAGGTCTGTGAGCTTCATCAATTTGAAGCGGGAGAAGGTCAATGTCGCTATGGATGGAAAAAGCGGGAGGCCGATGAACCTGCGGCATTAATTGCCCAGGTTGTCTGCGGAGATCAGCTTACTTTAATCACGATTACCTTCCCTGATGATTGTCAGCGCGAGGCTGCGGTTGAACTGCTTCACCAAATTAAAGCTTATTCACCGAAGGAGGAGTATCGCCAGCAGCGAACTTATACTACGTCAAAATAAAACTCAGCGAAAGCTGAGTTTTATTGTGTAAATTAAAGGACTGATTTCGAACAAAAATAGAACTGGTTTATCGATACTTAATAGAAATTCCTTTAATTAAAGGAAAATACGAATTTGCTCTGTCTGCGTGGAAGAAATAAAAAACTATAAATTAAAGATAAAATAATGCCTTTATTTGAATGTGACCGTGATCAATACCGCTCGATCTGCATCCACCTGTTCTGGATGATCCAGCACAAGCGCCAGATCGTTGACCGACATGGAGGTGCTGCCTTCAGCACCCGCATCTTTTTCCAGAATTAAAAGCAGGGGAATCGGCTGATTGAGGGCAACTTCGATTTTCTCTTCCAAACGATCTTGGCCGCGCATTCCCCATTCAGGTTTAAAATAAGCGTCTTCCTGGCTGTCATTTCCAATCGCTGTTGTTGAGGAAACGCCGTCGCAGGACCAAGAGAAGCTGGACTGATCCGGCAAAAGCTGAATCATCAAGAGTTTATCGGTGTGATCGAGAATCCCGTTCATGCCATTGCCGCCATTATCCTGCCACTGATGATTTTCATCCAAGATCCAGTTCTGCACAGAAATTCCATCTATTGAATCATCGATATGCAGATCAAAGAAATAAGTGGAGGAACCCTGCGGCATCAGCTGAAGCAGCTTTTCCGTATCGGCAGATACAGAATGCGGTGCGACAGCTAAAGTCTTTGCGGCAGCAGGAGTGGATTGACAGCCCGCAAGCAGCAGCGCTAAAGCCAGAAAAGCAAATCGGTGTGTTTTCTTTTTCATGGGTAGACCTTTGATATCAGTCCATGAGGAAAGTTTCAGTCATGGAGCGATATATCCTTTCTTTTTCAATCCTTTAAAAAACGGAAAACGATATTTGAGAAAATCCTGAAGAATTCCCAAGCCCTAGCTATGATGATTAGACAAACGGATGCGGTTCAGCGATAACGATACGCCGCAGGGAAGTTCATTTTATCCAAACTGGATTTTGAAAAACAAGCGGCATTATAAGCCAGGCAGGCATCAATCAAATCGGAAACGGAGTCCATCGTATAAGGAACCTGTTCCTTGATCGCCGGACGAGCTGAACTCATCACAAAACCATAGGGAATGCTTTGCAGCATGTCCAGATCATTTTGTTCATCTCCAATGGCCGCCGCTTGATCTGCATCCAAACCTAAGCGATCTAGGATGGTCAAAAGAGCCCGGCCTTTACTGCAGCCTTCGCAGCTCATTTCGACAAGATCCAGACCACTGCTGGTCACGGCCAGCCGGCCTTTAAAATGCTGGCTAAGATAATCTAGGAAAAAGGCCTGACGTGCCGAATCTTTGAGTACCATGAAGATTTTGTTTGGATAATCAGTCTGACCGGAGGCCAGATAGTCACGAACCTGCTGAAGATAGAGATCGTCAGGAAAACGCTGCTGAATCAAACTGTTCGCTTGAAAAGTGATGCGCTCCTCAATATCGATATCCAGGACGAAATCCAATTCATCGCGAAACGGTTCGCACAGATCGCAAAGCTCGCTGAGCTCCGGCGGCATGATTTCACGATTCCACAACACTTCTTTATCCACAATAACTTTTGCGCCATTGCAGGCAAGGATATCGCAGTCAATCTGATAGTTTTTGAAGATTTCCTGTTTTGTGCAGGCCCGTCTTCCAGTAGCGATTAAAAAACGGTTGCCCGCTTCGGTCCAGCGGCGGATAGCGGCTTGATTCATTGCGGAAATTTGGCCTGGATGCTGAAGATCGTCATACAACGTGCCGTCCAGGTCGCTGGCAAGCAATCGGATTGGTTTGCAGTCTGTCATAGCCATACCTCATTCTTTATCAAAAGTATAGCATAGATGCACGGGAAACAAATCAGAAAAAGTGAAGAAGCGCTGGGCCAAGACGAGCATAAAATTGAATACCGGGTAAAAGAATTATCAAAGACTGCAAAAAGCAGATGTAAAAACGTGACTTGTGTTTCAAAAGAAAGCGAAAACAAGACGATGAAAAACAATGAAACATCAATTTCCTGGGAAGAAGTGCTTTAGAACAGATGAGAATTTTGCTATAATAACCCATGCGGAGGATGCAGTATGAAATGGGAAGAATTTGTTGAAGCCTGTCGCCAGAAAGAAATCGAATGTTCCCCCAAACAACAGGAACAATTTGTACGCTATGCGCAGCTGCTTCAAGAGTGGAATGAAAAAATGAATCTTACTGCGATCACGGAATGGGAGGAAGTGCTGGAAAAGCATTTCTATGATTCCTTAGTGCCTTTTGCCGGTATTATGTTGGATGGGGCTCATCTGTGCGATGTCGGCGCCGGGGCCGGATTTCCTTCCCTGCCGTTAAAAATTATGAATCCTCAACTGAAGATCACAATTTTGGAACCGCTGAATAAGCGGGTTGTTTTTCTCAAGGAAGTATGTCAGCAGCTTCAGCTCAATCAGGTTGAATGCCTGAATGTACGTGCTGAAGATTATGCCAGAGAACACCGTGAGGCGTTTGATTTGGTCACTGCGCGGGCAGTGGCTAATCTGCGTGTGTTGTCAGAGCTGTGTTTGCCTTTGGTAAAAAAGAACGGAAAATTTATCGCAATGAAGGGGGCGGCTGGATTTGAGGAACAGGTCCAGGCAGAAAAAGCGACGAAAATTCTGGGAGCGGAATTGGAAAAGGCCGAGGAAGTCCATCTACAGGATGGCTCTACACGGGTCAATCTGACCTATCGGAAGGTGAAAGCCACGCCGTCGCAGTATCCGCGTGCCTATGCGAAAATCAAGAAGAATCCGTTGTAAAGGAGTGTTTTTATGAGAGAAGTCCGGGAAATATCGATTGAACAGATTCATCCCAACCGCCATCAGCCGCGGCTGGAATTTAACGAAGAAGCTTTGATGGAACTGGCACAGTCCATTCGTGAGAATGGATTGATCCAGCCGATTACCGTGCGTGAGGATGAGGAAGGCTACGAAATCATTGCGGGAGAGCGCCGGTATAAAGCCTGTATTTTAGCGGGCTACAGCGAAGTGCCGTGCAATGTCATGAGTGCAGATGAACAGAAGCTGGCTGAGCTGGCCTTAGTCGAGAACATTCAGCGAGAAAACCTGACTTCGATCGAGGAAGCCAAGGCATATATTCAGATTATGCGCTCTGCGGGCATGACGCAGGAAGAGCTGGCTTCCAAAATGGGAAAATCTCAGTCAACGATTGCCAACAAGGTTCGATTATTGAATCTGCCGGATGAAATCCAGGAAGGCATTTCTTCCCGTAAGATCACTGAGCGACATGCGCGGGCACTGCTTTCGGTGGAACCGGAGAAACAGCAGGAAGTTTATGAAAAAATTGTAAAAAAGGGGATGAATGTCCGCCAGGCTGAACAGCTGATCACCAGTCTGAAAGAAGAACCTCAGGCGAAGCCGGAAGCCAAGAAACCTGTTTTCAAAGGCTTTGCCCGGAATATTAAAATCGCAGTGAACACCATCTACCAGGCTGTGGAGATGGTACGCCGAACTGGAATCGCCATTGAAACCGAGGAAGCGGAAACGGACAAGGACGTCCGGATTATCATTAAATTTCCAAGATAAAAGGATGTGAAGAAATGGGAAAAATCATTGCCATAGCCAATCAGAAAGGCGGCGTCGGAAAAACGACGACGAGCATTAATCTTTCCGCCGGACTGGCGTATCTCGGCAAGAAAATATTACTGGTCGATTTTGATCCGCAGGGTAATGCAACACAGGGCGTCGGGGCAACCCGCCAGAGCTTTGTGAAAAGTATTTACGATGTCATTATGAATGATGTTGAAGTCAAAGCCGCTGTAAAAACGATGAAGATTCCGCCGCTGGATATTTTGCCGGCGACAATTGATCTGGCAGGCGCGGATTTGGAAATGGTCGAATATAAATATGGCCGTGAAAAGCTGTTGAAAAACAAGCTGGTCGCTGTAAAAGAGGATTATGATTACATCATTATCGACTGTCCGCCTTCATTGGGATTATTAAATACGAATGCGCTGACTGCGGCAGATTCAGTGATCATCCCGGTGCAATGCGAATACTACGCCTTGGAAGGGCTGACGCAGCTGTTGTCCACAATTCGTCTGGTTCAGCGTCTTTTCAACAATAAATTGATGATTGAAGGTGTATTATTGACCATGTTTGATGCGCGGACCAAGCTGAGCGTCGAAGTCCAGCAGGAAGTCCGGCGGTATTTCAAGGAGCGGGTATATAAGACCTATATTCCCCGCAATGTTAAGCTGTCGGAAGCGCCTTCCCGCGGCGCCACGATTTTTGAATATGATGTCAAATCGGAAGGAGCCAAGGCCTACGCATCGTTAGCTAAGGAAGTCATTTCCTATAACGCAAAGGAGGCAAAAGCCAATGAAAAAGGATGAAGCCCGGCTGGGTAAAGGGTTAGGCGCCATTTTCGGAGAGGATTTAAGCAACGTTATCGAAGAAATTCAGCAGGGAGATGAAACTCGGCAGAGCGAAATTAAGCTGTCCGAGATTCGTCCGAATCCTTATCAGCCGCGTAAGATTTTTGATGACGCGAAGATTGGTGAACTGGCGCAGTCGATTAAGGAACATGGCGTATTCACACCGGTTCTGCTGCGTAAATCCGTCAAGGGTTACGAACTGATCGCAGGCGAGCGCCGGGTTCGTGCAAGCAAGCAGGCTGGGTTAAAAACGATTCCAGCCATTGTCATGGAGTTCACTGAAGAACAGATGATGGAAATCTCATTGCTGGAGAACATTCAGCGTGAGGATCTCAACGCGATTGAAGAAGCGCAGGCTTATCAGCGTTTAATCGAACGTCTGGACTACACACAGGAAAAACTGGCTCAGCGTGTCGGCAAGTCGCGTGAACACATTACGAATACGCTGCGCTTGCTGAAACTGCCGAAGTCGGTTCAGCAGCTGGTTACGGAGAATAAACTGTCGATGGGGCATGTTCGTCCGTTAGTAACGATCGAAGATGAGGGGGAAGCCTATGATATGGCAATGAAGATTGCTGAAGAAGGCTTGTCTGTTCGGGAAGTCGAACGGTTGGTCAAGGAACGTCAGGAAAAACCGAAACCGAAAGCGGTCAAAAAGCAGGAAGACCCGAATTTGTTATATGTTGAGGAAGTCATGCAGAATAAGCTGCAGACACGGGTTAAAGTGGACAAAAAGCAGATTGTCATTCAGTATTCCGGGACTCAGGATCTGAATCGTATTCTGGAATTGATTCACTGTCTGGAAGAAACAGAATCGTAGTTGAAAGTAAATTTGCACGGTACTCTTTGAGGATACCGTGTTTTTATACATAAAAAAGAAAAGATTATCTGACGAATATTTGAAGAAACGCATGTATTCTTTTTTTAGGTTAAAAATTTTATTTTAAGTATTAACTGTTTTTTTTGAAGAATTGTGAAATAAATTTCATAATTTGTTGTTTAAACGCTTAAATATTTACATTTCTAATTCTATCCAATCATATTCTTATTTATATATACTCCGTTAATTATTACATTTTATATATTCCTTATATTTTTTTGAAATTTTATTTGACAAAAGTTTCCCTTTATAATAATTTGCCAGAGTAAGGGCTTACAGGTAGAATAACAATGCAAACAATCTTATTAAAAAAAGTTATAGCGTGACGCAGGAAGCGACGTATGCCTATAACCTAATGGGACAAATGGTCTCTTCTCATGATGAGTACGGGATTAATTTAAGCATGCAATATGATTTGCTGGGCAATAAAACGAAGCTCATTAAAGCGGATAAGAAAGAGATTAATTATGAATATGATTCACTTGGCAATCTTACAAAAGAATTCTGCGGCAATCTAATTCATACATTTACTTATGATGCTCATGGAAATCGTTTGACAAGTTCAGATTATAGTACAGAAACAAGATCTTATGACATTTATGATCGGTTAATCAGAGTAAAAGATGTTAACGGGAATGTCGTTGAATATGAATATGATGTGTTTGATAATCAGACGAAAATTATTGTTACTGACAATAGTGGCCCAAGTTATTACGCTGATGAGCCTACAGGTCCAAAAGTTAACATTCAATTAAAAAAATACAATGATTGGAATCAACTTATTGAAGTTTATAGTGATGATGCCGGATCGTTAACAACACCCAAAGCCATATATACTTATGACGATAATGGTCATGTTAATCAGATTTCTGAACTTGGATTAACTGTAACTATAAATTATGATGTTTATGGGCAGTTGATTTCCAAAACAACAAAGAGCCAAGCGAAGACGATCCACGATTTACAGTATACATATGACGGAGAAGGAAATGTTTTAACCGAGAAAGTTAAATCAAAATACGATATAAATTCTGGAGTATGTAAAGAAGAATACACTAACGTTTATACTTATGACAAAATGAATCAATTGAAATCCAGTACAAAAAAGGATATTCAGGGAAACATGACAACAACGAATTATTTTTATAATTATAAAGGGGATCGGGTTGCTCAAACTCCAGAAGGAAATGAAGTCTACATTTATAATGATCATAATCTGTTGGAAAGAATAGAAACTGCACAAGGCGTACAACGATTCTATTATTCAGCAAATGGAGAAGTAACCCAAATTACTTCTACCAATTCCTCAACTTATAATTTCTCTTATAATTTGTTTGGGAACTTAACCTATGTAGATCATGGTGATTCAAGTCTTTACTATAATTATAGTTATGATGCCAACAATAATATGACAGGATTAAAAGAAACATATGAGGTAAATTATAATAATTATAATGAGGTTATTCCCTATGCAGATGGACCGGAAATTGTAGAAACATATAACTATTTTGTTAATGACGTTTCATTGGCGAATACAGAACAGTTAGAAACTATCTCTAAGAGTTGGCGTTACGGTGGATCGAATACATTCTACTATTATGGCTTAGAACGATTAGGTTCTGGAAACACATTGTATCATACTTCACTCAATGGAACAGTGGCATTGACAACAAATTCAGACACGTTGGGAAACATTTATTCCATATCGGATAATTATTATTATGAAGATTATGGTGTATCCAATAAATATGGATTCAGTTTAAATGGCGAGTATAAAGATTCTAGTGGTATAATACATTTAAGAAACAGAGCCTATTTACCAAAATACGCGATGTTCTTACAGCTGGATGATTACACAGGGACTTTAGAAAACATAACAAGTCAAAATCGAAGAACGTTTGCCAACAACAATCCATATCGATTTTATGACAAAACTGGTAATAACGCGGAAGAGGTGAGAACGACCGCCCAAGCGAATCAGAATCAGTCTGGCTATGATATTGATTATGTTCAACCCGTGTTTACAGCACAGGAAGAACCTGAAGGTACAGGTGAACCAATATCTACTTATTCAGGAGAATTGGAACTTGGAGGCGATAAAATAACTTTAGCAGCATTGCTTACTTTAATCTTCTTAGGGATTATGAGTTTACAACAAGCTTTAGATAATCTTGTTGCTGGCTTATTGGACGTAATTTGTCCCGCTGGCTATGAGCTTAAGCAGAGTACATACGATACACAACAAGAGCATGAGGCAACTATTCCACAAGTAAGTGTAGGTTCTAATGCAGGGACAATAGATACTCCTTCAAACAATTATAACAAAGGGTTGGATGAGGCTTTAAGGGATCTTGGAAATCGACTAGCCGGATCAACGCCTACTTTAGGCTTTAGTATAGTTATAAAAATGATCTTATCTAAAGTAACGGAAAAATATAAATCATATCCTAACGAAAAAAGAAGACACCATGTTGTACCTAGAAAAGATGGTGATGCTAGGCCAAGATTAGTATTAGAAAAATCAGGTATTGATCATCAAACTTATGAAAGATCAAAAACCGTTAATATTGCCCTGATTTATATGTGGTTTCATAATACAATTCATAATGTTACCCCTATTAGAAATGCATATAATGAAGCAATTAAAAACGCATTTTCTGAATATTATGATTTACTCTACTTAAAAAATTTTGATTTTATAACTGCAGGCAGAGTTAAAGCTAAATTAACAAGTATGAGAGATTTTCTAGAACGAGCAAGTGATGAGTTATATGCAGTCTTTGTGAGGTATTTATGAAAAAACTAGTTACTTTTGGAAATAATAGAATTATGCCTCATCTTTTAGCATATAGTGAAAAATACCATTACATGTTTTTTAATAGTGGAAATCGTTTCGTTGTATATTCAACTAAAGACCAAAAAATCGTTTTGAAAATAAAGGATCTTGGATATGTAGAAACTGCAGTTTTAACTGAAAATCAAGAATATATAATAATTTTTGCCTATAAGAATACAAGTAATCGTTATGCAGCATTATATTATTTAAAATTAGACTCACTAGAATCTGATTTCTCTGTTAAGTATATTGCAAAAGGAATTGGCTCACAATTATCATCAACTCCATTATCACGCTTCCCTAACGCAATAGCTGCATGTGATAAAAATAGGGTGTTCATCTATGATTGTGGTTTAAATCGAATACTATTTGAAGCAAGTCAGAAAAAATCATTTATCAAGTTAATAGCAATTTCAGAAGGTGAAGATTTTGATTATCTAGCGGTGTTCCAAAAAACTATGGAATATCATTATAATCTCAATAATTCTGAGTTTAAGCCTATTGCTAATATGAATGAACAGAAGGAATGGATTCGATATTATAATGCAAAGACAATTCGTTTGTCTGAATTTCAAAATAACAGTATTAGAATTGAAAATATGGATGACACTAAATGGCTAGAATTAAAATGGGAAAATACTACTATAACTAATGGGAGAGTAAATCAATCGGGAAAGTATTTTTCGGGTAATATTTGGTTTGGTAAACAAAAAGAAGGAAATACAACAGGGAGCTTATTGTTTATTAATCTGAAAACTAAAAAAATGAATCTATTTTTTGAGAGTGATAATCTATCTGCATTCTATTATGATGAAATGTTGAACAAAGCCATTATCAACGAAGGTTTTGATACTTTTACCATATCTGTTTATGATATGGAAGACGACGATTGGCTAACACTTGATCTCGATCAGATTTTGATTGAAAATCGTGTTGAAAGAAAGATTAAAGAAGTGAACTGTAAAAAAATGTTAATTTAGTGGCAGTCAAAATATAAAATTATAGAGTTTATTGTCAATACCTGCATTAGATATTTAGAAAAGAGGATATGATGTATGAGGAAGATCATTTCGTTTTCTGGAAGTCATGAGAAGTTTATTTTAGTTCATTTGTTGGGAATGAGTCAAAAATATGAACTCTTATTTTTACATTATATGGATATTTTAATTGTGTATTCACTTTGTGAAGAAAGAATTTTATATACTACAAAAAAACTAGGGTTTATTGAAAGAATGACGTTAACAACAAGCGAGGATTATATTGTTGCTATTTCCGAAAAAAACGCTTCTTCCATTACAAAATATGCTTATATCATTGATGTAAATCAGCTTAATAAAACGTTTGTTTATCATGAATTAGGAAAATTTCATTCTTCAATTTATAAATCTGTGATACCTTTGAATAAATTACCGAACTCAGTTGTTTTCATTGAAGATAGACAATTTCATATCTTTAATTGTGAAAAATTAGAATATTTGAAGACTGTTAAATTAAAAACCAGACTTAGTGGTATTGGCGTTTTAGAATTTCCAAAACGAGATGTTTTTGAGGTTTATTTTGAAAAAGACTATACTGAAGATGAAATAAAAGAGAATTACGTTGAAAAGCCTGATGTTTATTATTCTTTTAAAAACTTACAATTTGAAGAAATTGATTTCCAAGAAGAATATGTATTTAGTTATTGGTTCGACGATTTAAAAATTCAAGTCTTCAGTAAATTTAATCAGACTTTTTATTGGTCAGAAACGATGCAGAAGCCACAACTCTTAACTGATGAGAAAATTAAACCATATACATTCAAATTTGAGAATGATACAGATTGCCTTTCTATGTTTGCAGACGTATATACTTCTGATAACAAGTATTCAGGTTGTTATTTTATTCAAATGAAATTGAATTCAAATGAAATTGTTTTAGCAATACCTCTGAGTTCTGTCTTAACACAATATCATTCGACGAAGCACTTTATTATAATTAGCGATTTGGGCAATGATATGGGATGTGCAATTTATCAGATTGAGCCTGAAGATAAATTGAAATATTCTTATGATAATTTGATTAATCCAAGGTTTAGTTTGTTGAATGTCGATGATTCTAAGTGTAGAAATTATTCATTAAGACAAATTAGGAGACATTTAAAACTTTATGGTGAACTATAGTTTTCACAAGAATAAATTTACGAGAAAATAGAATATGAAGATGAGCAGCGTACCAATGAAATCAGCTTATTTTTTCTATTTGTAGATCAATTATGTGGTATTAGATAACACTTTTGAGATTTGGGAGGTTGATAAATATGAATTTGATGAAAAAACAGGGCTAATATTCCTAGAGGAGTCGTTAAAACAATACTGTGTATCAATACTTCAACTGGAGGAAAAAGATTATATCCATCAGAAGTTAAATCAACTGGATTTTAGAAAACTTCAACTGGCTCGTGAGGCAAAAGAACAGTTTTGCGAATCAATTTTATTTAAAGGATATTAAATCATTATAAATAAAAGCATATCTTACTTTCTTAAGCAGGATATGCTTTCTTCATATCTATTACCCCGGAAATGCTAATTATTTGTCTTGATTAGCACTGAAAATCTTCTGTCCGGGAAGCATTTCCAATCCTTTAGCTTCCATCAGTTCCTGAACTGTGACTAATTGAAATCCCATTTCAGTCAGTTTTGGAATGAGCGTTTCTGCAGCATCTGCAGATTCAGCATGGATATCATGCATCAGGATAATATCACCATCCTCAACCTGACTGAGAACAAGATCCACCGTTTTTTCCGCGCTGCGGGTTTTCCAGTCCAAGGTATCCAGGCTCCAGAGAATCAATGGCGTTGGGGAAGCCTCTTTCACTTGTTCGTTGACTGCGCCGTAAGGTGGACGTAGGGTTTGGATTTGAATTTGCTGATGAGTCAGATCATTGACCAGCTCACTGACACGATTTAACTGGACATTTAAACTGTCTGCGGAAAGCCGGGTTAAATTAGGATGATTGTAGGTATGCGAGGCAATTTCACTGCCGTTTTCCGCCACCTGCAAAACTACGTCAGGATAACGCTCTACATTGGTGCCGACCATGAAAAAAGTCGAAGCTCCGTCATATGTTTTTAAGGTTTCCAGAATGCGCGGCGTATTTCTGGGATGGGGACCATCATCAAAGGTCAGCGCTATCATTGGCCGCTGAGGATCGACAGTCCGCGGCGGAATAAATAAATTTTCTTCTTCCTCCCCCGGCTTCAACAGGAAATGAGAACCCAACCGATTCCGATCAACAGACCAACGCAACTCTTTTTCCATAGCAGACGTGGTTTTTAGGATGTTTTCTTCATTGCTGCCGACTTCTGAAAGACTTTCGACAGCGACATCGACGAAAAACGTCAGCTGATTTTCTTCTAAATAAAAAGAGGAAAAGTTCTCTGCGGCGGGAGCGCTGGCCGTAATAAAAGATAAGGTATAAGCTAAATCATGCGTTGCTTCTTGGTTCTTCATCGCATCCCGGAATAAAGCGGAAATCCGATCCAGTCCCGTTTGATCAAACGCCTGATCGGCCGTGATTAACTCACCTGTTTGCAGATCGAGAATATAGCCCCAATGATCTTCTTCAATCTGATCGCCGACTTTTTTCTGAATCAGATAAACAACGGACAGCGTATTCTGTTCCAGGATTTCCGTGTGATAATCTGCCTTAATTAAGACTGGTTCCGGGTTCTCCTGTTTGGCTGCAGGAAGCTCGGGCATTTCCGTATTTTTAGTGCTTAATGAAGTCATTAATTGCTCCGCCTGCTGTTTCGCTGTGCTCACAATCTCCTGAGGTTCCTGGGGATAAAAGACAACAATCTCAAAGTCATCCTGCTTTTGATGCAGTGCGTGATCTAACTGACGATCCTCCGCTTCAAGAAAGATTGGCTTTTTCGGTTTTTGTCCAATGGAAAGCGACCAGAAACCAAACAGACACAAAAGACCGCCGATGAAGAGAAAGAGAAACACACCTGGGACTCGGTTTGGATATCGGGGACTAGATTTTCTGGCGGCGAATTTCACACGCATCCCTCCTTCACTCTTCTTATTGTTGCCGCATTTTGTCGAATCATGAAAAATACAGAGGCGAATTCAAGATCTACTGTAATTTTCAAAGGATTTTCACAAATTTCAGAAAGCGGGACGGATAAATGAAGAAAGTGTCTTTGATATGCGGACAATTCTAAAAAAGTGTCTTGCATTTCGCGCGAAACTAAGGCACTATAAAGTTAAAGATACCGCTTACAAAGCAAAGGAGGAACAAGATGAGTGAAGTCAAAATGATGTGGGCTTTAGTGAAGGAAAAGGCCGATGTTGGCTTATGGCTGAAGCAGGTGCCGATTCCGGAATGTGGAAAAAATGATGTGAAGATTAAAATCCGCAAGACGTCAATCTGTGGCACCGATGTGCATATTTACAACTGGAATGAATGGGCGCAGCATACGATTCCCATCGGATTAACAGCTGGTCACGAATATGTTGGTGAAGTAGTTGAGGTGGGAGAGAATGTCGAAGGCTTTCAGGTCGGTGACCTCGTCAGCGGCGAGGGTCATATTACCTGCGGACATTGCCGTAACTGTCTGGCCGGACAGCCGCATTTATGCCGGAATACACAGGGCGTGGGGGTCAACCGCAACGGAGCCTTCGCTCAGTATCTGGTGATCCCGGCAAAGAATGCCTGGCACTGTGACCCATCCATCCGCGAAGAATTATATTCCTGCTTTGATCCGCTGGGCAACGCTGTCCATACCGCTCTGCAGTTTGATATGATCGGTGAGGATGTACTGATTACCGGGGCCGGGCCGATTGGATGCATGGCGGCTGCGATCTGCCGGCATGTTGGGGCAAGACATGTTGTCATTACCGATGTCAATGAATATCGGCTGAATTTGGCTAAGACACTGGGGGCAACCCGCACGGTCAACGTGGCCCAGGAGCAGCTGCCGGAGGTCATGCATGAGTTGGGAATGAAAGAAGGCTTTGACGTAGGTCTGGAAATGAGCGGAGCTCAGTCTGGTTTTAACGATATGGTCAACAACATGAAAAACGGCGGGAAAATTGCCTTGCTGGGGCTGCAGAAAGCAGAGGCCCGGATCAATTGGGAAAAGGTGATTTTCAACGGTTTAACGATCAAAGGAATCTACGGCCGGGAAATGTGGGAAACCTGGTATAAAATGTCCACAATGCTGCAAAGTGGCTTGAACATTGACGCCGTGATCACCCATCGGTTTGACATTCAGGATTATGAGAAAGGCTTTGCAGCAATGAATTCCGGACAATCCGGCAAAGTCGTACTGGATTGGAGTTCGCTGCAGAAGGAGGAAAAATAAATGAATAAATCAGAAGCACTGCAGTTTTACGCCAACGAAGTCGCGGAGATTAAAGAAGCCGGTCTGTTTAAAGGTGAAAGTCTAATTGTTACGCCGCAGTCGGCTCATGTCCGGCTGGAAGATGGCCGGGAAGTCATCAACATGTGCGCCAACAATTATCTTGGTTTAGGCAACAATCCACGCTTAATTCAGGCCGCTCAAAAATCGTATGAGGAAAAGGGCTATGGTCTGGCATCCGTCCGGTTTATCTGCGGGACACAGGACAGCCACAAACAGCTGGAAGCCGCAATTTCGCATTTTCTGGGGATGGATGACACGATTTTATATTCCTCCTGCTTTGATGCGAACGGCGGTCTGTTTGAAACGATCTTAGGTCCGGAGGATGCGATCATCAGCGATGAGCTGAATCATGCCAGCATCATTGACGGAGTACGTCTGTGCAAGGCCAAGCGTTTCCGCTATAAGAATAATGATATGAATGATCTGCGCCAGCAGCTGATCGCTGCGGATGCTAACGGCGCCCGGATCAAATTGATCGCTACGGACGGTGTTTTCTCGATGGATGGAATTATCGCCGATCTGAAATCAATCTGCGATTTGGCAGATGAATTTAACGCTCTGGTGATGGTGGACGACAGTCATTCTGCCGGCTTTGTCGGAAAGCATGGCCGGGGAACTGCGGAATACTGCGGCGTTGAAGGACGCGTTGATATCATCACCGGAACGTTAGGCAAGGCCCTGGGCGGAGCTTCGGGAGGCTTTACCGCTGCCCGTCAGGAAATCGTCGATCTGCTTCGTCAGCGCAGCCGGCCTTATCTGTTCTCCAATACGCTGGCTCCGGCGATTGTTGCCGCTTCTCTGGAAGTCTTTAAAATGCTTGAAGCAGATACCTCCCTGCGCGATCATTTGGAGGAAATCACAGCGTATTACCGTCAGAAAATGACGGATGCCGGATTTGATATTATCCCGGGCGTGCATCCGATTGTTCCGGTTATGCTGTATGATGAAAAGACCGCGGCGGAAATGGCCAGCCGAATGATGGAGAAGGGAATCTATGTTGTCGCATTCTCTTATCCAGTCGTTCCGAAGGGGAAAGCCCGCATTCGGACGCAGGTCAGCGCTGCCCACACCCATGAAGATATCGACACGATCGTCCGCTGCTTCTGTGAAGTTCGCGAAGAAATGAAAAAATAAGTGAAAAACAACCTGTTTTCGTCAAGAAAACAGGTTTCTTTTGAATTTCAAAAAGTTTTCATTTCTTGAAAATTATTCCAGAAATAACGATAAAACCCTTTTATCTCCGTCTTTATTGAGCTTAATTGTGTTCATATTGTGAAAATCATGTGAATTTTTTAACTTGACTATCGAATTGTTTTCGATACAATAGGGTTTGTAGAGGAGATCTACACAGGAGGCAAACATGAACAACAAATTTGTGAAGGTCGGTCTTGCGGGCTTATTAGCAGCAAGCTTGGCTGCTTGCTCAAATCAGGCTGCTCAGCAGACCCCATCCACAGCACCGGAAGCAGGGAACTCTGGTGTCTATGAGGTAAAGGGTACAGGCTACGGCGGCGAGATGAACTTAAAAGTCACAATCGCTGATCAGAAGATTACGGATATTGAGCTGGTTGACAGCCATGAAACCAATGTCGTTATCGATCGTGCTTTCCCGGTAATGAAGGAAAGAATCTTAGAAGCCAATTCACCGGTCGTTGACAATGTCAGCGCCGCAACATTCTCATCCTTCGGCGTGAAGAGCGCGGTTGCGGATGCGATGAAGCAGGCTGGCATGGATGTGGAAGAAATCACCATGACCACGCAGGGACCGGAAAAACCAGCATCTCAGCGTGAAGCTGAAACCTGCGATATCGTGATTGTCGGCGGCGGGCCTGCGGGCTTGGCGGCAGCGATCGGTGCGAAGCAGACCAATGCGAATGCCAACGTCATCGTCGTTGAAAAGCTGGATATCTTAAGCGGTAACGGTAAGTTTGATATGAACTTCTTCGATATTATCAATACTGAAGCTCAGAAGAAGGCTGGCAATGAAGAATGGACAGTCAATCAGGTTGAAAATTTCATCGAAAGCAAGAAGGACACCGGCGAATCCGCAGAACGGATTGAAGTGTGGGCCAACGAAGAAAACGAATTGGATGCCTGGTTAAGAGCGATGGGTGTTGAACTGAACTATAACTATGGCGGAACCAACCACATGGCAGAAGACAACCAGTATTCGGGTGAAGTTATCCAGGCCGGTTTGGAAAAGCAGGCTAAGGAACTGGGCGTCGATATCCGCACCGGCACGAAGGGCGAAGAACTGATCCTGGACGGCAAGGACGTCACAGGCGTCAAGGTCACGAACAATGACAATGAAAGCTATGACATTCAGGCTCAGGCGGTCATCATTGCGACGGGTGGTTTCTGCTCGAACAAGGAATTGTTAGCGGAATATGCTCCAGGTTATGAAATTATGAACACTTCCAACCAGATGGGAACAACTGGCGACTATGTTAAGATTTTTGAAGCTAACGGCTACAAGATGGAAAACATGGGCAAAATGAGCGTCTTTGCCAACATCATCGTTCCACGTCGGGATCTGACCGGCGGTGCGGATATGAATCTGTTGGTAAACAAAGAAGGCGAACTGTTGGCCAATGCTTCTGGACTGGATCGCGCAAAGATGATTCAGAGCCAGACCGATGGCGCGGCTTACTACATTACTGATAAGACAGGCTATGATTCCTTCTATCGTATCCGTAAGCATGTCGGCTTAGGTTATTATGCAGAAGGCAAGACGCTGGATGAACTGGCAGCCGCGCTGAGCATTGATGCAGCGGGTCTGAAAGCCAGTGTTGAACAGTACAATGCAGATGCTGAAGCCGGCGCTGAAAATCCTGTTCTGGGCAAAGTTCCTTCCCGTGCATTGGATGCCGAAGGCCCATTCTACGGCGTTCGTGTTGAAGCAGCCAACCATATGACTAAGGGCGGCGTTGCGGCTAACGAAAAAGCTCAGGTTCTGTTTGAAGACGGAAGCGTCGTCAACGGCCTGTATGCAGCCGGTGAAGTTACTTCGCAGACAGGCGGCTATTCACAGTCGGTTGTCTTCGGTAAGGTCGCGGGTGAAAACGCTGCGGCAGCTCTGAAATAAATCAAAACTGGAGAAGGAGCGTTCTGCTCCTTTTTTTTTGGAGTAAAGTTGAAAAAATGCTTATTTTACGAATTGATAGGTTGGAAAAATGTCATTTTTTAACTAAAAGTGATTTCCGTAAATGTCAATGGCCAGCGATGATAGGATTACTAATCTTTCGCTCTTTACTGAATTAAGGGTAAAATTCTGTAATAGTAAAATTTGGGATCGAAGAAGCCTTTTTCAGATATATTTTCAGCGATTCCTTACTTGCCGTTGAGTTAAAAAACATTGCCTCTGCTCCGGTTGGATATTTGAAAACAATGTATCCTACGAATTTTAAGGTTTCTTCGAATGTATAATTTTACAGACGCATTCAAGGACTCCTTGCGATAAGGTTTTTATTGACTGATCTGCTGGGAATGAAAATCCACAGCTGATGATACCTTGAAAACCAAACAGGAGATGGAAGAATCACGGACATGTAGCGCTGAGTGCAGAACTGACAGCCAGATTGACAAACTGGAATCGGATTCTTATAATGAAATAAAGAAATGACCGAAATGGCCTTTTGAGCGTACTCAATCAAGCCGGTCGCTTTCAGGATTCTGATTTCCGCTTTTGCGTACAAAAGCATTGAAGGAATCAGGCAAATCCAGAGAGGATCGGTTTTTTCTTTGGAAAAGGAAGTGTAATCATGAATTTAATGCTGAGACCGCTGACACCGCAAAACCGAAAAGCCTTACTTGCGCTGCGGGTGGCCAAACGACAGGAAAATTTTATTGAGTCAGTGGAACAATGTTTAACAGAAGCCAAGGCGGATGAGCGTTGGCAGCCGATCGGAATTTACGATGGAGATCAGCCGGTTGGGTTTGCGATGACAGGTTTTTTTGAGAAAGAGTATCCGACTCCGCTGCCGCCTCGGAAACTGAAGGAAGGTCTGACCTTTTGTCCCCAGCCTGGCCGCGTGTGGCTCGATCGTTTTTTGATCGACGCTCAGGTTCAGGGCCGGGGATATGGCAAAGCCGCGCTGGATTTACTGCTTAGAAAACTTCAGGCACAATATCCGGGCAGGGAAATCTATCTCAGTGTCTATCCTGAGAATACCGCAGCCATTCGCCTCTATCAGAAATTTGGATTTCAGTTTATAGAGAAAAAGGATATCCATGGAGAAACAGTAATGGTCTGTTATCCGCAATGAGCCGCTAAAGCCCTGGAAATTTAGGCTTGCCAGTGAAGCGCAGGGCAGGTTAAAATGAAGTCATGAACATTGCTTATTGTGAAGATGAGAAAATACAGAAGGAGATTCTGGAAGAACTCCTGTGCCGGTGGGGCAAAGTCAATCTGGTCTGGTATGAAAGTGCCGAACAGATGCTTTTTGAGTGCGATGGACGCTATCCATTCGATCTGATCATTCTGGATATCCAGATGCGGAATCAAAACGGAATGGAGCTGGCTCGGCAGATCCGGAGAGCCGATCCGCAGGTTCCGCTTTTGTTTTTGACCGCAACTAAAGAATACGTGTTCGAAGGATATGAGGTCAACGCTCTGCGCTATCTGATCAAACCGATCCAGCCATCGCAGCTCTTTGCGATCCTCGGTGAAATCCAGGCTTCCACCAAACGGTCAATCTTGCTCAATGGAAACCGGATTGATCTGAATGTCCTGGTCTATGTCGAAGCAGAAGCCCATTACTGCCATCTGGTTTTTGAAGATCACCGGCAAAAAGAGAAAATCGGCATTCGCGAATTAAAAACAATGCTGGATGATTCGTTTGTCATGATCCATCGTTCCTATCTGGTCAATATTGCCAAAGTTGATCAAATTCGTCGTGAAGAACTGTCAGCAGGCTCATTCACGCTGCCAGTAGCCCGATCCCAGCTAAAAACTGTCAGTGAAGCCTTTATCGAATACAATAAAGGAATCAGTCTATGATTGTGACGAATATGATCGAGTGCTTGCCGGGGATCGCCCTGATCGTGCTTTTGTGGCTGCGGTTTCAGCGTAAAAGTCTGATTCTGGATCTGGCAGTGCTGATCGGCGGAGCCTTGAGTTATGGACTGACCCGATCCTTTCTGCCGTTTTTCATCCTGACCTATCTGCTTTGTCTGATCCTAGAGCAGCAGCGCAGTCAGAGCCGTCCGCTCATTTTGGCAGTCATGGGACTGAGCATGATCTTCTTTGTTTTCTATGGGGTGCTGACCGACCAGCTTTTGCTTTTTCTGGGTCTTAGTCTTCTGCTTTATGGCGTAGGCAGTGCCAATCAGCGCTTTCTGCGGCGCAGCTATGAGGAACGGATGATGGAGTATCAGAACAAGATTCTCGTTCAGCAGATGGAAGAAGTCAATAACATTTATCAGATCATGCGCGGATGGCGGCATGATTATCACAATCACCTGCAGAACCTGAAAGCTCAGCTGCGGATGAATCAGATTCCTGAGGCTCAGGCTTATTTGAATGAGTTGGAACAGGATCTGGATGATATTTATGAACTGGTGGACAGCGGCAATCTGAACGTCGACGCCATCCTGAATTCCAAGCTTTCGATGGCGCTGAAAAAAGATATCGCTTTGGACTATAAAGCGACTGTGCCGCCGAAGCTGAAGGTGACCGATCTGGATTTGTGCGTCATTCTCGGCAATCTGATCGACAATGCGATGGAAGCCTGCGAAACGGTAGAATCCGGTCGTTTCATCCGTTTGTATATCGGTGTGTTCAAGCAGCAGCTTTACATTTCCCTCAGCAATGCCACTTCGGAAGTCGTACGCAAGCTGGATGAGGAATACATTACCCAGAAGCGCGGCAATCATGGTCATGGGCTGAAGCGCATCAATTTGGAAGTGGAGAAATACGGCGGGTATATCAACCGTAAAAATGAGCCAGGCATCTTTGTGACCGAAATCATGCTTCCGCTGTGACACGATTCGTGCATGAAAATCAACATTTCATGCACTTTTTTGTTCGTTGGCGAAGTTGTACTCTATAATCAAAATACCGAAATATCAAAGAGGGGGAGTCCTGAATGAAATACAGCGTCCGCAGTTCATATCATCTTGTTTATTCCAGGATGTGGAAATATGACCGGAAAATGATCGTTTATGGGATTGCCGAGGTGATTTTTTCCGCAGTAACACCGTTAATGGGGGTGCTGATGCCTTCGCTGATCATCGCCTGTCTGGAACAAAACGCCGGCGTTTCTGTCTTGGCCGCGGTCTGTCTTGGCTCATTTCTGATTTATGGTGTGATTCATGGAATTCAGGCCTTTCTGGAAAATCGTTCAGCGATGCAGTTTATCCTTTACCGCCTGAAAAACTTTTGGGAAGAACTTTTTCACAGCACGCTGACCCGCGATTATCAGAAGGTAGAAAGTCATGAAACCCAGACGCTGATGACCAAAGCGACCGAATCCCTGAGCAGCAACGATCATGGTTTGGAAGGATTCTGCCATCACAACATCAAGCTTGCGGTGAACATTGCGGGCCTGGTTCTCTATTCGCTGATCATCGGAGTCACCAACATCCAGCTGATCTGTCTTTTACTCGGCTTGTCCGTCATTCAGTATTTTGTTTATTTCTATGCCCGGAAAAAAGAAGAAGCGACCCTGGAAGAATCCAGTCAGATCATCCGTTCGACGTGGTACCTGCGCAAAGAAACCTATGATGTTGCCGCGGGCAAGGATATCCGGCTTTATGGTCTGCGGCCTTGGCTGGCAGACTACTACCGAAAGCTGAACCATCGATTGGAAACGATCTACGGGCAGGTTCGCAAAGCTTACTTCAGCTATGACTTAGCCGGGGTCATCATTCAGGTGATCCGAGATCTGGCAGCGTACAGCTGGCTGATATTCAGTCTGATGCAGGGAATGAGCATCGCTCAGTTTGTCTTCTTGTTAGGTATTATCGGCGGGTTTTCCACATGGTTTTCCACAATCAGCGAAATGCTGGCGTTGATCAGCAACGATCTGATGCGGTTTAGTTTCTACCGTGAATACATTGATTCCGGAAAATCAACGATTTCCCCGGAAGAGGTAAAAGATTCCGCGGCGACGTTGGCGTTCACGTTTGATCATGTTTCGTTCCGGTATGATCAGAAAGGGGAACCCGTCCTCGATGATTTCTGCCTTGAAATTCCTGCGGGTCAGAAGGTGGCGCTGGTCGGCATCAACGGTGCTGGCAAGACGACTCTGGTCAAGCTGTTATGCGGACTTTATACTCCCGACAGCGGACAGATTCGGCTGAATGGTCAGCCGCTTACCGAAAGAAATCGGGAAAGCTTTCAGGATCAGCTGGCCGTGGTCTTTCAGGATGCCATGGTTATGTCCGTGACGATTGCGGAAAATGTCTCCGGCAAGCCGTTGGACAAAACCGATCGGGAAAAAGTGTTCTTCGCGCTGAAACAGGCTAATTTATGGGATAAGATCAAAACCCTACCGAATCAGGAACTCACATTTATCGGCAAAGATTTGGATGAGAGCGGAATTCAGCTTTCCGGCGGGGAAGTTCAGCGCCTGATCCTGGCCCGGGCATTATATAAGGAAGCGAAGATGCTGATCCTGGATGAGCCGACGGCGGCGCTGGATGCCATCGCGGAAAATGAAATGTATCGAATGTACGGCGGTCTGGTCGAAAATCATACCTCGCTGTTTATCTCTCACCGCCTGTCTTCCACCCAGTTCTGCGACCGCATTCTGTTTCTGGAAAACGGCCGAATTGTGGAAGACGGCACGCATGAAGAACTGATGCGGCAAAAGGGACAATATGCGGCTATGTTTGAAGTGCAGAGTCATTATTATCAGGAAGGAGAGGATGAGTATGCGTTTGAAGGAAGCCTGGCAGGAAACCTGTAAGTTTATCCGCATGATGCAGGCAAGCGAACCCCATTTAATTCTCTATCTCTTTTTAACCGCTTTGATAACGGCGTCAGTGCCGTTCATCACGCTCTATTTCTCAGCCCGGATTCTCAATCTGTTGATGATCAGTCAGTTTGAGCCGGCGATGAACAATGTATTTTGGATGATCGGCCTCAGTGGTTTGCTTACACTGATCAGTAAGGCTTTAAATCAGCGGTTTATCAAAATCCGTGATATTTCGGAATATAAGATCCGTCAGCGTGTCATTGAAAAGTCATATCAGATCGAATACGAGGATCTGGAAAAGACCGAGACCCTGGATGAGATCCGCAAGGCGGACCAGGGCAGCAACGGCGGAGGCGGTACCGGCGAGCAGCTGCGCGATCTGCTTCAATTTCTGACCATGTTTTTTTCGATGCTGTTCTCCCTGCTTTTTGTCGCTCTTCTGTTAGTTCAGATCTTTCTGTCCGCCCAGGATAAAACCCTGCCGTTACTCAGTTTGGGGGCGCTGCTGCTTGTCTACAGCGCGGTGATTGGGATCGGTTCGCGGCTCAGTGCCAAGTCCGGCCAACTGCTTCAAAAGATGAAACGGGACAACGTGCATAACAATGCGATTTCCAACTATGTCGGCAATCTGGGCATGAGCATTAATCATGGCAAAGACATCCGGCTGTTTCAAATGCAGGAACTCATTCTTCAGTTGTTTGAAAAGACACTGATCGGTGCCCGGTTCTATATGGACTGGGGCACGACCAATGGCAGGATCAATGGCTTCATTCTGTTTCTGACCCAGCTGGCTTCCGGCATGACGTATCTGGTCATTGGGATCATCGCGATGCAGGGAACGATCGGCATCGGTGAAGTCATGTTGTATGCCAATGCCATTCTGCGTTTTACCACGTCGCTGGTGACTTTGGCGTCCAGCTACAACAACCTTGCTTATCGTTATGAGTACCTCAACAGTTATGAAGCGTTCATTCAGCGGCCGAATCTGGGCTACGAAGGCACGCTGCCGATCGAGAAGCGGGATGATCATGAATACCATCTGACCTTTGATCATGTTTCCTATTGTTATCCAGGCCAAAAGGTGTACGCTTTAAAAGACGTCAGCTTTGATCTGGAAATGAAAAAACACTTTGCGGTAGTGGGACGCAACGGCGCCGGCAAAACAACGTTCATCAAGCTGATGTGCCGGCTGGCTGAACCGACGAGCGGGCGGATTCTGTTAAACGGCATTGATATCCGCAAGTATGATATTGAGGAATACATGCAGATTTTCTCGGTTGTGTTCCAGGATTTTAAATTGATGGAAATGCCGCTGGGAGAGAACCTGGCTTCCGGCAGTCAGGTCGATGAGAAACGGGCATGTCAGGTTCTGGAGGAAGTAGGTCTAGGTCCGCGTCTACAGAAGATGAAGCAGGGCTTAAAAACCCAGCTGGGCAAAGAAAATGGCGACGGCGAACTGCTGAGCGGTGGGGAAGCGCAGAAAGCAGCGATTGCCCGGGCTTTATATAAGGATGCCCCGATCGTCATTTTGGATGAACCAACGGCGGCCTTGGATCCGATCTCGGAAGCGGAAATCTATGAGAATTTCAGCGAACTGGTCAAAGATAAGACGTCGATCTTCATTTCTCACCGGATGAGCAGCTGCAAGTTTTGTGATGAAATCATTGTGTTTGATCAAGGGCAGATTATTCAGCGGGGAACCCATGATCAGCTGGCCGCTCAGCCAGGTTTGTATCAGGAGTTATGGGAAGCTCAGGCACAGTATTACCGCCGTCCTGCGCTCAAGCTGATCTGAGGCAGTTTCAGTTCTGAAAAGTATCAATGGAGATTGAAAGTAGGGAATAAATCCTTCTTTCAGTCTTTTTCTTTTTTATACCAAACAATTAGAAATCGTGCAAAAAAGGGCAGGAAGCCAGCGAAGAAGTCCGGCAGATTGATTGTACTTTGGCCGCAGTAAGGTTACAATAAAATTAAGAAAGAAGGGTTATCATGAAGATTGGGATTGGCTATCTGCAAAGCATGAATGCAGATATGGAGGATCGGGATGTCTTGAATCGGAACTATCTGGAAGAACTGTCCCGGCGCTGCGGACACACGTTAGAAATTGTTCAGCCGGAAGCATTAAAAGAGGAAGCCATGACAGTGGTGTTTGTCGGCGGAGGCGGTACGGAAGGGCGCTTTCTGAAGCTGGAGCCGTATTTAAAAGAGCCAATTTTCCTTTTGACCTCTGGCGAAAACAACTCGCTGGCCGCATCGATGGAAATTCTGTCCTACCTGCGTCAGAAAGGCGTACAGGCGGAAATTCTGCATGGCGATCTGGACGATATGGCTGCGCGTTTAAGCGATCTGGTTCAGGTGTTCAAGGTTGAAAAGGAACTGCAGGGACTGCGTTTAGGCAGTGTCGGCGATCCGTCAGACTGGCTGATTTCCAGCCATGTCGATGCCGACCAAGTCCGTGAGAAGACCGGGATTGAGCTGGTTTCCATTTCGATGGAGGAGTTCTTTGCGGAAATCGAGAAACATCAGGTGGAAGAAAACGAATATACCCGCCTGCTGCGCAGCCAAGCTTGGCCGCAGGCGGAAATGCAGAAATCGTTGGAAATCTACGGTGCGCTCAAGCGCCTCTGTCAGAAATATCAGCTCAACGGCGTGACTGTGCGCTGCTTCGACCTGTTGGGCCCGGTGAAGAGTACCGGCTGTCTGGCGCTGGCGATTTTGAATGCCGAAGGAATCTACGGCGGCTGCGAAGGCGATATGCCGTCCTTGACCGCTATGACGCTGATCGGCAAACTGACAGATCAGCCGGTCTTTATGTGCAATCCTTCGCGGATTCTCTCGCAGCCGAAACAGATCATTTTCGCTCACTGCACCTTGCCGTTAACGATGCCGAGTGCTTTCCGGTTAATGACGCATTTTGAGTCGGATTTGGGCGTTGCGCTGGCCGGTCATTTGCGTGAGGGCGAAGCCACGGTGTTCAAATGTTCGGCGCTGATGGACCGCTACTTTGTTCAGGACGGTGAAATTGTTGAAAATCTGAACGAAAAACATCTGTGCCGCACGCAGATTCGCGTCTCATTGCCGCAGGGGTTGGAAACGCTGCTGAAAGAGCCGATTGGCAACCATCATCTGATTGTGCTGGGACACTACGCTTCACGCGTTCAGGAATTCTTCCGTTTCCATCATTAAAAAACCAGAATTAACCAGTCAATATTTTGGAAGTCGTAAGCAAAATTTAAGACATTCCTTAATAATATCCTTTATAATAAAGAGAGAAACGAGGTGCAGGAAATGAAAAAAACAATTGCAGCAGCTTTGGTTCTGATCTTGTTGATCAGCGGTTGTCAGAACAAGGAGAAGCCGCAGCCGACAGATGACGGCATGCTTCCGGCACCCCAGCAGCAAGTGATCAACAATGAACTGTCCGGAACGGACTTAGCGTCAGCCAAGCTGCAGATCACCCAAACCGCGCCGATTCGCATCGCGTCTGAAATCGTTCGGTTATCGATCAGTGAAGAAACCCTGGAGGGCTGCACAATGGAGGCCTGCGAAGAAGCCAAAAAAGCTGGACTGAAAGGAACGGTCATCTTGGCCGGAACCAAAATCAATCCGGGTTTGTCAATCTTCCAGTTGTTCACAGAGGAAGCGATGAAGTCTTATTCGCTGACCACAAGCCAGGGCAGCTGGAATGCGGAACAGCTGAAAGAACATCAAATCTGGACCAACGGCATCGTATCTTTGGTCAATATGAACAACCTGATCGGACGAACGGAAGGTGAAGATCAGCGGACGATTGCCGATCAGATGTCACGGTGGGTCTATGATGAAATGGCAGCGGTCGGGGAAGTGCTGCAGGACTATCGCGTACCGTCAGCGGATTTATTCACCGATCTCGATGCCAAAAGCAAGCAGATTGAAAACCTCAAGGTCACCGTGGCTTACTTGAAGCAAACATCCTTCCCGTCAGGGATTGAACGCACGTTTCAGACTGTGGACGGACTGACATTAAACGGCGACGGCTATGTCGTTTCACTGAGCTTCAACAAAAAAGGAAAAGAGACGGTATCGCTGCCGGTCTTCCTGGTTCAGCAGTACAACAAGGCGACGCTGAAACCCGAAAGCTATTTTAATCTTCAGGATCAGACGATCTTAATTTCCAAGCTGCCAAGCGAGGCTGTTCTGGAAGAAACGCCGGAGCGCAAAGTCGTGGATCTTGCCCCTTCCTTCTATGAAGGACAGGATTTGGCAGAACGTTTTGCCGCTGCGGTCGGCAGTAAGGAAAAGAAAAAAGATTATGCCTGGGCCAAAGATGTCGTAGCGCAAATGAGAACCCAGCTGGTTGAATTTTATGAAAATCAGATCGGGAAATAAGTGGAAGTTAAGAAAAGCTTAAAAAGGAACACATACGGAATAACAAGAAAAAGAGAAGTCTGCATGAACTGATTACGGTTCAAAGGGCTTCTCTTTACTTTTAGGTTCTTTCAAGAATCGCGTTGGTGAAAGAAAACCTGAAATCTGAAAGCAGCGGTTTAGATATCGATCCCTAGCCAGGCTTTAATGACCAGTCCGACCAGGAAAGAAATGACAGCAACGGATCCGGAGATCGTAAACATCTCCAGGAAGCGCTGTTTGAAATTGTAGTTCTTGGCAACTGAAATATAATAATTGAACACGAGAATGATCAACGTCACGGTGATCAGCAAGGCGATCAATGCTGGAATGTAGGCTTCCGCCGGAAGCAATAAATAAGGCAGGCTCATCAAAGCCACCGTGATCAGATACATCACGCCGGTATACAGACACGATTTCACGGCCTGCGGATCATTATCACTTTTTGCGGAAAGATAGGCCGAAGCCGTCATCGACAAGGTTGCGGAAACCCCTGTGATTAAACCGGACAAAGCCACCAGACGATTATCCTGCAAAGCGAAGGTCAGACCCGCCAAGGTTCCGGTCAGTTCGACTAACGCGTCATTCATGCCCAAAACCATTGAACCGACAAACTGCAGGCGCTCTTCATCGAGCATCACCAGCAAAGCCTGTTCATGACGTTCCTCATCCTCAGCGATTTTTTCAGCCTCAGGAATTTCCTGAATTAAGCGGGTGTATGCCTTATCGGCTTTATCCTCACCATTTTCCATCAGCTTTAAGGCAAAGGTATAACCAAAGATTTTGGCAAGCAGACTATACCAGAAAACTTTGCCCTTGTTGGGTTTTGGCTGCAGACCGGTATATTTGCCCCACAGTTTCCCATGCGAAGCTTCTTCCTGTGCAATTTGAAGCAGAATGTCGCGGTCCTTTTCCGATTTAACAGCTTCTGCGATTTTCTGATAAATATGATATTCGTCAATTTCGTTCTGCTGCATCCGAATCAGGGTTTTCAATGCAGCGCCAGAGCATTCATTCATCTGTTTTTTACCCCCTATTTCTATCTTTCATATTACACTATTTAATTCAAGAATTCAAAATGGATCGGTGAAGAAATGAGGATCTGGGAGATAAAATCGGATAAAAACAAAATGTCTGCAGGCAGACCAGCGTCAATCTGCTTGTAGGCTGCAGCGGAAAGATTGGACTTTACTGAATGGGAGCCTGATCGATGAAATTCAGCGGCAAGTCCTCCAGAATCTGTTTCGCGATTTCCAGACGGCTGAAATCCTGCAGCACCAGCGGGGCATGGGCATCCCATCCGTAGCATACCGGGCATTGCATCTGAGCCGCAATTTCCCAGAACGGACGGAACGGATAGGCATAACTGCTTATCTGCTGCGAGGGTGAAACGGAGCGGATTTGATAATTGTGTTTACCGTAATGGACACCGTTTAAATTGATTTCCAAAGGAATCTGCCTTTTGATGCTGACGGCGCAGATCCGTCGGGCGGCTTCTGCACAGGCCGGCGTAAAGGTGCGGCGGCCCAACATGAAATAGTCAGGATGCGCGATCATTGCGAACCATCCAGTTGCCGCCGCTTTTTCAATTTGGGCTGCATAAAACAAGACATCTTCATCATTGTTGTAGGCATCGTAATCATAGACAAGCTCATAAACGGGATTTGTTTCAATGGCTTTGAAATGCTGGCCGAGAATCAAATAGTCAACTTCACCGTGCAGCTGTTCGAGCAAGGCCTGCTGATCATCCAGATATTCCGCTTCATAGCCAAAGCGCAGCTGGATTAAATCCTGATATTTTATTTTTAGCGCCTGCATGGCGTCCGTGTATTCCTGACGCTGATCCCAGAACATTCGGCAGGTTGGCAGATGCAGCTGAGGATAGGGCATGTGATCACTGAAACCAAGTAGCTCAAAGCCCGCTTCTATGGCGCTGAGCACCATCTGATCATCCGTTCCGCTGGCATGACCGCAGCGGAAGGTGTGAGTGTGTAGATTAAATTTCTGCATGAGATTTTCTCCTTTTACCAATACGGCATCGGTTAATTTCAGTGTAATAGACATTCACTTAAAAAACAACAGAGAATTTCCGTTGTTTCGTTTCTTTGTTTTAGGAGGGGAAACGGAATCCTCAGGATGCTGGACATGATGAAATGCAGCAGTATCCAGGCAAGAAGGGGCTGAAGAAAGGGGAAATGGGAAAAAGGAATATCGCTGGAAAGGAAAAGAGGTCAGGATAAACAAAGCTGAACTTGGTCTTTTCGGCTTATTTTGGTTAAAGACAGAGCTATTTTTCTATGATACAATAGCTGGGAAAAAGGGGATTTTGTAAAAATGAAAGAAAGAGAAAATTTATCTTCCCGTCTGGGATTTATTTTAATATCGGCCGGCTGTGCGGTCGGTCTGGGCAACGTCTGGCGTTTTCCGTTCATTACCGGTCAGTATGGCGGAGGAGCCTTCGTTCTTATTTATTTGTTTTTTTAATCTTGCTGGGGCTGCCGATTATGGTCATGGAGTTTTCCGTGGGCCGGGCTTCGCGCAAATCCGCATCTCAGTCGTTTGATGTATTGCAGCCTAAAGGGACGTACTGGCATTGGTTTAAGGGCATGGCCGTCAGCGGCAATTACATTTTGATGATGTTTTACACGGTAGTCGGCGGCTGGATGATGAACTATGTTTTTAAAATGAGTTCAGGCGGATTAACGGGTTTGAGTGCGGCTGAGGTCAGCGGTGTTTTTGATGGAATGCTGAAATCCCCTGCTCAGCAGGTTGGCTATATGGTGCTGGCTGTGCTCTTGGGATTTCTGGTCTGCCGGTTAGGTTTAAAAAATGGCGTGGAACGGGTATCCAAAGTGATGATGTCTTGTCTGTTTCTGATTATGCTTGTGCTGTGTGTGCGTTCACTGACGCTGCCGAATGCGATGGAAGGTCTCAAATTCTATTTGATTCCTGACTTTAACCGAATTCTGGAAGCCGGGATCAGCAACGTTATCTTTGCGGCAATGAGTCAGGCGTTTTTTACTTTATCCATCGGCATGGGATCATTGGCGATCTTCGGCAGTTACATTGGGAAAGAACGCAGTCTTTTTGGTGAAAGCCTGAATATCATGGCCCTGGATACCCTAGTGGCGCTGCTTTCCGGTTTAATTATTTTTCCAGCCGCCGCTGCTTACAACATTCCGGTCGATTCCGGTCCGGGTTTAGTCTTCATCACGCTGCCGAATATTTTCAATTCCATGCCTGGAGGTCAGATCTGGGGTACCTTGTTCTTTATCTTTCTGTCGTTTGCCGCGCTGACGACAATCATTGCGGTCTTTGAAAACATTGTGGCGTTTGCGATGGATTTCGGCATGTCACGAAAGAAGTCTGTACTTATGAATATCCTTCTGCTTCTGGTTTTATCTCTGCCATGCGCGTTGGGCTTTAACCTTTGGAGCGCTGTTCAGCCCTTGGGGGCAGGCAGCACCATCCAGGATTTAGAAGACTTCATTGTATCCAGCAACATTCTGCCGTTAGGATCCTTAATTTATCTGATGTTTTGTACCCGTCAATGCGGCTGGGGCTGGGATCATTTTATTGAGGAAGCCAACGCCGGAAAAGGCCTGCGGTTCCCGGCCAAAATTCGCGGATATCTGCGCTGGGGTCTGCCGTGCATTGTCGTGTTTATTTTCTTCCAAGGATATTATGCCAAGTTTACGGGTTTTGCACAGTTCTGGCTGCCGCTGATCATTGTGGTCTGTGTCATGATGTTTCCGCTCAGTGCTTGGCTGAGTCAGCGTCGTTCACGATAAAAAAGAAAAACCTCATTCTGTCTAAAGGGCTGAAAAGCTTTTAAAGAGAATGAGTTTTTTTTAATGAACAGGTTTTTCCACAAAAAGGGATTCTAAGCCAATCAATAATCAATTTAAAAAATTTGATCTTTCGAAATATAGATCAGAAGTTGCATGTATTTATACTTTCCTGGATTAGGGAAGATGCAATCTGAGCTTTCAGGCTGTTTAGCTGGTCTGATCGTATACCGATATACTTCAAAATAAGCTCATCAGGAACGTGATCTTTAAGCATGGCCTGAGCATTTTGAAGCTGATTAAGCTGGATCCCTTCTTTTATACCAACTTGAATTCCTTCATGAATCCCCTCTTGAATCCCATCATATTTGATCTGGGCTTTATCTCGCAAATCACGTTCATGGGCAAAGGCCGCATTTTGGGCAGCCAGCGTGAACTTATTGAATCTCATCTGTTTCTGTTCCTTTTATTGTAGCCGCTGCAGAACTGTCTGGACTTGGGATATCGTAAGAAGCTTCACTTTCCTGGATTAAGGAAGATGCAATCTGAGCTTTCAGACTGTTTAGCTGGTCTGATCGTATACCGATATACTTCAAAATAAGCTCATCAGGAACGTGATCTTTGAGCATGGCCTGAGCATTTTGAAGCTGATTAAGCTGGATCCCTTCTTTTATACCAACTTGAATTCCTTCCTGAATCCCATCATATTTGATCTGAGCTTTATCTCGTAAGTCGCGTTCATGGGCAAAGGCCGCATTTTGGGCAGCCAGCGTGAAACTATTGACTCTCATCGGGTTCTGTTCCTTCTGTTGTATTCACTGCAGGACTGTCTGGACTTGAGATATCGTAAGAAGCTTCACTTTCCTGGATTAAGGAAGATGCAATCTGAGCTTTCAGGCTGTTTAGCTGGTCTGATCGTATACCGATATACTTCAAAATAAGCTCATCAGGAACGTGATCTTTGAGCATGGCCTGAGCATTTTGAAGCTGATTAAGCTGGATCCCTTCTTGAATCCCTTCTTGAATCCCATCATATTTGATCTGAGCTTTATCTCGTAAATCACGTTCATGGGCAAAGGCCGCATTGCGGATGGCGGGATCGGAACTAATAACTTTCATCACTTCGACTACCTCCTTAAATATGTCGTTACGCTGTATGATTTCCGCAACAATTGGATCGCTGATTTCTTCGTCATACTTTTCAAAGAACCAGCACCACTTTTCAAATCCGTCTAACTCCTGATAACTGTGATTCATCTGAATTATTTTCTTTAACTCAATGATATAAATGGTTATCAAATTTGTCAAGACGTCATGTTCATCCTTTTCCTGAAGTTGGTAAACATGGATCGCCTTGTCAGGCTGATCAGCCTTTGGCGGAAAGGGAAAATCAAGAAAGAAGACTTGGCTGACGGGAACTAATTCGGAATAGGCCGCCCCTTTGTTTGCGGGCTGTGTCAGCAACATCGCCGCGTAATATGCGGAACGGTTACAGATGTTCATTTCGCTGGCATAGCCCTGCATTTCGTAATTGATTAATCGCATAGGGATAGTCTGTACACTGATATCCAAACGTACATCTTTCCCGCTGGATGAGGGTGAAAGTTTTTCGGTGGGACTGAGGGACAGCGCTTCAAAATGAGTTTTCATCAATTCCTCCGAGATGTTTTTGAGAAATTTCTGACCTAAAGCAGGAAAATAGGTTAACAGCGTTTTAAAGACAAAATCGTTGGTACAACGAAGCTTGGGCGGATGTTGGATCTCTTCTTGGATTACCGGCATAAAATCCCTCCTCCTCTTACCTATTGCGGAAAAATCAAAAAAGCCCCGCAAAAACTCTGAAATAAGTCTATTTTTCATCTTTTTATCACATTTCCAACGAATCCTTTCACAAGCAGAAAAAAAGAAAGCAAAATTCAGGAGTTTCCCGATCGCTTTCTACTCTGTCATTTTCACGTGCTCTGCGTTATTGTTGATGAGCCAGTTCCATTCGGCGGGCTTTTCCCTTGATCATGATTTCTCCCTTATTTATAAGAGCTTCGGAATCAGCCTGAATTAAGGTGACAAAAGTAACCCGTTCCTGGACTTCAATTGTACCAATCTGTTCCGCGGAAAAGCCCAGGCTGCAAAATGCACCGACGATATCGCCAGGCCGCAGTTTGTGCTGACGGCCGGCGCGGATGAGAAGGGTCGTCTTGTTCTGTTTCAATGCCGCCGCTTTTTCCGGCTGAGCCTGCGTTTTCGTTTTCCAATGAGCTAAGCCGGAATGATCGTCAAACAAATCTATTTCCAAAGTTTCACTGTTCACCGCCATGGTCTGCAAAAAGGCCGAGTAACGTGTCTGTTGTCCCGAGGTCAGAAGGACTGCGGAAGTACCAGGCTGATCAATCCGTCCGCAGCGCCCGCAGCGATGGATAAACGATTCTAAACTCAGCGGCAGATCCCAGTGGATGATCAGCGACAGGCCATCAATATCCAAGCCCCGGGCAGCGACATCGGTTGCGCATAAGATTCGCAGCTGACCCTGACGGAATTGTCTGAGTACGGCAAACCGCTGGTCCTGTTCCATCCCACCGTGCATCGCTTCGGCGCACAATCCGCGTTTTTTAAGCTGATCGGCCACTTCCTGCGCACTGCTTTGACGTTCGCAGAAGACAATGGCCGAGGGAGCTTGAAATCGGGATAACAGGTTCAGCAGGCCTGTCATTTTTTCTGATTCCTGAACCGTCAGGGAGGTCAGATGAACATTCTGGTTGGTTTGGCGGGGCGAGTCGATCTGAATCATCAGCGGATCATGAACCGTGATTTCCGCCAGCTGCAGAATTTCGGGACTCAGCGTCGCCGAAAACAGACAGGTCTGAATGGGGGAAGGCAGCTGTTTCAGAATCTGATGAACCGTTTCCGTCAATCCCAGCGAGAACATCTGATCAGCTTCATCCAGAACGATCATCCTTAAAGCGGAAAGATCCAGAGTTCCCTGCTCAATATGATCCCAGATTCGGCCAGGTGTGCCGCAGATAATCTGAACACGCTGTTTCAGCTGAAACTTCTGACTTTTCATCGGCTGACGGCCAACCAGGCGGACACAGGTCAATCTGCGAAACAAACTGAAATTTTGAATTTCCTGGGTGATCTGATCTGCTAATTCGCGGGTTGGCGCAAGGATCAAAGCCTGCGGCTGACGCTCCTCAAAATGACAAAGCTGGCAAACGGGCAGGGCAAAAGCCGCGGTTTTTCCGGATCCAGTCTGGGCCTGAACCAGGCAATCCTTTCCTTCCAGAAAGGCGGGGATCACATGTTGCTGAACAGGCGTGGGCTGGGTGTAATGCAGCGCTTCTATGGCTTGGCGCAGATCCTCTTCCAGCAAATCAAAAGCTGAGTTGAATTTCATGATAAAACCTCCTGTTGGGTTTCTATTATATAAGGATAAATAAAAGCATCCGGGTCTCAGCATACCAGCAGAAGCAGAAAAACACAAGGATTATATCCAAAGCGAGATTGTCATTGGATCGTAAAAATTCTTCAATCTTCTCTATGGTACAATAAGAAAACAAACAGAAACTGAAGAATGAAGTTCAATAAGACTTTAAATTTCACGGAACGCGGCTGTTGAAATCCTGTATCACCATTATAAAAAGGATGGAGAGACGAAGCAAAGCGATTAAAGAGGAGATGGAAGCATGAACACACGATGGGAAAATGAGCTGTACCGGCTTGGCAGCTGGCTGCTTATCGATATGGCAATCGCGTTAGGCTATTGGCAAATGGGAGGCTGGAAAAATTTTACCCATGAGCTTTTCAATGGATCTTGGATTATTCCAGGCAGTGCTTCTTTGATCGCAATCACACTGGGGATGATGATCATCGGTGTTTATCTGCGCCTTCTTTGTGATGAACCCGTGCGCCTTTTCCGCTTTGTCATAGGTCTCATTGTCTTGATGCTTCTGCTGCGTTTGATGGAACTGGAAACCCTGAGCTGGATATTTCTAATGATCGGCAGTTTTGTGCCGCAGTTTTTCCTATCGCTGCTTCCGATTGGCGATTTAGTTCGAGGACTGATGCCCATCCTGATCCTCTTCTCCGTGATTTTCCAGATCGTTTTGACTGGCTTTTATTTGTGGAAAAGCAAGGAGATCCGTTGGGGATTGATGGCAGTCAAGCTGGCGTTCTTCACCTTGTTTCTGCTTACCTGTCTGTATCCGGATACGCTTGTAAACGTCGGGATCTGTTTCCTGGATTGGATCAATGGCTTTTGGTTTGCTGAATTTGCGCTTGTTCACTGGGGACATTTTTAATCAGAGCGGGAAGTGGGAACAAGGAAAATCAAATGCGATATTCCCGTTCATTTTTTAGGCTGTGACCATGATACAATAAAAGCGGGGTGATCGCGATGAAGGACGGTTGGTTTACGATCAAGGAAGTCTCTGATTTATTTGATAATACGCGCGGAGCGATCCGTTTTTATGAAGAAAAAGGTCTGATCCATCCGCGGCGGGATGAACATGGCTTCCGCTGGTACAGTATTGATGATATTTTTCAGCTGTTTTATCTGAAACGCTATGCGTCGATGTCTTTTTCTTTAGATGAAACTTTGCATACCTTCATCAAGGAAGCGCATTTAACCTTGCCGGAAATTCAGGAACAAATCTGTAAGCGGGAAGCAGAACTGGATGATCAAATTGAACGCTTAATGCAGCAGCGAAAAAGTTTGCAGAACTATCGCAGATTGCTTTTGGAATGCCAAAATCCTCTTCTGCGCTATGAGGCCTGTCCCGATTATGTAAGTCTCTGCGCCGAAGCTTTTAACTCAATGAGTGAAGCAGATCTGCGGTTATTAAAATCGTGGATCGCCGCAATGCCTTTGACAAGTGTGCATGGCGATCTGATCGAGGATGAAACCGGTCTGCATTTTGTTTCCAGCTTGGGCATTCCGGAAGTCTATGCTGAGAGGATGGGCTTAGGATCACATCCAAGGATGCGTCGCTTGCCCCGCTCTTTGGCAGCCGTACGCTGTGTCCGTTGTGAATGGGAAAGGATGCCGGATCAGCTGATCGAACAGGCGCTGGCCTTGCGCAAAGAAGTGGAAGAAACAGGGAAAACCGTGCACTCCTTTGTCAGCACCAGCCTGATTCTTGTTCATACCGTGGAAGGAAAAACCATCGAATACCATAAATGTTATGTTCCGGTGCAGGATTGATAAAATAATCACTTGCCTGTACAGTACCTGTATACCCTACAATAACCTCAGAAATGAGGAGGAATATTTCTATGGAACTATCAAGAAGAGCCTTTTTAAAAAGCTCCCTGGCGGCGGCCGGGGTAAGTGCTCTGGGGTTGTTGAGCGGCTGCAGTACGGATCAGCCTTCAGCGCAGACAACCCCTCTAACGCAGCCGGATGATGCCTCTCAGACATCCTCTCTGGATGCGCCTTATGCGGCGCTGGATGCCAGTGCGATCACGGAAAAAACGGTCGACTTCGTCGTTGTTGGAGCCGGGCCTGCGGGCTTGTGCGCCGCGGTCAGAGCCGCGGAGAACGGCGTTTCTGTCGCGGTGATTGAGAAAACCGGGGCAACCGGCGGCTGCGCAAAATTCGGCATGGGGATCTTAGCGATCGGCACCGAGCTGCAGAAAGCGCAGGGGGATGTGCTCAATCTGGATGAAATGTATAACATGTTCACTGAGTATACGCATTACCGCACTGACTGCGTGCTGATGCGGCGCTACTTTGAAGAATCCAAAGAGACACTGGAATGGATTGAAGGCATGGGCGTTGAATTTGAGGAAGCCGCGCGCTACTTTGAAAAATCCTATCCAACCTGGCATATCGTTAAATCTGAGGAAGGCGTGATCGGCGGCGGACAAGCCAAAACGATGACCGATCATCTGGAAGCTCGGGCCCGGGAGCTGGGCGTTGAATTCTACATGGAAACTTCCGCCTGCCGCTTAGAAACCGAAGCGGGACAAGTCAAGGGCGTTTGTGCTTACAATGCAGATCAAACGCAGGGCTACCATTTCCAATGCCATGCGGCCTTGATCGCCACTGGCGGCTTTGGCAACAATCCGGAGTGGGTAAAAGAACAGTTCCATCTCAGCCTGAATGAAGATTTCTTCGGGATGCGGTTTCCGGGCCATGAAGGCGACGGCATTCAAATGGCTTGGGATGCCGGCGTGAAGGAATCAGCGATGATCGAGGAGATGATTTTCGATATTTTCCGGCCGAATTCTTCCGGTTCATATACCAATGACATCAAGCTGATTATGCAGCAGCCCAATTTGATGGTGAACCAGCAGGGACAGCGGTTCTTTAACGAAGAACAGGTTCAGAATACGACGTATACCGGCAATTCCTTATGCAATCAGACCGGCAATACAGGTTTCATGATTCTCGATGAGGCAATTAAGCAGAGCTATGTCGAAGCTAACCATGTCGATTTCACCAGCCGTGTTTGGAATACCGATGATTTCACTCAGTTTGACGCGAATTTCAAAACGATGGAAGAATCCGGATATATCGCGATCATCAAAGCTGATTCGTTAGACGAGCTGGCTGCGAAGATGGGCATTGACGCCGCAGGTCTGACAGCCACGGTGGAAAGCTACAATCAGCTGTGTGCTCAAGGCTATGATCCACTGGGAAAGAGTGCGGCTTATCTCAAACCGATCACCACGGCGCCGTTCTATGCCGCTCAGTATTATCCATCGAGTTATGGAACCCTGGGTGGAATCAAGGTTAATTCAAACCTGGAAGTGCTGGATCAGAACGATCAGGTCATCGCGGGTCTGTATTCCGCCGGAACGGATTCCTGCACAGTCTATGGCGACAGCTATATGTTTTTGCTTCCAGGCAACACGATGGGCTATTCCGTCAACACCGGAAAGTTTGTCGGAGAAGCCGTCAGCGAACTGCTGAAAAAATAGATTCAATCCCATCTCAGGCAGAACTGGAATCGAAGGGTTCCAGTTTTTGCTTTCTTTTCTCATCTAACAAAAAGGCAGAGAAAGGATGAAAACAAAACTATTGAATTAACAATGATTCTTAAAAAATGCTTAAAAGGATAGAAATGTTTTCCAAAAGATTGGAAAAATCCCTTGTTTTAAAGGGAGATTGAAGGATTTCACTAGGCAAATCAAAAAAATATGGTAAACTGTACCATGAACATTTCGGAGGTGAGAGTGTGCTGAACGATACGATAGCGGCGGTCTCTACCGCTTTGCAGGACGGGGCGATTTCGATCATTCGGATAAGCGGTCCGGAAAGTCTGATCCTTGCAGAAAAGCTGTTCAGCCGCAGCGTAGTGGACCAGCCGACGCATACCGTTCGGTATGGGTATATCCTGGATCCGATCAGCCGGGAAGCGGTGGATGAGGTGCTGCTGACGGTTTTCCGCGCGCCGAAAACCTTTACGTGCGAGGATGTCGTGGAAATCAGCTGCCATGGCGGCCGCTACATCACCCGAAGGATTCTGGCGCTGGTGCTGGCCGAAGGCGCTCGGCTGGCCGATCCCGGGGAGTTTACCCGCCGGGCTTTCCTCAACGGCCGCATCGATTTGACCCAAGCGGAAGCGGTGATGGATATGATCGACGCGGACTCTTCCCAGCAGGCACAGATGGCGATTCAGGGCATTCGCGGCAGCATCCGCCGTCTGATTGAACCGCTGAATGAAGCCCTGCTCAACATCATTGCTAATATTGAAGTGAATATCGATTATCCTGAATATGAAGATGCCCAGCAGCTGACCTGGGAAAGCGTTCTGCCGCAGGCCCGCCGGTGGCTGGGGCAGATGGATGAAATTCTGCAGCGCGCCGAAAGCGGACGAATTATGAAAAAAGGCGTAAAAACCGTCATTCTTGGCAAGCCGAATGTCGGCAAGTCGAGTCTGCTCAACGCCCTTTTGGAGGAAGACAAAGCGATCGTCACCGAGATTGCCGGAACGACCCGGGATCTGGTGGAAGGTGAAATCCATCTGCGCAATGTGACGCTGCATCTGATTGACACTGCCGGTATTCACAAAACGGATGACCGTGTGGAACAGATCGGCATTGAGCGGTCAATGAAAGCGCTGGAAGAAGCGGAACTGATTTTGATCGTGCTCGATGCCAGCCGGCCGCAGGATGATGAAGATCGCCGTCTGCTCGATCTGACCGAGGGCCGCAACCGCATTGTCGTCGTCAATAAAAAAGATCTGGCGCCGCAGTGTGAGGATCGTTCCGGAACAATTTCCATCTGTGCCGCGCAGAATCAAATTGAACCGCTGATCGGTGAGATCAATCAGCGTTACGAGCACCATCATGCGATGCTGGAACTGCCGTCGTTAGCCAATGAGCGGCAGATCGCTTTAGCTCGGCAGGCCCGTCATTCCATGGCTCAGGCCGTCAGTGCCCTGGAAGAGGGAGCGGAACTGGATCTGGTGACGATTGACCTGCAGGCAGCCTACATGGCATTAAAAGAAATCATCGGCGAAGCCAGTCGGGAAGACCTGCTGGATGCGCTGTTCTCCAAGTTTTGTTTAGGAAAGTGAGGGAAATCCCATGAAATTATTTGTAAACCGTTTTATTGCTTTAGTGATCGACAGCCTTTTGATCGGAATTCCGGTCGGAATTATTGAAATGGCGTTTTCGCTGATTCGCTGGATTTTAAGCTGGCTGCCGTTTCTGCATTATTTCCGCTTCCTGTTTTCGACATCGTTTTTGTTCATGATTGTCTATGCTTTGTATGAGGCGGCGATGATTTACTTCGCCGGCGGGACGGTAGGCAAGCTGATCATGAAGCTGGAAGTCGAGAAGGAACGCGGGGCCATGACCTTCGGCGACTGTCTGATCCGCGGCGTGATGAAAGCCTTCTCGCTGCAGATCTGGATTCTGGGCGTGTTCTCTGCGATTCTGGCCTATTCGGATCAGCACAGTTCATTGCATGATCGGATGGCCGGCACTTCAGTATGGGAAAAGCTCTAGGCTGGATTGATTCGCACTGTCATCTGACCTGTGCTGATCTGATTGAAGAGGCTCAAGGGGTCCGCCAGCGGGCGCTGGAAGCCGGTGTGGCGCGGATGATGATCGTGTGCTGCCGGCTTGAAGAAGCCGAAGCTGCCTTGAAAATGAAAGCGGAAGATGCCCGTTTTGACGTCGCGGTGGGCTTTCATCCCAGTGATCTGCGGGATTTTACGGAAGAAGACTGGCATAAACTAGAAACTCTGGTCTATAATGAGAATGTCACGGCCATTGGTGAAATCGGCCTGGACTACTATTGGGATAAGGATAACCACCCCGAACAACAAGCGGCGTTTATCCGCCAGATTGAGCTGGCAAACCGAGTCAATAAGCCGATTTTGGTGCACAGCCGCGATGCGATTGCTGAAACCTATGCCATCCTTCGCGATCATCCGGCGGCCCGGCGCGGGATTATCCACTGCTTCAGTTCCAGCCGGGAGATGGCCCGGGAGTTTGTCAAGCTGGGCTATACGATCGGCTTGGGCGGCCCGGTAACCTTCAAAAACGCCAAGACTCCAAAAGAGGTGGCGGCTGACGTGGATCTGAATCATCTTCAGATTGAAACCGACTGTCCCTATCTGACGCCCGTTCCATATCGGGGAAAACGGAACGAGCCGATGTATCTGCCGCTGACAGCTCAAACGATTCTGGAGCTGCGCGGGATTGATGAGGAAGCGCTGAAGCAGCAGCTTTGGGATAACTATCAAGCCTTATTCCATCCGCAAGACGAACTCTGAAAATAGAGAAGCGTCTACGATCTCTGGTGAAAGGAGGAAAATAAAATGAAAAAAGCAGTGCTTTTTGGAATTTTAGTATGCTTAGGTCTGGGCATGACCGCATTGATCATGATCCCGGAAGAAGTCAAGACACCACTGATCCTGCAGACCTTTAGTTATTCGCGAGCCGCAAGCGAAGAACCGCTTCCGTATAGAACTGCGCAGGAAACGATCACCACCTTCCTGGAAGCGCAGGAAACGATCTTTGTCCATCCGGAGGAAATCCCGGCCGACGGTGTTTCCTGGATGATCTCCAAGACGGATGACGGAAGTCCGAAGGTTCAGAATGATACGTATGAAATGACCTACGACCAGGAGGGCAATCTGTTGTCCCGTGTCCTGGTTCCTTATTCGACAGAAGTGATTGAAGCCCAGCCGATCGTCATGAGCTATGGCTCAGCGGTCAAGGAAGAAGCTTATTTCTATTCCAGCCGGGTTACTTCCTATGGCGCAGATTGCGTCGGATGCGGCGGGGGAACGCCGGCCGGCATTGCGATCAGCACCTCCGGAGTTCGTCAGTCTGACGGTACCTGGAAAGATGGAATTACTTATGACGGTTATTATTTGATCGCAGCGTCATCCACGCTCCCGCTCTGCACCCTGGTTGAGATCAGCGACCATAAGTTCAATGGTCAGGGATTAACCCCAGGCGAACCATTTCTAGCGGTGGTCGCCGACCGCGGCGGCGCTGTACAAGGATCCACAATTGATCTGTTTACCGGTTCGGAAGCTTATCCCAGCGTGCGTAACGGCAAGCGCTCCAACGTCAAGGTTTCGATTGTGGACTTCGGCCGCAAACGGGCCAACGGCTGTCGGTTTAATTAAAAATTAAAGAAGAGAAAGAGGGCATTCTGATTCAGGATGTCTTTTTTTTGGACTTGCGCTTTAACTGTGCCTATCATATAATAACAGTGGAGGAAGAGTTATGCGCATACTTCTGGATCCCAGTTCCCATGATCCGAATTATCTGCAGATCGAAAACGCGATTCGATCGGCAATCTGTCAGGGACAGCTGCACCCTCAGGAACAGTTGCCTTCGATCCGGCAGCTGGCGAAACAGCTGCAGGTGGCAATCATCACGGTCAAACGGGCGTATGACGACCTGGAACAGGCAGGATTGATTGAAACCCGTCAGGGCAAGGGGTGTTTTGTCTGTCCGATGGATCTGTCCGATCTCTACCAGCAGGCCGGAATTCAGCTGAAGCAGCAGTTTCAGACGACTTTGGAACAAGGCTTAAAGTTGGGAATGACGGTTGAGCAGATCCGGGAATTATTTGATCAGGCCTGTCTTGCGGTGAATTCTGGAAAAGAGGAATAATCAATGAGTGAATATGCGATCAAAGCTGAAAACCTGCAGGTACATTATCCAAATTTTGAATTGGCTGTGGATCAGTTTTACTTGCCCAGCGGTTATGTAATGGGATTAATCGGCCGCAACGGGGCAGGCAAAACGACTTTGATTGACGCTTTGCTGGATAGTACGCCCGCTCACGCAGAACATTGTGAGCTGTTGGGAATGCGGATGGATAGGCAGGAGCGTCTGATCAAAAATCAGATCGGTCTGGTTAGCGACCGCTTCATTTTTCCTAACGCTTATCATGCGATGAAATTGATACGCCGGATCGGTCCGTTCTATGACCAGTTTGATGAATCTTTGTTTCGATCCTTCATCAAACAATTTAAGCTGCCGTTAAGCAAACCGTTTGGGGAATTTTCAGCGGGAATGAAAGCGAAGCTTTCGATCATTTTCGCCCTTGCCCATCATCCGAAGCTGATGATCCTGGATGAACCGACGGCTAATCTTGATCCGGTATCCCGAAGGGAAGTGCTGAATTTGCTGTATGAGTTTATGCAGCAGGAGGATCATTCCTTGTTGTTTTCGACTCACAATACCGCGGATTTAGATAAGATTGCGGATTATGTTACCTGCTTGGAAAATGGCCGGGTGAAGTTTTCTTCATCAAAAGAAACATTAATGGAAAATATTCAGCATTTCCAGTGTGAAGGAAAAATGCCCAAAGCCATGAAGGAATTCGTACTCAAGCCGAAAGCGACGGAGACGGGCTGGGAAGGCGTGTGTACCCGTGCGAGTCAGCTGCGGCATCTTCCGGTGGAATTTACCCCCTTAACTCTGGAAGAAATCATGTTAGCTCAGGATTTGACTTATGAAGACTTCTGAAATCCTGCGCAGGGCTTGGGGGTATTGGCTTAGCTGCAATCGCGGACTTTTGGGCATTGTCTTGATCGCACTGATTTTATCGCTGCCCTTCGTCACGTTTGGAATGACAGCGCTGTTACTTTACACAATCGTCCAGACCCGCAGCATGCTGGACTGGCGCAAGGATACGGAAGGCAATTTCGGCTTGATGCTGGAAAGTTTGCCGATGACCCGGCGGGATCGGAAAAAGATCTTAATCCTGAATGTTGCTTTTAACTGGATTGGGATCTTCAGCGGGTGCGGCTTGCTGATCACGATCCGCAAGCCTGAAATGCTGGGAATTGTTTTAGTAACGGGTGTGCTTTACTGGCTTTTGTACAGCTTCATCGTTTTGCGGTGGGAAAAAGAAAAGCAAGTTCTCAATACGTGGAGAACTGGAGTCTTGTTTCTGGCTTTGGTAGGGATGGCGATCATGGCTGCTCAGGAAATCGCTGATCAAAATCTGCTTTGGACAGAAGTTCTGCTTGCTTTGATGATTATTGCGGCGTACTTTGGATTAACCCGATTGGAATTGATTTCCAAACAGAAAGCGGATACTGAATCGGAGAATACGTTCTTTTGGTTTCCGGAATCCATCCGTGGGGTGCTGGATCTGGCGGAAATCGAGCTGCAGGATAATCGTACTTCAATGACGCAGTTAGGCCGTGGCGTAATGCTTGCGGCAACCTTTTGCAGTCTGGTGCTCCTGTCGGGCAGCTATGTGTATCTGATCTTTTTTATCACAGACTTCGTAGTCAGCTGGCAGCTGACAAAGAAATTTCAAAGCGGGATGTATGCTGTCAATCTGATTCCCATTTCACGTCTTGCACGCCTAGGCTGCCAACTGCTCGTCCAAAGCTTAACGCTGGCAGGTTTATGGGGAGTCAATCTTATTTCCCTGGGAATTCATCGGATCCTGCCAACCAGCAGTGCCGGGCTGCCGCTCACATTGAGTTCGGTTTTGATTTCAATCTGTGCTACGATCTGTTTTGTGGCTTACAGTCTGACCTGGGGTTCAGGATATCGGCAAAATACAAGATCCGCATCCTATTTTACAGGCTGCTTGATTGTGTGTGTTTGTTCAGCCGGAGCCTCTGCCGGCAAAATTCCACTTTTGCGAACAGGGTTATTCTGGAGCTGTCTGCTGCTGGTGAGCTTCGTTCTCATTGCACGCTGGCTGCGGAAGCAGGCTCGCCAAGGCGGATTTTAAACTAAGAACAGAGAGTGAAAAGTTTCCGAGGATTATTGCGGAAGCTTTTTACTCAATATACGGAATAATGAGAAAATTCTACAAGAAAGTGATGCAAGCATCACTTTGAAAGTCAAAACCCATAAAGTCCCTCTTTAATTTTAGTAATATGTGTATTTCTGCAGCATAAATAAAAAAGGAACAGCGAGATAAAGCAGTCGATTACATGATGCTTATTCGCGTCTGTTCTTTTTTGTTCTGAACAGGATTTATTCACCCTGAATTTTTATCCAAATTTCCATCTGATATCCATGGTCTTTGATTAAACTATATTTTTCAGCGGAGAAGGGATCGACGTGGAGCTGATGTGCAGGTAACCAGGTACCAAACAAATATTTTCCAGCTTTATCCAGGATATCAGTTACCAGCATTTCAAAGGTTTCGGCTTCGAGCTTACACACGATATACTCTCCTTTCGGCAAAGTGACTGTTGTAAAATCGGAAAGTTTCGGACACGCGGTAATCAGCGGTGCACCTGCGAAATAAGTGAAGGTTTCTTTCTGCGGATCGGCCTGATAAGACATTCCTAGTTCATAATCAGGGCTGATATAATCTGACAATTTTGCTTTTTCGTGATGGAAAGAAGTCCAAAGCTCTCCCGGCATATCTATTCCGGTACTCTCACCCATCGGTATCTGCCCAGCGATGGATACCTCGGCTTCAACGCCAATAAAGGTTTTTGCGGAGTTGAAGGTCTTCCGTTTGATTTCCATCAGAAAATCATCCAGAAGCAAAGGAACATCTTCATCGAGATGCTGATAAGCTAAAGCAATCTCGGGTTTGATCAACGTATTCAGCCGAGGTTGATTTTGTCGGTAAGCAGAAGGTGTCAGTCCATACGCCTCCTTGAAAGCCCGGGTGAAATGGGCGTGGCTGGAAAATCCATACTCCAGCGCCAGATCCACGATTCTGCAGTCTTGCTGCTTCAGAGCTTCGGCGGCTTTTGCCAGTCGGCGAAGCTGAATATATTCCTGCGGTGATTTGCCAACTAAGCGTTTAAATAATTTTTGAAAATAAAACGAGGATAAAGATACCTGATCGGCCAGGTCCTGTGTCTTCATTTCTTCAAACAGATGTGCTTCAATTTCATCAACAGCGGTTTGTATTGCTTCCCATGCGTGCATGATTGAGTCCTCCTAAACTGTTTCCATTATATCAAAGGAAAGGACCTGCGGCTTTTCCCGGAATGTCCTTTTTAAATGTGAAAACGGTCAAGCAAAGAAGACCTTTTTCTGTAAGAAGGACAAGCCTGCGAATGGGACAAAAGACAAAAGGATGCATTTGATCGTAGAGGAGTACTGTCAAAAACAAAGAAAGTTCAGTAAAATGTCGGTATTTTAGGATAAAATAGCTGATTTTTCGCATAGTAAAGCGCTTACATTTTACATACAATAAAATCAGAAAACCGAGGAGGGAATGAAATGAAGAAAATAACTACACTTCTGCTGGGTATGCTTTTAGTCTTAGCGGGTTGCGGTTCACCAACAGAAAAAACACCGGAAACCAACGCGCCGGACGACCATGCCGATTCAGGAACCATCACAATTTATACGCCGACTGCCCAGGATAATCTGGACGTCATGATTCCAGCTTTCGAAGAAGCGACTGGCATCAAGGTTGAAGTGATTCGCGGTTCTTCCGGCGAAGTCTATTCCCGCATTCAGGCCGAAGCCGAGAATCCGAAAGCCGATGTCGCCTGGATTCCAACCAGCACCGTCTTGTTGGATACATCCTATTTTGAAGCCTATACTTCTGCCTACGATGATCAATATGATGAAACCTTCCGCAATACCTCCGGCTTTACCACTCAAATTGGATACAACGCTCCGGTTATCATTTACAATACCAACCTTGTAGATTTTGAAATTCACGGCTACGCCGATCTGTTAAACCCGGAATTAAAAGGCAAGATCGCAATGGGAAATGCGGCCAGCAGTTCAAGCGCTTATAATCACCTGGAAAACATGCTTTTAGCCATGGGAACCGGGACGACCAATGATGAAAAAGCAGCTTCGAAAGAAGCCTGGGATTTCGTTCGGGCATTCTATGAAAATCTGGACGGCAAGATTGTCGACAGCTCCAGTGTTACTTATGAAGGCGTTCTGTCTGGCGAATATGCGGTAGGCATGACCTGGGACACACCGGCGCAGGCCTATATGGCTGAAGGGATTGACAACTTGAAGGTCGTTTATATGGATGAAGGCGTCATTCCGGGAACCAGTAGCGTCAGTCTGATTAAAAATGCTCCGAATCCGGAAGGGGCAAAGAAATTCATCGACTGGTTTGCTTCACCGGAAGGCCAGTCGGTTTATGGAATGGACTGCCTAGGTGCGAATCCGATTCTGCCGGGCGCCAAGGTTGCCGATTATAAGCTGGGCATCAAAGATCTGAATGTCATTCCGCGGACGACGGAATGGCAGGCCGAGAACAAAGAGAAGATTCTGGATCTGTACGAGGATATGTATTTGGAAATCTTTGAATAATCCAATCATCCAACAAAGGGATAGACAAACATATCCCTTTGTTCTTCTCATCAGCAATCATAAACATGCAAAATAAGTGAACAGGAGGGGCTACGATGAGCGTATCCATTGATATTCAGCATGCGGTGAAGCGATTTGGAGATAAAACCATCATTCCGGATTTGTCGCTGCACATTGAAGAAGGGGAATTCTTTACTCTGCTGGGATCCAGCGGCTGCGGTAAGACAACCTTGCTCAGAATGATCGCCGGCTTTAACAGCATTGAAGGCGGAGAGTTTTATTTTAACGAGAAACGGATTAATGATCTGCAGCCTTATAAACGCAACATTGGAATGGTGTTTCAAAACTATGCGGTTTTTCCGCACATGTCTGCGGGTAAGAATGTCGGCTATGGCCTTAAACAGCGGCAGGTTAAAGAACCGGAATTCAGCCGGCGCGTGGATGAAATTCTGAACGTTATGCAGATTCAGGAACTAAAGGATCGAATGCCGGCCAACATGTCCGGCGGGCAGCAGCAGCGGATCGCTCTGGCCCGGGCGATTGTCATTCAGCCGGATGTCCTGTTGATGGATGAACCGCTGTCCAATCTGGATGCCAAGCTGCGGGTAGAAATGCGGCTGGCAATCAAGCGCATTCAGAACCAGTTTAAGATCACGACGCTTTACGTAACCCATGATCAGGAAGAGGCGCTGTCCATGTCTGATCGGATCGCGGTCATGAATCATGGCGTGATTCAGCAGATCGGCAAACCGATGACGATCTATTCTCATCCGCGAAACCTGTTTGTGGCGACATTTATCGGCCAAAGCAATTTGTTTGATGCTGAGGTGGTCGAATGCGAGGGAAAGAAAGCGTTAAAGTTCTTTGACGGCAGTCTGCAGGTCATGCCGCGGCTGCAGAGCAGCGTTCCAGTTGGAACACCGGTGAAGGTCGTCATCCGGCCTAATGAAATTGATTTTGCCGATCAAGGTATTGTCGGAATGATCGTGGAAACAATCTATCTGGGAGCGGAAATCCGATATACTGTAAATTTGGAGAACGGCCAGACAGTTGAAGTTTCGCATGACATCAAACGCCGGTTTGCCCAAAATGGCGAGGTCGTGCACCTGGCTTTTGATCATACCCGGGCCAATGCCTTTGACGCTCAAACCGAGCTGTCGCTGATGGAGGAAAAATAAGATGAGCCGCAAACGTTGGAAGCTGGACGGCTGGACGCTGGTGTCGCTGCTGTGTTTCCTTTACTTTGCCGTCTTCTTTATCTATCCGATTACCCGTATTCTCATCAGCAGTGTCTACGATGCAGCGACCAACACCTTTGATTTCAGTTATTTTATTAAATTCTTTTCCAAGAAATATTACACCAATACAATCATCAACAGCCTGAAGGTAACGGTGCTGGCTACGGTATTTACCTGTGTTGCCGGAACCGCTTTGGCCTATGTAACACGAACCGTGAAAATTAAATTTAAGAGCACGCTGGATATCCTGCTGATCATCTCTGTCGTGTCTCCGCCGTTTATCGGCGCTTATTCCTGGATCACTCTGCTGGGACGGCAGGGCGTTCTGACCAAAATAATCAATCAGGTATTTCATATTACCTATCAGGGAATTTACGGATTCGCGGGAATCCTGCTTGTCTTTACAATTAAATTGATTCCGTTAGTGTATCTGTATGTTTCCGGAGCATTAAAAAGTATGGACAGCTCGCTGAGTGAAGCGGCAGAAAGCCTCGGCGCTGTCGGCTGGCGGAAAATCAAAGACATCGTCATTCCGTTGGTGCTGCCGACGATCCTGGCTTCCGGTCTTTTGGTCTTCATGCGGATCATGGCCGATTTTGGCACACCGAAGCTGATCGGAGAAGGCTACCGTACCTTGCCAACGCTGATCTACGATTCGTTTGTCGGCGATCTGTCGGCCGATAAGCGCCTGGCAGCCACAATCAGTGTGATTGTCGTCCTGTTTACAACCGTGATTTTCTTAGTCCAACGGTATGTTTCCAACCGTAAGCAGATCGAAATGACCGGCATGCATCCGATTGAACCGCGGGCAGAAAAAGGGTTTAAAAATATTCTTTGCCACTTCTATGTCTATCTCTGCGTCTTCCTGGCGATGCTGCCGACTTTAGTTGTGCTGCACAACTCCTTCCGCAATACCAAGGGAACGATTTATCTGCCGGGCTATTCATTGAACAATTATAAAAAAGCATTCAGCACGATGGGGCGGGCCATCACTAACACCTATCTTTATTCCTTTGCGGCGATTCTGCTTGTTGTGATCATCGGCGTGATCATTGCCTACACTTCCGTCCGCAGGAAAAACAAGCTTACCAATGTTCTGGACGTGATTTCGATGTTTCCTTATATTATTCCGGGATCCGTTCTGGGCATATCCCTGATCTTGGCGTTTAATAAAAAACCGCTGCTGCTCAGCGGAACGGCGTTGATCATAATCATGGCCTATGTCATTCGGCGTTTACCTTATACAATCCGAAGCAGCTCGGCCATTCTTCGGCAGATTGACTTGGGCGTCGAAGAGGCATCGCAGAGTCTGGGAGCCAATCCTGTGAAAACCTTCTTCGCTGTGACGCTGCCGATGATGGCTTCCGGGATTTTATCCGGAGCGATCATGAGCTGGCTGTCGATCATCAGCGAGCTGAGCGCTTCTGTGATGTTGTGGGTTACATCAACGCAGACGCTTTCCATCGCGATCTATTTTCAGGTCATGGATGGAAACTACGGCGTCGCCTCAGCATTGTCAAGCATCCTGATTCTGACGACGATTATCGTGCTGCTGCTGTTTTTCAAAATCACAGGCAAGCGTGAAATTGAATTATAAAGTTCTGTTATAATAAGAAATAGAAAAAGAAAGGACAGATGAATATGGAAGAAACGCAGTTTCCCTATCATAAGGTCATTCAGGAAAAGCTCGTCAGATCGACGCTGATCCCGGTGGCTTTGTTAGGAATGGCGCTGATCGTCATCACGCCCTTTCTTTTGGTTTTTCTGCTTTGGCAGCAGGTCAATCATGAAGCGTATCTGGCCAGTCAGGCAGTCAGCGTCCCGTTAAAGGAATACATTGAAGGCATGAAGCAGCTGCAGTCAGATCCCAAACTGATCTCATTTCTGACAAGCGGCGAACATTCCATCGAAGCGTATGAACGACTTTATCAATTCCGCAATGAACAATCCGTATTTGCGTATTTCCAGCTGGAAAATGAACAGTACAGTGCGGCGCAGATGCCGCCGTCCAGCGCCAACCGCCTGCTTCCCTCCATTCGGGCGGAGGTCAGCCGCAGTTCAGAAATTGTCGGCAGCACCAGCACGATGACAGGACTGTTTACCGATCCTATCCTGTTCACACTGTCCTGCCGGATGGGAGAGGAAGGTCTGGGTACCTTGTCCTTTCATTTTACCGAAGGCAGTCTGAAAGCTCTGCTTCAGCAGGGCGGTGTTCATTCGATGCTGCTCAACGCCAGCGGTCGGTTACTGGTCAGTACCGATCCGATGTTTGCGGTTTATGAACGGCTGGAGGATCAGTCGATCGTGGGACAGCTCAGCCGGATTAACGGTGAAATCATGCTGATTCAGAAAACCCCGCTTTCGGTATTGGGTTTATCTGTGTGGACAGTTCACTCACTGGATATTGTGATTTCTATGATGGCCGCGGAATTGGTCATCGGGTTTCTGATCTTTCTGTTCTGCGCGTATTTTATTGATAAAATCAGCCGCATGACTGCCCGCAGCAGTCTGAAGAATGTGGATAATTTATTTTTGTCCTTACAGAGCTATGCTCAAAGCGGCCGGCTAGAATATCTTCCGGAAGAAGAAAATGAAATGCGCCCGATTGCCCAACAGTACAACCGTATTTTGGATGAAGTCAAGCAGCTGATCGATCAGAACGGGGAGCTGCAGAAACAAACCCGAATCGCTCAGATCCGTCAGCTGCAGTCGCAGTTTAATCCGCATTTTATCTTTAATACGCTGGATACCATTAAATATATGATGGTGCTGGATCAAGATAAAGCGGAAGACATGATTGTCCGCTTATCCAAGCTGCTGCGTTATTCACTGGAGGCTTCTGAGGAATCCCTGGTTGATCTTGATCAGGATCTGGCTTATATCGAGGATTATCTGCAGCTGCAGAAGGTCCGTTTGGGTGAAACCTTTCGTTATCAGATCGAAGCGCCGAAGCAATCCGGCCTGCGAATTCCTAAGATGGTCATTCAGCCGATGGTGGAAAACAGTCTTGCGCATGGATTTGTGCAGGATCGGGAGTTCCGGCTGCGGATCAAGATTCGTCAGGAAGGCGAGATACTGCAGGTCATCGTACAGGATAATGGCGAAGGTATGGATCAAGCTCAGCTCAATCAGATCCGCAGTGATCTGAAAACCATGCGGGAAGACTACCGGCATATTGGGATTATGAACAGTCATAAACGAATCCTGCTGCATTTTGGCGAGGGCTGCGGGATACAGGTAGAAAGCGTCCTGCATGAAGGGACGACAGTAACCATGACGATGAAAGCGATGGGAGGCATGAGCGATGATTCGGATTCTAATTGTGGAGGATGAAGCGATTCTGCGGCAGGGATTTCGGCAGTCGCTGGATTTTTCCCGGCTGGGCTGTCAGATCTGCGGCGAAGCGCGCAATGGTAAAGAAGGGCTGGCCCTGATCCGTCAGCTGCACCCCGATATCGTGTTTACCGACTTGAAGATGCCGGTGATGGACGGTTTGGAAATGCTTCGCCAATCGAAGGAAACGGAACAGTATGAGGCGGTGATTTTGACCGGCTATGGTGAATTCAGCTATGCTCAGGAAGCGATATCTCTGCAGGTGGCGGAATACTTGTTAAAACCATTTAACCGCAAAGAATTGGAAGCAGTGCTGATCAAGCTGACCGAACGGGTGCGGAAGAAGCGGGAACAATCCAATCCGATGATTCCAGAATCCATTCAGGTGCTGATGGAGATTCCCGCAGGCTGCTCGGCCTATGTTCAAAGCGCGGCGGAATGGATTGGCGTGCATTATGCCCAACGGGTTACCGATGAAATACTGGCGGAAACACTGGGGGTGTCTGCGGATTATCTCAACCGCCTGTTCCGTCGGGAAACCGGCTGGACGCTGCACCGCTATCTGAATCGTTACCGCATTGCCCAGGCATGTCTGCGGATTTTGTGGGGCAGTGAGAAGATTTATGAAATTGCCGAACAGGTAGGTTTCAGTGATTATAAATATTTCTTTCAGGTATTTACACGGTTAACCGGAGTATCGCCGACGCAGTATAAGAAAGTTCAGCTGTCTTCCGCAAAGAAAGATGCTGAAGCTGATCGGTGAACTGCTTCAGGCGATTCTGTCTGAAACGTAAGCCGTGAAACAAAAGGACCGAAATCAATGATGCATCTAAAACAGGGAAGATGGAGGAGTATCTTTCTGGTTATCTGAATTCTAATTCAGATTTATAGCTAACTGAGCGGATAAAGATCGATTCATGGAAAGGAAACGGGAAATTTCCAAGTCTGGTCTTGACTTTCAAAGTTAGCTTTTTTCTGTTTGTTGGAATCTGAAAGTCCGCTGTGATAGTGTTTGGCGCTTATCTGCCACTTATGATAAAATAAAAGCGGAATGAGGAACGAACATGAAGATCAAAGAAATCATCGTCGTGGAAGGTAAAAAAGACACGGCGAATTTAAAACGATGGCTGGATGTGGATACGTTGGAAACCAGCGGCACAGGTTTGACAGACAGCACGCTGGATCAGATCCGGCAATGGGCCACAACCCGCGGCGTGATTATCTTTACCGATCCGGATACACCTGGAGATCAGATCCGCCAGCGGATCAATGAAGCTGTACCAGGATGTAAGAATGCCTTTTTGCCTTCGAGGAAAGCCTGGGAAATTGTCCGCGGCAAGCGCAAGGTCGGTGTGGAACATGCCGGAAAAGAAGAGATTCTGGCTGCTTTGGAACATTGCCTGACCTATCAAACTAAGGAAGAATCTACGCTGAGCTGGCAGGAATTTGTAGAGCTGGGTCTGACCGGTTTGCCCAACAGCGCTGAAAAGCGGCGTGAAGTGGGAATACGCTGGCATGTCGGCGAAGCGAATGCCAAAACGTTGTGGAAACGTCTGAATATGCTGAAAGTGACGAAAGCCATGTTGGAAGAAGGGCGGGATACCGATGAATAAACCGATTGCCACGATGGCGCGCACGAATGAAATTTTGGAAAAATATGATCTGTACGCAAAGAAGAACTTCGGACAGAACTTCATTATTGAACCAGGTATTGTGGAAAAGATTGCGCGCTTGTCCAAAGCGGATGAGCACAGCGCTGTGATCGAGATTGGCCCGGGAATCGGCGCTTTAACTGAACAGCTGGCGCATGTCGCCGGTCAGGTGCTGGCGTTTGAGATTGACGATCGGCTGATTGATGTACTGGCCGATACCCTTTCTGCCTGTCTCAATGTCACGGTTGTTCATCAGGACTTTCTGGAAGCTGATTTAAACGCAACCGTCAGCCAGCTGAAAACAACCTGGGACCAGGTTCTGGTGTGCGCTAATCTGCCGTATTATATTACGACACCGATCTTGTTTAAAATCTTTGAAAGCAAAGCTGATATTCCGGTGATTACGGTCATGATGCAGAAAGAAGTAGCGGATCGCTTCACTGCTTCGGTTTCCACCAAGGACTACAACGCCCTGAGCGTGATTGTGCAGTATCAGTATCAGGTGCAGACGGTGATGAAGATTCCCAAGACGATCTTTAATCCCCGCCCGGCGGTGGATTCCGCCGTCGTGCAGTTTACCAAAAAGCAGCCGGACCGCATCGCCGGCGATGAAGCCTTGTTTTTTGCGATGGTTAAAGGATGTTTCAAGCAGCGCCGCAAGACGCTCTACAACAATTTCCGCGAATATCTGCAGGATAAGGAGGAAGCGATGCGGCTGCTGAACGAAGCCGGGTTGGAGCCTTCGCTGCGCGCGGAAACGATGACGTTGGATCAGTTTCTCGATCTGTATGAGGTGACCTATGAAACAAAGAGCTTACGCGAAAATTAATCTGTGTCTGGACGTCGTATGCCGGCGAGAAGACGGGTATCATGAACTGGAAATGATCATGGCTCCGGTCAATTTATACGACACGCTGAATTTTGAGTTCTGTGATGAACTGCGCTTGCAAAGCAATGTCCCTTATCTGCCGTTAGACCGCCGCAATACGATCATCAAGGCGATTGAGCTGCTTCGGGAGGAATATGGATTCAAGGAAAACTTTGAAATCACCCTGCAGAAGCACATTCCGACTCAGGCCGGCATGGCCGGGGGCAGCACCGACGGCGCGGCAGCGATCCGGGCGCTGAACAAGATGCTGCGCTTAGGGATGGATAATGACAAGATGGTGGAAATCGCCAAGAAGGTCGGGGCGGACGTGCCGTTCTGCCTGCGAAGCCGTCCGGCTTTTGTCACGGGTATCGGCGAGAATCTTGAACATTTCCGCGTGCATACGCCGTTCTATCTGTTATTAGTGAAACCCTATAAAGGTGTATCGACCAAGGTTGCGTTTGAAACACTGGATTTTAGCAGTGCGCAGCATCCTGATTGTCGGAAAATGCGTCAAGCTTTGATGAATAATGATTATGACGGAGTGATTCAATCGCTGGGCAATACGCTGGAACAAAGTGCCTTTAAGCTTGTTCCGCAGATTGCGGCCATTAAAAAAGATCTGTTGGCAATGGGTTTTGACGGAGCTTTGATGTCGGGCAGCGGCTCGACGGTTTTCGCTTTGACGCGGGATCCTGAGCTGTTGGAGAAAGGAGCGGCCGCGATGCGGAAGAAGGCGGCGTTTATCCGCAAGACCGAACTGCGTCCGCAGGAAACAGTAAAGCATAGTTTTTATTAAAATAGAAAAGAGGAAGAACATGAAGCCGAATATCGTATTTTATTTTACCGATCAGCAGCGCTGGGATACCTTGGGCTGTTATGGCCAGCCGCTTCCGATTTCCCCGGTTTTGGATCAGCTGGCCGAATCCGGCGTACTCTTTGAACAAGCTTATACTGCACAGCCTGTCTGCGGGCCCTGCCGGGCTTTATTTCAGACAGGATTATATCCTACGCAAAGCGGCTGTTTCCGCAACAGTATCGCTTTGCCAGAAGGGGTTAAAACCCTAGGAGATTACCTGACAGAGGCTGGCTACGAAACTGGATATGTTGGAAAGTGGCATTTGGCCAGTACAGGAGAATTGGAAAAGAAACCGGATATTGACTATACGATAACCGCGGTTCCGCCTGAACTGCGGGGCGGCTATCGGGGTTTCTGGAGAGCGGCTGACGTTTTGGAATTTACATCCCATGGCTATGATGGCTATGTCTTTGACGAACACATGCAGAAGCGGGAATTCAAAGGCTACCGCGTGGACTGCATTACCGATTTTGGGCTGGAATTTTTAGATCAGGTTCAAAAAGACAAGCCGTTCTTTTTAACGATCTCGCACATTGAGCCGCATCATCAGAATGATCGGCATTGTTATGAGGGGCCGGCAGGTTCTAAGACCCGGTTCCAGGATTTTGTGTTGCCTGCGGATTTACAGGCTTTGCCGGGGAATGCGGCCGAGATGTATCCAGATTATTTGGGCTGTTGCCGCTCTTTGGATGATAACTTAGGCCGTGTAGTGGATAAGCTGAAAGCCATGGGCATATGGGAGAATACGATCCTGATCTTCGCTTCCGATCACGGATCCCATTTTATGACCCGCAATCGGGATGCCCATTTAAACGGCTATGATGATTACAAACGTTCCTGTCATGACGCCTGTCTGCATGTACCGTTAGTGATCTGCGGGCCAGGGTTTGAAGGAGGCAAACGAATTAGCGAACTGGTCAGCACCGCTTCGCTGCCAAAAACAATTTTAGCCATGGCGAGTATCGACGTTGGAGATCAAATGATCGGCGAAAATCTGCAAACAGTGGTTGATGGTAAAATTCAGAACCGGCCAAACCGAATTTTTGCCCAGATCTCGGAAAGCCGTGTGGGCCGCTGCATCCGGACTGCGGATTATCTTTACAGTGTGTATGCGCCGGGCGTGCATGGCGGAGAGGTTATGGACAGTGATCTCTATGAAGACGATTTCTTATATGATCTGAAAGCCGATCCAGCTCAGCTGCACAACTGTGTCGCAGATCCTCGTTATCAGAAGATCAAGGAAGACTTGCGAGCACAATTAATTGAGGAAATGATCCAGGCTCACGAGAAAAAACCGGTTATCCGTGACGGAAAAATAGAAGCTTAATCTTTACCCAGCTTATTTTCATGACATTAGGATTGAGAATAAGCTTTTCTTTTTCCAAATGCGATCCATTCAGACGATCACAAAAGAAAAGTCAGTGTTTAGAGAATGAAAAGCAGGCGGATCCTGCATCAAGAAAGATGGATTCTGTGATCTATATGAAGAAACATTATGGTTTCAACGGCTGGATGATCGGATTTCTGTAACGTCAAACAAAAAGGAAGAGGATGATGGAAATTCGATGTAAGCCCCTTCATTGAAGCGCTGAGGTCAGGGAATCTCCTGACTTTTCAAAAAAGGACGTAAAAAACGGGAAAACAAGGGAAAAAAGATCACTTTAGGCTTTTTTTAAAGGTCGAGTTTGGGTAAAATAGACTATGGAGGACGATGGAGAATGAAATCTGCGATTATTATGGCGGCAGGTAAAGGGACGCGTATGCATTCCGAGCTGCCGAAGGTTATGCATCCGGTCTGCCAGAAGCCGATGTTGGGACATATTCTTGACAATCTGAAAAAGATTCAGGTAGACAAGATTGTGACGGTAGTCGGTTTTGGTCACGAACAAGTGGAAGCGGCAATGAGCGGACAGACGGAGTTTGTGCTTCAAGCCCCACAGTTGGGAACGGGTCATGCCGTGATGCAGGCGGCGCCGATTCTAAGCCAGGCAGAAGGAAAAACCCTAGTCGTCAATGGGGATTGTCCCTGCATTCAAAGTTCAACTTATCAGGGAATGCTGGACGCCCTGGATCAGTGCGGCATGGTCGTTTTGACCGCAGTGCTGGACGATCCGAAACAGTACGGCCGAATTGTCCGTAATTCCGAAGGGTTAATTGAAAAGATCGTCGAATTCAAAGACTGTACGGAAGAACAGCGGAAAATCTCGGAAATCAATACCGGCATCTATTGTTTTGACAATCAGGCTCTGTTTGAGCATCTCAAGGAAATCCGCAACGACAATGCCCAGCAGGAGTATTATATTACGGATTTAGTTGAAATCTTGAACCGGCACGGACTCGGTGTCAAAGCCAAGATTGTGGAAGACAGCTTTGAAGCCAGCGGCGTCAACGACAAGAAGGAACTGGCGCAGGCAACCCGCTGGATGCAGAAGCGGATCAATGAACATTGGATGGAGGAAGGGGTCACGCTGATCAATCCGGACAGCACGTATATCGGACCGGATGTCATTCTGGGCAAAGACGTCACTTTGTATCCGAACGTCTATCTGGAAGGCAATACCGTGATTCATGACGGAACGACAATCCTTCCGCAGTCGTTTCTGGTTAACGCCGTGATCGGAAAGAACTGCACGGTCGACAGCTCGCGCATTACCGACAGTATTATCCATGACGAAGTGAAGATCGGACCTTACGCTCATCTGCGCATGAACTGCGAAGTAGACAGTAAGAATCGAATCGGAAATTTTGTCGAGTTTAAAAACACCAAGTTTGGCTTTGACAGCCGCTGTGCTCATCTGACCTATCTGGGTGACAGCGAAGTGGGCTCCAAGGTGAACATTGGCTGCGGCGTCATCACCGTCAATTATGACGGAAAAAACAAGTTCCATACTGTGATCAAAGACGGAGCCTTTATTGGCAGCAACGTCAATTTAATTGCACCGGTAACGGTCGGAGAAAATGCCGTCGTTGCCGCAGGATCCACTGCGACCAAGGATGTGCCGGACGGGGATATGGCCATCGGCCGCGTACGCCAGGAAAACAAACCGGGTTATGGTCTTGTCTACAAAAATAAAGAGAAAAAATAAAAGGAGAAAACATGATCGAGAATGCAATTGTCTTCGCACTGTCCAGCAGTGTTGAACTGGCTCAGGAAATCGTTGAATACCTGGGCTTACCGATGGGAAAGATTTCTGTTAAGCATTTTGCCGATGGAGAAATTATGGTGGAGCCGGAAGAAACCGTTCGCGGCCGTTCCGTTTATATCGTTCAGTCGACTTGTTCGCCGGTATCGGATCGATTAATGGAAGTGCTGATTGCGATTGATGCCTGCAAGCGGGCCAGCGCAGGTGAAATCACAGTCATTATGCCGTATTACGGATATGCGCGTCAGGACCGCAAGGCCCGCGCACGGCAGCCGATTACAGCGAAGCTGGTTGCGGATCTGCTTCAGACAGCCGGCGCCGACCGCGTTGTTACGATTGATCTGCATGCTACGCAGATTCAGGGTTTCTTCAATATTCCAATTGATGATTTAAGTGCTGTGGCGATGATCGGCCAGTATTTCCGTTCCAAGAACTTGGATAATGTTGTGGTTGTTTCTCCGGATCATGGCGGAACAACGCGGGCCCGGCGTTTGGCAGACTGCCTGAACGCACCGATGGCCATTATTGACAAACGCCGTCCGAAACCGAATGTTGCTGAAGCGATGAATGTCATTGGTGAGGTTGAAGGCAAGACCGCGATCATCGTTGATGATATGGCAGATACATGCGGTACGTTAATTGCCGGTGTTAATATTCTGAAAGAAAAGGGCGCTAAAGAAATTTATTTCGCCTGCACTCATGGCCTGTTAAGCGGCCCGGCGATTGAACGGATTCAGAATTCCTACATTAAGGAAATGGTCATTACCAATACGATTCCGTTAAGTGAAGAAAAGAAACAAGGCACGGATAAGATCACATTATTATCTGTCGGCTACATGCTGGCGAAGACGATTGAAGCGATTCAACTGAAAAATCCAGTCAGCGCTGTTTACGATCTGTTTAACGACTAATTTACACTCCACTCTTTAACAAAAGGAACGCTCTCAGCTGGGTGTTCCTTTTTTTGGTACACCCGACATGGGTGATAACTAGACGGTGAAAGACCGTTGCGCGGTTGTGGCAACAGGGATTAAATCGCTGGCCGAAGGCAAGGTTAGTGGTGTTAACCTAAGAAATGAGGTTGACATGATTTTTTATTTTCGAACTTAATTATATTTTAAATACAGATCATTCAAGCTTTTTATAAGAAATACTCGATTATCTGTGCCTGCTTTTTAATTGTATAAAAAGTGGATAATAATATCAATTCATGACTGCGTTTGCACAGTTCTAAATTTTCAGTGCGTGATCTAATAAAATGGCATAGATTATTTTTTCGGAATCAAATAATAAATTACAGAATACTAACTATATATTAAGGTATTTTTCTTAGCTTTATTGTTTAGCATAGCTCCCAAAAATATAATAAACATTTTATCTTTAATTATAATATATAATAAGAATGATTAATTGAAATGCGATCAATAACATGACTTAACTACATACGAGATACTCATATTTAGAGTGATTATAATGACAGAAAAATCGTCAACTCATTTCTTGGTTCTTACTCGAATTTGAGTAAACCATAACGAACAAAAAAGAGGAATAGTTAAATTATGTGCAGTCAAAGGCATAATCTTATTGTTCTTTTATAATTGTCTTTAACTATACCCTTGACTGAGTAGAACCCATTTCATAGGTTAAAATCATTGTCCTTTATTCAAAGGTGTTTCTAACCTTTGTCTGACCAGATTTCATCCAAAAGTGTTGAAAATCCGACGAATTGGGAAAACATCAATATCTTGTTTGTATCAATTATGAGCTTAGTTACAATATTAGTATTATGTGCTGTAAATCAAAAATTTGTGTTATACTAAAAATAGGTTAAGAATATACCAAAACGTCAAACCTAGAAGGAGGTGCACATAAAATAGGAGACGTATCTAATAATAATGAAGAAAGGGTGAAGAATATGAAAAAAGTTGTTTCAATTATTATTAGTATTGGATTTATTCTCAGTTCTTTTATTTCAATTGCTGCTGAATCTTCGATCTCCAGTGATCTTGTAGACCAGACTGCAAAGTTGATTGCAGGAAGTGATTTGTACCCATATGTATCTGGTCAGGAGGCTTATCTTGGTGAAAGATTATTATAAGTCAACCAATTCTGGAATAATTGATTTGTATCCTAGTCAAGAATATTATCCTTTGTATTCGGGAGAAAATGTGATTGGGATTATAAGTGTATCGAAAGACGAAGATGCATTTAAAACATATACATTATCTCCAAGTTTTGCTAATGATATGAACAAAATTCAGAAAATCACTAATCAGTTTGCTATAATTTATAAAGACACTTCTGTTATTATAGTAACAGCTAATGAAATTGAATCTTTTGGAGAAATAATTCAAGATCTAACACTGGAAGAAATTAATGAGATTAGAGCTAATATTAAAAATGTTAGATATAATGAAAAAAGAAAAGTACCATTATTTCCTCAAGTGCGTGCACAAAAGTACTATAATCTTCCTGTTAAATCTCAAACGGATACTTATGATTGTTGGGCTGCGGCTGCAGCTTCTATACATGAGAAAAAATCAGGAAAGTATACATCAGTTGCAGATGTGAAAGATGATTGGGGATTTTCTACAGCAATTCCAACAGATTGGGCGGTATCTAGATTCAATTCAGTTTGGGGATATGATAGCTATAAAACAACAGGATCGACTGCAATTAGTGATTTAATGATTTTAGTTTTAAATAACAAGCATTCAATGATGTTGTTTAGTGGACCAACGAGTGGACATTTTTGTGCATTAAATGGCTATTACAGTCCAACAAGTACGATCAGTTTTATGGATCCTGCTAAGGAAGGCTCCAATTATGGACAAATTCGTACATCTTCAAGTGAAAATAGCCAAGGACATTTGACTTTTACAAGTAATGGTAATACTTGGACTCTGTCAGAACAAGCTGTAATTAGTCCATGAAGAAATTTTTAATACTAATTTTAAGTTTCCTTGTTTTATATGGATGTTCATCTGCTAATCCGGAAAAATATGAAACCGTGCAAAATGAGGAAATACCGTTGACCATTCATGATACGATACTCTATGAGGAAACGAGTGAAAAGATTTTTACAATTACGAAACTCAAGGATAAAAGAAAAATTATTGATGAGATGGTATTGCATCAAAATGGTACTGAGATTCAACCGGAAGATCTCTTCCTTTTGTCCATGGGGCGTATTCTTCGCTTTGTTTCACAGGAAAGAGATCTTGTAATGATATATTACGATCAAGGCACATACGACTATATAATCTATTTCTACGGGCAAAGTGATCCGGATAAAATAACAGCGCAGTATGATTTCAATATAGCTGATAAAATTTTAAGATTTGATGACCCGCACGGAAAAGATTCTAGCTTGGAAATCATAAATTATCTGCGTAAGGTATATTCCAAAGAAATTGTTATATCAGGACTGGAATGAAGTTTAATTCAGGAACGCTCTCAGCCGGGTGTTCCTTTTCCTATGTCTTTATTGACATTCTAACAATTTCATTACCTTTCTGCTTGATTGACGACGGTTCCGGACAAACATGGTATAATGAAAACGACAAAATTCGACACCGCGGAGCAGGAGGAAAATCATGAGTAAAAAACAGAATCAGTCGATCATTCGTAAGATGATCAGCATTACAATCATTGCATTAATATTAGGCGCAGTTTGCTTTTTAGGCGGTGTCCTGTTAGCCCAGCGCACCCATTCTGGGAAAACTGTGATTACCAGTGATACACTGTTCCAGCAGCTGCGGTCTGTCAGTCAGCTGACAACGGTAGAATATCATTATACCAATATGGGGAAGTTTGAGAAAAACGCGGATCTTAATGGCTGGACGATCCCGCTGACCAAGGCTAGCTTTATCCTAGCTTATGATGGTAAAATCACAGCTGGAGTTCGTCTGGATGACGTCAAGATTGATGTCGCTCAGACGACGATTACGATCACACTGCCCGCCGCGGAGATATTAAGTCATGAAGTAGATGAATCCAGTATTGAAGTGTATGATGAGTCCAATAATATCTTTAATCCGATCAGTATTTCTGATTATGCCGCTTTTTCCAAGCAACAAAAAGAAGTGATGGAAAATAAAGTGATTGAAGGCGGATTGCTTCTGCAGGCGCGGCAGAAAGCAGGCGAAGTGATCAGTCAGTTATTGACGACGGCCAATCCAGAATATACAATTGTCGTGCAGGAAGCAAAATCGGAATAGCTCATTGAAAAAGAATTGCTTTTCATCGAAACAAAACAAAAATGTTATGCTGCAATAAAAAATCTCTGATCTTCTCCATGCGGGACAAGCAGAGATTTTTTGTTTTGTTCTAGTTGGTCAGAAAGCGCGTTAATCTGTTCTGCGAGATTCATTCATAACGATTAGAATGAAATGTGAAAACAGGCAGTGCTAAGTCGTTTTTTAGAACTAACAAAGTAAAACTAAGCAGCCGCTAGTTCTGTTTCCGGCGTCATTTCAATAAATTGATCAAGATCAAAAGAATACAGATAGGCCTGGATCTGCTTTTCTGGGTACATTTGATGTAAACAGCGCTGATAAATAGAAATCTGCCGGGCATACAGCGTCTTTAGCTGATCGACCTGAGCATGACGGTCGCTCTTGAAATCAATGAGAATCACATGGGATTCATCCTGAGCAACATAGTCCATCTGCCCATGAATCAATTCATTGCCGGAAAGAACGGCAAAGGAAAGTTCTTTCTCTATGTTCATCCTCTGACATTGTTGAAATAACGGTTGTCGGTTCAGCTGAAGCAGAAGCCGAATATCAGAAAACCTGATTTCCGGAAGAAGTGTGCGGATCAGAGTTTCCGTCCACGCTTCATTCGGCAACCTTTCTACCGCTTCATGCAGTTGAATGCCGCGCTGAGCCGGCCGGATTGCCGCTCGATTTGGAAACAACGCGGGAATATAGGCTGTTTGTTCCGTTTCCGAGGGCGTCAGTGTGACTGGAAGCGGCTTTTCTTCCGTGTAGCGCGGCAGCGTTACAACGGAATGGCGGCGGCGCTGAAGCTGCTGGACTTCCCAACGATCTTCGATTATGCGGACTTTCCAGAAATCAGCCTGACTTTGACTCATCGCGGATAAAATCAGGTCGGTTGTGCCTTTCCGCTCCAGCAGAGTGTTCATCGTCATTGGTTTTTGCGGCAGTTCCCCTTTGACCGTATCGACAAGAATCATTTGATTCTGGGCCCGCGTTAATGCGACATAAAGAATCCGGATGTTTTCTTCCAGTTCTTCCAATGTGATTTTGTATTCAATGGCCTGCCGAATGACGGTAGGGCGCTTAAAACGCCACGGCAGTTCCAAAGCCGGCAGACCAATACCCAGATCAGCGTCGGCGATGCAGGTTTCCTTTTTATCCATGATGTCGATGCGGCTGCTTGCCCAGTAAAAGACAACCGGAAACTGCAGACCCTTGGATTGATGAATCGTCATGACCTTCACAACGTCATCTTCATTCCCTACAGGAATGGCTTCTGAGGTTTTTTCTTCGCTGACCTGTTCAATCATGCCCAGAAATCCAGTCAGAGAATCAGAATGCTCTCGACTGTATTGTTCCGCTTTCTGGCGCAGTAAGTCACAGTTGGTGCGTTGCTGAGCCGTGCAGTGTTCTTCATAAAAATGATGAATCTGAAACATTGCGTCAAGCAGGGCGCACAGACCCTGTTTCTGCACAAGGCCATTCAGTCGCTGGCGGTCAGCGACGAGCGGGTGGTGAATTTCTTTCAGCATATCAAACAAGAGCCGGCGTCCGCGTTTCATTGCCAGCTCAGCCAGTTCTTCATCGTCCATCTGATAAAAATCCGAAGATAAAACCGCGGTCAGCGATAAATTATCAGCGGGATTGATCAAGATTCTAAACCAGGAAAGCAGGATCTGCATCGCTTCCGATTGGAAGAAACCGGCTTTGGCATCAATGTAATAGGGAATGCCGGCCTGTTCAAAAGCCTGCTTTAAATGCGTTTTAACCGCATGGGAGCGAACGAGAACCACATAGTCTTTCCAGTGCCGGAAGTCTGAGGTTTCATGCATTGTCAGAATCTGCTGGGCGATGTACTGAGCTTTGATTGGATTGGCAGCGAGATTCTCCATTCCCTCGTCCTGTTCTTTCAATGCTTTTACCATTAAAGCATGGAATTCAACTGGATAATTATCCTGCTTTTGTGCCGGAGCTCCGGTTTTAACACAGTCATGATCGGTATATTGATCAGAACCGCCGGGAATATTCATCAGCCGCAGAAACAGATCGTTGTTGAAATCCACGATCATCTGTTTGGAACGGTAGTTGCTGGAAAGATGAATAAAGCAGTTTTCCGGCCGCGGATCGTTCATCAAATCGCGCATGATCTGAGGCTTTCCGCCGCGGAACCGATAGATGGACTGCTTGACGTCACCGACGCGGAAGACATTAGCGCCGCGGGAAATTAAGCCGATAATCGCGTTCTGCAGATCGTTGGAATCCTGGAATTCATCGACCATGATTTCGTCAAACCGCTCACGGTAACGCTGCGCGGCCAAACCGTTTTCAGCGGTTAAGATCCGATAAGCGAAATGCTCCATGTCATCAAAATCGATGCCTTCCTGCGCTTCTTTGAGCTGAGCATAGAATGTCAGATAATCCAGCGTCAGTGCGGTGAGGGGCTTGAGTACTTCGTAGGTCAGCGCCAGATCCGAAAGCAGCGTTTCCTCGGAATAGGTGCGGCTGACAAGATCTTTCGCCAGAGCATTGAGCTGTTTGCGCAGGTTGTTGAATTCCAGCGCGTCCTTCAGCGTGCTGATTTTCGTCTGGATCGCGCCGAAAAGCGCGCGGCGGTATTCACGGTAATCCGCGTTTTTTGCCGCTTGAATCGCAGGTGTTAGTTTTCCCAGAAACAATAAAATTTCATTTGCCTGCTTCGCTTGATCCGGATAAGCGTCAAACAGAAGACGCTGCATCTGAACCGCACAGTCTTCCAGCCGGCCGGCTTCCACCGCGCAGCGTTCAAAGAAGATTTCCTTAAGCGGAGAAGGCAGCTGGTCAAGCCGGGCAATCGGGGCATAAGCTTCTGCCGCAGCCTGAATCCAGGTTTGGGGATCCTGGGATCCGCCGGCTTTGGCGGCAATCGCCAGAACCGCCTTTTTTAATTCGGAAATATCCTCACTGCGGCTGGAAAAATACTGCAGCAGCGTTGTAAACTGTTCTGGATCCTGCCGCATGTGATTGCGGCAAGCCTGAGTGAAGGCTTTCTCTTTCATCTGCGCGACTGCCGCATCGTCAAAAATATGCCGGATGCGGGCCGGATTTAATCCGATCAGCGCGTAATCGGCTTTAATGACAGACAAGCAGAAGGAATGGATGGTGCTGATATGGGCACTCTGCAAAAGGATCAGCTGCTGCCGGCAGAATTGGGCTTCCGCTTCGCTCAGATTGGGTTCCTGCAACTTGTCGTTCAGACTTTGAAGCAGCCGTTTTTTCATTTCACTGGCGGCGGCTTCGGTAAAGGTCATTGCGACAATGCGGTCAATGCTGATGTGATCCTGAAGCATTCGCTTCATCAGCCGGGCAACCAAAACGGTTGTTTTACCGGCTCCGGCAGATGCTGAAACAAGAATGTTATGATTGACAGTGTGAATGGCTTTCAGCTGTTCCTCACTCCATTGAATTGCCATCAGAAGACTCCTTTCCTTCATTGATTCCAACCCACGGCACCGGTTTTTTCGGCGCTTTCCGAAGGCGGCAGATCGGTTTAAAATCACAGAACAGACATGCGCCCTCAACGGGATCTAATTCAATCCGGCCGCTGCAAAGCTGTTCCACTAAGTGCTGATACAGCTCTAAAATCAGGGCTTCAACATTATCAAAATCCTTGAGACTGCGGACTTTAACCTGTCCGTCTTTGCAGGTCAGGCCCTGAACATGAGTGCCATCATAATCCAGTCCCTCGCACTCCTTCATCGTCCAGCCTTTGAGCTGATGACTGCTCTGCAGCTCGCTCATCCACTCATCGCGGTCAATTTCCTCAATTTCCATTCGCCGGCCGTTCAAAGAAGCTTCGCTGACCGGAATTGTTTCGTTTTTCAGTGAACAGTAATAGGCTCCAACGGGGTTTAAATTCAGTTTGCGGACAGCGATGATCAGGTATGTCAGCAGCTGCAGCTGCAGGCCGGCTTTCACTTTTGTTTCGCTGAGCGTCTTGGCGGAGCTTTTGTAATCGAGAATCCGCAGATCATTGAAACAAATGTCAATCCGGTCGATAATCCCTTTTAACCGGACAAGAATACCGTTGCTTTCGATCAAATCTTCCTCAAAGCGGAACTCCTGATGCGCCGGCTTAAATGAGGTATTTTCCTCCATGCCGGCCAAGGATTCCAAAAGCTGTTTCAGATTCAGCTGCATCCGCCGCTGAATCTGGTCAATTTCCGCCTGCTGATCCGGAAACAGATCATTCAGCTGACGGAAATAGGGATCCAGAATCGCTGCAGCCTCGTCTTCGCTGATTCTGGCATAATCTTTATCCCAAGTCTGTATACTTTGTTCCAAAAGGGCGTGCTGGATCGTACCGGTAATCGCGGCGTCAACGGAGGTCAAACTGCCTTTGGACAGCCGCAGTCCGCTTTTTAAAAAATAAGCATACGGACATTGGAAATAGGTTTCAAAGGAGGAAATACTGCCGCGCAGCACGTTATCAGGAACAAACAGGCGGCGGGCTGTTTCCGGTGAAAGCTGATGATGCGGGTCAGTATAAACCTCATTCTGGATTAACGGCCACAGCACAGCGGGACGGGCAGCACGCTGTTCAATTTCAAAAGCGACATCCCAGCTTTTTCCTTCGTAGTTGCCTGCGGCGTAGGAAAAGATCAAACAGCGCGAAGCACTCGTGTAAATCCATTCCAACTGCCTGGTGTAATGATCATAACGTTCGGCTTGGGAAGGCATCGATGTATTCTTGAGGTAGTCTTCATCAAAGATTCCGGTGCAGGCGATATTTCCCGGGAAACTATTCTGGTCTGCGCCGAAAAGAATAGCCAGCGGACGGCAGGGCAGCGGGTGTTTCAGATCAGTCAGCGCAATCCTTCCGTCAACTTCTTCGCTGACCTCCAGTTGTTTCTGATCCAGCAGCGCCATCAACATATCCACAGCTTCCGGCTGACCAAGTAAATCCCAGCAATCTTCCAGCGTTGCTTTTAAATTTAATAAAGCGCGGCGTTCCAACTCATCATTTAAGCAGGGCTGCTGGCGCAGCAGCTCGTAGCAGCGGTTCAGCTTTTCACTCAGCGGCGCTTCTTCCAATAACGGAAGCAGCCAAGGCAGCAGCTGTTCATGGATATTCTGTGCCTGCGCTTCCATTCGCAGAAGGTTTTCTTTTTCAATCGTATTCAGCAATGTGTTGGTTTCCAGAGCCTGCTGAACATGGGTGAAAACCGGTGCCCGCAAGTCGTTTATATCGAAAACAAATTGTGTCAGATACTGAACATAAGCTTCTGAAATAGGCGTCGGATAAGCTTTTAACTGCAGCGTTGTTAAAACGGCCTCGACAGAAGGCGCGCGCGTCAGGGTGACAAGGGCGCTGAAGCAGCGCAGGATTTTTGACGGCTTGGAGTAAGATACCTGAGCCGCGGGCAGCTGATAACGATTTAAAACAGAGCGAACCAAACTTCCGTCGCGCTGACTGTCGCACAGGATGATCATGACATCCTCCGGCTTCCATTGTTCACGCAGCAAAAATTGTGCCACGCCTTCGGCCTCCTGCCGGGAATTCAGAGCTTTGTAAAAGGCTGTGCCCGGCTGTCCTTTTTTCAGCGGACAGATTCGCAGGCCGAGCTGCTGCAAGGCCTCAAGAAGACGCTGCTGGTGCAGATCTTCCACCCAGCCGGGTATGCATTCGATTCCGCTCAAATCCGAACTTTTCACTTGATCTAAAAATCGTATTTCCTGTTGATGCGAGAAAGGCAGATCGCTGATTCGTGTCAGCAGCGCTTTCAGCTCGCGCTGGCCTTCCGTCTTCACGGGCAGTTCTGTGAGCTTCAGCCCATAATCCTGCATCAGCCGGTGGAACGTGATTAGCTCACGGTGAAAATCCGGATACCGGACCATACCATGATAAACCCGGCAGTCATCCGCCGCGTCTTGAATTCTTAACGCCGCGATCAGGCTGTCGCGCGTTTCGTTTTCATTATCCAGAGCCTGCCCGCGAAACAGCCCGGATAATGTTCCCGCCGCGTAATGCGTCAGAAACCGGCCGTTCTGTTCTTCGATTTTTGCTTTGATCAGCAAGCTGTGCAGGTATCGCGGCGCCAGTAAGTTGGGAATTTTCATGATCATTGCCTCCGCTGTTTTCAATATGCTTCATTTTATCATAGATAGCGTCCGCCGGCAAAAGCCAGAACTTGCCTGAAAATGCAAAAACAGACGAATTTGGGCTTCGTCTGTCAGCGATGAATCATTAAAAGGGACTGATTCTCATCAAATTCTAATTGATCTAACGTCGGCTGTGAAGCTTCGACGATCAAGGTTTGGGGACCGGCATAAAATGCTTCAGAAGTATACCATTTTCCCTCCCGCAAGCCGCGCAGGAAAATCTTCAGTCCGTTTTTAAATTCTTCAGCGTCGTCGCCGACCGCATAGATATTTAAGCTTTTCATTTCCTGATTTTGCAGGGAGTCGGACAAATCCGTTTGCTGCTTATACTGGCCGGGCGGCAGGGTCAGCTGTAAACTGCCGTTGCCCAGGTTCGGATTATCGCGGAAGACAACATCCTCATAATAGAATGAGAACCGGACTTGATCCAGCTCCTCCGTCGGAGTCAGATGGATCGTTTCAGTCTGAACGAGTTCGGGGAAATCTTGGCTGATCGGTACTTCCTGATAGCGGGAAAATTCGACCATCATCCAGGGGACGCCAATGCCCGTGATGACCAAGCTGGCGATCAAACTGGGTAATAACGAACGTTTTTTTGCAGCCGGGCGCACAATCCGCCACAGTCTTGAAACTACAGAATGGAAAATACCGGCCAGCCCCAGGCAGATTAACGTCACGCCCCACAGTTTGGCGCCCTGAAATAACAGGAAGATCAGCAAACCGAAAGCGAAACAGAAGACGAATTCGCCGAGGCCAAACGGAATGACGATCATCAGCGTGATCAGCTGTACGATTCCGATCATCAGCCGGGCTGCCGCTTTGCCGATGCCCCTTCCGGATTTTTTCCTGAATCCTTCCTCATTATAATAATAAGGGTGAGAGGCACGCGGCTGAATCAGTGGATCAATCGGATCTTCCAATATCCGTTTATCCTCATCCTCTAAAGTCTGCGTGATTTCTGCTTCCGTTCTATCGATAATCTCCACTGCCGCTTCCGCCTGAGCTAAGGCTTCCCCGGCTTTGTCATCTGTGTTTTTCGCCTTCGTAATTCCATCCGGATTTAAGGCGTCGGCAGTGCCGTTTCGAGGGGTGCCGGCGTCGCCATGATGCCAGTGAAAGTTGAATACGAACGGCTTTTCAATGAGATCCCGAAGGGCAAGTTCTTTATTTTCTAATCCTCGGGAAATAAAGCTTGCCATTAACAGGACGACCAGGCAGAGATAAATCAGGTTGATTGCTAAACGAACAAATAAGTTTAGCGGGGCGGCTAGAAAGTTCGGCAGGATCACGCGCAGAAGACCTGTCGCCAAAGTTTCCAGCAATGAGAACGGAATTTTGATCAGGCCGATGACGACCAGCGCGATCAAAATCAAAGCGACCAGCCGGATTACGGCTTCTACGCTGAGGTTGTTGAAATGCTGCGTAAAATACGTGACGGCCGAGTCGATACCCTGGGTCATGATGTCAACGACATTGTCGATAATATCGCGGCTTTTATCATGGGTATATTTATCATCAATCTTATACGCGCTGAGAATCTCCCGCGCCAGATCATCAAGATTGCCGAAGTCCGCGACCGCTTCATCTTCGGTTTTGCCTTCCTGCAGCTTGTTGTCGATATATCCTGAATATTCGTCCAGGATATCCTGAATTTCATCCTGTTTAAGCAGATGCAGCTTATGTTCTAACTTTTCAAGAAATTCCTTCTTGCTCATCGTGAGTTCCCCCTTCCAGGAAAAGATTTAATTGTTTGGAAAATGCCAGCCACTCCGTCTTAAGCTGATTCATTGTCGTTAAGCCCAGCGCTGTGATGCGGTAATATTTGCGCGGCGGGCCTTCTGTGGATTCAACCAGGTAGGTTTCAAAATATTTCTCGTTGGTCATGCGTTTGAGCAGCGGATAAATCGTGCCTTCATTCACCTCAACGACTTCGCAGACCCGCTTGACCAGCTCATAGCCGTAGATGTCATGCTGACTGACAACGACCATGACGACCAGATCAAGCACGCCTTTTTTAAATTGTGCGTTCATGGCGATCCTTCCTTCTGGTTACCATGCTAAACCAACTACCTTGCAATGTCAAGTAGTTAAAGCAGAACATTTTACCAGTTTTTACACCCTGAGGGCAAATTTTACTTTTTTTATTGGCTGATTGTGATAAAACTGATATAGAAGAAACTGAAACAGGGGGACCAAACACATGGCAATTTATCAAATTTTAGAAGAAATTAAAGATGTCAGAAAAGAGGGGGAGCTGTGCGACTTTAACGGCTACCTGGAAGATTACTTGGAAATGATCGACGCTTCTGAAGATCAGCCGATGAAGGATATCCTGCATGCGCTGTTTGAAGAAGATCATGATTTAAAGATCTGCGTGAATCTGCGCGCCGATATCAACCGTCAGGTTATTTCCAATCAGATCATTCGATATAAAGATGCGTTCAAGCTGCAGGGACATCCGGTAATTTGTCCGGTTATTGTTTACGGCAAACAAGAGGATGCCGAACGGGCGCTGATCCTGGTTAAGCACAGTGACCGCAGCTATCTGTATGCCAAGGGCCTCTATTACACGCTGACGGAACCATACAGCTTCTTAGCTGACTGCAAGAACGAACTGGTTGCCGTGACGGCAGAGAGTGTTGACGGTGTGCTGGCGACTTTCCGCAAACTGTTCAGCGTCAAAGCGGGGGCTTTGCAGCGGGAAGCGGACCGCAATCGTTTCTCCAACTATGAACAGCTGAAGAAAGACGCACTGGATGAAGCCGAAGCTGTGAAGGAAAATGCCGAAACCGAGCTGCGCGATGCGGAGGATAAGGAAGCGATGATTTATTCGCTGGTTGTACGCTGGTTCTTACTGAAAAAGGTTGTTTACGTTCAGTACATGGTCAACAAGGACATGCTGCAGAACGTTCATGAAGGCAATATCAAGAAACAGCGGAATCAGGCCAAGATCAACGCGGATGAAATCCCGTTTATTTCTTACAGTGAACTGTGGAGAAGCATCTAAATCAAACAAACTGACAAGCATGACAGAAATGTTGTGCTTGTTTTTCTTTGTGATGAATTGTAAGTCGACTTGCCTTTGATGATTCACCATCGGCGGACAAGCCGATCCGGACAGACAACGGTTGCCTGTTGAAAAAAGTTGTGCCTGCGGCTGAGCAGGAAGGTGTTCATTTTCACCGATAAATAAATTATTCTGAAAATGAATAAAATAAAAGAATAAATAATTCGACATCAAATCATCTTCGTGATAGACTATGAAAAAAGGGTGGATTCGATCATGACGATGCAGGTCAGCTTTGAAAGAATTGACATCACTCCGGCGCTGCCGGTCCGCTTATCCGGTTTTGGAAAAGTCCGCTGGGCCGAAACGGCGCACGATCCGCTGTTTGCCCGCTTGCTGTTATTCAGCGGGGAACAGGAAACTTTATGGGTTCAGCTCGACTGGTGCGCGGCGGATTCCATGCTTTTTGATCAGGTTGCGGATTTAACCGGAATTCATCAGCCGCATCTTATCATTTCAGCGACGCATACCCATTCCGGGCCATGCGGCACGGTCCGCTGCGATCAGGGTATTCTGAAGGGCCTGGAGCCGGTATTCGGGGATGTGAATGCCGACTATATTGCGGAAACTGCCCGCCGGATTGCGGATGCTGTTGAGCGGCTGCGGCAAACGAAGCAGAATTTTCAATGGCGATTGGTCCGCGGAACGGTTGCCGGACTAGGAACGGACCGGCATGATCCGCAGCTGCCCTGCGATCAGGACGCCTTCGTTCTGGAACTGATCACGGAAAAGGGGCGGCGCTGCTTGTGGACGCGCATGGCCTGTCATCCGACAGTCCTTAACGGCGATAATCTTGAGCTGACGGCCGATTTTCCCGGCGCGCTGGAAGCCTGCTTCGATGCGGTAGAAATGGTGGCTTATGTGAACGGAAGCTGCGGGGATATGAGTACGCGTTTTACCCGTCAGCAATCCAGCTTCGCTGAAATGGAACGCTTGGCTCAGCTGGCGGCTGATCAGCTGAAATCGCTGTTGGCGCAGCCTGTTCCTTTCACGCCGGGCGAGAAACTGACGTTGAAGATCCATCAGAGAACCTTTCGGGTAAAAGCGAAGGTTTTGGACTCGGTGGAAGTGGCTGAAGCCCAAGTCAGCACCTTGAAGGCTCAGGTTGAACAAGCTCGCAAAGAGGGGGCGGATGCCCATGCCCTGCGGCTGTTGGAGTCCCTGAAAGAAGGAGCAGAGAATAATCTGCTGTCCTGCCGCAATGCTTCCGGCCTGCGGGAAATCGCGTTGTCTGTTTCCTGTATCCAGCTGCCTTCGCTCAATCTGATCACTGTTCCGGTCGAGCTTTTCAGCAAGCTCAGCAACCCGGTAAAGGCAGAATGGAATGCTGAATTTATCGGCTATACGAATGGTTACGCTCTGTATATGGCGGATGAAAATGCCTTTGTTCAGCAATTTTACGAAGCGATGAGCAGTCCGTTTGAAAAAGGCGCCAGGGAGGAGCTGATCCGGCAGATAGGCAGCTGGCTGCTGACATTGCACTGATTCATTTTTCTTATTAGTCCGATTTTCTGCCAGTAAACGCTTATAATTCTCAGTGTGCAGCGGCCGCGAAACGGGCCGCTGTTTTAGTAGACCCCTTTTTAAGCGTTGATTTTTAAACCCTTGCAATGCTTATGGATTGCTGAATTGTCTTGCGGAAGAAGGATCTAGTTCTGATTTTGCGGGTTCGTGAAGATTCTTATCCGTTCATTTGGGTCTTTCAGAGAAGACGGAGTAAAAAACAAAGCTGACAAAGCAGTCGGGATTTAATTTGCCGACGCTGTTTTCCGATTTTCTCACCGCAGTTTCATAATTTTCATTTCATAGTAAAAATTCACTTTAAAATAAGTCGGTAAAGCACGTTTTAATGCCCTCTTAACTGTGATATAATTAACGCGAGTTCTTATCAGAAAGAAACTTCAGAACTCATGCAAGGGGGACAAAATGAGAAATTCCTGGATCTTTCCGGTGCTGTTTTTTATGATGATATTTGGATTTGGCGGGATGTTCAGCGGCCTGCTTTTTCCGCTTATCATCTTTTTTATAATTTATAAATCGGTAACGAAGAATAATAATGAGCGGCAGACAATTCGCCGCCGGTCTTCGTCAGGACAGAGCCGTACGCGGCTGTCCGGCCGTCAGAGTGATCTGGTCAATGAAGCGCTGGGCCGTTATTTCCGCACGCATGAAAAACTGCCGCTTTTGGAAGAAATCAGCCTGCGTCCGGAAAAGGCGGAATATACCGGACTGCGGAATCTGATTCTGTTAAAAGAGGACGACTGCATTGGAACACTGGATGAGTTTGGAGAACGCTACCCGCGGCTGTATAACGAAGTTCTGCGCCTGTTGGTTGAATTTGCCAAACAGCCGCAAACCGAGGAAACACCAAAGCCGAAAGTAAAACCGGAAACGGTGCAGGCGGAAGAGCCGGTACCGGCCCAGCCGGAACCGCAGCAGCCAGAGTTGGATCGGGCGGAAGCCTGCATTGAAAAAATTAACGCGCTGAATACCGAAATCGCCAATGAATCGATTACCAATGGACTTTATCAGACCTGCGCCTTGCTGAAACACCTGGCGATTGCCGAGGAAAAATTTCCTGAGAATAAAGATAAGCTGGATAAGCTTTATCAATACTATCTGCCGATTTTGCTGGATATTCTGGAAAATTACAAAAACATCGGCCAGTCTGCCGCCAATCATGAGGATTTCCACGAAGCGGAGGATCGTCTGAATAAGACGATCATTCTGATCAATGAAGCGATGAAAACGATCAGCGCGACGATGGCCGAGGATGATTTGATGAGTTTGTCCGCAGATATGACAACTCTGGAAGCCCTGCTGAAGAAGGATGGATTGGTCCAGGAAGGCACGCTTTCAGGCGTCAGAAAGTAGGTGAAGCAATGAGCCAGAAACAAAAAAATACTGATTATTTGGATGATTTGTTTGACAAACATTTTAATGACAAAGATTTTATGAACACCAATCTTGCCGATTTCGGACAGATGGTGCGGGATACCATTAATGAAGAAGCCCGCAAGCAGGGTTATGATACGATGAGCGATCTGATCAGCGGTGAGATTCAGGAAGGACTCAGCGGCAATAGCCGGACCCGCAAGCGTCCGGTTGCCGCGGCGGTTCACCGCCGTCACGGAAGCTACCGCACCCGTTATGAATACGTTCGGGAAATGCTGGAAAATGTCGTTTATCCGCCGCGTCAGCGGGGCTATTACCGCGATGGGCATCAGGATGCGATACAGCGTTATCTGCGCAGAATGGCCATCAATCAGAATGACATGATGATGTATGAGAAAATTGTGGATGAGGAAATCCGCAAGTATTATCAACAGAATAACCGTCAGCGCGGCAATAAATACGACGAAGGCTATTACGATGGATTAAAGCTTGTGGCCCGCGCGCTGAAAGAGTCCCGCGATCTGATGATGGAAGAAATCGGCGATCGGCTGGCGGCAGCGCTGAAAGTCTATTAGAGGATAAGGCATGTCAAAAGAAAATGAAAAAAAGGATCTTGAACAGCTGATGAATTCAATGTTTCGCGGACATCGTTTGAATACGGTGTCGGCGGAAGACTATCTTGAGCAGGTTCAGAAAAACCAAACGGAGCTGCGGACCGGACTGGATCAGGCGCAGGCCCATCAGAAAAAGGCGGAGGATACGCTGCGTTCGACTGAAAACGCGATGGATCAGCTCAATGCCATTCTGCTGCGGCAAGGCGAAGAAATTCAGAAACAATCGGAAGCGCTGCGCGAACAGTCGCAGGATTTAGGCTTCAGCGATCAGGATTTTGCGAAGCTGCAGGCCGAAGTTCAGAAAGATTTCGGGATTCAGGTCGATATTGAGAACAAGGAGAAACGTCAGGCTCAGGATCTGCAGGCAGTGCTGACAGGAATGCGGGAAGCCGCAGAACAGACGGGCGCGGTTGTGTTGGGCCAGGAAGTCTTTCTGAGCGATTTGGCCCGAGCGTTCTTTCGTCCTTTCGCCAGCGGTCAGCCGGAAGGCGTGCTGCGCAATGTCTTTGTCATCAGCGGCCCGGTTGGCAGCGGCCGGCACCTGGCGCTGTCGACGATGATCCAAACCCTGGCTGAAAAACACTGGCTGACCAGTGCGGACACGGTGACGATCAACGGCTCGCATTATGCCGGAAGTGATCAGGAAAAAGTCTTCATTCAGGATATGTACGCGGCTTCCTGCGCCGAAGCCGAAGTGATTGTCATTGAACAGGCGGAAGCAATGTATCCGCCGTTTCTCAATCAGCTGATGAAGCTGTGTCAGAATGAAGAAGTGACTTTGAATAAACGATATGTCTTAAATAAAGGAAAACAGCTGGTGGAAGCCAACAGCTCATTGGTCACCCAGACGGTGTCAACGCTGAAATTGACAGATAAATACATTGTTTTCCTAACGGCTTCACGCAAGACGCTGATGCAGAATTTCCCGAATTCCATGACGGAAGTGATTTTAGATCAGCCTTCATCGCAGCCGCTAAGCCAGGAAGTTCTCCTGACGCTCTTTCAGCGGCGGTTAGAGGAAACGATGCTCAACGCTGCCAGACAGCTCAACATCACTTTGACCTTTGAGGCGGATGCGGCTAGGAAACGGCTGGCAGTCTTGGAAACGTCAACCGGAGCTTTGGCCTTGGAAAAAGATATCCGGCAGCTGAATGCCGCTTTAAACGAGCTGTGTCTGAAACAATCGGAACCGCTCCATGAGGTTCATATCAAAGTGGAAAAGGAATGGATTTTTGAAGCTCACGGTCAACCGCTGGCGATTTCTGATTTAATCCGGCTGGAAAAGGATGATCTTGAAGCCATTCGTAAAGAAATGGATGCGATTGTCGGCCTGCAGGAAGTCAAAGATACGTTAAAATCCATGGAAGAACATTACAAAGTCACCCAACTGCGGCAGAAACAAGGCTTGAAAGCCGCGCCGCTGTCCCGCCATATGATCTTTACCGGCAATCCCGGAACGGGCAAGACGACGATGGCCCGCTTGGTTGCCCGGCTGTTTAAGGCCCTAGGCTTGTTGTCGCAGGGGCAGCTGATCGAGGTCAGCCGCAGTGATTTAGTCGGCCGTTATGTCGGCCATACCGCACCGCTGACCCAGCAGATTATTGAATCGGCTTTGGGCGGCGTGCTGTTTATTGATGAAGCGTATTCATTAGTCCGCGGCAAGGATGACAGCTTCGGTCTGGAGGCTGTCGACACGTTAGTGAAGGGCATGGAAGATCACCGCGATGATCTGATTGTCATTCTGGCTGGCTACAGCCGGGAAATGGAAGACTTCCTGAATGCGAATTCCGGATTGAAGTCGCGGTTCCCCAATATTCTGAACTTCGCCGACTATACCGGCAGCGAACTGACGCAGATCGCCGTTTCACTGGCGCAGGGGAAAGACTACGTCATCGACGAGGGCTGTCTGAACGATTTAACGATTTATTTCAACGCGGTTCAGATGAACTCCGCCGCTCGCAGCGGCAACGGCCGTTTAGCCCGCAATACTGTAGAAAAAGCCATTCTGAATCAATCCCGCCGGATTTTGAACGATCCGAAAGCACGGATGGATCTGCTGCTGCGGGAAGATTTTGACCTTGAGCTGCAGGACTAAATTTACTGAAGATCAATAAAGCTGCCGGGAAGGCTTACTAACCAGCAGCTTTTCCTTTTCTTGCAAATGAATGGAAGCTTTCCGAGGAAGATAACCACACTGTTCCGCTGATTCAGGAGCATCAAAGCAGAAAGCGGTGCGTGCAAACAAAATTCATCGCTGACCAGACTCGGGAGTTTCTTGACAAGCGGAAAGCGACCGTCTAAGATTAAAGAGGTAAACGAATTCAATGGATAGAAAAGAGGAATAATGATCATGGCTGAAGAGAAAATTACGCTGACGCTGAATCCCCAGATTTCAGAAGAAGAAACTATTGCGGAACCAGCGCCGCAGTTAAAGACTGCGGATCAGCAGCAGGAAGTCAAATTAAGCCCGGAAGAACAGAAAATGGTCGATGACTTTTCCAAGCAGATCGACGTGACATCATCCACAACCGTATTGCAGTACGGCGCTGAAGCCCAGAAGAAAATTGCGGATTTCTCCGATTCTGCCCTGCAGAATGTCAGAACGAAAGATCTCGGTGAAGTCGGTGAAATGATGGCGGATCTGGTCGGTGAGCTGAAAGGCTTCTCGGCGGATGAAGAAGAAGAAAAAGGCTTGTTCGGCATGTTTAAGAAAACGACGAACAAGATGGAAAAGATGAAAGCTCGCTATGATAAGGCGGAACTGAATGTCAACAAGATTTCCAAAGCGCTGGAAGATCATCAGATTACGCTGATGCGCGATATTGCCCTGCTGGATCAGCTGTATGAAAAGAACATGGTTCATTTCAAAGAGCTGACCATGTATATTCTGGCAGGGAAAAAGAAGCTGCAGGAAGTTCGCAGTCAGGACCTGCCGAAGATGATTGAGGCAGCCAAGCGCAGCGGACTGCCGGAAGACGCACAGAAGGCCAATGATTTGGCTAATGCCTGCGACCGGTTTGAGAAGAAGATTCATGATCTGGAACTGACGCGCACCGTTGCGCTGCAGATGGCTCCGCAGATTCGTCTGGTTCAGAACAATGACACTCTGATGACGGAAAAAATCCAGTCGACGCTGGTCAATACGATCCCGCTGTGGAAAAGTCAGATGGTGCTGGCACTGGGGCTGAATCACTCCAAGCAGGCGATGGAAGCTCAGCGTGAGGTCAATGAAATGACCAACCAGCTGCTGAAAAAGAATGCCGATACATTAAAGATGGCCACGATTGAAACGGCCAAGGAATCCGAGCGCGGCATCGTGGATATCGAAACGCTGCAGCATACTAACGAAGCGCTGATCTCGACGCTGGATGAAGTCGCTCAGATTCAGAAGGAAGGCCGCCAGAAGCGGATTGAAGCGGAAGCTGAACTGCGCAAGATCGAAAAAGAACTCAATCAGAAACTGCTGGAAATCAATCGTTAAAACAACAGTTCTGTGCTGAGATCTCATTGGTAAAAGAAAGACGGAATAAAAAACAGGAAGCGCTTGGCGTATGCATAAGCATGAAGCTAAGGCTTCCTTTTTGTCAGCCTTCTCCGCAGCCTCTGTCTTAGGCGATTTTTGTGCAGTTCCCAGCGGTCATCGAAGCTGCAGCCATGAAAAAACAGGTTGTTTGCGTTTCTGTAAAATAGAGGAATTATACGCTGCTTTCTGATTTAGGAGCTCAATCTTTGGCAAAAAACATTCTTTCACAAGAGTTTTACAGTGGATGCCGAACATCTATGATATAATATAAAAGTAAGATTAAAGCAGGAATTGAGATTGCTTTTCAAGCTTAATTACGGTACTATGAATCACTGTGAGCAAACGGAGAGGAAACACGCTGCAGACGAAAAAGAAGCAGCGGAATAAGGGAGGATTTTTATGGTTTGGATTTATTCTATCGTCGTTCTGTGCGCGACGACCATCGGAGCGATCGCCGGTTTGGGCGGCGGTGTAATTATTAAACCTTGTTTTGATATGCTGGGATATCATGATGCGGCAACAATTGGGGTGTATTCATCGATCGCGGTCTTCACGATGTGCATTGTTTCCATCATTAAGCAGCTGCGGCACGGTTCCCGGTTTGATGTCCTGACAGTCGTCATGATTTCATTGGGATCCATTCTGGGCGGATTCGCCGGGGAAAGTGTGTTTAATTTAGTCAATCAGCAGTTCTCTTCCCAGGGGACGGTGAAGGGAATCCAGGCAATTTTATTGGCGGTTACGCTGGTCTGCATCCTGATCTACACGCTGAATAAATCGAAGATCAAGACCTACCGCGTCAAAAATAAGGCAGTGATTACGCTGCTGGGTTTCGTTCTTGGGGTTATTTCGGTCTTTTTGGGCATCGGCGGCGGTCCGATGAACATTGCGCTGTTGACCATCTTCTTTTCCTTTGATATGAAGGAATGCGTTGTCTATTCGATCGCGACCATTTTCTTTTCACAGATTTCAAAGCTGTCCCAGGTGTATATCGCCAACCAGTTTACAGCGTATGATATGTCGCCGATTTTGTTTATCTGCGTGGCTTCGGTCATCGGCGGCTATCTTGGAACGTGGCTGAACAATCGGCTGGATAACCGGCAGGTGGAAAAAGTCTATATCGCCACCATGGCTTGTCTGCTTCTGCTCAGCTGTTTCAACGCTTACCGCGGTTTTTTTGGATAAAATAGAGATAAAGAAAGAGAGGATTCTACAATGAGTATTCCTGTACCTGCACCGTATATCGCCCAGTTTGAACAACGCGGTTTCGGTATGTTTATCCACTGGGGGCTGTATTCACAGCTGGCTCAGGGGGAATGGACGATGAATCTGCATCATATTTCCAATGAAAAATACACGGAGTTATTCAAAAACTTCACAGCGGAAGATTTCGACGCCAGACAAATTGTCGCGCTGGCTAAGCAAGCCGGCATGAAATACATCACGCTGACCACCCGGCATCACGATGGTTTTTCCCTGTATGATACCCGTGGTCTGACCGATTATGATGTCATGCATACCCCATGCGGCCGGGATCTAGTGAAGGAGTTTGTGGAGGCGTGCCGGGAAGAGGATATTCTTCCGATGCTCTATCACACGACGCTGGATTGGGTGCACCCGGATTTTGATCAGGATTTTGACGCCTATTTAGAATATCTGTCCAAGTCGGTGGAAATTCTCTGCACGCATTACGGTAAGATCGGAGGGCTGTGGTTTGACGGCAACTGGTCTAAACGGGATGCGGACTGGAAGCTGGATGAGTTCTACGGCATGATCCGGCGGCTGCAGCCGGAAGCGATGATTATCAACAACACCGGATTATCCCAGCAGGGAAAGACCGGTCATCCGGAAATTGACAGTGTCACCTTTGAACAGGGACAGGCTTCTCCGATGAATCGGGAAGGCATGCCGAAGTATGTGACCGCTGAAATGTGCCAGACGATGAACCGGCATTGGGGAATCGCTGAGCATGATCTGGATTACAAGAGCCCGCGGCAGATGATCGAACGGCTGTGCCATGCCCGCAAGGTCGGAGCGAATTATCTGCTGAACATCGGTCTTACCGGCCAGGGCGGCGTGACCAAGATGACCGAGGCGCTGCTGGAAGTGATCGGTCAGTGGACGGCGATGGCGAAGGATTCGCTGTATGACGGTCAGGTCAGTCCGATCCGCTGCAGTCATGAGAAGGACTTTGTGCTGGAGAAGGACGGCTGCGCTTACGTCTATGTTCATGATCTGCCGTTATTGGGGCCGAAGGATGTCGTAGCGGCCTATGAAAGCACCGATGAAGATCATGCACTGTTGGGCTTAACCCGCAAGGTCAAAGCGATTCACTGGCTGGATAATGATGAAGAACTGTTGTTCAGTCAGAACGGCGATCAATGCAGCTATCGGGCCGTGGGCTTCCCTTATGGAACGCATTGGATTGTGCGCGTCGCCAAGGTTGATTTTGAATAATCAGCCAGGAAGATCCAACACCGCTGCTTAAAAGGAAGCGGTGAAGTGAAACTTGTTTCAATCTTAATCAATAAAAGAGGAACAGCCTCATTACGGATGGATAACGTAAAGGAGCTGTTCCTTTTTCTGTGCTTCAATTTTCAGGCGCATTCCATGTCATAAAATCAGCGCTTTAACAACGAAATCCTGTTGGTGAGTGATCCTCAGCTTTGCTGCAGTCCCTCATTGTCCGGCAGCCCGTCGGCGGCGTTCCTGTTCCGCTGCCTGCAGCTCCTGTTGACGCTGTTGGGATAACAATCCGGCACTGAGATGACATTGCTTTAAGAAGGCCTGGGCAGAACGGGTCAGATATTTGGAACGATGGTAAACCAGGTGGCAGGTTCGCCGGAAAGCCATATCCGGAATTTGAAGCAGCTGGACTTCCCCCTGCAGAATATCATCTTTTACCAGTTCATAAGGCAGAACGGAAATCCCGATATTGGCTTCCACGGCGCTGACGATGGCCCGGGTTGAGGAACTCTGCCATAACGGCTCGACCTGGATTTGATGCGCTGTCATAAAGTTTTCAAAAATCTCCCGGGTGCCGCTGCCCAATTCCCGCATCAACAACGGTTCACGAACAATATCCTCCAGCGTAAGCCGATCCTTTTTGGCCAGCGGATGATGAGCGCCGCAGAGGACGACAAGCCGGTCTTCATAAAACGGTTCGGTGATGATATCCGGTGAATGAATCAGACCTTCGCATAAAGCGATGTCTATTTCATTATTCAGAATTTTGGCTTCAATGGTTTCTGAACTGTTGACAATCACCGGAATTTTAATGCCGGGAAAGGATTGAGAAAACGCTTTAACAATCTGCGGAAGCAGCCGAATACCCAGAGAAATACTGGCACCCACGCGCAGCGTTCCGAAATAATCCCAGTTTTTAATTCCGGTTTCCATCTCATCAAAGGTAGCGGTGATGTGCTGGGCATAGCTCAGAAAGTTCTTGCCTGCTTCCGTAATGTAAATTCGCCTTCCAATCCGGTCGAACAGCGCGATACCGTAATAATCCTCCAGCTCGCTGATGGCCAGGCTGACAGCCGGCTGCGACAGGTAAAGATTTTCCGCGGCGCGGGTAATGTTCATCGTGCGGCAGACTTCAACAAAAATACGCATGTGACGCAGGGTCATAAAAACCTCCTTATATATTAAAAACAATATGAAATATATTTAATTATAATATTATTCATATAATTGGGCAAGCACTATAATGGGGTGGAAGGAAAGGGAAAGAGAAATGGATAAAAAACAGGAAGTCAGTCTTATTAAAATGTTTACCTCAACCTTCACCCTCAGCATGTTCACTTTCGGCGGCGGCTTTGTCATCGTCCCGTTAATGAAAAAGAAGTTCGTTGATGAGCTGCATTGGGTGGAAGAGAAGGAAATGATGGATCTGGTCGCGATTGCGCAGAGCTCGCCGGGAGCGATTGCGGTCAATGGTTCAATTATTATCGGTTATCGGCTCAAAGGGATTGTCGGCGCTCTAGTCAACATTCTGGCGACGGTACTGCCCCCGCTGATCATTTTGACCATCATCTCGTATTGTTATGATGCCTTCCGCAGCAGCGCCGTCGTCAGCTTTGCGATGCGCGGGATGCAGGCGGCCGTTGCCGCGGTCATTGTCGATGTCGTCTTCAATATGATCAAGGGACTGATCGTGGAAAGAAATCGAGTCGGCATTGTCGTCATGATTCTGGCGCTGATTGCCAATAGCGTCTTTAAGGTCAACATTCTCATTCTGATCGTCGTCTGCGGCGCGATTGGGACTGTGAATACGATGAGCCGTGAAAAGGCCAGAAAGGAGCGCATCGGATGATTGAAATCTTCTTTAAGCTATTCTGGAGCTTCTTCCAGATCGGTCTGTTCAGTATCGGCGGCGGGTATGCCGCGATGCCGCTGATCCAAAATCAGGTGGTTGCGATTCATGGCTGGCTGACGATGACGCAGTTTGCGGATATCATCACGATCGCTGAAATGACGCCGGGTCCGATTGCGATCAACTCAGCCACATTCGTCGGCACTCAGGTCGCCGGCCTGCCGGGAGCCATCATTGCCACAATCGGCTGCGTGCTTCCTTCCTGCATCATCGTGCTGACCCTGGCCTGGGTTTATTATAAATACCGCGAATTGTCCGTCATGCAGGGAATTCTGTCCGGTCTGCGGCCGGTTGTCGTAGCCCTGATTGCCGGAGCTGGAATCAGCCTGTGCAAATTGGCGCTGCTGAAAGAAGGCGCCGCGGGATTGTCCTGGTCGCAGATTGACTTGTTGTCGGTGGGCTTGTTTGCCGCGGCATTGATCGCCTTACGGAAATTCAAATTGAATCCGATTTGGGTCATGGCCTCGATCGGCGTGTTCAACGTAGTCATCCATATCTGGGGATAAAGGAGGAAAATAGGGATGAAGTGGAATGTGACAAAGCATGGGAAACAGAGAATACTCAAGGATGAGAAAAAACAGACTGCCGTCATTTTAACATTGGAGGCACAGATGCCGCTGATTGAGTATCAGGGAAAAACGTACAGCGTTCAGGTTGAAAGACAGGCGCATTCGATTTCTTTGAAGCTGGCGCCGCTGGGTGAAGGAAACCTGATCTGGAATGGCAAGGAAGACGGGATCTGGGCACTGCGTCCGCCGGTCTATGAACAGGCAGAGATTCGCTTCGGTGATTTTATCGGTCAGCTCTGCTGCCGGGGCGTTCGCTGTCAGATTGAAAAAGCCGGGCATGTGATCGGCCATCTGCAGCCCAATCAGATTGAGATGGAAGAATCAGATCCGCTGCTGGCAGCCTTTCTCATGCTGGTATTCAGCCGAATGATTGAAGAGAAGGACATCATGCTTGTATAATTCAAAAGAACCCTCATTCTGGATAAGAATGGGAGTTCCTTTTTATATTAATTTGTTTTTCTAAGTTTATTCAATAACGACTCCGGCATAACCGCAGGAAAAATCGGCAGGCACAGCGATCCAGGATAAAGAGGACGGAAAAAGCCTGTTTCCTCGGCAGGATCGCCGCCGAAACAATTGTGCGTGAACTTTAGTTTTATTTTATGGGGATAAACAATTTAACCTCATTCTGCGGATCGTCATAGGAAATTACTTCCCGGGCGTAAACCTCAAAATCCTCCCGTTCATCCAGCTCCGCTTTGGCGCTTGGCAGCCAAGTTCCATAGATATAAAGATAAGTCGTATATAAATTACGAAAAGCTCCCCGATGAGTAAAGACCGCAAATTTCCCCCCATTCAGCGTTTTTGCGATCAAGCCTGGCGGCAGAGAAGTCAAAGCGCTGACCGGGCTGCCGACCAACACCGTAAAGGCAATGTCGCCTTCCTGGGTGTAGGTGGTCGACAACGTTTCACAGACACTGTATCCAATGGGCGAGGTCGAGAAAAAAGAATGATACTCACGCAGAAATTGTTCCCAGAGAGAAGAAATCTGGTTGTTGGAAAGGGCTGTGGTGCCGCGCAGACCACCAAGCTGAACGGCTTCGCGTTCTGCAATTTCCGGCGTGTGGGAAACGTTGAAAGCGATGTGTTCAAGATCGCCGGGAAGCAGTTTCACTTTGGCTTCGACAAACCGGCTGATACCGCGTCGGCGGTACTCGATGGGAGTGCATCCAAAATGTCCCTTGAAAGCTCGGTTAAAAACTTCAGCCGACTGAAAGCCGCATTCCAGGGCGATGTCGAGAACTCTTTGATCCGAATGCAGTAATTTCTCAGACGCGACAGAAAGCCGGCGGCGATGGATATAACGATTCACGGATTCACCGGAAACCGCGGTAAACAGGCGGGTCATGTGATAGTAAGAATAACCCGTTTCCCGCGATACATCGCTCAGACTGATCGGATCGGATAAATGCGCTTCGATATACTCAACGGCCTTTTCTAAAATTGATATGGGTTTCATGCACCCGCCTCCTTCCATATTATCATTATACCATGGCTCAAAGACACGATGATCCGTCATATTTTAGCAAAATTGATCAAGAATGGACGCTTCGGCTCTGATATGCTGAGAAGCAGACACTTCACAGTGAACACAGGAGGACGAAGAATGGAAAAAACGACGAAAACAGAATTAAAGAATACTTTGGAAACCGCGGCGGAGAACCGCGATATCGTGGTTTACGGACTGACGCAGAACAATCTGAAACATGTCACTTTCAGAATACCCAAAGAGAAAATTACGGTGTTCACCGGTGTGTCCGGTTCTGGGAAATCAAGCATTGTCTTTGATACGCTTGCCGCTGAATCGCAGCGCCAGATGAACGCGACCTATCCGCCCTTTGTCCGATCCAGAATGCCGAAATACCCCAAGCCGGCGGTCGAACGGATTGAGAATTTATCGCCTTCGGTGATTGTCGATCAGTCATCCTTAGGCGGAAACATTCGTTCCACCGTCGGCACAATCAGCGGTCTGTATGCCAGTCTGCGGCTGTTGTTTTCACGGATTGGAAAGCCGTATGCTGGATCGGCCTCCTGCTTTTCGTTCAATGATCCTAATGGAATGTGCCGGACATGCAGCGGTCTGGGCAAGGTTACAAGCCTGGATGTAACCTCTCTGCTTGATCCAGCTTTATCGCTAAATCAGGGCGGTGTGAAGGATTCCTTATATCGTCCCGGCTCCTGGTATTGGAAACAGCTGGCTCAGTCCGGTCTGTTTGATCTTGATAAGCCGATCCAGGAATATACAGCCCAAGAGTACAATCTGCTGCTCTATGGATCCAGGGACGGCAGCGGCACACCGGAAAATCCCAAGTTTCCAGGCTTGGTTCATCAATATACCAAAACCCTGCTGAACCGGGATCTCAGCGACAAAAGTCAGCACACGCAGAAGAAATCCCAGCATCTGATCAAAGAAACGGAATGCCCCAGCTGTCGGGGAAAACGGCTCAATCCGACAACGCTGGCCTGCAGGATTCACGGCTATTCGATCGCGGAGATGAGCGAAATGGAGCTGCCGCAGCTCAAAGCCGTGCTGATGGAAATCACGGACCCCACTGTAAGCATGATTGTTCAGACACTGGCCGAAGGCCTGGACCGGCTGATTGAAATCGGATTATCCTATCTGCATCTGAATCGCGAAACGCTGTCGCTTTCCGGTGGGGAAGCACAACGACTGAAATTGGTCCGCTATATGGGAAGCAGTTTAACCAACCTGCTTTATATCTTCGACGAGCCCAGCACCGGCATGCATCCCCGCGATGTCGGCCGCATGAACCGGCTGCTTTGTCAGCTGCGCGATAAAGGCAATACCGTGCTTGTTGTCGAACATGATGAAGATGTGATTTCAATCGCCGACCACATTATTGACGTCGGCCCGCTGGCCGGCCAGAAAGGCGGCGAGATCGTCTTTTCCGGCAGCTATTCCCAACTGCTTCAAACCGATACGCTGACCGGCCAGACTCTGCGGCATACGCTGCCGATTAAGCAAAGTTTCCGCAAGGCTCAGACAAGCCTGCCGATTCGCGGTGCACAGCTGCATAATCTGAAAAAAGTCGACGTGGATATCCCGTTGGGGATCATGACGGTGGTGACCGGAGTTGCCGGTTCAGGAAAGAGTACGCTGATATCCCAGGTCTTTGCCAGACAGTATGAAAACGATGTGATCATGATCGATCAAAGTGCGATTACAGCCACGCAGCGTTCTACACCCGCTTCCTATCTTGGCTTTTTTGATGAAATCCGCCGGCTGATGGCGCGGGAAAGCGGGCAGTCAGAAAGCCTGTTCAGCTTCAATTCCACCGGAGCCTGTCCAGTCTGCGGTGGGAAAGGGGTTATCGTCACAGAGCTGGCGTTCATGGATCCGATCATAACGGAATGCGAAGCCTGCGCAGGTCAGCGGTACAATTCGGAGGCGCTGAGCTGTACTTATAAAGGCAGGAATATTGTTGATTTATTGAATCTGACTGCTTCAGAAGCCTTGACAGTCTTTGAGGAAGCGAAGATCCGCCGGCACTTACGGGTGATGGAACAGGTCGACTTGGGATATTTAACGTTGGGACAGCCTTTAAGCACACTGTCCGGCGGAGAACGGCAGCGAATCAAGCTGGCCAAAAATCTGGCAAAGCGCCGGGGAATTTTCGTGATGGATGAGCCGACAACCGGCCTGCACCGCTCGGATATTCAGAATCTCTTAAAGCTTTTTGAACTGATCGTAGATCGCGGCGGAACCCTGATCGTAATCGAACATAACCTGGATGTGATCAAGCAGGCAGACTGGATCATTGATATCGGGCCGGATGGCGGAAAAGACGGCGGGGAAGTGGTGTTTACCGGCACCCCGGCTGAGATGATTCGAAGTGCCCAAACGCTGACGGCAGAGAGTCTGAGGCGATCCTGTGCCCGTACCGATCTTTTAAAATAAGGAGATGAAAGACAGCGAAAGGACAACGGTAATCGGAAAGCAGACCCAAAGGAAGAGATAGCGTATCCCTTTTAATCTTTCTTTGCTTCCTAAGCCTTAACGATTCAGAAAACAAGGAAGACTAAAAACAGTCCGGACCCCGTGATGGGAAATCCCGACCGCTTTCTTTTTGTCGCTCAGCTTTTATTAACCTGACATTCTTTTTCGACCCATTCCTGCGCTATCCACTGGCATGGAAAACGCCCGCTGGTCAGCTCTTGGACTTTTTCCGCCACCGTCGGATCGGTGGTTAAGAATTCATAGACGACTTGTTCGCCATAATCCTTAGTGAGGATATCGGCCTGATCCTTTAATAAATAATCCAGCTTGCCAATCAGATCATAGGAGAACGTCAGCGTATAACGATCCATCAGCACCATTTCCACCTTAGGCGCCAGCTTGACGGTTTCACTGACCGAACGGGAATAAGCCCGGACAAGTCCGCCGGCTCCCAGTTTGATTCCGCCAAAATAACGCACGGTGACGGCGCAGCAATCCTGCAGACCGCTGAGCTTGAGCGCTTCCAGCATCGGGACTCCGGCCGTGCCGCTGGGCTCACCCGCGTCGTTGGAACGCTGCAGTTCGTTATGCTGCCCGGCGATGTAGGCGTAACAATGATGATTGGCTTCCGGGTGCAGCTTGCGGATTTGCTGAATGAACTCCTTGGCCTGGACTTCATCCAGACACTTGTGCAGATAACAGATAAACTCCGATCGTTCAATGACGATGGAATGATGAAAATCCTCTTTCAGCCGCATGCGATCACCTCTTGATTTTCATCTTATCATGAATTTCAATCCCAAACAATCCTGACGGCTTTTCTTATTATAAGGAAGGTGGAAATTGATTCCTCCTAAGATAACACAGGCGACGTTTAAAAATCCTGTTGAATTGGGTCTTGTAGAAATTCTTCAATTCAACTAGAATAAGACTATTAGTTTTAGAAAGCAGGGATTTTATGAGTAAATTCAATTCAGATAAAATGGGGACGATGCCGGTCGGCAAGCTGCTTTTCAGCATGTCGGTGCCGGCAATATTTTCCATGCTAGTGCAGTCGTTATACAACGTCGTTGACAGTATCTTTGTTGCCCAGGTCAGTGAGGATGCCCTGGTTGCCGTGTCAATCGCCTTTCCGCTGCAAATGCTGATCATTGCCCTGGCTTTAGGCGTCGGGGTCGGCACCAATGCCCTGATCGCCCGCCGTTTAGGGGAAAAACGCCGGGAGGAAGCCAACATTGCGGCCAATACCGGAATCGTTCTGTCGCTGATCAACATGGCGCTGTGCATGCTTGTGGGACTGTTTCTGGCTAAACCCTTTGTCAGTCTGTTTACCCATGATGCCGCGGTCTTGGAGATGGGTTCGCAGTATTTGATGATCGTCATGATTTTCTCAGCCGGCGTGATGATTGAGATGACCTGTTCGCGGGTGCTGCAGGCGACGGGCAACATGATCGTGCCGATGCTTTCGCAGCTGATCGGCGCGATTACCAATATTATTCTTGATCCGATTTTCATCTTCGGCTACTTCGGCGTTGCTAAAATGGGAGTTGCAGGCGCGGCGGTGGCGACGGTTATCGGCCAGATCCTGGCGATGATCTTCGTTTTGATCGTTTTAAAAGTGGGTACTCATGAAGTCGATATCGCCCCTTGGCGGCACCATCCGCAAATGCAGGCAGCCAAGGATATTTACCGCGTTGGAATTCCAACGTTTGTCATGAATGCGATCGGCTCGGTCACGACAACGGCCATGAACGCCATTCTGATGAGCTTTTCCGCAACGGCCGTTGCGGTGCTGGGAATCTATTTTAAACTTCAATCGTTTGTTTTTATGCCGATTTTCGGGTTAAATCAGGGCGCAATGCCGATTCTGGGCTACAATTACGGAGCGGGGGATGAAAAACGGTTTACCCGTACGCTCGTCTTATCCTTCGGCGTGGCGGTAGCGATCATGTTAGCCGGCACAGTTCTGTTCTGGACAATGCCGGAAATGCTTTTGAAGCTGTTTAACGGCTCCGATCAGATGCTGAAGCTGGGCGGCTATGCACTCAGAATTCTGGCGCTGTGCTTCTTGCCGGCCGCCTGCAGCATCATCATGACCACGATGTTTCAGGCGTTAGGCAAAGGATTGATGAGTTTGATCATGTCGCTGTTGCGCCAATTGGTCTTCATCATTCCGCTGGCTTGGGTTCTCGGCCAGCTCGGCGGATTGAGCGCCGTCTGGTTCTGTTATCCGGCAGCTGAAGTGCTGGTGGCCGTGATCTTTATTCCGATTGCTTTAAAAACCATTCAACGTAGTTTTAATGCAGAACGCCGGGAAAATGGGGCATACTGAAAAAACACAGTCCAAAGTAAGGTGATAAAATGAAAAAAGCATGTTATGTCCTGTACGGCGCTTCCGCAGTCTTGATGATTTACAGTACGGTTTTCCAGCTTCAGCATCAGCTCTATGCGAAGCTTGGCTATCTCGCCATGGCCTTCGGCGTTCAGCTGATCGGTCCGCTTGTTGTTAAGCTGCTCAAGCTCAGGCAGGCCTGGGGATTGTTGTTCTGGGCGCAGCTGTTTATCGCTGTGGCGATGATCATCGGCAATACCCTGAACGGTTATGCCATTCCTTACTTCGATAAAGTGCTGCATTTCAGCTCCGGCATCCTGATCTGCGCGGTGATCACGCTGGTCTATTGCTGGCTGAAACAAAGCTGGACGGAAAGCACGCCGCGTGATTATCTTTTAAAATGCTTATCCATTCAAGGAATCAACATGATGATAGCCTTTCTCTGGGAATGCTTTGAATTCGGATGCCTGATTTTTCTCAAGATCGACGCGATCAATCACTATACCCAGGGCGTTTACGATACGATGACCGACATGATCGTCTGCTTCTTAGGCGGTTTGATCTTTCTGTTTTTGCTAACGCGCAGCGAACGCAAAGGGAAAAAAGATCCGCTGCTGAATTCACTTGAAACGTTTTATAAAACCAACCTGCAAGGCCGCTGAGGCCTTTTCTTTTTGAAAAATACACGTTAAGAGATCCGCGGCTCATCCTGAAATGGAAACAAAAAAGCAAAATAAATCTCAGAACGCCGAGGCATACTAGAGGCCAGGAGGAAATCAGGATGCAGATTGAAGGAATAATTCACAATACACCCCAGCCCCATCTTGAGCTTGCGGCGGATGCGGCGCTGCCGGAAGGACCGCTGATCATCATGCTTCAAACTCAGCTGTTTAAACAGAAAGCAGAAAGAAAAGGACAAATCTGGACGCTGGAACTTCCGGAGGAAGTCTGTTCACAATCTGAGCTTACCGAAGGCAAAACGGTCAACCTGTGGCTGGAACCAGAATCCGGTCACAGTTTGGCAGAATGTCCGCAGGCCTTACAGGAAGCACTCTTAGCCAACCGCAGTGCCTGTTATTTTTTTCAACTGCTGGATCCGGAGCAGCGCGGGCGTATTATTCATTATGCGGAACAAGGGGTGGAAGATCAGCGCATTCGGCGGATCGACAAAATTGTTGCGATGCTCTATGAACGACGCACTTTGTGAACTTGTGAAATTAAATGAAGAAAATTAGCACTAACTACTTGACAGTGCTAAAGAATGTGATATACTAAAATTGCAAGTTGGGAAAGACCCAATAAGCCAGGAATAAGACAGATAGAAAGAGGCGATTCAAGATGAGATTTGTACCGAACACCTGGATGGACAGCTTGGCCGACGAGGTTCTTAAGGATCCATTTTTCAGAAAGAATACTGTCCCGGCTGTCATGAAAACCGATATTCGCGAACGAGAAGATGGGTATCTTCTGGATATTGAGCTTCCTGGATTTAAAAAGGAAGAAATCAAAATGGAGCTGGAAGACGGCTATCTGACCATCGCAGCCGCGCACACAGCAAGCAGCGAGGAAAGAAGTGAACAAGGCAAGCTGGTGCGTCAGGAACGTGTCAGCGGCAGCTGCACCCGGACTTACTTTATCGGTGAAGAAATGAACGTCGAGGACATTAAAGCTCGTTACGAAAATGGTGAGCTGAAGGTCTTCGTACCGAAAAAAGACCCGCAGATCATGCAGACCAAGAAAACAATTTCCATTGATTAACTTCTCTGAGCGATCAGAGTTCAAATCAGGCAGTATCGCATAAGTTGAAAACAGAAAGAGGTGTGATGTATGAGATTACTACCAAGAATGATGTTTGACGACTTCTTTGATGACATGTTTGATGAACCTTTGCTCCATCGCAATGCGATCACCGCAATGCGCTGCGACATTCGTGAGAAGGACGGCAGCTATCTGCTGGATATTGAGCTGCCAGGCTATGACAAAGAAGATATTAAGATGGATTTGGAAAACGGCTATCTGACCGTATCCGCGCTTCGCAATACCAACAAAGAAGAAAAGGACGATCAGGGCAATGTGATCCGTCAGGAACGTGTCCAAGGCTCCTGCTCCCGCAGCTTCTATGTCGGCGAAGCGATCACGCCGGAAGACATCAAAGCGCACTATGACAACGGTGAATTGAAGATTGTTCTGCCGAAGAAAGACGCGCCGGCAGTGGAAACGAAAAAGACCATCATGATTGAATAATCTAATCTTTAAATCAGCGGTATCCTGGATTCCGCTGGTTTTTTCTTTGTTCAGTTTGGCAATGAACCCAATCAGAAATAAATGATATCCAAGGTCAAGGGCAGAGGATCAGTCTGCCGCGCTTATAGTCAGCCGTCAGCCGGATATTTGCGGTTGGATCAGACAAGGGAAAGCACAGCACTTATTCTATAAGGAAGAATTGACAGAATCTGATGATTGTCTATCGCTTCCTCCGTCACCATCGGCTATACTTGGACTGTAAACCGTAGAGGAGGGAAAATCAGGTGAATACAATCGAAATCCTAGTCACCTGCCTGGCTTTGTCGCTGGATTGCTTTGTGGTTATGATGGCGCGGGGCGCCGTGATGAATCCGCAGGAACACCGCCGCTCGCTGATTAACAGTTTTATCTTTGCCGGATCGAGCCTGCTGATGATCGTCTTGGGATCGCTGGCCGGTTCCCTGATCAAGAGTCAGCTTGTGCTGCATGTCAATCAGGTGATCGCGGCGCTGATCCTGTTTGCCCTGGGCTGCTTCCTGTTAATTCAGGCCTTTCGGCAAAAAGCCTTTGAAGAACGTCATGATGACAGTTTTAATTACAAAAAAGTCTTATTCCTGGGATTGATCACCAGTGTTGATGTTTTCCTGTTGGGAACCTGCATGACCTTGCTGCAGGCAGATGCCTTTCAGGTATGCTTAATTTCCACATTGGTAACGCTGGCTTGCGTGGAATTGGGACAGCAGATTGGCTATCGTTTAGGTCTGGCCTATCGCCGGACCATCTTTACAGCCGGCAGCGTGATTCTCTTTCTGATCAGCCTTAAGGTTCTTTTCCAGGTGCTGACGCATCTGCGCTAGGGGGGAGATCATGGAAAAACGGGGGATGATGAAACGCTTTCTGGCAGAAAGCCTGAAAGAACTCATGCTGCAGAAAAGTTTTGAAAAGATCACAATTAAGCAAATCTGCGATAAAACCGGCGTCATCCGCGCCACGTTTTATAATTATTTTGAAGATAAATACGCAGCTTTGAGCTATATCATTTATCTGGATACTGTCGATACAGCACTTCCTTATATAGAAAAGAAGCAATTCCAGCAGGCCGTCAAAGCCATGCTTGATAAGTTCGTGGAAAATCGTGAATTTTATCAAATTGCTTTCCGGATCACCGGTCAGAACAGCTTTTCGGATCTGTTTGAAGAAAACGTTCAGCAGTTATTTGCGGAGATGTTCCGCCGTTACGGTCGGACTGAAAAGCTGGGAACGATGACCGAAGATGAACTCGCCGGCTATTTCGGCAACAGTTTATGCTATACGGTCAGTCATTGGCTGTGCCGCAATCGAAACATGGACAGTGAAACATTTTTAAAGCAGTATGGAGCCGTTCTGACCAGTTCCGTCTTTGATTTTCTCGATATGCCTCAAGGCAGTGCCAGCGGTTTGTAAGCCTTCGTGAGAGAAAACAATCGAACTGTCTGAAATGTGGAAAACTTCCTGGAAGAAGGCTTGACAGGGGAGTGGAAGCGTGATAATTTTTAAACAGTTAACCGACTGACGGAAGTGGAATTGACCACAGGGAAGTTAATGCAGAACAGAGCCGACCGTCTGGGCCATTAAGGACCAGCAGTGCGGCTTTTTTTCGTAAAAGGAGGAAAAAAGATGAAAGAGTATGAGCTGAAATACGGATGCAATCCCAACCAGAAACCAGCCAGCGTCGACATTGAAGAGGGAGATCTGCCGTTTACGGTACTGAATGGCCGTGCCGGGTATATCAATTTGCTGGATGCCCTCAATGCTTGGCAGCTTGTCAAAGAATTGAAAGAAGCAACCGGAATGGCGGCCGCCGCTTCATTTAAGCATGTATCTCCCGCCGGCGCCGCGATTGGCCTGCCGTTGGACGATACCATGAAAAAAATCTACTTCTGTGAAGACACGGAGCTTTCGCCGATTGCCTGTGCGTACATCCGCGCCCGCGGGGCAGACCGCATGTCTTCTTACGGCGATTTCGCCGCCCTGTCAGAAGAATGTGATGAAACCACGGCCCGTTTTCTGTCAAAGGAAGTTTCTGATGGTGTTATCGCTCCTTCCTACAGTGAGAAAGCGCTGGAAATTCTGCGGGCTAAACGCAAGGGGACCTACCTTGTCTTGCGGATGGATGCGAATTATACGCCGAAAGCGATGGAAAGCAAAGAAGTTTACGGAGTACGTTTTCACCAGCAGCGCAATGATGTGAAGATTGATGAGAGTCTGCTTCAAAACATCGTATCGGAAAATAAAGAATTGCCGGAAGCGGCCAGACGAGATCTGCTGATCGCGATGATTACGGCTAAATATACGCAGTCCAATTCGGTTGTTTATGCGAAGGACGGTCAGGCGATCGGAATCGGCGCTGGCCAGCAATCCCGCATCCACTGCACACGAATGGCCGGTAACAAGGCGGATATCTGGCATCTGCGTCAGCATCCGAAAGTGCTGAATCTGCCGTTTAAAGAGAAGATCCGCAGAGCTGACCGCGATAATGCGATCGACGTGTATATTTCCGATGAATGGGAAGATTTGCTGCGGGAGGGCAGCTGGCAGGAGGCTTTCACGGAAAAACCGGAAGTGCTGAGTGCGGAAGAAAAGAAAGCTTGGCTGGCATCGGTCAGCGGGGTATCCCTGGCATCAGATGCGTTCTTCCCATTTGGGGATAATATTGAACGGGCTCGCAAGAGCGGCGTTTCGTACATCGTAGAAGCCGGCGGTTCTGTGCGCGACGATCATGTCATTGATACCTGCAATCGATATGGTATTGTGCTGATTTTCAACGGCGTCCGTCTGTTCCATCATTAAGCCGCTTCTTTCTGTCTGTCAGTATTCGTGCGTGCTGAGGTTCAGACAGAAAGAAGAATCGCCAACAACTAAAAATGAAGAGAAAGGATATTCCGATGAGAAGGCTGTTTCACTTGCGGCCGAGGAAAGGGATATCCTTTCTTTATAGAAGCGCTGCTTTGAGAGTCTGACGGAAGAAAAACAGAAAGGGAGAAGATCGATACAGAGAAAGACAGGCTTTATAAGAAGATCCGCAGAGGCAGGAAGAAACGCAGGAAGGAGAACAAGAAAGACAAACCATAATCAGAAGGAACCGTAAATGAAGTCATCAAGGAATGGGTGAAAAGCCTGAAAATAAAGCGATGTTACGAATTTCAATCCCGCGCAGTCCAGGACGAAAGCAAAAAGCAGACAAAAAAAA
>NZ_HE998570.1:231386-303569 GCF_000327285.1 Holdemania massiliensis AP2 | reverse complement strand
CCGGTGTCTCCATCACTTGCATGGATCTTAAACGTCAAGTTCGCAGAAAACTGACAAAAAAGAAATCGATTGAATATTCCCCAAGGAAAGACCGATCTTACCTGAAGGGAAGGACTCACAAAGAATACACAGAATTTAAGGAAATGAATCCCGATGCCTCCGTTGTTGAAATGGACACGGTTTACAACGACGGTTCCAACGGACCTTTCCTTCAAACATTCAAGTTTTTGAAATATGATTTTCTGTTTTGCGTCTATCACCAGCAGAAAACTTCTCAAACCATGTTGGAAGGTATCCTGTATTTAGAGTCCATACTTGGAGAACAGATGTTCAACGAAGAAGTAATAGTGCTCAAAACGGACAGAGGCAGTGAATTTATTCTCGCTGACAAAGCAGAAATCAGGAAGGATGGAACACGAAGAACAAGACTCTTTTATTGTGATCCGATGGCCAGCTGGCAAAAGGGATCTCTCGAAAATATCCATCTTCTCATTCGAGATATTTGTCCGAAAGAAGCTGACTTATATGCGCTTGGATTGGACTCGCAGGAAAAGGCGAATCGCATCTCATCCCACATCAATTCTTACAGCCGAAAAAAGCTGAACAATAAAACATCGTTCAGCGTTCTCCAATTCTTCAACAAGGAAATGGCCGACAAACTAATCGACCAAGGATTGACTGAGATCCCACCAGATCAAGTTACCCTAAAACCCTACTTATTGAAGTAATATTCCAAGCATAAAAATAGGCAGCAAGAAGTCTGTAAAGACCAAAAACGAGATGGAAATAACTCTTTCAGTTGAAAAAAGTGTCTATTTCCATTAGCTTTTAATGCGCTCATTTTTATGCTTTTTGACATCCATATTATAAACCAAATAGCTAAAACATCATAGATACAAAGATCAAATTCCACAATTTTCGCCTTATTTTATCGCATTTGAAAGACTAAATTCACCTTTTTATTTTCGCCTTTCAGAAGTGGAACTTAACTTTTCAATTGAGCGTTTTTTTCTTTGAATTTGTTTTATCCCTTAACAAAAGGCTTTTTTAAACTTAACATTTTTTGCAGTAAAAAGGTTGAGGCTGGGATTGACAAATTTTATGTTCTGAAAGAACTCTGAATTTATGGTTTGTCGATGAAACAAACTGAAAAAGAATTGAGGATCCGCCATCGCTAAGCATTGATGTCCACCGCAATGACTGCTACAGTGATAAATTGCGGCGGCGGAAAATTTGAGCGGCGGCGATATAGAGGATTACACCAAGAATAGCCAGGCATCCAGCCATCATCAGAGCCTCGCTGCTTTCCATCGCAAGTTCTTTCGCTTGAAATAAAGTGAGGGGTGTCAGCAATCTTAATCCTTCAAGCTGTTTCGATACCTGTGAAAGCATCTGAATCAGTAAAAAGGCTACTAAACAACCTCCGGCACAGCCATATGCTTTTTTCTGCTCGGAGAACACGCTGGAAAAGAAGAAACACATGCCGCCTAAGAAAAGATGCAGACACAACAGTCCCGCATTGACCAGAAGATAGTGAGAAACATCCAATTCCCCAGGAAATAACATTTCACTGGCGATGAGCCCCAATCCGCTGGAGTAAATCACCAGAAAGAGCGTGCACAGAACCAGAAACAGGATCTGCGTCCGGATAATTGTACCGCGGGTATTGGGTGTTGCCAACAGATAGGCCATAGATCCTTGATCCACATACCGAACAACCAGACGGCCGGCAATCAACAAAAGGCATAACATGGGGATGACAACTAAAATAAACCCATACAGATAGTTGATGATAAATTCAAGCATCGTTGCCCCGGCATTGGTCATGCCAAAGGCAGCGAACAGTTCCGGCATGCTTTCTGCCATCATATTCAGACTTGCCCCTAATTTGGGATCGTACATCGCAATGATCACTGTGCTGTAAAGCGTGATCACGGCTGTAAACAGTAAAATCATTTTATAATTGGCGCGCAGTTCGCGGCGCAGCAGCGGCAGACTCATGCATGATTCTCCTTCCCGTAATAGTGTAGAAACAGATCTTCTAAAGTTTGACGATGCGTTTCCAGATCTTCAACTTCATAATGGGCGGCCAGTTTGAGAATGGCGTCCAGGCTGCCGGCAGTCTTCAATGTAACGTGTTTCCCATCGGTCTGGGCATTGGGCACACGCGCGGCAAACTCTGCGGCCTCGGAAGCCCGACGAAATTTCAGAATTAGGATACGCTGATGATTTTTATTGAGCTCGTCCATTTTTTCCACCGCGATCTGTCGGCCTTCCTTGATGATGACGACTCGGTCGCAGGTTTGTTCAACTTCTTCAAACAGATGCGAAGACATTAAAATCGTAGTTCCTTTGCGTTTTTCTTCCTGAATCAGATCTACAAACTTTTTCTGCATCAAAGGATCAAGGCCGCTGGTTGGCTCATCCAGGATCAGGATCTCAGGTTGATTCATCAACGCACAGACCAGACCGATTTTCTGCTTCATGCCTTTGGACATTTTCTTGATCCGTCCCTTGGGTTCCAGTTCAAAATAGTTCAGCAGTTCTTGCGCTCGTTCTAAACTCGGCATTTTCTTCATCGCAGCGATAAACCGAATGAACTCCATGCCATCCATGTCGTCCATGAAAGCAATTTCTCCTGGCAGATAGCCGACATCCTGCTGAATTTCAGCAGCACAGCGGAAACAGTCGCGGCCTTTAATGCTGACGCGTCCATGATCAGGCTGAATGAATCCCATCAAAGTGCGGATCGTCGTTGTCTTTCCCGCCCCATTGGGTCCGAGAAAACCCATCACTTCTCCGCTTTCCACGCCGAAGCTCAGATCGAATACACCTCGCTGATGGCCGTAATCCTTGGTCATGTTTTTAACTCTGAGAATGAGTTTCATCGCTTACCTCCTTATAGGCAATCTTGCGGAACATTTTCTGCCAGTCGTGAAAATCCTGCATCAGTTCATCGATATTTAACGTTTCAGACTGCCGCAGCTTATCCTGAATATAGCCTTCTGCCATCCATGTCAGCATATTTAACAATTTCTGCGGATCCACTTCTTCCTTAAAGCGCGAAAAGTCAATATTCTTGAAGTACACAGTATAAATCTCTCCAATGGTAGAACCAATTCGCTCCTTCATCGCTTCGCTGACTTCCTCACGGCGGGAATAATAGGCTTTCATCACAAAATTCATGAAATGCGGGTACTGCAGAATCAGATTGTATTTGATACGGGCGGCATATTCCATAAGATCAAAGAAATCTGTGATTTGATGGAAATTCTCAGTACAAATCTGCTGATGAAAGAAATTGCAGCAATAGTCAAACAGGAACAGATAAAATTCTTTCTTGTTCTTAAAATAATAGAACAACAGTCCTTTAGAAATCCCGGCTTTCGCCGCTATATCATCCGTTGACGCCTGCGGATAATCATACGCCCCAAAGACTTCCAGACCCGCATTGATGATTCGCTGCTGTTTTTCAGCGGACAGTTCATAGAACTTCTCGTTCATCGATAATCCTCCTGACTGACCTGGTCAGTCTTTAGTTTTCATTATAGTGGTTTGACTCATGTTTACAACCCCACGCAATCCATAAAATTGCAACCAAACGGATGAAATTGATTTTTCCCTTCTCTCGCCTTGTTTTTGGGCTTATTCGGCGTGTTTTCAGCAGAAAGGGGACAGAAATCCTTTTCCATTTTAAATGTCGCACCCGAGGCACTTCTGACGCTTTGTTTCTCAAAATGGGATGCTGAAACAGCACAAAAAAAAGCACAGCCGCAGCCATGCTTTTCCATAATAATTAAACCAGCTCGATGATCGCCATCGGAGCGCTGTCACCGCGACGGAAGCCGGTCTTTAAGACACGGGTGTATCCGCCGTTGCGGTCGGCATATTTCGGACCGATTTCATCAAACAGCTTCTTCAGGACTGTTTCGCCTGTCTTTTCATCAGCAACAACATTGCGGATGTAAGCAGCAGCCTGACGGCGGGCATGCAGATCTCCGCGCTTAGCCAACGTAATCAGTTCGTCGACAACAGAGCGAAGTTCTTTCGCCTTCATTTCGGTTGTTTCAATTTTGCCGTTCAGGATCAGACTGGTAGCCATATTGCGAAGCATCGCTTTCCGGTGGTCAGCAGTGCGTCCTAATTTACGATTCCACATAGGGGGTTCCTCCTTTACTTGCGATTAGTCGTATGATTTGAAGCTCAGACCCAATTCGTAAATCTTGTCTTTGACTTCTTTTAATGATTTTTTACCCAGATTCCGGACTCGCATCATTTCTTCTTCAGAACGCTGCGTCAGCTCTTCGACGGTCTGGATGCCAGCCCGTTTCAAACAGTTGTAAGAACGGACGGACAGATCCAGATCTTCAATAGCCATCGACTGCATGTTCTTCGGGGATTCCCCGTTGACATCCTTCATCACGGATTCCATATCCGCAACGGACTCGTTGACATGGGTCAGAAGATCGAGATGATCGATCAGAATCTTAGAGCCCAGCGCCAGCGACATCTGCGGCGTAATCGAACCGTTGGTCCAGATTTCAAAAATCAGGCGGTCGTACTTCGCATCCTGACCGACACGCGTCGGTTCAACATTATACGAAATCCGATCGATCGGGGTATAAATTGAATCGGTATATACCGTTCCGATACCCTGAGAAGATCCCTGGTACAAGGCTTTGTTTCCATCAGCGCTGATGTAGCCGCGGCCATTGCGGGCCTTCAGCTCCATTTCCAGCGTAGCGCCTTCTTCCAGATGCGCGATTTCCAGATCTTTGTTCAATACTTCCACACCCGTCGGGCAGATAATATCGCCCGCGGTCACGGTCATTGGGCCTTTTGCGGCAATTCGTAAGGTATAGGATTCATCGTCATCAATCTTCATGATCAGATTTTTGATATTCAGAATCATCATCGTGACGTCTTCTTCAACGCCAGGAATGGATGTAAACTCATGGTAAACACCCTCGACCTTAATCGAGTACACCGCAGCTCCCGGTAACGAGGAGAGTAAAACACGTCTGAGAGCATTACCAAGGGTAGTGCCGAAGCCTCTTTCAAGAGGTTCTACAACGAATTTTCCATAATGGTCAGATTCAACATATTCTTTGACTTCAAACTTTGCGCGTTCAAATTTTTGCATAACCATTTCCCTCCTCAATTAGGTTATTAACCACGTGGCCGCTTCGGTGGACGGCATCCATTGTGCGGAATCGGAGTCACGTCGTTGATGACCGTGATTTCTAAGCCTGCTGTCTGTAAAGAACGAACAGCCGCTTCACGTCCAGGTCCTGGACCCTTAACGTTGACTTCGACAACCTTCATGCCGTGATCGACAGCAGCCTTGCCGGCAGCTTCGCCTGCCATCTGAGCGGCAAACGGTGTAGATTTACGAGAACCCTTGAAGCCTAATGCACCCGCGCTGGACCAAGCGATGGCATTTCCGCTTTCATCGGTAATCGTAACGATTGTATTGTTAAATGTTGAATGAATATGTGCAACGCCCCGAGCGACATTCTTGCGGACACGACGCTTGCGGCTTGTCTGTTTCACTTTTGCCATTGACTACTATCCTCCCGCTTATTTCTTCTTATTCGCTACTGTACGACGCGGTCCTTTGCGTGTACGAGCGTTAGTTTTGGTGCGCTGTCCGCGGACAGGCAGTCCTTTACGATGACGAACACCGCGGTAGCAGCCGATTTCCATCAAACGCTTGATGTTCAGCTGGGTTTCCCGGCGCAGATCGCCTTCAACTTTGATCTGGTCGACTTCCTGACGGATTGCGTTGACCTGATCGTCAGTCAGATCCTTAACACGGATATCTTCGCTGATTCCGCATTTCTTCAGGATCGTTTTTGCTGTGGAGCTGCCGATTCCGTAGATATAAGTTAAGGATACCACTACGCGCTTGTCGCGTGGGATATCGATTCCTGCAATACGAGCCATATCTCTCTAATTCCTCCTAGTTTCCTTGACGCTGTTTGTGCTTAGGGTTTTCACAAATAACCATAACGCGGCCTTTGCGCTTGATGATGCGGCACTTATCGCATATTGGTTTGACAGATGGTCTTACTTTCATGCGTTTTTCCTCCTGTAGACTATTTGTGTCTAAATGTAATACGCCCACGTGTTAAATCATACGGTGAAATTTCAACGGTAACCCGATCTCCCGGTAAAATGCGAATGTAATGCATACGGATTTTACCAGAAACGTGAGCTAAAATGGTGTGACCGTTGGCGAGCTTCACCTTAAACATTGCATTGGGAAGCGTATCTTCTACTATCCCATCAATTTCAATGACATCCTGTTTGCCCATAAACTGAATCTTCCTCCTCATCTGGATTGATTGTCAGAATTTCATACCCGTCATGCGTAATGACGATCGTATGTTCGTAATGTGCTGCCAGAGAGCCGTCTTTGGTAACGACTGTCCAGTCATCAGCCAACACCCGTGTGTGCGGCTTGCCTGCGTGAACCATCGGTTCGATCGCGAACGTCATGCCTTCTTTTAAAAGAATGCCTTTGCCCGGCGTTCCGAAATTAGGGATCGCAGGTTCTTCGTGCAGGTGCGTGCCGATTCCATGACCTGTATAATCGATTGGCACTGAATATCCGTGCGCTTCAACAAAAGAGCCGATGGCGTGCGAAATATCACTTAAACGATTCCCAGGTTTTGCCTGTTTTAAACCTATAAATAGAGATTGACGTGTAACTTCCATCAAGCGTACCGCATCCTCGCTGACGCGGCCGACGGAAAACGTCCACGCGGCGTCCCCATGATAGCCTTTATAACAAGCTCCGATGTCAATGGAAATGAGATCTCCGTCTTTCAGCACAGTCTGATCTGGAATTCCATGAACCAGCACTGAGTTGACCGAAGTGCAGATAGACGCAGGAAAGCCCCCGTACCCTTTAAAGGACGGTGAGGCTCCCTGTTCCCGGATCACTTTCTCAGCAATCCTGTCCAGCTGTTTAGTAGTGACTCCCGGTGCGATTGCAGCGGCCACTGCCGCGCGGGCAAGCGCTACAATCTTCCCGGCTTGCTTCATCGTTGCGATTTCTCGCTGCGACTTGGCAGAGATCATTTCACGTTCTCCAATGCCGCGGCGACATCATTCCACACCTCATCAATTGAACGGGTGGCATTGATATCGACGACCAGTCCCTTTTCACGATAGTAATCCAGAACCGGCTTGGTATTCTTTTCATGCTCGTTGAGCCGAACACGAAGTTGTTCCTCTGTATCATCAGCACGCTGAATGAGCGGAGAACCGCAGACATCACAAATCCCCTCCACCTGACTTGGGTGGTTGCGGACATGATAGATCGCGCCGCAGTTCTTGCACATACGGCGGCCTGTGATGCGATCGGCCAGAGTTTCAAACTCCACTACTAAGTTTATAACAATTTCCACTGGTTTGGCAATTTCTTTTGACAAATTTTCAAAAGATTTTGCCTGAATCAGGGTTCTTGGATAGCCATCCAACAGATAACCGACTTGACAGTCCGGCTCTTTCAGCCGATCTGCGACCATTGCGACCGTAATTTCATCCGGTACGAGCTTGCCGGCATTCATGTACTCCTGAGCTTTTTTTCCTAATTCCGTACCCTCTTTGATGTTGGCGCGGAACATATCCCCTGTGGAGATATGCGGTACTTTGAAGTTTTCAAGAATTTTTGCCGACATTGTCCCCTTGCCGCTTCCGGCGGGTCCCATGATCAGAATGTTCATTCTCACTCACCTCTTATTTTTGAATAAAACCGCGGTAGGATTTCTGGGTCATCTGCCCTTTGAGCTGACTCATCGTTTCCATAGCCACACCGACAACGATGATAATTCCGGTTCCGCCCATCGAAACAGAGGACGGCAGGCTTGTCACCATCGGCAGGACATACGGAAGCAGAGCGATAAACACTAAGAAGATCGCGCCCAGAACTGTGATCCGGTTGAGAACCTTGGATAAGTATTCCTTCGTTTCCGTACCCGGACGAATACCCGGAATATAGGTTCCGGATTTGCCGAGATTTTCTGCAATCTTCTCCGGATCCACCTGTAAATTGGTATAGAAGAAGGTAAACAGAACAATCAGCACCGCATAGATGCAAAGGCCTAACGGCTTCTGCAGCGACAGGATATTATTCAGAGTGGTTGTGAAACTGTTAGCCTCAAAGAAACTCATGATCGTCAGCGGCGCCGTCATGATCGCCGAAGCGAAGATAACCGGAATGACGCTGGCAGAGTTGATTTTGAGCGGCAGATACGTCATATCGTTGCGGCCCTTGGTCATGGAGCTGGATGTGTACTGAACCGGAATCTTTCGTGTTGCCAGCTGCATGAAGACAACCAGCACGATGATCAGCAAGTACATTAACACATACAGCATAAATGTCAGGATGCCGTTAAACATCGCCGTGTTGTTCGTCGTGTCTACCAATGTATTGAAGACCTGAATGAACTGGAACGGAATGTTGGCAACGATACCCGCAAAGATGATGATGGAAACGCCGTTTCCGATCCCCTTCGCCGAGATTTGATCACCGACCCATAACAGGAACATCGTGCCTGCCGTCAGAACCGTCGCTACATACAAATAAGTAGAAACACCGGCGCCGGACAGAATGCCGTAGCTCTTGTCAAAGGCATAGACCATCGTAAAGGCTTGAATAAACGCTAAGACCACACCCATATACCGTGTGATCTTATCCATTTTCATGCGTCCCTGCTGACCCGATTTCGCCATTTCCGTCAACGCCGGAATGACATCCATCGACATCAGCTGGATGATGATCGAAGCGGTGATGTACGGTGTAACGCCTAAGGCGAATACCGACAGACGCTGTAAGGCGCCGCCGCCCAGCAAGTTCATCATTCCTAAGATGGAATTGTCAGCAATACCGGCGGTCAGCGCTGTCGCATCCACCCCGGGAACCGGAATGCCGGAACCCAGACGGTAGATGAACAGCATGGCCAGAGTAAAGAAGATCTTAGTCCGGATTTCTTTATTCTTGAACAGACTGGTAAAGGTCTGGATCATGTTAGATCACCTCTACTTTTCCGCCTGCTTTTTCAATTGCTTCTACAGCTGATTTAGAGAATTTATTGGCTTTGACCGTCAGCTTCTTTTCCAGTTCGCCAACGCCCAGAATCTTTACGCCGTCCAGTTCTTTACGAACTAAGCCTGCCTGCTTCAGCAGTTCAGGAGTCACCTCAGTGCCGTCTTCAAACCGGTTCAGCAGTTCGATGTTGACAATCGAGAATTCCTTACGGGTAAAGTTTGTGAATCCACGCTTCGGCAGACGACGCCAGATCGGTGTCTGACCGCCTTCAAAGCCCAGTGCGACTCCGCCGCCGGAACGAGCGTTCTGGCCCTTGGAACCCTTGCCTGCGGTTTTGCCCCATCCAGAGCCATGACCGCGGCCGATTCTCTTCGAGTTACGACGTGCACCTTCTGTGTATTTCAGTTCATGTAATTTCATATAAGCTGCCTCCCGTCTAACTTAGCGAATTTCCTGCGGCTTCTTCTCACGCAGTTTGCTAACGCTTTCGATCGTTTTCAGTTCTTTCAGACCGGCAACGGTGGCATGAACCATGTTGATCGGAGTCCGGGAACCGATGCACTTGGACAGAACGTCGCTGACGCCTGCCAGTTCCAGAACCGCACGGACAGCGCCGCCGGCGATAACGCCGGTACCTTCTGCGGCCGGTTTCAGGAACACTTCACCTGCGCCATAAACGCCTGTGACAGCATGTGGGATCGTGGAGCCATTGTTTACCAGAGGAACTCTGAACAGATTCTTCTTGGCATTTTCACTGGCCTTCTTAATTGCATCAGGAACTTCGTTAGCCTTTCCTGTGCCATAGCCTACGCGGCCTTTTTTGTCACCAATGACGACCAGGGCGGCAAAGCGGAAACGACGTCCACCTTTAACAACCTTGGTTACTCGGTTGATGACAACAACGCGTTCTTCAAATTCTTTATCGCGTTCAACTCTTCTTGGTTTACGTTCCATTCAGCGAGCCCTCCTAGAATTTCAGTCCGGCCTCTCTGGCAGCATCGGCCAGGGCCTGGACACGTCCGTGATAAACATAACCTCCACGGTCAAATACAACTTCTGTAATGTTCTTAGCTAAAGCACGCTTCGCCAGTTCGGTTCCGACTGTCTTTGCGGCTTCGATGTTTCCGCCGTTTTCCAGCTTCAGATCCACGCTGCTGCAAGCCACCAACGTTGTGCCGTTGACATCGTCGATGATCTGGCAGTGGATATGGCTGTTAGAACGGAAGACGTTCAGGCGTGGGCGTTCCGGAGTTCCGCTGATCTTTGTACGGACACGAATGTGACGACGAATTCTTTCATCATTTTTAGATACTTTCTTAAGCATTGTTCACTCTCTCCTTTCCCACTATTTCTTACCAGCCGTCTTGCCTTCTTTACGACGGACATGTTCGCCTTTATAGCGAATACCTTTACCCTTGTAAGGTTCAGGTTTCTTTGTAGCACGGACAACCGCAGCGAATTCGCCGACGCGCTGCTTGTCAATGCCGGAAACTTTAATTTCCGTTGCGGACGGACATTCAACTTTCAGGCCTTCCTCAATCTCGAATTCAACCGGATGAGAGAAGCCGACGTTCAATGTCAGCTTGTTACCGCTGACAGCGGCACGGAAGCCGATACCGACAACTTCCAGTTCACGGGTGAAGCCCTCAGAAACGCCGACGACCATGTTGTGCAGCAGCGCGCGGGTTGTCCCGTGCAGCTGTTTGATCTGCTTGATATCGTTCGGACGAACGACTTTGATTTCATTGCCGTTGACATCGATCTGCATGTTTTCGTTAAACTGACGTGTTAAAGTACCCTTAGGTCCTTTGACCGTCACCTCATTGCCAGCCGCAACCGTGATTTCAACACCGGCTGGAATGGTAATCGTTTTATTACCGATACGTGACATTGTTTTCTATTCCTTTCTCTAACACGCTTACCATACGTAGGCGATGACTTCGCCGCCCGTATGCTTCGCTCTTGCTTCTTTATCCGTCATCATCCCCTGCGAGGTCGAGATGATCGCGATGCCTAAACCATTCAGGACACGAGGGATCGAGCCGCTCTTGGCATAGACGCGTAAGCCCGGCTTCGAGATACGCTTAATGCCGCTGATAACTTTTTCGTTATTCGGGCCGTATTTCAAAGTGACTGTAATCTTCTTTTCTGCAGCGGTTTCACCTGTGACTGCATAATTCAGGATAAATCCTTCATTCTTCAGGATCTTCGCAATTTCAACCTTCTGCTTGCTTGCCGGAATTTCAACGGCTTCGTGACGTGCCTGAATACCATTACGGATTCTTGTCAGCATATCTGCGATAGGATCAGTCATATTCATCATTGCTTTTTCCTCCTTCCGTATCCTTACCAGCTTGCCTTCTTGACTCCCGGAATCTGACCCTTATAGGCTAATTCGCGGAAGCAGATGCGGCAGACTTTGTACTTGCTTAAGACCGAGTGCGGACGTCCACAACGTTCGCAGCGCGTATATTCTCTGACTTTGTACTTCTGAGGACGCTGCTGCTTAATTTTCATTGATGTCTTTGCCATGGTTGTTGTCCTCCTTATTTCGCAAACGGCATGCCCATACCTGCCAGCAATGCCTTTGCTTCTTCATCAGTATTGGCTGTCGTTACGATAACGATATCCATACCGCGTACTTTGCTTACTTTATCAAAGTTGATTTCCGGGAAAATAATCTGTTCTTTCACGCCCAGCGTGTAGTTGCCACGACCGTCGAACGCCGTTGTGCTGACGCCGCGGAAGTCGCGGACACGCGGCAGGGAAATGTTGAACAGTTTGTCCAGGAATTCATACATGTGTTCACCGCGCAGGGTGACCTTGCAGCCAATCGGCATGCCTTCACGCAGCTTGAAGTTCGCAATCGACTTCTTCGCTTTGGTGATGACCGGCTTCTGGCCTGCCAGCTGAGTCAGTTCGGCAACAGCTTCATCCAGTGCCTTCGGGTTAGCGATCGCATCGCCGACACCCATGTTGATGACGACTTTTTCGATCTTCGGGCACTGCATGACAGAGCTGTAATTGAACTGCTTCATCAGAGATTCAATGACTGTCTTCTGGTATTTTTCAACAAGACGGTTCATTATTTCTTACCTCCCTTGACGACGTTGCCGGATTTCTTGAATACGCGGACCTTTTCGCCCTTTTCGACCTGAAAGCCGATCCGGCTGGCTGTTTTGGCTTTGGAATCATACGCCATGACATTGGATACATGAATCGGAGCTTCCTTTTCGATGATCCCTCCGTCCGGGTTAGCCTGAGTCGGCTTCAGGTGCTTCTTCATCAGATTGACACCCTCAACGATGACTTTGTTCTCTTTCGGCATAACAGCCAGAACTTCGCCGATCGTTCCCTTGTAATGTCCAGTGATGACTTTTACTTTATCGCCTTTTTTAATTTTCATCTCAAGCCACCTCCTATAAAACTTCTGGTGCCAAAGAAACAATCTTCATGAAGTCTTTGTCACGCAGTTCTCTTGCAACAGGTCCGAAAATACGGGTTCCTCTTGGTGTGTTGTCGTCCTTAATGATAACCGCTGCATTGTCATCAAACTTGATGTAGCTGCCGTTTTCACGACGGATGCCGTAACGAGTCCGGACGATGACCGCCTTAACGACGTCGCCCTTCTTTACAGTTCCGCCAGGAGCTGCTGTCTTGACCGAGCAGACGATGATATCGCCGATGTTCGCTCTTTTGCGCTTGCTGCCGCCCAGGCAACGGATGACTAATAATTCCTTAGCACCGGTGTTGTCCGCGACATTTAATCTACTTTCATTCGTAATCATTGTCAGTTCCTCCTTGTGCTATTAAAGAATTACAGCCTTTTCGACGATCTTAACCAGGCGGAAACGCTTGGTTGCGGATAACGGGCGGGTTTCCATGATTTCTACGATATCACCGATCTTCGCCTCATTGTTTTCATCATGTGCTTTGAATTTCTTTGAATATTTAATACGCTTCGAATAAAGCGGATGACTCTTGCTGGTTGCTACCTCAACCGTAATGGTCTTGTCCATCTTATCAGAAACGACTTTTCCGCGTAATACTTTACGGTTTGATCTTTCCATGACCAGTTATCCTCCTTATTTCGCCTCACTGAGTTCGCGCTCAGTGATGACAGTCTTGATGCGAGCGATCGTCTTGCGAATTTCCTTCATGCGGGAAGGATTCTCCAGCTGGCCGGTAGCTTGCTGGAAACGCAGGTTGAACAGCTCTTCTTTTAAAGATTCAATTTCCTGAAGTAATTCAGTATTGCTCTTATCACGAATTTCCTTAACGTTCATTTCCTATTCCTCCTCGCCTCGGCGCACAAACTTGCACTTGACCGGCAGCTTATGAGCTGCCAAGCGCAGAGCTTCACGCGCGGTTTCTTCATCGACGCCGCCGACTTCAAACAGGACACGGCCTGGCTGAACTACGGCTACCCATCCTTCAGGTGCGCCTTTACCGGAACCCATTCGGACTTCCAGCGGTTTCTTCGTAATTGCCAGATGCGGGAAGATTTTGATCCAAACCTGGCCGCCACGCTTCATGTAACGAGTCATGGCGATACGTGCCGCTTCAATCTGACGGTTGCTGACGTATGCACCGGAGTAAGCAATTAATCCGTATTCACCGAATACGATCTCACGTCCGGCCTTAGAGCGACCCTCGTAACTCTGACGATGAGGTCTTCTATATTTTGTTCGATTAGGCATTAACATGATTACTTACCTCCTTCAACGGTTCCTTCCGCCTTTGGCGCAGCTGCTTTAGCTTCGGCATTGCGGCTGTTGTTATTGTTGCGGTTGCCGCGGCGGTCATTCCGTCCGCCACGCCGGCGATCGCGGCCCTGAGGCATTTTCGGTGCTTCTGGTTCCTGAACCATCTGGCCCGGCAGAACCTCACCGCGGCAGATCCAGACCTTAACGCCCAGTTTGCCGTAAGTGGTCATCGCTTCAACAATCGCGAAGTCGATGTCCGAACGCAGGGTATGCAGAGGAACAACGCCCTCAGAATAACCTTCGCTGCGCGCGATATCCGCGCCGCCTAAACGGCCGGAAACCAGGGTACGGATACCCTTAGCGCCTGCCCGCATCGTCTTCTGAATCTGACGCTTCTGGCAAGTTCTGAACGAAGCACGCTGTTCCAGCTGCTCAGCGATAGCGCGGGCAACCAGATGTGCATCCAGATCCGGATTGGCAACTTCAACCACTTTGATGTGGATCTGCTTGCCGTTGCACATTTTCTGCAGCTTCTTCTTTAAGATTTCAATGCTCTCACCGTTGCTGCCGATGATCACGCCCGGGCGCGCGGCACGGATGATGATCTCAACACGGTTCTTAGAGCGTTCGATTTCGATTCTGGAAACGTAAGCCGCATGCAGTTCCTTAAACAGGAATTCACGGATTTTGACGTCTTCCATCAACAGGGTGCCGTAATCTTTTTCAGCATACCATCTGGATTCCCAGTCGCGGATGACGCCGACACGCATTCCAATTGGACTAACTTTCTGACCCATGAGAGTACCTCCTACCGTTCTTCAACCACAACAGTAATGTGGCTGGTGCGCTTTAAAATCTGAGCGGCGTTGCCCTTTGCCCGAGGCATGAATCGCTTCATCGTAATTCCCTCATCGGCATAGCACGCTTTAACATACAATTTCGATTCATCCAGCTGATGATTGTTGACCGCATTGGCAACGGCTGATTTCAGCACTTTTCCAACTGCATCGGCAGCGTGGTTCGGTGTGAACTTCAGGATTGCTTCCGCTTCTTTTGCATCTTTGCCTCTGACTAAATCCAGAACAAGTCTGACTTTGCGAGGGGCGATGCGGACAGTTTTCGCTGTTGCTTTGACTTCCATTGTGGCACCTCCTACGCTTTCTTGTCGTCGCCATGACCGCCAAATTTGCGGGTTGGGACGAATTCGCCAAGTTTATGGCCGACCATATCTTCTGTGACATAGACAGGGACATGTTCCTTACCGTTGTAAACCGCGAACGTATGTTCAACGAACTGCGGGAAAATAGTGGAACGGCGAGACCATGTTTTGATGACTTCTTTCTTGCCTGACGCGTTCAGCTTTTCCACTTTTTTCATTAAATGGTCATCACAGAACGGTCCTTTTTTCAAACTACGACTCATTTTAGCTTCCTTCCTTTCGTTTACTTACCGTTGCGGCGGCGAGTGATCAATTTAGTAGACGCCTTTTTGGCTTTGCGGGTCTTGACGCCCATCGCTTTCTTGCCCCATGGAGTCATTGGTGACTTACGGCCAACCGGAGTTCTGCCTTCACCACCGCCATGCGGGTGATCATTCGGGTTCATAACAGAACCGCGGACTGTCGGACGAATGCCCAGCCAGCGGGAACGTCCAGCCTTACCTAAATTGACCAGGCTGTGATCTTCATTGCCGACTGTGCCGATGGTTGCGCGGCAGTTGCTCAGAACCTTGCGGACTTCGCCGGAAGCCAAACGCAGGATTGTGTAGCGGCCTTCAGAGCCCAGAATCTGTGCGGAAACACCCGCGGAGCGAGCCAGCTGTCCGCCCTTACCCGGCTTCAGTTCAACGTTGTGAACGAAAGTACCTTCAGGGATGTTGCGCAGTTCCATAGCGTTGCCGACTTTGATATCGACGGCTTCGCCGGAAACGATGGTCTGTCCCACCTGCAGCCCCTTCGGAGCCAGGATGTAGCGCTTTTCACCGTCTGCATAGTTCAGCAGCGCGATGTTGGCGGAACGGTTCGGATCGTACTCGATCGTTGCGACCTTAGCCGGAATGTTGTCTTTATTCCGCTTGAAGTCGATGACACGATACTGACGTTTGTGTCCGCCGCCCTGATGACGGGTTGTGATCCGACCGGTGTTGTTGCGGCCGCCCTTTTTGGACAGCGGTTCAAGCAGCGAGCGTTCTGGAGAAGTCGATGTGATTTCTTCAAAGCTCAGGCTTGACATACCACGACGGCCTGGAGTCGTCGGTTTATATTTCTTAATCGCCATTGGATTTAGTCCTCCTTACGCATTTTTCCGGAAATAGCGTGTTCTTCCGATATGTTTTTCAGCTTATTCAGAGAATAAGTTGATATCCTGTCCTTCCGGCAGCTTGACCACTGCTTTGCGGACAGCGCTCGTCTTGCCGACGTATTTGCCCATTCTCTTTGTCTTCGGCTTGCAGTTCAGGATGTTGACCTGTTCAACCTTAACACCGAAGATTTCTTCAACAGCCAGACGAACCTGTGTCTTGTTTGTGCCTTTAGCAACCTCAAACGTGATCTTGTTGTCGGTGTCCATCAGCTTCATCGTCTTTTCTGTGATGATCGGGCGGATAATGATATCTCTAGCGTTACTCATTATGCGAATACCTCCCCAGCTTTGTTGGCAGCCGCTTCCGTCATAACCAGCTTCGCAGCGTTGGCAATGTCGAAGGCGTTCAGTTCTTCAACTGTCAATAAGGCAGCGTTAGGAATATTGCGCAGCGACATGAAGGCATTGTCGAAGTCCTCGGCGATATCCGCTACAAACAGCGTCTTGCCTTCAAACTTGAATGCGTCCATCACTTTGACAAATTCCTTTGTTTTGATCGCGTCGAACTTCAGCGCATCGACGACAACCAGGTTGTTTTCAATGACCTTTTCAGAAAGCAGCGATCTCAGAGCCAGCCGGCGAACCTTGCGGTTCAGACGGTAAGCATAGCTGCGCGGTGTAGGACCGAAAGCGATGCCGCCGCCTCTCCACTGCGGAGCACGGATGGAACCCTGACGGGCACGGCCTGTGCCCTTCTGACGCCAAGGCTTCTTGCCGCCGCCGCTGACTTCGTGACGGCTCTTGGTGTCATGCGTACCCTGACGCATATTCGCGCGCTGCATGATGAGCGCGTCAAACATGACCTGCTGATTAGGTTCAATGCCGAATACAGCCTCAGCCAGTTCGATTTCACGAATCTCTTTAGCTTCCAGGTTATATACATTTAACTTTGGCATCTGTTATTCCTCCTCTTTTGCTTCTTCGGAATAGCTGATCAGATCTTTGGCCGAAACAGCAGCTGTTCCTTTGACGGATGACTTAACAACAACCAGTCCGCGCTTCGGTCCCGGAACATTGCCCTTGACCAGCATGTAGTTGTTTTCAACATCAACCTTGATGATTTCCAGATTCTGAGTCGTTGTGGTGTAGCCACCTTCCTGACCCGCTCCGGCTGTTCCTTTTTCAATCCGGCCGTTGTTTCGTCCGGTTGTTGCCAGAGAACCGATATGCCGCATATTTTTCGATCCGCCGTGTGTCTTCGGACCCATTGTCGCGTTGTTTCTGACGATCGTACCGTTGTAGCCGCGGCCCTTGCTGGTGCCGGTTACATCGACGATCTCACCCGCTGCGAACAGATCAACCTTGACTTCGTTGCCGACTTCCAGATTCATCATTTCCGCTCCGCGGATTTCGCGGACAAACCGCTTCGCTGCAGTCGATGCCTTGGCAGCATGACCCTTTTCAGCTTTGTTGGAACCCTTTTCGCTCAGATCTTCAAATCCCAGCTGAACAGCTTCGTAGCCATCGTTTTCCAGGGTTTTCTTCTGCAGCACTACGTTCGGCAGTGCTTCAACGACTGTGACAGGGATCAATACGCCATCCGTAGTGAATACCTGCGTCATGCCAAGTTTACGTCCTAAAATACCTTTCATGATGTCACCTCCACTGTCCTTACAGCTTGATCTCGATGTCGACGCCGCTCGGCAGTTCCAGACGGCTCAATGCGTCAATGGTTTCTGCAGTCGGTCCGACGATCTCGATCAAACGCTTATGTGTTCTGATTTCAAACTGTTCACGGGAATCTTTGTACTTGTGGACAGCTCTCAAAATGGTTACCACCTGCTTCTCAGTCGGCAGGGGTACAGGTCCGACGACTTTCTTTGCGCCGTGTTCCTGAGCAGCCTTAACGATCTTTTCGCTGGCTGTATCCAGGATTCTGTGTTCGTAAGCTTTTAAACGAATTCTTACGCTGTTTTTTGCCATGAAATCTTCCTCCTTCATTTCATCCGCCTTTACGGCAGATTCGCTCGGTGTGAATTCCCCGGTCTTCACGCTTAGCTGGCGCTATCGTGACAACGCCGATCAGCGTGCCGGCAACCTCCCACGTCCATGCGAATGCTTCGCTATTATAGCACTCAAAAACAGGCAATGCAACACTTTTTTCAAAAAAGTTAAAAAGTTAGAAAAACGGCTTCAGATCAAGCTCTTTTCCACTTTTGAAAATCATAGATTTCCTTGCTTTCATAGCAACGAAGATCAGCGTGCCAAAGTCCTGTCCTGTTCCGTCCGCAGACTTTATTTCTTACTTTATTGCTTCTATATTTCACTGTTTTTTGCTCATTTTCGCGACATTTCTCGTATGTCAGCGCTTACATTAAGGGGAAATTCGACATTTCATTCCGGTCAGGATCGGATTCCATTCCCCACAAGCCAAAATTTATATTATAATAAGGATACTTTCCAGGAGGATACCGGTATGTTTGAATTTCTGAAATTAAAAAAGCAGGAACAGCACCGCACCGTCGTTGTCGCGCTGCATGGATTTGGCCGGCGCCGGACCGATGAGTTTCTGCCGCTTAAAAATTTTCTTGCGGAAAAGAAGATCGAGCTGATCCTGCCGGAGCTGTTTAATCCGCGCAACCCCCAGGACGTCGATCCGCAGAAATGGATTCAGCGGGCGGAGGAAGTGGTTGACGAGCTGACAGCGCAGAATGCCGACGTCATTCTGATCGGATTTTCCATGGGCGGCGTCATCGCCGCGCATCTGGCGGCTGTCAAACCGGTGAAGAAGCTGATCCTGCTGGCGCCAGCCTTCAATTATATCAATGTCGGCAACGCTGCAGATTTGATTACCGGCTGGTTCAGCAGTCCCAATAAAAAAGAACAGCCCGATGATTATCCGCCACTGCCCTCTGATTTCACTTCTGTCTTTATGAATGTTGTCGATCTGTTGAAACAGGATGCCGTCTTGGTGGAATGTCCGGTCATGATCCTGCATGGCACGGAAGATGAAACGATTACCGTTTCTTCAAGCCGTAAGATTTATAAGAAGATCCCGGCCGCACAGAAAGGCTTAATTCTGCTGGAAGGGGTAGGCCATGCAATTCTGGATGATCCGGCCTATGCCTCCATGGCACTCCATACGATCGCGGCGTTTATTGACGGTCAGATCCATTTTTAAGCAAACCCCTCTATTCTCAGTTTTCGACACTTTCCTGCCCTTAAACGAATTTAACATTGTTTTACCCGACTTTTCATCCCGATCCTAAATAAAGAAAGACTGCAAGGAAATTGGACTTGGCTTCTGCCGGATCCCTTCGTTTCGGTCTTTCTTTTTAATTCCCTTTTTAGCCTGTCTTTAGAGCTGCGGCCGTTTGGCACTGCGCCAGTAGGCCCATGCTGCAGCAGCTGAAAGTGCGAAGGCACCCGCGCTCAGCATAAACGGAAACAACATATTCAGATCATAAACAATTCCCGCAGCCAGCGAGCCGAGAACATTGCCCATCGATTTAATCGCATTGAATAAACCGGTGATGATTCCGACTTCATTATTTTTTCGCCCTTCCACCGACAAAGCCTGCGTAATCGGCTGATATACCGCATTGGCCGTAAAGAACGCCAGATTCATGGCGATAAACAGCGTCAGATTCCCCGGAATCAGCGCTCCGGCTGCCGTCAGCGCGCACAATGCCAGAACTACGATCAGCGACTTCTTGGCATCGGTACGGCGGATAATCCACAGGTTGATTGAGAAATTGGCGATCAGTCCGATGACGCCAATGACCGCTTTGATCAAACCATTATAAATTGGCTTAAAATCCAGCTCGGCCTTTAAGAAATAGTTGAAGGCATTTTCATGACAATTGGTAGCGAAGCCGGTCAGAAACACAACGATCAAAAACAGAATCATGACCGTGCTCATCAGACTGCGGGCACTGGCGAAGGAATTGAACGGATTCACCGTTTTCAGCAGTTCACGGGGCTTGACGGTCTGCGGGTCCACAATGGAATCTTCCACAAAGAACGCTGTTCCCAGCCCCAGCAGAATCATCCAGGCCGCCTGAACATTAAACGCTAACTGAAAATGAATTGTTCCCAACACACCGCCCAACAGATAACCCACAGCCAGCGACACAGACTGCATCGCGGTGTAGACTGCCAGATTGGAGGCCTGTTTGGAAGGTTCGCTGACGTCGATCACATACGCCATGGTCGCAACGATCGCCCCGCCGGAAAAGGCCCCGGCCGCCCCGCGCGAAATCAGCACGGCCAGCTCACTCGCAGAAAAGCCCAGGCTCAGCTGCGCCAGGCCATAACACACGCAGGAAATCGTAAACACTTTGACCCGGCCGATGTGATTGCTGAATTCACCCCAAAAGACTGAAGTTAAAAATGAAAAGAAGCACATGACGGCCATGGATGTTCCGAAAATCCGCGATGGAAGTTCCATTGCCGTATACAATGTCGGCGTCACCGGATGATGAAAATTCATCCCTATCCCCAACAGCACCGTGATCACCATCATCCTGAAAACCGATTTCTTTTTTGTCATCCTTGCATCCCCCTCACGACTTCTCTATAATACAAGTTAAACCCAGGTTGAAGTCAAGATGAAAGAGGGAAAGTTATGAATTATTCGATCAAAGAAATTTCCGCACGGCTCAATATTCCAGCCTCCACGCTGCGCTATTATGAAAAACGTGGGATTATTGGCCCGTTAGCGCGCCGGACCGGTGTTCGCGTGTTTTCCGAAGAGGATCTCAAGCTGCTGCAGATCGTCCAGTGTCTGAAAAAGACCGGAATGCCGATTGAGGAAATCCGCCAGTTTGCCGAGCTGATCCGCCAGGGCGATGCAACGCTCAGTCAGCGCGCCGATTTGTTCGAGCATCACAAGGCACAGATTGAGCATCAGATTGAACAGTTGCAGGAAAACCTCGCTGTGCTGGAGAGGAAAATGAAAATATTCAGCACTCCTTCGGCAAAATAAACAAATCCCGTCTGGCATGATCTACAGGCGGGATTTATTTTTTGATGGATGAATCCGGGAGGGGATGATCTTTGCGGTAATCACACAATGCCTGTTTGGCCTGGCAGCTGCCGGCTTGATAACTGGCGCAGGCCGCGCAGCCCCGGTGTTTTTTCGAGCGCAGCCGAATCAGACAGTACACGGTCCACAAACCGATCACGCCCACGACTAGAAACGTTGCCATAAGATCCCCACCTTTCTTTTCCTTATTATATCCGGATGCGGACAAAGAATAAATAGAAATGCCTGCCAGGGATTACGACATCTGAATCAATGACACATCCGGTTAATCCACGTCTTTATTTCCATCCTCGCTTTTCCCATTCCGCTTCTTTATCCAGGCGGCAAAATCGCTTGCTTCACGAGGACAAAAAATCGAGGGAAGCAAGTCCCCTCGATGAAATGAATTTATCCGTGCCGGACCGGATGGTCCTGGCGGTATGCGCTGACCAAGGGATTCTCGACAGCATCACTATGACAAATTCCGTCCATGCCGCAGCCGCTGCAGCCGCCTTTACAGGACGAACCAGAGCTGCGGTGTTCCCGAATCAGACTGCGGATCGCAAGCAGACAAACGCCCGCGACAAGCATCAGGACCAGACTTTGTCCCAACAGACTTTGAATTTCAGGCTGCATTGTTTCTCCTTTCCGCCCTTCGACTTAGATCTTCGCGGTTTCCTTAAGCTCCACCTGCAGCGTCCTGCTTTCCTTATAGGGACGGATTAAGAGGTAAATCAGACCCGCCAGCAGGACGGCCGCGATGACCGTAAACAGGGTAAGCGGCACCTCGCCGGTGATGAAGCCGCCGATCTGGTAGACGATCATCGCCGCAGCATAAGCGAAGCCGCACATGTAGCCGATCGCTCCGACGGTCCACTTCGGATTGTTCATTTCGCGTTTGATCGCCCCCATCGCAGCGAAGCACGGCGCGCATAGCAGATTGAAAATCATAAAGCTGTACGCCGACAGCGCGGTAAAGTCCGCAGCGACGAAGGTCCAGATTTCATTGCCGGCTTCACTCAATTCACCGCTGTAATGATACAGCACCGCAAACGTATTGACGACTTCCTCCTTGGCGATCAGACCGGTCATCGTCGCCACGGTCGCTTTCCAGCCCATATCGCCGATCCAGCCCAGCGGATAGAAGATCCAGGATACCGTATTGCCGATCAGTGCCAACAAGGATTGATTGTTATCCTCTACCGCCTGAAATACGCCGTTGACAAAGCCATATCCCTGTAAGAACCACAAGACGATGGAGCTCAGCAGAATGATTGTACCTGCCCGCTTGATAAACGACCAGCCGCGCTCCCAAGTGCCCCGCAGCACATTCGACGCGGATGGAATGTGATAAGCCGGCAGTTCCATGACAAACGGTGCCGGATCGCCTGCGAAAAGCTTAAATTTTTTCAGCAGGATGCCGGACAGGATCACCGCCGCAACACCGATAAAGTAAGCGGATGTCGCTACCCAAGCGGAATTGTTGAACAGCGCGCCGGCGAACAGACCGATGATCGGCATCTTGGCCCCGCAGGGAATAAAGCCAGTCGTCATAATCGTCATCTTGCGGTCGCGGTCCTGTTCAATCGTTCGGGAAGCCATAATTCCCGGGACACCGCAGCCTGTCGCCACCAGCATTGGAATAAAGCTTTTGCCGCTGAGGCCAAAGCGCCGGAAGATCCGGTCCATGATGAACGCGATCCGAGCCATATAACCGATATCCTCAAGAATACACAGCAGGAAGAACAGCACAAGCATCTGCGGTACAAAGCCTAAGACCGCGCCGACTCCGGCGACAATGCCGTCCTGAATCAAACTGGCCAGCCATCCGCCAACCCCCATCGTATTCAAGAACGTTCCGACCATGCCAGGAACCCATTCGCCAAACAGGACATCGTTAGCCCAATCCGTTCCCAGCGTTCCGATCGAAACCGACCATCCGCCCATCGAAACCGCATAAACTAACGCCATCACCGCAATGAAAATCGGCAGTGCCAGCCAGCGGTTGGTGACGATGGAATCAATTTTATCGGAGACCGACATCCGCGATTGATTTTTCTTTGCATAACATTGATGAATAATCGAGCTGATATAGTTATAGCGTTCATTCGTAATAATACTCTCGGCATCCTCATCCAGTTTATCTTCCGCCTTTTTAATCAAAGCTTCAACATTGACCGCCGCGCTCATCATCGAAGCGATTTTATCATCGCGCTCAAACAGCTTGATCGCATAGAAACGCTGCATGGCAGAGGGAATATCGGAAGGCAGCTGTGGGATGATCTGATCCAGGACCTGTTCCACATTGGAGCTGAATCGATGCACCGGCGGCAACGCTTTTTGATTCTGCGCCAACTTGACCGCCAGCGCGGCGGCTTCCTTGATTCCGGTTTGCTTCAAGGCTGAAATCGCCACAACCTCGCAGCCCAAGGCTTCCGCCAGCGGCTGCAGGCGGATCTGATCGCCGTTTTTCTTAACGACGTCGATCATGTTGACCGCAACGACCACCGGAATTCCTAACTCCAGCAGCTGCGTAGTTAAATATAGATTGCGTTCAAGATTGGTACCGTCAACGATATTCAAAATCGCTTCCGGCCGCTCGTGAATCAGATAATTCCGGGCGACGACTTCCTCCAGCGTATAGGGAGAAAGGGAGTAAATTCCCGGCAAATCCGTAATCGTAACGTCTTTCTGATCCTTGAGCCGGCCTTCCTTCTTTTCAACCGTCACGCCCGGCCAGTTGCCCACAAACTGATTTGAACCGGTCAACGCGTTAAAAAGTGTTGTTTTTCCGCTGTTCGGATTGCCGGCCAGCGCTATTTTAATTCCCATGTTCTGTTCCTCCTCGAAATTAGTCAAAGCTAACTTTTGTTCCAAAAAAGACAGGCGTTTTCGCCTTTATTCCACTTCTATCATCTGCGCGTCTGCCTTGCGCAGTGATAATTCATAACCGCGGACATTGACCTCAATCGGATCGCCCAGCGGAGCAACCTTACGCACGTACACCTGCGTGCCTTTGGTGATTCCCATATCCATAATCCGCCGTCTGACAGCGCCCTCGCCATGCAGCTTCTTGACGGAAACCGTTTCTCTGACCGGAATGTCTTTTAACGTTTTCATTCTGTTCTCCTTTTTTATATCATGATCTTATTGGCCATTTCCCTGCTGATGGCAACCCGGGATTCTTTCACCTTAACGATGACGTTGCCCTGATTCTGGGAAACAAGCATAACTTCACTGCCTTCGATCAACCCCAATGAATTTAAGAAACGGCGCACCTCTTCCTTCCCGCCGATTCGTTTAACGGCGTTGATCTGTCCTGTCTGCGCCAATGTTAACGGCATCAACCTCACTCCTTTTCAAATGAAAGATCACAATCATTAGCCTAAGCTAACTTACGCATTAATGTTACCTCTATCTAACTGCTATGTCAATCTCTTTTTGCATAATTTTCCTTTTTTTCAGTCATTTTGCTTGACAGTTAGGATGCTGTTCCAACAATTTAGTGAAACCTGCCGGACACATCCGAATTGATTGTGCTTAACAATCCCCTCACTATGAAAAAGCAGGATTTCCGCTTTACCCTCAAGGCTTCCGGTTCCTGCTTTCGATCTTTTTTTCTATATTTCACTCATGATTTACAACAGATCAAGCAGTTCCTCAATCCGATAAATCCGCGGCAGATCCGCCTGACATTGCTGGCCAGGGTTGGAAAAAATCCAAATCGGCTGCATTCCGGCACGATACGCACCGATGATATCCGTAAAAAACGTATCTCCGACAAATGCAATTTCCCGCGGCGGCAGCTGTAACTGACGCGCGCCTTCCAGAAAGATTTCAACATCCGGCTTATGGGCCTGAAACTCACCGGAAATGACGATCACCTCAAACAGATCCGCGAGTCCGCAAAGTTCCAGCTTGCGCCGCTGCATTTTAGAGCTGCCGTTGGTCACAATCCCAACTTTATATTTCTTTTTCAGCTGTTCAATGACGGCGCGGGCCTGCGGGAAAACGACGGTATAATCGCCGAAGGTTTCTCCCCAGTCCTGACATAAGGCCTCTCTCTGTTCCTCACTTAAGCCGTATTCCTTTGCCAACATCGAATACATATGGATCTTGGGAATGGACCCATATTCATCCCAGGTCAACAGCTTCTGAACAATATTTTCAAACTCCACCGGATCCTGCACCTGCGGAAACAGCTCAGCCACCAGTTTTCTGACCTTGGCGTCCGCGGCGGCCTGCCGATCGATCAGCGTATTATCCAAGTCAAATAAAATTCCCTTAATCCCAGTTCTCATGCATTCCTCCATAGTATTGACTGCGAACCTCCAGATAGCACTCCGCATCCGTCTGATAAATATAAGGATGGATGAAATAAGTGCCGATATTGAACGTGATCGCCCCTAATACATACCATAAAAAGAAGGAAAGATCCAGCACAAACAAATCTAGCTTAATCCCCTGCGTCATTTCCTGGGAAAGCGCAAGGATCTGTTGGGGATCGAGATCCGGTTCATCTTCCGTCAAGTAGGGCACAAAACGATAGCTGTACGATTTGACAATACCCGGAATAATAAATAATAAGGAATACAGAAAAACCTTAAGATCACGCCAGAAGCCCGTCAGCGCAGCACGTTTCAGTTCTTCCCATTGATTAAAGCTGCGGAAGACATCGTTGACATTTTCCTCATCCGTTGCGGCGCGTTTAAAGTAATTCATGACGCCAAATCCCAGCGGATTGAAAACGACCAGCCGCAGTAAAACCGCGACAGCCGCACTCAGCAGCGTATACATCAAAACCAGCGGACCAAACAGCCCCCATAGCGAAGACAAGCCCACATACGTTTTGCCCAGCAGCGTAATCGTCATGGCGTCCAGCCATTGTGATGTCGGAACTCCAAAATTAAAATTCACTGAAAAAATCTTGAAGTTTGGTATTCCATCCGTCAGCCAGTACAAAATCAACGCGGCCAGAAACAATTTTAAATATTTCCGGCTCAGCACCTCTTTGGCTCGGCGCTTTAATTCAGCACGTACAAACATAACCATCCCCTCCTCTGCTTTTATTTTACACGAAGATCCCTCAAAATCCTAGGATTGCGGCAGAGTTTGTCCATTTTCGAACAAAAAAGATCAGGAATTTCACCTGATCAGAATGGAAACGGTATTGAATGACTGTTTCGGCTATTCTTTTGTTTCTTCCTCTTCATCCTCATCTTCACTGTTCGCCACTTTGCGCTTCCTGAAAATGCGGCACAGTCCAATGCTCAGCTGATACAACAGAAGCATCGGCACCGCAATCATAACCTGCGACACAACATCCGGCGGCGTGATAACAGCCGCGACAATAAAGATCACAACGATGACCACAGAGCGGCCTTTTACCATCCATTCCGGACGCATTAATCCCAGCTGTGTCAGGATGACCGTAGCGACCGGCATTTCAAACACTGTGCCAAAAGTAATGAAAATCGTCATGATGAAGCTGAGATAGCTTTCGATCGAAATGGACGCGACAATGGTAGTTGAGGCGTTGACATTAATGAAAAAATACAACATAAACGGCAGCGCAATCTTATAAGCAAAAACCGCGCCGAGAATGAAGAAAAACAAACCGGCGACCATCGCGAAGAAAAAGACAAAGTTTTCCCTGCGTTCCAGCCCGGGACGGATAAACGCCCAGATTTCATACAGAATGACCGGTGAACCAAGACATACCGCCCCGATCAGCGCAACCTTGATATACTGCATGAACAAAGCCTGCGGTGAAAGGTACACAAACTGATACCCCAGTTCTGTCCCTTGTTCCGTCAGCAGGTTAACGATAGGCCCCGCGTAATTGAAACAGATCAGTAAGCCAGCGAACAGAACCGCGATCACAATCAGAACTCGATTGCGCAGTTCCTTCAGATGACCGGTCAGCGACATGACCGCTTCTTCATTCTCTTGTTCCTGTTTCTGTTTATGCTTCGCCATAGTGCTTATTCTTCGTCGTCAGACTTGTCGGAATCCTTTTCGGACATGCCTTCCTTAAAGTTCTTAATTGTCTTGCCAAACATTTTGCTTAACTTCGGCAGCTGCTTCGGACCAAAAACGATGATAACAATGACCAAGATGACTAATAATTCAGTCGTACCAAATCTTCCAAACATAAGTTTTCCCTCCTGATTTTATTCATTACGCATTATGCGTGCGGCGTCCTGTAGTTTTTGCCGTTGGACGTGAACGGCGCGGCGCCTTGCGGCCCGTGTAGGTTTCCGCCAGCGACGGTGTTTCTGTTTCCTCTGTCTGCGCCAAAACTTCCGTTTCTGCTTCTACCGCAGCTTCACTGACTTCCGCCTCAATCACTTCCGGCTTCGGTTCTTCCTTCTTTGCCGGCTTGCCAATTGACTTAAACGACTTGGTGACGTCGTCAATCGACTTATTGACGTCCTCTTTCAGTGAAACGATTGGTTCAATCGCTTCTTTCAGCGGCGCACTGGCTTCGTCGAGCGGCTCGACGATATTCTCGCGGATGTCCTTGGACAGATCGCCCGTCACTTTTTTGACTTCTTTCAGCGATGCACCCAGCTTTTTAGCGTAGATCGGAAGCTTCTCCGGTCCCAGAACCACCAACGCGATCACACAGATCACAATGATCTCGGTAATTCCTATCTTCATACCCCGTTTCTCCTTTGTGAGATTATTATAACAAGTCATTCCGCATTTGTATAGCGAATATTTATATTTTAATCATTTTATTTTTTGATATATTGACTACTTAAGCAAGCACGCAAATCACTTTGCAGGCAGGCAGCTTCTTCCGCAGCCACCCGCATAACTTTTCCGCTTCCCTAAGCTCCTGCGGCTGGCGGCTATGCAGCTCAAATTTCCAGTTTTTCGTGACACGGGTTCCCAGACGAGCATAAACCTGAGCGATGAGTTCTTCAAATTCCTGTTGATCCTGCTCTTCCTGCAGGCAATCCATCCGAATCTGCAGCGTTACGCTCAGCTGCCGCTGACGAACCAGATTCATTAACAGATCAAAGCCGTACCAGGTTAATACTCGCTGCTGCCCCAGCATCAGCACGTTGTCCGGATGATACAAATCCAGCTTGAGTTCGAGCGAGGACGAAGCTTTTAAAGCAGGCTGATCCCGCAGCCACAGATATTGCTGATAAAGGCGGGTATCGGTTTTGACATAATCCAGCTGGCACTGCTGCGCCGCAACATAGCGCTGCCCCTCTGCCGGAGGCAGGATCCGCTCATCCGGGATGCGGGATTTTGTCCACAGACTTTTCCATTGACTCGGCGTCATCCCGAATTCCTGTTGGAAATTGCGGTAAAAGTATTTGGAATCAGAAAACCCGCAGGCCTTGCAGATTTCTCCGTTGCTGGCCGCTGTAAACAACAGCCGCCGTTCCGCTTCCCGCAGCCGGTAACGGCTGACGCATTCCAGAAAAGTCATGTTGTCATTTTGTTTCCACAGCTGGGCAAAATAGCTCTTCTGCATTTTTTCAGCCTCAGCCGCCTGCTGCAGCGTCAGCTTGGCATCCAAATGCGTCTGAATATAATCAATGATCCGATAATAGCGGACGAATTTATCCTCACTGACAGATCGGAACTGACGATTGATTTCATTCTGTACATTATACTCCATCACCAAAGTCAGTCCCAGCTTTTCTTCCATCAGCTGACGCTGACCGGCCAGTCCCTCCTGATTGAACAGCCGATAGCTTTCAAGCACGTCTTTCAAAAAGATACAGTCGCGGTAAACCAGCGAAACTTCCCGGGTTTCTTCCGGATCCACCAGGGAATCCACCAGCTGAATCCGATCCGCGTAAGGATAGCTCACCAGCGGCAGAAGCGCCGTTTCCACATCCACACACAAGGCCACGCAGCCTTCCCGCGATGTCATGGCCCACACCTCACCGGCATTGACAAAAAAAACATCGCCGGCATTCATTTCCGTCAGCCGGCTGAACCGCTTGACCTGAGCCTGCCCCTGAAGTACCGCGACAAGCGTCAGCGCTGTCCCAGAATGACGCAATGCTGTCTGATGAAACTGCAGAACATATGAGCTAATGTAATCGTGTCGGGTTGTATTCATGCCAAATTCTCCTGTTTTTTATTATACCATCGGCGTTTGACAAACGCAAAAAGAGATCCTCACGGATCTCTTTTTCAGGATTTTTAACGAATCACTCAACTTATTTAATGATTTCGATAACGTTTCCAGAACCAACTGTACGGCCGCCTTCACGAATAGAGAACTTTGTTCCCTGTTCAACAGCGATCGGAGCGATCAGTTCAACGGTCATTTCAACGTTGTCGCCAGGCATGCACATTTCAACGCCTTCCGGCAGTTTGATGACGCCCGTTACGTCCGTTGTACGGAAGTAGAACTGAGGACGGTAGTTGGAAACGAACGGTGTATGACGTCCGCCTTCTTCTTTGGTCAGAACGTAAACCTGAGCCTTGAATTCAGTATGCGGATGAACACTTCCCGGCTTCGCCAGAACCTGTCCACGCTGTACTTCATCACGGTTAACACCACGCAGCAGCGCACCGATGTTATCGCCAGCTTCAGCGAAGTCCAGCAGTTTACGGAACATTTCGATACCTGTAACAACCGTTTTCTTGGAATCGTGGATACCAACGATTTCAACTTCTTCGCCCAGCTTCAGGATACCACGTTCAACACGGCCTGTCGCAACAGTACCACGGCCTGTGATTGTGAAGACGTCTTCAACAGCCATCAGGAACGGCTTGTCAGCGTCACGTTCCGGAGTTGGAACATAGCTGTCAACTGCATCCATCAGTTCGTCGATCTTGCCTTCCCAAGCCGGATCGCCTTCCAGAGCCTTCAGAGCGGAACCGCGGATAACCGGAGCGTTTTCGCCATCAAAGCCATATTCGCTCAGCAGTTCGCGAACTTCCATTTCAACCAGGTCGATCAGTTCTTCATCATCGACCATGTCGCACTTGTTCAGGAATACAACGATTGCAGGAACGCCTACCTGGCGAGCCAGCAGGATGTGTTCACGTGTCTGAGGCATCGGTCCGTCAGTTGCCGCAACAACCAAGATCGCGCCGTCCATCTGAGCTGCACCTGTGATCATGTTCTTGATGTAGTCAGCGTGGCCCGGGCAGTCAACGTGAGCATAGTGGCGAGTTGCCGTCTGGTATTCAACGTGTGCAGTGTTGATTGTAATACCGCGCTGCTTCTCTTCCGGCGCACCATCGATCTGGTCGTAAGCCTTAGCTTCAGCCATACCGTTCTTAGCCAGGTGGTTTGTAATAGCGGCTGTCAGTGTAGTTTTACCATGGTCAACGTGACCGATGGTACCGATATTGACATGCTCTTTAGATCTGTCAAATTTTGCTTTTGCCATTTTGCAAATTCCTCCTAATTTTCCATTCAATTAGCCAAGTCTATTTTAAGATAAACGTCCGAAGAAATCAAGGTCAGATTACTCAGCGGAAGCGTTTTTCTTGGCGATTTTTTCAGCAATGCTCTTCGGAACTTCTGAATAGTGGTCCATCTGCATTACATAGTTGCCGCGGCCCTGAGTAAATGAACGCAGGTCCGTGGAATAACCGAACATTTCAGACAGCGGTACAAAAGCCCGGACAACGATAGCGTTAGCCCGTTCTTCCTGATCGCGGATCTGACCGCGGCGCTTGGTGATATCACCCATAACGCTGCCGAGATATTCGTTTGGTGCTGTGACTTCAACCGACATGATCGGTTCCAGCAGAACCGGCTTACATTTCTTAGCCGCTTCTTTTAAGGCCATCGAAGCCGCAATCTTAAACGCCATTTCAGACGAGTCGACTTCATGGTAAGAACCGTCAAACAGTGTAGCCTTGATATCGACTACCGGATAGCCGGCAACCAAACCATTGTTCAGGGCTGCTTCTAAGCCTTCCTGAGTCGGTTTGATGTATTCGCGCGGAACGGTACCGCCGACAACACCGTCGACAAATTCAAAGCCTTTGCCTTCTTCATTTGGTGCAAAGCGGATCCAAACGTGACCATACTGGCCGCGGCCGCCGGACTGACGGACAAACTTACCTTCACATTCAGCTTCCTGACGGATTGTTTCACGGTAAGCAACCTGCGGCGCGCCGACGTTGCAGTCTACCTTGAATTCACGGCGCATCCGGTCAACGATGATATCGAGGTGAAGTTCACCCATACCCGCGATGATCGTCTGGCCGGTTTCTTCATCCGTATACGTTTTGAACGTCGGATCTTCTTCCGCCAGCTTCGCTAACGCTAAGCCCATCTTGTCGGAGTCAGCCTTGGTCTTCGGTTCAACGGACATCTGAATAACCGGTTCCGGGAACACCATGGATTCCAGAATGATCGGCGCTTTTTCATCGCACAGCGTATCGCCGGTCGTCGTGGCTTTTAAGCCAACCGCCGCCGCGATATCGCCCGCATACACTTCCGTGATTTCCGCACGGTGATTGGCATGCATCTGAACGATACGGCCGAAACGTTCACGGGTATCCTTAGTTGCGTTTAAGACATAAGAACCGGCATTGGCCATCCCCGAGTAAACCCGGAAGTAAGTCAGACGGCCGACAAACGGGTCCGTCGCAACTTTGAAGGCCAGCGCTGAGAAGGGTTCTTTATCGTCAGCGTGACGAGCTTCCTGCGTTCCATCTTCCAGATGACCCTGAATCGCCGGAATATCCAGCGGAGAAGGCAGGTAATCAATAACGGCATCCAGCATCAGCTGTACGCCTTTGTTCTTGTACGCGGAACCGCACAGAACCGGGAAGAATTCCGAGGAGCAGACTCCCTTACGGATCGCTGCCTTGATTTCAGGAATCGTCGGCTCTTCGCCTTCCAATACCTTCATCATCAGTTCATCATCGTAATCAGCGGCTTTCTCGATTAATTCAGCCCGCAGCTGCTGCGCCTGATCCAGCATATCAGCCGGGATTTCCTTGATTTCCATCTTGGTTCCCAGATCATCCGCATAGAAGATCGCATGCATTTCCAGCAGGTCGATGATGCCGCGGAATGTGTTTTCCGCGCCGATCGGCAGCTGGATCGCCGCCGCTTTCGCGCCTAAACGATCGCCGATGCTGCGGACAGACATCATGAAGTCTGCGCCGGTCGCATCCATTTTATTACAGAAGACAATACGCGGAACCTTGTAGGTCGTTGCCTGACGCCAAACGGTTTCCGTCTGCGGTTCAACGCCGGCTTTCGCGTCCAGAACTGTAACCGCGCCATCCAGAACACGCAGGGAACGTTCAACTTCAACGGTGAAGTCAACGTGACCCGGAGTATCGATGATGTTGATGCGGTGACCTTTCCAAGAAGCGGTTGTAGCCGCGGAAGTGATCGTGATGCCACGTTCCTGTTCCTGCGCCATCCAGTCCATCTGAGAGGCGCCGTCATGGGTTTCTCCCAATTTATGAGTTTTTCCGGTGTAATAAAGGATACGTTCCGTTGTGGTGGTTTTGCCAGCATCAATGTGAGCCATGATTCCGATATTACGGGTATTTTCTAGCGAAAATTCACGAGCCATAAATTTCTCCTTTCGTAACTCTGCAGATTCTGCAGCCGCTTACCAGCGGTAATGAGCGAAGGCCTTGTTGGCTTCGGCCATCTTGTGGGTATCTTCCTTCTTCTTGACGGAAGCCCCAGTGCCGTTGGCCGCATCCATAATTTCCGCAGCCAGGCGCTGTTCCATGGTCTTTTCATGGCGCAGACGGCTGTAGTTAACCAGCCAACGCAGACCCAGCGTCAGTCTTCTTTCAGAAGAAACTTCGATTGGTACCTGGTAGTTGGCACCGCCGACACGGCGAACTTTCAGTTCCAGCAGCGGCATGATGTTGGACAGAGCCTGTTCAAAAACTTCCATCGGCTGACGGCCTGTCTTCGCTTCGACGATATCGAAAGCGTTATACAGGATATCCTGAGCGACATTTTTCTTGCCGTCCAGCATCAGCTTGTTGATCAGGCGAGTGACCAGTTTAGAATTGTAAATTGGATCGACCAATACATCTCTCTTCGCAATATAACCTTTTCTTGGCATGTGTTATTCCCTCCTTATTTCTTAGCTTTCGGCTTCTTTGCCCCGTACAGAGAACGGCTCTGATTCCGGTTGGCAACGCCGGCGCAGTCCAGAGTTCCGCGGATGATGTGATAACGGACACCTGGGAGGTCCTTAACACGGCCGCCGCGGATCAGAACAACACTGTGCTCCTGCAGGTTGTGACCGATTCCTGGGATATAAGCTGTAACTTCCATTCCGTTGCTGAGACGAACACGCGCGTATTTACGCAGAGCCGAGTTCGGCTTTTTCGGTGTCATGGTTCCGACACGGGTGCAGACGCCTCTCTTCTGTGGCGATGCAATGTTGGTGGCCTGACGCTGCAGGCTGTTGTAACCTCTGTTTAAAGCCGGGGACTTCGATTTCCAAACCTTGTTCTCACGGCCCTTGCGGACTAACTGATTAATCGTTGGCATGGTTTTTCTCCTTTCGATCTTTTCAAGCACACACTTCCAAGCGTGCCATTCCTTGGCATAAATATAAGTTTCCGCATAGGAAACCCTTATTCGTAGCTAAGCGAGGTTAATTCTAGCGGATAAACGAAGAATTGTCAACGAGAAAAGCACAGACTTTTTCGTTTTTTTCCATTTCTTTTTAAATTCAAGGACAATCCACCGTTACAGGCGTTGCATTTTGCGGTTTCCGCAGAAGTTCAGCGCTTTAGGTATGCCCCAAGTTCTATTATTTATTCTTTCAGCCTCCGGATTTTTACCGCTCTGCTCAGACCGCAGCTTTTGCGGTATTCCTTATTTAAATAGCAAATACATTTCTATTATCTTAGAATCACGCTTCAAAAGAGCGGCGGTTTCAGCCAGTCCTGCAGCTGCTGCTGTGCGCAGGAAGAAAACAGGCTGCAGCTAAAGGTATAAACAAGGAATAAATCGGAATTCAAGCCCTGTCCCAGCTGGAATTTTCCCTGCAGCGCTTCTTTCAGCTCCTGAATAAGCGGAAGATGCTCCGGATTGTTCTGAACACGCAGCAGAATTGCTTCCAGACGCTGCATGCAAAGCGTGAAACGATCGCTGAATTCCATCATTAAGCCCAGAATGGCGCTTTGATAAAATTCCAAATTCGGACGCAGGATAAACTCATACAACAAGATCCAGATCGATTGTAGATGCTCGTCATGACTTAAACGGCGGCACTGGTTCAGAAGTTCTGTTTCAAACGGATCCAGAGATTCGCCTTGGGATAAACGAAGAAACAACGCATATTGAGCTTCCGTCGACTGTTGAATTTCCTGAGCGCTGAGGTGGTAAATCAGCCTCTGCAAATACTTCAGGTTCTCTTTGAAGTGCAGCTTGAGTTCAGAAGAAATCCGATCCCAGAGAAACTGCCGGTACGGATCAACTTCAATATCCAAAAACGGCGCCAGCAATAAAATGGCAATCATGCGCGCATCCGAAACCACGTCCATGGAATCAGCCAGTCGGATCTGCGGCAGCGTGTCAAAATGCTGATGCGGCAGTTTCAGCAGAAACTCCGGCGTGGCATTGCAGGGGATGGTTTCCAGCAGATAACGAATTACTTCCAGCTGAGCAGCCATTTCATTGATTTTCTGTTTTCTCTGATAAACATGACGATGAAGAAAGAAATTCAGCGAGATCGGATAGCGAAACGCTTCATGAATGACTTCAATGGGAAGATCCAACTGCCGCAGCCGCTGAATAATTTCCAGCGTTTTCAGATCAGATTCGTTTAAGTCATAGTAGCCATTTTCATTTTTAGCCGGAGAGATCAGACCTTCCTGGATATAAAAATGTACCGCTTTACGGCTTAACCCGGTTTTCTTGCAGACTTCATGAACACGCATCGAAATTCACCTCAGCCAAAGCATACCCTTACAGGACAGATTTTGCAAGATAATTTGTGAAATTAATAATTAAATGTTCAGAAAATCTTTTTTCCGGGGCTAAAAAACAGAAAAAAGGCAAAGAAAAAGCGGGGTTGACTGTCCTTGTGACGGATGTTGTATTCTGAAATCAAGAAGAAAGGCTCATTGCGCCGTAAGGTGCGGCATGAGCGAAGAGAGGAAAAAAGAGATGAAAATGAAACGGATCTTCTTACCCCTTCTGGCAGCGCTGCTGTTAGGCGGATGTACGGCAGCCCCTGCGCCCCAGACAACAACCACCACGAATTTTGATGCAGAGGTCGATTATCTGATCGTCGGCGGAGGGGCCGCGGGCATTGCCAGCGCGGTTGAAGCGGCTGATCAGGGAATTGAAAAAATCATGATCGTTGAAAAGACCGGTATGCTGGGCGGTGCGGCCGTGTATTCCGGCGGCATCTTCGGCGGCGTTGAAACTGAAATCACCAAAGCTCTGGATCTGCACGTCGATATCGAAGAGGTGATTGCCGAGCAGCAGCGTGAAAAGCATTATATCCTGAACGATGAATTAACCCGTCTGACCATCGAAAGCGCAGGCAAAACGATCGACTGGATGATCGGCACCTTAGGCGTTCAGTTCCAGCCGGAAGTGATCGTCAAAGACGGATATGGAACGCTGCAGACGATTCATTTGGTTGAAGGGGAAGGTTCAGGTCTCAGAGAACCTTTTGAAAAAGCCATTGCGGATCGCTCCATCGAAGTCCGCAAGAATACCAAAGCAACCTCGCTCATCACTGAAAACGGCAAGGTGATCGGCGCTGAATGTGTGGATGAAAACGGAAAAACAATCCGGATCAAAGCCAAGGCAACGCTTTTAGCCACCGGCGGGTACAGCGCAAACGCTGAGCTGATGGCCAGCGCTGCTGAACCAAATCGTTATTTCCAGACTTCCAATCTGAGCTATCAAAGCGGTGACGGCCTGGTCATGGCTTCGGCCATCGGAGCCGGCGTCCAAAATCTGGATCAGATTCAGGTCTATCTGCGCGAAGTGGAAAACAGCACAAGTCAGTTCCCGTACATGTTTACGATTTTTGTCGGACAGGATGGCCGCCGCTTCATGGATGAGAAGAGAACGGCGCAGACCTGGAATCAGGAAATTAAAGATGATGTCGTTGAGCTTTATGGAAGAACCGGTGTGGATTATTTCTGGAGTCTTGCGGATGAAGCTTCTCTGCAGATGATGCAGATCGCAGATGCAGCCAAAGATCACGAAGGAATCGTGGTTGCGGATACCCTGGATGAGCTGGCGCAGAAGACCGGAATGGATGCGGAAGCGTTAAAAGCAACAGTAGACCGCTGGAATTCCTTTGCGGCTAAAATGGAAGATGAAGATTACAACCGGACAGCCCAGTTCTGGTTCCCGATTTCCACAGGTCCGTTCTATGCGTTAAAGACGACCTTCTTCTCCAGCGTTTGTCATGGCGGCATCACCAAAAACGCCAATGCTCAGGCAACACGCATTGACGGCAGCGTTATCGAAGGCTTATATGCCGCCGGTGAAGTGACCACCGTTACCAATTCCAATGGCTACACCATCTCCAACGCGATCACCTTTGGTCGGATCGCTGCTCAGCATGCGGCTTCACAGATTCAATCCGCAAACTAAGTTATAACCGATATAAAAGAATCGCACCCCTGCGATCACGCCGTTTCTGACTAATTGGAGACGGCGTTTTATTATGTCCGCAAACTTCCGGCAACGACTCCAGTCATTCACAAACTGTCAGAACTTTTTTCCAACAGAAAAGCGGCCTATAGCGCCGCCTGACTGGTTCCTGTATTTTTACTTTTGTTTCTGATCACTGCGTTCCAGAGCCTCGGTTAGAAAGATCCGCAGTTTGTCCATCGTGGCATCACTGACACAGTGCTCCATATGGCAGGCATCTTCCTCTGCTGTCTGTTCGTCGATCTCAAGCACCTCCATCAGAAATCGTTTAAACAAGACGTGCCGGCTGTAAACTTTCTGGGCATAATGCCGGCCGGATTCGGTTAAGTGGATCGTACCGTAAACTTCCTGATGAATGTATCCGGCATCCTTCAAGACACCCATGGCCTTATTGACGCTGGGCTTGCTGACATGAAGCATGGCGGCGATATCGCTCATTCTGACGCTCGGGTTGCGCTGTTCCAGAATCAATATGCTTTCCAGATAATTTTCTGATGATTCATTCATTCTTTCCATAATGATCCTGTCCTCGCTTTCTGCAGTTTATTATAACAAATCCTTTGAACTTGGACAACTAAACCGCTTTCTTTCGCCGCAATTTTAAAGATCGGGCAAGAAACTCCACCGTTTGCCGCAGCCCCTCTTTTCGTGCCTGGCTGCGTGTTGAGCTGCTTTGTCTTTCATCAGGCCGTTCCTCGGTAAAGTAAAGATCGGTTTCCGGGTCAAGACTGAGGCTGTCCAAAGGCCAGCCGGGATGACGGACAGGATGAGCGCTCTCACACAGCCAGAATCCGCCGGCTCGAATCAGCTTTGGATCTGTCAGCTGAAACACCGCTTCCTGTCCGGTTTCATCAACAACCGCCCAGCCATCCAGATAAGCCGCCATCAGTCTTCCGCCATGGCGATGGGCAAGGCGCTGATAATGCGTCAGCATTTCATCATCACTCATCTCATGCACGCCGTCTTTCCGCCGAACATACAAACCTGGCTGATCCGGATCCTGAGGATCCAGATCAAGAAACTGAAAGGCCGAATCCTGACCGATGCAGGCCATGTGGGTCTGCGCAAAACCAACGCGTGCTTTCAACAATGCATTGCCGCAGGGACTGTCCGCGGTTTCCTCCACAATCAGCGGGACATTAAACGTATCCGGTCCGACTACCCGCACCGCATAATCCGCCAGCCAGCGCTGCATTTCTTCAATTTTATTCGCATTATGCGTTGCATAACAAATTGTTTTCATCCGAGCTCCTTTTTGATAAAACGGGCAGAATCTTTCCATTTTATCTGTTTGTCCGCTGACTCAGCAGCTGCCAACCCAGCGATCTTTTTTCCCTGTTTTATATCAGCAGGGAAACGACATGATAGACGACAAACGACACGCAGTAGGCCACGCCGATCTGAAACCCCATCGACTTCAGCGTGTATTTCCAGCTTCCCGCTTCGGAGTGAATCGCCGAAATGGCGGCAACGCATGGGGCATAAAGCAGAACAAAGGTCATAAAGGCAATCGCGGAAGCCGGGGTAAAGACTTGGGTCAGCACCGTCGCCAATTGAGAAACGTTGCCGACGTTATACATCACGGCCATCGAGGACACAACGCTTTCCTTCGCGATCAGCCCGGAGATCAAAGCGATTGCCGACTGCCAGTGGCCAAAACCCAGCGGGATGAACAGCGGGGCAATGAACCGGCCGATCAGCCCCAAAATGCTCGCCGTCGGATCATCCACCATCTGCAATGCAAAGCTGAAATTGGTGAGTACCCACAGCAGCACGGTCATGGAGAAGATGATCGTTCCGGCTTTGATCAAAAAGCCCTTGGCTTTCTGCCACATGTGGTTCATCGTGACCTGAAACGAAGGAATCCGATACGGCGGCAGTTCCAGAATAAACGTGGATTCATTGTCTTTAAAAACCGTATGCCGCAGCAGAAAGCCGCAGCCGACCGCAACCAGAATCCCCAGCACGTACATGCTGAAGATCGCGATACCGGAATGCGCGGGAAAGAAGATCCCGGCAAACAGCGCGTAGACCGGCAGCTTGGCGCCGCAGGACATAAACGGAATCAGCAGAATCGTCATTTTACGATCCTGTTCATGCTCCAGAACCCGCGAAGCCATGACCGCCGGCACTGTACAGCCAAAGCCCATCAGCATCGGGATAAACGCCTTGCCGTTCAATCCGATTTTCCGCAGCATGCCATCCATCAGAAAGGCGGCCCGCGACATGTAGCCGCTGTCCTCCAATACCGACAAAAATAAAAACAGAAGCATGATCTGAGGCATGAATGACAGGACGCTGCCAACCCCGCCGATAACGGTATTGACCAGATCCAAAGCCCACGGCGCGACCGCCATGGACGCCAGCGCCGCCAACAGATTCGCAGCCAGCACCTCGTTGATCACCATTTCAACCCAGCCCTTTAGCCCTTCGCCGATCGGTCCGAAGGTCACGATAAACATGCAGAACAAAATCAGAAAGAAGACGGGAATGCCAAGATATTTATGCGTAACAATCATGTCGATCCGATCTGATACCGACGTTTCACTTTCCCGTTTTTTGACGCACTGCTTCATCATCATTTCAATCAGGGAATAGAGCATATCCGCAACAGCCATATCAATTTCCCGCTGGCCGCGCTGATCGCAGAACTGTTTCTGCAGCCCTTCAAGCTGATTGAGCTGCGCCTCAGACATCCGCAGATCCCGGACGATCGCTTCATCATTTTCCAGCATTTTCATCGCATAGAACTTGTCGTGCACATGATCATGCCGACAGGCTTCGCGAATCACGCTGATCTGTCTTATAATCGCTTCGGTTGCCGAATCATATTCCAAAACAGAACTGTGCGTATTGTGGACAAGTTCGTGAATCAGTTCCGCCATGCCGCTGCCGTTTTTCGCGCTAATCGCCACCACCGGCGTATCCAGAAGCGCGGACAATTGTTTTAGATCCAGAGTGATGCCTTTGCCTTTCAGCTCATCCAGCATATTGACCGCGATGACCATCGGAATGCCCAGTTCTTTCAGCTGCAGGCTTAAATACAGATTCCGTTCAATGTTCGTACCATCGACAATGTTCAAAATCAAATCCGGATGTTCTTCCATAATGAAATCCCGGGCGACAATTTCCTCCATACTGTAAACAGACATCGAGTAAATCCCCGGCAGATCCACCAATGTGATCTCATGTTCTTCAATCTGGAAAGAACCTTCTTTTTTTTCAATCGTCACGCCCGGCCAGTTGCCAACATGCTGCTTCGAACCGGTCAATCGGTTGAACAGCGTCGTTTTCCCGGAGTTTGGATTTCCTGCCAGCGCCACTTTAAAGTTCATCGGTCAATCCTCCTGACTTCAATGGTTTTCGCTTCCTCTTTGCGCAGCGACAATTCATAACCGCGGCAGCGAATTTCAATGGGATCGCCCATCGGCGCTACTTTTCGGATAAACAGGACTGTGCCTGTGGTAATTCCCATATCGATCAAACGTTTGCGGATTGCCCGTTCCCCACTGACGCCGAGAACCTCCGCCTTTTCGCCGACCTGACAATCAAATAAGGTCATGCCAACCCCTCTTTCTCACTATACACAGTACAATTTTAGCATTGTACCCCGCCTTGTCAACGTATTTTGTTAAGAATGACTAACTTTATTAGCAGAAGGCAACTTTAACTTTTCATGTTGCCTTGGAAAGACAGATCAAAAACAAAAAAGAACTCTCCGCGGCCAGCGTTAGAGAGTTCTGTTTCGATCATCCGTTTTTTATTTTTGGGGAAATAGTTAGGAAATATAGAGGTTGGGATGATCATTCAGAGTCAACCGCGGATTCTTTATGCTTCATAAAGAACCGGGACCGCAGTTCACTTTGCAGGGATTCGCAGAAAAGAGGAGAATCTGCGATTTAAGTTAGCATTATCTAACTTATGGTTACATGTTACCACAGTCTAACATCTGTGTCAACAAAAATTCAAAACATTTTAATCAGCACGCAGCCAAACCGTTTGATCCTGCCGCAAAAATTGTTCAATTTCCGCTTGATAAAAAGAATCGATTTGACTGAGCCGGCCTTGGCCCCGCACTAGCGAGTCAATCCAGCGAAGCTTGGCAGGAATCTGCAGCCAGTCAGCTTGATTTTCCGGATGCGGATGCCGCCGCACATGATCCCATTGGCAATAAGCCTCCCAGGCGTCAGCCGTCTGCGGATCATTTTTCAGCTTGGCAATCACCTGCGCTTCGCTGCTCATCAGATCCTGCGGGGCAAGAACTTGCAACGTCAGCGCCTGACGGATCAAATTCGCCAGCCGCTGCATGGCATACCGATCCTCATCCGCCACATAAATCCACGAATTAATCAAGGCCAGCCGGGCAAATTCTTTAGCCCGGGCAAAGGATCGAAAGACCAGCTCCGGCTGTCCATGTTCATCTGCGGACACTGCCAGATCATCGACCAGCGCCTGTAATCGGACAAGCGGATAAGCTTGAAACGCAATAGCGTTGCCCAACGTATATTCCAGCCGGTCGGCAGACAGCTGGGGAGAATCATTATCGGCAATGGGGTATTGATGATAATCCGCCACCTGCGATGGATGCAGGCCCCACTTTTTTAACAAACGCTGCAGCTGGGGATCCTTTTCTATGATCTGCCGGGTCGGACCTTCCGTCGATTCCTGCCTGAGATGATCATGATTAAGAAAATCAATCACATGGGCAAAAACAGGCGTGCTGATATCGTGGAACAATCCTGCCGCGCTTTGTGCCAGATCCTGCGTAAAATGCCAGATGATTAAGGCCGTGCCGATGCTGTGTTCATAGCGGGAATACGGCTTTGTCAGATGCCGGTAAATAGGAAACCGGGTGTACTCCAAACCGCAGTTCATTCCAATTCCCTTTAGCCGCTGCATCGCCGGCGTCTGCGCGAACTCGCAAAGCCAGTCCGGAATCGATTCGTTCAGGATCGGAAATAAAATCCCTTCGCGGATCATAAAACAAGCTTCCTCTCATCTCTGCTCTTTTGCTTAGGAAAATCTTCCGACAACCGACCTTTCCCAGCTGGAAGCGGCCGCCCAATCCTTTTCTCCGGCCTTTTTCTTCGATATTGTCCCGCGCTTAATTTCATTCTGATTCCTCTTTTTCTATCATAAATTTTAGCAGGATCATCCGCCAAGTCAACAGCGGGAATCTTCCGCGAGTGCGGCATGCTTGGATCCCAGACAAACAGCGGCTGTTCGCTTTGAACAGCCGCTGTTTTGCATGATAACATAATTTCTCAGACTTGTTTTATTCCGCAATGAGATTGTAAGGCACTTCCTGTCCTGCCGCTTTAAATCTCAGCCGATACGTTCCGGCCGGGATGGATTGCGGAGGTGTTACTGTTATGATTTTAGTTCGGCCATTCTTGTTAGAATCGGCAGAATCTTCTTGCTCAATTTTCCAGTCCGCAGAAAATTCATAGTTTCCCTCCGCTGTCTTGGTTTGCGGTATCACCTCCACCGTTTCACTCGCGTCGCTCAAATAAGTTACGCTGAACTTGAAAGATCTCCCTTCATCCGCCTTGAAAATCCGGCTGCCTTCCGCCAATTCAACGTTCAGCCCGGTTTCCTTCTCTTTTTTCACAGTCATAGCCAGCGAACGCTCTAAACTTTCCCCTTTGCTGTTCACCGCATTTTCACCCATCGGGAAAATTTTTGCATTTAACGAGACCTCACCCTCCGTGAATCCCGCAGACTGAGTTGTATCCAATTCTATAGAATAATCACCCCCTGCGCCTAGGGGAATATAAACCTGATCCTGAGCCGGATAGTAGGCCTTCCCAGCATAAGTAAAGACTGTTCCTTCAGGAAAGCGCTGACCGGCCTCTAAGCCGAACACGGCGCCGACCTCCGTATAACGAGTATCCGACGAAGGCGTTACTTCCAAATTCAGGTTTACTTTATCTTTCGTAAAGACAGGATCGGGTTCTGTTCGACTGAATTCAGCGATATTCGCTGCTTCATTATTCACCGTCAGTGTACACCACTGCGTATCGGCGCCCGTTGAATTCCGCAGACGCAGCGTGTACGCCCCAACCGAGATTTCCGCTTTATCAAAATCGACAATAACCCTGATCGGCTTGCTGACACCGCTTTCGATTGTTGTGTTATCTTCAATGCTGCGGAATTCAGATAACAGAATTTGACCTTTAGCTTCGTTGCCGGTTATTGAATAAACATAATAATCAGATCCGTGAATCAACGTCAACCGGGCTGCTTTGGGCAGTGCTGCATTCCCCTTCTCATCTCTGAATTCCAGCCACAAATCCTTCATCGAAGGACTGCCTGCCAGCTCAAATTCTACGGTCAGTGAACTGTACCGATTGATTTCTAAGTTTGCCGCCGAATTCAATGAAGCAAGATTGTATTTCCGGCCCGGCTGGGCTGTAATCTTTCTTACAATTGATTCCTGCCAATGAATTCTCAGCGTGATCGTAACCGTTTTCCCCGTCCCTTCAGTCAGCTTTAATTCAACCTTATCCGATTCATTTTTCGCTTGGAATTGTCCGTTATTCTCCAACGTGAAATTAATCACCGCTTGATAACGACTATCCGTTTTCCCAATCGTGACCGGTTTCGACACCTCTTTCAAATCACAAGCCTCTGTCATCAATCCAGCGCTCATCCAGCCCTGAGAAGGAGCCGGAACCATCGCGACGGAGAATTGATGCTGAGTATAGTTCGATGCTTTGGGCACCATATTCTCAGGCTTTGATACAACACTTGTCAGACTCAGCTCTCTGTCAGCACCGGCTGGAATGATCAGCTGTCCAGTGTAACTGCCATTGGACGTCGCATACAAGTCCACCGTCTGATCTTCCAGCGAATTTGCCTGGGTTAGAATATCAACGCTGATTTCTATCTTTTCATGATTATTTATTCCATCAACCACCGCTAATAAAATCTCTACTTTTCCTAGATCGGTACTCGCAGTGATTCCTGGGTTATAGTAGGTTAGATAGAAATTCAATTTCGGCCGGGAATTGGCCTGCGCGCTTGGACTCGTTTGCCCCACAATGGAAGAAGAACTCTCTGATTTTATTGAATCTGCGGATATTATTTTACCAACCGTATTGGATGTATCCGTTGTATCAAAACCTTCGCCAATCTCCATAAATAAACCGAAACAAGTCAGTGGATTCATTTGCATTGTATCTTGAGCTAACTTGATCATATTTTCAGAAGTTTCCCCAGAGGACTTATTAATACTTTCATCAATCCACTTGCTTGTCCCATCCATCGCAGCTTGTACCAGCACCAAGCCATTCGGCAATGTGATGCTTTCAATTTTATAGTGTGATTCCTGCAATAATTGCGGCAGTTCAACGACGCCTTCCGCGACTAAAAAACCTTCCTCTCCCTCTATTTTCTGCGCGGTTAATACAGTCTGCCGATCGGCGCTGGCATTTTCTCCAGAAAGCTGCCAATACCGATAATTTGTTTCCACATTCTGATAAGGGATTTCTTTCATAGGTTCGGTTTCCGTGACGGCAACAAATCCGCCGTCATCCTTATTCATTATAGAACTGGCATCAGTAATTTTAGGCCGGGCATAAGCATAAACACTGGCTTTTTCCGCCGCCTGCATATATGCATAGCCAATTACGGCGCCATACAGAGTTTCTTTTAAGCCTTCATACGACACTTGAAACACAGTGCCGGTTTCAAATTTTACTGTATTGGGGGAAGCTTTCAAAGTTTCCTGAGTCAAGGCATTCTTCCCATTAAGATCCATACTTTTAAAATTTGCGGTTTCTATCATTGCGGATTCCAGCACAAGCGTACTTCCGCCTTGAAGCACCAGTCCATTATCATAGTCCTCGGCAACTTTCCCATGATCGCCAATTCGATTCAGGGAATATAACGCTGTTTGGTTGGTATTCGCAATATCGCTTAATCCGGTCAGGCGAACATGCGAGTTGATTAGAGTAACACGGTCAGCCCGCTGAATCGCAGATAAAGTTCTTGACACATCAAGAACACCGTTACTTCCTTCCCCGCGTGTTGCCCCGCCATAATTTTTCAGCGTAACTAACCGCGTAGAACCCGCATCGCAGGAAGCTCCGCTGCCAAAGACGCCGCCGTCAATTTTCATTTCCGGAGCTGTCAATGAATTTCCTGTTTTATATCCGGTCCCGTCGATATACACATGGGAAGTTCCCTGAACGGTAATTTTTGAATAGTCTTTGGCGTCCGCTCCGCCGTAATCACCGCCCGCGTAAACCGAATCCCGCACTTCCAGTTCCGAACAAGTCAGCGCTGGTTTCTCAGCGGAATGATTCTGGTAATACAGACATTCATCCATTGCCCCGGAGCCGATATGCAGATGAGTTGATCCGTTCACGATCCCACGATAACCACCGCCAAAAACTTTTCCGCTGACAGTTCCGCCGACAAGATTGACGAAAACGATATCCGGCCAACCTGCTTCTGGTTTGTTTCCTTCCTTACCATCATTGCTGAGCTCACTGCCGCCATACAGATTCCCTCGAATCCATCCGCCGGTCATGTTCACTGTCGCGCCTCCTAAAAGCATAAATTTTTCGGTTTCACCCAGGGCGCCGCCATAAACAGAACTTTCCATTGTTCCGCCCTGGATTGTGACATTCGCCTTCCCCGTTACCAGGCCCTGTTTACCGCCGCCGTAAACATTCCCAATCACCGTGCCACTTTTAATTTCTACTGACGTTGATCCTAAAACTCCCGCAGTCTGACCGCCGCCAAAGATACTGCCCTGAATCTGGCCGCCGTTTAAAACAACGTTGACGCTTGAATCCTCGCAAATCCGGGCACATTTCTCATATCCATTTTCAGCAACTCCTTTTCCGCCGCCGTAGACGCTGCCTTGGACAACAGCCCCCTTATTGATCAAAATTTCTCCCTGACCCTTAAAGTAAGCATTCTCATTCGTTTCATAAGTAATGGTATTGCCTTTGACGACGCCTGCTCCGCTGCCGTAAATATCCCCTGTGATGAGGGCTCCAGAGCCTGCCTCAATTTTAAATTCTCCGGTAAAACTGCCGAAGTCTTTAGGATCTTTAGTTAAGTCCTTATAGGCGTCCGTTGTTTTAATTGCCGAATCCGCACCTTTTCCCGCAGCATAAATAGTACCCACTGTTGCGTTTTCAACAGTGATCGTTACTTTTGTTTTTTCACCTGACGCTGGGCTTACTGTATATGCCGCAGAGCCGGCGCCATAGATTTCCGCAACACTTCCGCCAGTAATATTCATATTCAAAGCACCCTGAAAAGTAGGAATACTGACAATTCGGCCTGTACCCGCCCCCCAGACCGTACCTACTTTTCCTCCGGATATATTGATATTGGTGCGGCCCACATAAGCTGCCGCGGTATTATTAAAGCCTTGATTACCACCCAGAATGCTGGTGACCGAGCCTCCTTCTACATTGATCTCAACATTTCCGTTGCTTACTCCGCCGCTGGCTACGCCGGCGACAATTGTGCCCACGGAGGCATTATTCTTTACCGTGATCTTGGACAGTTTATTCCCGGCCTCCAAATTGATTCCGCTGAAGCTGCGGACATAACCGACGATTCTCACAATGTTGCCGCTGGAAACGGAAATTTCACCGACAGAATCTTTAATGACAGACCGTCCTCCCCCATAAAGATAAATCGAACTTTTTAATCCTGTATTAGAAACACCCTCGCCCAAGGTGATGTTATGTCCGTTCCCATAAAAGTGATTTAAACATTGAAGCTGAATTGATTCGATTTTTACATCAGCCAGAACTTCAATTCCGCAGTCATTATCATTCCCGCTAGGGTTTGAATCAATGCCGATAAGGGCCGCCTCGGGTGTTGCCCCTTTGATCGTCGCAGGTTTTCCTTCTTCCAAAAGCGAAATCGTTGTTCCAGCAGCAGCATCAACTGAAAAATTATATTTTCCTATGATGATAAGCGTGTTGTTTTCCAGGCTGCCTCCCTCATCCATGGATTTTAAAAAACTTAAGGCTTTTTCAAAGGTGGCTACAGCGTTCTTATCAGACAGACCTGTGTTGTTATCATTTCCATTCGTTTGATCAATATAAATTGCCGTGTTTTCAGTTATGCCTGCTGCCGGATCGGAATACAACGTTTTGAATTCACCCGGTTGAACAGCCCGCATTAAACTGACAGCCTGAATACCGCAGCGAAATTGACGTTTATTGTCCTCAGGCTGAATTTCTCTTTGATACATACTTTGGTCTGCGTTCTCAATATTCCGCCAGACTTCCTCATTGGGATTGCGATACTGCCATTGATACTGCAGACGGAATCCTGAGGGTGCGATAAATTCTTCTCCGGTTCGCGAATCAATTAAGGAATAGATAACAGATGCCGAATTAGAAAATTCCGTATGAACTGAGAGGGTATATTGCGGGACAAGCTTCCATATTGAATAAAGTGATAAACTTTTATCATCACCAAGGTCCAGACTTTCGCCTGGAGTCAAAGCCGTGAGCGCTTCGGCTTGCAAATCATCCGGTTTTGTCTTTGACCAGCCGTGAAAAGAGAGCTTAAACAGCGGATCTTCCCCTGCGGACTGCATAAGCGTTTCCGGACATTCCGGGAGTTGAATCTGTCCTTGTGTCATCGGTAAAGTTATCCGCAAACAATCATCCAGACTGATTTCAGCGAATTCTTCAGCACTTTGATATCCCGCGTCCTCTGCCGCTTTCAGAAAAGTTGTGTTTTGTTGAGAACACACAACATACCCCGACTGACCGGCGTAAAACAGCGTCGATGGATTAGCAATCCGCTGTTCCACAATCGGAATCGATCCGGATTCATTTTCCGCTTCCTGATCAACCGTCAGCTTAACTATGCCCGTCTGACTGCCCGCCGCTTTGACCGGTTCATTGACGGCCGGCCACGGTGTCGGCAGCAAAGGAGTTTCAGTTTCCGCATTGGTTTCTTCATCCTCCATCGCGGGAGCTTCTTCTGAAGCAGAATTGTGATCCAAATCTGAATCCGGCGTTCCTTCTGAATGCTCAGGCCCTTCCGGCGAAGCTGAAGGGGGAGTTTCATTCCCTTTTGATCCTGGAAGTTCCCCGCCTTCCTCCTGCTTGAATTCCTGCTCAATCACACCGCTGACGAAATGATTGCGGATTCCTGTAAACTTTGGAGCATTTTCAAAATTATCGCCTGAAAACGCCGCTTCCCCCATTCCCAAAATTGTCGAAGGCAGTTCAAGAATACCGCTTACCTGACCCAAATTATAGAACAGATAAGCCCCGATATACGTGATTCCTTCTTCAATTCTGATTGACTGAATCTTTTCTCTGTCATGCAGGAAGGGACTGGTCTGTGCTTCATAGTCATAGGTATCTCCGCTGCCGGACACGGTCAAACGGCCATTCTCCAAAATGGCTACCGCCTGATCGCCAATTTGAAATACTGCGGCTGAACTTTCGGCACGGATAACCGAAGACTTACCCTGAATCGTTCCCAAAAGCAGACAGACGGTCACCAGCATCGTTAAAAGACGATGTTCATGATGTTTTAAGTTACTCAACTTTCGTTTTTCTTTCATGATGTTTCCCTCCTTTGCCCAGATGAAATGAATCATCCAATTCACTTCTCATTGATTTCTATTTTATTGGCAAACTCTGTTTCTGGTCGAGTCCAGTCATGGTTCGTGTCATTTTTCAACAAAACAAGTGAATAAATACCTGAACCAGGCGAATTAAAATAAAGCGAAGAATTTGTTTTTTCCAGACGGCTGTCTGTCGGATCCGCGATTATACCCGCTGGCAGAGTTAATTCAATTCTACCGCCGCTGTCTGTGCTGATCATGGTTAAAACCGCCGCTTTATTTCCTATATTATCCGTGATGGAATATTGATTTCCTTTCGCAAAAACAAATTGCGCCTTTAGTGTTTTTTTATAAGGCTCTGCCGCATTGACTGTAACTTTTACGGCTTCTTTGTCTGTTGGGGTAATCTTCAATGTTACTAAACTAGCCTTTTCCCCACTCAAGAATCCCGTTGTTGGGGAAGCCGTTCCCCCTGTCACTTCAATCGAATACTGGATATCCGCAGTCGTATGCCGCAGGCTGTTGTCCGGTTCATAATTATAAAGCTGAATCGCAAACGAGCTTGTCTTCGGATCAATATAATACAGTGCAGAATCTGCCTGAAGCAAGTCGCTGGCGAAAAAGAAATTCTGAGGCTCTGCCGCCTGACTGCTTTGCTTTTGAATCAGATAACGGCCTGCCGTTGTTCGGATCGCCAGCACTCCAAGGATGAGAAGCAGACTAAAAAAAGCAATCCCAAAGCCTTGGATTGGAAACTTTTTCTTCGCTTTCATTTCATCGTCCCCTTTCACTGTGGCTGAACTTGTTTCGCTTCAATGATCAACAAGACTCGGTCGATTTCATCCAGATACTTCTCATAGTCCTCGGACCCGGTCCAGTTGACGCTTAACTGATACGTGTGATTAACTGCATATCCTATTGGCAGCCTGCCGCCAATTCCCATCCACTGCGTCGGATCTGATGGGGAAACCTGAAACGTTTTTATATAATCCGCTGACGTTGATCCAACAGCGCTTAACGTAAAGTTAAGCGGCAGATTTCCCATTGTTTTCACGGTTACCGTATATTCCTGAGCGACCTCGCTGATCTTTTGGCTACCCTCTTCTTGTTTGAAGTTAACCACCGAGAATTCAATTATTACTGGATTCTTTGGTGTTATCCCTTTCAGCTGATCGGTAATTTCCTTGCTGGCGACATCCATCAGAACCTCCGCAGTTTCCCCCCCAGCAGAGCCTGTGATTTCAGTATTAAAGCGGGCATACGTTGCGCCTAAGACTAAAGTGCAAGCGAGCAGAAAATAGCAGCCGTAACTGAAGATTCTCGCCTTTGTCAAATGCTTTTTCATTCGCTTACTCCTTTCTTTTTTTACTCAGCCAGGATAATCCGCACTCAATCAAGAACCCGATAACCAGAAAACACAAAAATCCAACCGGCGTTTTTAAGAAAAGCGCAGCGTGTCCAAGCCACGGTACGGTGAGGATGACTTTGCCTAAAATCTGTTCTGCCGGCACAGGGTTCGCGTCAGCGGCATTGTTGGCATCTCCCTGCAGAATCAAATTCTCATCCACGATTTCCTTAACCCGATGAGTAACCAGAAATCCATCTGCCGGATACGTTACAATCTCTCCCGCCCGATATTCAGATTGAGCCTGAACGATAATCAAATCCCCCGGCGTAAGCACCGGTTCCATACTGCCGGAGGTCACAACGAGAAAAGAATATCCAAATCGTTTTATCCTTGAATGGGACGAATAGGTTTTGATCAACGTCAGACCTGCCGTCAAAAGAAGTATTAGGATGATAACCTTAAACCCTTTTTTCCAGAGGGATGGACATTCCTGATTCATTCATGTACCCCTTCAAGATGAAGGGCTAAATTCAGTTTGTACGTTCCTCCCTGTTTCCCCGCCAAGGTGTCCGCCTCATCCATTCCGCTGTCCCACGGCCATTGCCAGTCCAAGCGATAAATCATGGTAGACTTTGCTTCCATCTCACTCTTTAATGTCAGCGGCTGATCCTGCGTTAACGTTCCGGAAACTGGATTCCCTGTTTTCTGATAAGGCTGCAGCGTAAATACTAACGGCAGATAAGGACTGCCTGCTTCCTTTGTAAAGGTCAACGTGATGATCAGTTTTTCCTGACGCTCATTTTCAAGCTGAAATAAATAATAGCCTTGAGAACCCGGTGCTATCTTTTCATTCCGACCGGTCGTCTGGTTGTAGAATAAGTCAAGCGTGCGGTGCTGGTCCCAGGATGTGAAGCTTCCATCCTTCTGTGAAGCGGAGATTTTGGTTTCCCCAGGATCAATATAAGGCGGCAAAGTCGGCTTAATTTCTTCTTCTGGTTTCTCCGGCTCCTGCACTCCAATCTCTTCAGAGGGTTCTGACAGATCTCCAACTTCTGGTGTTGGCTCAGGTTTTTGAGTTTCTTCTTCGCGGGAAGAACCGATTGGCGTTACTGTCTGTTGACTGACAATAACCCCTGTTTCGCCCGGCCTTTCCTGTATTCCTTCATTGGTTATGATTTGTCCTCCTGGTTTAATCACAGTTCCATCAGGCAGGGTTACAACGCCTTCACGGGTCACGTCATAGGCCTCGCTAGACAATGGACGATCCATGATCACCTGATCATCCGGAAGCAGGATTTTAGTCGGATCCTCCTGTGTTCCTCCGGGAAAAATCACATGGCCGTCTGTCAGATAAATATTTCCCTGCGGCGTAACAATCGTCCCCTGACTGATATTGGCGGTTCCATACGGCGTACTGACCAGTCCCTCTGAAGTGCTGAAAGTCAGATTAGGATCAATAAAGAAACGGTCTTGATCCAATTCAATCGTAATTTCCAGAACTCGAACATCCACGGAAAGTTCAATCACATAACTGCCTGTTTCAGTGAGTTTAACGTTGGCTTGACTGGTTTGATTTTGACGTAAAATCTGGACTTCCCGCTGAGCCAGTACATCACCGGATGCGCTCAGCACCGACATGATATGTTCTCCCTGTTCAACTTTTGGAAACAAAAAGTTCCCGGTGGAATCGGTCTGCGTTTCCATCGGTTCACTATGCAGCTGCATCCTCAATCCGGCTGCCGGAGAGCCATCTGTATATAACGTCTGACCAGATAAATGAAACACCGGCACCTCCGGTTCCAATACAATGGTATCGACGATTTGGCCTAAGGGCATGGATCCTGTTTGTCTGCCCAGAATAAATCCGAGAATACTGGATGTGACTAACGCTATAAAAATCAGCAAAAGAAACCACAGATGTCCGCCTCTTTTGTTCTTTTGTTCATTTTTACCAGTCTTAAACACTGCTTTTGCTTCCATCACGATCCCCTCCCTCTTAGGAACGGACAATCAACGGCAAAAGGCGTGGCTGTTCCACGCCCGATTGCCTGGGCTGAATGCCCTTGATATCAAAGTCTTTGTTTTTGAAGGAATCCTTCATCTTTCCTGCGATCAGCTTGCTGATGCTGGTGTTGGTTTAGGGGCTGCCTGCTTGCCGGTAACAGTGATGTCGATTGACAAATCCTTGTCATTCATAGCAGTATCTTTAGCGTCTTTGTCCGCTCCTCCGTCCAAAGGCCAAGCCCAATAAATTGTGACTGTTTTCTTCATTGCCTCAGCGCCATCTGACTGATCTACAGAACCTTTTATAGCTGTTTTTATGAACTCACTAAAACCCTTTCCAGGCTTTGCTTCAGTAATCGCTTCTGTTGAAAACACCATATCATCAGGGAACGTGGTATCAGTTGCTGCTTCCAACTTAATTTCATAGTCGATTCCAACTTCGCTGTCCGTACCGTCGATGACAATGTTAAACGAACCGGATGTTCCCGGCGCAATCACCCCCGCTTTAATCGTAGTTGAATCGTAAGCAACAGTCTTTCCTAGATCAATGTTAGTAAATGCTGTGCTTCCAGCGCTATCATTGGCCTTAAATGACCACTTAGCCACGGCTGCACTGGCTGAACCGGTTACCTCAGTAACGTAACGTGCTAAGGTAGAACCCATAAGACAGGTTGTGACCAACGTTAGAGCGAGGGCGGTGACGCCCAGGCGTGCTGCATAAACTTTTTTCTTCATACAAGCTCCTCGCTTTCTTTATTGGGAAATTTCCCCTCCAAGTTTGCTTTCAATTGCGCAAAAGCAATTTATATCTCCCCGGAAAATTCCGAGTCTGTACAGCCTGTATCTCGTTTTGGCAGGCTGGCACATATAAACTAAGGCTGATCCTTGGCTGCAGTTTCTTTTTCCGCTTTGAGTGCAGCCAGCTCAGCTTCAAGCTCAGCCGTTCGTTTTGCCTCTGCCTGATCCAGCTGACGCCGGCGCCAGAGATCCCAGATCAAAAACAAGAACAGCGGGCAAAGGATAAACAAAACCATTCCCTGTGTTGACTGCATAAACAGGATGGCCTGACCCAAACCGGAAAACCGCTCACCTTTATAAATCCCCTGAATCTGCTCCGGTCTTACGGCCTGATCATCCCGGACATTATTGGCATCTCCCTGAGTCACATATTGAATCCGGCCTTCAGCATCTTGGGTTATCTCCAGAATTCGGTGTGTAACCGCCTTCCCTGAATATAAGTAGCAAACCACATCGCCTTTCTTCAGCGAAGCGGAATCCACGCTGTGAACCAAAATCAGATCTCCGATTTTAATCGTCGGCTCCATGGAGCCCGATAAGACGACAGCGGGTTTTATCCCAAAGATTCCCGGCAGTTCTTCCGGATGCAGATAGCCACGTAGAATCAAGACTAAATTAATAAGAATAATCGGAATCAAGATAGCGCAAAGAAGAACATTCAGAATACTCCGGAATGAAATTCTTTTTTTCTTCTCATTCATGCCATCCCCCCTGATCAAATCTAGTTGTTGCTTTTTTCTTCATTTAAACCGAACAAAATCACTTAACTAAGAACGAATAACTAGAATTAATTACATAAACATTTAAATCGTCAAAAAAAGTACACTTTTTTAGCCATGGTCTTTCCTAATTTATAGATATAAAAAATTGCCTAAAATGGCAATTTTCAAGCTTATTTAGGTCTGTCATTAATTGTGTAATTTATATGACAATAACGATATAAATACAAATTTAGGATAACCGATTTGTTTTTAACATTCAAGATAATCGCGTTAATTGTCATTGACAAATCATGTCACCATTTGTGACATTATTGTTGTTATTTCTAACATTCGGTTTTATACTAAAAAAAGGAGGAATACGCCATGCAATTTTGGGAAATGCTGGACTTTCTGATGAAAACCACACAAACCTCAAACCGGATGTTAGCCCAGGAGCTCAAGGTTGATCCATCCTTGATCAGCCGGCTCAGAACTGGGGATCGCAATCGCCCCCGTCAGCTTGAACAGCTCAAATCCATGAGTTCCTATTTTGCCAAGCGCTGCTCCTGTTCAGTGCAGCGTCAGGCAATTGCCGACAAGCTGAATGTCAAAGCTTCGTTAACAGCTCAGCCGGAACTGCTGACGGAAATTTTATATACCTGGCTTTGCGAACAGGACCTCTTAACTCGGAATACGAAACTTTTGCCTGAGGAATTAAAAAAAACCACCGGTGTGGGCAGTCTTTCGCCGACTCATGCTAAAAACAAACTATATTACGGCAATGCTGGAAAGCGGACAGCCGCCGCTTTGTTTTTCAACACGGCTTTAACGATCGCGCCTTCGGCTGTTGTCTATCTTTACTCGGATGAATCTGACGCCTGGATTCAGGAGGCGGATCCTTACTCTGCTGACAACCGGGACTGGCTGGCTGCTTTAATCGAAAAAGGCTGTCAGCTCGTACATATTGCACCGCCACCGCTGTCGGCAGAGATGGCTTATCAATCCTTAACACGCTGGCTGAATGCTTATGCCACCGGAAAAATCAAAGCCTATTACTATCCAGGGCTTCGGGACCGGGTTCACCGGCGCACATTATTCATTATTCCCGGAAAACTAGTCCTTTCTTCTCACTCTATCGCCCACCGCACAGACAGCTGTGTTACCATTCTCGCTACCGATGAGCCCTTGATTCAGACCTATATGACGGAATTTCATGATTATCTGTCACTTTGCCGGCCGCTGCTTCACAATCATGAATCACCCGATTCGCAGATGCGACTCTTTACCCATTTTTTCAGTTCTCAGGGAAACCGCATCCAGAAAACACCCGCCTTGTCTATGAATACGGCTCCCAGCGCCTTAACTGAATATTGCACTCAAATCTTAGAACAAAACGGCCACAAGAAAATCAGCCGGTATTTTGCTCAGGCAATTCAATTAATGCAGGCATGCCGGAACGAAGAATTGATTGATCTTGGTTATCTGGCTCAGCCAGAGGATGTTCTGGCAGGACAGGTCACTGTAACTTTGGCATGCGGGCCGATTTTTCTGCCCGTCACCTATACGGTTTCCTTATATCTGGCCCATTTGAAAAATATTCTGAACCTGCTGGAACAGGTTCAGAATTATCACTTTGTTCCGCTGAATCGCAGTCAGCGTTCGGATTATACGTTTATGGTTGAAGAGGATCAGCATGCGGTTATCCTCCAAAATAAAAAAACGCCGAACGTCATTGAACTTGCCGAACGTCAGCGAATTTTACTTTGTTGGGAATACTTAAATCGAACTGCAGATGAAATCGGATACCGGGGTTTTCGGCGGTCTGAGATCAAAGCCCAGCTTCATAGTCTGATTGCCCGGCTGGAAGCTTCCGAGACTCGATAAGAACTGAAATCATCGTGACGGAATCTGATTTTTCGGATTTCCGTTCTTTTTTTATTCTCAAATGTTGAATTATCGAAGTTCAGCTGGATACCTTCCGATTATGCCGATAAAGCATCACGGCGACCGCAATGATCACCGCGTAGCCGACAAATGACAGGGTATCGGGAATCTGACCAAATACAATCCAGCCCAGCAAAGCTGAAAATACAACCTGAGAATAATCAAAGACGGAAATTTCCTTCGCCGGCGCATAGCTGTAAGCCGCCGTCACGCTGAACTGCGCGCAGGCTGCCGCAACACCCGCTAATAATAACGATCCCAGCTGAAATCCCGTCATCGGTGCGAAGCTGAACATCAAATACGGCAGGGTTGCCAGACAGGAAAAAGCGGAAAAGAAAAACACGATCAGCGGGCCGCGTTCCCCACGCTGACTCAGCCCCCGCACACAGGTATAGGCACTGCCGGCAGCCATCGCTCCGGCAAAGCCAATCAAAGACGGAACGATCTGATCGATCCGCAGCCCCGGTTTGATGATGAACAGACTGCCGACAAAGGCCGCAACAACGCTGAGCTTCTGCACCGGATCGGCTTTTTCTTTGAGAAAAACAGCCGAAAAAATAATGACGAAAAACGGTGAAAGCTTGCTTAACATCGAGGCGTCGGACATTACCAGATGATCAACGGCGTAGAAATTGCACAGAATGCCAATCGTACCCAGCGTTGAGCGCAGGATCAATAGCGGCAGATTCTTTTTCTGAAAGCGGAATCCCTGGCCGCCGCGGATCAGAATAACCGCCGCGACGCCGGCCGCGACCAAATTGCGGAAGAAGCTTTTCTGAATGGACGGCAGATCGCCGGATAATTTCACGAACAAATTCATGACCGCAAAGAAAAATGCGGATAACAGAATAAACTGAACCCCTTTGTTTTTCATTCTTGTTCCCCTTCCTCAAACACCCAGAGCTTCGCTTGGGATTGTTCTGGGTTATACCGATAGTTTCCAACCTGGAGCTGACGAACTGCATTCCGCTGCTCCAGCTTGAGATCGACAATCTGCCGCGCCATCGTTCCGCGCAGCTTTTTAGCCTCCATCGACGGTGCTTTCCGGCCGTTCTTCATAAACTGCACGAAAACCGCATCCGCCGCTTCAACCATCCGGGCGTATTCCTGCGAAGCCAAGATCAGCACCTCTTCTTCAGCCAGCGCCCGCGTCAGGATCGGCTTCCACAAGTTTAATGGAAGCAAACCTCCGATTTTATCCCCCGGGTCTAAACGATAGGGCACAATCGCGTCGAGCGGCCGAAGCAGCCCATAGTAAGCCGATAAAATCCGCAGATGTTCCTCGCAATACCGCCAGTCTTCCGCTTTCAGCGTTTCAGCATGAAAGCTGCGGAACGCCTCTCCATGAAAAGCCGCCAGCGCGGCGGTGAGCGGCTGCGCTGAATTCATACGCGCGGCGTTTTCCCGCGCCGCCTTCTCGGACAGTTTGAATTGTTTCTGCCACTGCGCCGCCGTCAGCTTTTTCAATTCCTCATGAAGCTGTTCTGTCATTTCTGGAAACCGCGGCGCTTGGATGGAAGGGACGCTGCTCAGCGCTTCTTTGCGGAACGTTTTTGCAGGAGATAACAGGATCTTCATACGAGCTGTTCGTACGCCTCGGCCCGATAGCCGACCAGCACCCGATCCTGATCAATCAACAGCGGACGTTTGACAAGCATGCCGTCGCTCGCCAACAGCTCGATCATGTCCGCTTCACTCATCTGCAAAAGTCGGTCTTTCAGCTGCAGCGACTGATACAGCTTGCCGGACGTATTAAAGAATTTCTTAACCGGAAGGCCGCTGCGGACGATCCACTGCTTCAGCTCCGCGGCCGTCGGATTTTCCCGGGAAATATCGCGCTCATCAAACACCACACCCAGCTGATTCAAATGTTTTTTTGCTTTCATGCATGTACTGCACTTCGGATAACAAAGTAATAACATGATTTTCCTCCTGATTTCAATTCAATGTCTTTATTGTAACGGAAGTCCGGGTTCTTTTTCAACGGCGACGATCTATTTCATCGCCAGAGCGCTGCGCGCGGCAATCCGGCCGAAGGTCACAGTATCGGGGATCGAACAGGAACCCAGACGGTTCGCACCGTGAATCCCGCCGGTCACTTCTCCTGCCGCATACAGGCCGGGGATCGGCTCACCCTGTGAGTCGAGGACACGGGCCTCCGTGTCAATCTGAACTCCGCCCATCGTATGATGAACGGAAACCACTGCGGAAAACATCATATATGGGCCTTCACCTAACGGCTGCAGCTGGTCCTTGCGGCCGAAATCCGGATCTGATCCTTTCGCGGCATATTGATTATAACGATTCACCGCCGCTTCCAGTCCGGCTGGGGGAATATCGAAAAACGCGGCGCATTCCTGCAGCGTTCCCATCGCCAGAACTCCCTGATCATAACAGCGCTGAACCTCCGCTTCAATCGTTTCATCCAGCTGCATTTCATCAACGACGGATTGTTCGATCAGCTCGTAGATCATCGCTCCGGTTTGATTCAGCGCAGCTTCCGACAAATTATCCCGGGTTTCCTTCTCATCGACAAACCGCCGGCCTTCCTTGTTCACCAATAAAGCGTTGGCTGTCAGGCGCGCATAGTCGAGAAAGTAATAGTTGCCGGTCGCCGGATTGTTGACCGGATAGAGCTGGATATATTCCATCCCGATCAGTTGAGCGCCAATCGCTTGGGCCATCCGCAAACCGTCGCCGGTGATTGCCGGGGAATTGGTTGTCGGGATCTTCTCATCCAGCTTGTTCCAATGCGTATCATACTGCATCCGCATTTCTACGTTGGCGCCGAATCCGCCGGTCGTTAAGATCACGCCTTTGCGGGCATAGAAACGCAGCGGGCGTCCGCCGCGGGTGGCTTCAATGCCGATTACCCGGCCGCTTTCATCCTGCAGAAAGCGTTCGGCACGGGTGTTGTATTCAACCTGCACGCCCAGAGATTCTGCTTTTTTGATCAAGGTATCCACATATTGCGGGCCATCGCCGATCGGCCACAGTGTTCTTGCCACGGTATGGCCGCCGTACCAGGATTGGTAATCGCGATATTGGACCCCGACAAAATCCCGCAGCCACTGCGCGTTGGGCAGCGCGTTCTGCGCTAAAATCCGCACCAATTCGGGATTGCCTAATTGCTTGCCGCCCTTCATTAAATCATCATAAAACAAATCCGGACTGTCCTTGTCGATTCCCTCCTGCCGCTGCACCCAGTTTAGCGGAGCGGCAAATTCACCTCCGGACATCCGCGTATTGCCGCCGCCGAAGGACATTTTTTCCACGATCAGAACTTCGTCCTCACTTTGCGAAAGCGCCTCGATCGCCGCGGCAAACCCGGCGCCGCCGCCGCCGACAATCAGTACGTCGCATTCCGTTGCCTGTTCGTTTTTTTCCTCATCGCTCCAGCCCAGCTGCTGCTCGCTGAGCCCAGCCTGATCCAGCGCGTTGTGAACCGCCTGCAAAAAACCCTGAGAGGTATACGTCGCGCCGCTGACCGGCTCCACCTGCAGGGAGTTCTTGGACAAGATCTCATCGCTCATCTGCACCATCGCTGTATCAAAACCGGGAATTTCATTATGCGAAAGGATCTCAATGTGCTGAATTTGATTGCGGTCGATCATCACATCCACCTGAATTTCTCCCTGCTTGCCCTGGCCGGTTCCCGTAAAAGTTCCGCTGATCCGGCCTTGATCATCGACTTCTTTCACCACACGGGCAGAAGGCGCGCAGCCGGAAAGAACCAGACAGAGAACCAGGATCCTCCACCCCCGCTTCATCGTCCTTCTCCCTGATCAGCGGCATTGCGGTATTCCTTGGGGGAAAGACCGGTTTGTTTCTTAAAGATCCGCGAGAAATAGAACTGATCGCTGTAACCGCACCGTCCGGCAACTTCCTTCACCGGCAGCTCTTTCTGCCTCAGCAGCCGCTGCGCCAGATCCATCCGCAAATCCGTGATCAGTTCCACCAGCGTTTTTCCGGTAGCCGTTTTCACCAGCTTGAACAAGGTTGAATGACTGATTGAAAACTGTTCCTGCAGCTTTTCGGCATTGAGATCCGGATCGGTAAAATGTTCATATAAATAGCGGATCAGCGAAGCGGGTTCAGGTTCTTTTTCCTTCACTAGGCGAAGCAGCTTGCGCTGTTCCATGCGGCTTTGAAATCGCTGCGCCGACTGACGCAGCGCGTCTTCCAATTCCTCATCCTCCACCGGCTTCAACAAATAGAAGTCCACATGATGCTGGATCGCTTTCTGGGCATAACTGAAAGAATCATAGCCGGACAGGATCAGAATCACGCAGTCCTGATCCTGAGCGCGGATCTGCTCGATGCATTCCAGCCCGTTCATCAGCGGCATGTTGATATCCAGCACCAACAGATCCGGCGTCATTTTTTCATAGCAGTCCATGACCTGACGGCCGTTTTCCGCCGCCGCGACGACCTGAATTCCCAGATTCAGCGATTCGATCTGGCGAATTAAACCATTGCGGATATTTTCTTCATCATCGCCGACTAAAGCGCGGATCATACCGATTCCTCCTTTTTATCGATAGGCAGAATGAGCGTGATGCAGGTACCCTGCCCCAATGTGCTCTCGATGTTCAGCTGGGCCTTTTCGCCATATTCAATCCGACAGCGGCGCAGCACATTCTGTAATCCATAGTGACCTTCCATCTGTTGATTCTGCAGCGCCTGACGCAGTGTCTGCAGCGTCCCTTCATCCATGCCCACGCCATCATCCGTCACCTGAATCTGCAGCGTATCGTCCAGCAAGCTGGCGCTGACACGAATTGTTCCGCCGTTTTCCTTCGGTTTTAAGCCATGGTTAATCGCATTTTCAACCAACGGCTGAATCAGGATTTTCAGCATCGGCAGATCGCGCGCCGCCTCATCCAGCTCCAATGTATAATTTAGTTTCTGACCGTAACGGATTTTCTGCATCGTCAGATAGGCTTCCGTATGCTTAAATTCCTGCGCCAGCGTAATCTTTTCCTGACCGTTGCTCAAAAAGATCCGAAAGTAGGTTGACAGCGATGTAATCGCTTTGGCGACTTCATCCGCCCCCTGCGCTTTAGCCATCCATTTGAGGTTGTCCAGCGTATTGTAAAGGAAATGCGGCTTGATCTGAGCCTGCAGCACTTTCAACTCAGCCTGACGTTTTTCCGCCTGTTCCTCATAAATCCGGTCGATCAGCGAAATGATTTCATCGAGCATCGCATTGTAGGAACGGCCCAGCGAATCAATTTCATCGCGCGTTCCCGGCAGCGTATAATAGGCGTCCAGCGTTCCTTCCTCCACCCGCTTCATCTGTCCCTGCAGCGCCCGGATCGGCTTAAGCACCCACTGCACCAGCGAAGCGCCCATGACGATGTTGATCACAAGCAAAACGCAGAACAAAATCAGAACGCCGATCAGGATCTGGTTGGTCGAACGGCCGATCACGGAATCCTGCACCAGCGTACAGAATACCCAGTCGTCGTATTCCGTCACCGGCGACACAAACAGCGTTGCCCACTGCCCCCGTGCATCGCGCACGCGGAATTGATCGGAACTGATAATGGCCTGCATATCCAGCTGATCCAAAGCAGGGCGGGAGAGGACGTTTTCCACAAAGTATTCCTCATCCGTCGTGATCAGATCCTTATTCCGGGTCATGACCCAGCTGCGGCCTTCATAAATCTGAACGGGATTGACAATTTCCTTTAACCGCACCGTCGGAATCGCTGCGCAGAGCAGCGCTTCTTTGATGCCGGTCCCGCCCAGAACCGGGTAGTAGAAAAGCATCACCTGCCGATGCTCCGGATTGACAACCGGCAGGGAGAGAATAAATTCGCGGTCATCCTGATAAGCCAGCTGATAATCGTTGTGATCCATCAGGTTCTCCACAGCGCTGGAATTAATCCAGCAGAACCCATTTTTTCCGATGTAGGAGAAGGTTTCCATCGTTTCTCCGTTCTTTTTATACAGCTCGGTAAAACGGTCGATCAGCGGCGTAATTTCCCGCACGTCCATCGAACTGAAAGCGGGAATCGCCGCGATCGTGCGGTATTCCACAGCCATGCGCTTCACCCACATGCTGACCTCATTGGCTTTGGATTCAACCATCTGACTGATCGCAAACCGGGTCTGTGTCATCGTCCGGGGACGGACAGAAAAGCCGATATACGCGCCCAACGCGGAAAAGACCAGCAGGCTGGCCAGCGAAAAGAAGAATATAATTTTATGCCGGATGCTGAACTTCATCATACTTCCCCTTTTTCTGTTCTTATTTTATCATACTTCTTTCTTACAGCGTCAGCGATTGCTGGAATCTTATGTCACACTAGCAAGGATATTATAATGAAATATCAAAGAAAGACTAAAAAAATTTCTATAGATTTTAATCAAATGATATAGTTATGTTAGGAGGCAAAACAATGTATAGAAAAATTCTTTGTATCTGTGTTTTTGTTTTATTTGCTTTATGCGCCTGTGATTCAAATGATAAATCTGCTGTACCGGATTCTGATCCTGCCACCTCTAACAATCCAGAGTTAATATCAACTCCTATTTCTACCTTAGATAGCTCATCAAGTAATGATTCTATTAATATTTTTTCTAATGAAATGACTAAATTCACATGTCCATCTTTAGAGTATTATGGTCTTACCGAAGAAAAACTAGGGTCTGGTTTCTATCTTGTTTTTTATAGTGACGGCACTTTTAGAATTGGTTATAGTGAAACTGGAGGAGATTATTATTATGGAAGATTTGAAGAAATAGAAGAGAATTTGTTCTATTACTATGGGGAAGTACTCGATTATACTAAATTGACAAGTTGTGAGGGCGAGGGTTGTTTTATTATGCCTGAAATAACAGATAAAACTATTGATGGTTATACAAGACTGGACGGAAACACTATGTATTTTATACCCCATGAAATTTCCAAAGATGATCTTAGAACATATTCTGATGATAAGGGCTGTATTTATAACAAATAGAGAATAAGTCTTTTTTATATCTTAGACTACTTCAACAATAAAAAAACACTTTTGAATTGAACCTCAGCCTCATAAATATCAAGTATCATGGCTATTACTATCCTATATCTTTAATTTTCCTGCGCAAATCTTGACTTAAAGAGAGTAGCGATTAAAATTAAAGTAATCAGAACATGCTTTATGCTTCAGTATTATGAAGAATAAAACAGACCCGATATCAAGGTCGGCGCAAAAGTGCAAATTGTACCAAAGGCTAATCAGCGCACGGAATTGACAAATAAGCTTCATCTACTTTTTAGATTTTATATCGACACTTAAATTATTAGACTTCACAACTACGATCAATTCTTCGTCCAATTAAAACTCGGCCTTAAAATTACTACATTTTTTAAATAGCTAAAAGCTTCAGGATGCCTTTATTAAAGGTGTTTCCTGAGGCTTAACTTTGTCTAACTGTCAAAGATGGGATTGAGTGTCAGCAATTGCCATAATCTCATGCCCAGGAAACAGGATCAAGACCATTCTGCAGGACTCACGAGTAACCTAAATGAATCAAAATCAAAAGTTCCCTGCACTCACAATACAAAAAGCGGCAGTTCTGCGCATCCTTTAACGCCGCTGCCGCTTTCTTTCCTGTTATTTTTTCTCGGTTTTATTCAAATATTCGTCGATCTTCTTTTTCTGATCTTCCGGAATCTTCCGCTCAATCGGGAACACGACGCTTTGATCGAGCTGCTTGAGGAAATTCAGCACAATTTGGGTCGTCTTTGCAAGACTGTCGGCACTCAGATAATCCAGCACGTCATGCCGGTTGTGAATGTAGTTGGCGCCTCTTTCCCCGAAACGCATGAAGCTGACGGAAGGAATGCCCTGATCAGAGAACGGGACTTCATCGCTGGAATAAACCTCGCTTTTTACCTCGAGCTGAATCCCAGCCTGCGCCGCATAGGTTTTTACCATCGCTTCCAGTTCAATCGGGCCTAAGCACCAGGCGCTGTCATGCCCCAAAACAGCACCGGCCACATCCACATTCACGTTAAAACGGATCGCCTTGAGATCGTCTTCATGCGTATCCACATAGGCATGGGAGCCCAATAAGCCCCGTTCCTCACTGCCGCACCAGATAAAACGCAGCGTGCGGTTAGGCTGATGATCGTGGAAATGTTGCAGCAGCTCCATCAAAATGACGCTGCCTGCGCCGTTGTCATACACACCGGTGCTGTATTCAACGGAATCATAATGCGCGGTCAGCACGATGACCTCTTCCGGTCGGGTTAAGCCCTGAATTTCAGCGATGACGTTCTGCGAAACCGCCTTCAGCGGCTTCTGTTGGACCACCAGCGTGATCATCTTCGGGTTTTCCTGCACCAGCCGCATCGCATCCTGAATCGTCATGTTGACGCCCGGAAGACGGCCTAATTCCGCCAGTTTGTCGCGCAGTTCGCGATGGGCGATATCCGTGGTTTCCGCACTGTCCCGCGCTTCGCCATTGTAGGTAATAAAGCCGACAGCGCCGCTTTCAACTAAAGCCTTATACAATTTATAATTCAGATAGCCGTTGACCAGGACGATCTTGCCGCTGGCCTGTTGCTGACTGACGGCGCCGGGATATTCCATATAATAGAACGGTGCGGTGATGCCGCTGTCTTCGGTTTCCCCACAGCCGCCGTAAGCCGTGACCGTGTAGCTGGTTTTCTCCGTGGCACAGCTGACCTTTTCGATGCTCTGATCGGCAACCTCAAACATTTCCAGACGCGCCTTTTCCCCGCAAGCTTCTACGGCTTCCCGCAAAAGCTCTGCCGCCTGTTTTTCCTGTTGGGTGCCGCTGACGCGGACAAAGCCGATTTTCTGCAGTAATTCCCATTGTGTTGTTTTCATTCTTCTAACCTCTTTTCATAAGCAACCCGTAAACTCAGGTCACGATGCAGCTGAATGACGCCGCATAACTGATAGTTGTGTTTTTCCAGCAAACGCCGCATCGAAGCATTGTCCTGATGCGTGTCAATTTTGATGCTCAGCACGCCGCGCTGAGAGCACATCTGTTCTGCCTGTGCCAGAATCCAGCCGGCAATCCCCTGACCTTTCAGCTGCTCATCGACAGCGATGCGGTGAATCACGGCATAGGGCCGATCCGTCAGCCATTGGCCGCTGACCATCGTCGTGTAGTTTTCATCCGGTGTAAACGCCACCGTCGCGCAGCCCGCGATCATCTTATCCTGCTCCGCAACGTAAGCAGTGCCGTTTTGAATATCCTGAAGCAGGGTTGCTTCATCCGGATAGCCATCCTGCCACTGATCAATTCCCTGGGCTTTGAAGTATGCCTGCGCCTGATGCAGAATCGCCATCACAGCCGGCAGATCATGGGTTTCCATTCTTCTGAGTTCCATTCCGATTCCCCCTTTTCTTCTTTTTCTGATCCTCTGAGTTCCTTTCTTTCTGGCTTATTCCAAAAAATCGCAGGTTCCCATAGGGCGTTGGAGAAAGCCCTGCAGCTGGATCATTTCAGCACAAACCTGGTCCCGTTGTGCAGGAGTCAGCGCTTTGAACAAGGTGATGCGGGCCTGAGCCTTCCCCTTTTGTACCGGGGCGTTCCAGATCCCAACAATCTGTGACTTGTGAAGCACAACGCCGGGACTTCCGACAAGCCGCCAGACTTTTTTCTGTGCGGCCGGATCCGTCAGAATCCAGCTGCGCTGAGGCAAATCCAGAAACGGATCATGTGTGCCCAGCAGCTGCATCGCGGAAGTTTCCTGCGGCAGCCTGTCCAGCTCTTCCAGATCCGCTTTCAGCATCCATCCACGCTGGCCCTGCACGTCAACCTCAATCCGCTCAGCCTCACTCAACGCCCACAGCCGTTGCGCCTGCATCCGGCTGCAGCCCGTCCAGCGGGCAAAATCCTGAACCGAGGCTGGACCGTAGCAGTGCAGAAATTGATCGACGATCCGTTGCGGCTGCTGCTGATTATCAAGCGCGCTTCCAAACCAGGCGGAGGGACTGAGAAAGACGGGTTCCTGCTTCTGTCTTTCTCCCATCATCACGCGCCCTTCCAGCGAACACTGCCGAAGCAGATACGACACCGCCGCTTCCAGCAGCGTTTGATTTTTGGCAACCAGCGAAGGTTCATCCGCCTGGCTGCGCACGGATGGAGGCAAATAAGATTTCATCGCTTCCGCCAGAACATGATCCAGCTGTGCTTTGCCGACAACCACGCTGTCGTCTAAAATGCGGCAGGCCTGCCGCAATGCTTCCAGCAAGACCTTTTGATCTGCCTTTAACGCTTGGGCAGTGTAGCTCAGCGGTTGGGCATAGATCGGAACTTCATCCTCCTGCGCGGCCAGTGCGCCTAAAAAAGTCCCGGCTTCGGCCGTTGGAAAAATCGTCGGTGCCCCGCGCAGACTCCACGCCTGCATTAAGCGTTTGGTTTCGATCAGCTCGCAATGCAGATCATTCCGGCTGACGGCTTCAACCCGCGCCCTGACAGCCAGTTCCCAGCTTCCCGGCGGACTGTTGACAAAACCGCAGGCTGAAGCCGCTTCCAGAATTTGATCTCGGGGCAGCTTTCTGTCCAGATGATGAGCATGCCGCATCCGGCAGACCGCTTGTTCTTTCGTCATGCTGCGCATATCTGACTCCTTTTGTCCATGCTTTCAGTGTATCACAAAACAAGCTTCCCTCACCATAAGAAAAGCGAAGATTTACTGCGCCAGCAGTGTCTTCGCCCGTTGTCTTCCTTCTTCAACCGCCGCTTCCGCCGGTGCGCCTTCAAACACGAAACCTTCGCCGCACAGAATCCCGCCGATCAGCCGCGTCCGTTCCTCCCACGGCTTCATATACGCACCCGCACCCCAGCCATAGGAGCCAAACAACAGCACCGGTTTTCCACGCAGATACGGCTCAATCTGTTCCAAAGCAGGCATAAACTCCGCTTCATCCAATTCCTCAACGCCATGGGCTGAACAGCCCAAAGCCCAATGGGTAATGGTTGGCAGCTCGGCCGCAGGCAGTGTGGACGCTGTGCACAGCACCACCTCTGCGCCTTCTTTCCGCGCCTGTTCCACAATTGCCATCGCCATCTGTTCTGTATTGCCGGTCGATGAAGCATACATAACCATACATTTTTTCATTGTTAACGATCCTCCTGATTTCAGGATGGTTCAATGACCTCAGTTTTAAACTGAAAATGATCAAAACGGCCTGCTTATCTAAACATTTTCCCGGCTTTCTTTCGCATAAGAAAAACGGAAGTTTCCCTCCGTTTTTGACCTTGGATTACAGTTTCAGGAATTTCTCGACATCCAGAACGAAGATGGTTGCTCCTCCGACCTGAACTTCTACCGGGAATGAAGCATACCGGCCGATATCGTAAGAAGCCGTCGAAGGAACGATTTCCGTTCTGCGCTTACTTTCATTGCCGATAATTTCAATAGCCTGATCCACCTTGTCGTCATCTGTGCCGACGATCATCGTTGTATTGCCTGCCCGCAGGAATCCGCCGGTAGTCGCCAGCCGCGTTACCTGGAAATTGGCTTTGGTTAAAGCAGAAGAAACACTGGAACTATCATCATTAGATACAATGGCTAAGATCAGTTTCATAATCAAGGCCTCCTTTTATGTATTTCTATTTTACCATATTTTGCCCGCCTTGAAATCCCTTTCCATGCATTTTCATACAAATTTCATTTCTTCTTACATTGATAATTTTTTTCTTTTCCTCTCCTTTTTCTTTGTTTATTCACGGATCTTCAGTCATATTTACAATCTTTTTGTTGGATTCTGCTATACTGAATTCATGAGAAGGGATACGGTCATGCAAAACGAAGTCTTTCAATATACGATTCAGCCGGACGCCCTGGGCCAGCGCTTATATCACTATCGGCTTAAGGCTTTCCGTATCGGGCGGATTTTAGCCAAGGCTGAGGAAAATCCTCAGTCCTACATTCATTTATTCCGCGTCAATTATATTCTTCGAGGCAAAGCGATGTTAATCATCGACGATCAGGCTTTTCCGGTCTGTTCAGGCCATGCCGTTATCATTCCGCCGCGAGGAATTTTAACTCAAGCTGATCCCACAGCGGAAGTCGAAGCTTACTTCATCAATTTTGACGTCAGCAATCTGACCCTGCGCGATGAGTTTTTAACCCGGCTGCTGGAGTGGTTTCCATTCTATCAGGTCCATGACAACAATCGGGAAATCCTGCTTTATTTCTTTGAACAGATTTTTAAGGAAGCCTCCCACTCCAATTTAGGTTCCTGTCTGATAGTGCAGAATCTGTTTTGTTCCCTGCTTATTAAAATGGTGCGCCTGGCTTGTGAGGGCGAAGCCGTTTTCAATCTGCAGCCTACTGCCATCAATTCAACGCATTATCTGATCAGCCGGGCGGTCAGCTACATTTATCAGCATATCGGCAATCCAGTCAGCGTCAAAGCGGTAGCGGACCATCTGAATATCAGTGAGATCTATCTTTATAAGCTGTTCAAGGAACACACTCAGCAATCGCCGCAGACCTTTATTCTTGAATATCGAATGCAGCTGGCCTGCGAATATCTCAGCAACCCGGAATATTCGATGAAGGAGATCGCGCAGCAGCTGGGCTTTGCGAGCGCGGATTATTTTTCAGCCAGCTTTCATAAATATGCCGGCTGTTCACCTTCAGCCTACCGTCAAAAGCAGCTCCCTGCCAATCTAATTCCAATCCAAAGCAAGAAGCATCCCTGATCAAAAATCCAACCCTTTAATCCGTTGGCTTATTCAGCAAATAAAATGAGGAATCGTTATGGAAAACACAATTTTTCAATATGATATTCATCCGGATGAATTAGGCAGGCGCCTTTATCAATACCGGATCAAGGCGTTTCATGCCGGCTATCTCAAAGCCGCTGCCGAGGAAAACCCGCAGTCGTATATTCATTTATTCCGCATCGACTATATCGTAAGAGGCCACGGATTAATTCTGGCGGATCAGCAGGTTTATCCGGTGGAAGCCGGCTCTGCGGTCTTTCTTCCGCCCAGCGCTTTATTGATCCCCACCGAAGAACAGGAAGAACTAGAGGTTTATTTTGTCAACTTTGAGATCAGCAATCTGCCGATGCGGCAGGAATTTTTAAGACGCATGAGCAGTCTGATACCCCAGTTTCAGGTCCGGGATACGGAAGATCAGGCGATGAAATTTATGTTGGAAAACATCTTTGCGGAAGCTTCTAACCATCAGCCCGGCGGCTGTCTGATCATTCAGAACTTGTTTTCTTCCCTGCTGATCTTCATGGTACGGCAGGCGCAGAAAGGTCTGGCACCTCACTCCCTGGCTCCGGTTCCCGTCAAAAACACCAACTATCTGATCAGCCGGGCGGTCAGCTATATTCAGCTTCATCTTCAGGAAAACCTGAGTGTGAAAGGATTAGCTCAGCATTTGGGAATCAGCGAAATCTATCTCTACAAACTGTTTAAGGCGCATACCGGTCAATCTGTTCAGCTGTTTATCCTCAATTATCGGCTGCTGATCGCCAAAGACTATCTGAGCAATCCTGACTATACCGTTAAGATGATCGCGGATGAATTGGGATTTGCAAGTCCGCATCATTTCTCCTCGATCTTCCGCAAGCATGTCGGCATTTCGCCTACGGGCTACCGCCGTCAGCTTCAGGAACAGAATGAAATGCTGCTGAATCCAGAATAACCGCGGATTCGCAGATAAAGAAAAAACTCCGATTCCAAAGCCGTCCGTTTCCTTGATTCAGAAAAGGTGAGGCTATGTGTTCAGAGTTTTTTATATTTCAGATTCCGGCACGGCGGTTCCTCAGCCGTTTCATCGAAATTTGAATTGTTGAATTAATCTGCCAGAGCTTTCGCAGCCAACGCTTTGAAGCCATCAACGCCGATCGTGCAGGAAGTCATCAGATCCGGATCCGTCGTCTTGCCTGCTTCATCCACCGGCAGCGCTTCAATCTCAGCTGCGGATTTCCCCTCCATCCAATGGGTCAGGCCTTCAATCTGCTGATACCATTCCTTGCCGATAGAGCTGGCTTTGACCATGCCGTAGCCGTCTTTCAGTTCGCCTTTGGTCAGGGACGACTGACTCTTTTCCATGTCGACTTTGCCTTCGGCTGAGAACTGTCCCTGATTCTGGGCGGTATCCAGCAGTGTAAAGAGAACCGTTCCCTGCTCGTCAGTCCCCATCAAAATGTAGCTTGTATTGACCTGAACGCTGCCTAAAGCGTCAGCGGCCGCATCCTTGACGGTCAGTTCGGATTCACTGGCACTGTGCATCGCTGCTGCGTTAGCAACCGGCTGCAGCGATTGCGAGGCTTTTTCCACAGCAGCCAGGAAATCACTGACGCCGATCGTGCAGGAAGTCATCACATCCGCTTCGGTCGTCTTTCCATCTTCGCCTACCGGCAAATTCATGATTTCTTCCATCGTCTTTCCTGTCATCCAGGCCTCCAGAGCTTCTGCCTGCTGATGCCATTCCTTGCCGATGGAGCTGGCTTTGATCATGCCGTAACCTTCGCCCTGTTCCTTTTTTGTCGGACGGGCTGCATTCTTCTCGGCATCTCCCAGTCCTTCGTTGCTGAAGGCACCGCTGTTTTGAGCGGTATCCAGAGAAACATAGACTACCTTGCCCATGTCATCCAAAACAAGGGAAGCGATTGTCGTATTGATTTCAATCGAGCCTTCCTTATCTGCCTGGGCATCGTTCGTTTTCAAACTCGTGACACTAGCAATACCAGCCTGCCAAGTTCCCGTCGTTTCCGGGGCAGCAGAAGGTTCTGTGGTTGGAGTCATGGTCGGTTCTGGTTTATTCTGGGCAGCACAGCCGGCAAGCAGCGCCAGCGAAGCCGCGATCGCAAACAGTTTTTTCATCGTGTATTTCCTTCTTTCCGGGCTTAATTATAGGCACTCTTGGAAAGAAACAGAATAAGCTGATCCATACTCTTGATCCTCTTATCCATACTCTCTGTAAAGACACAAAGGGAAACGGGCTGACCGGATGAAGATTAAAACCAAAAGAAAACTCTGTGGATCAACAAGATCCGCAGAGCATTTCAGATCCTTCTTTGGAAAGAATCAGACGTTAAAACGGAAATGCATGACGTCGCCGTCCTGAACGATATAGTCCTTGCCTTCCAGACGCAGCCGGCCTGCTTCCTTCAACGCCGCTTCGCTCTTGTACGTCATCAGATCCTCATAACTGTAAGTTTCCGCCCGAATGAAACCGCGCTGGAAATCCGTGTGGATAATGCCCGCGCATTCCGGAGCTGTCATGCCTTCGCGGAACGTCCAGGCCCGCACTTCCGGTTCCCCGGCCGTGAAGTAGGTTTTTAAGCCCAGCAAATGATAAGCCGATTTGATCACCCGATCCAGACCCGATTCCGGAATTCCCAATTCTTCCAGAAACGTCCGCTTTTCTTCTTTTTCCAGCGATGACAGTTCTTCTTCAATCTGGGCGCAGATGGCGATCACATCGTTATTCTCCGCCTCGGCGTAGGCTTTCACCTTTTGATAATAGCCATTGTTTTCAGGATCGGCAATATCATCCTCCGACATATTCGCGACATAAATCATCGGTTTAGCCGTCAGCAGCTGATATCCCTTGGCGATCAGGGCTTCTTCTTTAGTCAGCTCAACGCCGCGGGCAGCCTTGCCCTCGCGCAGCGCTTCCACCAGTTTGCTTAACACGGCATATTCTGCCGCGGCTTCCTTATCTTTCGCCTGGGCTTTGCGCTCGACCTTTGTAATGCGGTTTTCCACCGTCTGCAAGTCGGCCAGCGCCAGCTCCAGATTGATAATCTCAATATCGCGGATCGGATCGACAGAGCCTTCAACATGGGTGATATCCGGATTGTCAAAGCAGCGCACGACATGGCAGACCGCGTCAACCTGACGGATATGACTCAGAAACTGATTCCCCAGCCCTTCCCCCTGGGAAGCCCCTTTGACTAACCCGGCGATGTCTGTAAATTCAAAAGTCGTGCGGATAATTTTCTTCGGCCTGAACAACGCCGAAATGTTGTCGATCCGCTCATCCGGCACCTCGACAACGCCGACATTGGGCTGAATCGTTGCGAACGGATAGTTCGCCGCCTCGACCTGACTTTGGGTGATGGCGTTAAACAGGGTGGACTTGCCGACATTCGGCAGTCCTACGATACCTGCGGTTAATGACATAAGTTTTTCATCCTTTCACTGTGCGGTCTTCTTCTGATTCAGACCGCTCGAATCCTTTATTAGTTTACCTTTTTTCAGGCTGATTCTCAAGATGCAGCATGCGGTAAAAACAGAAAAGACGGTTTTACTCCGCCTTGTCCGCTTTCTCGATGAGTTTTTTTGCATTTCCGCTCAAATTCCGAACGGGGAAACATGATCGCCGCGCCGCAGCCCAAACATTTAATTTTAATGTCGGCGCCCATGCGGATGATCTTCCAGTATTTTGATTTGTGGCAGGGATGTTCCTTCTTCATTTCAACAATATCGTTTAAATCATAATCTGTAATCATAAGCTATTCCCCTTCATGTTGGCGATAGGCCTTCAAGGTATTTTTCAGCAGCATCGTGATTGTCATCGGGCCTACGCCTTTGGGAACCGGGGTAATGAACCCGGCCTTCGGTTCAACCGACGCGAAATCCACGTCGCCGACCAGCTTGCCCTGTTCATTGCGGTTAATCCCCACGTCGATGACAGCCGCGCCTTCCTTGACATACTCCGCTGTGACCATTTTTGCCCGGCCGACCGCCGCGATCAGAATATCCGCTTCAGCGCACACCTGCGGCAGATTTTCCGTTTTGGAATGGCAGATCGTAACCGTCGCGTTTTCATTGAGAAGCAGCCGGGCTACCGGCGCGCCGACCAGATTGCTTCGGCCCAGCACCACCGCCCGCTTGCCCGACGGATTGACGCCCATGCGGTGCAGCAGCTCCATGCAGCCCAGCGGTGTGCATGGTACAAATCCGTCTTCCTTTAAGTGCAGCTTTCCGACGTTGATCGGATGGAATCCATCGACGTCCTTATCCGGCCGGATTTCACGAATAACCTGGGCGCTGTCCAGCCCCCGCGGCAGCGGCAGCTGACAAAGAATTCCATCGACGGCCGGATCTTCGTTCAGGCGGCGGACAACCGCCATCAATTCGTCCTGGGTCGTTGCTTCCGGCA
>NZ_HE998570.1:161731-230909 GCF_000327285.1 Holdemania massiliensis AP2 | reverse complement strand
GTTGCTTCCGGCAGTCGGATCAGCTCCGATTCCATGCCGACCTGCGCGCAGGCTTTTTCCTTGCCGGTGACATACGAAAGCGACGCCGGATTATTGCCGACCAGAATCACCGCCAGCTTCGGCATCCGCGCTTCCGCGCCGCGCAGCGCTTCCATCTGCTCACTCAGCTGAGCGCGAATGTCTTTTGATACCTCAGAACCATAAATCACCTGGGCCATGCTTTTCCTCCTTTTCAGACTATTTGTCTGTTTCCTTCTTTGTTTTTTTGAACAGGATGGCTAAAATAATTCGCTGCTGTCCAGAATCAAGGTCACCGGACCGTCGTTCAGCAGCCGCACTTTCATCTCCGCCCCGAAAATTCCCGGTTTTACAACCAGCCCTTGGCGGCGCAGCGCTTCATTGAAATGATCGTACAGCGGACTGGCCAGTTCCGGCCGGGCCGCCTGATCAAAGCTTGGCCGCCGGCCTTTTCTGCAGTTGGCGTACAAGGTAAACTGCGAAATCGACAGCACCTGGCCTCCGATCTGTTCAATCGCTAAATTCATTTTACCATTTTCATCTTCAAAAATGCGCAGATCATGAACTTTAGCCGCCATTTTTTCTGCGGTTTCTTCAGTATCGCCCTCGGTGATGCCCACCAAAAGCAGATAACCGCCTTCAATTTCATTATAAAGCTGTCCGTCTATCGCAACAGAGGCTTCCTTGACACGCTGCAAAACAATTCTCATTTCTTCATTTTCCAGTCAGTAATAAGCTTACTGATTTTTTCCTTTCTCTTTTATCCTTTTTCATTATAGCGGAAAACTGAACCGCCGCAAGGAGTGAGAAGCATGTTGGAAAGAGAAAAAGTCCTCCGCTCAGGAAGACTTCCAGCAGCCATGATCCATTTGTTCCCGCAGTGAGTCAAACGCGTCCGGCGCTAACGGCGGGGAATAATAATAACCTTGAATTCGATCACAGCCAATCTCGCACAGGAAGGCCGCCTGATCGGCATGCTCAACCCCTTCAGCCACAATTTCGAGGTTTAAGTTTTTGGCCAGTGCGATGATGCCTTCAATCACCACCCGGCTGCGATGATCCAGCACCTCTGGAAAAAAGACCCGATCCAGTTTGATTGCGTCGATCTCAAACTCTTTTAATAAACCCAATGAAGAATAGCCGGATCCGAAATCATCCAATGAACAGGTAAAACCCGCCTGATGGATTTGATGGACGATCTGTTTGACGCGCTCAATGGAGGGTTCATCAAAGAAGATTGATTCCGTAATTTCCAACTCGATGAGGCTGGGATCGACCTGATACCGGGCCGCAAGCGTCTGCAGGCGGCTCAGAAAATCGAAGTTCTTAAAATGATGGCGCGACAGATTAACCGAAATCGGTATCTGCTTTTTTCCAGCTTTCTGCCAGGCGGCCAGCTGCATGCACACGTGTTCAAATACAAAGTAGTCCAGCTGTACGATCAACCCGTTATTTTCAAAAACTGAGATGAATTGAGCCGGGGAAATCATGCCCTTCTCCGGATGCTTCCAACGAATCAACGCTTCCGCGCCAGCCACCTGTTCCTTTTGCGGATCCACCTTCGGCTGCAGGACAATCATAAACTGCCCGCTGCGCAAGGCTTCGGGAAAAGCTTCGGCCAGGGCATGTTCATGTCGGAGCGCATCAATTAGCTGCTGATCGTACTGACAGATCAGCAATTCCTGTTTTTTCGCACTCCAGCAAGCGGTCTTAGCCCGTCCCAGCATGACCTGAATATCCTGCGAAGGGCTTTCTATCGCATAAAAACCGGCATTAAAGGTCAGGGAAAAGCCGATTTTCTGTTCGGTCAGCTTCGCCTGAACCGCTTTTTGAAGCTGAATCATCCGCGCCCTCAGCTGTTCAAGATCCTGTCCGCGGACTAACAAGGCGAAATGATCAGCCTCAATCCGGCCGGCCAGCTCCGGTTCCGCAATTGAGTCCTGAAGACATTCCATGAAGATTTTCAGCACTTGGTTGCCTATTTCGCTGCGGTAGTTTTCGTTAATCAGCTTAAAATGCTTTAAATTAATAAACAGAATCGACTGTCCCGAACAGCCTGCCGTTTCCAGCCTGCGCTGGCACAGCATCTGAAAGCCAGAATGATTCAGCGCGCCGGTCAAGGCGTCCACAAACGCAATTTCACTCAGACGGCGGCGGTGTTTCCACCCGCGGTACAGACTCAGCAATAAGATCAGCGCGCAGAAGACTAACAGCAGCGCCAAAACGACACAATTCCAGAAAGCATACAAATCGACTTCCCGCGACATGTACGCTGCCGGCACCAAGGTCAGCAGCACCCATTTACCGTTTTGAATCGGAATGTAGGATAAGACCAATTCGGACTGATCGCGGGCTGTAAACTGGATTACGCCGCGTTCTCCCCGCTGCATTCGCTGCTGCATCTGTTTGATCTCGGAGATGACCTTCGCATCCCGTTTTTCTACAAAGATCTCATCCAGCTTCATAAAGGGATCTAACGAAGTCGGTGAAATGATCACCTTCCCCTGGGTATCGGCAATGCAGGACAGACTTTCACCGCCGAAACTCTGTGACTGGATCATCCGCTGAATTCGCTGCTGGGACATCCTGCCGGTCAGCTGATGTTCGTCATCTATCGGAATGGTCACTTCAATTTGCTGATTTTCACAGAGATGGACACCGGCTTCCGCTTCACCTTGCTGAATGCTCAGCGTATCAAATTCGAACAAATCCGCGGCGCTCAACAAAAAAGCCGGACGCCGGGCCTCCGTTTCATGTTCCAGATGTTCTTTGACCAATTCCAGATTCTGCTGCATAGCCTGAAGCTTCTCATCAATTCGGTAGGCGTTCTGCAGCGCGACATCCGCGAGGTAGCTCTGCGTCTTTCGATCAATGGCCATCCGCAGCCGCTGCATCAGGAGAATGATCCCCAGCAGCACCGCTGCGAAAACAAGAATCTGCCCAAGAATTTCCCATTTCTCATTCCGGTTCAGTCCCTGTTCAAGCTCGCCGAAAATCCGTTTAGTTCTCATAACCCATCCCTCTCTTTTTTTATTGTATAGGACGCAGAATTGACCAACAAGACCAAATCTGTGCACATAACCATAAAGGTCAGCTGAAATATGTTATAATTTTAAACCGAGGTGATGTTCATTGACTACTTCGTTGTCCCGGCCCGCTCAATTGGCCAAGACGCTGCGTCAGGAAATCCTAACCGGGCGATTAGTTCCCGGTCAAAAGCTGATGTCAATTCAGGATCTCAGTCAGATGTATCAGGTCAGCGTGCGGACCGTGCGGGAAGCGCTGGCTTTGCTGGAACAAAGCGGGTATCTCCAATGTCAGAGCCGCCGCCGGGCAGTCATCCTCAGCGGACCGACGCCCCAAACTGCTCAGCTGATTGAGGAAACGCTGCGGCAGCGCGATCAGTTCAGCGATGGTTACCGGACAATTCGGCGGCTGCTTCCGCTGCTGCTGTGGCAAAGCCGGCTGATGATGGACAAAAATGAATTCGATGATTTCTTCCGCTACAATCAGAAGATGATACGCTGGAAAGGTGATAACTCCTGGCTGCTTTCAGCCGCGCTGTTTCATGGTTTGTTAAACTATTCAGGCAACAGTCTATTTCTCGATTTGTACCGCGGTCTGGAACAGCAGTGTCTGATTCCCGTCATTCCCGGCATGCAGCATCCTTACGAAGTTCTCGCGCGCAATCCGCAAAGCCGTGATTTTTCGCTCCTGCTTCAAGGCTTGCAGGATCACAATGTTTCATTCCTTCAGGAAAGAATCGACAGAATGATCGAGAACATTCAGCAGGCAGTTTGTCATTATATCCAGGTTTTATCCGCGGCTGTTTCACAGATACCTGAGCCGGTCTTTCACTTTCACTGGCAAACCGGCTCCGCCTTTCATACCCAAGCCAAAAGCCGGCAGATTGCTCAGGCGCTGATTCTGGATATTTTGAGCGGGAAATTGCAGCCCAACACCTTTTTGCCTTCTGAAAAAGTTATGGCCTCGCAATGGAACGTTTCTGCCGACACGCTGCGCCGCAGCCTGCATTATCTGCGCCAGCTTCAGTTTATCCAAACCATAAACGGCAAAGGCTCATTGATCTGCAGTCCGCACCTGAATCATTTCAATCCGCTGGCCAGTCCGGAAATCCGGCGGAACTCACTGACATATCTGCAGGCGCTGCAGCTGCTTTGCCTGCTCTGTGTGCCTTCCGCTCTGGACGCGGCAGCCGCGCTTCACGCTGCCGCCCGGGAAGCAGCCGTTTCCGCTATTCTGAATGCACCGCATCCCCTTACAGCGCTGATTGATTTCCTGCTCGCGCGCCAGACCTCGCCCACGATGGAAGCAATTCTGCGTCAGGTGCTTCAATTGATTTATGCCGGCAGTCCTTATCTGCATCATGCCCGAAAGCTGCCCGGCGGATCGGTAACCCCGGATGCCGGCTACCTTCTCCATCAAACGCTGGACGCACTGAAACAAAATCAGATCCCGGCCTATGCTCAGTCAATTTATCAATGCTTTCTTCTGTTATTCAGGGAATCCCGGACCTTTCTGATTCAGGCGGGAGTCAGTGAAGCGAAGCGGCTGCAGCTGCCGGACACGCTGCCGCTGACCCTTCTCAGTGAAACAAATCCCAAATTACGGGAGTTTCCTAATTCCCCTTCTGATGCTAAAATAAGATGAAGGAGTTGATCGCATGAAACAGCCGTTAGCCTTTCGGATGCGCCCGGAAACTTTGGACGAGGTGATCGGACAGCAGCATCTCATCGGACCAGGACAGGTAATCCGGCGCTGTATTGAACAGGGCCGGTTGTTTTCGATGATCTTTTACGGCCCTCCGGGAACAGGCAAAACTACCTTGGCTTCGGTGCTGGCCAACGAGCTGCGGCTGCCTTACCGTCTGTTCAATGCGGTGACCGGCAATAAAAAAGAACTCGATACCATCTTTGAGGAAGCCAAGTTCTATGACGGACTGGTTTTAATCATTGACGAAGTTCATCGCTTAAATAAAGATAAGCAGGATCTGCTTTTGCCGCATGTGGAAAGCGGCCGGATTCTCTTAATCGGCGCGACAACCTCCAATCCGACAATGGCGATCAATCCGGCGATTCGTTCCCGCTGTCATCTGTTTGCGATTAAGCCGCTGGAAACGGCTGATATCATCGCGGCGCTCAATCGGGCGGCAGCCAGTGAAAAAGGATTAAACGGTGAAGTCAGCCTGGAACCGGAGGCCGCAGAACTGATCGCCAGTTATTGCGGCGGCGATATCCGCTATGCTTTAAATGTGCTGGAGCTGTGTGCGATTGCCAGTGATGAACCGCAGATCAGCCCTCAGCTGGTGCGGCAGTATGTGCAGCGGCCGGTTCGCGGCATCGACAAAGACGGCGACGGTCATTACGACGCAGTCAGTGCCTTTCAGAAAGCCATCCGCGGCAGTGACGTCGACGCCTCTTTATATTATCTGGCCCGGCTGATTCAGGCCGGCGACATGGATTCCATTGAACGGCGCCTGTTAGTCATTGCTTATGAAGATATCGGGCTGGGCAATCCCGCTGCCGTAGCGCGCACAATTTCCGCGATTGATGCCGCTAAGCGCGTCGGTTTCCCGGAAGGCATGATACCGTTGGGCGTCGCGGTGATCGACCTGGCGCTCTCCCCCAAGTCTAAATCTGGGGAGCTGGCCATTCAGGCCGCAATGGCCGAAGCGGAAGCCAGCGATCCACCAGTTCCCGCTTATCTGCGGTTTACCCCGGTCGGCATGAAGGAAGAAGACAAATACCCATATGATCGGCCGGATCTGTGGCATAAAATACAATACCTGCCGGATGCCCTTCGTACAAAACGCTTCTATCAGCCGCAGACCTCCTCAGCCTACGAAAAACAGCTGGCGGCCAACTACGAATCCTTGAAGCGTTATGCCCGATCTAAGAATCTGGCGGAATTAAAACACGGAAAATAATTCGACTGATTCTGAGGCTTTCCTTTTCCAGATCCGCTGCTCTGCCCGCCTGACGTCTTCTATAGGCGTCCGGTTTTTTTTTCGGTGTTTTTTCAGTGTATTCTTACTGCGGCCTGAAACAAAAATGCAAGCGGTGTCAGAAGAAAATTGAAGGTTAATAAAAATAATATTTTTACCTTTTTTGAGATCGTTTACCATTGATATCCAAAATGAGAAACCTGACAAAAATGTCATTTTGTCTGGCAGCCAACTCAGAAAAAAGGTATTTTTCTAGTCATTTTTGAAGAAGTGTCTACGGAATTCTTAAATTTTTATGAATTTCCTGAAAAGAAAAACGAAGGAATTTTCTCCCATTTTTAACAAAAAGGCCTTCAAATGTGGGATTTTCATGTGAATTCTGTGAAAATTTCCTTATTCAATTTGCCATCGAAATTATTTCATTATACAATAATCATGGTCGTGAACCGAAGGAGGAAATTATGACTCAAAAACATAAAGCTCTTTCCAGTTCATTAACGATCGTTACCTTGCTTACATGCTTCACCACTGCGGCGCTCACTTCTCCGATTCGAGCCGAGGGTGAATCCGAAGCAGACGTCAAGCCAACGATCCGTCTGGAAATTAACGACCTGAATGCCGCTGATAAAATTAAAACAGCGTTATTTCAGGAAGCCGCTGTCAGTGTTCCGGCTGAAGCAACAACGCTGATGGCCCCGGCCGCTGATCTGACGAATGCCGAAATTAAAATCGATCAGTTAGACCTAAGCAAATTAGGTCCTCAGGATGTCATGGTTCATTTGACGCTGAACAACAGCGCAGCGCAGAACAGTCTGCAGACAACCTTGTCGCGTGAAGTGACCCTGGACATTCAGGATACAACGGCTCCTGTCATTGAACTCAAGTATCCGCACATCCGCTTGGAATACGAAGAAGAATGGAATCCGCTCGACTGGGTCGAATCGGTTTCCGACAACAGTCTGGAGCCGTTAGACATCCAGCAGCTGTGGGTTGAAAATTATGTCGATGCTTCCATCAGCGGTGAATATGAAGTTTATTTCTCCATCGCTGACGCTTCCGGCAATGTCGGTTCTGCAACGCTGGGAGTTCAGGTGAAGGAAAAACCGAAACCGAAGTCCAGCGGCATTGTGGCCGGCGACGCGATTACATCCATGTTGAATTTGATCAACAACGCCCGTGCTGATGCCGGATTGGATCCGTTATCTCTGGGTGATGAAAATGCGCAGGCAGCCATCGGTGTCCGTGCTTCGGAGGCTGCGGGTTACGTTTCGCATAAACGCCCGGATGGTTCCCATTATAAAACGGCGTTTGACGAATATGGTGTTTCTTACAGTCATCCGCTGGAAATTCTGACTTACTCGGGCAGTACCGTTCAGGATAAATTTAACTGGTGGATGAATTCCTCCGGTCATCGTTCAATCATTCTCAGCAGCAGCTCAACCAAAATTGCGATCGGTTATTCCGGCAAGATGTGGGCCGCGATCGCCTATCAGTAATTCACTTAAAAACCGGATGGCTTTCTCAAGAAAGTTGTCCGGTTTTTTTTATTCACAAAATTTTTTACTGCCAGCGATTTTAATCTTTTTGAACTGCCGGATTATTTTGCCGCCTGTTGGGCCCGGGCCAAAGCCTCGGCGACAGAGGCGACTGAGCAGGAAGCCTGACTTTGAATCGCGGAAGCGGCATGATCCATGCAATAGCTCAGCGGAATGACTTTAAACATGGACAGATCGTTTTCATTATCACCGACAACCGCAATCTCCTCGCGGCAGATCCCCATCGCCTCCGCCAGTTCCAGAATTCCGCTGCCCTTGTTGATGCCAATCGGACTGACGTCCAGCATATCCGCATCGGACGCCGCAATTTCAAACCGGCTGTCAAACGCCAGGTGCAGCAGACGCGAAGCCTCACGATGCTGGCCGGGTTCCACAAACAGACTGATTTTTGAGCAGCGGCCGGAGCGGTAGGCAAAATCGGCGAATTCCAGCCGCCAGTTCTGACGGATTACCGGACTGCCCGGAGTTAAGCGCTGCGGATAATCATGTTCACCGCCAAAGCCGTAAGCACCGCCATCCTCTCCGCGAGTAATCAACGAACCGTTAATCCGATGCGTCTGGATAAAATCAGCCAGCTGCGCAAAGTCCGAGAACAACATCCAGTGCTCGCTGATCTTTTCACCTTCTTCATCCAAGACCACAAACCCATTCATCCCGATGGCCGCCACCGGAATCCCCAGCAAGCCGCTGATCATTTCTTGGGCATCCGCTCCCCGTGAGCTGGCAATCGCCACATGCCCTCCAGCCTTCACAAAAGCTTCCAACGCCTCTCGATTTTCATCACTGATCCCTGCCGACAGCTCGTTTCCGATTTTCAAAAGCGTTCCATCCAGATCAGTAACCAATAGTTTCAGCATTTGTTTTCCCCTTTCCTTCCGTAACTTTTTCCCTTTGCGATTTTCATTGTACCTGAATTATCATAAAAGAAAAAGAGGTTTTCCTCTTTCTCTAAAATTATGAACGCCGACGGCTCATCCGGCCAAAAGCTGCAATGAGAAACAAGCCCATAAAGAGCGCGAACACCGCCACGCTGAACAGATCCAGACCCTTTTGAATAATCGGCCAGGTCGTAGCTTTAAAGCTGATATCATTGACAGCCAGCTCTTTTTCCATAGCCTGACGAGCGATCTCCACGCCGTTTTTATTCAAAATCGCATAGGCCTGAATTGTTTGAGGATCATTTTCATTTTCAACGATGACACTGGCGCTGTACTGGCTTTCATCATCACCGCTCTGAGCCAGGATCTTGAAGTCATAGCTCATTTTAAAAGCTGCCGTAGCCCACAGCTGACCGCGTTTTTTTATTTCAATCGTCTTTTCTTCAAAGGCGGAAGCGGGAATGGTAATCTGCTTGTAATTCGCAAAGCCATAATCAAACAAGGTTCGAGTATCGGTATACCGGGCGTTCTTATTAGAATTTTTCAGCACCACGGCGATCAGGTTTACTCCGTCTTTGGACGCTGTCGTTACAATCGTATAGCCGGCATCCTCCGTCCAGCCGATCTTGCCGCCCGTTGCGTATTCATAGAAAAATTCGCCCTTTTTCAGCATATCGTTGCCGGAAGCAAAATACCGGACGTCCTTCTGTTTGTTGGTCGGCTGCATCTCATATTTAACCGTTCCGAAAATCTCCGCAAAATCTGGATTTTGAATTGCCATCCGCGTGATCATCGCCATATCGTAGGCGGTTGTGTAATGATCCTCATCCGGCAGTCCATGCGCGTTGGCAAAATGTGTGTTTTTCGAGCCGGCGGCCGCCGCGGCTTCATTCATCATTTCAGCAAATTCGTTCTGCGAGCCTCCGACAGCCTCGGCCAAAACATTGCTTGCATCATTAGCACTGGCCATAATCGCCGCATAACAAGCATCCTTCAGTGATAATTCTTCTCCATAGTCTAACCAGATGTGACTGGATTTCCGGTCAATGTTGTCAATCGCGGTATCCGTGGCCGTCAATGTCTGATCCAGACTGCCGCGGCTTAAAGCAAGGTAGACTGTCATAATCTTGGTGATGCTGGCAGGATAATGCCGTTCATCCGCATTTTTTTCATACAGAACCGCTCCGCTGTCGGCATCTATCAAAATCGCTGATTCTCCATCCAGCGTCAGTTCTTCTTCCGCTCGGACTGTTCCAATCGGAAAAATCGTCAAGACCAGCGCAAACGCCGCCAAACCTTTCGCCCATTTTCTCACGTGCATCCCACCTTCTGTTTTCTTTGGAAATATGCCCTTTCATTTTACACCAAAATCCAACGGACGGCGACAAAAAAAACTGACTTGATCACAAGTCAGTTTCAATCGGATTCCGCTTAGTTTTTAGAGCTGCGGCCTAAGATTCTCAGCACATACAGGAAAATATTAATGAAGTCGAGATACAGATCCAGCGCGGAATAGATGGAAATCTTATCCAGCATTTCCGGCTCGGATTCACAGGCATAATACATCGCTCTCATCTTCTGCATATCGTAAGCAGTCAAACCCAGGAACAGTCCGATCATGATATAGTTCATCACCATCGAAATGGCATCCAGATTGATGAACCAGCCGACAATCGTAATCACAATCATCGTGATCAGGCCCGCCATCAGAATCGGCCCCAATCCGCTTAAGTCCCGCTTGGTCGTCATGCCGATGACCGCCATGCTTCCAAACATCAGCGCGGTGAAGCCAAAAGCAATAAACATTGTGCTTAGTCCATAGGCCAGCGGCAGAATCGAGAAGGTGACGCCAGTCAGCGCCGAATACGCAAGAAACAAGATCTTGGCCGTCGACGGCTGCATTTTAGCCAGCTTGCCGGTCAGAAAAATAACCACGCCCAGCTGGGCAATCAGTAAGACAAACGGTGCCAGGGAAAACGAATAAATCGTCATCCACAAACCACTGAACAAGGTAACAAACGCCACCACAGCAGTGACCGCCAGACCCGCGGTCATCCATAAAAACGTATGCGTAAGATGCTGCGAAAGGCTGACTCCGCCTAAGGACGAAACAACTTCCTGATGATCCATAATAATTCCTCCTTTATTTCATCGTTATCGAAGACAACGCCGTCTCCGATCCGTTGTTAATAGAATACCACTCAATCACGCCGCGATCAATATCCAATACCGCCCGATACTTCGCTGCGGCCCGATCCAGTCCTTCTTCTTCATTGTCGTTGATATAACTGAGCTCATTCTCATCAAAGAAAAACAGCTCCTCCATTGCAATCCGGGAAAGGACGTTGGAGTAATACTCCGCTTCACAGATTTCCTGAACACTGGCTTCATTCATGTTTTCTGTTGCCAGTAAAATTTCGCTCCAATCGGAAGTGTCGTCATTGTTGAGTGAAAACTGATAGCGGACATGGGTTCCCGCGTAGCTTAAGGAATAGAACTCTGCCGCCGTAAAATCGTAACTGTCGGCTTCCCCTTCGGCATAGCCGTTCAGAAAACAATATTCAAACGGTTTAGCCAGCGGAATTTCCAGCGTTCCAATCCGCTCACCATTCTCATCATAGACAACCATTTCGCCATAAAAGAAATACGGTGTTCCATTATAAACCGCAAAATAAGTCTGATTGTTTTCCTCAGAAAGAATCAGCGGCTCAACTAGATCCGCATCCCCCTCCGTTTCAGCAATCAATCCTTTTGCGACCTGCTGGAACTGTTCGTCCTGAATCGACGCAATATAATCATACACCTTTCCTGCGGTCGGTTTGGATGTCTGCGGAGCGTTTCCGGCGATATTCGGCGTTGTCTTCGGCGCTGCTGTGCGGGAAGGCAAAAGGTTATAGACAACCGAGAAAGCGATTACCATTCCGACGATCACGATTATCGCCGCGACGGTTTTCTTGCCGCCCATTCCCTGTTCCTGCTGCATAATCCGATCGCGGCGGCCCTGACGATCCTCCTCTGCGCGGATATCCTCTGTTTTGGCAAACGCCTCAGCGCCGTCCGGTGTATCCAGCGGCGGAAACCACTGATCCAAAGCATCGGTAACCCGCTCAAAATCACCTTTGCGGCTGCAGATAATCTTATATTTCTTCTTTGGCCCAACATACAGCAGAATCATCGGATAAGTCCGGCCTTTCTGATAATAGCTTGTTTCCTCGACATGGTCGATGCTGCGGCGGTGCAGCGCGAAATTGGATCCGTATAAACCACTGACCAGCCAGTTTTTGCTCATCGAGATTTCCTTGGTAACCGCTTCAAATTCCTGATCTTCATCCAGTTCAATCCCCAGTTCTTCACACTGACGTTTCACCATTTTTCCAACTCGTGCATACGGCACCACGCCGACAAGACCGAAGATCAGAAAAATAAGCAAGAACATCAGTCCCATCGTTAAGATCATAATCAACATGGCTTCGATTCCCTGACCGGCACTCAGCAGCCCTAGGAAAACTGCCGCGCCTAAGAAAATGGCGCCCAACAGGCCCAGCGTGCGGAACATCCCGCGGCGGGCCAGCTTTTTAATTTGCTTCATTTATATCCCCCTCAATGGTGGTATTATATCGGAAACCGAAGCAAAAGAGTACACTCATTCCAGTAATTTCATTTCATTTTAAGAATTTTTTAATTTTTCATTCTTCTTGATTGTCCCTTCCCTGCCGAAAAACGCCGCCGGGCAATCTCCCGACGGCACTGATTCATGCGTCTGAATGTTGAATTTCAGCAACAACGGTTCGCCTGATATTGAAATAATAGTAAAGATAGACAAGAATTGAGGCGCCAATCCAACCTGCTGGATAACTAAAATAAACATTAAAGACATCGGATTTGATACTCATACTGACCGCCAGCCACAGCTGTCGGCAGCCAACCAGACCTAAGATAACGCACAGCATTACAGACTTTGATTTGCCAAAACCGCGGACAACTCCGGAAAAAATGTTATACATCGCATTGAACAGATAAAATGGCATGATTACCCGAATCATCGCTGAGGCATAAGCGACCACCTCTGCATCCCGGTTAAAGATTACCGCAATTCCCGGCGCCAGTATGAACAAGGCAAGGCTGGTCAGTCCTACCATAATCACCGAAATCCAAACGCTGATCCGAATCCCCTCCACCGCTCGTTTTTTCTTGTCCGCTCCATAATTCTGACCAATAAAGGTAGTGATGGCCACGCCCAGCGAGCTGCAGGACAATCCGGCAAATTTCTCCACTTTTTTTGCTACTCCGATTCCCGCCATGGCGGAAGAACCGAAACCATTCGTGTAGCGCTGCACGAACATATTGGAAATCGACGTGATGCTGGTCTGAATGCCCGCTGGAATTCCCAGCCTTAAAACCTCCGCCAAAATCGGCTGATTTAACCGTAATTTCCGAATTTCTAATTTGTAAACATCATGCGTCTTAATCATTTTTCTTAAGACCAGAATTACGGAAACCAACTGAGCTAAAGTTGTCGCCCAGCCAACGCCGGCCACGCCCATGTTAAATCCGCAGACAAACAGAAGATCAAGCACAATGTTGGTCATACTGGAAATTAACAAATAATAAAACGGACTGCTGGAATCCCCGACCGCTCTTAAAATTCCGGCGCCGACATTATAAATGGCGGTAAAGAGAATTCCAATCAGATATATCCGAAGATATTCCAAAGCGCTGGCATACACGTCCGGCGGACAGCTGATCAGCTGCAGCAGCTGCGGTGAGAGCCAGTAGCCAACCCCAGCCATGACGAAACCGAAGAGAAAGGCAAACAAAATCGTTGTATGAATTCCGTCGCTCAGCTTTTGATAATCCTTTTTACCAAACATCTGAGCGAAGAAAACACCGCCGCCGGAAGCCAGTCCGGTAAAAAAGCCCACAAGAAAATGAGAGATATCATTGGTTGAACTAACCGCCGCCAGCGCTGTTTTTCCAACGAAGTTGCCGACGACCAGCGAATCCACACTGTTGTATAAATTCTGAAACAACTGTCCGACAAAGATCGGAAGGGCAAACAGTAAAAGTTGTTTCCAGATCGATCCCTGCGTTAAATCCACGCTGCTTTTCTTTAATTGTTTTCCGCCATGCAAAAAGATGCGCCTCCTTTAATTTTCCTTCTGTTTTTCTCAACACCCAGCTTCATTATAATCAACCACGATTTTAACTTAATTCCAAAGTTTGAGGTCTGCTCAGCGCAATTTCGCAAAAAAAAAACTGCCGCAGCAGTTCTTTGTTTAATCATTGGCCGTTAAAAAATCCTGAACTCCGATGGCATTCAGCGCTCCTTGGGCAGATCGCAAACATTGATCCAGAAACTCATCGAGATTCTCAGCCATATCCCGTCCCAGCGCCAATTCCAGCACTAACGGCAGATTCGCACCGGCGAAAATCCGGCAGTGAGTATCGCTCAGCGCCCAAATGCAGGCATTATACGGCGTTGCGTTTTCCAAATCACAAAGACAGACCACCGGTATCTGCTGACTATGATAAAAGTCATATTTTTCTCTGATTTGAGCAGCCAAAGATTCTAATGACTCTCCTTCCCATAAGGAAAACGCTTCAACGAAGTCCAGGGGACCGGCGATCATCTCTGCGGATTTCTTCAATCCGGTTGAAAAGTCAGAATGCGAACAGATAAAAATTGCTAACATAAAAAGTTCCTTTCTTTTCACGTCCGCCAGGAAGGAACGGATCTTCATGATCATCGAAAAAAAACAGAAAGAACTCATGGGGTGTTGAAGTGACTTCGATAACAAGATTATCACTTCTGGGGATCTGTTTTGATTATAGCCCGTCGATTTTCAGATTGTCAATCCTGAATTTTAAGGTTTTCTCAACACTCTGCAAATGTATTATGCCTTTCTCCTGAATTGTTTTCCTGAGCTCAGCGCGTTAGAATATAACAAGAAAACATTACAATTCTAGATAGGAGTACGCCATCATGATTTTATTTGAGAAACAGATTCGGCTTCTGAATCTGCTGATTCTAACGGAAGGACCGGTTTCCGGCCACGTGCTGGGAAAAGAATGCGGCCAGAGCCTGAATACACTGAAAAAAGAAATCGAACTGCTTAACGATCAGCTTGAGAATGAGGGCTTTACCATTGCCTCCTGTCTGTCTCGCGGATATCAGATTGAAATTTTGGATTCTGATCAATTCCAGCGCTTCCGCCGCAAATTTCTGACTACGACGCATGCCCGGCATTTCTTTGCGACCGAACAGAAAGAACGGATTCATTTTCTTCTCCGCCAGCTTCTGACCAACGACGAAAAAATGACGATCAGTGATTTCGCTCAGACCTGCAACTGTTCCGCTTCCGTTATCAATCAAGACATGATTGAAATTAAAAAGATGCTGCGTCAATTTGATCTGCAGCTGGAGAATCACACCAACAACGGACTTCGTGTCTGCGGCAATGAGTGGAATAAACGCAATCTGCTGATCAATGAATTCCGTATTCTCAAGAATTATGATAATCATGTGCATCTTGATCAGGACTGCCGTATGATTCACCTTTTTATTCAAGATGAAGCGTATCAATGTGTCCGTACAGTCGTCCTGAATCAACTGAAGCAGGCAGAATTTCTCATTCCTTACCGTGATCTGGACAAGTTGATATTCATGGTTTTAATGAACACACTGCGTCGTCGCTATGAAAAACAAATTATCTTCAGTCCGGAAGTGATCGAAGTTCACAAACATATCATTCCTCAGGGTTATCCGTTAGCTCTTTCCATTCTGACACAAGTAGGCACGATCTATAATGTTCAGTATACGGAGAATGAAATTCTTTCGGTCGCGATTCTGCTGAACTGTTACCGTACCCTGGACGTCGAATCAGCCGCTCTGCTGAATCAAAAACTAGGCTTTGAAAAAACGATTCAATCCTGCATGCATCACCTAAAGGCCGTCTTTCATCTGGAAGCTTATTCCCTGCCGCTTTTTGAATCGGAATTCCGGCTGGCCATGACCACGTTTTTACTCCGTGAACAAATGAAACTCCATGTGGATGTCGATGCGGTTTCCAAATATCGGCTGGACGTCTATTTAAATAATTTTTGCCTGGTTCTGTTTGAACATTTGAAAAAAGCGGATTCTTTATTCTTCAATATCTATGATATTTATCGCTTTTATCCGGTTTTCAGCATTCTGCTCAGTGAAATCAACAAGCAGATTCATCGCACGGTCTTTGTCATTTCCAAAGATGGACTATCCTATTCCCGCTATTTATGTCATGCTTTGCGCAAGCTGAACACGGTCTTTGCGATTGAATACATTCCGATGGACTACCTGGAATATCTGTGTCTGGCCGATAAAAGCTGTGATTTTATCATTACCGACATCAGTAAGCAGGAATTTGATCTGGATCCGGAAAGGGTGCTGCGCATGCCGACCTATAACATTGCGCAGGATAAGAAAATCTACATCCATAAGATGAATAATCCTTTTTACTCACTGGAAATCAGCCGGTATTTTCAAGCTGAAGATATTACCTATCTGCAAAACGCTGCAACACGGGAGGCCGTCTATCATCAAATTGAAACGGAGATTCTGGCCGATATTCCCAACGCTCAGCAGTTTGTCCGGCGTTGTCAGCAGATGGAATCCATCATCAGTCCGGTTTGGGATAATCAATTGATTGTCCTCAATACGACTCAGGATCTGGTTGGAAAAACCTTCATCAAGGTTTTGGTCCTCGACAAACCGGTCAAATGGAAAAAACAGCTTTGTTCCATAATCGTTTTATACAACGTCAGGAACAATCATGTACTGTATTCCCAATACATCTGCGTCAAAATCCAAAAATTAATCAAGGAAAAAGGCTTAGTTTTGGATAAAGATCATCGTATCGATTATGCTACCTTAATCCGTATCATTAACAAATAATTGCGGTCAATACCCCTCAATTTGACAAATTGAGTTCCCTTTTCCTGAATGCTATGATGCAATCAGGAGGAGTAGAAAAAATGAAAGCGCATTCAGAGCAGTATTGTTTAACCCCGACCTATAAGCCGTTTTATATGATCGGATATAATTCGCCGCTGCGGGATCTGCCCGCTCAAGGCGTACATGACGATATTTATGTCACAACGACATTGCTGGACTTCAATGATCAGAAGTTGTTTTTGTTCAGCACTGACTGGCTCCATGTCGAGGATGAAATCGTCAGTGAAATCCGAGAACGGCTGCAAGCACAATTTAACCAGGATCCCAAACTGGTTCTAATCTCCGCGACGCATAATCATCAATCTGTCCGCGATCACATGCAATCAGCAAAAAGCGGCCAGTTCAATCAGGAATATCATGACCATGTTTTAGACTTGGCTGTCCGCGGCTATCAAGAGTGTTCAGCACAACTAGAAGAGGTAGAATGCTGGATGGGACGCAAGGTCATTCCGGGATATTACGGAAGCCGGATCATCTATGGGGAGCTGGCTGACAACGAAGTCATTCTGGTTGAATTCCGCAATGCTCAGAATCAGGTTGTCGCGGCAATCTGCAACTGGGCGGTCCATTCTACGGTGATTACCCCTGACAACGCTTTACTGACCGCGGAATTTGCCGGCAATGTCCGCCGCTTGCTGAAAGAGAGAAAAGGTTATGCGCCAGCCATGATCGTCGGCGCGGCCGGCGACTGCAGTACCCGCGCCACCCGTCAGGGCAATGATTTCAATGAACTGCAGCGCGTTGCCCAGGGCATGGCCGAGGAAATCAGTAAAATCGAAGTGAATGAAAAACTGGAGCTGGAATTTGAACGGATTGCCTCGACTGAACATCATGTCCGGTATCCGATTGACCACAAGGAAGTACAGAGAATCATTGACGCCAACGAAGAAGAATTAAAAACTTGTCAGGATTTTGACCGGCGGAAGATTTTAAATTCCATGATGAGCGGACTTCGCCGAAAACTAACGATGGATGAAGCCCGGGCTGACTGGTTTGCCGACACCCTTCGGCTGAAGGACATTGAAATTGTCGTCAGTCCCTGCGAGCTGGCGTCTAAATTCGGAAAGGAAATCAAACGTTTAAGTCCCGCTAAATGTTGCCTGATTTTCGGCTACACCAATGGCCGCGGCAGCTATTTATTCCCGAAGGAATATTACGGTTTAACGTTTGAAACGATCAGTTCCGGAATTCCGGCGGAAGAAGTCGAAAATTATATCAACAAAATCATTGCTATTTTATAAAAGGAGAAACGAATTATGATCAAGCTGATACGCAGTGACGACCGGCTGATACATGGCCAATGTGTAACTCAAATCGTCAAGCTTTACGCCATCCAGCACATCCTGGTCATTGACGACTTTACGGCGACCAACCCTTTTCTCAAACGAATTTTTGAGAAAGCTGTGCCGTCCAACATCACCGCTGAAGCGCTGACTTTCGACCAAGCGATTTCAGCCGCCAGAAAAGCCGTTGACAATGAAGTCAGCACGTTGATTCTGATGAAAACACCTTTAGTGATGCAGCGCCTGCTGGAAGCTGTGGAAGATCTTCCGAAAGATCTGAACATTGCATCACTAGCAGCCGGTCAGGATCGGACCGCCGTAACAAAATATGCCTATCTGACGCCGCAGGAAATCAGCGCCGTCAAACAGATGAGTGAAGACGGCGTCCATATTTGGTTCAGGCTGATCCCCACTTCACCATGCACCGAGTGGGATAGCATAAAAATGAATTACTGAGCAACCAAGGAGGGGAAAATTCATTATGACAGTATTTCAGGCTTTACTGCTGGCCGTTGCGTCCAGTATCTACGGACTTCCATTCTGGCGAGGCGGCTTTATTGACCAGTTTACCGGCAAGCCGCTGATCGTTGCCCTGATCATCGGCATCGTCATGGGCAATATCAAACAGGCGATGATCATCGGTTCTGTACTGCAGGCGATGTATATCGGCGTGATTGCCGTAGGCGGTATCCAATCCATGCCGTCGATTACCCGCTGTATCTGGTTTGCGCTGCCGCTGGCGATCATTTCCGGCGCCGACGCTGAATTTGCCGTCACACTCTGTGTTCCATTCAGCATGCTTGAAACTTTTATTACCCAGTTTCTAAGAACCTTAAACACCTACTTTCTGCACTCCGCTGACCGAAAGATCGACGAGGGGAAATTTGACAAGGCATACATCACTTATTATTACGGTTTAATCTTATCCACAGCCGTCAACTTCATTATCATTTTTGGTATGAATGTTCTGGGTTCCACCGTCATCCTGCAATACGCGGAACTGATCCCGGCATGGTTGTTGGGCTCAATGAAAATCTTTACAAAGATGGGCGCGGTTTTAGGCTTCGGTATGCTTCTGACCGGCCTCATCAAAAAGAACATTCAATTCTTATATTTTGTTTTCGGATTCGTTCTGTTTAAAGTGATGGGCTTAGATACCATTACCGTAACGATCATCGCCGGCGTTCTGGCTTATCTGTTATTTATCTGTACGGGAACAAAGAAGGAGGCTGAACATGTCTAATCCAAAATTAGATCAATTAGCCAATGATAATCGATGGCTGAGAAAAGTTCTGTTAGCGCATTATAACGTCGCCGGTGTCTGCTTCACCTTTGAACGCATGATGATGCCGGGCATGGCCAACATGTTTATTAAGATTCGTGAGGATCTCTATCCCGGAGATCCGGAAAAACAGAAAGAACTGATTAAAAATCATGCTGTATTCTATAATACACAGCCGAATTTAGGGGCGATTGTCCCAGGCGTGGTTCTGGGGTTGGAAATCGAACGGGCAAAAAACAATTCCATTGACAATGAATTGATCCAGAGTATCAAACAGGCGCTGGCCGGTCCCTTCGCCGGTATCGGTGATTCTTTAATTCAAGGCTTATTGATCCCGATTCTGCTCTCCATCGGGATCAGTCTGAGTGCCGACGGTTCCCCGTTGGGAGCCATTCTGGGTGTAGCCGTGTTCTTCGGAATCAATATCCCGCTGGTCTGGTTCTTATTTAAAACCGGTGTCAAAATGGGGATCAGCGGTGCTGAAAAGCTGATGGACAGCGATCTCAAAGACCGCGCAGTCAATGCGATTGAGATGCTGGGCATTATCGTGATCGGCGCTGTCGTTGCCAGTACGGCGAATGTGCAGACCGGATTGGCGATTACAGCCAGCGGCAGCACCACCAGTATCCAGAGCGTCATTGACAGTATTCTTCCAGGCTTGCTGACGATCCTGTCCACGGTTTTAATCTACTGGCTGATCAAGTACAAAAAAGGGCGTGCAATGCGGATTATGGTCGCCATGTTCTTAATTTCTGTCCTAGGCTACTTTACCGGTATCTTAATATAACTGTCAAATATTCTGTTTCAGGTTTGAAAAGGAAGCGGGCTGCCTTGCGCAGCTTCCTTCCTTTTCTAAAATAAGGAGGAGCTCGATGAAATTAATTGTCAAAGCCGATGATTATGGCTATACCCCCACCTACAATGACGGAACGATCAAAGCGATTGAAGAAGGCATTGTCACCACCGTGGATCTGATGCTGGACACGCCCGGTGTGGAAGACGCGATTGAGCGAATTAAAGCTTACCCGTGGATTTCGGTTGGCTGGCACAGCGGTCATTACTGGGGTGTTCCGGCCGCCGATCCGAAACTTGTTCCGTCTATGGTCAATGCCGAAGGCCGGTTTAAATTCCGCCATGATCCCAAAGCAAAAGAAACCGTTGATTTTCATGAGGCGCTGATTGAACTGCGGGCTGAGGTGGAACGCTGCATCCGACTGCTGGGACGGGCTCCGGATTCCACGCGGCTGCACGGAACAGGGCCGTTGGATGAAGCCAAGAAAATCATCTGTGAGGAATACGGTATTCCTTATGATTATATTTATAACGTTCGTGACGGCGTTGCTTTGAACGAACCGACACAATTTCAGCAGGCGCGGATCATTACGGTCGGTGATCGCCGCAAGTATATCGGCTGCGGCAAGGAAGACTGCAGTCTGTTTGCGGATTACAATCCTGTCCGTTGGTATAAGGAAACCGTGAATCCCGCTTGGGAAGGAGCTTACATCACAGCCTGGCATCCAGGATTTCTGGATGATTACATCGTGCAGGAGTCCTCGTTTACCGCCTGCCGGCCGCGCGATGTTTGGGCCTTGTGCGCACCGGAGCTGAAGGCTTGGATCAGGGACTCAAAGATCGAGCTCGTATCGTTGCGGGATGCGCTATATGACCGGCACGATTATCAGAATCATCTGAAAGTAATCGGCAGTGATCTGGCTGTTCAATCCGGCAAGGAGGTCTGATCATGGCCTTTGAATCCTTGGAGCTTCATCATCCTGTACAAGCTCAGTTAAAAAGCCGGCGGCTGCGCTATCGGGAACCGGAAAATCCGATCAAATGGCCGTATGAGAAACTGCTTCGGGAACAAAGCAAAACCCGCCGTGTCTATCCGATCAATCCATACGCCGAAGTATACCAATTCCGCAAGAATGTCTATGCTATTTTTACTGAGAGTTTAGACGGAGCGGGCAATCCCTGGATCTATTTAATTCTGGGCCGTGAGAAAGCCATGCTGATCGATACCGGTTTTGGCGCGGGTGATCTGAAAGGTCTGGTCAATGAAATTACCGGTGGAATGCCGCTGATCGTTGTGAATACGCATGCCCACAGTGATCATGCGCTTGGTGACTTTCAGTTTGATGAGGTTTATTGTCACGAATATGAAGTCCTCAATTTAGAAAAAATCAAAACACCGCATGCCTGGGACCGGCTCTTCGATGCCGAAGGAAATTGTATTTATACCCAATTTGATCGGGCTGATTTAATCGGTTATCATGATTTTAAAATTATCGGGGTTCCCAACGGAACGACTTTCGATTTGGGCGGCGGGACTGAGATTGAACTCATGTTTCTGCCTGGACATGCAACGGGTATGAGCGCCTTTCTGGATAAGCAAAATAAAATTTTATTTGCGGGTGATTATACCCATGCCTATGGTACTTCCCCCGATCATCCCTACGCCCGATACTGCACGGTCACAGCCATGCGCGATGCGCTCATGAACATCATCGCCCGCCGGAGTGAAATCGATTTTGTTTATCCCGGACATGGACCGTTGGATCAGCCCAGTATCGTTTTAGTGAATCTTCTGGAAACCCTGGAACAGGTGCTGGAAAATCCGGAGCACTCTGATTTTCAGGAAGAAATGATAAAAGGTGGAAAGAAGAAAGTAATCTATGGTAAGATGATTTTCCAGTCCAGTTATTTCAAATATTGCATGGAGAGCCTGCGCTGAGCATGATTTTTCAACAGTTCTAAAAAATTCTCATTCTCCGATTCTGATCTGACTGTAAGTTAAAAAGTCCCGTTACGCAGCGTTAGCACGGGACTTTTTCGATCTTCTTATCTTTATTATTAAGATGCTTGCCCTGACCGCTTTGAAGCCCTTCAGACAGGCAGTTGCATAAAACACACTGAATCATGTTTCATTCTGTATTTTAGATTTTCTCGATCAAGGCCTGAAAAACGACCGAGGCACAGCTCAGACCCGCGGCGGCAGGCACAAAGATTGTGCTGGCCGGCGGATATTTTTGCTTTAAGGTTTTCCCTTCGGCATGGATCAGCCGATTCTGAGTGTACGGCAGCTCTTTCGACCAAACAACCGGGATCTTCGCGGTAAATCCCCGCTTCCTGACCATCTGCCGCAAAGCGCGGGCAAGTGGATCATTGCAGGTTTTATCTAACGTCGTAACGGTCAGCTGCGTCGGATCAAAGCGGTTGGCCATCCCCAGCGAACTGATGCAGGGTACGCCATGGCGATGAGCCATTTCGATTAAGGTCAGCTTGCTGGAAAGTGTATCAATCGCGTCGATGACATAATCCATTTTCTGATCGAACAAGCTTTCACTCTGTTCATTAAAAAATTCATTCATCGCTACCACTTCACACTCCGGGGCAAAACTGCGGATCCGCGCGGCCATCACTTCGGTTTTGGACTGATTCAGCGTATCCAGCGTCGCGATGATCTGACGGTTCAGATTGCTTGGCGCAACTGTATCGGCATCGACTAAAATCAATTTCCCAATTCCGCTGCGGCCTAACGCTTCCGCGGCATAGCCGCCGACGCCGCCGATCCCGACAATCAGCACGCAGGCCTGCTTCAATCGTTGGATCGCTGCTTCGCCGACCAACAGTTCCAATCTCTCTAACGGCGTTTCCATGCTTCATCCTCCTTCAGCCAGGCCTCAATCTCCGCAATCAGCTGTTCCTTTTGGCCCGACTGATCCATCTGGAACCAGCGGATCGGCGTTTGCCGGGTGAACCAAGTCATCTGCCGGCGGGAAAACTGGCGGGTATGGGTTAAGATCTGTTCACGAGCCTGACTGACTGTTTCTTTTCCTTCAAAGTAGCCGCGCCATTCCTTGTAGCCGATGCCCTGCATCGACTGATCATCAAAGCTGACGCCTTGTTCCAACAAGCCGCGGATTTCCTCAATCAAACCCTCCGCAATCATGCCGTCAACGCGTTTTTCAATCCGCTGAATCAGCGCCTGCCGTTCGCACGTCAATCCGCAGATCAGAGCGTCATAAATCGGTTTGTGTTCCTGCCGACTTTCCAGCTCGCTCTTCGGCGCTTCGGCCAATTCATGAATGACCAACGCCCGAATCAGACGTCGTTTGTTATGCGGATGGATCTGGGCCGCGGTCTTGGAATCCACCTGCAAAAGCCAAGCATAAAGTTCCTCTTCGGACCGCTGCTCCAGCTGTTCGCTGAGCTGTTCAGCGCGCGGATCCTGAGGCTGAAACTGATAGTCATACAGCGCGGCCTTAATATACAAGCCCGTTCCGCCAACAATCATCGGCAGCTTCCCTTTCGCGCTGATTGCTTCCATCGCGGCCCGCGCTTCCCGCTGAAAATCAGCGACGCTTGTCTTTTCCTTGGGACTCAGAATGTCGATCAGATAATGCGGAATCCCCTGTTTTTCCGCTTCCGTGACTTTCCCAGAGCCGATGTCCAAACCACGGTACACCTGAATGGAATCGCCGCTGATGATTTCACCTTGAAAGCGTTGAGCGAGTTCGATCGACAAGGCGGTTTTGCCTACGGCCGTCGGACCGACGAGGACGAGCACTTTTTTCATCGCTGGAACTCCTTAATCAATTGTTTTTCGGTAATCGTAATGAAAGTGGGGCGGCCATGCGGACAATGGTAAGGCTGTTCGCAGCGCGCCAGCTGTTCGATAACCTCCTGCATTTCCCCTAACGACAGCACACGGTTGAACCGAATTGAATGATGGCAGGCGATGGTTGCCAGACGATGCCGCTGCAGATCTTCAGCTCGGACTTCCCGGCCATCCTTCCACAAATCAAGAACATCCTGCAGAAAGGCCTGTTCATCAATTTCACTCATCCAAGCCGGCAGCTGTCGGCAGATCAGACTGTTCTGCCCAAAGTTTTCCAGATGGATGTGCATCGGTTCCAGCAGTTCGTTCATTTCCTGCAGCCGTGCGGCAACAGAAGCGCTGCCTTCCAAAATGATCGGCACAAGCAAATCCTGCATCACCGGCTCCTGCTCCAAAAAACGCTGCTGAACTTCTTCAAAATGCACCCGTTCCTGGGCGGCATGCTGATCAATAATATATAAGGCATGCTCATCCTGCGCAAGGATGTATTTGCCGTGCATCTGGGCCAATACCTGCATCTGCGGAAAGGTTTTGCGCGGAACTGTCTGCAAGGTTTCTTCCGTTGCTTCTGTCTGACTCACCCGCGGATCAAGCGGTTCGCTGACCGGTTCCTGATCGGACAAAGTCTCCGTAACCGAAGCCGTATTTTTTTTAACCGGACTTCCTGCGCTGAAATCCGGAAGCTTCGCCATCACTTCGCCTTTTAAATCCTCAGGCAGAATTTCTTCCTTATCCTTTCCTGCCGTCAGGGGCTGAGGCTGTGATATTTCCCGGGAAAGCGACGCGGCGATCGATTCGCGCTGTCGCTGCTCGTTCATCACTTCGGCCTGCCGCCGCCATTCTTTGGCTTCAACGGAATCTTCCCGAACCTGATCTTTGACACTCTCGGCAGGAACTTCAAACAGCTGCGGCATTTCCACTTTCTCGCGCGGCGTATCAATCCGCATCACTTCCGGCGCCTGCATGTGCTCCCGCAAGGTGCGGGTCAGCGTATCCCGGATTAAAAATTCCAGCTGCTGCTCCTTGGAAAGCCGGATTTCCCATTTGGATGGATGGACATTGACGTCGCACAGATGGCTGTCCATCTCGATATCCAGCACGACGATCGGATACCGATCCTGCGGAATATAATTTTTATACGCTTCCAGAATCGCTTTTTGGATCCGGTAAGAGCGGATCATCCGGCGGTTGATGAAGACGGTCATGTAATTCCGGCTGGCGCGGGTTTGGGAAGGCAGCGCCATCAGCCCACGAACGGTATAGTCAAAATCCTGTCCTTCAACCTCAATGCATTGACGTGCCAGATCACGGCCGTAGATGATCGCCATGACTTCCAGCAGGCTGCCGCTGCCGGCGCTGCGGAAGACTTCCTTGCCATCGTGAACAAGCCGGAAAGCAACCTGCGGATAGCTCAGCGCAAACTTCTGGATCACATCCAGGATCAGTGAAGTTTCATATGGGATCGACTTGAGGTGCTTAAGCCGGGCCGGCGTTTTCTGAAACAGACCGCTGACCGTGATCTGCGTTCCCTGGTTGCAGGGATAAGGGCGGGCGGACTGACGCTGACCATAGCGAATTTCCACGCGGGTGGAATCTTCACCGTTATTCGTCAACAACGTGAGGTTGGATACCGAAGCAATGGAAGGCAGCGCTTCCCCGCGAAAACCCAGCGTGTGAATCGCCCACAAATCCTCGGTCGTTTTGATCTTACTGGTCGCATGCCGCTCAAAACACAGACAGGCGTCTTCCCGATCCATGCCAATCCCATTATCGATCACTTCCATCAACTCTGTGCCGCCCTGATTGATATTGACTTCAATCCGCGTCGCCTGCGCATCCAGCGCATTTTCAACCAGCTCTTTGATCACGCCCATCGGCCGCTCGACAACCTCTCCCGCGGCGATCATATTGGTTAAATGCGCATCCAGCTGCTGTATTTTTGCCATCGTTATTCACCTTCCTGTTCTTTTTCTTGTTGGATTTATTCCGCTTCCTTCTGCTGCCCCTGCCGCAGAAATTCATAAAACGCAAAGCCGATTGAAATAATCGTCAACAAACCGACGATCATTTCCGAAAGATTATTCGCATATTCAGCCTGCCCCGGATCCACCAGTGCCAGCACCAGGAAATATAGGCACCAGATAAATCCCAGCATCAACATTCCAAATGTCGTATAGGTGAGTATTTTCGATCCCGTTTTCCATCGCTTTCGGCCTTGTTCCAGCTGCTTCGGCGTGTAATGAAAATCAGGATTTTTCCGATGCCGCCACTGTTGGCGAAGCAAGCCTGCAAGAAGTCCGAGAATTAAACCCTGGCTGAGCGCCAGACAGATCATTCTAAAAATATCCATGATTTCCTCATTTCCGTTTTCTTCAATCGGATGCCCTGATCTTTAGCGCATTGTGCAATGAAGGAAAAGGGCTAAGCAAGAACAGCTACGCTTTCTGCGCTTCGCTTAATTCCTGCTTTAAATCCATAATCATCTGCAGGGCCTGAAGCGGAGAGAGCTGATTGGGATCCACCATCTCCAGCTTATCCAGAACGCCCTGTTCTTTCACCGGCGCCTTGACCATTTCCACAATCCCCAGCGACTGCTGAACCACCCGCTTCTTGGATTCATATTCAGCTAACAAATCACTGGCCCGATCCAGTACGGCATCCGGCAGTTTCGCCAGGCGGGCTACGTTGATCCCATAGGAACGATCCGCCTTGCCCTGCTTCACCCGGTACATAAATGTGACGTGACCGTTGTCTTCATGAACCTCTACATGCACGTTCTTCACCACCGGCAGACTTTCATCCAACGAGGTCAGCTCGTGATAATGGGTGGAGAACAAGGTTTTCGCATGAATGCACACAGCGATGTATTCAATCATCGCCTGCGCCAGCGCCATGCCGTCATAGGTGGAAGTACCGCGTCCGATCTCATCAAACAGGATGAGAGAATGCTCGGTTGCCTGCGATAACGCGTTATTGGCCTCCGTCATTTCCACCATAAACGTCGATTGTCCGGACAGGATATCGTCGCTCGCTCCGATGCGGGTGAAAATCTTATCGAAAATCGGCATTTCACATTTCTTCGCCGGAACAAAGCAGCCGATCTGCGCCATCAGGATGATCAGCGCCACCTGCCGCATATAGGTGCTTTTGCCGCCCATATTCGGACCGGTAATGATCAAGATCTGTTTTTCTTTATCCATCGCCAAACTGTTGGATACATAGCGGTTGGTGCTGATCTTCTCCAGAATCGGATGCCGGCCTTCTTCAATTTTCAGCGGATCCTCCGTAAACACCGGGCGAACATAACCGTTGTCCGCGCTGATGGATGAAAGGGCATAATAAACATCCATGTTCGCCAGCATCAAAGCCAGCTTCTGCAGCTTTGGCAAATAACTGCGAATCTGTTCCAGCAGGTTGGCAAACAGCTCGGTTTCCAAGCGGATGGAGCGTTCTTCCGCATGCAGAATCGCATCTTCCTTTTCTTTCAGTTCAGAGGTAATGTAACGCTCGGCATTGGTCAGCGTCTGCTTGCGGACATAGCCGTACTCTTCCTTCACCTGCGCCACCGCACCTTTGGACACTTCAATATAATAACCGAAAACCCGGTTATACCCGATTTTCAGCGTCTTGATTCCAGTCCGTTCCCGTTCATAGTTTTCCTGCTGAAGAATCCAGTTTTTCCCATCCTTCTGGGCGCTGCGGTATTCGTCCAGCTGTTCGCTGAAGCCTTCCGCAAACATCCCGCCTTCTTTCACCGACACCGGCGGATTTTCCACAAACGCCCCGTCCAACAGCTCAGTCAGCGGCAGGCAGCAATCGATATCCTGATATTCCTGAAATACCGGAGCGTCTTGAAACAAAGCGAGGATATCCGGAACCTGACTGAGCGTTTTCTGCAGGCGCTGGCAGTCAATCGCATTCGCCGAGCCGTAGGCAACCCGGGCGATCAGCCGTTCCATATCATAAATCTGATTCAGCTTATCCTTAAGATCCTCACGAACCAGATAGTTTTTCATTAAATAATCAAGCCGATCCTGCCGAAACAGGATTTTCTTTTTATCGACTAACGGCCGTTCAATCCATTTTTTCAGCAGCCGGGAGCCCATCGCGCTTTGGCAATGATCGAGAAACGACCACAGCGTTTCCGACTTGCTTTGGGTGCGCAGCGGGACGACCAGTTCCAGATTCTGCTGCGTCGAGAAGTCCATATACAGCACATCGTTTTCATTCTCGATCTCGACGGTCTGTAAATGGTGCATCATCCGTTTCTGCGTTTCAATCAGATAGTTCAGCATCACGCCATAAGCTTCCCGCTGCGGCGCTTCCGTGACCTCTTCGCATAAGGGCAGATAGTCCTCGCCGATCTGATCCTCACCGCAATAGGAAATCGCCACGGCCGACAGGTCGCGGACACCGCGGATGAATTTCTCATCGAAGCCTTCTTTGACAACAATCTCCCGAATGTTGTTTTTTAATAAGGTCTGCTGCAAATGAAGAATGTTGCGCGGAATGTGGGTAACAGTAGTTTCTCCGGTCGACATTTCACAGATCGACAGCGCCAGCCCATATTGATAATCGACAACCGCCGCCAGATAAATACTGGAGCGTTCATCGAATAATTCATCAATCACCGTTCCCGGCGTGACGACTTTGATGACATCGCGTTTGACTAATCCTTTGGCCAGTGCCGGATCTTCCATCTGTTCCACAATCGCTACTTTATAGCCTTTTTGAACTAACCGCTGAATATATCCCGTCACGGCATGAAAAGGCACGCCGCACATCGGCACACGATCCTTTACGCCGGCATTCCTGCCGGTCAGAACCAAATCCAGCTCACAGGATGCGATCTTGGCATCCTCAAAAAACATTTCATAAAAGTCCCCCAGACGATAAAAAACCAGGGCGTCCTGATAGTTCTTTTTCACCTCCAGATACTGCTGCATCATCGGCGTATATTGTTCCATATTCTTCACCTCTAAAAAAACTGTTCTTATTATACCATTATTTTTTCTGCGGGTCAGGGGAGTTTTGGGTTTATAATAAGGAAAATGGAGGTGCGGATATGCGAATTTGTACGATTTTAGGAAAGGGCTATGAGGAGATCGAAGCCATCGGTACGCTGGCGTTGTTGAAACGCAGCGGTCTGGAAGCCGATCTGTTTGGAATCAGCGGTGAAAAGACATCCGGCAAGCATGACCTGCCGATCTGCGGTCTGCTTGCTCTGGATGAACTTCAGCCGGAAAATTACGACTGCCTGCTTCTGCCGGGCGGGCCGCATTATGTCTTGCTGGAAGAAAGCGAACAAGTAAAACAAATCATTCTGAAATTCAAAGAACTGGATAAGCCGATTGCCGCGATTTGTGCTGCCCCGACAATCCTGGGACATCTGGGCTTGTTAAAGGGAAAACGCTACACTTGCTTTACCAGCATGAACGAAGACTTCGGCGGCACTTATGTTGATCAGTACACCGTCACCGACGGCAACCTGATCACCGGGCGCAGCGCGGCGGCCACGATTGACTTCGCGTTTGCGATCATTGAGAAACTGCAGGGTTCAGCTCAAAAAGAATTGATACAGAAACAGATTTACTATTGATTGCTTCCTAAAAAAAGACACGCTGGTTTTCAGGGTGTCTTTTGTCTACGCGGAAATAATCTCCACAAGTTTGCCGCTGAAGGCAGCTCCAAAGAGAATGATCTCATGAACGCCCGCATCCTGAAGCTGCTGATCGTATTGTTTCTTCTTAATCTGATCCAGTGCTTCATTGGCCATTTTTTTTAACTCTTCTGCAGTGCTGTGCTGAGCTGCCTTTAACTCGATAAGAATCCCCGGCAATTTTGCCTGTTTTGGAAACAGACATAGATCATAACGGCCCAGACCTGATTCTTTATTGGATAACACTTGATACCGATTATCCAGCGTGGCAAGCAATCCGAGCATAAGTCCATGATAAAAGGTTTCCTTTGCCGTATCATAATAGCTTACAGAGGTCTTCAGCAATTTACTTAAATGCTCCCGCAGACTTTCTGCATCGCCCGCATAGATTGCCTGTTGAACCGCAATCGACGTCGATTGCGGAATGAGTTCCGAAAACTGATTTAATATCTCACTTTGGTAAACAAAACGAATCTCTTGGTTCGGCAGTGCCACCTGACACATATTTCCCATACCAAACGACTTGCTTTCGATGGCCTTTAAATAACCTGAAACCAATAAGAAACTGTAAATTGACGAAGGATTATTCTTGATTTGAGGATAAATAACGCTGGTATCCACATAGGTGAGAATTGATTTTCCCTGCAGCAGTTCTGCCATCTGATCAAAAACTGTTGAATCCGCATGATCCAGAACTTCTCCAATAATGTCATTCCCACTGGTTGATACCCAATAAGCTCTGGCTTCACATGCATTATTAAAATAGTTAATCACTGACCAGGGATTAAAAATTTCCGTTTCACCAAACCGATAACCGTCGTACCAAGCGCACAGTTCCGGCAGCTTATCCTCCGCTTGGTAATAGGCTGCCATGGCTTCTACTTCAGGTTTTGTAAAACCAAAGTATTCACTGTACTTCTTGTCCAAAACAGAATTGACCACAAGGTTATTTAAGCCGCTGAAAATACTTTCTTTCGCTACACGAAGAATTCCTGTCATAAAGCCATAGGCAAGATTACGATTATCTTTAAGCCCACTCGAAAAGAAATTGCGCATAAAGGAAACGACAGGTTCGTAATACCCTGCTAAATAGCCTTGTTGAATCGGCGTATCATATTCATCAATAATGATCACTGCCGCTTCCCCATAGTGCTTATAAAGCATGGAAGATAGGACTTTCAGGGCCGATATATAATCGGTTTCCCCCGCTTTGCGGGAAACAATTTGTTGGTAAAAGTCCTTATCATAATCGCTGCACTGATCACTGGAAATCAACACATTGTGCCGCTGAAACTCTTCACTGATCAAAAGGGTCAGATGTTCATAGGTTTCTTCCCAAGTATTGCGCTTTACATCTTTGAAGCTGAGAAAAATAACGGGATATTTGCCCTGAACATCACGATATTTTTTCCCGCAGTGCCAAATTTTCATCGACTTAAAATAAACAGAAGTATCTTTTTCAGTCTTCTCAAAAAAGGTTCTCAGCATATCCATATTCAACGTTTTTCCAAATCGGCGCGGGCGTGTAAAAAGTGAAACCATTGGACGTTCGTCGATAAAATCCTTAATCATCATCGTTTTATCTACATAGTAATAGTTTGAAGAGGCTAAACGATAATCAGATACGCCGATAGGCAGCGGTAATTTTTCAGAATGGGCAGCTTTGCGATATGCCCCGGTTTTAAGCCTTCTGTCCAGGGGTCTTTTCACATCAGCTGGAATAATCCATATCCCTTTTTCTTTTCTGGCATTTTCAATTTTACCTTCTTTACAAAGCGTGGTGACAGCCCGCGGAGTAACATTCCAAAGTGCGGCCGCTTCTTTTGCAGTGAGAATTTCTTTCATTACAATGCCCCCTTTGATATCCTGAATCTATTATATCGGATTATCAGAAAAATATCATCTTCAAAAAGAAAAATATAATATTAGTTAAATATTTTTCTTTTTATATTTCTTTCTTTCCAATACTGCGGTTCTATCCTGCTTCTTGTCGACTTACGATTGCGATGAATACAGGATCTGATTTATTATCTGCGAAGCAAGCGGCTTAGCGACAGCTGTTTATCAATCCATTCCGCATAGAACCCGGCTTCATGACACACCAGAATCATCGCACCCGGATAACGCTGCAGCGCTTCCTTTAAAGCCTTTTTAACCTGATTATCCAAATGCTGCGTCGGCTCATCCAGGATTAAAAGACTGCCTTCTTTTTGCAAAGTCAAACACAGCTTAACCCTGGCTTGTTCCCCGCCGCTTAAAGTTTCCAGGGGACGCATGGCCAATTCATGCGTAATCCGGCATTGAGCAAGCTGAAAACGCAGTTCCTGTAGCGTTTTATGCGGAAACTGATCGGAGAACATCGCCAGTGCACTTTGCTTGGGATCCGGCCAGCTCAGCATTTGAGAGAAGTAATTGATCTGAATCTGTTCAGAGCGCTGTACTTTTTGCGCCAGCGGCGGCAATTCCCCGATCAAGGTTTTTAACAATGTCGTTTTCCCAATTCCATTAAATCCAGTTATCACCCATTTTTCCCCTGCCTGAACCGTTAGATCCAAAGGTGGAAGCAAAGGATGGTCATATCCCACACTCAGACCGGCTGTTGCCAGCAAAACTCCCTGTCCGCATGCGGTATAGGGAAAATCAAAATGCAGATGGGCAACTGTATCCGGCGGCGTTAGCCGTTCCATCCGTTCCAACTGTTTGCGCCTTCCCTGAGCAATTCGGGTATTCACGCCAGCGATATTGCGGCGGATATACTCCTCCGTCTTTTTGATTTTTACCTGCTGCGCTTCATATTGTCGGCGATATTCCTTTTGACGATGTTCTTTCTGCTGCAGAAAGGAAGTATAGCTTCCATAATATTTGGTAATCTGTCCCCATTCTACATTTAGAATGGAAGTCGCAATCTGCTGCAGAAAGGCGAAATCATGCGTGATAACCAGAAAGGCCCCCTCGCGCTGCCGCAGCACCTCCGCCAACCATACGACATGCTCGTGGTCCAGATAGTTGGTCGGTTCGTCCAACAGCAGCACGTCGGGGTTTCTAAGAATCAGCTGCGCCAAAATGACTTTAGCACGCTGACCGCCGCTGAGCTGGGACAGTCGTTTTTGCACTCCGATCTGATCCAATCCCAATCCGGTTATCGTTTTTTCTATTATCACTTCAATTTCATAAAAACCTGCCGCATTCAGCTGTTCCTGCAGCCGCCCCGCTTTTTTCAGCCAAGCTTCGCTTGCTTCTGAAGCCGCTTTGAAATAGGCTTGGTTCATCTGTTCTTCCCATTGCCACAGCGGTTCAAAAGCCGTTCGCAAAAATTCCAAAATTGTTAATTCTGCCTGATCTGTCCACGCCTGTTGATTTAAAGCACCCAAGGTGATGCCTGGCTGCCATCGAATCTCTCCCTGGTCTGGACTGATCAATCCCGTTAAGATTTTCATAAGTGTGCTTTTCCCCGCACCATTAGGTCCAACGATTCCGCAATGTTCATCTTTCAATAATTCAAACGTCGCGTCCTGATATAATTTTTTCTCATCAAACTGGTGTGTTAAATGAGAAACACTACAATAACTCATAATCTAATCCTACTTTCTATTTTATGGAATTCTTGTTTTCTCATCGAATCCAAAACAAGAATGAGTACGTCGTAGAAAAACAAAAAAAGCAGCGGTAATGGGAATCCTTTCTTCCCTGACCTCTGCTTCAAAAAAACAACAAAGGCCACAGATAAAGCATCTGTGACCTGCAAGCTCTCTTTCTCTCTGCCTATGACAAAAACATGAAATCCTTACTTAATTCCAGTTTTCCCAATGACAGATGAAGAATGATAGAAAATCAGAAGATTTCCTGTTTCAGCTCCGCACAATGCTTCATCGACTCGATTTGCACGGAGCTCATGGTTCTTGTAAGAATGATACGTTGTTCAAAAAGCATCGTGTTTCGCCTCCTCTTTTAGACGAGGCTATTCTAGCATGGAGAATCAAGGAATGCAACCCAAAGTCATCCCAGTTTCTCTGCGGAAATAAAAGTCATTTGATTGTCCTAATAAATTTGCATACCCAGCCACTTTTTACCAAAAGATAAGAAGCTATCATCAAAAGGATGGGAGCCAAGTATTCAACCCAATTCCATCCATACTACAAGTAACGGAATGCTTATCCATTATCAATTACCGATTATTTCTCTCTTTTTAATCAAGAAATAAAAGTTTTACTCTGTCAATTAAATCGCTCTTTTTATTAAAAATAATTCCAGATGCATAATATTTATAATTGATTAAAATTGTATTATCTGAGAATATTTCAATATTCCAAGTATAAGTTCCATTACTCGCAAAAATTTTTACTGATTCTACTGAACCTTCGTGAACAGCCTTGTGATGCAAAAAAAATGCTGGATAAAATGTGAAGTCAAAACTATTACTTAGCTCAATCAATTCGTCTGTATTTCGAAATTCTAAACCGCTATACTTTAATTTTGATCGAGATTCTTCAAAATACAACAAACTGACATAATTTGATTTTTGAATTATTTGCTTTAACTGAACAGCATTATACAATTTTACAGAAATGGTTAAAGATATTATTGCTAATACAAAGATAAATATTATAAATTTTTTATGACAGCAAATAAAATGACATTTCATTTCTTTATTAATCGTATCCAGCATAATATACCATCCCTTATCATTATATTATCCTACATTTTGGATGAAATAAATTAAAATAAACATCAGATTCTTGGATTACCCTTCCCTTTTCAAGACGATATAATATTGTGGCTGAACAAATCTGACCATCCTGGCCGTCGGTAATGATCTGTTTTCTCGTCAATCTAAGCTTTTGACGTTCTAAACGAATCATCGGACCCAAGATTTTCTTTTTCTCTTTGCTGATCTCTCTTGCCACAAGGTACTCCTCCTTTTTTTCATTATACTGATTTTTTTCTAACATGTAAAAGTACAGTGCTATTCTCGAAATACCTGTCACCTTATCTTTTTTACAAAGGCAATATAAAAAGCTGAGATTTTCTGTGCTTTGTCCTTTCTCAGCTTTTCTTTTACTCTAATTCGTTTTGTTTATTAATTTCCATTCAACCAGACTGTTAACCTAGGCTTTGACTACATCAATACGATTTATTCTTCAGGATGTTGAATTACTTGATTGTAGCCTTCTAAAATTTCTTCTAATGTTCTTGGCTCGTAAGCAATCCAAGGGTGCATGCAACCAACATTGATGGCTAACATAGGTGTTCCGCCTTGAGCGAATAAATTCAGATCGTCCCGCTCATTCATTTGTGCAATGCAGTTTTGGAAAAAACGATCTTCCACAGAATTATGTGTATGACCATAAAGTAAAATCGACCCGCGGTGCTGATTTTTCCACATTAGAATTGGATAATGACTTAACACCAGATTATAGGACTGCCCTTTAATATGATCCGTTATTTCTTGATAATCATGGATTTCATAAAAAAGCTGTTTATAACGATAATCTTTCAAAATGTCATGATTACCTTGAATTAATACTTTTTTCCCCTTCAAAATAGCTACCAGTTCAATCAGTTTTTCCTTACCATGAAGCAGAGATACATCGCCCAGAATATAAACGACATCATTATTGGTAACCTTTTTATTCCAATGTTGGACGATGTAATCATTCATTTCATCCACAGTGGAAAATGGCCGTTTATCAAAATTTAAAGCATTGGCATGGAAGAAATGGAGATCTGAAATGTAATAGTTCACCGAAACAACCCCTTTCTATCTGAAAAAATAAAGAAACTGAGATCCGTCATTGTATCCTTTGACTTATATCTCAGTTGTTCATTTCTTTATGCGCTGCGCTTCATTTCCTTGATGCGCTTGTTGATTTCATTTTTTATGATTGTGCTGCCGGCTCCGAAATTTACCGAATAGCCCGCGCGGCTTTCTACAACGCGGCTGGCGCCCAGACGCTGAATCTGAGAGAAATTGATCAGCGAGGAATCGACAACCTGAATCGTTAAGCGGGTAGGAGAAGAGTGCATCATTTTGATGTTTTCCAAGCCGCCGACCGCCAGAATGAAGCCTTCTACTCTTCGCTTGCTGGCACCAGTATTGAACAAGTCCAACGCCAAATACTTAAAGTAAAAGCGGGTAAATGCCAAGTAGAGAACAAACAGAATCACACCAACGACGAAGATCATCTGAATCGTGTGCTGCATATTCGGATTGCGGACATACAGCATAAAATCAAACAGCGTTCCCGGCATAGCCGTCACGGTACTTCCGGCATAACTGAATCCCAAGGTCACGCTCATCGACTGGAAGATTCCAAACAATGCCCCGGTAACTATCAAATGGAACACAAATAACAGCGGCGTCAGGATCAGAAGATACAATTCCAATGGCAGCAGCGTTCCTGTCACTAACGACACTAGAATCGCAACTAAGAAGAACAGACGAATCCGCCGTTTTTCCATCTTATCTGTAAACATCGTATAGAAACCGATCAGCATGCCCGGAACCGCAAACAGATTCAGAACATAATACGGCGTGATCAGCCGGCCTACTCCGCTTGGCGTAATTAAACTGTTCATCTGCGCCGTCCAGATGCCGACATCTCCTGTATAGTTTACGCCTAAATTATTGATCCACGTCCCGCCCTGTTCGCCAAACCAGAACAGATTCCGCATCAGCGCTCCCAGATTCAGATCCGCTAAAATCCGATCCATAACGCCGTAAACAAACAAGTTCATCGGATTGGTAATATCCGTAGCGATGAACTCAAAAATCGTATTGAGAAGACTGAGCACAATCGGCCAGATCCAGACCAGCGCAAAACCGGTGATCAGACACAGAACCAAAGTTAAGATCAAGCCCCAGGTATCCCGGTCGACAAAAGAGAAGAACCCGTATATCGACTTCGTCCGTGATTTGGAATAGGCAATCCGCGAGGCCAGCACAACGGCTGCGCACGCAAAGAACCCCGTCTGTAACGGATATCGTGTCCGGTCAAATAAGGATGAAGAATAACTTAATCCCAGAATGGCTGAAGAAGCCGAGGTTGGCAGTCCAGAGGGCTGAAACAACATCGTGATCACTAAGACCAGCACATATCCGGTAATTCCGATCATAATCGGCACGGATGAATTGCTTTTTGTCGCTAAAAACTTTATCATGACAAAGAAAGGAAAATTGATAATAATAAAACTGCCGGTCCGTTTGAACAGATCTGCCAGCAGCAGGATATTGCGATCATTAACCGACCAGAAAACCGATAAGCTCTGGTTGGTAATCAAGGTTCCAAGCCCCGTCAGGATGATTGCCACAAACAGCATTTTCAATGGAAATTGAATGATTTCTAATAAAGAATGCCATCTTCTCATACCATCACCTCGCCTATTATGATACCATTATTATACGTTAGATTCAAATGAAAGGAGTGGTTTGACTTTCATGAAAACCAAGTTTGCTGAAACACAGGCTGATTTCTTTCGGATTGTCAGAATCCGGACTGAAGTCTTTGTTATAGAACAACAAGTTGACCTGCATATTGAACAGGATCAGGACGACGACACCGCGATGCACTGGCTGGTGGAAAATGAGGAAGGCGAAGCGATTGCCTGCTGCCGGGGATTGGATTTCAAAGACGAAATTCACCTGGGCCGCGTAGCTGTCTTAAAGCCTTACCGTATGCAGCATATCGGAGCTTTGATGATGCGGGAGGTAGAGAACGATCCGCATCTGGCAAAATTTAAGAAGATCGTCGTGCACGCCCAAGCGCAGGTTGAAGGCTTTTATTCGTCGCTGGGCTATACAACCGTGTCCGAGCCCTTTTATGAGGCCGGCATCAAGCATGTAACGATGGAGAAAGCGCTATGAGCCAACAGCCGGAACGCATCCATAAGAAGTTTCATATCGACCGGACCTTGATGTTTCTGCTTCTGGCCATGACCTGTGTGTCCTTGCTGGCAATCTATTGCGCGGATCCGATCATGGCGACCCGGCTGCAGGGTACCTATCTGTGGGCCAAGCAGGGCATGTGGTATGCGATCGGATTTCTGATGCTGGCGTTTCTGACCCGGTTTGGTAGTGATCGGTTATTTACCGGCATTAAGATCTTTTACTGGATTTTGATGGTTCTGCTGGCCATCCTGCTGGTGGATAAATATTTAATTGATCTGCCGGATCGTTTCATCCGACCCGTCAACGGCACAACAGCGTGGTATCAGATCCCTGGCCTGGGTACCTTCCAGCCCAGTGAGTTTATGAAAATTGTTCTGATCATCATGGTTGCCAACATTATCCATGAGCACAATCTGGGCAAAACTGAGATGTCTTTTGCCAGTGACTTTCAGTTATTCTGGAAGGTTGGAAAAATTTCCGTTCCGCCGCTGATTTTAATTTTCTTAGAACCAGATACCGGTATTCCATTAGTCATCATCGTCAGTATTCTGGTCATGCTGGCTGTGTCCGGGGTGCGCCGGGAGTGGGTTTGGCTGGGTGCTGCCTGTCTGATAATCGGCTTCGGCGGCTTGATCCTGATGTTTAAATTTTATCCGAATGTTCTGTCCTCCATCCTTGGCGGAGGGTATAAAATGCGCCGTATCTACGGTTGGCTGGAAACGGAGAAATACATCAATACCTGGGGCAATCAGCTTTATACTTCACTGCTGACAATCGGCTCTTCCGGCTTGACCGGCCATGGCTTCCGCGAAGTGCTGATTCGTTTCCCAGAACCGCAGACGGACTTTATTTTCTCCGTTATCGGTCAGAACTTCGGATTTCTCGGCACAACCTCCGTTGTCGCTCTGCTGACAACCTTTGATCTGAAATTGATCAGTATCGCGACGAAATATGATCAGCCAAGAGAACGGTATATGGTTGCCGGCATGATCGGAATGTTATTGTTCCAGCAGCTGGTCAACATGGGCATGATCACCGGTCTGTTCCCCATCACCGGGATCACGCTGCCGTTTATTTCCTATGGCGGATCGAGTATGCTGTCCTACATGATACCGCTGGCCATTGTCTTCCAGATGAGCTCGGAAACCAAGAGCCGGCTGATGCACTAAACTCCGGATAAACATTATGGATCGCTAAAAGCAGTGATATCTTATATAGTACGTATTTTTGCTTGTTTTCACATATTTTTCTCTATCCACTCGAATAATACTTTCCCAACAGACAAAAAAATCGCCGGAAAGGAAGTTCAGCGCAACTCCGCTCTTCCTGCCACAGCGATTTTTTTCTGACTTTGTTTTCAGGCTTTGCTACAAACTCATCGCAAAGAAATATCCGTCATGGGTAGCCTCCATAACACGGCCGACGTGTTTGCAGTCACCGATCAAGGCCGTCTGCGGAGTAATGCCGTAGAAGGCCAGCGCTTCTTCACGCTTAGACTTCATGCCCACAGCATAGATCACCGTATCCGCATTTACGATCTGTTCCTGCCCCTTGTCATCGACAACTTTCACACCCGTGTCCAGCACTTCCAAACAACGGGTCTTTAACAGGGCATGAAAGTTTTCCTTTACATCAAGAATCGCATGCTTCAGTCCGATTTTGTAGAAGAAATGCCCTTGGGCAGCCAATTCGTCATTCATCTCAATGACGGTTACATCATGCCCTTTTTCCGCTAACGTCAACGCCATTTCCGCACCGATGGTACCGCCGCCGATGATCGCGACACGCTGTCCAATTTCTTCCATGTGCGTGTAGAGCGACGTTGCCTCCTGTGCCTTTTCAATCCCCGGGATGCGCGGCTGAACCGGTTCTGCCCCAACCGCAATCACCAGTGCGTCCGGATTCATCGCTTTTACCATTTCCGGGGTTGCGATGGTATTGAACATCACCTGAACCTTGGACTTGGCAATCTGCACCTGAAGATATTTCTTATAATTATCGAGATCTTCCTTATGATTATCAAACGGGGCATGCTTCAGCTGTCCGCCGACCGCATCGCTTTTTTCAATCAGGATGACCTCATGTCCGCGCTCTGCCGCAGTCAGCGCCGCCTTGCATCCGCCCGGTCCGCCGCCGATGACAACGACCTTTTTCATATTTTTGGCCGGAGTGATTTCCTGCGGTACCCGCCGTTCCCGGAACAGCCGCGGATTGACGGAACAGAACAAATTCATGTGATCTGTCGCACTGTGATAGCAATAATCACAGCGCAGACACGGTACAATATCCTCTTCCCGGCCTTCCATCGCTTTCTTCGGCCAGTTGGGATCGGCTACAAAGGAACGGCCGACGCAGACCGCATCACCCCAGCCCTCAGCCAGCACTTCTTCCGCCAGCTGCACCGTGTTAATGCCGCCGCGGGGAATCGCGATCAGCTGCGGTGCTTCCTTTTTCATCCGCTTTGAGAATTCAACGGTAAAATCTTTCTTCTGGAAAATCGTTCCGCAATGAAAGACATTTTCATTCCACAGGTTGGTCGTATCCATACCGGAAGAGATGATAACCAGATCCAGAATTCCCTGCGCCCGTTTCAGAAATTCCATCATTTCCTCTTCCGTATGCGACAGATCGACACTGCGCTGGTCATACAGCTGACTGGAAATCGTGATGGCCATCGGCATGTCCTCGCCGATCGCTTCCCGTACTGCCCGCAATAACATCAGCGGATATCGGCAGCGATTCTCCATGGAACCGCCAAACTTATCCGTTCGGTGATTTTCCTTCGCTGACAGAAACGAAGCGATTGCACTGCCATGGGCAAAGCCGCCGACCTCGACGTAATCAAAACCAAATTCACGAGCGGCCTTAGCACTGCGGCAGGCTGTTTCGATGGATTCCAGGATCATGGCTTCCGGCATCTCTTCACACGGATAGCCATCCCACATACCTTTGGAAGCTCGATAATTCGGCAGCATTGGCTGGTTGCCGCTGCTTGGCTGACCTTTCGGCGTACCGCCCTCGATCTTCGCATAGTTGGGCTCAATGTCGGTGATCGGCGGAATTTTATCTGGATGGAAAGCAAACGGCATCACCCCGGCAGCGACCTTAGCCCCGGTCTGCGCAGCCATCGACATCAGCTCGCGGATTTGATCGCGGGCATATTTTTCATAACGACCGTCAGCCTGAACCGGCCCTGTGGCAATCGTACAGCCGCCAAAGCCGCCCTGGGATTTGTCAAAGAACAACATCCCGGCATCGTAGAGGGAATCATAGGAGGATGGATGACGATGCTTCGGCGAATGTCCCTGCGGCGAAAGGAATATCCGGTTGGGGAACATAATGCCGCGCACCCGCAGCGGTGTGAATAATTTTGGAAAATGAGTTTGCATAACGCTCCTTCTTTCTTTTTTTGATGCGCAGCTGTTTTCGCAGAAAATAGCGCGCAGTGAGAATCATCATGATCCTTAAATTAGGCAGCGGGCTTAAGATTCTGTGGAATCGCTTTGATTCTGCCTGAACCCGCTCTTTTGAAAAGATGAACGGAGGGAGGTTTCCATTCATCTTTCCTTACACTTACCCGTAATAAAGCAGACTTCCGTGCGTGACGACACGGAACGCAACTGATTTGCCCAAACGGGCTTTGATCATTTTTTCAGCCTGATGAATCACAGCCTGCGTATCCTGCGCCTGTACCTCAAACACCAGCGCGATCGGATTAATTTTGTCCTTACCGCAGTAAATGGCGTTCAGCGGCGGTTGCTGCAAAGCCTCAACAATGGCGTCCATCGCCGCGCGCTTGCCGGTTTCCACATTGATCTTCATGCGTTTGCCCGGCTTTCTAAAATACCGATGACTTCCTCGGCAATGACTTTAAAATCTTCAGCACTCATCATCTGACATTCGGCATGGACAAGAAGGAGGTCGACATGAACCTCAGTCCCGGCTGCAAATTGCGACAAAAGCTCTCCATGTGCCTGATGTCCCTGATTAAAGATCTGTTCACCCTCTGCCAGATGAGCGCGGGCGTTTTCCAGCTGTCCCGCCGCAGCCAATTCAATCGCTTCCACAAACAAACCTTTGGCGGTTCCTACTTTAGCGATAATTTCACAGCTGACCTTTGCCAATCCCTGTTCCATTCGTTTTCCTCCTTCCGCAGACGCTTTTACGCTTCCAAAAGTGCCTGGACTTGTTTAATCATCGCTTCGCCATCCATGGCGGCGTATAAGCGCATATCCATCAAAATCACCGGGGTATTCGGATAATCCTGTTGGACATGTTTCAAATTGTACCGGATCTGCGGTCCCAGTAAGATGACGTCCGCTTTCGGTCCTTCATCCCGGACCTTGGCATACGGAAACGCCTTGATCTCATACTCCAGACCGAGCTTGTCCGCCGCCTGCTGCATTTTTTTGGTCATCATTTCCGTCGTAAAACCGTTGGCACAGAACAAACGTATTATTTTCATAAAGTTCCTCTTTCTTTAAGCTGCGTTTTCAATCTCACCTAAAGCCATCGCTTCCTGTTCCTCACGCAGACATTTTCGATCCCAGATCATTAAGAACGGGTACCAGATTGCGATTGCCACAATCAACATCACCGCAAAGACCAGAAATACACGGAAGTCTCCATAACAGGCAACAAAGGTTGAGAATGGCTGCGGCAAAGCGGCGATTCCGGACATCGCAGAGCGGTTCATGAAACCATATTTGACGGCTGCCATGTTGATCGAAACGATGATCGGCTGGTACAAAATAAACGGAATACCAAGAATTGGATTCAAGACGATGGGAATACCGAAAGTCATCGGTTCAGAAATGTTGAACAAAGTTGGAATGAAAGTCATCCGCCCAATTGCCTTATTGCGCTTGGCTTTGCAGGCAAACATCAGGATCAGCGGGATAAAGTAAAAGACGTTGCACATGTTGACGCCGCCGGTCGTGAAGTACGGCAGATCGGCAATCGCTGTTCCTGAAGCATACGCCGCTGACTGTTCCGCCAACAGCGCATTGGAAATCGGCATCGAGAAACCGGCCGTAATCGCCCAGCCATGCATTCCCAGCCAGAAGAACAGCTGCATTAAGAAGTGCAGAACAGCCTGGTACCAAATCGAATCGGAACCCTGGATCGCCGGCGTGACCAGCGACTGAATTAAGGCTGGAATGGAATGGCCGCTCAGACTGACCACCAGGCAGTTGCCGCCATAGAACACCGCGACCAGAATCATCAGCGGGATCAGCGCTTCAAACGACTTGCTGACAAGCGGCGGAACGGAGTCCGGCATGCGGATGCGCAGGTTGTGTTTCACTAAGAAATGATAAAGCTCAACGGAAACCAGCGCGGTCAGCACCGCCGCAAAGATTCCGGCATAACCGAAATACTGAGCGGAGAAGGCCATGTTTTCATAGGTCGACGCCATCAGCACGAAGCACAGCAGTGAAAGCAATCCGTTCATCATGCTGTCGGAATCTTCATAGTTTTTAGAATGCTGATAAGCGACCGTGAACGAAACAATCAGCGCCATTAAGCCAAAGATGACATTGTAGGGAACAAGCAAGGCCGCATCCACGGCTTCGCTCCATTGCGGTAAAAACGACGCGACTTTCGGCAAAGCCTCCAAAATACTGAATATCGCAGCGACCATCGTCAGCGGCATCAGGCAGATCAGACCATTGGCAATCGAACGTAGAAATTTGTTGTTGGAGAGTACATCAGCGATCGGTGATAAAGCATGATCGAGTTTGTCTAAGAAATTATTCATGAGCTTCCCCTTTCCTCAAGATCCATGAGTTTCTCAAAAAACATTTGAAATGTCAGCACCTCCATCCTTTCTCCCGTATTCTTGACTTCAGTATAGCGGGAGTGAAGGGGCGCCGCAATTTAAGGTTTGCCGCCTAGGCGGCAGGCGTTGACCCGCAAAGCAGCACGCTTATTTTGGAGGACTGTGATAGCTTCGCTCAGACCACCGCCGGCCTTTTCACGGTGCGGCGGATCTGCCGAGCTGCGGCCATCATCCGCAAACGCATCATCAGCGACGGTTGTTTTTCCTTGTCGGCAGGATCTATCACCTTCCACACAAGTTTGCCGTCCTCCCCCCGCACCTGCTTTTCCGTCTGCTGGGTCATGATGAAACGGCTGCCGCGGGCTTCCTCGATCACATCATACACGGCGGTTCTCCGCAGATTTTCGCGTGTGTAAACAACAGCGTAATGCTGTGGATAACTGTACTCTGTCAGCCGTACCGAGGCGATCCGCGGCTTTTTCGGATTGTTGGAAATATTTTTCTGATACGTGAAACCCGCCTTCAGCTGTGCGGGCGTAACCGTCCGTCCGGTATAAGCTAAAACATCCTGAAGCAAGACCGCGATGAAGTAATCAAAGATTTCTGCGCCTTTGACTTTCAGATGAAATGTATTCTTCATGATGCCGCTCCTTCTGCAACAATTTTGTTTTTCTTCCATTTCCCAGACAGATAGCGCGGCCAGGCGATCACGATGGAACAGAACCAGCCAAACGGATAACTCAGCCATAAAGCATAGCGGCCTAAGATGCCAACCAGAGCATAGGCGAAGCCCGCCCGCATCAGAAGATCCGTAATGGAGCAGAGAAACACCAGTTTGGCATCCCCCGCACCTTTAAGAACACCGGTTAAAATAAACATGACGGCCATGACGAAGTAACTGAAGACCGCGACATGCAGATATTCCGCACCGATGTCGAACAGTTCCCGACTAGCCCCGCTGCTGACAAATAAGCCAAGAATCGCATCCGAAGCCCCATAGATCAGCACGCCTGTGACTAAGCAGCAGATGAAGGCAAAGAATACTGTGAAGCGCAGCCCGGTTTTGATCCGATCATACTGCTGCGCTCCGATGTTCTGCGCGGCATAGGTCGAAATTGCCGTCCCCAGCGAAACCATCGGCGACATTGCGATGCCATCGACCTTATTCGCGGCGGTATAGGCCGCAACCGTTACACTGCCGAAGCTGTTCAGAAGACTTTGCACCGCCAGCATCCCGGAGGCTGAGATCGCATTTTGGGCTACCGCAGGCAGACCGATCGCACAGATCGACTTGAACATCTGCTTGTCAAACCAAGCCGGAGGTTCGGTTTTCATCTGATCCAGACGTTTCTGAATCAGCCGCCAGCAGGACAAGGCGGCAAATCCCTGACCCAAGACGGTCGCCGCCGCAACCCCAGCCGTACCCCAATGCAGGCCCAGCGTAAACACCAAATCGAGCACTACGTTGATGGCACTGGCGATCAGCAGCATCAGCATCGGTGTTTTGGAATCTCCCAGGGCAGTCGACACCTGATTGAACATGTTGTAAAGCATGACAAACACGACACCGATAAAGATCACACCCAGATAAGACAAAGCATACGACATCATTTCAGCCGGGGTGTTCATCAGCTGCAGCATTGGATTCATGATCAATAACCCCAGCATACCGCCCGCCAGGCCCAGCGCTACAAACACGATCAGCGACGTATGAATTGCCGTTTTGACTTCTTTCAGTTTCTGGGCACCAAAATATTGGGCCGTAACCACTGAGGTGCCCACCGCCAGACCCATGCCGGCCATCGTCACGATGTTCATAATAACTCCGCTGGTCCCCACCGCCGCAAGCGCATCACTGTTGATAAAATTGCCGACAACGATGGTGTCAACCAGACTGTATGCTTGTTGAAACAAGGCGCCGATCAGCATCGGCACCGCAAATTTCAGGATTGCCGAGGACGGCTTGTCCCGCAGCAGATCCAGTTCTTTTTTAGCCATCCGCTTCTTTCCTCTCTGCTTTCTTTTTTCGCTAGCTCAGATCTTCACCCTCACTGGCGATTACCTTGCGGTACCAGTCAAAGCTGTCTTTTTTAATTCGTTTCAGCGTACCCTGACCTTCGTTATCGCGATCGACATAGATCATGCCATAGCGTTTTTTCATTTCTCCGCTGCCCGCACTGATGAAATCAATGCAGCCCCAGGCGGTATAGCCCATGACCTCAACACCATCTTCATGGATCGCTTTGAGCAGTTCCCGAATGTTTTGACGATAATAATCAATTCGGTAGGGATCATGAACCTGACCGTCGGCACTGACCACATCCTCTGCGCCAAAGCCATTTTCCACGCAGAACACCGGAATTTGATAACGGTCATAAAACTGATTGAGGGCAAACCGCAGACCGTACGGATCAATCCCCCAGCCCCATTCACTTTCCTGCAGATATGGATTTTTAACCATCCGCATCATATTGCCCTGGACTTTTTCAACAGGCCGGGTTGAGGAAACGCCTGACATATAATAGCTGAAGCCGACGAAATCCACGCAGCCCGCACGTAAGATCTGCGCATCCTCCGGTTCCATGACCAGCTCGACGCCGCGGCGTTCCCATCGTTTCTTCGCCTTGTTGGAATAATAACCGCGCACCTGTGTATCACTGAAATAGAACATGTCATCGTTGTCCTTCATCGCCTGAATCTGATCCTCAGGCTTACAGGTTTCCGGATAAAACAAAGGATTGCAGACCATGCAGCCAATTTTGTTCTCCGGATCGATTTCATGCCCCAGCTTAACCGCTTTGGCACTGGCTAAAAGCAGATGATGCGCTACCTGAAGCAGCACCTGATCCCGATCAGCGCCTTCCGGAATCCGTACGCCGGTCTGTTGTTCACCGCCATGCATCATCGTGTTAATCTCATTGAAGGTCATCCAGATTTTAACCTTGCCCTTATACCGGCTGAAAACCGTACGGCAGTAGCGTTCAAAAAAATCAACGCAGCGCCGGTCGGCAAAAGAATTGTATTTCTGGACTAAAGCGTAAGGAACCTCATAATGCGTCAATGTGATCACCGGCTCAATCCCATAGCGCAGCAGTTCGTCAAAGAGTTCATCATAGAAGCGCAGTCCGGCTTCATTGGGCCGTTCGTCATCGCCATGCGGATAAATCCGGCTCCATGCAATGGAGGTTCGGAAAGCTTTATAGCCCATTTCCGCAAACAGATTGACATCTTCTTTCCAATGATGATAGAAATCCGTCGCAATGTGCGAGGGATAGTATTTTCCTTCCTCGACCCCATCGGTGTACTCACGGCGCTGAGAGCGCGAACCTGCCGTAAAACAGTCTGCCACGCTCAGTCCCTTGCCGTCTTCCAAATAAGCACCTTCAAATTGATTGGCTGCCGAAGCTCCGCCCCAGAGGAACCCTTTCGGTGTTTTCATTCTTTTTGACTCCTTCCCCGCTGACTCTGCAGCTTAATTCTGGATGAAGAGCGCCTGACATCCGACAGATAAAGGCCCCATCTCAGGCAGAGTCCGATTCAAGCCGCTCTTCACTGAAGAAAGAAATACGGGATTTTCTTCATCCTCAGCATACTCGTTTTGCCTGCCGGCTCACAAACACGATTTTGCCTCAGCCGCGGCAACCCGAATCTCCGGAAATCCTGCCCATTTAGATCTGGCTTGGCTTCGTCTGTTCATCCGAATGATTTTCAACACTCAATAGAATTAAAAAAAACTGGATTCTCCGTCGATGTCCGTTTCCTGCCTTTTTATCAAGGCGATCTCAGATCATTCTTATTCGGTTCCAGTTCTTTTACGTAAATCCTTAAAAGTTTCTTCAATTCTTCCGTTTTAGCCAGGGATCAAGAACCAACAGGAAATTACTTGTTGTTCTGCGCTGAGCATTTTCATTCATGAATACGGATTCAGGCAGGGATTGAATTCGCCCAGAAGTTTTAAAACGAATGGCTTCTTTGACTTTGTTTCCATTTTCCACTTTCCTTCCCCAGAAAACTTCCTCGATATTTCGATTCATCCAAATCAGAAAATATCCCTTTTGCTGGCAATAAGCCTGAATCTGTGAAGCATGGCGAAAATCACTGGGAAGTTCTTCATCTTTATCACACACATAAAAGACATAAGCCTGATCCTCGGCTGCTAATTGATCCATAAATTTTTTCAATTGGACTTGAATTTGTCTTTTGGCGTAGTTGTATTTTCCATTCATATAGATAAACCGCAGAATCGTTTTGTGCTGATCAAACTGATAAAAATGATTCAGCGCCTGTTTTATATACAAGCCGTCACTGTCATGATGTGCATCCTGACTTTCGACACAAAATATTAAAAGTTGTTTCACTGATCCTCATCCTCAAACAAGCCAAGAAAATCAAAAGGTTCGATATTAAAGGGGGAATTATCAATCATTCCATTTCGATATAAATTAATCACAGAATAATTCCCTTTCTTCTTCCAGGAAATAATTTCAGAATTATCAGACAAGAAGTCAATCGAATGTTTCCGTTTGCTTAATACTTCCATCGGTCCAAGATTATGCGTTGTAAAACAGAGCTGTCCTTTTCCATAAGCACAAAAATAATCCAGTAAACGACAGAGATAAACATCATGCAGATTCGCATCCAGTTCATCAATAAAGACAAGATCGCCGTTCATGAAACGCTTAAAAGCATTAAATAAAGTGATCAGCTTTTTGATTCCGGTGCTTTCAAATTCACTGGCGATTCTAAAGTCTTTATAGACCAAATACTTTGTAATAACAAGATTTCCCTGAACTTCTTTGCATTCATTTTCAATACCAAGCAAATCCATCTTAAAGATCTGAATAAACTCTGCGAGTCGTTGGATTTGCCGCTGATATTGAGGATAGGCGGGAATTGGGATCACATCATCTTCCGTATTAAACTCAAATGAAGCTGAGCTTGTTTCTTCCCGCAGATCATCAAGCGTCCAATCGCTGAGCTGTTTTTGTTTTTGCCGAATCCAGCCACGATGCAGATCAGAAGTGGAAAGTTCAATATGCAGCGCTTCTGCAAAAAAATAAACAGAAAGAATGTTTTTTATGAACGTTGATAAAGGAATCTGCGCCTTATTTTCAATCGTATGTTGAATTAAAATAGCCGGAATTGTTTGTTTTTTCATTAAATTGGCGGTCATTGTTTTCAAAGATTCAATTTCTTTAAAATCTGAAGACTTCAGACTTCCCTCTTCAACATGGTATAAGGTTTGTGTTTTTCCAGTATCCAGGGTTTGACCTGTATGCTTTTTTAACTGTTCCTCAGCAATCACAAAATCTTTAAAACCCGTTTGTTTCAGACAAATAGAATGGATAAGAATGGTCTGTATCTGCGCCTGAGCGTTCAGAATTAAAAATGTCACCTCCATCTGCAGCTTTCGAGTTTTCTTATTGATGATTTCACTCAGAAATAACGTCGTTTCATGATCATAGAGATAATTACTGTTCATGACCAGTTCTTTATAAATGGCCATGGCATTCATAATCGCGGACTTTCCAGAACCATTAGACCCATAAATAGCCTTGATATTGGATTGACTCCAATCCAAATGGGATCTTAAGGTTTTATCACAGAAATCCAGTTGAATCCTCTGATCTAAGTTTTTAATTCCAGCGACTTTAAAACGGGCTAAGTAATAACGCATGCTCTCACCTCGTTATTATTATACAACATAAATTTGTATTAAAAGTACATTTTGTATTTATTTCATATTTTTTCAAATGCAAGTCGATCGGCCCTGTTTTATTTCCTCAAATCAAACCTGAATTTAGAACACTGCAGACTGAATCTGATTCGCCTTTTGCGATTCCTGAAATCCTGCCCATCAAATGCCGATTAAAAACTTGCCGCGATCCTGGCAAATTTTAAATTTCACCTTTCCTTGTGTTTTAGTAAGGATTTTGATAATAATGATATTGAACAAGCAGGGGAGGGAAAATCATGATTGAACTTTCTCAGCGGCAATATCTGGCACTGCGTCTATTGCGGGAATATCAAAAGCCGATTCCGGGTCAGCAGTTCAGCCAGCTGCTGAATGTCTCACCGCGAACGCTTCGTTATGAAGTCAAAGCGATCAACCAGATTGCCGGTCAGCCGATCATCCTGTCCAGTAAAGAAGGTTATTCGCTGAGTGAAGAACCGGCGGTTCTTCAACAGATTCAGGACTGCCGGGTGGACGATGACCAACAGTTGGAAAAACAGCTGATTTTATCCCTGCTCGAATGCAAAGAAGCATCGATTTATGATTTGGCGCAGGAATACTATGTCAGCGAATCGACGATCTATGGTCTGATTAAGCGAATTATGCCGAAATTTCACAGTTTCTCCTTAAGTCTGCAGCGGCATGGCGAATGGTTGAGCTGTCAGGGAAAAGAAACCGACAAGCGTCGGATGCTTTCCCATTTCTTCTTTGCCGAAGCCAATTCGCTCGCGACTACGCTCGTGAACTTTGACGATTACTTTTCACCGTTCAGCTTAGCGGAGCTGGCACAGATGATCCATCAAACATTGGAAGAACTGAATGTTCAGATTGATGACATCTATATCAAAAACATCATCATCTGCATTGCCGTCTGTGTCCAGCGAATGCTTAACGGATATCCCAGCGACCGCAGTGAAGCCGAAGAAAACAAGTTAATCCTTTCCTGTTCCCCACGCCTTACCCGATTTGTCGATTCGGTTTGCGGACAGCTGGAAAATCAGCTGAAACTGACGTTTACCGAAGCCGATAAAGCTACGATTCTTGCCTTTATTACCGGATCCTTCCCGGAAGAAAACGAACAGATTCTCCAAAACGAATCCTTTCGCGGTCAAATTCGGAAACTCCTGGATAAAACCTTCCGTCATTTCCAGCTGGAACTGGACTACTCCGCGGTCTTTGATAATTTTATACTGCACGTCCACTTTCTGCTGCTGCGCTGCCGCCATCAAAATTTTTTCCACAATGATTTCGCGACGTCGCTGCGGACTTCCCATCCCTTCATTTACGATGTTGCGGTTTATCTGGCCTATCAGCTGGAAAAAACATTTGATGTGATCATTCCCGGAGATGAAATTGGACTGATCGCGATTTATCTCGGATCCATCGCCACCTATGTTCCGACTTACGATCTTCCTCGCGTGATCTGCATCTGTCCGCAATATCATGAACTGCGCAAGCTAATGGTCCAGCAGCTCACGGAAAAGTTAAGCTGTACTCTCGATATTATAAAAATAGTATCCAGCCTGTCAGAAATCACAGATCAGGATCATGCGGATTTTTATCTTTCCACGGTCAGGACCGAAAAGAATCTCAACGACCTAATTCAGATCAGTCCGATTTTATCGCCTATCGAAATTCATCGCATTGAAAAGAAAAACCTCGAATTCATGAAAGTTCAGAAACGCCGTCGGCTGCGCCAGAATCTGCTTCGCTTCTTCGATGACCAGTTGTTTTTCTGCAATCATGGCCTGACTAACGAAGGTGAAATCCTCGCCTTCTTTGACAAACAGCTTCAGCAGATGGGTGTGATTGACGATCAGTTTATGGATTCTGTCCGGCAGCGGGAAGCGTTATCTTCCACGGCGTTCTTCAATCGTTTTGCCGTTCCTCATTCGTTAGAAAAAGCGGCGCTGACGACCAAAGTCGTCTATTATTACAGCGATGAGCCGATTCGCTGGTATGATTCCCGAGTCAATTTAGTCTTGTTGATCTTAAGCTCCAACGATGATGAACAGTCCTCCAAGATCTACAACCTCATTTTTGACATTCTGATTGATGAAAGCTGTTATAAAAAGATGATCCTGTGCCGTTCCCGCAAAGAACTCATGGACTTTCTGGAAATTCACTCGGACTGAACTCGTTTTCAAGATTCTTCAGACTTCGCCGACCCGGTGAAGTCTTTTGTCATTTTTACGCGCTCTCCGGCAAATTTCCATGCTAAAATAAGAAAAAGACAGGAAGGAGGATCAGCCATGATTCACATTGCGATTGCCGAGGATATCCCTGCTGAACGGGATCAGCTTGTTGCTGCCCTGCGCCAAGCGGAACAACAGCTGAATGAAGAATTTCAGATACAGACATTCAGCGATGGTTCCGAGCTGCTTCAAAAGTATCCCCATCCGCTGGATATCCTGCTGCTGGACATCCAGATGGCTGAAATCTCCGGAATGGAAGCCGCCCGTCAGATCCGTCAGTTTGACGATCAGGTCATTCTCATCTTTGTCACCAGTCTGGCTCAGTACGCCCTCGACGGATATGCCGTACGGGCTATGGATTATCTGATCAAGCCGGTTCGTCCGGCGGCTTTAACTCAAACCTTGCGCTTAGCGTTATCCCACTTGAAAAAACAAGGGGGCCGGCCGCTGAAGGTCAGGACAACCGAGGGGCTGGCTGTTGTGGATCCGACAACCCTCAAGTATGCGGAAGCAGTGAATCATAAAGTAGTCCTGCATTGTCGTCAAAGGCAGCTGACCATCAGCGACAGTCTGCAGAATTTAGAAAAACAATTAGCCGGAGCACGTTTTTTCAGAATTCACTCGGCATTTCTGGTGAACTTAAACCAGGTCAGCGGGGTCCAGGGCAGTGATGTGATCGTCAGCCAAGACCGGCTGCCGCTGTCAAAGCATCGCCGCAAAGCCTTTATGGAAGCATTAGCGGAAGCGGCAGGCAGCTGGCTATGAGAATTGAATTTCAAATCAGCTCGCTGATCAGCGAACTCAACACGTTAATTCTGACCGGCCTGTTGTTAGCCCCGCTGCGGAAAAAGCTTTCTTTTCGGGATGCGCTGATGTTCGCAGGCTGTGCGCTGCTGAGCTCCCTGTTCGTTTCTGAATGGACAATCTTCGGCTTCTATCTGCCGATGATCCTCAGAATTTTGATTCTGACCCTGGCAGTAAGACAGTATAGCGAACGATCCTATTCCGCCTGTGTTTACTATGCCCTTGTCAGTTTTCTGTTCTTTAACGCGACGGCCACACTGGCTTCCTTTTTCGTGATGAAAGTTTTTCAAACCGATTGGTTTGTGGATGCTTCTCTGCTGCATAATCTGACGGCCAATCTCATCCTCGACGCACTTCGCCTGTTGCCCGGATATGTCGTCCAGTTTTTTCTCTTTCGCCAACAAAAAGCAGAGATTCCCTGGAAACAGCTTCCGCTGCTGATCCTGTCCACTCTGCCGTATTTGTTTGTCCGTGGAATTATCCTGTTTCTGCCTTTGAGCAATGAAGATCTCAGTGTTGAAATTCCGATTATGATTACCGTGACAACACTTGTCGGATTGACGTTGATGATCATGAACGTCAACATGCTGAGTGAACAAAAACAACGATTGGAACTGCAGCAGCGCAATCGGCTGCTGCGGCAGCAATATGATCAGGTCCGGTTTGTAAAAATCCAGATGGATCAGGTCAACCAGAAATATCATGATCTTAAAAATATCCTGACGGTTTTGGAAGGCGGCGCCTCCAGCCAACAGATTCATGCTTCCCTGCAAACGCTGCAGGCTGAGATTCAACCTTATGAGACTTGTATTCAAACAGGGGATGAAACCTTGGATATGATTTTAGGCGTCAAGCTGGAACAGTGCCGGCAAAAACAAATCACCTGTGTCCCTATGATCGAAGGCTCCCTCCTTTCATTTATGGATCCGGTAGATCTGGCGGCCTGTTTGGGCAACGCTCTGGACAATGCGATGGAAGCGGTTGAAGTCTTGCCGCAAGCCCAGCGGCGTATCCGTCTGACAATTCAGCGGCATGATCAGCTGGTTCGGATACAGGTAACCAATCCCTGTGTTTCGCAAACGACTTTAGAATATCAAGATCAGTCTGATCGGTTGCTGCCCCCTACAACCAAAGCGGCAAAAGAAAATCATGGCTTCGGCTTGCAAAGCATGAAGGCGACGGCAGAAAAATATGGCGGAGCCCTGGCGCTGCACCAAAAGGACGGGCAATTTCAGCTCACGCTGCTGATTCCGATGCCCAGTTAAGGCAGATCTGCGACCAGTTAGTCGCATTGTGAATTTTTTAGTTTCCTCTCTGCTATAATGTCGGCACAAGAAACGAGGGAGAGAGTATGACTAAAATTTCACGTCGAGATTTCATCAAAGGAACGCTGGCTACGACCGCTTCCCTTGCCGCAGCTGGATTATTGAGCGGCTGTTCCACCCAGGAACCAACGGCTACGCCGACGCCGGACAGTTCTTCCACTACCCCTTCCGCAGGTTCATGGCGCATTCCGATGGCGCCGGTCGCACAGAGCGAAATTGCGGAAACCGTTGAAACTACCGTTCTGGTTATCGGTTCGGGACACGCCGGTATTGCCGCGGTCCGTCAGGTTGCAGAAAGCGGCGTCGATGTGATTCTGATTGAAAATCAGGATGCCGACATTTATCAGGCCATGGGCAATGCTGCCGGCTGCATCAACAGCCAGTATCTCCTGAACAAAGGCGTCGAAGCTGTCGATCCGGTTGACTTCTACAACAACTGGCAGATCAACACTAACAACGGCGGCCAGCCTGATCTGGTCATGAAATATGCCCAGCACAGCGGTGAAGCCTGCGATTGGTTTATTACCGAACTGGCAAGCGAGGAAGAAATGGCAACCACTTCCACCCAATACTGGCCTTTGAATGAAAACAACCGTGAACACATGCTGGGACAGATCGGGGTTCATAAGTTCTGGTCTTCTTCCATTGATTTGTACGGCGATTTGAAAATGACCGATATCCATAAGCGCAACCATGCAAAAATTGAAGAATCCGGTCACGGTCAGGTCATCTTCAATACCAAAGCGCAGTATCTGCTTCAGGATGAGAGCGGAAAAACGACCGGCTGCGTTGCGAAAAACGGCGACCGCTATGTCTGTTACAAGGCGAAAGCTGTCGTTTTGGCGACCGGCGGTTTTGGCAGTAATGACGATATGATGCAGGATCTGTTAGCGGATCTGATTGACGAAATGCAGGAAGGCGATCAGCTAAGCAACATGCGCATGGACCGCGATGGTTCCGGAATCGCCATGGGCTATTGGGCCGGCGGCAAGCTGGAGCATACGATTGCGACAATGGACGGCCGTACTCCTTGGATCGGCGGCAAGCCAGGTCTGGCATTGAGCATCGGTCACCCACAGGGAATGTGGATGAACGCCAAAGGCAAGCGCTTTATGAATGAATATTGGGGTCCGATTGAGTTCCGCAACAAGCCGGTACTGCATATGAACCGCGATCGTTTCTATGCGGTCTATGATTCCCAACTGCCGGAACATCTGAAATATGTAGCACCGAATCACGGCACCAAAGATCCGACAGACGCTTTCTTAAGCAATGTCCAGAAGGCCATGGATGAAGCCGTTCAAGCTGGATCTGCCGGTGTTCAGGTCGAAGATCCGACATCCTTCTGGTATGGTGCGGAGAGCCTGGAAGAGCTGGTCAGCTTCATTGATGCCGATGAAAAAGTAAAACAGAATATTCTGACTTCAATTGAACGGTATAACGCGTTATGCAAAGAAGGAAAGGATCAGGATTACGGTCGGGAACCAAGCCTGATGTTCCCGATTGAACAGGGGCCTTTCTTCCTGCAGGTCATCGATCATGACAGCAGTATTGGCAATCTGATGTGTACCATGGGCGGCTTGATCGTCGACGGCGACCAGAAGGTACTGGGTGATCAGTTTAATCCGGTTCCAGGTCTGTTTGCGACCGGCAACTGCTCAGGCGGCCGCTTTGGGGAAGATTATTTCACTCCGCTGTTTGGAGCCTCCATCGGCATGTGCATTACACTGGGACGGGAATGCGGCAAGTCCGTTGTGGACTATCTCAACGAAGAAGCAATCTAATTCTATTGATTTTTAAGCGAAACTCCGAAGCCTCGGAGTTTTTCTCTTTCCGCTAACTATCGATCTGCAAAATGGGTGATACAATCTGTCCCTGCCCCATAGTGAACGCACGCTTCGATGAAAATTCTGCCTGTCTGCCATTCTCCGATTGCAATGATCTTCCATTTCTTTCACCTGTCATTTCCAACTTCGTGATACAATAAGAGAAACAGGAGGATAGACATCATGGAAATTAAAACCTGTGTCGAAAACCAGCGAACTTACTTTAAGACCCATGCGACGCTGAGCTATGCGTTTCGTTATGAAGCGCTGACCTTATTACAGCGTGTGATTCGGGATCATGAACTGGAAATCATGGAAGCCCTGAAACAAGATCTGGGCAAGTCCAATTTTGAATCCTATATGAGCGAAATCGGGATCGTCCTTGAAGAATTAAATTATGCCAAAAAACACTTAAAACAGTGGATGAAACCCAAACGTGTGCCGACGCCGCTCGCCCAATTTCCGGCGGTCAGCTTTACCCTGGCCGAGCCGTATGGCGTCGCGTTAATCATGGCGCCCTGGAATTACCCTTTCCAGCTGACTTTGAGTCCGTTGATTGGAGCGATTGCTGCCGGCAACTGTGCGATTGTCAAGCCCTCCGCGTATGCCCCGGCAACCTCACACCTGATCGCTGAGCTGTTAGGCACCATCTATGATGAAAACTACATCGCTGTCATTGAAGGCGGCCGGGAAGAAAATTCCGAATTGCTTCAACAGCGCTTTGATACGATCTTTTTCACTGGCGGCGTTCAGGTTGGCCGGCTGGTGATGGAACAGGCGGCCAAGTGGCTGACCCCGGTGACGCTGGAGTTAGGCGGCAAGAGCCCTTGCCTGGTGGATGCTTCAGCCGATATTCAGCGGGCTGCCCGGCGGATTGTTTTCGGCAAACTGCTCAATGCTGGTCAAACCTGCGTGGCCCCGGACTACATTCTGGTGGATCAGCGGGTCAAAGCGCCGTTGATTGAAGCTCTGCGCTCTGAGATCCACCGTCAGTACGGTACAAATCCAACATTGAATGAGAATTATCCGCGGATTATCAACGAAAAACATGAACAACGCTTATCCGCAGCGTTGGCTGGTCAGCCAATCTTATGCGGCGGTCTTTGGAATCAGCACAAACTGATGCCAACGCTGGTCGATGAACCGGAACCGGATTCCATTTTAATGCAGGAAGAAATCTTCGGCCCGATTCTGCCGATTCTCTCCTACACCCATTTCAGCGAAGCGCTGCGGTTTATCGAACAGCGGGAAAAACCGCTGGCAGCCTATCTGTTCAGTGAAAACCAAAAACATCAGGATCGCTTCCTGCGTGAATGTTCGTTTGGGGGCGGCTGCATCAATGATACGATTATTCATCTGGCAACCTCCGCGATGCCGTTTGGCGGCGTGGGACAGAGCGGCATGGGTGGCTATCATGGATTTTCCAGCTTTAAAGCTTTCTCCCATACCAAAAGCATCGTGGACAAGTCAACCTGGATGGATCTGCCTGTCCGGTATCAGCCAGTTGCTCCCTGGAAATCCAAACTGCTTCGCCAATTCATGAAGTAAACATCTCTCTTCATGCTTTAATCACAAGAAAACGGCAGCGTCAATCTGCCGTTTTTTCATTTTCAATCGTTTCACTGCAGGGAATATTATTCACCTTTCTTACGCTGATCATAATCCGCATTCAGTTCTGCAGCCCAATCGTCATCTAGTTCTTCCATACCCTGAATTTTTGATATTGCCGAATCGATTGCTTTAAATTTTTTCATGAGTCCTTTCTCATCCGCATGGAAATTCGCTGAACGATTCGCACGAATCCCCATTGAGTCCGCAGTCTTGACCGCGTCAATATTCGCGCCCAGAAAGAGAAACTCCCAATGATACCGCTCTTTCTGTTTTTCAATCAGATTTTTAACCTGAGATAGGGAATATTCCTGGCTGGAATTTTCCATTCCATCCGTGGTGATAATGAACAGCGTCTTTTCCGGTCGGTTCTCTTTTTTCATGGACTGATGCAGTCCGGAAATATGCGTCACGGATTTGCCCACCGCATCCAGTAAAGCAGTACAGCCGCGGACATAATATTCATCCTCGCTCAAGGCTCCCACCTGCATGATCGGAACTCGATCTAAAACTACATCAGTCTGATCATCAAATAAAATCAGCGAGATCCGTGCCGCACTTCCCTGTCGTTTCTGCTTTTCAATGAGTGCGTTAAACCCTCCAATCGTATCGCTTTCCAATCCTGCCATGCTTCCGCTGCGGTCTAAAATAAAAACAATTTCTGTCGCCGCTTTCATCGTCTTGCCTCCTTTGTGCTTTCAGTTTAACCTGAAACGAATCCGCAAAGGTCGCATTCAAAGCGACAATGATCATTAAAAGGAACGGCCGCCCAACAACGGCTGATCCAAGGCAAACAGCACTTCGTTAATCTGCGTGATATCATAGATTTCCTGTACCACAAAGTATTCGACAATGATATCCAGCTTACTGGCATGGGTCAGCGCGTAGCCTGCCCGTCCGATTAAATCTTTTATCTCGTCTAAATTCAGTTCCAGTGCTATCGCTAAGGCCAGCGCGGTGGTTTTGCTTGGACGGTAATCTTTCTCAGTCCTGATTTTTGAAAACAATCGGCGGTCAATGTTAGCGCCTTTATAAACCTGAGGATCGGTCTTTCCTTTTTCATCAATCAGCCGCAGCAGTGACTGGGAAAAAGACGCTTCCCGTTGAGCAAGCAGCTGGCTTAATGACCGGGGTTTTATAGTTTTCCCGATCCGCTGAAAATCCTGTTCGTTTGTTTCGGGCTCCATATCGCTCAGAATGGTTTCATTCAATTCCCATCCATCCTGAACCGTTTCCTCTTCCTGCTCCTCCTCCAGAGGAGCGATGAAGTTTTTCATTTTTGCAAACATCTGCCCCGTTGAGAACATGGACAGATCGCTGATATAGCGTTCGTCAATATAGCTTTGAATTGACGTCAGCAAAGAAGCAGAAAGCTCCCAGGTCTGCCGGCGGTCAACGGCCAATGTCACACTCATTTCATGATTCATCAGAAATTCGTTGATCGTTCCAATCAGTCTTCGCAGGATTATAGCCTGAGCTTCTGAGCTCAATTCAAGCTCAGGAAAAGGAATTACCACCGAGGCACAGTTTTCCTCCGCGGCTTCCATTAACGCTTGTTTATAGCTTTGCGCAAGCGTCTCGCCTTGGTTGCATGGATCGCTTTGTTCCCATACAAAAATCAGAAGCGGCGCGTCAGCCTGTTTAAGCCGCTGAGTCCTGCCTACGTTTTGTTCTATTTTCCTGTCATGCTGATCAAAAGGACCTGCATACTGGATAAGGGCATCCGCATGGATCAGCCCTGACTCCTTGCTTACAATCTCAAACGGCATCCTTTCACTCACTTTCGCTGATCGAAGTTCTTCGTTTTCCAAGCTCTCCGCCAAGCAACGCGATCAGCGCGTAAGCCGGGCAATAAATCCAGGCACTTTCATTAAAGAATAGGAAGATCGCAGGCAGAAAAAGCAGACCTGTAACCAATGCAAAAGCCGTTACGGCCCCTGCTTTGCGGGCATGGGCAGCCGCGATGATCAGCGTGATCAAAGGCATGCCCACCAGCATCATGACCATCGCCATGCCGGTATTGCGAATCAATAGCGGAAGCAGAGTAAAGTTAAGCAGCATGAGAAGCAAATAAGGCAAATGAACTTGAATGCGCATTGTTTTTCTCCCTCTCTTGAAATTCGGTGTTTCGATCAAAGCTGATCTGTTGTCTGGTCTGGATTCTGCCCATTTTTAGTCAGGATTCCAGCTTCCATTAGAACCGCTTCCAGAACATCCGCACAGTTTTCAACCGTCGCTGCACAACGGCGTTCCGGTCGAAAAAGACGCGGCTTAATTTCATCACAGCGCAACGATCCCAAGCGCGTCCGCACCTGTTCGACAACGGCTTGGGTCAGGGGTTTTAATTCTGGACAATCATGCGCTTTGGTTTTGACAATCAAACATCCCAACGCGCAGACAGCGCCGGTCAGGGCTCCGCAGACATCGCCAACCTGCAGCCCGCCGCCTAGCCCCGCCATCAGATGACAGGCATTTTCATCCAGATTGAGTTTCAGCGCGGCATTGGTTCCATAAACCAAGCTTTCCGCACAATTATATCCCTGTTCATAATAGTGAAGCGCCTGTTCTTTCAACATTTCCCATTCCTCCTGCTTTTTCTTAATGATACCGAAGTTCCTGTACTTTGAAAAGGAAAATTCCTGACGCTATGACAGAAAACTAAGGCAATTCCATCTTCCAAGTTTATTTTTCCTGAAATAAAAGGAACTGCATCCTCCCCACTGGTGAATTCTGTCCGCTTCGCAACAAGCAGCCCATCTTCGTCCTCCTTCGGATTTGCAATTCCTTTTGATCTTCGTTTTCCTTTAAGTTCCTGTAAGCTCCAACGTGCGTCCGGCCTTATTTCGCTTTCCTCTCCTGCGGAAGGATCCGTGAGAAATCAACGTGGCAATAGCCGTGCGGATGGTGCACGAGATAGTCCTGATGTTCTTCTTCAGCGTCATAAAAGCGGACTAACCGCTGCACCTCAGTGACAATTGGACGATCATAGAACTTCTGCCGTTCAGCCACAAACTGTCTCGCAGTAATCCAGTCTTCCTCATTGTCCGGATAAATGCCGGTACGATAGGAAGTTCCCACATCGTTGCCCTGTCGGTTCAGCGAAGTCGGATCGATGATTCTGAATAAGTGATCCAGCAGCTGCGGCAGAGAGAGCTCATTTTCATCATACTGAATCCACACGCATTCCGCATGACCGCTGATCTGCCGCTTTACCTGATCATAGACGGGATTTTCCAAAGTTCCCTGAGCATAACCGACACGGGTTTTAACAACGCCTTTTAAGCGTCGGTAATACTCCTGAACGCCCCAGAAGCACCCGCCGGCGACAACGATTTCCTTCATTCTTCCGCTTCCTTTCCCTGTTCTTTTTCCACTTTCCACTGCCGTGCCCGGCGGATGAGCTTGGCATAAACCGGCAGCATCAGTGCTTCACTGACCACCTGCGGCAGATCCTCGACTGGAATCCAGGCCACAGCGCTGTTTTCATCCGCTTTGACGGTCAGTTTCTGATCCGTCGGCGCAATAAACAGATAGGTCACGTTGAGATGATCATGCGCCTTGACCGGCTTGCCATGTTTCGTGTGCGCGGGTACCGGCAGGACATCCAGCGCCAGGATTTCCCGAGAAAACGGCGTCAGCTCCGTGATCCCGCTTTCTTCCTTGGCCTCCCGCAGCGCCACCGCAAACAGATCCGATTCCCCGTCGGCATGTCCGCCCAGCCAGGAATACGACTGATAAATGTTATGATACGCCATTAAAACCTGATCCATCGCTTCGTTCATCACCCAGGCCGAGGAAGAAACATGCGCTTCCTCATTTTCCCGGGTCAAAACGTTATCCATGTCAAGATAGTTCAAAAACTGTTCCTTGTCGGTTTTTTCCTGCTCATTGAACGGGATATAACTGCGGATCGCATCACGCCATGTCTTGTTCTGCATTTGAATTCTCCTTTGGATATTCTGCATCCACTTCGTCCAGCCAGTTATGCAGCAGGATGTGGAACTGACTCACTAAATCGGGATGTTCCGCCGCTGCATTATGAACTTCCGAAATGTCCTGTTCCAGATCAAACAGCCACACGCTTTGATCTTCATAAAATTCAATATATTTCCATTTTCCGCAGCGCAGCGAAGATCCCGGCGTTCCGCCCTGATTGCCATAGTGCGGATAATGCCAGAAAATCGGCCCGCGGTCCAATTTCGTTTCTGGATGAAGCAGCACCGGTGCCAGACTCATGCCGTCTTTATGCTGCTCAGGGCGCAGCGGCAGACCGCACAGCTCCAGCAAGGTCGGGTAAAAATCCGGACTCGTCGCTAACGCATGACTTACGCTGCCCGCCGCGATTTTCCCCGGCCAGCGGAAGAATAAAGGTTCCCGCACCGCGCCTTCAAACATCCAACCCTTGCCTTCGGATAGTGGAAAATTACAGGTTGGGGAATGTTCTGCCGTGGCCAGACCGCCATTGTCGGACGTAAAGATCACGATCGTATTTTCATCCAGCGCCTCCGCTTTCAGTGTTTCCATCAGGCGGCCTACTCCATCATCCAAGGACTTGATCATCGCTGCATAAACCGGATCGGATTGGATGATCCGGCGGGTAACACGCTGGTTCTTTTTCTGCATGATCGGAAAGGCTTCCCCAATTTCAAACGGCTCCTGCTGATCCAGACCCATGCGCTTTGCCTTCGCTTCAAAATAGGCAATATCCTCGGCTTTGGCCTGCAGCGGCGTATGGACCGCATAATGCCAGAGATTCAGGAAAAACGGACGCTGCCGATCCCGCTGCTGAATCAGCGAAATTGCCTCGGAGCTGATCCGATCCGTCAGATATTCCCCTTCCGGACCATCACTGAGATTTTCCATGTGGTACGGACTGAAATAGCCTTTCTTCGGATGTCCCCACCAGCTTCCGCCGAGGTTGACATCAAAGCCATGGAACTGCGGATAAGTGGCGGCTTTCCCTAGGTGCCATTTTCCCACATGCCAGGTTTGATAACCCGCTTCCTGAAATGCCTTGGCCAGCGAGAATTCACTGAGCGGCAGCTCTTTCACATAGGGGGCGTCAATCAGCTTGCCCCGGCATGGATGATAGTTTTCATGATCAATCCAATCGGTTACTTTTAAGCGTGCCGGATATTTTCCAGTTAAGATACTGGCGCGGCTGGGAGAACAAACCGGACAGGCCGCATAAGCCTGATCAAAAGCCATCCCTTCCGCACACAGCTTGTCGATATTCGGCGTTTCGTAAAAGGAACTGCCCTGGCAGCTTAAGTCCATCCATCCCAGGTCGTCGATTAAAATCATAATTACATTGGGCTGCATCACTTTTCCTCCTTGTTTCCACTCACGCTCAATCATTGAACAGAGTACGCTCCGTCTTTCGACACGTTGATTGACTTCATGTCAGTGGGGGTTAGCAATATCTCGTTGCCCGCCACTGCCCTTCCTGTTGTTTTTCGTGATTCCTCTTCCCACCGATCGAGGGGAAAGAATCCTAATTCTTATTGAACGCTTGATCGCATCGATCCCAGCTTAATTTTTCAGATTAAAACAAAATTCTCAGCCGCTGCAGATAGGCCAAATCTCGATAGCGTGCAATCTGAACCTGTTTCTGACTTTGCAGCACTTCAATTTCCGTTTCCGCATTTAAATTAAAGCACAGATGATCATAACAGAGAAAGGCCCCTTCAAAGCTGGCAGAACGCAGCCGAATCACCGACTCCGGCCGCAGGATCAGCGGCGAAGCCAGGGACCGGTAAGCCCGATGATGAATCCCGGTAATTTCACTGAGCTGCAAAAGCGGAAGACCACTTTCGATCACAGCGCCGCCTAACGAACGATTATACGCGGTAGAGCCGATCTGCGTACACAAACACAGACCCGTTCCGCGGAAGGTTTCAAAAAACGAACCGTTGATGTCAATGTCCATTAACTGCGTTTTCGTTACGTTTTCAATCCGCATTTCATTTAAGGCGTAGACCGTTTTTTCCTGATTCTCACCGCGAACCGTCACCTGAAGCAGCCGAGCAGATTCACATTGCGGACTTCGATGCGTAACATCCTGAACGCACAGATCCATTTCGTCACAGCGGTAATCACAGAAAAACCCGAGGGTTCCGCTGTGAATCCCGACAAATTTGACGCTTTCCAGCTGATCCAGATATTCGTGAACGGCATACAAAAAGGTTCCGTCCCCACCGATCGCAAAAACCAGATCCGGCTGTTTTTCATCTTCTGCCCAGCCTTTTTCGCTCAGCTTCGCAGCCAGCTCGTTTTTGAGCTGCCGGGAGGTTTCATCCGGCCGATGAACGACCGCAAATGTTTGCTTCATATTCTCTCTCGCTTTCTTCGCTGTTTCTTTTTTTTCAGACAGTAAACTCAGTCGGTCTAAGCTCAGCCCTGGCTGTGGTTTGCTTTTCAGGTCGTCTTTCTCCCCAAATGTTTCTCTATGAGGACTTCACAAAAACAACCGCTTTCTTCTTATTCCGTATTTGAAACTTTACAGTTCAGCAAGGCTTCAATTTCACTCAGCTGATCGCATTGCCAAAACGGTGTCGCGGAAGAACCATGCACGATCAGCGGCTGAATCCCCACTTGATAAGCACCCCAGCCATCCGCTCTCGGATTATCGCCGATCATCACAGCGGATGCCGGGTTTCCCAAGGCTTCCCTGGCCAGCGCAAAAGCCTGCGGATGCGGTTTTTCCACAGCCGTCTGCGCCGATCCCAGAACAGCCGCAAACAGCTCCGTCAATCCCAGATCCTGCACAATCTGCGGCAGCTCCGGAACATGATTGGACAGAATAACCATTCGATATCCTTGTTCTTTCAGGCTGACAAGCGTTGACAGGGTATCCGGATACAGGTGATAGGAACGGCTGTCAGCCTGCACGGCATGCACCCGTTTCGCAATCTTTCCAGCAAGCTCAGGCTGAACTCCCAATGCGACCGCTACCCGTACCAGATACGTTTCAAGAAAATCCCACCACGCTTGAGGATCACACAATTCAGGATGCAGCCGATCCGGCTGATCCCAGGGAAATCCGCTGCTCATCAAGGGCCGGACATCGCTTAATGTTAAGCCATGACCGCAGGCAAGCTCATCCATCGCGGCGATCATCGCACCCGACCACTTTCCTTCTTGATAAGCAAGGGTTCCATCAAAATCCCAGATCAAAGCCGGTCGTTGACTCATGAGGTTTCCTAGCACCACCCGTATTCGATCACGGTGGTTTTCCTTTCTTTTTCTGCTCCCTTATTATATCATACAGGGAAGAGGTGAACTTTCCAATGAATGAAAATCTTGAAATTGAATATAAAATGTTGGTCAGCGAGCAGGAGTTCAATCAGCTGCGGGATCAGGTGGGCGTAGACCGCGTCCTGATCCAGACCAATGTGTATTATGACTGCACGCCCAGCTCCACCTTGAAGCGGATTGCCATGCGCATCCGCGACGTTCAGGGCAAGCATGTTTTTACGATGAAGATTCCTCAGGCTGAGGGCGTGCGGGAAATTGAAATGGAGCTGCCGGAAAACAGCCCGGAAGCCTTTCAGCATCCCGAAATCCGTACTTTGTTTCAATCGCTGGGGCTTACCCTGCCGGTGCATGTCTGCGGTGCCATGACCACGCATCGGCATCTGCGGATTTATCCCTGCGGTGAATTATGTATGGATCACAGCCTGATCAACGGCCGCAGCGATTATGAAATCGAATTTGAAGTCACCGGGGATCCGCAGGTCGGCAAAGCTTTTTTCCTCAATCTGCTTGAACAGGCCGGACTGACCTATCAGGAAAACAAACGTTCCAAATATGCGCGCTGCGTTTTGGATCAATAATTCGCTCTTTTCCTTCTTTTTTCGGCATATTTAACAAAGCGGAAAAGAAATCAGATCAATTCCTGATATAATAGAATAAGAGGTGATATTTGTGATCAAGATCTTATTCTCCGATCTGGACGGCACGTTGTTATACATCCCGCCGGTACTGACCCGCGGCGTCAGCGAGGAAAACCGCGCGGCGATCCGCAGACTGCAGGAATCGGGCGTGCGGTTCGCGATTGCCACCGGACGCTCCGTGAACTTTCTGCCTCAGCATTACGGTGCTGACTTGGTTTTCGATACGGTCGGCATCTGCGGCGCTTCGATCCGCCTGAACGGCCAGTTTATTTATCAGACTGATTTCGATCACGATGAGATTGACACGCTGCTGGATGTTTTTTCCGACAGTGCTTATGAGCATCGCTTTCTTGTGGTAACCCAGGAAAATGACTATATTTTTGAGGATCCGTTTGGAGAGCAGGCCATGGAATACAAGCTCAATCCCAAGCAGCGAATCCGCGACTGCCGCCGCGTCTTAGATCAATCCATCGCCGAGTATATCCGCGATCCGCATCACACGCACATCACTGCCTGTTTCTGTCACTTCCAGCAGGAAGTGGGCGTTGATTATTATAAGGACATGTTAAAACGGAAGTTCTTCGGCCGGTATCAAATCATTCAGACCAGTCCCTATTCGATTGTCATTTTAAAGGATGGCGCTAACAAAGGCACCGGTATTGCCAAGATCGCGGCACTGACCGGTATTGGATTGGATGAGGTTGCCGTCGTCGGGGATTCCGAGAATGATTTTGAAATGTTTGCGATGATCCCGCACAGCTACTGCATGAGCCATGCCCGCCCGGACATTCAGGCCAAAGCGAAGACCATCGTTTCTTCGGTGGCCGAGTGTATCGACCTCATTATAAAAGAAAATGAACAGGAGCAGCTGGAAAACCTGAATCTTTTATAAGTTCCCTTTCATTCTCCATCCATGAAGAAACTGAGCTTTATTTAAGACTTGATGCTCGGGTCATTTTTCCAGTTTTTATGAACTTCATTTTCTATTCAAATTTACTGCATAAGAAAACGTTTATCCTCTCTCTGAGCTCCTGTTTTTCTCCGAGACTGATAAGCGTTTTATTTTATTTGAACTTTAATTATTTTTTTCAATCTAAACCAAAACTGGCAGATCAAGCCGGCTGATAGCCGATTTGCAGCATCTTCTGATCCAGGGAACGGCCTTCAGCACAAGTGATCGGCAGTTTTTCTTCAGCGCTGAAGCCAATCGTTTCGCCATCATTAAGCGTTACATCCTGATCCAGCACATATCCAGCGATCGCATAGAGGAAATCACGCAGCTCCTGTGGTGAAGCAGCACTGTCCAGCACTTCCATTTCAAGTTTTCCAAACATCCGCATGCCATAGGTATAGGCACACATGCCTTTTTCACTGCGGTACAGACCAAAGTAAATCCAATCCAATAATGGCAGTTCGTCATCGTTCATCATCATGGCCACTTCCAAATACATTTCCGGCTGAAAAACGGTGCCGGATGTGTAGACCCCCAGCGCCGCGGCCTGTCGGCAGCAGCTGGCGCACAGCTTTGTAAACAAGGAGGCCTTTTCAATGGCGGTTTGTTCCTGGCCTAAAACCGCGACTAACAGATGTGCCTGATGCTGCTTCGTCATTTCCACGGCCTGCGGCCACAGATAATTCGTTTCAGCATTGCGTTCTGCTTCCTGATCTGGAATCGGAGCCGGCATCAAACTGATCGCCGCCGTCATGCCTTCCACTTCAAAAACCAACGGCTCGCTGCTGTCCTTCGGTAAGTCCGCAGCCTCAATCTGCCAATCCCTGCGCAGGTCTGCCGCCAGCTTTTGCGGATCCCAGGCCGCTTCGCTTAACAGGACAAAACCCGCAAACGGTCCGTTGCCTTCGGTCTGTTCCTCTGCTTCCTTCATATAGTAGGCACGAACCTGTTCAACCAGCTGAATTGCCTGATCCACTGCTGTTTCCGGGTTATAGACTTCCATTTCACTGAATACATGTCCGCAATGTTCCAACTCGTCCTTTTCATAACCACCCGCAACGCCCAGCAGCCAATCGGTATTTGCGGACTCTGGCTGATAACGGAAAACGTAATAGTGAAGATCGTGCAGATCAAATTCATCGGTCAGCTCGATCTGTGCGGGCAGCTTTCCCAGCTCGTGTTCATCGGCCAGCCATTCGGCCATGGCTTCGCGTGCAGCTTCTGCTTGATTCATTCAGACTTCCTCCTGCGCCCGGCTGATCCAGGCGTCCTTCTGTTTTTAGAATATCATGACCGCCCGTTTTCACCAAGCGGATTTCTCAGCTTCTGATCCTGAATTCTGATTTTATATCCAAACCTTTTTGCTTCTTCGTTGTTTATAATTTCAGCGTCAGGGCGTCGTAAGCTTCGTCCAGCACCCATACGCTCACGCTGCCGCCGCCGACCGGAAAACAACCGCCGCCATTTTCATCCAGTACAACGGTATCCGTCTGATTCATCAACATGTCCCGCAGGGTACTGCCGGCCAGCGCCTTTCCGACTTCCATCCACTTTGTCCCGCCGGGGGCATCACTCATGATTACGGCCATGCCAGAATGGGGATGATCCGCTTCCCCAGAAAGGGTCCAGCCAATGATGTTGGGATCATCAAAATAATCCCGCTGCTGCCCATAGGCATAATCTTTACGGGCCTGGATCATGCGCTTTAAGCCCATCACCGGGGCAATGCGATCATGCGGAATTCCAACTAAATCGCCATAGAAAACGCAGGGGACCCCTTCCTTGCGAAACAAAATCAGCGCATACGCCAACGGCTTAAACCAGGGCGGAACCCAGGAGGCCAGTGCTTGGGAAGGCTGGGTGTCATGATTATCCACAAATGTAACCGCGGACTCCGGCTCGGACTGAACCAGCGTCGAATTCAGAATTTCCCGCATATCGAACTGAGCATTGCTGGTCGCTGCCCGAACAAACTGATAGTGCAAAGGAACATCGAACAACTGCATGCAATGTCCACAGACATCAAGATAGTGCCGCAGCTTATCCAGCTCCCAGCTCCAGTATTCGCCCACCGCCATTAACGAACGGCCGCTGTAACGGCGCAGCTCCTCAAGCCAATGTGTATAGAATGTAAAATCCATGTGCTTCACGGCATCCAAACGAAAGCCATCCATCTTGACCGTATCATAATACCAACGTCCCCAGCGATCCAGTTCGGCAATCACCTCTGGATTGGATAGATCCAGATCAGCACCCATCAGGTAGTCGTAATTGCCGTTTTCACCATCCGTTTCCTGATCCCATTGTTTTCCGACAAAACGGAAAATCCCGCTGTATTTCCAATCGCTGTCCCAATCGGTTCCGTCAAAATGACTCCAGTTCCAGGTGAAGTCGGAATATTTCCCTTTACGGCCTGGAAACGTAAACTTTGTCCAGGCTTGAATCGGACGCGGGTCAGCAATCGTCTGCGTCCGGTTCTCCACCGCATCCTGTACTGCCAGCACTTCCTCCTGACTGTCCGCTCCCATTCGATGATTGAGCACAATATCGGTATAGACTTCCATTTTCGCCTGATGCAGAGCTGCCACGGCTTCCAGATATTCTGTCTTTGTTCCATATTTCGTAGCGATGGTCCCTTTCTGATCAAATTCTCCCAGATCATAGGTATCATACACGCCATAACCGACATCACTTTTCCCACCGGTTCCTTTATAAGCCGGCGGCAGCCAGACCCCGGTAAAGCCCAGTTCCGCCCAGCTTTTCGCCATCGCCGCACAACGCTTCCAATGCTGCTGATCCTCCGGCAGATACCACTCAAACGCCTGCAGCAGTGTTTTATTTTTCAATCCGTCCGCCTTCTTTCGTAGAATAAGCTTACTTTATCATAAATCACTGCGGCAGATTCACAGTTCATAGAATCGTAAGAAAGCCTTTAGCGTTTCTTTTTTTACTTGCGATTGCTGAAACGAGGGATCAGAAAGGGGGGGACGTGTATTGCCTCAATTTCGCTTTTTTTCTTTTTACGGCTTCAATACACGGCTCACTTCAAAATCAATAAAACCCAAATCCGCTTTATCATAAAACGCTTTATAAGCAGTATTCTCATACGTTTTCAGCATCAGGAAATAATCGTTCTGTATCCTGTCCAGATCGTCCACACTATAGATTACATAGTCCACTATGATTTTCTGGCGATTGTTCGTTTCCTTCCCCCATTCGATCCATTCCTTAAATTGCTTCATTTCAGAAGCAAAGGATTCATCAGAGAAAAAATGAGCATTTTCTAAGGCTATATAAATTTTCATACAGCACTCAAATTTTGTATCCTGGAACAGGTCCTCGAAGTGATCACAATAAATCGGCTGGACATACAGCTTGAGCGCATAATCACTAAATATGCTCTGAATTTCCGGCCGAACTTTTACGGTCAATGATTCAGCCTGCTGGACACAAGCTGCCGGATTCAGCAAATGATCCTTTAAATACTCTCTTGGTTGATATAGACTCTTATCCTGCCAGTCGATCTGCATGGAATCGATCCACTTATTTTCAGGATATTGAGATGTATAGGCAACATATTCAACATCCGTATAACGTTCAAAGAAATGTCGGACTTTAAACTTTTCAACGACAATCGACGTTTGATAATAATTGCTGATATACGCGCTGAAAGAACGGGTGTTCCAGAGTATCCGCCGCTCTGCCGCTTTCATTAAAACAGGGATCAACAGGACAAAGATCAGAAGCAGCACTTTGATTTTCTTCCCTTTCTTCATCATCATTCCCCCTTTTTAATCACGCTTTTCCTGTACTGAATTTAAGTTGCAATCGTGCCCGTCTTTTAAATACGGATCAAACGCGCGTATACTCATTTAAATATTTTTGACTGACTTTAGTATATCATAGATAGGGATTCAAAAGTGCTT
>NZ_HE998570.1:86177-160101 GCF_000327285.1 Holdemania massiliensis AP2 | reverse complement strand
AAAAAAAACTCTCCCCATCGAGAGAGTTTAACGACCCGTAAATTTTATACTTCAGCTTCCTCCAGCTTCGAGGTGCAATGCGGACAGCGGGTGGCGTGCAGATCAATTTCCGTTTTGCAGTATGGACACACCTTCGTCGTTTTTGGCTGCGGGGCCGGTTCTTCTTTAGCGCGAAGCTTATTCATCCAGCGAATGACCAGAAAGATGACAAACGCCGTTAACAGGAAATTAATCAGACCGGTAATAAAACTGCCGTAGGCAATCGTAGATGTATGCGCCTGAGCTTCCGCCAGCGTCGTATAATGCTGACCATCCAGTGCGACAAACATATTGGTAAAATCCAGCCGTCCGGTAAACAAACTGATCACCGGCATGATGATATCATTGACCATGGAAGTCACTAACGTATTGAAGCCGCCGCCAATAATAACGCCGACTGCCAAGTCAATCATATTTCCTTTTAATGCGAATTTCTTAAACTCTTTGAGCATGGTTTTTCACTCCTATCCTGTGCGTTTCATTATAGAGAACCTGCTGCGGAAAAGCAATTCCTTCCTTTCGCTTTCAGAATCAGATTGGCTGCCATTCTGATTTCCATGCATCATCATTCAATATGATTCATATTTATTGATAGTTCAATATTATAACTAATTTGTTGAAAAATTAATCTTCACTTAATCCTTGATAATTCTTTATCATGATAAAATACAGATAAGATCTGCGGAGTTTGAGATGACTGCAGATCAGGAAAGGGAGGAAATGAACATGAAAAGCAGTAAAAAGCTGATGGCGCTTCTGCTTGCAGGACTGATGATGACAACTACAGCCTGCAGCACCAAGAACGAACCTGCTCAGGGAAACGGTAGTTCAAAAGGCGAAGCGACGATCACAAAAACAGTTCAAGGTTTCGGCGGAGATGTAACCGTCACAGTAAACTTTGACAAAGACGGCAAGCTGGCAGGTGTAGACGCTGTCGGCGACAAAGAAACGCCGACGATCGGCGGACAGGCATTGAACGAATTGCCAGCCAAGATTTTGGAGGCAGGAAATGTCGATATTGACGGTGTTGCAGGGGCAACAGTCACCTCAACCGCAATCAAAACCGCGGTTCAGGAAGCGATTGATGAGTACAATGGAACCTCAGCGGAAATCCCAGCCGCCAAAATGAAAGCTGGAACGTACAACGTGACAGCCAGTGGGTTCTCCTTACTTAAAGAAATGGAAGTTGCGGTGACTGTCAGCGAAGACAAAATTGAGAAAATTGAAGTTCTCGACAACGGCGATACCTATCCATTCTTAGAAGCCGCAAAAGAAAAACTGATTCCGCGGATTCTGGAAAACCAGTCCGTCACTGTCGATTCGATTACCGGCTGCACCGGATCCAGCACCGGCATCAAGCAGGCTACGGAAAAAGCCGTTGCCCAGGCTTTAGCAGAAGGTGGATCAGAAGCGGCAGCCATTAAAAACTTTTATAAAACACCAGCTAAATCCACAGAACAGGAAACCATTGATGTTGACGTCTTAGTCGTCGGTATGGGCGGTTCCGGTACAGCCGCGGCGATGAGCGCTGCGGAAACACAGTATGCCGCTAACGGCAATGATGCCTCCAAAGTCAGCGTTCTGGCAATTGACAAGGCCGGCAAATATGGCGGCACTTCCTGCATTACCGCCGATACAATGGGCATTAATGCTCCGGAATATGACAAGACTTACCATGGCGGCAAGGATTATGTCGACGCCGAGGCGATGAAGGAAGACTGGAACAATTTCACCAAAGGGGATGCGAAGCAGGATCTGTTGGATCTGTTCTTTGAGGAATCCGGCCCAACTGTCGACTGGCTGATCAGCCACGGCTTTGATTACGGCAAGGGTTCCCCGGAGGGAGAAGGCTACCAATACGGCGGTCCGCAGCGCGGTTTCACCGACGAGGATATCTGGTACGTCAAATTCCAGTATACCGGTCAGGGATACGGCAACTGGAAAAAGGAAACCGGCGAAATGTTTGACAGCATGATCGCAGACTATGAAAAAGTCGGCGGCCGCTACATGCTGGAAGTCGAAGCCAAAGAATTGATCTATGATCAAGCTTCCAATGCCGTAACCGGCGTGAAAGCAGAAGGCTATGACGGCAAGCAGTACACGATCAATGCCAAGAAAGTCATCATCGGCACCGGCGGGTTCTCCAACAATGCCGCCCTGCAGGAAAAATACCTGTCAAACGAATATTATCCGTTAAAAGGCAGCTGGCTGATGTACGGCATGCAGCAGAACGACGGAACAATGATCGGATCCGCCTTGGATCTGGGCGCCGGCACCTACAATATTGGAATGCCGCCGATGGTTCACTTACAGGGTGCACCGATTACATTGCACGAATATCCAGTTGAAGTGGTCGGCGATGAAAACGACCTGGGCTTCTGGACACAGCTGCCGCGCAGAAATTCTCTGAACGACTTCCCGAACGCTTTGGCCAGTGCGGCTTATGCGCTGCAGGTCAACATGAAGGGTGAACGGTTCTCCAACGAAGCTGGAACCTTCCAGACCTGGAAATCTGGCCCGCGTTATTACACGATCTGGTCAGACGACTTCTTCCGTGAAGTTGAGAAGAACGGTCTGCCTGTCAGCTTCGGCGACGATCTGACCTGTCAGGGCGGCATCGACGCAGGCAAACCGCTGCCGGCCGATGAACTGATCAATCTGTGTGTTGAAAAAGGCATTGCCTATAAGGGTGATGCGTTAGAAGATCTGGCCAAACAGCTGAGCATCGATCCAGCCGTTTTACAGGATAATATCGACCGTTACAACGCTGCGGTTGAGGCTGGCAGCGATGAAGAATTCGGCAAAGCGGCTGATTTCTTAACGATGAAGATCAATGAAGAAGGCCCGTACTATGCTTTCGTAGGTGCTTCTTACATTTACTCCACGGTCGGCGGTCTGGATGTCAACACGGATATGCAGGTCTTAGGTTCTGACAATGCGACACCGATCAACGGTCTGTACGCGGTAGGTACCGATTCACTGGGTGTTCTGTTCTCTGAACAGCGTGAATACGTCACCTATGGCGGCGCAGCTCAGGGCTGGGCTTATACTTCCGGACGTCTGGCAGGCGCCAGTGCCGTCAACAGCTTAGGCGAATAAGCTTCATTCCTCTGTTTTTGAATCTATGATCAATTCAGGTCTGTTCTTTTTAAGGGCAGACCTTTTATTTCGGTTCTAATCTGTTTCTACAGTAAAGATTTCTTCAATCGTCACGTCAAATACCTTAGCTATATTCCAGGCTAAGACCAAAGAAGGATTGTACCTTCCCTTTTCCAGGTTGCCAATCGTTTCCCGACGAACGCCGACCAAAGCAGCAAGTTCTTCCTGCTTCATGTTCCGTTTGGCACGGTATTCTTTAATTCGATTTTGGATCACTCTCCAACTCCCCAGCTTTCTCTAAATTGATAATAACCGATCAAGAGTCCATGAACCATCACTGAAACTCCCCAGCCGGATGCAAAACCTGTCAACAGTGCCGTATTTCCTGGCTGACCTGCGAAGAAGAAACGGATCAAAGTAACAGCCGCGGTTACGAGCATACCGCTGTAAAAGGCCAGCGATGCGGCTTTATCCATGTATGCTTCCAGCATTTCATCGGATTTTATGAAAAAGTATCCAAAATCAACGACGAAAGCAAAAAATGCCAGAAATCCTCTTTCTTTTGTAAAGATGCCAATGAATCCCAACAAAGAAAGCAATCCCATTAAACCGTATATATTTCGTTTTCGTTTCACGCTAATTCCTCCTGCATGTGGTATATTTTTATCTTTATGATAGAAATATACCACATACAACTGTTTAGATCAAGCGTTTTATCCTGTTTTCCAATTTTATTTCTCATTCTCCTGAATTTCCCGGTTTACTTTCCCTTATCCATCTCGCATAATGAAATCAACCGTTGTCTGCAAGACAGTGAAGATGAACAAGGAGAAAGACTATGGCATTTTGGAATCCCTGGCGCGGCTGTCATCGGAAAAGTGAAGGCTGCCGTTATTGTTACATCCATAAAGGCGATGCCCGGCGCGGTGTCGATACGAATATGATCATACGCAGTGAGCGTTTTGATGCCCCTTTGGAAAAAAAGGCCAACGGCGACTGGAAGATGAAAAGCGGCCAGATCGTTTATGTCTGCTTTTCTTCAGATTTCTTTGTTGAAGATGCCGATCCCTGGCGTCCTGAAGCCTGGCAGATCATCCGTCAGCGGCCTGATCTTCACTTTCTGTTTCTGACCAAGCGCATTGAACGCTTCACTGTCGGACTTCCCGAGGATTGGGGGAATGGATATCCCAATGTCACCATTGGGTGTACGGTGGAAAATCAACAGCGGGCAGATGAACGATTAACCCTGTTTTCCACGCTGCCCATTGTCCACAAGAATATTATCTGTCAGCCCATGCTGGAAGCGATTCAGCTGGAAGACTGGCTGAAAAGCGGGGAGATTGAGTTAGTCGTAGCCGGCGGCGAATCTGACCGCTGCGCCCGGCCCTTGGATTATGCCTGGATTGTTGATCTGCACGATCAATGCCAGCGTCAGAACACGCACTTTGAATTTCGGCAGTGCGGTACCCACTTCATCAAAGACGGAAAGTGTTATACCCTGCCCTACAAGGAACTCTGCCGGCAAGCCCGCAAAGCAGACATCAATCTTTAAAACTCGCTTTTTCTGGCCGGGAAATGCGAGGAAATTTACACCGGCTTTGAGTACAATAAAATTACAGAAAGGATCTGAAGACTATGGAATGGATTGAACGGCTGAACGCTTCGCTGAATTACATCGAGGAACATCTAAGCGAAGTGATCGAGATCGATGACCTTGCACAAATTGCCTGTTGTTCCAGCTATCACTATCAGCGCATGTTCACTTATATCGCCGGAATTCCGCTTTCGGAATACTTGCGCCGGCGGCGGATGTCGATTGCCGCCGTTGAGCTGCAGCAAAGTGAAATCAAAATTATTGATTTGGCGCTGAAATATGGATACAACTCACCGACAGCGTTTAACCGTGCCTTTCAAAGCGTGCATGGGATCGCCCCTTCGGCAGTCCGCAAAGCGGGCAGCGTTGTCAAAACTTTTCCTCCAATCAGTTTTCGGATCACTGTTAAAGGAGTGGAAGAAATGAATTATCGGATTGAAAAGAAAGAAGCATTTCGAATCGTGGGCTTATCCGCCCCAATGAAAAACAACACGGAGGAAAACTTTTCTGTCGTTCCTCAGCTGTGGGGCAAAGCGGCTCAGGAAGGATTCATCCCCAAGCTGGCATCGATGATGAACACCTCGATCATGGGAATTTTAGGTGTCAGCGCCTGTTTTGACAATGAGCAATGGAAATACTTCATCTCCGTGGCAACCAGCCTTCCTGCGGAAGCTCCGTTGGAAGAATACACTGTTCCGGCTTATACCTGGGCAATTTTTTCCGGCGAAGGCGCCTGCCCGCAGGCTATTCAGGAGTTGGAGCGCCGGATTGTTACCGAATGGCTGCCAACTTCCGGTTACGAATACGACAATGGCCCGGATATCGAGGTTTATCTGGAACCTGACCCATCCAAAGCACGTTTCGAAGTCTGGATTCCAGTGGTACGGGCAAAATCAAGTGATGCGCAATGAGTGCTGAATTTGAAAATTTCAAGCAGAGCTTAAAACTCGATGAACAAACTTGCGTTCAGGCGCTGCATGAAGCCTTTTTAAAGCAAGGCTGTCAGGCTGAAATCAAAGAAGCGAAAAGCGGGTATACTGTCAGTTATATCAACTCTGCCCGCAAAACGGCTGCCAACTTTGTCTGCCGCAAGACCGGCGTCAAACTGCGCTTGTATCCGGAGAGCTTAGACCAATATGAATCCTTTTTAAATACCCTTCCGGAAAAAATGAAAAAAGAAATTCGCAAAGCTTCCGTCTGTAAGCGGCTGATCGATCCCGTCGACTGCAATCCACGTTGTCAAATGGGATATACGTTCACCCTGGATGGAGAACAATTTCAGAAATGTCGGTACATGGCCTTTTTCCTAAGTGTTAATGATCTTTCTACACCTTATCTGTTGGAATTTCTCGATCACGAAAGCCAGGCTCATCAGTAACCCAAGAAGATTGCGGACTTAAAAGTAGTTGATACTTAATCTATAGTTCTAAAAACTGCACTGGCGCAATCCAAAATCAGCGTTCCCTATTTAATCCGGGAATGCTTTTTTATTGCTTCAATCCCATCAAAATGTAAAATATTTCAACACTTTTCTTCTTTTTGTCTAAAATAATGAATTTTCTTCGATTTTCGGCGGGGCTTTTTCCATTTTTCCGCAATATGTATCATAGTGGGTTAATGATAAACATGAATTCTGTTAACACAAAATACAAATCGTCCCGCGTGAAAAGAAAAAAGCCATTATCTTTAACGGAAGACTGGGTCTTCAAACACGTTTTCTGTAATCCTTTTAATCTGGAAATTCTTAAATTCCTGCTTCAAGCGATCCATCCCTAGCTCGTCATCAAAAAGATTGTGTTGTTTCCCAATGAAGAAACAGTAAACTTTGAAGATCAAAAAGCCAATCGCTATGACGCCCGTGGCTTGATCAACGATCATCTGATGTTTAATGTTGAAATGCAGCGTTCAGGAAACCGGACTTTACAAGGGATCCGCATTGCCTTTTACGCCTCCCGCCTGTTCAGCAGTCAGCCTATACGCGGTGTGGACTTCTCAAAATTAAAACCGATTTGGGTTTTAATGATTGCGGATTTCCCATTTTTTGATGATCCGGATCAATATTTTGAAGACTATTCCTTTGTCGGCAGCCGCAATGCGAAATCCTTGACAGAATATATTCAATTGAGTATTGTTGAAGTAGATAGAGCGGAACGCTTAGCGAAGAAACCGACAGAGCAGCTGACGGCTTTAGAGCGGTGGGTAGTCGTCCTGAAATATGCAGGAGACCCATCAAAAAGAGCGTGGATCCGCAAGATTATGGAATTGGACGAAGGGTGTCGAAAGGCGGTGGAAAGAATGGAAGCTATCCCTCGTGAAACAGTTGAATTCATGCGGCAGACAGACGAAATGGCGCATGAAATGGAATTAATGGAGCAGTATTTTAATGGTGAAAGAAAAGGATTCCAGCAAGGAATTTTGATCAACAAGGTTCATCTGATCCGCAAAAAAGCGGCGAAAGGCAAGACAGCCGAAGCTATCGCTGAAGCTTTAGAAGAAGAAATTACTTTCATTGAAAAGATATTAAAAATAATTCAGGCGCATCCCAATTTCTCTGATTCTCAAATCGCTAAACAACTGACTAAAAACAAGCGGTCTAAGAAGAAGGACAACGCTGTCAGATTGATATATCCAGGATGAATCCCTTTAGCTAAGCAAAAAAAGCTTCAAAGCGAAGCTTTTTTTATTATGTATTTATTTTTCAAGCAACGCTCGAATAGCGGGTTCCAGTGCTGATAATTCCGAGGTATCTTTGCGAATCCAACAGGATAGGGTCATACCATGGATCAGAGCACAGATCTGCGGAGCTAAATTGGCGGCTTTTTCTTCACTGTAGCCACAGGCTGTCAGTTTATCCTGATACAGGCGAATCCAGCGAATATAGACCTGCTTGGCGGCGGCTTCCATTTCAGCACTGATATCCGATGCTTCAATACCAATAAACGTAATGACCAGCGAAGTAGCATATCCTTTATTATTGGTCAGCATATCCGCAATATGATAAGCCATCTTCACAAACACTTCCACCGCATTATCTGAAACAGGAAAGATGGAAGTCAAGATTCCCTTTTCCATCCGTTCATACGCGTAATTCAGCACCTCAACCCCAAGCTGATTCTTACCATCAGGAAAGAAATAATAAAAGGAACCTTTCGGGATCCCGCACGTATCCAGGATTTCTTTTAACCCTACTCCATAATATCCCTTCTGTGCAATTAAGTTAGCCGCTGATTTCAAAATTCGAAGCCTTTTTTCACTGGTTTTTTCCTGATTCATTCTTTTCTCCCCTATCGATATCTTCCGTCATCTTTATTTCTCTTTCTTTTTATTATAAACTAGAATCAGGACAGAGCGAAAGCGCTATTGTCAAATTGATACTTAAAACCTAAGAAAACACACGGATTATAAACAGGATCTGACCTGGCTCAATACAAATTACTTAAGCCCGATCAACATCCACCATCACTCCATTAAGAAAGGCACTTACAAGAATGCAAAAACATCGAAGCTGGATTTTAAAAATGATGATCGGCAGCGCAATACTCCTGTTGAGTTTCTTTCTTTTAACTGGACTGCGGATCATCCAAGTCATGCGTTGGCGCGATATAGATCAAACGTTGACGATGCGGTGCCTGGGTGCCTGTTCCTCGGAGAACCTCGAATTACACCTGCAGGGAACAGTAAATCAATCCAACCTATTTCATGGGAGTCTGCATGCCGGTGAAATTGAAATCCAGCTTAAAAATATCAAAATGATGCCCAACACGCTTTTCCCGGATTCTGAATATCAATATTGGGATCTCGATAGTTCACGCGGGTCTCCCGACTTAAAAATGGTGATGAACCGCTCGTTAACCCAATGGTTTCTTTTTGATTCGAAGCGTTCCTTTTTAATCCTGCCGGCGGATTTCAATCTGAATGAACTGGACAAGGTTGAAAATGCGGCGGGAGTCCGGATACGGCTTAACCCATAAATTCTAGCCGTTTGATTTTTGAGAAGTATTTTCACTAAGTATACAAGCAGAAGTGTGCTTCTGTTATTTTCTTCTGCACTGAGGAATCAATCATTTTTGTCACATTCGCCTTTTCTCTCGTTTTTTTAGTTATAATAAAGAAAAGGGAGGATGACTAATGAATAAAATATGGATCATTGAGGACGATCCCAGTCTTGCCCGTCTGATTTCGGAAAACTTAACGAAATGGGGATATCCATGTGAAGCCGCTGTGGATTTCGATCAATTAGACAAAGAATTCTTAAAGGTTCAGCCGCAGCTGATCATCATGGATGTTTCACTGCCGGGAAAAAGCGGTCATGCCTGGTGTGCTGAGATCCGCAAGCTTTCCAAAGTTCCGATTCTTTTTTTGTCTTCTCACAGTGAAAATCTCGATATTATCATGGCCTTGAACCAGGGTGGGGATGATTATCTGACAAAACCCTTTTCGATGGAAATTCTGGTTGCCCGGATTCAGGCCCTGCTGCGCAGGACCTACAGTTATGAACCTTCCGGAACCCTGATGGAATTTCAGGGCGCCGTCTTTAATCTTGCCGATGCTTCCTTAAGCAAAGAAGGACGCCAGTGTGAATTAACTAAAAATGAGTTTAAAATTCTGCAGCTGCTTTTGGAAAATAAAAATAAAGTTGTTTCCCGGGAGAAAATCATGCTTAAGCTGTGGAACAGCGACTGTTTCGTGGATGAAAATACCTTAACCGTAAACGTCAACCGTCTGCGCCGCAAGATGGAACAACTGGGAATCGAGGACTGCATCGAAACACGCAAGGGATTGGGGTATCTGCTTCATGCTTAGAAGTTATCTGCGGCATCGCCAATTTTTGTTTCTGTGGACAGTTGTTGTCCTGATCATTTTTCTTTTCCTGCAATATCTCTATTGGTATCCGCTGGCATCGATTGGCTATACCGCGCTGATCGTCGTTACTGTATTGGCGATCATTACAGCGTTTGACTACCGCAGTTATCGCAGCCGTCTGAATCAGCTCGATGCCTTGGAAGAAGCCTGGATCAGTTTGGGACGGGAGATGCCGGATACGCAGGATCCCCTGGAGCAGCGTTATCAGCAGCTGATCCTCAAACAGCGCGAAATTTTAACTTTCGAAAAACAAAAACAACTGACTGCTCAGCAGCAGCGGGAAGAACTGGTTACGATGTGGATGCATCAGATTAAGCTGCCCCTGGCTTCGCTCAGCTTAATCATTGAAAGTCTGGAACCTGACGACATCCTTTCCGCCAGTCATCTCAATGAGATGAAGCTGGCTTTAATGCGCACTGAACAATATGCGCAAACAGCGCTCAAAGCTATCCAAATTGAGAATTTAAAAGAAGATTTAATCCTGGAACCTTGTGATCTGGGGGAACTTTGCGCGGAAGTGATCCGCAAACAGGCGCTTCCATTTATCTTGAAAAAGCTGCAGCTGGATTTCACTCCATTTCACCAGACCGTGATCACCGACCGGAAATGGCTTGGCTTCATGGTGGAACAGCTGTTGTCCAACGCTTTAAAATATACCGATTCCGGAACGATCAGCGTAACATTTCAGTCAGATCCCGCACCGCATCTGATCATCGCCGACACGGGCAAGGGTATTTCCGCAGCCGATCAGCAGCGTTTGTTTGAGCATGGATATACCGGATATAATGGTCATCAGGATTTTAAAGCCAGCGGGATCGGCTTAACTCTCTGCAAAAAAACCGCGGATTCCTTAAACATCAAGCTGGTTCTGGAATCGGAAAAGGACAAAGGGACTCAGGTTCATCTGATTTTTCCTCAATCCGACCTGTTTTTCTATCGTTGATCCGGTGCTTTCCATCGTGACAAAAATGTTTGATTTCCTGGGAAATTGTTCGTTAAGTCGATGGAGCGAATTTTCTGATCACGATAAAATGGAGGCAGATGAAAGAAATGAGGGATGTAAAATGGAACTGCTTCGTGCAGAGAACATTCAAAAAGTGTATAACACCCGCGCCGGAGGAAAGCCTTGCCGTGCTTTGGCCGGGGTAAGCTTCTCCGTGGAAGCTGGTGAATTTGTTGCGATTATGGGAGCTTCCGGATCCGGAAAATCAACGCTGCTGAATATCCTGGCAACGCTGGATATGCCCACCAGCGGTGAGGTTTATCTGGAAGGAAAGTCCATGAAGCTGGTGAAGGGAAAAAATCTGGCCGCTTTCCGGCGGGAAAAGCTGGGCTTTGTGTTCCAGGATTTTAATCTTCTGGACACCTTCACTGTCCGCGACAACATTCTTCTGCCGTTAGTGCTCTCCCGTACCCCGCTGGCAGAGATGCAGCGCCGGCTGAAACCCGTTGTCGATCGTTTAGGGATTGAAGCGTTATTGGAGCATTATCCGGTTGAAATTTCCGGCGGTGAAAAGCAGCGGACTGCCGTTGCCCGAGCGGTGATCACACAGCCGCGTCTGATTCTGGCGGATGAGCCCACCGGAGCCTTGGACTCCCGTTCTTCCCAACAGCTGCTGAGCATTTTTGATCAGCTCAACAAGCAAGGTCAGACACTGCTTATGGTCACGCACAGCTCCTTGGCGGCCAGTCATGCCCAACGGGTATTGTTTATCCGCGACGGCAAGCTGTTTGCCGAATTGTGCCGCGGCGATCAGTCGCAGCAGGTCTTTTATGACCGCATCACCGCCTCCTTATCCATGGCGACCCGGCAAGGAGAAGAACGCCTATGATCCACTATGCATTCCGGCTGGCCTGGTCCAATCTCAGGCGCACGCAGAACGTCACGCTGCCCTTTTTTCTGGCCAGTACCGTGACTGTGTTTCTGCATTTTCTGATCATGACGATGATGTTTAACCCGCATGTACCGGAAATCCGTGGCGGAGCCACGCTGGCTTTTATCTTCCAGCTGGGCGTCTTCGTCATCACCACGTTTGCGATTCTGTTCATGATCTCCATCCATCAGATGCTGTTGAAAAAACGCAAGAAGGAATTGGGATTATATACGATCTTGGGCATGGAAAAAAAGCATATTTCACTAATTCTGTTCTGGGAAAATGCGATCCAGACGACGGCCTCGCTGGCCTTGGGGTTGATTCTGGGCTTTGTCGGCGGTCAGCTGATGTGGATGATCCTGCTGCGGATGCTCAACAGTCCTGACGGGCTTCCATATACCTTTTCCCTGACAGCGCTGATCTGCACAACCGTCGTCTTTCTCGGATTATTTATCGTCACAACTGCGGTTTCCTTGTTTCAGATTCATCGGATCAATCCGATTGAACTGCTTCACAGCGAAAAACAAGCCGACAAACCGGTGCGATTTCTCGCTGTGAAAACGGGAATCGGCGTGATTGTTCTTGGGATCGCTTACGCTATTGCCCTCTTGACCAACAATATGTTTACCGCGTTGATGGTGTTTTTTTTCGATTGTCTGTTAGTCATCTTTGCAACTTCGATCTTGTTTGAATCCGGAATCACATTCTTTCTGCGCTGGCTTAAAAAACGCAGATCCTTCTATTACAAGCCCAACAATTTCGTCGCGGTTTCGATGTTGTCCCATCGGATTCGCCGTAATGCGGCCAGTCTGACGACGATTTGCATCCTCAGTACGATGCTGTTAGTCACGATGGGCGGGAGTGCGGCCTTATTCTTCGGCGAGGATAACGCCCTATCCGAATCCAATCCGGATGATCTGACCTATACGCTGACAGGAGAGCTGACTTCTTCCAAACAGGATGAGCTTGCCGCAGTTGCTCAACAACTGGCTGCGGAAAATAACGTGGTTCTCGAAGACGTCCAGATTTACAGCTACGCCGATGCTTATTCCAAGCTGCAGGATAATGTGTTAAGCCCCTTTGTTACCAGCGATTATCTTGTCGGCCTGCGCAGCGCGGTGATTGATTATGGCTATGATGTCTTTTTGATCCAGGCTGATACGTATCGGCGGATTAGCGGACAAACCGCCAAGCTGCAGGAAGATGAAATCCTGATACTCACGGGAAATGAACAGGTCCAGCTTTCGGATTTAACGATTCAGGGAAAAACCTATGCGGTTCAGGACATCCGGCGCGATACGCCCTTTTCCTGCCGCAAGTACAACAACGGCGGGGGTACGAATACTTCAAATTCCAGTGAACTGTTATTTCTGGTCTTTGCGGACGAAGCGTCGCTGATGTCTGTTCAGGATTATCTGCAGGAAGGCGAGTGGGAAAGCAATACACGAATCGGCGTCAATTATGCTGGAACATTGGAAGATCGAACAGCCTTTTACGAAGCTTTCAATCAGAAAGTCCGCGCTCTGGACGCGCCTGTCCGTTATGCGACCTGCCTGGATTATGACCGTCAGGAATTCCGAAGCATGTATGGCGGATTGTTGTTTGTCGGTGTTTTCTTCTCTGTGTTATTTCTGACTGCCACGGTTCTGATCATCTACTTCAAACAGATTTCAGAAGCGATGGATGATCGTGAACAATACCTCATCCTGCAGAAGGTCGGCATGGATGAACAGGAGGTTTCCGCAACCATCAACCGTCAGGTCATTCTGGTCTTCTTCCTTCCTTTGATCACCGCCCTGCTTCATACCGGCTTTGCGATGCCGCTGATGCAGACTCTGTTGGTCGCACTGAAACTGACCAATCCTGTCTTCACCTATACCTGCGTCAGTATATGCGCCATCCTCTTTACAATCTTCTATCTCATCTTCTATCGCATGACTTCCCAGATCATTAAGAAAGAAGTTGCATTTTAACCGCAGAAAAAAGACTGCCCTGAATCCTGAATGCTTAAATCATCAGGACCGGCGCAGTCTTTTCTTTTGTTCTTCGATTGCTGAATTCAAGTTGGCTTTCCAACTTGGTTATTCGTACTTTCTGCCTAAATAAAACATCGGAATCAACAGTGTTCCCAAAAACGGAAGAACCCAGGCTAAAACCACGCCGTAGTTCGGCAGCGGCAGTGTGTCGATCCACACGTAATAGGGAGGCATGACAACCATCGTGATCAACGACCAGATCCGTCCGGCTTGGACTATATGCGGCCAGTTGCGGTTGTTGAAATGAACGCCGGCCAGATTGATTCTGAAAATGCCGTCGCTATAGGCGCTGATTGAATTTTCATCGTAGTAAGCCGGAAGCTTTTCCTTAATTCCCACACAGAAATAAATTCCAAAAATAATGCTGAGCAGTTCCATGACGGCGATATTGCTGACGCTGACAAGCTGCCCATAGCCGCTTTTAATTAAGATCCAAAACTCGGCAGTGGTCAAAATCAGACATCCGATCAATAACCGGCAATATGTCTTACGCCGCTGCTTGAGAACCTGAGAATCCTCCTCCGTCATCGTGATGGCTTTTTTCACCAGCGCCTCAACCTGTGTGGCGTTCATCGGTTCGTTGCTTGGCATCCGGCGGCCTTCCAGCAGTTCTGTCACACTGACGCCCAAGGCCTGAGCCAGAGGAATCAACAACGTAATATCCGGCATATTCAGTCCCCGCTCCCACTTGCTGACCGCTTTATCCGACACAAACAATTGCTGTGCCAGTTCTTTCTGTGTCATTTTCTTTTGTTTTCTTAATTCCACGAGGAATGCTCCAAATTCTTTCTTATCCAATTCGTACATTGCTTTGTCCTCCTGCCTTTATTTTAGCGTAATTCAGTTTGACTTTCGACCGACGTGCGGTTGAGTTTGACCGCCGAGCGTCCTTTATTGCCAGGAAACGTCAGGTTGACTGCCGTTTCATTCCATTATCGGATCGTTTTTTTGTCACAATCGATTTTATTCTCCGTCTAATGAAAGGAAAGAGATTCTTAAGGAGGAGAAATGATGAACTTTTTTATTGCTTGTCTGATCGGCGTCATCGCCGGTACAATCGACATTCTGCCGATGATTAAAATGAAACTGGACGCTTATTCGACGGCATCCGCATTTTTGTTTTATGTGGTTCTGACCTTCATGATTGTCTATACCCAGATCGCCGGACTGGCCTGGTGGCTGAAAGGACTGATGGGGCCGATTCTGGCTTTGCCGACGATCATCCTGGCTGTGAAAGAGGATAAAACATCCTGGCTGCCGATGCTGGTGATGTCCGCGGTGCTGGGAACAGCGATCGCCGCGGCCGCGCATTTTCTTATTCATTAAGATTACGCTTTGTGCTTTGCATCAAAATCAAAAGAAAAAGGAAAATCCCAAACCCGGACTTTCCTTTCTTTTTTTTATTCAGCTGAGGGCTGCGGCAGAGCTTTCAGCTGTTGATGACGGCTGAATATTTCCATAAACTCTTCGCCGGTAATCGTTTCTTTCTGAAGCAGATATTCCGCTTCTTCATGCAGCAGCTGCGCATTGTCTTCCAGAATCTTGCGCGCTTCGGCATGGGCGTTCTTGATGATCGCCATGACTTCTTTATCCACCAGAGCTGCGGTTTCATTCGAACAGATCAAGGAAGCATCACCGCTGAGATAACGGTTGTTGACTGTTTCCAGGGCAGTCATTCCGAATTGATCGCTCATGCCTAACTGGGCAACCATCGCCCGCGCCAGCCGTGTGGCTTGTTCAATATCGTTGGAAGCGCCGGAAGTGACGATGTTGAACATGAATTCTTCCGCCGCTCTTCCGCCGGTCAGCGTGCGGATCTTTTCCAGAATTTCATCCTTGCTCATCAGCACGCTCTCCTGCTCGGCAACCTGCATGGTATAGCCAAGCGAACCATTGGTATGCGGGATAATCGTAATCTTATGCACCGGTGCCGAATTCTTGGAAACCGCCGCGACTAAGGCATGGCCGATTTCATGATAGGCGATGATTCGTTTTTCCTTCTCGGAAATCACGGCGCCCTTGCGTTCCTTGCCGGCGATGACCGTATCGACAGCTTCATCAAAATCCGGCTGCATGACCTGCGTATGGCCGTTGCGCACAGCGGCCAGCGCGGCTTCATTGACGATGTTGGCCAACTCCGCTCCGGAAGCCCCGGAGGTGGACAGCGCAATCGTGCGGTAATCGATGTCCTCACTGACAACAATTTCCTTGACATGCACTTTCAGGATCTCTTCCCGTCCTTTCAAATCCGGCAGTTCCACCGGTATCCGCCGGTCAAACCGGCCGGGTCTTAACAACGCCTTATCCAGCGTTTCCGGACGGTTGGTCGCCGCCAGAATCACAACGCCCTTGCTTCCGTCAAAACCATCCATTTCGGCTAACAGCTGATTCAGGGTCTGTTCCCGTTCATCATTGCCGCCCATGCCGTTGGCACTGTCACGTTTCTTGCCAATCGTATCAATTTCATCAATAAATACGATACACGGTGCTTTTTCCTGCGCCTGTTTGAATAAATCACGAACCCGCGCCGCGCCCATACCGACAAACATTTCCACAAATTCCGAACCGGAGATGGAGAAGAACGGAACACTGGCTTCCCCCGCTACGGCTTTGGCCAGCAGCGTTTTGCCGGTACCCGGAGGACCGACTAACAACGCGCCCTTCGGCATCTTGGCGCCCAGCTTCTTATATTTATCCGGATTGTGCAGAAAGTCCACAATCTCGCTCAGCGCTTCCTTCGCTTCATCCTGTCCGGCAACATCCTTAAACGTCTTGCCGGTTTCTGCTGAAACATAGATCTTAGCGTTGGATTTGCCGAAAGTCATCGTGTTGGCGCCCATCTTTTTGGCCAGCTGCCTTGAGAACAGCTGTCCGACGCCCAGAATAATGATGATCGGCACCAGCCACATCAGCATATCCATGAGGAATGAATTCTGCTGCGGAATCACCGCGGTATACTGAGCCCCGCTTTGTTCCAGACGATCCGTCAGCGCCGTATCGTTAGGCATAATCCCGGTGACAAAGACATTTTTCTTATTGTCTTTGATCGTATAGGCGATCTTTCCGGTCTGATTATCGACTTCGACTTCATCGACCTGCTTTTCATCCAAAGCGGCAAGCAGATCACTGTAGCCGACTTCCTTTATCCGCTGATTCTGAATCATCGGCGTCACAAAGAGATTAAACGCCATCAAAGCGATCAGCATCACAAAGTAATAATAGATTAACGGTTTTTTATTTTTTGGTTTTTCTGTTTTCATAAATCCTCCCGATCCAAGAACTCATTGAGTTTGTGCAGACCTGCGCAGATCTCTTCCAGATCCTGCGGCGTCATTTTCGCTGAAAGCTGATCGCTTTGCAGCTGCAGCTGCTGATCACAATCGGCAATCAGCTGTTTCGCCTTGGCTGACAGACAGATATGGACTGTCCGCTGATCCTTCTGCGAACGAACGCGATGCAGAAATCCATTGCGCTCCAAACGCTGGCAAATCGCTGAGATGTTGCTGACGGTCATGCCGGAAGCCGCCGCCAGATCACATATCCGCTGCTCATCCTGCTGAAACAGCTCAAGCATGACAATCGCCTGCGGACCTGTCAGACCCAATGGTTCATAGACTTCCCGTAAGCAGCGATGCAGACGCATGTTAATCTGCCGCATCAGCGTCATCATTTCCATGACTTGTTCGCTCATAATTCCTCCATTTCTAAATATTCAATGCATTGAATATCTATTTATTGATGATTATAAGCGTTGTTTCTTATACTGACAAGATTTCTGCACCACTTCACACAATCTCACAAAATCATTCCATCTTTTCCGGCAGTTCTTGCAGTTTCACCTGCCGTGATGATACTTCCTCAGAGAAACGGATGGCTGGATTCTGAGTTTTCAGAAAACTCATAACAGTTTTTGCATCCTTGTCCTTCTGCAGCTGAATTAAGGTCGTTCTGCCATCCTGTGTGTTGATCTGCAGCTGACAAGGGGCGTAGAGCTTTTCGGATTTTCTTAACGGCACCCGAGCATAGCTGCACATTGTAATTTCTGCGTAAGTTCCCTGTACACCCTGCTTATTAAACCAGGAAAGCCAGCCGTCTTCCATGAAAAACGTCGTGTCTGCCTGACGGTAAAGCAAACGCTGCGGACCGCGCAGCTGCTGGGTAAACCGTTTGACCTGACCTAACTCACCAACCGCCTGAATCAGCCGGACAGCTAAAGCCGCCAGCCAGACAACAAGAAATAAGCCGATATAGACAGACTGGCTGACCCAGGCTAAAAGCGCGGTGATGATCAGTAAAAGCAAATAGAAAATTAAGGCGCGGCTGTGTTTTTTGACAATCTGCTTCTGAATGAGTTCCGTGATGTGTTTCATTCCCCTCACCTCCATTGACTTCATTGTATCATATTTTTCTTATTTCTCGTATTCATTATTCTTTTCTTATACAAAAGACTGAAATTGTAAAAGAAAACCCGAACCGCTGCCGTTCAGCCTATTCGGGTTTATTCAAATTCAGGTAATTCCTCCAGTGTTAACGGCTTGTTCGGCACCTCATAATAGACCGTCAGTGCGGGATTCATCGTTTTCAGAAACCGCAGAACCAACATGCAGTCCGCTTTGCGTTCCAATGCAATCACGGTATAGCGCTGATCCCGACAATTGATCTGTAATTTCCAGCTGCGACGCCGGCTGTCAAATTTCATCCGGGAATTCTCATTGATCTGATTGAGATAACAAGTTTTAATCTGTTCATAGCGGACACACAGTCCCTGTCCGCGGTACCAGGAAATAAGCTTTTTGGGCAGAAAGAACGTATTGTCCGCCTGCCTGCACACCGGATAGGAATCATTCAGTTCCAGCGTTTGAACAAAACGTTTAACCCGCGCCTTTTGCACGAGTGCTTGCAAACTCACAAGGACGTCGACGATCAAACTAACGGCGAATAACAGCCATAGAGTTCCGCTGAACCAGGAGATCACCAGTGTCAGTAAATTCAGCGTGAACGCAAAGCTCAGCTTTTCCCAGGGTTCCCTCATCGCTTTTTGAATTAATCCTGCCTCGATCCGCTGCATCCCGGTCATCTCCTTTTCCTTATTATAGCAGGAAACAACAGGATTTCAGCGAAACTATTCTATTTTACCGCCTCGTTGGGTTCATCGAATTCCCTTCATTTTCCAGCTTATTCATACCGCAGTGCGTCAATCGGATCCAGCTTGGCGGCTTTGTTAGCCGGATAGTAACCGAAGAACACGCCGATTGCCATACTGAAGCCGACCGCCAGCGAACAGGCCGCGGCCGAAGGCTTAGCCGGATACCCAAGCAGATTAGCCGCACCCGCTCCCATCGCTACGCCCAACAGGACGCCTAACAGACCTGCGATCATGCAGATAATCATCGCTTCAATAATAAACTGAACGCGGATCGCCAGATTCGGCGCGCCCAGCGCCTTGCGGGTGCCGATCTCACGCGTCCGTTCCGTGATGCTGACAAGCATGATGTTCATGACGCCGATCCCGCCGACCAGCAGACTGATCGCCGCAATGCCGGCAATCGCCACCTTCACCGTGTCGAGCATCTCCGTCATCGTTTCCAGCATTTCCTTCATGCTGGACGCGGAAATGGTGTAAGTCTCATTGTGGGTGTAAAAGCTGGTGAAAAAAGCCTCGGTATCGCTCAGCAGCGTATCGACGTCCTCACCGGCCGCCCCGACAACCGTAATCGACTGATATCCTTGATTCGCCTGGGTGATCTTCTTGCCCACAGCGGCAGGCACATACATCGAAGTCGTAAGATTGTCGCTGTCTGAGAGCGCCGCCATCATGCTGCTGGAAGTATCATAATGATAAATTCCTACGACGTAAAAGGTCTGAACATTGTTATTCAAACTGACTTCCAGCTTTTCACCCATCGCTTTTTCCACCGAGCCGTACAGCTTTTCAGCCAGATAATCAGAAATGACGGCTGACCGTTTAGCGTCAGCATTGTCTTTATCATTAATAAATCGCCCGGTGATCATGTCCAGATCTTCGACGGTCAAAGCATCGGGATTCACTCCTGTGACATTGACGCTGCCGGAAACCTCTGCCTGCGTGATCGTTCCGCTGCCGACACTTTCCGTGCAGGAAACAGCGGTAACACGCCCGTCAAACAGGGATCGATATTCCGCAATCATGGCTTCCGAGATCAGATCTTCTTCATCGGGATTATTGGGACCGAACATGTACATCCGAGTGCCGCCGCTGAAACCGGAAGAAGAACTGCTGCTTTTTTTCTGCAGGGAAACGGTGATGTTGCTGGCGCCCATACCGGACATGCTGTCGGTGATGGACCCGGTCAGTGAGTCGCCGACCGTCATGATCGCGATCACGGAACTGATGCCGATGATAATTCCTAGCATTGTTAACAGCGACCGCATTTTATTGGCTTTTAAGCTGGAAAGCGCCATCAGAATATTGTCAAGCACGCCCATGAACGCCCGCTCCTTTCCGAACGCTGATGATCTGACCATCGCGCAGGGTGATCACCCGCTGGGTTTCCTCGGCCAATTCCGGGTTATGCGTAATCAGCACAATCGTTTTCCGCTGTTCTTCATGCAGCTTATGAAACAGATCCATCACGATCCGGCTGGTCGCTGTATCCAAGGCGCCGGTCGGTTCATCCGCCAGAATCAAGGAAGGATCGTTGGCCATGGCCCGGGCGATCGCAACCCGCTGCTTTTGACCGCCGGACAGTTCATTGGGCTGATGTTTCTTCCGTTCGCTCATGCCCACCAGCTCCAGCAGCCGGCCGGCCCGCTCAGTCCGTTCCCGGGCGGCAACGCCGGCATAAAGCATCGGCAGCTCTACATTTTTAAGCGCGCTCATCCGCCCGATCAGGTTAAATGTCTGAAAAACAAAGCCGATCTGCTGATTGCGGATCCGCGCCAGCTCTTTATCCCCGGCCGTTTGAATATCAACGCCGTTAAGCCGATAATGGCCTTCGGTAGGACGGTCCAGTGCACCCAGGATGTTCATCATCGTCGATTTGCCGCTGCCGCTCTCGCCGACGATAGCGACAAATTCACCGGGTTCAACCTGCAGATCAATCCCATGCAGAATCTCAAGCTCATTGGGCTTGCCTATATAGTAGCGTTTGATGATGCCCTGCATGGTGATGACCGGCAAATGCGGCGTACTCATCCATTGCCTCCCCGGCCGCCCGGCGCGCCGCCGTTTCCGCCCGGTCCGCCGCCGGAAGGCATCTCACCGGAAGGCATAGCTCCGCCCATGTCAAACTGAACTCCGGCATTGTTGGATAAATCCTGAGCATTCCCTTCCGTCATGTTGACCTGGGCCTGTTCTGGATCGGCACTGCTGCGTACTTCCATCCCTTCGCTCAGCTGGGAAGAACTGATTTCAATATAGTAATCATTTTCCTCGCCTGTCGTGACGCTCACTTCCTTAAAAACCGCCTCTGCCCCGGAACCTGACTCCTTGACGAAGACAACCGCCTCGCCCTGATCATTCGTCCCTACCGCGTCAATCGGAACGACAAAGACATTGTCTACCGTAGACTGGATGATCTCTACTGTTGCGTTAATTCCCACATATAAGCCGCTGTTGGGTGTCGTTACGGTCACTTCCGCTGAGAAGCCGGTGCTGTTCTGGGATGAAGCCACAGGGGAAATCTGCGTCAGCGTGCCTTCGATTTCACCCTCGGTCGCATCCGTTGTGATTTTCGCACTCATTCCCAGTTCAACATTCTGAATTTCATACTCCGGAATGGTCACTGAAATTTTCAGCGCTTCGGTATCCTGAATTGTCGCAATCGTTGTATTGTTGCCGGCCATGGACCCGACCGTCACATTGATTGCCGTCACCTTTCCAGCCGTTTCCGCCCGCAGCGTACAGTTCTCTCTTTTTTCATATAAATCATCCAAGGCGTCGCTGGCAGAAGCTTTTTCCAGAGCTTCCTTAGCCTCCGTGACTTTCGTTTCCCAGTTATCCCGCTGATTTCTGGCTGTGTTCCACGCATTCACAGCGCTGTTGTAAGCGGTCTGCGCAGAAGTATAGGCCGCCGCCAGCGCGTCGTAATTCATCGCGGACTGAGCTGTTTTTAAATCCTGCTGGGCACTTTCGGCCTTGGCTTTCGCATCCTTGGAAGCCTGTTTGGCATTCTGATAATTCGTTCCGGCGGTGCATGCCGTATCCTCCAAGCCTGAACACTCTCCCGTACTGATCGCTGCATTCAATTGGGAAAGGGCCTCATTCTCAGCTTCCATTAAACTTTGATACGCAGCCTGCGCCTGATCAACATTAGCCTGGAAGGCATCCACAGAACTGCGCGCTGATTCATAAGCCGTCTTCGCGCTGTTCATCGCGGTTTCTTTTTCTGCCATCGTATTCCAAGCGCTGTCGGCGTCACTCTGCGCCCATGTCAGATTTTCCTCAGCGCTGGCCAAGCTTTCTTTGGCCTGATCCGCAGACTCCTGAAGACTTTCCAGCGTCTTCTCAATATTCTTGTCGATTTCCTCGGTGTCGAGCACACAGATGATATCCCCGGCTTTCACCCAGTCCCCTACCTGAACGGGAATCGACTTGACGGACAATGACTGATTGGTCGTCACATTGGACACCGCCGCGCTTTCCACCGTTCCGGTCAAACTGATTGAATTGTTTAAGGTCGTTTTCTTCAATACGGTTGTCCGCACAAACGAAGCCTGGGTGTTATTGCGCCGGGTTGTTCCCCGACGGGTAAAATAAAAACTCCCCGCTCCCAAAAGACAAACGCAGAGCACGGTAATCCACGTTTTCTTTTTGTTCCAATGCAGGGATTTCCGCAGTTCTTGGAATTCCATTTCATCACGCTCACTTTCCACTCTTTAATAAGCACCGCTATTCTCCCATGAAAATGTGAATTGTTTTTGAATTGTTCATGACAGTAAACTGAATTTTAAGCGAACTTTCAGCGAAGCCGCGCGTATTGCCTGATTTCCCCTTTTCAATTCTGACAAATTGCGTAATTTTTCGCCGGCTCACTTTCTTTCGATATCGAATCGGTGTAAACTTAGCTTATCTGAACCACCGCGTTCCATGATCCCAGATACTGCGAAAGGAGATGTTCTATGAAAACCTCCGCGTCCCTTGTTGACTCCTGCATAAATCGTTTTATCCAGTCCTTGTTTGTCGATCAAGACTGGGATACTCTGCAGTCGCTCCTCGATGAAAATATTCGTTGGCATTCGGCCGAGGCAGGAACGGTTTTTATCGACAAAGAAGCTATTCATGAGCATATTCAGCAGCAGCGGCGCCGGCATTCGGAATTGTTGGTCCAGACCACGGCGCCGGTCTGTTCCCAGCTGGATGATCGATATCAATTCATAACGGTGAAAGTCCTGATGCAGGGCGAGAACTGGCATACCTTGTACCTGTCTTTAATTCAGGATTGCGGCAGCGGTCTTTTCTGCTTTGTCCAGGCAGCCCCGGCGCAGAGCAGCTTGAATTCGCTGCAGCATCAGGAGCTGACCTTAACGTTTTTGCCGGATCAGATGCCGGGCGGTATTTTCCATTGTTTGTTTGACGAACCTTTGACGCTTCTGCAGACAAGCGACAGCTTCCTTCAATTGACCGGTTATACAAGAGAAGAAATCAGCACGGAGCTGAACAACAGCTTCCGTGCCTTAATTGATCCGCGGGATTATGAAAATACGCTGAAAGAAGTGCGGGAACAGCTCAGTCACGGCTGTGATAAAGAGCTGCAGTTCCGGCTGCTGCGCAAAGATAAAAAACCGATCTGGGTGCTGGACAAAGGCCGGTATTTACAGGACGAATGGGGCCGTCAGTATTTCTGCTGCATCCTGGTCGATATTACGGAGACCAAAAAGATCCAGGAAGAATTGCGGCTGAGTCTGGAACGTTATGAAATCATCATGAAGCAGACCCGGGATATCATTTTTGAATGGAATCTGGCAACCGATCAGCTGTTGTTTTCGGATAACTGGCAGCATCGTCTAGGTTATGCGCCGCCGGCCACAACGGCGATGATATTGAACAAATCAAAGCTGCATCTGTCCGATGAGCATCGCAATCTGTTTGTCAGCCTTCGCGACCAAATTCTTCAGGGCCAGCCGGTTCTTGAAGGTGAAATGCAGCTGTTGGATTGGGAATACCAGCCGATTTGGTACCGTGTCCGCATTACAACGCAGTTTGACGCTCTCGGCCATCCCGTCAAAGCCCTTGGCATTCTGACCGATATCGATGAAGAGAAATACAAATCTCAGCTGTTGCTGGACAAAGCCCAAAAGGATGCGCTAACCCAGTATTATAATAAGGAAACTGTCCAGCGGCTGATCGAAGACTGGCTGGCTCAATACCCCAAGGCTTTCAATGCTTTGATGATCATCGATATCGATGATTTTAAGCATGTCAATGATACGCTGGGGCATTTGTTCGGTGATGCTTTCTTAATTGAAGTGACTTCCCGAATCCATCAGCTGTTCCGCAGCGAAGATATTTTAGGCCGGATCGGCGGCGATGAATTCCTCATCTTCCTGAAAAACATTCCCGGCCCTTCTCTGGCAGAGCGAAAAGCCCAGGAAATTCTTGAGGCCTTCCGCACCTTTGAGATCCGCAATCAGAAGATCGCCAATGTTTCCTGCAGCATCGGCATTGCCCTGACGACGGACTCCCGACTCAGCTACCATCAGCTATTTCAGCGGGCGGATCAGGCTCTGTATTCGATTAAGAATCAAGGCAAGAACCGCTATGCCTTTTACAGTGAGCTTTTACGCTCAGAAACCTTCCCGCTGCGCGACGGTATGACCGCAGTCAACACCCGCATCGATTCCGACACCAATCAGAAAAATGCTTATGCGCAAGTCAGCGATTATGTATTCAGTACGTTATACAACACCCAGAATCTTGAGGAATGCATCGAACATATTCTGGAAGTTGTCGGTCTGCATTTCAACGTCAGCCGTGTTTACATCTTTGAAAACAGTGAAGACGACCGTTTTTGCAGCAATACCTTCGAATGGTGCAATACCGGGATTCTTCCGGAAAAAGACGCGCTGCAGCGGGTTTCCTATGAAGAGGATCTCAACGGCAATTATCTCGACAATTTTGATGAGAACGGAATCTTTTATTGTCCGGACATCATGACGTTGGATCCAAAACACATTGAAATTCTTGAACCGCAGCACATCAAATCCTTGCTTCAATGTGCGATCCAGGATCAGGGTGTGATTAAAGGCTATATCGGGTTCGATGAATGTCAGGAAAAACGGCTGTGGGATCAGGATCAGATTGACGTGCTGACGCATGTCGCGGAAATTCTCAGCGTTTTCCTGCTCAAACGCCGGGCTGAAAAACGAATCGAATCACTGCAGGCTCAGCTTAGCCAGTCTGAAAGCACCAGACGTTAAAGCCCTTGCTTAGTCCCCGCTTAAAAACAGGATCAGATTTCCGGAAGTTTTTCACTTCAGGCTCTGATCCTGTTTTATTGTAAACCATTAAAGCTCCCCTAAAATTCAGACAGCTTTCCTCATCGGGAAAGCGGGGAAGCTTCCCGATTGGACTCGATCAGCAGCCGGCGCTGAACGTCCAGAGGCAAACTCCGGTACAGTCCCATTTCAAACGCATAATAGCCTAATAGATTCCCATCCTTTTCAATATCCAGCTGACCTGCCAGAAGGGTCTGCAGCTGTTGGTACAACGCTTGTTCACCGCCGGTTTGAAGACGCCGAACCACCTCCGCCACCAGCTGCTGCATCTTTGTCAGATAGAGGCGGTATTCCGGATTATACTCAGCCATCAGCGTTCCCAGCGGACCGTTGAAAAACTGTACGAGCGGCAGCGTTACCTTTTCATAATTGAGCTTCCAATAAGCCTGTTCACGATCATCCTCCACCAAATGATGCAGGCAGTCCAAGATTCTCTGCGTATAGATCGGAAAGGTCGTTTCATCCAGCTTGAGTATCGCCTGGGTATCGCGGTATCTCTGCCGGGCATCTTTTTCAATCCATTCAGAATCCAAAGCATAGATGATCCGGGCTACATATTTCAGTGATCCTTTTAAGTCCTGCTGCGCCTGTTCTGTCATTTTCCGCCACAGAAACAACCGGTATTCACTCTTCGATACATTGAGAAAAGAACTCCAGATAAAAATCGAGATCATGCGGGCATCCTGATCCGGACACAACAGATCCAAGGTTGACTGATCGGCTTCGCTGGGCGCGGTACTGCGGCCGATCTGTTCCTGCATGCTGCTCATGTTGTACTGCGGCGGCAGTTCCGTCAACAACGCAGATAAGGAATGCACTAACCCCAGCTGCCGCAGCAGCTGATTGCGCAGCGCGTTGAGCCGGCGATGCAGATAAAAATTGGTCATGCTGGGATAATCGAACAGCTCATGAACCTCACTGACCGGCATATCCCATTGTCTTAACAACGCGATGATCTGTAAACTGCGGACGTCATCTTCACTGAACTCCAGGTAATGATTTTCATCACAGCGCTGCGGCGACACCAGACCTTCCTCAATATAAAAATAGATCGCTTTTTTCGTCAGTCCCGTTCGCTGGCAGACTTGTTGAATACGCATGCGGCTTCACCTCGATTTCCTCTTCATCCAAACCGTTCCCTAAGGGAATGGTTTTTTAGCTCTTTTTCGTGAAAGCACTATCATTTCTCACATAGTCACCTTGTTTTCTTCATTATACACGAATTAAACAAACCAAAAAAGAGGGGATTGACCTTCCTGTCACAGGACATTGTATAATGAGTTTGCGAAAGCCTTAACAAAAAAGGAGTGGAAAGAAATGAAGAAACAAGCAAGCAAGTTCACAGCGCTGCTTCTGTGCGGAGTCCTGGCCTTGTCCTTGACCGCCTGCGGCACCAACGACAAGCCGGCGCCGACCCCGGACGCCAATGCGAAACCATCCTACACAGCCGGAACCTATACCGGAACTGCCAATGGCATGAAGGGTGAAATCAGCGTGGATGTCACCGTCAGCGCCGATGCGATCACCGATGTCACCGTTAAAAGTCATCAGGAGACTTATGGTATCGGCTACGGCCTGGAAACTTCCCCGGTAGAAGTTCTGCCAAAGCAGATCGTCGAAACGCAGTCACTGGGTGTGGACAACATCACCGGCGCGACAATTACCACTGCCGCCATCAAAAACGCAGTAGCCAGCGCGGTTACAGAAGCCGGCGGCGATGCTGAAGCCTTAAAGAACGTACCGGTGGAAAAGAATCCGGAAGATCTGACGCTGGACGCTGACGTCGTCATTGCCGGCGCTGGTGCTGCCGGTTTAGCCGCAGGCATTGAAGCGAGCCGTGCCGGCGCAAAAGTCATCATTCTGGAAAAGCAGGGTGTGACTGGCGGCGCCACAACCCGCAGCGGCGGCAAGCTCTTGGCTGCCGGAACAGAATGGCAGAAAAAGCAGGGTTATGAAGATACTCCGAAAATGATGCTGGACTACATGAAAACCATGGACGGTGCTGCCGAACAGCTCAATGATGAAATGATCACCGCTTTCTGCAACGATTCTGTGGAAAACATGACGTGGCTGGAAGACATGGGCGTTATGATCTTTGACGTTGAAGCCATTCATCAGTCTTTAACTCCATGGCGTGTTCATAACACCACCAATGCGGCAGGCCACAGCGGCGGCGGCATGACCGACGGCTTCGGCGGCAACATCACCGTGCCGATGACAGAAGAATACCTCAAGAACAACGGCGAAATTTATTACAATACAACTGCAGAAACCATTCTGACCGATGCGGACGGAGCGATTGTCGGCTTAAGCGCAACCAAGGCCGATGGAAGCAAGCTGACAGTCAACGCTAAAAACGTTATCCTTGCGACCGGCGGTTATGCTCAGAACAAGGAAATGATGCAGCGTTATGCTGAATCCACAGAAGGCTTTGTAACATCCGTTCCCGCCGGCAACCTCGGCGACGGCTTAACGATGGGCAAGCAGGTCAACGCTCAGATCTTTGATGCTCCGGCGACTCAGACAGTTTACCTGGATTTCAATTCCGGCGTCGGCATCAATGAAGAAGCCGGCTTGATCGTCAATGCCGAAGGCAAGCGTGTCGCCAACGAATATACCTATCAGTATCATGTCGGCAATGCCCTCGCCAAGAGCGGAAGCAGCTACGGCTGGTATCTCGCTACAGCCAACGACACAACCCCAACCGTACAGTATGCGATGTCGTTAGAGAAGACGATCAAAGCCAATTCGATTGAAGAACTGGCTAAATTGATGGAAGTCGATGCCGCTGAACTGCAGGCAACAATCGACCGTTACAACGAATTATGCGCCAGCGGCAAGGATGAAGATTTCGGCAAGCCGGCAGAACACATGATGCCGGTTGAAGGCGAAACTTACTTCGCCCTGAAACTGCGTCCAAGTGTAACCGTCACCTTCGGCGGTTTAGTCACCAATGTTCAGGCTCAGGTGCTGGATACGGAAAACAACCCAATTCCAGGTCTGTATGCGGCCGGTGAAGTCGCCTTTACCGGATTGTTCGGCGACGAATATCCATGCTGCGGCATGGCGATCGGCGGCGCCGTCTATTTCGGACGGATCGCAGGTCAGCAGGCAGCAGCCAACAAATAAGTTTCTCCCCTCGTTTCAAGCGGTTCGGCTTTCTGCCGGCCGCTTTTTTGTCAGCTTACAGCCGCGCTTGCTTTTCCCTCGGTCAGCCTGCTATGCTTAAGGTAAAGAAAGAAGGTTGCGCCATGAAAATTCAGGATGCCTGTCTGCCCTGCATCGTGTCGCAGGCGGTCCGTTGTGCCAAACAGATCTGCGAATCCAAACGCCCTGCTTTTTATCGCGCCGTCTTCGCAAAACTGGCAGCGCTGGATTTTGAACAGCCCGCACCGGCAGCGATTGGCGATATTTACCGCTTAGTAAAGCAGACTGTCTGTACTGAGGATCCCTATGCCGAACTGCGCCAAAAAGTCAATGCCCGCTTACTCGCAGAAATTCCTGCCCTCGCCCAGCGGATTGATCAAGCTGCCGATCCCTTTGCCGAGGCACTCTGGATTGACGCGCTGGCCAACGGGTTTGATTTCAATCCGATTCATCATCCCAATTTTGAACAAATGCTCAACAATTTCCACGCTTCGTTGACTCTTGCTTTTACTGAGGACCAGACAGAAGCGCTGAGACAGGATTGTCTGCAGTCTGAAACCCTGCTGATGCTGGGCGACAATTTTGGTGAAGTCGTCATCGACCGGCTGCTGCTTGAACAGATCCATCAGCTGAATCCCAAGCTGAATCTGATCTATGCTGTCCGCGGTGCACCGGTGGTCAACGATGTGATCAAAGCCGATGCCAGTCAGGCTGGAATCGGACAATTCGCCCGGATTCTAAGCAATGGCGATGATGCCTTGGGAACATTGCTTTCGCGTACCAGTGCGGAATTTCGGGCTGTCTATGACCAAGCGGATCTGCTTTTATGCAAAGGGCAGGCCAATTTTGAATGCTTAGTGGATGTTCCGGAAAAGAACCGCTACTTTATAATGAAAGTCAAATGCACCGTCCTCGCCAAACGGACAAAGCAGACTCTTGGTTCTCTGGTCTGTCTTCATTATCCCGAAGCGAAACAGCATAATGTTCAGCGATGAAGCAGTTGCTGATTGATCAGCAGTCTAGGCAGTTTCTGAATCAAATATCTCAGCTTACTATAAGATTGAAAAACGCAGCTGAAAGTTAGAAGACAGCTCAAGTCAGGCATACTGTATAATTTAACATTCAGATCGAAGACAAAAGCAAAAAAAGCTCAACCATAGCCGCAGAGGGAAAAATGAAAAAATTAATAGTTTTTCTTACAGTATTCGCTGTTTTCCCTGGATGTACTTTTATTTCTAAAGCTCCTCCTGCTGAATACGAAATTGAAGAACTGCCAAATCTTATCATGAATGCTTACGAAGAAGTTTATGGAGTGAAAGTTACCGTTAACAATTTGATCGGTGCCTCATATTTGGAAGAAAATAACAAAACGAAAATTAACTATTTATATGAAATCAGTTTTGACGATTCTTTTTATCACTTCTATAACACGCATCAATTAAGTCCGGAAAAGGATATGATCAAGAATGTAAGGGAAGATAAAACAGAGCTTGCTTATTTTAAAGAAAGAATTTTACTTACTGAAAATAATAAAGCGTTTATCAGCTCTGTTCTGAATTGTGATTTTAAATCTTTATTTTGGACCGGCGGAGAATTTTTCAACGCAGCTATAGCTTTAACTAAAAAAGACAGAAATTCAGATGATACCTATTATGAGAGAATCGCTGAAACAATATTGAAGAAATTTGAAACAGATTATAAATACAGATCAGTTGTTTTTGTTTTTGTTGACGATTTAAGTTTAATTGAAAATAGTCTGTATTTAGAGTTCTACGGAATGAACATAAATCAAGTTCACACACTTATTGACACTACCATTCCCTATACTCAGTTAACGTATGATGCAAAAAAATAAACCAGCTTGATTAACGTATTGCTGCAAAGCTGATTATTGGTTTTTATAAATAATCATCCCCTATTACTCAATTTAGATTTCTTGTTCAAAGATATTCGTTCTTTTTTAAGATAAGTGTTGAGATTAATTAATAACTCCTATGATTTCACCCAATGGCCTTGAGAAGAGGTTTCCTATAATAGGATTAAGAAAAGCGATCGTATTGGAGCAATGAAACTAGATCGTGGAGGAATAAACTATCTCACAGATAGTCAAGAACTCCGTATAGTTACAATAGAGTAAATCTTTACTGTAAAGGGTGTTGCCAATCCCCCTTTGATGTAACGCTGCTTTAGATAATAATATCTTATGGGATTTAACAGTTGGAGGCGTAAGCCGTTAAGTTACACGCCCACTTTCTTTAGGTGGTAAGTAGTTAACAATACGCTCTTATCATTGTCAGTGATGGTTCGCAGCGTGCCGAAGATTTATAGAAGCCACTCTAAAATAAAAAGGAAGACGATTATCACTTTTTCTTTACTGCACTGTCAATTTTCTGCAAAAAAACTTAAAAGGTGCAAATAACGATTTGTAAAGCACATCATTTAGTGCAAACAATTATCTAAATAACATGCTAAATGGTACAAGATATGATACAATCATTTTAACAAACAGTTAGTAGGATTGTTTATGGAACGACTTGCGATGCAAAATTTGATAGCTTGGACTCAAAATAAAAAGCGAAAACCTCTCATTGTTTGGGGTGCCCGTCAGGTAGGGAAAACCTATCTTGTCAAAGACCTTTTTGCTGAAAAATATTATAAGGATAACTATATTTACATTGATTTTAAAATTGATGATAATGTAAACGAGTTTTGTCAAAAAACCGCAAACGCTGAGAAAATCATAGAATACCTCTCTTTGCTTAAGGGCAGACATATCGATGAGAACACCCTGCTTATCTTTGATGAGATACAGGAATGCCCCAACATCATATCGGCATTAAAATATTTTTGCCAAGATTTCAGAAACATTCCTGTCATCGCAACCGGTTCAATGATACGAATCAAAATTCAGAGAACAACTCATAAACGGGGTGGTAGTCATGAGAAGTTTCTCTTTCCGGTTGGAAAGATCAATCAAATCACGATTTATCCGCTTTCCTTTGACGAATTTTTGATGAACAAAAATCGAATAATGTACGATACAATTCAAAAAGCATACAAAGCCAAAAAGCCACTTGAAGCAGCGATTCACGAGCTTGCGATGGAACAGGTTTACAGATACTTGCTCGTTGGGGGTATGCCTGAAGCTGTGGACAGTTATATTGAGGATGGTGATCTGCTTGCTTCCCGTGAGATATTGAAAGAGCTTTATGACAACTATCTTGTCGATATGGAGCTTTATCAAGCAAGTCAGGAAGCGATCGTTCGCTCAAGAGCTTTGTTTTCCAACATCTACAAAGAACTTAACAAGGAAAATAAAAACTTCTCTCCGAGCCTCGTAGAAGCCAAAGCAAAAACAAGAGATTTTGCAACTTCCATCCAGTGGCTCACGTTGGCTCACATTGTAATTCAGTCCTATCAACTTAAAGAACACATTACAATGCCGCTTGTTGCAGATGAAGATAGTTATTTCCGATTGTTTCTTTGCGATATGGGTATGTTCTCTTATCAAAGCGGCATCAATTCGGTATCCTTTGTGTCAAACGAGAGAGAAAACACTCTATCGGGCATATTCTTTGAAAACTTTATCGCAAACGAGTTGACTGCAAAGGGGAACAATCTTTTCTATTGGAAAGGCAAATCCACCGCGGAGCTTGAATTTATCGTCGAGAGTGATAATAAACTATACCCCATCGATGTAAAAAAAGGGAAAGGAACACTGAATTCCCTTGAGAAATTCTCTAATCATAATAAGTTTGAATATGCCATTAAGGCATCTAGAAACAACTTCGGCTACAATTTTGAACAAAAGCTGCTGACTGTTCCGTTCTATTTCTTCCCATTTGTAGCAAAAGACCTCGCCGAAGGGAATATGACAACATTTTAAAGGAAAAAGACATGCAGGGTTATTCCCTTTTATATTTGTTTTCGCGGCAAATGAAAAGGAATGGATGTTCCCTCAAGCTTGTCATTCCTCTCCTTTGAGGTTATACTAAAAAAATAAAGAATCTGAAAGTGGGGGAATACCATGAGAATTGAAGAATGTCTTGAAAAATCCAGATTTGAATCACAGGGATCAATTGTCCTAAAGGGCCAGACGATTCCTTACCGCACCGTCAGCGAAGATAATTTCTTTGTTGATGAAGAAGGTCAGCCGACCGCAACCCTTTTTTCCTATGCTTATTTTCGCAGCGATATTGAAGATCCGTCAACCCGACCGGTTCTGTTTGCCTACAACGGCGGGCCGGGCTGTTCCAGCCTATGGGTGCATGCCGGTTTATTCGGACCGCGGCGAATCAAGCTGGAAGATGAGCTGCATCTGCCGACCGTTCCGCCGTTTGAGCTGGAAGACAATCCGCACTGCCTGCTCGATCTGTGCGATCTGGTTCTGGTCGATCCGGTCGGGACTGGTTTCGGCCGGCTGATTCAGGAAAAAGCCCGCGCTGAATTCTATGACGCGGACGGCGACGTGAAGGCTATGGCCCTGTTCATCGAACAATGGCTGACACGCTACAACCGCCGCAACAGCCCAATTCTGTTAGCCGGTGAAAGCTACGGCACCGGACGCTCGGCTTTGTTGGCGGCTGAATTGCTAGGAGCCGGACCCGTAAAACCAGATACCCTGGGTCTGTCGGTCAGCGGCATCATGCTTTTAGGCAGCACTTTCTTTGAAGCCAATCCGGCAGAACCTTCTGCCGTCAATCTGATCACGATGGCAGCCACTCATCATTATCATCATCCCCAGGGCAAGCCTTCCCGCGGCGAGTTCATCGAAGCGGCTTCGCAATTTGCCCAAACCGAATATCTCAGCGCATTATTCCAGGGCGACGCCTTGCCGCAAGAGCAGCAGGAAGCCATTGCCGAAAAGCTGGAACATTTTACCGGCATCGAGAAAGCATTCTGGATTCGTCACCATCTGCGGATTGACATGCAGAAGGAATTCGCTCACCTGCTTTTAAAAGATCAGGGCCTGGCTGTCGGCTTCTATGACGGCCGCTATACCTGGAATGATGATCCGGCCATCCAGGACGCCAACGTCATCGCCGATGATCCAGCCATGGGACAATACACCCCGGCCTTCCAGACCGCCTTTGCCTTAATCTGCAAGGAACTGAACATTACGTTCAACCGCAGCAGCAAGGGTCTGGTCTTTGACGTCAACGAAACATGGCAGCGCAAGCCAAAGACCTCCCCGGCCCAAGCTTTAGCCGGAGCGATGCGGCGGAATCCCAAGCTGCGTGTCTTCTTTGCCAGCGGTCTGTATGATCTGTGCACTACAGCCGGCAATGCCCGCTATCTGGCTACGCATTCGCATTTAGATCCAAGCCGGGTTCTGGTTGGAGAATATCCTTCCGGACACATGGCTTATCTGGGTGAGGAAAGTGCGAAATTATTAGCTGCAGATATGCGCCGCTTCTTCACACAGGCCATCGAAAAATAAAGTCAAGCATCAAGACGGATGTTCGCGCTCGAAAGCAAAGCATCCGTTTTTTCATTTGCGTTTGAGAAGACTTTGTTTTTTAGCTATGCTTCTAAAAGAAAAAACCGCAACGTTCAGGAAACACCCAAGATGTTCCTTCTCACTGCGGTTTGATCTATTCGAATAACCTATGTTTGTTCAGGCCTAGTTTTCCAGCTGCTGCCTGCCTTTATTTCGCGGCGTTGGCTCCGGCAATTCTTCCGAAAACCATAATGTCCGCGATGGCATTGCCGCCGACACGGTTGCCGCCATGAATACCGCCGGTCACTTCCCCTGCGGCATATAAACCTTGAATCGCTTCGCCAGCTTCATTTAAAACCTGAGCTTCCGTATTGATCGTCAGTCCGCCCATCGTATGATGAACGCTCGGTTTTTCGATAACCGCATAGTAAGGGGCGGTCTCAATTTTACTGCCGAAAACATTCTTTCCAAAATCCGGATCGTTTCCCGCGTCGACATACGAATTGTATTTTTCAACCGAAGCCATCAGATTCTCGCTCGGACATCCGATTTGTTCAGCCAGGGCTTCCAGACTCTCTGCCTTATACAGAATTCCCTTTTCCACCATCGCGTCGACCTGTTCCTGCGTTGCTTTGTTCTGCAGCGTTGGGATCATATTCTGATCGGCAATGTGGTAGAAAACGCCGTCGGTCTGACTTAAAGCCGCACTGGCTAAGACATCCCGTTCCGCATATTCGTTGACAAAGCGATTCCCTTCCTGATTGACAAACATGTAATACTGGCTCGGCACCAACAGACCGTCCGCAAGCTGACCGGTCACGGCGCTGGCTGTCGGCATCAGCTGAACCATGCCCATGCCTGTCAGCGAAGCTTTTGCCTGCAGGCCCAGTTCAATTCCATCGCCGGTTGCCCCGGCAACATTGGTGGTTTTAATGCCTTCTGGAATCGCTGGCCAGTAGGTATTGTACTCTTTTACCATTTCCCCATTGGCGCCAAAGCCGCCGGTTGCCAGAATGACATTTTTCGCATGAATCGTTAAGGTGGATCCATCTTCTTTGCGGCAGATCACTCCCGTGACCGCATCCCCGTCCAGAATCAGATCGGTAGCCCGGGTAGCTAAATAAATCTTTCCGTTATGCGCTTCGATATACTGCTGCGCCGAAGCGAAGACGCCTTCCTTACTTTCAAAATTATGACCTCTTAACCACAGAGATCCGACCGGACTGGATAATTCGTCACTCAAAGCTACGCCGACTGTATCCCCCAGCCAATGGAAGGTTTCCAATGATTTTTCACATAAGATCCGAACCAGATCAAAATCACCGCTGATTTCCTCGCCGCTGAGGTCGACTCGTTTTCCGGCTTGGTAGGTCTGAATGATATGCCATTCAACCGAATCGAATTCTTTGCTTGTATCGCCCTTAAGGTATTCGTTAATCTGTGTTTTCAAGGTTTTCAATGTGTCTGCATAATCCCCGAACTCACTTTCATCATAATCAAGCACAGCCTTCAAGGTTTCAACTTGACCATTGAGCGCATCCAGCTGATTTTCCAATTCCGGGTCCGCGGCATTCATCGCAAAGCCGCTGGCCAGCGTATTGCCGCCCAAAGCCGATGTTTTTTCAACGAGAATGACGCTGGCGCCCTGTTCCGCCGCGCTGCTCGCTGCCGCAATCCCGGCTCCGCCGCCGCCGACAACGACCACATCGACAGTTTCCTCCGTGTCTTCACCGGCTGCCGCACTCAGATGAATTTCTTTGAGTGCTTCCACATCCGCGCCCGCGGAAGCCAGCGCTGAAGAGGCGGCCGCCAGAATCGCTTCACTGGTTATCGTGCAGCCGGAAACCGCGTCAATTCCCAATCCCTGGGCTTCTACAATCGCACTGGGAATCTTTTCGATGGCTGGATCCGCAATGCCTTCTGTTTCCTGATGCGAGGTCACCGTGACTGATTCAATCTTATCCGCAGATAAAACAACTTCGACCGTCAATTCACCATTTCGACCCTCTGCCGTTGCGCTGTACGTTCCAGCTTTGAACGCTGATGTTTTCTTTTCCTGCGTTGTGCATCCCCCCAGAAGCAGCATCGCAGACAAGAACAAAACCGCTAGTTTCTTCACATTTATTTCCTCCTTGTGACTTTCCTATCATAACCCCTACAACGTTTGTAAGGTCAACCCCGTTTAATGACCGGAAGATAAAAACGATGAAAGCGGTGATGTTCCTGATCCTTGCCCACACAGTTTCCCAACGTGTAACCCCAACAATCGCCATTCACTTCATAACCCTGTTGGCAAACATATTCCAAAACCCAATGAAAATGTGCCAGATTCAGTCGGTCCTCCCCAATGGTTTCGATCAGAAACGAATAGGCCAGATTTGAGGGATGATTCTCATAGTTCTCAAACCAGGTTAATTGAAATTCCTGAAAATCGTTGAGCGCGATCCCAAAACCAAATTCAATTTGACTTTTTTTATTCGTCCAATCCTGTTTGCGGACGACCGGGGAAATAAAGGATATCGGAAGCAGATTTGTAAACTGCCGGTTTTTCTCGCCGGCAATTTCGCTCATGATACGGGTCTTGGAAAACAGTGAGAATCGAACAATCGCCGGACTGGTTGTCAGTTCGATTTCATGAAGGCTTGTTTTCACGTTGTTCAGTTCCCGACGGCAGTCAATCATACTTTGCAGGATCGCCTGCTGCTTTTTCAGGTTCCACTCGAAATCCTCTATTTTCTGCGAAAGCGTTTCTTCCAACGTGTCCAAAGAGCCTTCATAAATCAGCGTCTTAATCTGTTCCAGTGGAATATCCATGTTTTTATACCGCAAAATTCCGGTCAGAATCTCTACATCCTGCTGCGTGTATTCGCGATATCCGCTTTCGTTTCGCAGCGGATGAATCAACCCCAGCCGTTCGTAATACCGCAGCAGTTCATTGCTGACATTCATGGCGTTGGCTGTTTCCTTAATTCTACTCTTCATTGTTTCCTCCTTCTCTTTCGTGAGGCTGCTTCGTACCTTTCAGCATTTTCATGAGCTTGTATCTAACTGAATAAAAACCGTAAGGTTTTCTTAATTGGCTTAAGTTACCCTACGGTTCATCAAACATCAGTTTTGATCAGCGAACAATACTGCCCACCGGTAAAGCTTCCACGGAAAGCACTTCGATCTGATCTTCACCCATACCGGCTAAAATCATACCCTGTGATTCAACCCCGCGCAGTTTCGCCGGCGCCAGATTGGTAATCACTACAACCTTCTTGCCGATCATCTGTTCCGGCTTGTAGCTGCCCGCAATGCCGCTGACAATTTGCCGCGGTTTTTCCTCACCGATATCAATCTGAGAAACCAGCAGCTTATCCGCTTTCGGATGCTTCTCGCAGGACAAGACCTGGCCCACCTTCATTTCAATCTTCGCAAAATCGTCAATTGTGATCTGCGGCTTCGCTGGTTCCGCCGGCTTGGCCGCTGCTTTCTTCGGCTGATCAGCTTCAATTTTTTCCAGCATTTCTTTTTCATCAATCCGCGCGAACAGTATCTGCGGTTTCGAGGTGACATGAATGCCGTCTTCCAGCTGACCGAAAGTCAGCACAGAAGCATAGCTGCGCTGTTGGGTCTGAAGCTGATCCAGAATCGCCTTTGACGTTTCAGGCAGATAGCTTTCAAGCAGAACTGCCGCAATCCGAATGCATTCCAGCAGATTATACAGCACGGTAGCCAGGCGTTCTTTTTTAGTTTCATCCTTACCCAGCGCCCACGGCATCGTTTCATCAATGTATTTGTTGCTTCGGCGCAAGAGTGCAAAAATTTCATCCAGGGCATCCGCCACCCGCAGCTCATCCATCTTTTTCTGAACATTGGCCGGCGTCGCTTTCGCCAAGGCAATCAATTCCTCATCAATCGGATCGCTGACCTGCGTCTTACGCACCAAACCCCCAAAGTATTTGTTGGTCATCGACAGCGTGCGGTTGACCAGATTGCCGAGAATATTGGCTAAATCGGAATTAATCCGTTCTATCATCAGTTCATAAGTCACTGTTCCATCCTGAGCAAACGGCATTTCGTGCAGCATAATGTACCGCACCGCATCCACGCCGAAGTAGCGGACTAAATCATCCGCATAGATGACGTTGCCCTTGGATTTGGACATTTTGCCTTCTCCCACCAGCAGCCATGGATGACCGAATACCTGCTTCGGCAGCGGCAGATCCAGCGCCATTAACATAATCGGCCAGTAGATCGTATGGAAACGCAGAATATCCTTGCCGATCAGATGGACGTCGGCCGGCCAATAGCGCTTGAACTTTTCTCCATGATTGCCGTCGCAGTCAAAGCCTAAACCCGTGATGTAGTTGGTCAGCGCGTCAATCCAGACATACACGACATGCTTCGGATCAAAATCCACAGGCACACCCCAGGTAAATGAAGTCCGGGATACGCACAGGTCCTGCAGCCCCGGTTTAATGAAGTTGTTGATCATCTCATTTTTACGGGATTCCGGCTGAATGAACTGCGGATTTTCCTCAATGTGCTTTAAGAGCCGGTCGGCATACTTGCTCATCCGGAAGAAATAGGCTTCTTCCTTCGCTTTTTCGACCGGTGCGCCGCAATCCGGACATTTTCCGTCCACAATCTGACTTTCGGTAAAGAAGGATTCGCATGGTTTGCAATACCAGCCTTCATATTCAGACTTATAGATATCTCCCTGATCATAGAGCTTCTTAAAGATCTTCTGAACCTGACGTTCATGTTCCGGATCGGTTGTCCGCATGAATTTATCATAAGATGTATTCATCAGATCCCAGATTTCTTTAATCTGGCCGGCCACCTGATCAACAAACTGCTGCGGCTCTACTCCGGCAGCTTTGGCTTTGTCCTCGATCTTCTGTCCGTGTTCATCCGTTCCAGTCTGAAAGAATACGTCATATCCCAGCATTCTCTTATAGCGGGCAATGCTGTCGGCCAGCACGATTTCATAGGTATTGCCGATGTGCGGCTTGCCTGAGGTGTAGGCGATGGCCGTTGTAATGTAATATTTTTCGCTCACAAAAATTCCTCCTTTTTATAATAAAAAAACGTCCCTGAAAGGACGCTGATTTCGCGCGGTACCACCTTACTTCATATCATTTCGATATGCGCTTGCTTCTTAACGCGAAGTCACGTCTTATCCTACGCTGTTCGGATAATCAGTTCCAAGACCATGTTCGCTTTGATTTTCAGTCCTGCTTTCACCTGACCAGGCTCTCTAAATCTAAAATATCAAAGCTACTCTTCTTTTCTCTACCTTTACGTCCTTAATTATAGTAGCAGAAATCGCCGATGTAAAGCCTTATTCTTTGCCTTTTCTGCTTTTTTCTTACGTTTGTTTCACTATCTCTTCGCTGATAAAGCATGCTATAATGGTTATTACAGAGGCGAGGTTATAATTATGAGAAAACAGAAGAAGCGTGGATTCACATTAATTGAGTTAATTGTCGTCATCGCGATCTTGGTCGCTTTGTTATTAATATTGGTTCCAAGGTTAACCGGATTCACTTCCACGGCGGCCGAGGTTCAGTGCCGGCAGACACGCCAAAAGGTGATGGAAATGGTTAAAGCCTACGAAATCAAAGGGGAACCCGTTTCTATCACTGACTTATTGGCTAACAAAGATGATGAATATTTTATTTCTACTCCGCAATGTTCTTCCGGGGGCAAATTGAGTGTTGTTGAAATCAAAGGATTGATTACTTTAATCCGTTGTTCCAAGCATGGAAGTATCAGTTCAGGAAATTTAGACACGACGCCCTTAGGTATTCAAAATACAGTTATGGGAGTCAATGAATTTTTAAGTCAATTAAGTGAATCGGAGCGTCTAGAGTTGATAAACTGGAAATTTATGGATAATACTCATATTTATGATTTTATGCGGGATGAAATCTATGGGGGAAGTTGGCCGGAGTTAGATAAAGGCATTACTGCCGCAGCAGGCATCAAAGATCCTTTTTATATTCAAATCTGTTATAATAAAGATGCTTATGGTAGTTTAGATTCAGCCAATTCTATTATATTTGCTTCAAACAGCCAAACTGGGAATTGGTATACTTCTATGATTTATAATCCAGAAGACCAAAAATGGTATACCGGTAAGAAAGGAATTTCTGTCGCTAATTCAAGCTGGGAAAAAATAAAAACATTAATGAATGATAATGGCTGGAAGCCTGTTGAATATATTGAATAAAATTCTTACAACTCCATGACATTCTTCCCGCATATCAATTTTTTCCATGATGATTTTCTCTAATCTACTGTAAGCCCCAGATGGGGAGCAGGAGGATTTCAGATGAAAAAATTATGGATGATCGTTTTAACAGCTGTACTGTTGCTCGGTACAGCCGGATGCGGAAAGGAAGAGAAACCAAGCCCGGCTCCGGAAGCTTCCGCTAAGCCGGAAATTTCAGAGCCAATAAATTCGGATACTCATGGAGAAGAGAAAAGAATTACCGGCAAGATCAGCGATATCAAAAATGTGATGTTTATCCTGGATGACGGACGGGATGCTTATGTCTTCCCTTTAGAAGAAGGAACAACGCTGGAAGGGATTCAGGATGGGGATCAGGTTCAGGTTACCTATACCGGAGAACTGAGTCTTACCGGGGACAGCGAATTGAATACCGTGAAGGTTGAGAAAATAAAATAAACTCTGTTTCAGAAAGGTCAGCTTGCTGACCTTTTAATGTGCCGGCTTCCAACAGATTGATGTATTCGCGTTAGCGCTCCGATATGCTTTGTATTACAAAACACTTGCAATCCTCCTGCATCGGTGGTAGAATGCTTAATGTTTTGTATATCAAATTATTTGGAGGAGTTATGAAAAAAACAATCAAACGCCTGTTATTCGGCCTGCTGGCTGTTCTGATCATCGTGATCGCAGCTTTTGGACTGATGTTCGGCAAAGAAATTCAGACCATCGCTTCGATTAAAAAAGTGGATGATTATGGGATGTATTCGATTGAATACCAAGCTGATTACGGCTTGGACAAACTAGTTCAATCGGGCGGAGCTTCCAGCGATTCTGAGTTAGTTTCCTTCGTTGTCGGAAATCTCTTAAAAGGACTTCCTTTGAAGTTCAACATTCCGGATTTCGGCTGCAGTACGTTTCAAGCAAAAACAGAGGACGGGGACTGGCTGTTCGGCCGGAATTATGACTTAAATTATGTTCCGAGCATGATCGTCAAAACCAATCCGAAAAACGGCTATGCTTCACTGTCTGTCGCAAATATTTCCGTTTTAGGTTATGACGCGGATAAACTGCCGGATAATTTTGCATCGGGAATTATGAGTCTGGCTGCTCCGTATGTCATGATGGATGGCATGAATGAAATGGGCTTTTCAATCGGCGTCTTACTGATCAAAGATGAACCCACCCAGCAAAATACGGACAAGCTGGATCTGACTACGACCTCGGCGATGCGCTGGCTCTTAGATAAAGCAGCCAATGTTGAAGAAGCGATTGCGATGCTTGAAAATATGGACATGCACGCTTCTGCTAACGCTTCTTATCATTTCCAGATGGCCGACGCGCAGGGAAACAGCGCGGTTATTGAATACATTGACAATGAATTGCGTGTCATCCGCAAAGAACCAGATGGATTACAATATCTGACCAATTTTTTGATCAGCGAAGATGTCTATGGTTTCGGCAAAGGTCAGGATCGCTATGAAATTCTTGAAAACACGCTGACTCAGAATCATGGCATCTTATCCGAAATGGAGTCCATGGATCTGCTCCAAGCTGTCAGTCAGGATAAGATCAGTGAGGATACTGGAAAACAAACCGCTACGCAGTGGTCGGTTGTGTATAACAATACAAAAAAGACCGCAAAGATCGTTGCGGGAAGAAATTATGATACGGTGATTGAGGTTTCTCTCAGCCGCTAAATTCAATGAACTCTTTGTCCGTTTGCCAGACAAGGAGTTTTTTGTTTTATCCTCTGAAAACTTTTTCTTAAAAAATGAAAATTTATTCAAAAACTTGTTGACATTCTTTCATCCTTCGCATACACTAAGAACAACAAAACATCGAGGAACAGAAAAAGTAGTCAGAACAAAACCCCAGCGAGCTGATACAGAGTGGAAGGTCAGCGGTACTGATTCTGATGAAAACGCATCTGGGAGATGGCTTTCTGAAATCTGTAGGAAAGTCCGATTATCCGCGTTAAGGATCTGAGGAGGCCGGAACAGACCGGCAATTAGAGTGGCACCGCGAATCCATCGTCTCTAGCTTAGGCTGGGGACGATTTTTATTTTCCCTAATGGGTTCTGGAAAGGAGTGAGAGGATGATCCAGATCGTACAGTTTCAAGTTGACAACCGAAATCGCCCGACCCATCATCCCGAGAAGCGTTACCGACGATGCTTGTTTAATCCAGAAGCTTCAAACTCAAGAAAGGAAAATGAATATGAAAAAAATCAATTTACTTCTCTGCGCAGGCTTATTAATGCTAAGCACTGCCTGCTCTTCTAACCCTTCCGCCTCTTCGCCAACCCCGCAAACAGCACAGAACGCCATTACCGTTGCCGTCGGCAGCCAGATCACCACGCTGGATCCCGGCTACAATACAGAAACTGTCAACAATTACATTTTAGCTCATACCGTTTCCAGCCTGATGACTAAGGATGAAAATGGCACCGTCATTCCGGAGCTGGCTGAGGATTACACCGTCAGTGAAGATGGACTGACCTACACCGTAACATTAAAGGAAGGTCTGACCTGGAGCGATGGTCAGGCCCTGACCTCCCAGGATTTCAAATACGCGATTTTACGAAATCTGACTTATGGGGCAGATAATTCCTGGGCGATCTACAATCTGACAACCTATCTCAAAGGCGCGGAAGAGATTGCTTCCAACACCAATCTGGATGCCTCCGCGATTGAAATTGAGGGTGTTGAAACACCGGATGATTCCACGCTGGTACTGAATTTAAAACAACCGTGTGCTTTCTTTGTCAATCTGTTAACCGGCAATGTCTGGGCGCCGCTCAGAGCTGACTTTGCGGATGCGCATGATTCAACTTGGGCATTAAAGCCAGGTTATCCAAGCATTGGAGCCTATCAGCTGGCCGAATGCAACGAAAATGAAAAAGCGGTGATCGTCAAAAATGACAGCTATTACAAAGCTGACGAAATCACGCTGGATCAAATCACCTTCCTCGTCATGCCTGACAGCGATGCTCAGTCATTGGCATATAAAAACGGTGAAATTGATGTGGCGCTGAATGTTCCTGTCGATGTCGGCGTCAATTATCCAAATCAGAACGAAGTCTGGAATATCCCTTCACCTACTTCTTATTTCATTGCTCTCAATTCCGGAGCGACTGCCCCGGAAGCACTGAAAGAAGCAAAAGTGCGCAAAGCGCTGGCGATCTCGATTGACAAACAGGCTCTGGCTTCAACCTTGGGGCCGGAACAATACTACCAGGCACTGGGCGGCTATGTTCCGGCCGGCCTGAATGGGATTGATCAGGATTTCCGGAAGGAAGCCGATGCGAAAGGAACGATGCAGGCCTATGATCCAGAACAAGCGAAAGCCTTGTTAAAGGAAGCCGGCTATGATGAAACTCACCCGCTGAAAATCAAATATAAGTATTCTTCTTCCTTTATCCATTCCGATGTTGCTCAGATTCTCGAAGCGATGTGGAAAAATATCGGGATCGACTGTGAATTGGAAGTGGTAGAATCGGGCGTCTTCTATAATCAGATTGATAATGGTGATTTTGAACTTTCCCGTTACGGCTACACAGCCAGTGATGATCCGTCGCAGTTTCTGACCTTGTGGACAACCGGCCAGCAGGTGGTGGCGGCCGTGGATGATCCGGCTTATGACAAAATGGTTGCTGAGGCCGCGGCACTGATCGATCACACCGAATATATGGAAGCTCTGCATGCGGTGGAAGAATATCTTGTTGAAGAACAGGCCTACGTTATTCCGCTGTTCAGCTACAACACGCCGATTCTCAAAAGTGAAAAGATCCAGAATGCGACAAAGAAGGGAACAACGCCATTCTACGGTTATGTCACTTTGCAATAATCTCTCCGTATAAGAGAAAAGGATGGATTTCCATAAAACAGTGGAAACCCATCCTTTTCCTTTACTCGCTCAGTAAAACTGCTTCCAAATCCTGAAGCATCACATCCAGCGCGGTAATCCCGCCTTCTGCCAGATACCAAACCGTCGGCGTCAGGTAAACAATATGTCCCTGCTGCGCTGCCAGCGTCTTGGCGGTCAGCTCGTTATTCATAACTTCCTGAGCCAGCTTTGCCCCTTCGGTGTTAATCGCAGAATCCCGATCCAGCACGAAAATGTATTCCGGATTCAGCTTGACCAGCAGCTCCATGGAAGACTCATTGCCGTGCGTTGAATCCACGTCGTCCGCCAAATTGGTAAAACCAATTTCATTGCCGATCAGCGAACAGCGGCTGCCATTGCCCAGAGTATTAAAGTTGCTGCTGGTGACCATGCCGATCACCGCGGTTTTGCCTTGGGCTGCCTGGCGCAGAGCTTCGACCCGGCTGTCAAAATGCTGCAGCTGTTCAGCCGCTTTTTCTTCCATCTTAAACAAGGATGCGACTTTCATGGCATTCTGTTTTACACTTTCCACGACGCCCAGCTGAGCATCCGTGCTCAAATACACGACCGGAGCAATTTTAGACAACGCTTCATATTGGGCGCTTAACCGGCCGCTGATAAAAATCACATCCGGCTCGCTGGCCATCAGCGCTTCCATATTCACTTCCTTTAAGGTTCCCAGATTGGCAATGGCTTCATTTTCATTATAAGCTTTTAAATAATCCACCGTGGATGACTTCGGCATCCCGACAACGCGATCGCCCAAGCCCCAGTTATCCAGCATATCCAAAACCGCCATATCCAACACGGCAATCCGCTGCGGATCGACCGGCACTTCCACGGAGATCATTTCCTGACTTCCGTTCAGGGTTGTCAACGTCATCGTTTCATTCGGCTTCTGTTCAGGCTGGCCATCCTTTTCTGGTTTTGATGCACAGCCGGTAAGTGTCAGCAGGGCTGCCAACAGGAATATTGTTATTTTTTTCATTTCTTCTGCTCCTTTTTGTTTTTAATTTCGAATCGCAGGGATGCGCCTGCCGCTGGATGCGTTTCATCGCAATTCCACTTTTAAGCATAATCCCCCGTTTTTTTGACAAGTCCGCTTCTTATCGATTAATAGTAAATGGATAACGGCCGGCCCTCGACCTGTTGAATTTCAAAATCAACGCCGTAGATTTCTGATAAATTTTCCTTGGTGATCACTTCCTGCACCGTTCCGAAATGGGCTACCCTGCCCTCGACAAATGCGCAGATATAATCCGAGTAAAACGCGGCGTAATTGATCTCATGCAGGACGAGGATTACCGTTTTCCCTAATTCATCGCACAGCCGTCGGACAATTTTCATCATCTTGGTGGCATGGTAGATGTCAAGGTTGTTGGTGGGCTCATCCAACAAGATATAATCGGTATCCTGAGCGATCACCATCGCGATCATCGCCCGCTGCCGCTGCCCGCCGGACAATTCGTCGATAAACTGATCGGCAATCGCATCCAGCTCCATATAAGCCAGCGCTTGGTCGACTTTTTCCTGATCTTCCGGCTGCAGCCGGCCCTGACAGTACGGAAACCGGCCGAAGCTGACCAGCTCCCGAACCGTCAGTTTCATTTGGATATTGTTGGACTGGGTGAGGATCGCCAGCCGCTTCGATAATTCACGGCTGTTCCATTTTGTCAGATCCTGACCTTCAAAGTGAATTAAACCGGCATCTTTGGCGACCAGTCTTGAAATCATGCCCATAACGGTCGATTTTCCTGCCCCGTTAGGACCGATCAGCGACAATACCTGACCTTGCGGAATCTCAAAGCTCACCTCATCAACAACTCGTTTTCTGCCATATTGTTTTGTCAGATGCTGAATTACCATACCTGCTGCCTCCCTTTGCCTAATAACAGAACCAAAAAATAGAAACCGCCGCCAATCGTAATCAATACGCTGATCGGTATGCTGTAAGCAAACAGGTGTTCCACCGCCAGCTGACCGCCGACCAGGACAATCATGCCCAGCAGTGCCGAACCGAAAATCAGCCAGCTGTGGCGGTAGGTCTGAAACAGCTGCCGCGACAGATTGGCGATGATCAGTCCCAGAAATGAAATCGGCCCAACCAATGCCGTCGCAATTGCGATCAGAATCGTCACGCCCAAAAGCAGCCGGCGGTTAGTTTTGTCCACGTCAACGCCCAGATTGACTGCCTGATTTTTCCCCAGCGCCAGCACATCGAGCAGCTTCAGTTCCCGCCGCAGAACGACAAGGATGCCTGTGATCAGCACTGTGGAAATCAAAAGCAGACTGGAATTGACGTTGGAAAAGCTGGCAACTAACGAGCCTAATAAGGCGTCGTATTCATTGGGATCCATGATCCGGGTCAGCGTTGTCTGCATGCTGGAGAAAAAGGTCGACATGACCGTGCCTGCCAGCAGCACATATAAAATCTGATGCTTCATTTTCTTAAACAATGTCCCATAGATCAGAATCGCCGCGCCGCCCATGATCACCAGATCGACGACAAACGACAGCTGCGGATGCCGGGCGATCAGACTGCTGGAGCCGAGAAAGAACACCACCGCCGTGTGAATCAGCGCATACAGGGAATTCATTCCCAACAGGCAGGGCGTGACGATCTTGTTCTGAATCAAAGTCTGAAAGACAATCGAAGCACCGCCGATGCAGAAGGCGGTTACAAGCATCACCAACAGTTTCGGCACGCGCAGCTCCATCGCATAGGCAGCATATTTCGGATTGACGTTGATCGTCAGATAGCCGATCACCGCCAGCACAGCCAGGCCGATTAAAATCAGGGCTTTGATCTGTAAACTGCGCTGTTTCATCCCTTGCACCCTCCTTCCGCTTTTTTGATGAATCGTCCCTTGCCGTTAAGCCGCATCCATAACAGGATAAGAAAGATCAGACTGCCCAGAACGCCCACAATCAGCTCAATCGGCAGTTCATACGGAGCGATTACAACCCGGCCGATCATGTCAGAAATCAGGACGAACAGCGCGCCGAACAGTGCTGTATCCGTCAGCGTCCCGCGAAGTTTATCGCCCTTAAACATCGTGACCAAATTGGGAACGATCAAACCGATGTAGGAAATACTGCCGGCGATAACGACGACACTGGCGGTAATCATGGCCGCGATCGTTAGTCCCAGAAACAAAACGGCATTGTAAGAAACGCCAAGATTCTTTGAAAAGTCCTTGCCCATGCCCACGATATTGAAATGATTGGCAAAGATAAAAGCGGCAGCGATCAGCGGCACCACCAGCATGACCAGTTCATAGCGGCCTTTCATCACCAGTGAGAAATGACCGACCAGCCACGAGGACAACGCCTGTGTCATTTCATATTTATAGGCCAGATAATTCGTAATGCCGCCGATCACATTGCCGAACATGATCCCGACAAGCGGTACCATCACAACGTCCTTAAATTGAATCCGCTGAATCAGTGCCACGAAGATCCACGTTCCGGCGATCGCCGCCGTGAAGGCAAAGCCGGCGCGTACCCAAAGGGTTGATCCCGGCATAAACAACAACGCGCACAAGATTCCCAGCTGGGCCGAGGAAATTGTCGCGCCGGTCGTCGGCGATACAAACTTGTTCATGCACAGCTGCTGCATAATCAATCCGGCAACGCTCATGCCCATGCCCGTACAAAGAATCGCCAACAGCCGCGGCAGACGCGAAATCATCAGAATTTCAAACGCTTCCCAATTCCCGCTGAATATGTCCATCACGCTGAAATCCACAACGCCGATAAATAAGGAAGCGGCTGCGCATACCATCAGCAGCACCGTTAAGATCAGCGTACTTTTAACTCGCAGAAGCATAGCATTCTCCTTTCCTAAATATTTGTTAGTTTAAACTAACTTAAGCATGAAAATAAAAGAGTCGATGGCCCTTCGATTCTATCTTTCCATTTGTTAGTCACATCTAACCTTAAGCTTGTTCAGTCTACCATGTTCCAGCCAAAAACGCAAGCTTCCCTTTTCTCCTTTCGTATGGCAGTTTTTACAAATCTTGAAAACTGATCTTTCAGAAGAGCACCGAAACTTTGTCTTCGACTGAATGAAAAACCGCCCATTTTGCCTGAAACGAAGAACTATGATACACTGGAAAGACAGAGGAAATGAGGGGCGTTATGACACAGACTGAATCTTCTTTATGCCGTGTTTTTCTGGTTGATGATGATCTTCTTGTACTGGATGATCTGCGGGATCTGATCGATTGGGAAGCAGAGGGCTTCATTCTGACAGGCACGGCGGGCAATGGGGAACAGGCGCTAAAACGGCTGGCTCAGACACCGGCAGATCTGGTGCTGGTAGATATTGAAATGCCGCGGTTAAACGGGCTAGCTTTCATCCGGCAGCTGCGGCGGCAGGATCCGCAAGTCCAAACACTGCTTCTGACAGCGTTTTCCCGTTTTGATTACGCCCGCGAAGCTGTGTCGCTGGGTGTGTATAATTATATCCTCAAACACGAACTGACCGCAGCGGGACTGCTCGAAAATCTGCGCGGCATGCGGGAGCAGGGAGAACGCCAGCGAGCTTCCCGTTATCTTGATGAACAGTCACGGTTTCGACAGCTGCTTTTTACCGGAGATCACATTGATTTTTCCGACGTTGGATTCAGCAGCCCGCATTCCGGAATCGGTTTGGTTTGTCTGCGGCATCTGCCTTCGTTCCATGAATTGATCTCTTTCAAAGCAACAGAAGAGACCGACCACTTTTTTGCGCAGCTTCAGCAAGCCCTGCAGCCCTTGCGCAAAACCGCTGTTTTTCTTGTTTTTCTCCAATCCGTCAATGAATGCTGGATTGTTGTGGAAGCCGATCCTCAGCTTGCCAGTGTTCCGTATGAATTTTGTACTGCATTACGAAAGAGCCTGGAAAACATTCTGGCTCCGATGGGGCTGTTGGTCAGTCCGGTTGCGCAGGATCTATCTGAACTGCGCCGATTGTATCGTGAGATGAATGAGCGCCAGAATCAGCTGTTTTATTTTCCTGAGCAGCGCATCACCCTGCTTCATGAATGTCCGGATGCCATGCCGTATGAGGCTTCGGATTGGGAAATTCAATTAGCTCAGATCGATACTCAGGCTAGCCTGTGCCAAACGTCAACAGCGTTTTTAAACGCTCTCGATCAGGCTCGGCCGGCTTTGCCGCAGATTCTTCTGGCTGTGAAGCTCCTGCTTCAAAAGCTTCAGAAGCGAACAAGGATCAGTGAATTGTCTGAGGATTTTTCAGCATGGAAAACAATCTGTACCTATCCGGCTTTATGCGACTTTGTCCGCCGTTGGCTGCCGCTTCAGCCCCAGCCGCAGACTAGCCGCAAAACCGACTTTATGATCCGCTACCTGCAGGATCACTGTGCCGATGAAAACGTTCTTGACGATCTTTCGCAGACCCTGCAGATGAATCGCGAATATTTAAGCAAGCTGTTAAAGAAGGAAACCGGCATGACCTTGGCGCAGATGTTGTTGGATCTGCGGCTGCAGAAAGCAATGCGGCTCTTGAAACAAAAGGATCTCAAGATTTATGAAGCGGCCCGGCAATGCGGATTCCACTCCAGTCAATACTTTGCGATCGTATTTTATAAAAAATATCATGTTTATCCCAGCGATGTATTAAAGGAGCCGTATGTATGAAGCGTAAAGACATCAAGGACTGGCTTGTATCGCTGCTTCCGTCCCGACTTTCGGTAAAGCTGGCTGCCGCGCTGGGCGCGTTGGTTCTGGTGATGACCACCGTCACCAGCTTTGTCACTTATCAATACTTTGCTCACATCCTGACCCAGGAAAATCTGAAAAAAGATGCGCAGGTGCTCCGCCAGAATGCCCAGCAGCTGGAAGGCTTCATCCGTGAACTGACAGTTCTTTCCCGCAGTCTGTTGGCCGATCCGCAGCTGCAGCAGTTCTGTCACACCGCGGATCCGGACTATTTCCAAAAGGAAGCGGCAGCGGATTTATTAACCCGGACGCTGTCGGTACAGGATCTGATCCACAGCGCTCTGATACGCCACGAAGATCAGGTGCTCTGGAACCTGTATCCGCTTGATCATACCTTTGATCCGCTTGCCCAATCTCAGAAAACAAGGGAGCCAGCCGGATTTACCGAAGCCTTCCTGCTGAAATCCGGCGTGGAACAGCTGCGTCTGGCGGCTTATCACACGCCGATTGCTGATTTAGTTCATCCCCAGCAGAAAATCGGGGAGCTGTGGATTCTGCTTGATCTGCGGCAGTTGGAATCCCTGATCCAGACCTGGAATCTGCCCCAGCAGGAAATCACGCTGATGCAGGATCAGACGGTTCTGATCGCTTCCCCCTCCGGGCTGAATGAACAACAGCTGAACAGACTGGCCGGCGATCAGCCCCCTTCCCCGCTGCAGTCTGTTCCCGGCGGATTTCTGCTGAGCAGCCCGGTTGCGGGTACGCCTTATACCTTATTCTCTTATCGATCCAAGGCCACACTGCGCGGACAGGCGTCCTTTCTGATCGTGTTTTTCAGCTTGTTCTCGCTGCTTATCTTCCTTTTATTCGTGATGATTCTCTCCCGCATTGTCCGTCGGTTTACCGCACCGTTATCCACATTGACGGCCGGCTTGAATCAATTTGCCGCTGGTGATCTGAACACCCAGATTACCCTGCACAGCCATGATGAGCTGGAAATGCTGGGTGATACTTTTAATTCGATGGTTGTCCGCATACATGAGCTTTTAGATCAGGCTGTTGAGGATGAAAAAATCCGCAGGAAGCTGAAATTTGACATGATGATCTCCAAAATTCATCCGCATTTTATCTACAATACGTTAAACTCTGTCATCGTGATGGCTCGCCGAGGCGGGAATCAGGAGGTTGTCGACATGGTGCGTGCCTTAATTCTGATCCTTCAGGACGGCATGGCGGTGCATGAGGATCTGTTAATGGACACCATCGAACGGGAACGAGCGGTCATTGAGGCATATGTCACCATCCAGAATTATCGCTACAAGCAGAAATTCAGTGTCGTTTACGACATCGACCCAGCGCTGAACGAGCTGTTGATCGCCAAAAACATTCTTCAGCCGTTAGTTGAAAATGCGATTTTCCACGGCATCATCCCCAAAGAGGGGCCTGGACAGCTGACGCTATCCATTCAGCGCCAAAACGATCAGCTGCATGTCGAGGTTCGTGATGACGGCGTGGGACTGAGCGCCGAATTGGCCAGTCGCATTGAACAAGGCTCTGCCGCCCTGAATGCTCATCGGGAAGCTGAGAAAAACAGTGTTCATGCGATTGCGCTGGTCAATGTCTGCGAACGGCTGGAATTCCTTTACGGCGATCCTGTGACGCTGCACGTTGAAAGTGAGCTGGGGCAAGGTACTGCGTTCATCTTTGATCTGCCGATCATTGAGAAAGGAGGGCTCCCGCAATGAAGGCCTATCGCATTGTTTTTCTTCTACTGACCCTGACGCTGGCGCTTTTTCTCTACGGAGCTTTTTCCGCGCCGCGCATGACGCCGGAACCCTCGCAGAAAGAAGTGATTACGGTCTGGGGCTGGGATGATTTTCTGCCGGATGCGTTTGCGGAGTATCAGAAATCTCATCCGGATATCGCGCTTAATTACACCGTCGTTGAAAAAAGTGAATATCTGCAGCGCTTTAAACTGGCGCTGGCACTCAATCAGCCCTTGCCGGACATCTGCATTCTCGAAAGTGAAACGCTTGACGGCATCAACGGTGCTGAATTGTTTCTCGATCTGGAAGCCTCTCCGTATTTCCTGCCGCGGCAGGAAGTTCTGGAATTTCGTCTGGCTCAGTTTGAAAATGAACTCGGTCATCTGTGGGCTGTGCCGGCCACCTTGTCCGCCAGCGGCGTCGCATACAACCGTACGGTGGCCCAGGCGTTTCTGGCAACCGAGGATCCAGTTCAGGTGGGGATTGTTTTCAGCAGCTGGGCCGATGTTATCAGCAAGGGCATGAAGTTCAAGGAACAATTCCCAGATCGGGCCATGTTTGCCTCGCTGGAAGATGCCGCCGTGATGTTGTTTGGACAATCACGCACGCCGTATATTCAAAACAACACGCTGCTTCAGCCCTACCGTTTCCTCAATGCCTTCCAGATTCTCGACGCCCTGCAGGAGGCTGGCCTGGTCTTCTCCCTGCAGCAGTATTCGCCGCAGTGGATGAACTCGCTGGAAACCGATCAGGTGTTTTTCTATCCGTGCTCACTCTGGCTGATGTCCATGGGTATTTTTCATACCGGACAAGCCTGGGGCTTTACCCGCGCGCCCAGCGGCAGCTTTGCCTGGGGCGGTACCGTCTGGGCGATTCCCAAAACCAGCACCCATGCCGCGACAGCCTGGGAATTCATGCAGACAGTGCTGCTTTCGCCTTCCGGTGCGGCTTATGCCAAAAATCATGGCACCGGAACTTTGATCAGCTACAGTCCGGCTTACAATGAAGAGGGATATTCAGATCTGATCATGGAGGATTTCGGCGGTCAGAATATCGGCAAGATGTATTTGGATCAGATTTTCCCGGAAGTTCAGACCCGTCCGGCGGGAGAGAACGAAGCGCTGCTGAAAGAAGTTTATCTGCAAACTGTCCGTGCGATGATCGGCATGCCGGAAATGAATGGCGAACAGGCTTACGCCTTATTTTTAGAGCGGCTGCATCAGCGGCTGCCGGATTTACAGGAGGAACCCGCATGAACTTGAAGAAAATCATCCCCTCGTTCTGTCTGATTTTGTGCTGCGGCTGCGCGTCTTCCTCCACCCGCTGTCAAATTGACGGTTATTTAGGCCCGATGGACATTGAAGTGCTGAGTGAAGATCAGCGCATTACCGCGATTCAGGTACTGAGCCATGCGGATACGCCGGAAATCGCAGATCCCGCCCTGGCCGACTTCATCGCTCAGATTTTAGAAAATCAAACGCTGCAGATTGATGCGGTCAGTGGAGCAACCCAGTCCTGTGAAGCACTGCGCAAAGGAATTGAGCGCTTGTTGAAACGTCAGGGCTTTACCGAGGAACAACTCTATGCCGCGCGCCCCCAAACGCCGACAGTTCAAGAGGAAGCTTCAGAAATCTATGATGTGGTGGTCATCGGCGGAGGCGGAGCTGGCTTAGCCGCGGCCGTCAGCGCCGCACGCCAGGGGGCTTCCGTTGCGGTGCTGGAAAAAGCCGACAGTCTGGGCGGCAATACAATCCGGGCTACCGCCATGTATAACTGTGTGGATGATCAGCTCCAGCATCCTTTGCAGATCATGGACAGCGAACAGCTTTTCTTTGAAGAAACCTTCAACGGCGGCCATCAGAAAGCAAAACCGGAGCTGGTGCGGATCCTGACTTCCCAAGCCGATGAGGGTCTGGCGTTTTTGCAGGAGCTGGGGTTAGAAATTGACACGGTGATCGACAACTGTCTGGGCGGCGAGCATGCCCGCGGTCATTATTCCAAGGCTCATAACGGTACAGATTTCATTCAGGTTTTGAGCGATGCCTGTGTTCGGGAACAGGTTGACTTTTATCTGAATACACGGGCGGAAGCGCTGATTCAGGAGGGTTCTGCCGTGATCGGAGTCCAGGCTGTCCAGCAACGTCAGCCGATCCAGTTCCAAGCGCGGCAGGGCGTGATCTTAGCGACCGGCGGTTTCGGCTACAATGTGGAAATGCGGATGCAGTACGATCAGAGCCTAACCGGGGATCTGCTTTGCAGCAATACGCCGGGAACGGTGGGCGATGGTCTTGTGATGGCGCAGGCCATCGGGGCTTCGCTGATCGACATGGAATATATCGAGCTGTATCCGATGGCGGATATTTACGACGGCGGACTGCACAACTCCATTCCCAACGCGATCAATCACGGGATTCTAGTCAACACCGAAGGCGATCGGTTTATCCGTGAGGATGCCGGCCGGGATGAACTGGCCCAGGCGATCCGGTCACAGGATCACGGGTTTGTCTATTCCCTCGCCGACGATGATTTTTCCTCGCTGCAGGAAGACCGCGACTTCCTGGAGGGGCTGGTGCTGATGGGACAAGTGGTCAAAGCCGATACCTTGGAAGACCTGGCCCGTCAGTTGGAACTGGATTTCAGCGTATTGGAAGCAGCCGTGAATGACTACAACCGCAGTGTTGAACAGCAGTACGATCCCCGCTTTCAGCGCAGGACGTTAATCAATAAAATTGATCACCCGCCATTTTACGCCACCGCCAAGACCGTCACGGTGCATCACACGCTGGGCGGCGTCGAAATCAATGAACACGCCCAAGTTCTCGATCAAAAGACACAGCCGATTCCCCGGCTTTATGCGGCCGGCGAGGTGACCGGCGGGATCCACGGCGCCAATCGCTTAGGCGGTAACTCGTTTCCTGACTGTATCGTCTTCGGACGGATTGCCGGAACGGAGGCTGCCGCTCAGCCGCCGCGGCCAATGTCCTGAACTTGAACAGAATGTCCGGTTTTTAACTCGACCTCAACTTGTGATTTTTTTATAATTTCCTTATTCAAGGAGGAAAGAGAAATGAAGAAATTACTTGCCCTGACCCTGGGCGCCTGTCTGGCTCTGGGCTTAGGCGGCTGTGCGAATACGCCGGCTGAAAAAACCCCGGACCCTCAACCCGAATCCGGCAACGAACAATTTGATATCGTCATCGTCGGCGCAGGCGGAGCCGGCCTGGCAGCTGCGGTCGAGGCGCACGAACAAGGCGCGGACAACATTCTGGTTTTAGAGAAGATGTCCTTTGCGGGCGGAAGCACCACGATGGCTTTCGGCGGCTTTAACTGTACGAACTCCCGCTTTATGGACGAACAGGGAAAAGAAGAAACACCGGTCATGTTGGTGGATAAAATCATCAAGAACGGCGCCGGCTTTGCGGATGTGGATATGGCAGGCGTCATCGCTATTGAAACGCCGAAAGTCATCGAATGGCTGGACGGCTTCGGATCGGAATGGGGAAAGATCCGCTACGCTGATCTGCATTGTCCGACGGACGGCACCATTCCCGGTGTGGAATTAGTCCGTGTTTTAAAAGAACAAGCCGAGAAAAACGGCATTGAAATCCGCTACAACAGTCCGGCTGTCGATCTGACAACAGATGAAAACGGACGAGTTAACGGCGTGCAGGTCAAAGACGCCCACGGTGAATATACGATTGATGCCCAAGCTGTCATTCTGGCGACCGGCGGTTATGAAAGCAATCCGGAAATGATCGCCAACTATGACAATCCTGGACTGGCCAACATTCATTTAGCTCCAAGTCAGGGCAATATGGGCGATGGTATCGTTATGGCGGAAAAACTGGGAGCGGATCTAGTCAACATGGATCTGATTCAGCTGTCCTGTGCAGTTGCGCCGTTCTCTATTCAGATGCAGCTGCCGATCAAAAACAACGGCGTCGTCTTCGTCAACAAGGAAGGCAAGCGCTTCACCAATGAATACAGCGAAGCCAGCTCAGATCGGCGAATTACTGAAGATATCCTGAAACAAACGGATGCGGAATGCTTCGGCGTTTACAATGAAACGATTTATCAGAATTTCATGGCTATTGAAGAAAAGGATTTCTTTGATGAATACCGGATGACCGGCATCGACAACAGCGGCACGGTCATCAAAGCCGATACCCTGGAAGACCTGGCTGAAAAGATGGGTGTGGATCAAGAGGCTTTCCTGACCACGATGAGCAGCTTAAAGACGGACGGCATCGGCAACGAAGAAGTTGTGAAGCTGGCCGACACCTACAAGGCGGGACCATACTATGCCGTGAATTTAACACCGGGCGTTATGGACACACTGGGCGGCGTCAGAGCCGACACAACCGGACGCGTCCTCAACCAGGAAGGCAAGCCGATCAAGGGTCTGTACGCTGCCGGGGAAGTCATCGGTAATGTTCAGGGTGCTTATTATTCTGTCGGTTTGGGAGAAGCCGTCGTCTTCGGCCGGCTCTCTGCCCGCAATGCGATCGAATACATTCTGGACCGCCAAGGCTTAACCGAGCATGTTCCATTTGACCGCACTCCGGCACAGTCGGAAGACTCAGAAGTGGTCAAAGGCAGCTTCACAGACGGCACTTACACCGGCGAAGGTCAGGGCAACAACGGTCCGATTAAGGTTGAAGTCATCGTTAAAGACGGAAGCATCACTGAGATCAATGTTTTAGAACAGGCTGAAACGGCGAATATTTATGCCGGGGCTGCAGAACAGTTCATTCCGGAGCTGATCAGAACGCAGAATCTGGATCTTGATGCCGTTTCCGGCGCTACCAATTCCAGCAATGGCATCCGGGAAGCCGTCAAGGACGCGCTGGGACAATAACCAGCGGAAATCATTCAATTCAAAACAGGATATATCTAAGCAGAAAGGAAGCGCCGGAATTAGGGCTTCCTTTTTGTTTCCCGTCTGAGCAGAATAAGAAAATAAGCGGCATTGACAACTCAAAAGATTGTTTTGAGCTTTTACGCTTCTCCCTGATTGATTCCGCGGGGAAACGGTGCTCCGCCTTTTCAGACGCTTTGGCTTTTTGACTTTGATTGGACCATCAGGAATTGATTGAAAGAGGTATACTCTAAAATCCTTTATTGATATAATTAGAAGTAATCGTGGTATGGGGATGGTTTTTCCTTCGTTTTTTAAGGCGCGGCATTTCTTTTACAGAACGGAAGATGATGATGACCTATTCAAACAGTAAAACCAAACAGAGAATTTTAGACGTTGCCGTTACCTATTTCACCTTGTATGGTTATGAAGGTACCAATCTTGAAGACATTGGCAAAGCCCTAGGCTTATCCCGGGGTCCGCTTTATTATTATTTTAAGAATAAAAATGATCTTTATCTGGCCGCTATCCGATATCAGATGGAAATTTCCTCACAGGATCTGCAGCGGATTTATGCGGAAGACCTGGATGTTTTCAGCAAAATCTGCCGGGATCTGGCCTACTGCACCTCCTATCGGAAGATTAACCGGGATACTGATCATAACACCGGCGAAGGACCGACGCTGGAAGAAATCGCGAAATACAGCAGGCACTTGTTCTCCCTGCGCAAAACGGCTTTAAAAACAGCTCAGGAACAAAATGAAATCCGTCCGGATGCCAATCTCAATGAAATGACAAGCTTTATCTATCTGTATTACTATGGGATTCAGGGCTTCAATCATGAAAACGAGCTGTATCACATGCTGGACTTTAACCCCAACGAGCAGGCCATGGAAATCTTCCGGGAGACGTTCATTGCCAAATACGCGGTGAACCCTGAAAAATGGCTCAAAAAGGAAACTGACCGATCAAAATAAAACCTCCGTCGCAGCTGGCGGAGGTTTTATACGTACTGATCCTCGGTAAAGGAATAACTGTTTTCAGGCAGCCGCTCGCTGCATAAAAAGCTCCTGAAAACGCCGCTCAGCCGCGCTTATAATGCAGACCGCTGAGCGCTGAGCTTATTGATTCTGAATAATCTCCACCCATTGCCGGCCGGCAGCTTTTGCTTCTTCCAGCTGTTTTGGCGATGGCTTAAACCGGACTTTGAATGCCGGCATAACCTGGATTCGCAGCTGTTTCAGGCGTTCTTCCAGGTGCGCAAAGGCTTCGCCGCTCCAGCCATAGCTGCCGAAAACCGCGGCATACTTGCCGCCGTGAATCACCGGATTCATCAATGACAGAACAGCCCATACCGGCGGCAGGGCTTCCGCCAGAATCGTCGGCGATCCCAGCAAAAATCCCCGCGCGTTTTCAATCTTTTCCACAACTTCGGCAACGGGTGTCTGCGTCAGTTCAACCAGCTCAGCCTGCCAGCCAACACTTTCGATTCCACGGGCTGCCGCCTGCGCCAGCTGCTCGGTATATCCATAGGCGCTGACATAAGCCAAAATCAGTTTGTTTTCCAGCTGCGGCTCCGCATTCCATTTCCGATACTGCGCAAACATTTCCGGCAGCCTGCAGTCCAAGATCGGCCCATGACCCGGACAAATCATATTCAGTTTCAGAGGTTCAACTTTATCCAGCGCCTTCTGCATAAACGGCCGAAACGGCTTTAAAATATGATCATAATAATACTTTAATGCCCGCTCATAGCCATTGTGATCCTGAACTTCACTGAGCCGCAGCCCCTCAAACGCATAATGCGCTCCGAAGGAATCACAGGTAAAGAGAATTCCATCTTCCTGAACCCAGGTATACATGGTATCCGGCCAATGCAGATTCGGGACGATCATAAACTGCAATGTTTTTCCACCCAGGTCCAAAGTCTGCCCCTCTTTCACCGCCAGCGCTTTAAAGTCACGGTTGACGATCTCTTTCAAAAACTGCAGTGCCGCCGGACTGCCGATCACGGTCAGATTCGGATTGATCGCCAAACATTTTTCAATCGATCCGGCATGATCCGGTTCTGTATGATTCACGATTAAATAATCGACGTCGCAAAGCGGAACTACCTTCTCAATCTTCTGTTGAAATTCATCGAAGAAGGGTAGTTTTACCGTTTCGATCAAGGCGGTTTTTTCCGTTCCCTTCAAAAGATAAGAATTATAAGTTGTTCCAAATTCAGTTTCCATAATGATATCAAAAACCTTCAGCTGGGCATCCTGAACCCCTGTCCAGATTAAATCCTGCGTTAACCGTTCGTTGACTGTCATCTTCATCACTCCTTTATTCATTTTTCCCATTCCCTTAGAAATTAACAGGAAACTTTTTTCAGCAGATTCATCATAATCAAAACCATTCTTGATTTCTATTGTAATGCTCATATCAAGCATGAAAGGAACAGATTAAGCCGGACTGATCCTGTTTTTCAGAAGAAACGATTCCGTTTCAGGATCATTTGCGCTGCTTTCTCACTTTTTCTTTCAGAACCTGACTTATCCTGATTTAATTATGATTACGAACAATTATAGACCTTTTTCACGCAATCTGCCATGAAATCCGGATTGATTCCGATAACGAATCGTGCTATATTGTAGATAGATTTTGAGGCTATAACTATAATTTCACATGGGGAAGGATAGTTAATGTCCATCCGCATGGGTTTTTTATTATAGTGGCATAGGAGGACAGTTCATGGTCACAGGAAAAGTAAAATGGTTTAATGCAGAAAAAGGCTACGGATTCATTACCACCGATGAAGGGAAAGATGTTTTCGTTCATTATTCCGCGATTCAGATCGACGGTTTTAAAACGCTGGATGACGGCGATGCCGTCAGCTTTGAAGTCGTACAGAGCGACCGCGGCGAACAGGCTGCGAATGTCTGTAAGCTTTAATATCACTGACAAAGCGACAAAAGCACTCACAGGAGTGCTTTTTCTTTGCTCAGGCAGAGTGTTTTTAAGGCTCCCTGATCCTTCTTTTTCCCACACCTATTTCCTAAGCTGCCGCATAGAGGAAACAGGCGACATTCACTTCCGCCTTTTGCTTCATCCAATAGCACTCTACCGGAAACGGAAGTTCCTGGGTATCCAATTCCAACGTATCATTCTGACGGTCCTGAACAAACAGCCACAGAGCATCCGGGTAATCCTTCGGTTTTGTCCCCTTCAGCAGATGTTCCAGCTCAGCACTGAGCTTTCTTTCCTTCTTAACTTTAACAAATTCCAGTCCCTGATTCTGATCCAGCCGCTGCTTGTGCAGAACCAGCTGACTGATCATCTTCACGAGCCATTCCCCATTCCAGGGATCCATCAGTCCCTTTTGAATTTTCCAGCAGGGATAGCCGGAAATCGTCTGCGGGGAAAGGATCAGGACAGGTTCTTTAAACGAGGCGGCAAGCTGCGGACTGATCGCCGCAGAGGAGCAGAGAATCGTCTGATCCCAGGTTTCTTTGGAAAGGGCAGCGTCTATAATTTGGATGTATTCAATGATAAGCTCACCCGTCTGATGACGGATGCGATGAACCTGATCCTCGGCCTGCGGATCAAACGGGTCACATTGCAGGATTCTGATTTTCATTGTGGTCTATCCTCCGATTCTGTTTTCAGTGTATGAATCAGCCTCGAAAAATATGTGTCCTGTCCCTGTCTTTCACCATGAAAAAAGGATCCACAGCGGGATCCTTTTCATCAGAGAAATTAGTAGTTTGCTTTTTCAACTTCAAAGAAGGATTTAGCATAGCCGCACAGCGGGCACAGACCCGGAGCGTTCTTGCCGACCATGGTATAGCCGCAGATCTGGCATTTCCACATGACGTCTTCTTCTTTCTTGAAGACTTTGTCTTCTTTGACATTGCTTAACAGAGCCAGGTAACGTTCTTCATGGCGCTTTTCGATCTTCGCAACCATATCCATCTGTGCTGCGATCTTATTGAAGCCTTCTTCACGGGCAACTTTGGCGAATTCTGCATACATATCCGTCCATTCATAGTTTTCACCATTGGCCGCATCCTGCAGATTGACGTCAGTTGTCGGGATCTGATCACCATGCAGAGCCTTGAACCACAGCATCGCATGTTCCTGTTCGTTGCGGGCGGTTTCCTCAAAGATGTTGGCAATCTGTTCCATGCCTTCAGCACGAGCCTTCATCGCATAGTAAGTGTACTTGTTGCGAGCCTGAGATTCTCCGGCAAAAGCGCTCATTAAGTTCTGTTCAGTTCTTGATCCTTTTAATTCCATTGTTCTTTACCTCTTTCTTTCTCTTTTTCCTGTTTGTCTTTACACTCGTTGCAGCAGCCTTCCAACGAAATATTCAGATCTTCCACGCTGACGCCCATCTGGTCTTCAACCTGGCGGATCATCTGCTCCTCCACGGAGAACGAAACGTCGAAATACCGCTTACAGTATCGACAATAGAAGTGATGATGTTTTTTCGGATTTCCATCGTACATGAATCCGGTACTGCGGTCCTGAAACTTCTGTATTTCGCCCATTTCCGTCAACAGATTCAAGTTGCGGTAGACGGTCGCGATCCCGATGGAGGGATCCGCCTGCTTCACTTTTTGATAAACCTGATCAGCGTTCAAGTGAATTCCTTCTCCGCGCATCACATCCAAGATCAGCTGGCGTTGCCTTGAATTCCTGCGAATCATCATCTCACCTCCTAATAACGATAACTGTTATCATTATAACATAAGTTTTTAGATCGTCAAGGGGTCTACCGGCATTTTAATCCGAATTTTTTCATTATTGAGCTTCCGCTTTTCCTGTGGAGGATCGCAGCGGATCTTATGGCAGGCGCAAAAGAAAACGGGATAGGCTTCCCGCTTTCTTTCCTTAATGAACGTAATAGACTTGGCGGACAGATTTGCCGAAGTACGGGCTTTCTGGATCATACCATTCTGGACGTGTGCTGCCCTCTTTGTTGTAGGTCCACTGCAGTGAATTCACTACGTATTCAGTCGGATCAATTTCAATCCAGTCATTGACTTCCAACAGTTTGGCGATGATCGTCGGCTGCTTTTCGCCCATCGCGGCCCAACCTTCCGCACCATACAAAGTTTCCAGATATAACGCCGCTGCTTTCTGTGCTTCTTCCGAGGCTGGATCCATCAGCTTCGCTGTGCCTTTGATCTGAACGCCGTAGGAGTTGAAATAATCATTTTTATAGGCAATGTATTCTTCTTCCGGAATCTGCTTGTACCAATACAGAACAACCTTCGGATTCTTTGCGATATGCACGCATTTTTCAGTGCCTTTTTCACTGGAAGCATAGAGCTTCATCGTCTGAGGATCCAGAACAAATTCGACCGAGGACAGCCCTGGCTCATTATTGTAGGAGGTAGCGATTTGATACATTTCACGATAAGCATAGATAGTCTGACCTGCTTCATCGGTTTTTAACGGCCAGCCCCGCAGATAATCCAGAGCCAGGTCGCGGATTTCCGGCTGACTCAGCTGCTGACTTTCATCAATGGCTACCGAAGCCGTCGTCAACGCGTCTTCCATTTTGATATAACCGTTGGCTTCCGGATTCTTAACCCAGCCTTCCGCTTCCAACTCCGCATCGGTTTTCTGAGCCGGAGCTGTGCTGCAGCCTGCCAGAAGCAAAGCTGCCAAAAACAACATTCCTAATTTCTTCATAATCTTCCCTCTTTCTATGTTCTTATCATGTCATATTGTTTATTTTCACACAAGATTCCAATCAGACCGACTAGGATAAAATTCAGAACTTCGATATAATGAGTTAAAGGAGAATCCAGCCAATGAAATACCGCAATTTATTAATACCTGATCAAAGCTGTTCGGATTCTGTTTCCTCTGTTCTGCAGAAATATCAATATCAGATTTTCGCTTACCGGCATACTTTTCAGAACCGTGTTCGTCAGTTGTCCAATGTCCTGATTCCTCATATCAAGCTGGCGGTGATCCGGCAGGGAGAATGCTCCGTCACCATTCAAGGTCAGACCTTTCATGCCGGGCCTGGCGATTTATTCCTGATTCCGCCTTATCTGCTTCACAGCGCTCAGTTCATCACGGATTCATTAGAAACTTATGAGCTGCTTTTTCAAGTCAGCGGCTTGTTCAATCAGGAACAATGGCTGACCTTATTTCACCATCAGCTCTGGTTTAAGCAGCTGATTGATGATCCGACTTTTGAGCTGATCAGTTATTGGATTGACAACGCGGAAAAACAGAATGCCGGTTATGTTTTAGGTCTTCAACATTTAATCAGCCTGCTTGCGGTCATGATGCTCAAAAATAATCAAGGCCCCTTTATCTCGGCCAGCGCAGACAGCGCCATGCTTTCCACCGCAGAGAAATTTTTATATGAACTGGAAAAATCCGATGAAGCGTTAAGCGTTCAGGATTATTGCGACCGCCTGCATGTTTCTCAAAGTTATCTCTGTCGTTGCACACTGGCTATCATTCAGCTGTCGCCGCAGTCCTTAATTATTCAGCATCGGTTATACCGCTCGCTGACGCTGCTTGCCGATCCGGATTTATCAGTCCGTCAGATATCAGAACAGCTGCATTATCTGCATCCCAGTTATTTTTCCAAACAGTTTAAGGCGACGTTTTCCCTGACGCCCAATGCGTATCGGAGAATATACTATCGAAAACCTTAGCGGATACCCAAACTGAACCGCTGCGCTGCAAAGGCATTTCCATCATCAAATTCAGCTGCAAGAAAACGAACTTAGATCTGGGGGAATGAAGCATAAAAGACCGCGGGAATGAGCTCTTTTACAGGCGGCAAAAACGGAAAGGCCAAAGCAGAAGACAAGCATAAGCGAGCTGTCATTCGGTTTTCCTCGTATTTTTTGTCATATACCAACATTTTTCGTTGTAAAAAGTGTTATATTCTATCTAAATATCGTTGTATTTTATGTAATTATGCGGTATTCTGATCCTATACTCAGATAAGGGAGAGGTGTACATGTACCGAACTGCGATTGAAAAATTAATAAAATGGAAAGCCAGTCCGCGCCGGAAGCCCTTAATTATTGAAGGAGCACGGCAGGTAGGGAAGACTTGGCTGATGAAGGAGTTTGGCAAACAGGCCTATGCAGATACCGTATATATTAACTTTGATTCAAATTCCAGAATGGCGGAACTGTTTGCTTCGGATTTAGATACAGATCGTTTAATATTGGGCTTGGAATTGTATTCAGGCCGCAAAATTGACCCAAACAACACGCTGCTGATTTTTGATGAAGTCCAGGAAGTTCCGCGTGCTCTGGCCTCGCTCAAATATTTCTGCGAAAACGCACCCCAATATCATATCATCTGCGCAGGTTCCCTGCTTGGAATCGCTTTGCATGAAGGTACATCTTTTCCGGTTGGCAAAGTCAATTTTTTAAAGCTTTATCCTCTCACTTTTAAGGAGTTCCTGATGGCAACCGGCAAGCAGCGCTTTTCCGAACTTCTTGACAGTCATGATTTTCAGATGATAACAAGTTTTAAACAAACCTATATTGACGCCTTAAAGCACTATTTCTTTGTGGGAGGTATGCCTGAGGCTGTACAAAGCTTTGCGGAAAACAAAGATTTCAATGAAGTTCGTGAAATACAAAAGGGAATTCTTGAAGCTTATGAACAAGATTTCTCCAAGCATGCCCCCAACGTTATTGTTCCAAAGATTCGTATGTTATGGAACAGCATACCTTCTCAGCTTGCGAAAGAAAACAAAAAATTTATCTATGGTCTTATTCGTGAAGGCGCCCGTGCCAAAGAATATGAAGAGGCCTTGATGTGGCTCTGCGACTGCGGTCTTGTCCATAAGATCAGCCGGGTTAATACTGCAGGCATCCCTTTGAAAGCTTACGAAGACTTAAAGGCCTTCAAGCTGTTCGTCGTTGATGTTGGTTTACTTGGATGCCTGGTTGGACTTCACCCGCACACTTTGCTGGACGGCAATGATCTCTTTATTGAGTTCAAGGGCGCCCTTACTGAACAGTATGTTTGCCAGCAGCTTAAAACCCTTGAAGATTTAGGCATTTACTATTACACCAATGACAGAGGCTCCTGTGAGATTGATTTCGTAGTGGATACGGGTGAACAAATCATTCCAATTGAAGTTAAGGCTGAGGTCAATCTTAAAGCTAAAAGTCTGAAATTTTACCATGAGAAATTTTCTCCGGGAATCTCTGTCCGAACATCCATGGCTGATTTCAAAAAAGAAGATTGGCTTATTAATCTGCCGCTGTACCAAATAGAACAAATAACACGGATTGGGGAGGAAAAATAAAATGGCGGATATTAAATTATTCAATATAAGCGGAAAGGTCAAAGAATATCAGAGCAGTACAGTCAACCTTGAAAAGGAATTGCAAACTGTAATTGAAAATAATATGAGTGCTTTTTTCGGCGTTACGTTCCTTGCCTCCGAATATCGGACAACAGACGGCGGCCGCATGGACAGCATTGGAATAGATGAAAATCACTGCCCCGTTATCTTCGAGTATAAGCGGTCGATGAAAGAAAATGTTATTAATCAGGGTCTGTTTTATTTAAACTGGCTGCTGGATCATAAGGATAGCTTTAAGGTTCTTGTTATAAATAAACTTGGCTTAACTTTCGCTGACAAGATTGATTGGACAATGCCGCGTGTCATTTGTATCGCAAGTGATTTTACAAAATATGATGAATCCGCAATTAAACAGATGAATCGCAATATCAGCCTGATCCGTTATAAAAAGTTTGGTAAAGACCTACTGATGTTTGAGCAAATCAATGAAAATATTGCTTCGGTCATTCATGAGGAGAATGCTGTTAACAAGCCGAAATCCACAGATAAAACCTTTGAGGAACAGATTGCCGGAGCGGATAAAGAAATTAAACTGCTTTATCAGGATTTGTCCAACTTCATTTTAAGTCTTGGTGATGATATCAACGAATCTCATCTGAAACTGTATGCAGCATTCAAGAAAATTCGTAATATTGTTACGGTGGTTGCTTTGAAAAAGAAACTGGTTATCAATCTTCCTCTTGATGTGAATACAGTGATTTTCGAGGAAGGCTTTTCCCGCGATGTTACCAACATTGGTCATTGGGGCTGCGGTGCAGTTGAATTGCATTTGAAAAACAAAGCTGACTTCGAAAAAGCGAAAACGCTGATTGATCGTGCCTATAACGAAAATTGAGTATAGAAAGAAAATACGCGAATAAGCCTCTAAAAATAATAGAAAAAACGGGGTATCCCTTGTTATGATTAAGATAACAAAGACCAAAAGAAAGAGGTGATCCCATGAATCCGATTTTCGATTTTCTTGTTCATCTGATGATTCTGCTTCTGGATCGTACCGCCAGGTCCCCATCCTTGCCGCGGCCGCTGCGGGCAGCGGGTCTTTTCCTTACATCGCTGGTATTTCTTTTTCTGATTGGTTTTTCCGGATGGCTGGGTTTTCAGGCTTGGATTGCTTTGCAGCGCCAGTCCATGACCACCGCCGTATTTCTAACGCTTTTCACAGTGGGACTTGTGGGTTTCTGCCTTCTGTTGTTAAGAAGCCTGCAAACCGCAATGCGCCAGACCGCAAAGTAAGCATCAGGCTTTGCCTTTCCTTTGTCACGCTGAAGAAGTAAATATTATCAAGAGTGATCGAACAGCCGTCCCCTTAAGCCCTGCATTTATTAAGCATAAAAGCTCTTTCTCCTATGACATGCTGCCGCTGGAGAAAGAGCTTTATTTTAGGATTCCTGATGATAAACCCGATAGACTTCGTTTTTGGAAATTCCGGCTTCCTTGGCAATTTGCTTAATCGCTTCCGAAGCTGACATTCCGGATTGAATCCGTTCGTTGATCTGTTCCGTGATCAGCGCCATATCGACTGCCGGTTCACTTTCTTCAGCACAGCCTTCAATCACGACGACCATTTCGCCTTTAAGACCGCAGGCGGCATCTTTCAGCTCGCTGAGCGTACCGCGCAGAAATTCTTCATGCCGCTTCGTGATTTCCCGTGCCAAACAAGCTTTGCGGTCGCCGAACACATCCAGGCAATGTCCCAGCATGCGTTCGATCCGATGCGGTGCTTCATAGAAAATCATCGTAAACGGCAAGGCTTTCATCCCTTCCAGCTCCCGCACACATTCACGGTCATTGCTGGAAAGAAAGCCTTTGAACAAGAATGGCTGTGCCTTTAACCCGGAAGCCACCAACGCATTAATCGAAGCGCTGCAGCCGGACACCGGGACAACATTGTAGCCTGCGGCGGTGACCTGTTCGACAATATTCTGACCCGGATCGGAAATCAACGGATAACCAGCATCGGAAACCACGGCCACCGATTGTCCCTGTTCGAGCAGGTTCAGCAAACCCTTCGCACTTTCCCGTTCATTGTGGGAATGGTGAGCGATCAGACGGGTATGGATATCAAAAACTTGAAGCAGCTTCATCGTATTGCGGGTATCCTCGGCGGCGATCACATCCACCGTGCGCAGAATCTCAATCGCCCGCGGCGTCATTTCATCCAGATTGCCAATCGGCGTTGGAACGAGATACAACGTTGGTTTTTCATTGGAAAAACTTTGCTGCCGAATCATTTCTGACCCTCTCCCGTTTCATTTTTCGGCTGTCCCTCCCGACGGCCCGGATGCCGACGGCGCCGATTCGGCCGTTTATGCTCCTGCGGTTTGCCTTCGCCTTCCGTGGTCTGCGGCTTGACTTCGGCCTCAGACTTCATTTCTTTAACGCCCTCACGCGGCTTTTGATTTCTGCGGTTCTCCTGCGGTTTGCGCTCCGGACGTTGATCCTCAGCTTTTCGCTCTTCCGCTTTCTTTTCTGCCTTCTTCTCCACAGGACGTTTTACGCCCTCTTTGCGTTCCGGCTTCTTTTCTTCCGCCGGCTTTTTATCGTTCGCTTTCCGTTCTTCCCTGCGCTGGGCATCCTTATTTTCCCCACGGCGTTCCGGACTTTCCTTGCGGTCGTTTTCCTTGCGTTCCTCTTTGCGCTCCGGACGAACTTCTTTTTCTTTGTTCTTGGCATTCTGAGCTTCCGGACGGCGGAATACACCCTTTTCCATTAAATCCGTCAAGGCGATGAACTGCACGTTTTCACGGTTTTCCAGCTTGGCTGTGCCGTTGATCACATTCATCGACGTCACGCGGTACAGCTTGCCTTCATATTCAACCTGGGCGTTCATCTTCGGCAAGCCGGCGCGCAGCTGCTTGTAATTTTCATCTTCAAATTTCAGACAGCACATCAATTTGCCGCACTGTCCGGAAAGTTTCTGAATATTCAGTGCCAACAGCTGATTTTTCGCCATATTGATCGACACGACGTCAAAATCGTCCATAAACCGTGAACAGCACGTTTCCATCCCGCAGGTTCCCAAGCCGCCGATAATCTTAGCTTTATCCCGCGGCCCGATCTGACGCAGCTCAATCCGGCATTTGAAAATACCGGCCAGCTCCTTTAACAGTTCACGGAAATCAACGCGTTCATCCGCGACATAGACAAAGATAATCTTGCTTCGATCCAGCGTGTACTCACAGCTGATCAAATTCATATCCAGCTTCAGACGCGCTACCGCTTCCTGACAACGGGTCAGAGCTTCCTTTGCCAGATCTTTATTTTCAGCATACATCTCCCGGTCACGCCGACTGGCCTTGCGCAGCACCGGTTTCAACGGTGTATTCTGAGTATGCATGGATACATCGCGAAGATTGCTGATAATCTCACCCATTTCCACGCCGCGGACCGTTTCTACAACGACATAATCTCCATATTCCAGCGTTTCATCGTCAGTGCCGAAGCTGTAAGCCTTCCGTGAATTCTTAAACCGCACTGAAACGACAAAGCGGTACGCCGGTGCAACAGGTTTGACTTCTTCCGTCGTTACCGCTGCTTCCTGATTCTCACTCATGAATCATTCCCTCCTTCATTTGATAGATTAACTGATCCGCCAATAACGGCAGATTATAACTGCGGGACAGCTTGTCCCGGCATTCTAATAAAACAATGATCAGACGATCCAGCCGCAGCGGACGCTGATTCCATTTGACCACTTCCTCGGCCATCCAGGCCGGGCCTTCGGTATGCCCTACCGCCGCATCACGGAAAAATTGAAGCAGACAATCGAGAAAATAACCAAAGGTTCGCTTATCCTTCTCTTTATCCTTGCTTCCCAGATACTCGGTCTGCATCCAGACCAGCACTTCTTCTTCCCGTACAGGAAATTCCCGGATAAACCTTCGCATCATCAGCATTCCGTTCTGATACGCTTCATCCTCAGCCGTGGCCTTGATCTGATCCACATCGCGGATCAGATGCGACAACAGATAGCCGTCGGTTTCATCCAGTTGTTCTTCTAAGGCGATCTGATGGATCTGACGCTGCGTCAGCGGCCGGAACGTCAGGGTTTGACAGCGGGAAACAATTGTCGGCAGAATGCGGTCCTGATTTTCTACAATCAGAATCGCCAGCGTATCCGAGCCCTGCGGCTCTTCGAGAAATTTCAGCAGGCTGTTCAAGGCTTCCGGCGTCGTGTTTTCCGCGTTGTTGAGAATATAGACTTTTTGACCGCTGCGTTCCAGTCCGGTTTTGTTAAACCGCTCCTGCAGACTTAGAATTTCGTCTTTCTTAATCGACTTGGCCGCGCCATCCAAAACGATCAGGTCAGCATAGTTTTCTTCAGCAACCCGCCGGCACTCATCGCATTCTTCACAGGCAAAACCTTCATGAACATGCGAACAGATCAAGCTCTGTGCCAGCAGCAGTGCTGTTTCCAATCTTGGCGTTCCCTTTTGTCCGACAAACAAAAACGCATGGGCCAGCTTCTTCTGGACTAAGGCGTGCTTCAGCGTTTGATAAACCACTGGCTGCTGAACCGCAAGCCGTTCAGCGAACTTCACGGTCAATCAGCGCTCCAATCGCTTCCAAACAGGCGTCGATCACCTGATCTGCCGGTTTTGACGCGTCGATCACGATCATCCGGTTATGAAAACGCTCGCGTACCTGTTGATAGCCTTCGCAGACACGCAGATGGAAATCGATTTTTTCCTGATCCAGCCGATCCTTGTTCTGCCGGCCTGCAATTCGATCCAGCCCCTGCTGCGCAGTCAGATCCAGATATAAGGTTTTATCCGGCCAATGGCCTTCAATCGCAAATTCATTGATCGACAGCACTTCCTCGATGCCAAGATTCCGGCCAACGCCCTGATAAGCCAGGGAACTGTCGACGAACCGATCACAGATCACAACCTTGCCGGCGGCCAGTGCCGGCAGCACTTTTTCAATCAGATGCTGACGCCGGGCTGCAGCGTAAAGCAAGGCTTCCGTCTTGCTGTCCATCGCCGTATTGGCCGGATCCAAAATCACGGAGCGAATCTGTTCCGCGATCTCAATCCCTCCCGGCTCCCGAGTATATACCGTATCGATGCCCTTTTCCTGCAGGCGTTTTGCCACTGCGGTGCTGACTGTGGTTTTTCCGCTGCCGTCCGGGCCTTCAAATGTAATAAAAAATCCTTTTTTCATGTGCTTTCACCCTTGATCTCTTGTGCTATTATATCACGGTTATCCACCATTACGCCACAACCTTTCCCTTCCTGTTCTTCGTCTTTGGGCAACGAAAAGAACTGCCTGCTTAGGGCAGACAGCTCGGTATTGTTTTCTTTTTCAGCTCAGGGAAAAAACGGAATGAAACGCCTACTTTCGGGAAGCCCTAATCAGCCGATAAAAATGTTCATCGCCGGTATCTTCTAGTTCCGCGGTCCAATGCGGCAACCGGTCCAGATTTTCCTTGACGGTCTGAACGATCTGCGGATTGGCATTGTTTCCTTTCACCTCCGCAACCTTCACACCTTCAACAAACAGTTCATTATCTTTCCACTCCACACGATAGGCAACAAAATCCACGGTGATTCGATTGTCCTTTTTCGTCTGATCCAGAATCATGATTCCCGGACTGGCCGGCATCCAGTCGCCTTCCCGTGAATAAGTGATGTAGCTGTTGGCACTCTGACTGTAAACAGCACCGCTGCTCAGTTTGCGATTTTCATAATCATCATAAACAAAGTCCTGACCTGTTAAAACTTTGGCCGCCCGATTCATCTCTGGCTGCGTCGCCAACGCGCCATAACCTTCCGGGATCGCAAAGTCCGCAAAACGTACCTGACCCTCGCGATCTTTGCAATACTTACCATCACAGCCATAGTTAGGAATCATACTCATTAAACTCGGCGCCAGTGCTTCCCAATCAATCTTTGACGGATCATCAAAGCCCCGCTTCATCACCGTAAACAAATACAGCGTGCGCTGCAGCTTATTGGCTTCCGACAAAGATATATCCGTGATTTCATTGAAATTCATCTCAACTTCCAGCGTAATATCCGGAGTTATTGAACCGAGTTCCAAAATATTAACCATTTTATCCAAAGGTCTTTCGACATTCACTGTCCCGGCGTTTGAGTTTGTATGCGATTGACTTGCCTTGACAGCCTGCTCGATCAGCGCCTGCTGAACGACCGATTGATTCCAGTATCGCTTCATATAGCTCAGACATTGACCATACAGCGACGGTGAGAAATTCATCTTCTGCCCCTTCGTTGAAGACCCACTTTCCCCATCCTGAATTTCAATCTTCTTCGGATCAAATTGAATTGGATAATGCTGCCGGTCTTCCGTATCCACTGCGGACTGCCAGGAAAAATCCGACCCGTCCAACCGCATGTTCAGCTGCGCCGAGAACACAGCGGTTTTCATGACGCGGTCTTTCTTCTTGTATTCAATTGTGACATCCGGAAAGTCAAACGTGATTTCCTCGTTGATCAGGTTCACCACAATATCGCCTTGCTTCAGATCATCTGTGAAAACCCAAGCAGAATCTGTCATCTCCAGCTGATAATCATGGCTGAATTCGTAAAGAGCAGTGTCCATATCCCGCAGCCAGCGCGGCTTTGATGAATCCTCTTTCTCATTCGTTTCTGGACTCGGCGTGGATGTGGGAACTATGGAAGGCTGCGGCAGCTCCGGCCCTTCCTGCACGCTGCAGCCGCAAAGCAGAACCGCAGTGAGCTGACCCTTCTGCACACGTCGCAAGTCCGCCTTAGTATAAAGTAAAAAAGAAATCCGCAGTTTCAAGGAAAAAGAACGGATTTCCAATATCAATTTAGATTATTTAAAGTCATGGTCGGATTTGACAGCCTGTTGTTCCGGCAAACATCTACCTCAGCAGCCGGCTTTCGCAATACTCCCGAAGCTGCGCAGTTTCCTGTTCATAAAGCTTCGGTACATTCTGAACTGGAATGACGGCGGCCGGATCGCACAGCTGGTACGGATATTCCTCACGATAACGGAACCCCTCAAATAAGATCGGCATATCCTGCTGCATGCGCAAATGCAGATCATACGCCCCGTCCATGCTCGCCCAGTCAAAATTATAGCCGCGGGTCGCCGCCATCACCAGATCAGCCAGCTGCTGCGGTGTTTGATCAGCCCGAAGCTGCCGGCGAACCTGACCGTTATAAATCACAGTACACAGGATGATAAAATACGGACGATTGCGCGGAAACAGCTGCTCCACAGTCAGAGAAACCCGCGCCTTTAAGTATTCCAAGGTCAGCGTTTTATCTGAAACTGACGCATCCCGGCTGAAAAAATGGGCAAACTGAATTAAACTGTCCCAGGCATCCGGATTGTCGATCAACCGATGTGCGACCTCTAAAAATCCCATATCAAATTTTTTAAACTGGCTGATAATTAAATCATTTTTATTATTAAAATAGTGATAAAACGTTCCCACCGAAACTTCGGCTTCCTCACAGATATCAGTAATCAGCGTATAGGCCATTCCTTTACGAATAAAACAGGTGTTGGCGGCTTCTACAATCTTCTGCTGCGTTCTGATCTTCTGCTCCTGACGGCTTGTCATTTTTTCCATAGCTGTGCCTCATTCTCTATCTTATTATAATGAAACGCAGAAGAGGTGTCAAACAACAAGACATCCTCACCTTCTGCTTAAAAGCCTGGGCCAGCGGATATGACTGCTTTCAACGGACTTTCCAGAACAGACAGAAAAACCTCCCGCAGCTTCTTAAGAAAACCGCGGGAGGCATGTACGTCCTCTATTCTATGTCGTGATGATTGCTGGATTTATTTCTGAACTGCTGCGTTTGCGCCTGCGATTTTACCGAAAACCAACGCATCCGGAACAGCGTTGCCGCCGACACGGTTGGTTCCGTGAATTCCGCCGGTTACCTCACCTGCTGCATAGAAGCCTGGAATCGCTTCTCCGGCCGCATTCAGAACCTGAGCTTCCGTATTGATTTTTAAACCGCCCATCGTATGATGCACAGCCGGGGTATAGGAAGCGGCATAGTACGGCGGATTATCCAGCCGTGCGCCCCAGGTAGAACGTCCGAATTCATCCTTCTGAGCATCGACGGCTTTCCCGTAATCCTCAATTGTCTTTTTCAGATTTTCGGCCGGTACGCCCATATTTTCAGCGAGTTCTTCGACGGTTTCACCCTTGAACAACATTCCGGCTTCCACCATGTAATCCAGTTTATCCTGCGGAATCTGAACACTGTCAATTTCTGTCTGGTCGTTGATCACAAAGAACAGTTTATCCGTCTGATTCAAAGCAGCCTGAGCCAGAACGTCACGGCGGTTATCCTCGTTGACATACCGCTGACCTTCTTTGTTGACATAGATTGCGTTGTTGACATAACCGGAGATGCCGCCTCCGCTGACCGGGAACAGCGGCATCAGCTGAATCCACTGCATATCGACCAGGTCTGCTCCAACGGCTTCACCCATTACAATGCCGTCGCCGGTCGCGCCTGGATGATTGTTGGTGGCGATGGATTCGCCGAGGTCCGCCCATTCGGTATTGTATTCAACCCGCATATCGACATTAGCCGCAAATCCGCCGGTCGCCATGACGACGGATTTCGCATTGACCGTTACGGTTTGGCCGTCCGCGTTAGTAATAGTTGCACCCGTAACTTTTCCGTCCTCCTGCAATAAGCTTTCAGCTTTGGTATCCAAATAAATCTGAGCGCCGTTTTTCTCAGCCTGAGTGCTTAAGGCCTGAATGAAATCCGCGCCGGAGCCATTGGTCGTCTGTGCTGAACGATTCCACAGCGCGCCGATAACCGTGCGGATTGTCGGATCCCAGACTGTCCCGTTGGTTGTCAGCCACTTTTTCGTATCCAATGTGTTGCGGGTCAGCGTCAGAATCAGATCAACGTTGCCGATATAATCGCCGGCATCCAAGGTCTGCAGCGCATGCCATTCCGGAGAGTCGAATAACGAATCCGAACCGGAAGCCAAATATTCATCATATTGTTTCTGAACGTCTTCAATCAGCTGTTTATGCGCATCATTGATCGGTTCAACGGCGAGCAGCTTCTCGACCGTCGCTTTCAATGAATCATCCATTTTGGTGCTGGCCTGACCTTCCGGATCATAGCTGTTGAAAGCGCCGCCGCTGCGCAGCGTATTGCCGCCCATGATCGACATTTTTTCAACAACGATGACGCTGGCTCCGTTTTCCGAAGCCGATACCGCGGCGCTTAAACCAGCTCCTCCAGCTCCGATGACTAAAACGTCGACATCGCTGTCCTGCAGGGCTGCGGATGTGGTCTGCGGATCCCCTGAAGGTTCTGCAGAAGGCGCCGGTGTGTTCTGAGTGCTGCAGGCGGTCATTCCCATCAAAACCAGACTGAGGGTCAGACAGAGTAATTTCTTTGTTCCTTTCATTTCTTTCTCTTCCTTTCTGAAATTTCATCGAGTTCATTTCATTGAATTATATTCGATGAATATTCTTCGATAGAATGATAACAAATTATCAACACCTTGACAACAGACATTTAGGCTTTTTTGTAAATATTTTAACAAAATCGTTTCTTGAGTTCCAAAAAGCCGCCTGAGAAAGCGATGTCCCCTCATCCGCCTGCGGTTTATCGCGCGGTTTGCCT
>NZ_HE998570.1:39040-83990 GCF_000327285.1 Holdemania massiliensis AP2 | reverse complement strand
ATAAAAAAAGACGCCCGAAAGCGTCCGAAATCCCTTTATGTTCTGTTCTGAGAGGAATATTTTGTTTAAGCGATTATAAGCCGAATCGTTTGGCCAGCTGCGCTTTATCCAGAGCCTTTACCAGCGGCAGTCCCAAAATGAAACAGGCGACAAGTTCGCCGAAGCCGACTTCCAGCGCATTGATCACAAATCCGGTGAGCAGCGCAGTCGGATAGAGCACATAAGCCAGTTCCGCGCCGATAATCACAGCATTAAACAGCACCGGCATCAGCGCCGATACCAGCGGCACGCCTTTCACGCAGAGCTTACGGCACCGCCATGTCAGCATCGCCGCCAAAAAGGTAGCCAGCGTGCCCGCAAACACATCAAAAAAACCGAGTAAATTCACGCCCAGGATCGCACCGATCAGATTCGTCAGAAAGCAGCCCAGCGTTACGCCGGCAATCGCCTCCGGAAACAAAATCGGCAGCAGCGTCATCGCTTCCGCAATCCGAATTTGAATCGGACCGAAAGAGAGCGGCGCCAATGCCAGGGAAACAGCGGCATACAGCGCCGCAATCACCGCGCTGATGCAGAAACGGACTAAAGTCTTATTTTTCATTATCAATTAATTCCTTTCGTGTTTTGTTTATTGTCAGGGGATTGCGACTGACATTTCTTCTCTCAAAACGTATATCATTATATCAGAATTCGGCAATTAATAAAGAGGCAGAATCACATCAGCACATCCAACAGCCGGCCCCGTGTCATTCCAAACAATAGGAAGAGCCAGACGGTTTTAAATAAGCAGCCTCAGCAACCTCCGTTTACATTCCTAAAACTTATTTCTACTATCGCTGCACAAAGAAGAAAGGCTGCATTAACAACGACGTTAGTGCAGCATTTCTTCTTATCTTATGTGTTTGCTTCCATCATTCCAAATTGGCATGACGTTTCATCAGTTCGGCATTATTTTTATCCAGCGATTGCGCTGACATCAAACGGATAACCAGCGCGTCGCCAATCAACAGAACGCATTGTTCAAAGGTATTGGCGCCCGGCTGAACTGACGCGGCCTGATTGTCCTGCCGTTTTGTCGTCCCAGCCGCGACCTCGACAATAAAATCAGCCAACTGGGCAAGGGTTGAGCCCGGATTCGTTGTGATCAATCCCAAATCCGCGCCGATTTTCTTACATTTCATCGCTATCGATTTCAATGTGCCTGTTTCCCCGGAGCCTGAAGCGATCAGCAGCAAATCCCCGGTTTCAATCGCAGGGGTGATCGTATCCCCAACGACATAAACCGTAAAACCGGCATGCATCAGCCGCATCGCAAACCCGCGGATCATCAGCAGCGATCTGCCCGCACCCGCGACGAAAATCCGGTTTGCTTTGCGAATCTGATCTTCCAGTACAGTCAGCTCCGCTTGTTTCAAGCGTGTCCGCGTTTCGTATAATTCATTGAGAATCATTGTCAGGATATCCGTTGTTTTCATTTCCTCAGACGTCCTTTCATGGCAAGAGCTGCCTGCTTAATATCCGCAGCGTTATATAAGGCACTGCCGGCAATGATGATCCCCGGTTTCAACCGGACATAGTCATCGATTGTTTGTAAACTCACACCCCCAGCAACGGCAATTTTTGAAGGATCAATCTTTTCCGCCAGCAGCGTTAAATCTTTCAACGGCGTTCCGCCTTGCTTCTGCCGATCCACGCCGGTATGCACGCCGATCAGATCGACGCCCAGGGTCAAACACAGCTGTGCCTTGGCGGCGAGATCGTCAACGCCGATCAAATCCGCAAGCACCTGCTTTCCCACCGCGTGCGCGGTCTTGACCACCTCTGTGATTGTGGCTTGGTCGGCAAGGGCTAAGACCGTGACGATATCCGCGCCGGCCTCGCAGGCGTCATGACATTCGATCGCTCCTCCATCCATGATTTTCGTATCGGCCAGCACACACAGCCCAGGAAATTTGCTCTTTAAAGCGCGGACGGGGTGCATTCCTTCTTTTATGATCAGCGGGGTTCCGATTTCGACGATATCCACAATATCCTTAACCTTTTCAGCAAGGCAGAGTGCCTTGCCCATTTCGGTCAGATCGATTGCGATTTGTAATTTCATAGTTGCTTCCTTCCTTAGACCGAATAAACGCTTCTTGCGCTTCTATCGGCACTCATCCAAAACTTCCTGGGGAATGCCGGCAGCCGCTTCTTCATCGATGATCAATTCAACATTGGGATGCATTCTCAGCCAGGAAACAGGGAAATGCGGATCCAGTTTTTCGGTTTCAAAGAGTTTTTTCAGCAGCGCTGCCTTATGCGAGCCTGAACAGACGACATAATAATGCTTCGTCTTCATATGTTCCTCCATCCCGGTCGTAATCGCGTGGGTCGGCATCCCTTTTGGACAATCCGCAAACACTTTTGCGTTTTGTTTGCGCGTCGCCTCATCCATTTTTACAACGTGCGTACGCGGAAGAAGGAAATCATCGGGTTCGTTAAATGCAATATGACCGTCATCACCGATACTTGTGATCGCGATATCCAAGCCTCCGGCATCGAGAATTGCCTGAGCATAGCGCCGGCATTCCGCATCTAAATCCAAAGCGTCGGCTTTGGGATAATCGACGTTTTCCATATTGATGTTGACATGATCCATAAAATGCTTATGCATGAAATAAATAAAGCTATGTGGGTCATCCGGTGCCAATCCAGCATATTCATCCATATCAAACGTTCTGATCTGGGAAAAATCCACTTTTCCTTCCTCATACATCTTGACTAAATACCGATACATGCCAATGGGCGAATTCCCTGCCGGCAGGCAGAAGACAAGGTTCGGTTTTTCCTGAATCAAGCGAACTACTTTTTCCGCCATGACGCGGCTGACTTCCTCATAATCTTTGCATACAACAATCTTCATTTTTTCATTCCTCCTGATTTCTATATTTGCGCCTTCTACACAATACCGAAGAAGGATAACGCAAGCCTGCGGCCAGCATACGGCCAGTCAGCTCTTACTCCGAGATGGACTGCAGCTGGCCCCGGCAATAAACGGCCTGCAGAGCAATGTGTTCGTCACAGACGACAATATCCGCGTCCTTGCCCGCCTCTAACGTTCCTTTGCGTCCATCCAAGCCTAAATAAAGCGCTGGATTGATCGTCGCCGCACGGATCGCCGTGACCAGCGGCAGACGAGCCTGACGATGAAGGTGATCGATTCCCTGATTGACATACAGAGCCGAGCCGAACAGCGTGCCATCAGGCAAGCGGAACGCACCTTCGTGCGCAAACTGCGCATAGTCCGGATCATCTTTGCAGTCAGCGGAATCGGTCACTAATATCAGCTTCTCGGCGCCCTTCATCGTACCGATCAGATGCACTGTTTCAAAATGGACATGGACCCCATCTCCGATCACTTCAGCATACAGTTCCTCCAGATTCAACACCGCGCCGAAAATGCCGGGATTTCGGTGATGGAATGGACGCATGCCGTTGCCGCAGTGAGTGATGCCGGTCGCACCGCAGCGCGCCGCCTCCCTGACCTGATCAAAGCTGGCGCCGCTGTGTCCGCAGGAAACCCGGATGCCGTGCGCGACCGCGGTTTTGACAAACGCGTAATCCTCATCAAATTCAACCGCGCATGTGACGGTCAGAATATGACCTCCCGCTAAATTCTGATAGTGCAGCAGCTGCTGCGAATCCGGTTTGACAATTGTGTATAGATCCTGCGCCCCGTGAAACTGATGGGAGATGAAATTTCCTTCCATGTTGATGCCGAGAATTTCCGCACCGGCAGCCTGAGCTTCGATCGCTTCCTTCAGAATCGGCAGCGCGGCTTCGTTGGCCGCCGCGCTCTGGGTTGCGGTTGTCGCTAAAAAAGACGTCACGCCTTCCTTCGGCATATGCTTCTGCCAGCGAAGCATCGCTTCCACTGTGGGCTTGCCGGCATCGCAGCGATTCCAGCCGTGCGTATGGATGTCGATAAAACCCGGCAAAATCCACTGATCCTGATAGTCCTGGTCAACCGGCTTTTCACCATAAGGCAAAACCGCCTCAATGCGGCCGCCGGCAATTTCCAGCTGACCTGGCTGAAACGCGTCGTTGATCCAAACCTGTGTACTTTGAATGATCATGAAATATTCCTCCTCTTTCTTCAAGCTCCTATGCCATGAGATTTAATTGATCCGCTTCAGGAAGGCCAACGATTTTTATTTTTGAATCCAAACACTCTGAATGCTTTGCAGTTTCTTGCCCAATGAATAAATGACGGCTGCGCAAAACGAATACCGTTTTGCCTCACGTTGCTCATTTGCTCACAGAACTTTCTTCAGTAAACAACATATTGCGAATGGATAGATATCGCTTCTATCAAAAGCAAAATTACCTCTCTGATCAGGAACAAAGGATATCTCTGTCATCCCATCGGCGATCATACATTCATCAATCGTCAATTCGACGCCATTCAATATTCGTGGCCTCCATAATTTTACATCTCATTTCTATCGGATACAATAATATTATCACTTATTTTTGTTCATATCAATAAAATTAGGGTAATCCTCCTTTCGATTTCAATAAGATTGGGAAACAGGATTGCTTGAACCAATAATTTTGATAAAATAATAGGTATCAGACGGAGGTTTTTATGCAAACATCACAAAAAGCCATGGAGCGCCAGTCGCGCATCCGCGATTTATTGTGCTCAAAGGGAACCTTGACATTGCAGGAGCTGGTTGTCCTTTTAAATTGCAGCGAAGCGACGATTCGCAATGATTTGAGCAAACTGGAAAAGGAAGGTGTGCTGCAGCGCGTCTTCGGCGGTGCGGTGGCCAATGAAAGCACCGGCCGGAACTCCGTCATTTCCAAGCGCATGAACCGGGAAGTGGAAGAAAAAAACAAATAGCAGATTATGTTGTCAAGAATCTGATTCAGCCGAATATGATTTTGACATTGGATTCCGGCACGACGAATATGATGCTCGCCAAAAAAATAGTCGACGCCAAAATTCCGTGCACGATTGTGACCAATTCTTTTTCCGCAGCAACGATTATCTCAAAATCTCCGCACATCCAGCTGTACTTAGCTGGGGGATTCTTAGATGTTCAGCACGAATCATTTCATGATGATGTTTCTGAGCTGATTGTTAAAGCCTACCGAAGCAACCTATGCTTCATAACGCCTAATGGCTTGGATCAGAACGGCACAGTCACCAGTTCCAGCATACCGGAAAATTCGATCAAGCAGCTGATGATCAGACAGGCGGATAAAACGGTCGTTCTGGCAGATCATACCAAACTATGCAATACGGAACTCAGAGTGATCTGCTACGCCGACAGCGTGGATCAGGTCATCACGGATTATCAAGCATCAGCAGAACAAATCAGTATGTTAACGCAGGCCGGTTTCCGAATCGTTCAGGCTTAACAGGAAAATCAATTCTGTGCTTAAGAAAGCAAAAAATCCAGGGACTTCCTGGATTTTTCTCAAACTTATTTTATTCCAATCCCGATGATGAGTCCTATATCGCTCAACATGACACGGCAGCGTTGCTGCCTTTATCTCGTTTCCAGATTGGCTTAACTTCATGTCCGTGGGGGATCGATGCCCACCTCTGCGTTAAGCCTGTTTTTGATAATTTCTCTCCCCCTGCAGAGGTGGGGGGAATCCTCGCTTATTTCGTTGAATAGCCATATTTAAAGAATTATACCTAACAAGGATAACCGTTTTCAGTGCTTCCTTAAAATTCTTAAAAACCTTCAAAACATAATCTTAATTATCCCGCAGGTTTATCCGCAGGAATTAATTCACATCCTTAAGAATAATTTTAACTAAAGCACCGCTTTGCTGCTCTTTTCCGCTTAATTCATAAACAGTGCGCTTAGAGTCATTGTCTAATTGCAGATTTTCTTTTGTCATTAATCTGACCTTTTATTCTTCTATCGGAAGCAGCGAATCACTTTCCGAGTACAGCATGACACAGGCCATTAACATGCCGTAGACAAAACGGATAATCAGCTGAACAATCTGGGACGCCCAGGCTGCGCCGATAAACCAGCAGGCCGCTTCAGCGATCGCGCAGCAAGTAAACGCAAGCATGTAGATTTTCATGCGAAGATCAGTTTCCTTAGCCTTTTCCCGCAGCCGGCGGCGACGGAATTGCCGCCAGCAGCCTTCAAACATCTTAGCGAAGCCGAACAGCTCAAAGATCCGGCAGACCAGCATCAGAATTCCGCTGTATCGTAACGGCAAACTGGCAGCCAGAGAAAGCAGGCAGCAGATCATCGCGCCCAGCAAGCCGAGGCCGGAAATCAGAAAAGCCCGGATCTCACTGCTGCGAAAGTTCATCATCATGCCGATGGCACATAAGCCGTAGCCGATCATATTGAAAACCCAGACCAGACCCTCCCAAGGCAGTTTCACAATCGTCAGGGTCAGAAACATCAAACCCCAGAAAATCAAAAGCATTCCTTTTTTCATTCGCTGTCCCCCTTTCGTGTGGTTGACAACAGATTAAAAACATTAAAGCCTTCCTGCCGTTTGCGCTGCGTGGAGAACTGCAGATCAAAAGGATTGCCTTTTTCATCCTCCAACGTCATCGTCGGACTCAGCCGCATCGACTGCAGCGGATCGACCGTTTTTTCCTTAAAGCTGCCCTGAATGACAATTTCACCCTGCGGCACCAACAAGCCCTTCCATTCCTCCACCGGCTTATCGTTGATAATCAGCTCCAGCACGTCCAATACATTTTCTGCCGTAGTGCTGGAAATACTGGCAAAGTGCAGCATCTTTGTCGCGTTTAAGCGAATCGTAAAGCTGCCGTCATCCTTGGATGTCATTTCAGTAATTTCAAACGGACCCTCGTTCTTCTCTTTCGGCACCAGCTTCAGCTTTCCCAAACGAATCTGTTCTTCACTGCCGTCAGTAAACGTTAATATCGCATCGGACAAATCCAGCCCGCCGCTCTCCGGCCATTCGGTTTCCATCGGGGCAATGACAGCCTGCACGGTCGTCACTTCAAACGGACCGAAGCTCTGCGTTGTCCGGCCGATCACATACACAGGAAAATCCTTGGCGACAAAACGCATGGAATCCACGGTTTTAGGTTCATCCTGAGCGCTTAGATAACTGAATTCAAAACCCATCATTTCCGAGGAACGGCTTTGATAGATCAATTCTGTGTTCTGTTCAATCAGGGTCAGGCTTTCAACCCGGAATACGCTGACTAAAAGCAGCAGCACCGCGGCGCAAAGCCCCAGCAAGCCTGTCATGATCAATAATAAACGATTTCCTTTTCGCATTGTCGGCTCCTTTCCATTAACGATATAAAATGCTTTTCAGCCGCATCAGAGTATTTATGGGATCAGAAATCACGGTCTTTTTACGTTTAGACAGGAAACGTCAATTTCCGATTGGCTTTATTATCTCATTGAATGGCTGCAGATTCAATGAAACAGATGTGAACAGTTTGGGACTTTTTGTCTAAATTCAGAAAATTCCTTTCCAAGTCATGCAGTCAGAACGGTTTTTGATCTGAAGCTTTTAGCGCAGAATCCATCCGATGATCAAAATGATCCCTGTCTATGATCGGTTCTGTTCCTGACCTTATGATATAAGATGTTTTTGCCGCTATAAAGGCTATATATTTTTTCATTTCTTCCCCCTGGTTCATCATTGAGGTATAAGATAATCCGTAACGCAGGACTTCATTTCCTTGATTTCATTTATGACTTTTATCTTTTTATGAATTTCCGTCCAATTTGAACAGATAAGCATTAAATAAGCCTGTACCGGCGGCCCGTCTTGCTTCAAAAAAGCAAGACGTTCCCAACAAAATAATATCTTGGTTTTTCAGGAAAGCGCAGTCATTCCCGTCTTCTAAACTAAGTCTTTAAACAGAAAAGCGCGCTTTTAAAATAAATTTTTATGCGCATTCAATTCATTCTCTTTTATAATCTGATGCTTTTTCATGGTAAAATAAGAAAAACCTCAGGAGGGATGACCATGAAATGTCAGGAAGCCGCCGTTTTATTAAAGAAAAATATTCAACAGATTCTGGTCGGCAGTGAACAGAGCTGCGATTTGATGATGATGAGCTTGTTAGCAGGGGGCCACATTCTGTTGGAAGATGTTCCAGGCACAGGCAAAACAACCTTGGCCAAGGCTGTCGCGCAATCGCTGAACCTCTCGTTTAAACGGGTTCAGTTCACGCCGGATCTGATGCCGTCGGATCTGATCGGCATTCAGTTTTACAATCAGGCCAAAGGTGAATTTGAGTTCCGCCCCGGCCCTTTATTCACGCAGCTGGTGCTGGCGGATGAGATCAACCGGGCTGCCCCGCGGACTCAATCCAGTTTACTGGAAGCCATGGAAGAACATCAGATCAGCGTGGAAGGAACAACCTACCCGCTGCCGGAGCCGTTTTTCGTCATCGCGACGCAGAATCCGATCGAAAATCAAGGAACCTTCCCGCTTCCGGAAGCGCAGATTGACCGTTTCATGGTTCGCATTCATCCGGGTTATCCTTCGCCGCAGGAAGAAGTGCGGATGCTGAAGAACCTTAGTGCGCAGGCCTCAATGCCAAAATTGGACGCGGTTCTGGATGGAGCGCAGTTATTAGCGATGCGCAGAGAAGTCGATGCCGTCCGCATCCATGATGTCTTATTAAACTATGCTTTACAAGTTATCAGTAAGACACGAGCCCATGAGCGAATTCAGCTGGGCGTCAGTCCCCGCGGCGCTTTAGCCTGGATCCGCTGCGCCAAGGCAAAAGCGGCCATGGAGGGACGGGATTATGTGCTGCCGGATGATTTAAAAGCCTGTGCCCAGCCGGTACTGACTCACCGTTTGATTCTGGGAGGATTGAGCCTGGGATCAGATCGGCAAGCGGAAGCCGTCTTAGCCCAGATTCTTGAAGAAATTCCAGTGCCGGTTGAAAAGTTTCAGGGTTGATTCCCTATGACGCTGTTGTTAATCTTTATTCTCGGTCTGACGCTTGTCCAGCTGGGCCGTCTTTACTTTGAACGGCAGGGAGCGCGCGAGCTGAGCATCACGCTGCTCAGTGATGTCAGCCGGCTGGAGCCGGGACAGACCCTGACGTTGACGGTGATTTTAGAAAATAAGAAACGCATGAGTGTTCCGCATGTTTCCGCACGGATTCTGTTTCCCGCCATCCTGGAATGTCTGGAACCGGATCTCATTTTGAACGATGAAAGCACGGCTTCAGCGCTTGTCCTGCATACGACGCTGGCCGGAAGGCAGAAAAAAACCCGGACGCTGAAGTTCATCGCCCGGCAGCGGGGGGCCGGGGAGTTCCGGGTGACCACTTCCCTTTCTGATTATTTAAGCCTGACTCAGCTGGATGGACCGCAGGCGCAGCCGCGATTGTGTATCGTTCATCCGCTGCGGCAGTTTCCTTCATCCCTTGCCGCTCATCCCTGCGGGCTGCAGGGTCAGCGCTCAGTTCGGCGCTGGCTTTATCCCGATCCGATTTTTTATACGGGCGTCCGTCCATATCAGCCGCAGGACAGCTTCCGCGATATCGACTGGCGGGCAACGGCACGGTACCAGTCATTATACGTAAAAGAATACGATCACACCTCAGATCCGGCGTTTTCAATTTTCTTAATTTTGCAGTCGATTCAAAATTTGTTTGCGGATGATGCGGAATTTATGGAAAGGGCCGTGCAGTTCGCCGCCGCCATGCTGGATCAAAGCCAGCGCCAGCAGCTGCCAACGGCGTTGGTAACCAATGCGGTCGTGCGGTTTACCGTTGCGGACACCTCAGTCTGTGATCACAGTTTGAACCATACAGTCAGCTGTCTGGATCTGTTAGCCTGCGCCGCACCCTATCCGCTGAGTGAGCCGACACGGTTATTTCAGCGTTATCCGCAGCTGCTGGACGCCGCGCATCATTGCCTGTTGATTCTGAATACTTTGACTGAGCCTTTACAGGAATGGGTGATGAAGATTTGCGCCCAAGGTACAGCGGTCACCCTGGTATGCTGGACGCTGCCGGATCTTAAGGGCTTGCCGGAGAACTGCGATGTTCTGTCTTTAAGGAAGGAGGAAAGGGAATGAAACGTTTCTTTCCTTATTTAATTTCCCTGCAGCAATGTCTTTGCGGTTTATGGATCATGTTCGTTCTCGTCCAGACCTTTCTTTCGCAAACCCTTTCGCTGCTTGGATGCGGACTGTTTTTCTTTGTTCAGTGGGGGCTGTCGCATTTATCCTGTGAGAAAAAGCCGGCGCTGCGAACCGGACTGTTCTTCCTCTGCATTCTCCTCTTTGCTGTGCTGATTCCTACGCATCGGGATGTTCTGACGATAGGACTGACCGCCGTCGGCTTAATGTTGGAAACCGGGTTGATTTTTTCATTGAAAGAGCTGCGCGACTGTTCGTGGGGCCGGTTGGGCATCGGCGGCCTGACTCTGGTTCTTTTAAATCTGGTGAGTCCTTCCCCGGCCTTGATCCGCTATTCGCTGCTGTTAGTCTTAGCCGCATTATGCCTGCGGGTTCAGTCGCAATTTGTCAACCCAGCTCATCCGGCTTCCTTGATGAATTTAGATCAGGATCAGGAAAAACTGTTATTAAAATTGGCGGGAATGCAGTTGTTCGTTACGTTGCTCATCAGCCCGATAAGCTCGATGATTCTCTTTCTGGCGCAGCTGCTCAGCCAGGGACTGACATGGATTTTAAGCTTTTTAATCGAAGCGTTTGCCTTTGTCTTCTCGGCGATCATTCTGTCGCTGCAAAGCTTGATCCGCTGGATTCTTTCTCAGCAGAAAGGGACTGAATCGGCCCCGGCGCTTACACCGCAGCCGGACGCTGCGATGACGCCCAGTCCTGAATCATCAGCGGCTACCTCCTCTCTTTTCAATGGGATTCTGGCGTTCATTCTGCTGATCGCCGCGGTGTTTCTGCTTGTTTCTCTGATTCGCTGGCTGATTCGGCTGATCCGCAAATCCCGCCCGGTTTCCTTGGAAGGCGGATTTGCGAGCGAAGAAATCAACAGCTCTGAAATCCCTGTCCGGCCGAATTTGCGCCAGCGCCTGCAGGCTTGGCTGCATCCTGAAGTTCTCTCTCCCATTCGGAAGCAATACAAGGAAGCGGTTGATGAACGGATTGAAAAAGGTCATCCTTACGCGCCGCATACGACGCCTTGGGAATACTGGTCAGAAGTTCAAGCGGATGAGGCCGATGATCAGTTTGAAAAGCTGACGCAGGCTTATAATGAAGAACGCTACCGGCCTTAATCTATACACACATTCACGAACAAAGACCACAGGATAGAATCTGTCTTGTGGTTTTTTTAAGAAATAGTTCTGGTTTGTGACGGTCTGATAAAACTTGAAGTTTTTTCCTCTTTTTGCGGGGCTTTTTGTCCTTTTCCGCAATATCGAAGGTGGAGGTCATTGCCTATGGATAAAGATCAAACGCAAAAACGGCCCAGCCTTCACTTAACCAATGATTTCGTTTTTAAAGCCTTCTTCACCTATGACTCCGACAAAGACGGACGCATGCTTGAAGACTTAACCACAAAATTAATTCGCTCCCGGGTGAAAGTCGAAAAACGCAGCGCCACGGAACTCTACGCTCCCAACGATCAAGGGAAAGATATCCGCCTTGATGTCAGCGCTCAGTTCATTCCTCGTGCCTATCTTAATTTGGAGATGCAGACATCAAAAATGCAGATCGAAAACCGAGCGGTCTATTACGCCTCGATGTTGTTAACCCAACAGGAAAACAAAGGGCTTCATTACTCTGATCTAATGCCTGTGATTCAGGTCTTCTTTCTGGATTATCTTTTTCCCCCAAAAGAACATTTTTCCGACAAAGCGATCCATGCTTATCAGTTTCAGGAAATTGATGATCATGACTGCTTGACAAATTTGATGACAATTTATATCATTGAGATAGCAAAGATAATTCAAGTGAAGCATAGTTATGATGAACTCAATGAAATTGAACAATGGCTCTGGTTTATCAAATACTACGATGATGAACTTAGTGATCCAATCGTCGCAGAGTTAGTTCGACGGCAAGACATATTTAAGGAGGCGAGTGAAATTATGAATGCCATCAGCAATGATCCAGCCATCCGTGACGCAGCCTTTGCACGCGATAAAGAACTGAGAGATCGAGCCCAAATCAAATATGAAGGAAGAGAAGAAGAACGCCTGAATGTAGCCCGCTCACTGCTTCGCAAGCACCTGAACGATGATTTGATTATCGAATGCACAAAAGTAACCACGGAACAATTAGCTAAGTTAAAATTAGAACTGAATTCCATGATATTTTAATAGTAAAATAATTGCTGGATCGGATGGCTGCTAAATTAGATCCTGCGGAATTAAAAAAAGGGAAAAGTCAAAGTTACAAAGACTGCCCGATGAGCCTTCTATGCTTATTGGCCTCTCAGAGTCGGATTGAAGACTACGATACAGATGTGGATTTTGTCTGACGGCACTCTATTGATCATCAAACCAATGAACGGATTGATTTTTGATTCCTCGTTGGAGTTTATGAAAAAGCTGATTATTTCTATTCTGGATGACCCTTTCAAAATGGTTCGTTACCTAGGAGCTTAGACTTCCCGAAAGAAAAAGCTCTGTTCTCTCATCCGCAAAATGATCAAAAACCCTCGTGCTTGGATTCGCAAGAAGCTTTCTTCTCATCGCCAGTTCTGAAAGTAATTTCTTCAGAATGGTTTGGCTACTTGAATTCATCAGCGCTGGATATGCAATTTCCTAACAGATAGAAAAAGCAGGTTATCTCACCTGCTTTTTCCAATGGCAAACACTTAATTTTCTTTTTTTGGTTTTCTCGGCTTTGGTTTTGGCAGATGCTCGCAAGTCATCCTTACGATCTGTCCCAGCTTCTCCCGATCATCCAGATCTTCGATTAAAAAGCTTTCCTTCGCTCCCGCATAGGGCGGTGCTTTCGGACAATCCGGCATGCTTTCTGCGACAGGCGGTGTGATTTTGATAAACAGCTGATCATCACAGATCACACCGAAGAACACCTGATCGCAATACAGACCATATTCTCCGAACATGCGTTTCCACGTGATGGTGCCGGCTAAAGCCAGCTGATCCGCCACATACGTGACAAATTCCAGTGTTGAGGCCATCATTAATAACAGGCGATGTTGCTGTCGGTTCGGGATTCCGTTCCGCCAATCAACGTGCCGTTCTCCATTCTGAGAATCATTTGTCCGCGGCCGAAAACACCGGGATCCAAGCAGACTTCAATTCGATGGCCTCTTCTTTGCAGCGCCTTGGCTAATGCGGCTGGGAAATGGGGTTCAACCAAGATGCGGTTGTCCTGTTTCCACAGCCAGCGCGGCGCATCCAGCGCCATCTGCGGATTGAAATGGAAATCGATCAGGTTCATCGCAACCTGCACATGTCCCTGCGGCTGCATATGCCCTCCCATAACGCCGAATGGTCCGACCGCTTTGCCGTCTTTCATCATAAAGCCGGGAATGATCGTATGATAGGTACGCTTGCGCGGCTCTAAATAATTGGCATGCTTTTCATCCAGCGAAAAGCCGCGCCCCCGATTCTGCAGCGCAATCCCGGTACCGTCGACCACAATTCCGCTGCCGAAGCCCATATAATTGCTTTGGATATAGGAAACCATATTGCCTTCTTCATCCGCTGTGCATAAATAAACCGTTCCGCTTTGCGGCAGCTTGCTGACCTGCGGGTCCTGTGCCCAATCCGTAATCTGCGCGGCGCGGTCAGGGCCGAGCTTCGGATCCAGCAGCTGTTCGGTTTTGACCTTCATGGCTTTGGGATCCGTGATATAGAACAGACCATCCTTAAACGCCATCTTCATCGCTTCCAACTGACGATGCACCGTTTCAACATGCAGCTTCTCTGTAAACTGGAACTCCTTAAGGATATTCAGTGCCATCAAAGCAATGATCCCCTGGCCATTGGGCGGAAGCTCGCAGATTTCATACCCCCGGTAATTCATGCGGATCGGCGTGACCCATTCATTTTCAAAGTCTTCCAAATCGGCTTTTCGCAAGTATCCGCCATATTTGCAGCTGCAGGCGTCGATCTGATCGGCGAGCTTGCCATGGTAAAAACTTTCTGTTTGCGTTTCTCCAATTTCTCTCAGTGTCTTTGCATGATTTTTCAAAGTGATGACGTCACCCGGCTGAGGAGCGCGGCCCTCAGGAGCGAAGGTCTTAAACCATTCGTCAAACTCCGGCTTTCCGGCAAATTCCTTTCTGTACTGATCATAAGCAACACGCCAGTAATGCGCTAAAACCGGCGGGCAGGGATAACCTTCCTCGGCATAACGAATTGCCGGAACCAGGCATTGCGCCAGCGTCAGCTTTCCAAAACGTTCATTCAGACTTTTCCAGGCTTTCACAGCGCCCGGAACGGTCACCGGCGTCCAGCCAAAGGTGGGCATTGACGTCTGTCCCTGAGCTTTAATGGAATCGGCTGAGATCGCTTCCGGCGCAAACCCTGAAGAATTCAAACCGAACAGTTCATTTTTATGCCAGACGATCGCAAACGCATCGCTGCCTAAACCATTGGCTGCCGGTTCCACCACGGTCAGCGCCGCGGCCGTGGCAATCGCCGCATCCATCGCATTGCCGCCCTGACGCAGTATTTCCAGACCCGCGGCCGAGGCCAGAGCAGATCCGGTGCAGACCATGCCTCTGCGGGCCATCACCGGAAACCGGCTGGATGGATAGAGTTGATCAAAACAGTCAAAATTCATCATTGTTCTTCCTCCAACATGACTTGTAATTTCAGTGTCATCGCGATTGTTTTTCCATCGATGATCTCTCCGCGCATCACCTGATCGACGACTTCCTTCAAAGGTACTTTCACACAGTTCAGGAATTCATCTTCATCCAGATGGACGCCGACAAAGGTCAGCCCCTTCGCCCAATACATCTGAATGGTTTCTTCCAGATAAGCGCCGGTCGGCACCATTTCGCCCAGAAACACGAATTCCTCAGCCTGATAGCCGGTTTCTTCCTGCAGTTCACGCTTCGCGGTCACAAGCGGATCCTCGCCCCGTTCTCGTTTACCGGCTGGGACTTCGCGCATAATCCGCTGTTGCGCGTAGCGGAATTGATCGACGAGAAGCAGTTCGTTCTGATCTGTTAATGCCGCGATCGCAACACCCCCGGGATGTTCGACTACCTCGCGGATCGTTTCCGTACCGTCAGGCAGTATGACTTCATCGTGCCGCACATGAATCAAACGGCCGGTGAACACGCGTTTTTGCGATCTTGTTTTCTCAGTGAGTTCCATATTTTCCCCCCTCATTTTCTGTTCATTTCCCGGATGTCCTCGTGGGAGTCAGGGATTTCACGTTCAACTCTGATTTAGTTATAGAGAGATTTTTGAGAAAAAGCAAGTTGAAAATGCGCTTCCTTCAACTTAGTGAAACTGAAACGCTTCTCAACCTCAGGGAAACGATTATAATAGAAGCAGAGTAGGAAGAAGGAGCGCACATGAATATTCCCGGAATTCTTTTAACGATTCTCTCAGCGCTGTTGTTTGCCATCTCGCCCGTCTTAGTTAGCTGGACTTACGGCTGGGGCAACAATCCGCTGACAATGGTTATGTTCCGCAATCTGTTTGTGCTGCCGGTGTTGTTGATTCTGATGAAAAAGGATCATACCGCAATCAGGCTGCCGCGCGAACAGTTTTTTCAGCTGTTGTTTATCGCGGCAATGGGTTCCTGTCTGACCCCCTTGCTTCTTTACAGCAGTTATTCCTACATCGGCGTCGGCGCGGGCACCACGCTGCATTTTTTCTATCCGATTTTTGTCGCTTTATTCTGCCGTTTTTTCTATCATGAAACACTGGGCAAAGCTAAAATCAGAGCGCTTATTTTAGCCTTGACCGGCACCTTGTTCTTCATGGACTTCAGTAATCTGACCAATCTGGCCGGCGTGGCGATGGCGCTAACTTCTGGGATGACTTACGCCTTTTATATGGTCTTGTTGGAAAAGCAGGGACTGTCCCGGCTGAATCCCTTTCTATGCTCGTTTTGGCTGGCGTTATTTGCGGCAGCCGATCTCTTTGTCGTGGGTTCCTTTACAGGTTCTCTGTGCTTCCAGCAGCCGGCAGTTTCCTATCTGACGATGATCATCATCGCTATGATGACCTCCTTTCTGGCGGTTGTCCTGCTCCAGAAAGGGATCGAAGCCCTGGGTTCGTCCACCGCTTCAATCTTCTGTTTATTTGAGCCGATCGGCAGTGTGATCTGCGGCGCTCTGTTTCTGCACGAAGAATTAACCATCTCGAAAATTTTAGGCTGTCTGATTATCATTTTGGCGGTCGTTTTGTTGATTATGGCTGGACGAAAAAACAAATCCCAAGATAAAATCCAGTGATTCGCCTTATTCATCAAACCCAGCGAATCGGTTCGTCAAAATGAAACCCGCCGCAAGTTCTTTCACTTTTACGCGGCTCCTTTTATCTTTCTCACGGATCACAGCCTAGAAGTCCTGAACCTAACCTCATCCCGGCTTCTGGATTTTCCTTTTAAAATTTGCGGATTTCTCTGCCTCTGCGGAGTTTTTTTCTTTTTGCATTTCGCTTTCGTTTCAACCTGTTATAATGAAAAAGGTAAAAATCATGGACTTACAATTCAATGAGGTGAAAAAACGTGAAAAAAGCGGTAAAGATCGGCATCATCATCCTTACAGTCATACTGATCATTGCCGGCTGTACTTATGGCGCGGCCAACTGGGCAATGGATTCCATGCTGAATAAAATGGAACATGGCGAAGTCATCGAAAATGAAAATGCCCAGATTGCTCCGGAAGTCAGCGAAGCGGTGAAAGAAAGAAAAGTTGTCAACATCGCTTTGTTTGGTGCGGACAACAGCCAGGGGCCGACGGGAACCGATGAAGACCGCAGTGATGCTATGAAGATTGTATCGCTGGACTTTGACAACAAGAAACTTAAAATTACTTCCGTTGAGCGGGATGTCGTCGTCTGGATTCCGGGTGATCATCAAAAATATGGTCATTTTAACTGGGCTTATTGGTTCGGCGGGGCGACGCTTGCGGTCCAGACATTGAATTATAATCTGGATCTGGATATTACGCAGTATGTTACATTTAGTTTTAACGCAGTGGAAAAGCTCGTTGATTTGATCGGCGGGGTCGAAATTGAGTTAACCGCAAAAGAAGTTGGCGCTTTGCGAGGTCAGACGCAGAACAGCGTCCGGACAGGCAAGAACACGTTAAATGGCTATGACGCCATGATGTATTGCCGGCAGCGCTACATTGACAGCGACTTTGTCCGGATGGACCGGCAGAATAATGTCATCAGCGCGATCATTGCAAAGCTGAAGCACAAAAACATTCTGGAACTGATGGATATTGTGAATGATATGCTTCCTTATATCACAACGAACCTGACCAATTCCGAGATTAAAGATTATTTGATCTCGTTATTAAGCTTTGACTTGACAAATATTGAAACCTATAAAGAGCCAAGCGGAGAATATGACGATATTATGCGCGGTCCAGGCTTAGGCGGCTATCTTGTCCGCAGCTACAGCGGTATGGTGCGGCATCTGCACGCCAACATTTACGGCGATGATGAATATAAACCAAGTCAAACTGTACTGGATAACGAAAAGAAAACCTACAAGACCTACGGGGAATTCAAGAAATAAATGAAATTGCAGTAAAGAGAGAAGGGACACGCATGCCAGGTTTAGGGACACTGATTAACGGATTGGCGGTCGTCGCCGGCGGATTGCTCGGTTTAGTTTTCCGCAGGGGACTTCCGCAGCGGTTTCAGAATACGTTGATGCAGGCGTTAGGATTATCATCAATTTTTATTGGAATATCCGGATCGCTGGAGAAAATGCTGCAAATTCAAAACGGATTTGTCTGCGTTCAGGGCACATTGCTCGCGGTGCTCAGCCTAGCCGCAGGGGCACTGCTGGGTGAGTGGATTAATTTAGAGCGTCGTTTTGAACAGCTGGGCTTATGGCTCAAGAAGAAAACCGGAAGCGAAAAAGACTCCCGGTTTATGCAAGGCTTCCTTACCGCTTCGCTGACAATCTGTATCGGTGCGATGGCGATTGTCGGCGCTTTGCAGGACGGCTTGTCGGCCGATCCTTCCTTGCTAATCACTAAAGCCGTATTGGACTGCCTGATCATCATGATCTTTACTTCTGCCTTTGGCAAAGGCGCTGTCTTTTCAGTGATTCCGCTTGTTTTCTTTCAAGGATCAATCACGATTCTGGCGCAGTTCATCGCTCCCTTGTTAACGACACAGATGCTTGACAATCTGTCCATGATCGGCTCGATGCTGATCTTTTGCGTCGGTATCAATCTGATGTTCAACACTAAAATCAGAGTCGCTAATCTGCTTCCGGCTTTGCTGATTGCAATCCTGCTGACGCCTTTGCTCTAATAAACCTTTAACTCTCAGAATGCCTAAATCTATTAAAGATCATCTTGCAAAACAATTTAAATTTCTGCGTCAGCCTTTGATTCTTGCTGTGAATGCTGATAATAGCTTTCGGTCTTATACGCAATCTTTTCTTTAAACTTCGCAAACAAGGGATGCTTGTTCCATCGATGCAGATCTTCAGCCCCGCGCCAGGCGATCAGCTGAAACAAAGGCAAAAAAACGAACGGGGTCAACGCTTCATCGAGCTGCCGACCGAGTGAAAATGTCGTTGGATCAGGATCGTCGCAATCCAGACTCAATAGAACGACCCTTTTCGTGACCTGCCGGGTTGCCTCGGCAATCGTCTCCATCCGCGGTGAGGTTTCATCCTTGGGATCGATGATGAACACGGTATAATCAGGAGCTAACTGTAAATTCGGTCCATGCAGATATTCCTCGCTCTCATAAGCAGAAGTAGGAATGCCAATCGTTTCGCCGATTTTCAGTGCGCCTTCCAATGCCGTGCCATAGCTCGCGCCCGCGCCGATCACATAAGCCTGGTGCATCGACGTAACTAACGCGTAATTGTTTTCCACCCAGGCTTCACTGTGGATAACCGCCTCACCATGAATTTCAACCGCAGATTGAAGCTCACTCGCATACGCCTCCGCCTGTTCCTCAGATAACCGCCCATTTTCCTTTGCGGTCTGCAGCGCTGCCATCCACAGGTACAAAATCAGACTGACAACGCCCTGCGTGACATAACCGACCTTTTCCTCACCGACACCCCAGTCGATGATCTGATCCGCTTCTGTTTCAAAATCACTGTGCGGATTGCCGGTGATGCCAATCGCGGGGCGTCCCAACGAGCGAATCAAGCGCAGCGCTTCTATCGCGTTGGTGCTGCATCCGCTTTGAGAGACAACTGCGCACAAACCAACGCCTGCAAGTGACGACTCGTAATGGACGAACGTAAACGGTGTGACAACTCGTACTCTCTGCTGGAGTACCTTTTCCATCCAGCGGCGGGCACAGACGCAGCTGTTATATGAGGAACCAGAGGCGATCAACAAGATCTCCCCCTCGGGCGCCTGGCGGTAAGCCTCGACAAACGCTTTCGTTAATTCGACGCCGCGGCTCAAATTGGCTCGCAGGACGTCAGTACTGTTGTGAATATAGGTCTGCATTGTAGGTTTCATTTATTTTTCCTTTCCTTATTTCATATGTATGTTTTTATCATGGCAAGGAAAGCGAAACAGCGAAGGCAGCCGTCAACAACTTTCCTTCGCTTTCGCTTTTATTCTATCCAGTCCAGGATTTCCGTCAGAGAATGGATTGAACGATGCGCCCGACTCTGGTCAAAGCCAAACCGGAAGTCCTGCTTGGCACACACTGTCATTCCAGCGGCATACGCCGCGGCAATCCCCACCGTCGAATCTTCTACGGCGACGCAATCTGTGCAGCGGCAGTCCAGCTGCTGAGCCGTGAACCAGTAAATTTCTGGATCCGGCTTGCTTTTCACAAACTGCTCACCTGATACTATCGTATCAAAGCAGGAGGTTAAGCCGCATTGCTCTACCATTTGATCGATTGCCGCGCGGGGAGAGGAAGAAGCCACCGCCGTCTTGATTCCCTTAGCGTGGAGCTGGTTCAGGACAGGGAGGACATCCTGATCCAGCACTTCATCATAACGTACCGGCTTGTCTTTCCAATACGCGCGGTAGCGGGTCTGCAATTCTTTCAATGTCATCGTCTTCGGCCAGTAGGACAACGCCCATTCCCAAGTTCGCTTCGATGTCCAGCCAACCGTTTGACGATACGCTTGTTCGTCGATCGGAATCTGATGCTTCTGCATAAAATGCAGGAAACGGTTCATATAGACGGGTTCGCTGTCTACCAGCACTCCGTCCATATCAAAGATGACCGCCTGCATCAGCTTAATAATCAAACTGCCGGTAGTAGCGGCGGAAGGCCAACGAATGTCCGGTATGATGCTCCCAATGCGCCGCCAAGCGTCCGGTAGTAATCGTTTCAAAGACCATTGGGCTGCAGATATCCGCGAACTTCGCGTCCACGCCCGGAATCAGATAGTCGGACAGATCGATGATGACCTTCTTTTCGGCGTACTGATTCAAGAACTTCTCTACCCGCTCATCCAGCGGACGGCAAGCGTCGACACCTTTGACTAAGATAACCAGCGTGTCTTCATCGACCAACTCCAGCGAACCATGGAAGAATTCCGGCGAGGAAACCGCCTTCGTGCGCTTCCACTGCATTTCTTCCAGAATGCACATCGTAAACATGTAAACGTCACCCCAGACGGTCCCAGAACCAACCCACATCTGATACTCTTCCTTATGATACTGCTTCGCGATCTTCGCGGCGACAGGCTCAAATTTTTCTTTAACCTGAACTAATCCTTCATGGACATGTTCCATTTCTGAGGCAAATTGGGCATAATCCGGGAATTCCCCGCGCAGCTCGGCCAGCTTCAACAGAATGTAATAGAAGCTCAGATAGGTATTTTCAACCCCGCTGGAATCGATCAGGCAGACATGATCTGCAATTTCTGCCAGCGGTGTTTCGGCCTTGGTAATCGCGACCGTCTCAATCCCGCGCTCCTTGCACCATTTGACCACCGCGACCGTTTCCTTGGTATCGCCAGACTTGCTGCCGGTAATCACAATCGAATTGCGGATTAGCTGCTTATGCCCTTCCAGCATCAGCTCCGCCGCGTTAACGCAGTACACTGGAATCGAGGAATGGTTTTCAACGACCTTCTTCATTGATGTGAATTCTGCGGTCGTTCCGCCAACCCCTGTCAAAAACAGATTGCTGTAGCCGCGCTGATGCAGCTTTTCGGCGATAGCTTCCAGTTCCGGCCGTTTGGAAACGACCATCGCACCCATCTTGAGGTATTCGTCTTTTTCAAATTTAATCATATTAATCAGTCTCCTTCCCATAGTTATTTTTTCCTTAAAGATGACGTTACGCTTTGAGTCATCCCTTTTTTTGTTAAGCCAAGAAGCCGAAGAATGCACCAACAATTCCTACACCCATTAAGAGGAACGTCATCGGCAGCGGCTTCACGCCTTTTTTCAGCAGCCAGTAAACGATGCCAAACAAGCACATCGGCACTAAGCCCGGTACGATTCCGTCTAAGATACCCTGCAATGCGGTTGCGGTTTCCCCCACGCCGACTGTGATGTTCAGGGTTACATACACCATTTCTGCCGTCATGGCTCCGGCAACGATCAAACCGACAATTGAAGCTCCGTAAGTCAGAAGCTGCATCGCTCCGGATTTTTCTACTTTCTGCAGGAAATCAGTTCCCAGGTTATAACCCCAGAACGTGCAGAGATAACGCAGAACAAAGTGCGGAACATTGAAGATCAGTAAATACAGGATCGGACCGAGAATATTCCCCTGCAAAGCAAGTGAAGTTCCCACGCCGGTTGCCAGAATCCGCAGCGTTCCCCAGAAGAAGCTGTCGCCGATTCCAGCCAGCGGTCCCATTAATGCGGTCTTCACGGTAGAAACCGAAGTTTTGTCGAACGTTTCCGGATTCTTTGCGTTCAGTTCTTCCATCGCCGCGCTGATCCCTAACGGAAGCGTGATGATGAACGGCGTTGTATTGTAGAATTCCATGTGCCGAACCATGGCGTCGGACAGGTCTTCTTCTTTGTATAATTTTTTCAATACCGGAAGCAGGGCATAACAGTAGCCTAAATGCATCTGACGTTCATAGTTCCAGGTGAATTCCATCGGAATTGAACGCCAGAAGACCTTCATCAAGTCTTTCTTCGTTATTTTGGTTTCCTGAGTTACCAACGGTTTAGAAGTCATCGAGTTCCACCTCCTGCTGAACCTGTTTTTTTTCAGTTTTCGCTTCAATTTGAACAAGAACGATTGCTAAGATCACGGCGAAGATTGCACAGCCTGTCGTTGAAATTCCAAAATACTGGACAACGAAGAATCCCATGAAGAAGAAGACGGCAACGCGCTGATTCATAATCATCTGAGCCAGCATCGCAAAGCCTAACGCTGGAATCAGGCCGCCGGAAATATTGATACCGGTCTGAACAAATTCCGGAATGTGATTGAGCGCCGCGGTTACGGCATCGGAGCCGAAGTAGAAGGCCAGCGGTACAATGGGAAGGAATAAAATCTTTGATGCAAAACCGGTAATCCAATACATTCTTTCAAACTTCTTGGAATCGCCTTTCTCTGCATATTTATCACATTTATGCATCAGATACAGGCCGATTGGCGTTCCCAATGAATTGATGGCCAGCATCAGCGTCGCTATCGGATAACCTAAGGCCAAAGCGGTTTCAGCGCCAGCCCCGGCTTTAATCGCAAAGGCGGTTCCCAAAATTGTTCCGGAAATCATATCCGGCGGAATATACGCGCCGATGGAAACTGCACCGACGAACGCTAGTTCCAAAGCGCCGCCGATGATGATTCCTTGTGTCAGATCGCCCATGATCCAGCCTGTCAGCATTCCCAAGACAATCGGACGGTTGATCAGGCTGGTGCCAAACATAGTGTGGCAGCGGGCCAGCAGAGTGATCAGTGTGATCAGTAAAGTCTGTGTTATCAGCATACATTCTCCCTTCTTACAGAATGGTCTGTGCGTTTATTTTCTTTTCAGATGGAATCATCTGAATCCGCAGTTCAATATTTTTCTGAAGACACTGGCGCAGCAGCGCTTCTTCCTGTTCTGTGACATAAATTGCTTTTGATAGTTTTTTCTTCTCCGGCGCTGATTTCGTTCCGCCCAGATTGATCAGCTTAAGATCCGCAGCTTCCGCAATTTTAACCGCGTCCGCAATCGTATCCGTGACGATGAACAGTTTATATTTGTCTGTCACCCCGGATTGGATTGCCTGAATGGAATCAACGATATTCTTCACCACCAGCTTGACTCCCGGTGGACGGGCTATTTTGACCGAAGTCAGTCGCAGTTCATCCTGGAGTAAGGAATCGCTGGCTAATAAAATACAGTCCGCGGACAAATGCGACGTCCAGGAAAACGCAACCTGACCATGAAGCAAACGGTGATCAACACGCAGTAACTTGATCATTTCATCCTCTCCTTCTTAAAATTCATCGGTATCCTGAGCTTCGGGTAATGGATCGTTGCAGTAAAGAATTCCCTGACGGGCTTCCTCAACGCACCGACGAATCAAATCTTCTGTCGATTCTCCGGCTGGGCCCAAAATCAGACTGAGTGCCAAGAGTAAATTCATGCCGGTCACTAGATAAGTACGCGGCCGTTTCGTCAGTTCCAGCAATTCATTGTTTACGCTTCCGCCAAACAAATCCGTTACAAGAATGACCTCATCCTCCGGGTCCATCTTGTTTAAGTCCTGCAGCATCTGATCTTTAAAATGAACATCCACAGCCTCAGTATAAGCGCTGTACACTTTGAGGTTCTGCTGAGTTCCTGCGATCAGCTCGACCGCACTCAGTATCCCCTTTGCCAGTTCGGCATGAGAAGCTAATAAAATCTGTCTCACAATCACCCTCCTTTTTTTGATTTCATCCGCGCGTTTAAGTGGTTCTTTTTATAATCCACTTTATGAATTTATTATACCAATTAGAATTTTCTTTGCAAGCGTTTTCTTTAGTATTTTTTATGTGATCTGTTTCTTGGTTGTTTTTACACGACAAAAAAACCGCCTTCTATAAAGCGGTTTTTGAATATTTCACGATTCAATAAACTTGTTTATTCTGAACGATACGAACTAAATCGGAAGTTGGTCTTATCCGTTCGGATATAGGTTCTGGTAAATTCAACGATCCTTCCGCTGCGGTCACGGCCGGTGTATTCAAAACAGAAAACAGCCGTTCCTGGGTCAATTTCCAGCTGTCCTGCCTCCCGCTGCGGACACCCCACCACCATCAGTTTCTGACCGAATTCGACCGGCAAATGGTTTTTATTGTTCATGTAGTCATACAGCGAAACCTGCGCATAATCATTGAGATCAGCATCCTCAAAGAGTGCTCCCGGAATATAGGTATATTCAATAGCCAACGGCTGCTCATCCCCATACCGCACGCGGTGCAGGGCAAAGATCTGATCGGCAACATCCAGCCGCAGACGCTGACTCATCGTGGGATAGCCCTGGACGAAGCCATGAAAAATAACTTTGCTGGAAGCCTTCATTCCGACTTTTTTTGCACGGGCGCTGATCCCGTAATTCGCTTCACTGCCGGCGGTTCCTAACAACAGTTTATTCTTCTCGCCGCGGACGAACGTCCCTTTGCCCTGGATGCGATAAAGATAGCCGTCTCTGACCAGCACCTCAATGGCATTTTTCACCGTCATTCGATTGATGTCGTACAGCTGGGCCATTTCCCGCTCAGAAGGAATCATTTCATTCGGCAGATATTCACCGTCTTCAATTTTTTTAATAATGCTGTCGCGCAGCTGCATGTAGATCGGCGGTCTGTAATTCATCGTCCTTCCCCCCTACTTAATGAAAACAAAGCGATTCATCAGCATCATATTCTCGCTGTATTCCAGTTTGCGATTCTGCGTATCATAAACGATTCCATGCTCTTTGATCAAGGAAGCTCCCAGATCAACCTTCAGCAGCTCGCTTTCCATTTCGTTCGCATGAATAACGCTGATTTCCTGTTCAGCCCGATCCATGACAATGTGATACTCTTTCTCCAAAATGGCATACAGCGAACGGGAAGTGAAATCGAATTTTTCCAATCCCGGAACATATTCGGCAAAGGTATAGCTGATTTCGATTGATATCGGTTCTTCTTCCAATTTGCGCAGCCGGCTCAGCTTATACAACGGAGTGGCAATTGGAATATCCAGCCGCGCCGCCAATTTCTTATCCGCCTCAATCTTATCGAACTGCAGCAGCGTGATGCTGGAAGGCTTGCCCATCAGTTCCAAAATATGCGTTGTCGAACGGAATTCCTTGAGATTTTTAGTAATCCGCCGTTTGGCCACATAATAACCGCTGCGGTTTTTAGAATAAATATACCCTTCATATTTTAAAATCTGCAGACTGGAACGTACCGTCAACCGCTGGACTGAAAATTCGTCACAAAGTTCTCTTTCCGAGGGGAGCCGGCTGTCTTCCGGATATTGTCCGTTTTCAATCTGGGATCGGATCTCGTCCGCAATCAAAACATCCAAGGTTATGCCTTTCATACACTTCACCCTCGCTTTCAATACTCACTACCATTTTTTAAGTTTATTATACCAGATTTTGATCAAATTTCTACAAATGCATGATCAGTCCCAAAAATATTCCTGCTTTGCCGATCTTCTGCCTCTCGTTTCTTTCTATTGTACGGCTTCTGCTTTGCCTTCTGTCAGGTTTTTCAGCCAGTTTCCTTTTCTTAAAAACCAGGTAGCCAGACAGACCTTGATCAGACCCGCGCCTTCGACCAGACAATACGCGGGGAATAAGGAAACCCTGAACACCCGCGCTACCAAAAAGCTCAGCAGCACCGGGCCAAACCAGGTAAATAGGCCGTCGATAATCAAAACGGACTTGGTATCGCCTCCCGCCCGCAGAATATAATACACCGTATTGGCATATCCCTGCGTCCAGGCCAGAAAGGCTTTTGCCAGAATCAGCGCCGCCGCCATCGAAACATTCGCCGGACTTAATGAGAACCAGACCGGCGCCCAGCGATGAATCGCTACCAGAATCACACCGCCGGCCAGATACACCGTCAGCGCAAAACCGATCATTTTTTTTGCGTCCTGCTTCGCCTGTTCCAGCTTTCCGGATCCCAGCGCCTGACCGATAATCACGCCGACTGCGACCGAACAGCCGCTGAAGGCAACATAAACAAGATTGCTGATATTATCGACAACGGTGATCGCCGGGATGTATTGTTCGGCAATAAAGCTGTAATTGATAAAGATCATATTCAATCCCAGCGACCAGATCAGTTCGTTGCCCATTAACGGCAGCGCCTTGCGGATGACTGTCCAGCGCATCGAACCGCTCAGTTTATTTTTCAGTCTGAGCTTTAACGCCGGCAGGTAACGGCGGGAAGCATAAAACAGATAAGCGGCTTCCAGAAGCCGGGCGATCATCGTTGCCACGGCCGCGCCGATCACTCCCCATTTCGGAAATCCGAACAGGCCGTAGATCAGGACGGCATTCAGCACGATATTGACACAGCAGGAAATCACACCGGACACCATCGGGATCGCCGGCCTTCCCATTACCCGGCAGGCAACACTGATCATCGAGGTGCAGGCAAAAGGCAGCAACGTCCAAAGCAATACCCCCAGATAAGCCTCCGCATCCGCCAGTACAACCGGATTTTGAACGAACAAGCCGAGGATCGGCTGCGGGAAAACAACAAGGATGACCGTGACAAGAATTCCCATCAGACAGCACAGGATCAAGCCAAAATTATACAAGTCTGTGATCTGATCCTCCTGCCTTGCTCCCATGTATTGAGAAATAAAGATCCCGATTCCATTGCTTAAACCAAACAAAATCAGCTGATAAACAAAAAAGACCTTGTTAACGATGGCGACCGCACTGATTGCATTTTCCCCGATCCCGCCGATCATCATCGTATCGCACAGGTTCAGCATATTGGTCAGCAGCTGCTGGATCATCACTGGCAGCGAAAGCAAAATTACCCGTTTTAAAAACGTCCAGTTTTCCCGTTTCATCCTGAATTCCCCCTTATCCAAGCTGGTTATGAGAGTTATTGTAAGGCGAAACGGCGGCGAATGCAAGCTGCCGGTTCATGTCCAATGGTTCGATAAAATGAAATTGGATGCGATAATCCTGATGCACTATCCGCTTATGTCCCTTCAGTCTTGAAAGACGGCCTACGCACTGCCCCGTTCATTTCCGCAATAAAATTTCTGAATTTCAATCCGTATTTTTCACAAATCAACTCATGTTAAAATTTTCGAAAATATAAAATAAACACAACTTTCGGACTCGCTTTTTCAGGCTGATCCGAAAACTCCAAATATTAGGATCAATTTTGAAAAAGCAGGCTCAAGTTCCCCCTTTTCTGAGCAGGAGGGATGCTGCAACGGATCTTAAAATGTGGGAATTTTTAGTGAAATAGTCCTGTATTCTTGATCTTTTGCTTTAACTCGTTTAAAATAAGCCAATATGTTCAAATTGTGAAAATACATAAGGAAGGGGTTGATGACCTTGAAACAATCCTTGGATTTTATAAAAAAGCATAGGGCTCTGATCCTGCGGCTGTTCTTGATGGTGGCTTCGCCATTTTCAGCTGTTTTTCTGATGCAGTATGTATACTGCGGCGATCCCTGGCTGATTTCCGGTTCGGCTTTTATCGCTAATGCCCTCTGTGTAGGGGCGGTCTATTATCTGCTTTGCGCGCTGATCCGCAAACCAGCGGCCTGCAGTCTGATTGTTCATACTTGCTGCGCACTTTTCGGGGCGCTTAATTATTTTGTGTCCGTATTTCGTGGCACGCCTGTTTTGCCGTGGGATCTGACCGCCCTGAATACGGCGCTGGCAGTTTCTTCTACCTATGATTTTACGCCGACTTTGCCCATGTTCCTAGCTGTCCTGCTGCTGGCGGGGATGCTGATCGCCGTCATTTTCGGTCGCCGCCGCGATACGCTGCCATTTGCGGTCACGCCGCGGTTTCAGCTGCCTGTCCGGCTTGCCTGCCTGGCTCTGGCTTTGTTTTGCGCCGGACTGACCTCACCGCGCAATCTGTCCCGCTTCAACGTCCGCGCTGATGTTTGGGATCAGCGCGGTGCTTACCAGAAAAGTGGGATTCTCGCAACCTTTTTAAGAAATACTGAATTTATGAACGTTGATGTCCCTGCCGATACTTCTGTGGAAAAGCTTGATCAGATCCTGAGCGAAGTCACGGTTGAAACACCCGTCCTATCGCTGCCGCAAAATCCCCATGTCATCGCAATTATGAACGAGTCGTGGGCTGACTTTGAAGAATTCGGCAATCTGGAGCTTACGCAAAGCGTCATCAGCCGTTTTTCCGACCTCGACAACGCTCTATTCTCCCATGCCTACGCCTCGGTTTTCGGTGCCGGAACCAGTGCCAGTGAGTTTGAATTCTTAACCGGCAATTCGATGGCGTTTCTTCCTTCCGGCAGCATCCCTTATCAACAATACATTCTGAAAGATTCGTTTTCCTTGGCAGCCCATCTCAAACAGCTCGGCTATCAGACAGCCGCGTTTCACCCAGGTGAGCGAAGCTCCTGGCAGCGGGATCAGGCTTATCCGCGGTTAGGCTTTGATACCTTCAAAAGTGCGGAGGAACTGGATGTTCCGATTATGATGGAACATGGCTATATCAGCGATGAAACCGATTTTGATCAGATTATCTGGGAATATGAGCATCGCGATCCGGAGAAACCGTTGTTTTTGTTTAATGTCACGATACAGAATCACGGCGCTTATACGGTGAAGGACTATCCGGCAGCGGTCGATCTGCTGGACGAACCGGAAAAATACCCGATGGCGCAGCAATATCTGACGTTGATCAACAAAACAGAAGAACAATTTCTGCGGCTGACCGATTACTTCAGCCAACAAGAAGAACCTGTCCTGATCCTGATGTTCGGCGATCATCAGCCATCAGTGGAGCCGGAGTTTCTGGAGAAAGCCTATGGCGTTGGAACCGAGACTATGAGCATGGAAGAGTATATGAATAAATATCGCGTTCCGTTTGTCCTCTGGGCCAATTATCCGCTCCCGGAATTAGATAAAACGGAAACCAGCTTGAATTTCCTGTCCCAACTGCTGCTCAATTGTGCCGGTCTGCCAGCGGATTCATATGGCCAATATCTGCAATCTTTGCAGCAGGACCTTCCAGTCCTGACCTTTGCGGGATATATGGACACGTTGGGAAAGGCGTACAGCCATTGGGAATCGACGGATTTTACCGCTATGATTCAGGATTATCAGACACTGCAGTATGAGCGTTTGTTCGGCACCTATTTTAACGATCAAGCCGAAACGGATCCGGAAGCAGCAGCTCAGCCTTAATCCTAACTACGAAAAGCTCCTCACCTTGGGGAGTTTTCTTTTTGTAACCATTAAGGGTAAACTGACCCTTCTTTGGATAAAAATAACGAAAGGAGCGAATTCTGTCCGCTCCTTCTTGTGTTTTCTTATTTTGTCTTCTCTGTTTGAAGCGCTTCACGAAAGCAGAATCTTTGCGGACACTGCCTTCTAATGCGCAGAGCCTAGGAAGATAAAGCTTATTTTACCGCAGCCAGCCGTTCATTCAGCGCGGTTTTCGCAGCTTCATCCGTCAGCTTTTCAACTAACCGTTCAGCCTGGCTCTTCACCGCAGCCGAACCGGTCTTTTCCGCGCGGCTGACTAACAGATCCATCAAGGCCTGCAGCGATTGTTCATCCGCTGCGTTCTGATAGCCTTCATCCGTTTCCATCAGCGTCAGCTTGTTCGCAACCATCTGAGCCAACAGAGAATCTGTACTCTCCATGGATGTCGCATTCAGCGCATCGTAGGCTAAAGTTGCCACACCGCCTAAAGTACCGCCGATAAAGTGGTTGCCATAGAAATAATTCGGATTGACTTCTGGATCAACAACCGGACTGTTAATTTTATTCGACAACCAGATCACGATCAGATCATTTTCCGGGTCGATCAAGCTCAGCGTTCCCGTCCATCCGGTATGACCATAGGTTGAAGCTCCGGCCTGCGGACCAAAGTACCAGCTGTAACCATGATCGCCCATGCGCCGCCAGCCTAAGCCATATGTCTGGCTTGTGAACTTCGGTTTCGTGAACTGATCAATCGTCTGCTTCGAGAACAGCTTGACATCGCCATATCCGCCCTGGTTCAGCATCACCTGAGCCAGCCGGGCCAGATCCTGGGCATCCGCAAACAATCCGGCATGACCGGATACGCCGTTCATGGAATAAAATGCCTTTTCATCGTGAACTTCACCCTGAATGGTTTCGGTCCGATTCACCGTGAAGGTAATCGCACCATCACGGGAATTGCCGTTCAGCTCGGTCGCAGCACATTGGTCTTTGTCAAAACCCTTCTGCAGCGGATTGAAGACAATGTGATCAAGACCCAGTGGTTTGTAGATATTTTCCTCAACATAGACGTCAAGATCCATTCCGCTGACTTGCTCGACAATCAGTCCCAAAAGCATGTAGTCGACATCGGAATACACCGTTTTGCTTCCTGGCTCATACTGCAGCGGTGTTTTCAGAATCATGTCTTGGGTCGTCTGTTTTTCTACCGAATACAGATCATTGACACTATTTTCAATCCCGTCATCTTTATCATAAGTATCATTGTGATACTGCGGATCGGCAGGGAAACCGGCCTGATGTTCCAAAATATTCTGAATCGTCATCGTATTTTTTCCCTGAATCGCTGCCCCTGGCTGATCTTTGAATTCTGGGAAATAGCTCTGGATCGTATCGGTGATATTGACTTTGCCATCACTGACCAACATCTGCAGCGCATAATTGGTGGCATACATCTTCGTATTGGAAGCTAAGTCATACAGCGTTTCTGTTGTCGACGGCACCGGATTATCCATCCGCGTTCCATCCTGATTGTAGGAATTGGCAAAGCCATACGCTGTATTCTTAATCATTTTCCCGTCTTTGATGATGACCAACTGGCCGCCGGGGAACCCATATTCGACTTCTTTGTTTAACAGATCATCGATAAAGCCCAATTTTTCACTGCTGAAACCGACTTCTTCCGGCGTTCCTTCCAGCACGGTCGGATAGTCAACCTTGATATTCACGCTGGCCGTTTCCGGCAGAATGTTGGTGACCTGAATCGTGTTGATTTCATTGCTTGCCAATGCGGCAAAATCGACTGTGAAGGCCTTCCCGGCAAATTCACTGTGATCTATGGCCGTCCCATTGATAAACAGGTCGAAGCTCTCCGCACCTTCCGGCGTAACGGAAACCTTTCCCTGTCCCGCATAGGTTTTTACGGTTGTCAGGTTGTTCATCGCTAGGGTGTCATCCAAACCTTCCAGCGGATAGGTAACATCTGCCTGAACTCCCTTAACACTAACACCCTCGCTCAGTGTCACGCTGCGCGAATCCGTTGTCGGCGCCGATGGCTGGTCGGCAGTCTGCGGATTGTTTGCGCTGCAGCCTGCCGCAGTGGTGGCTAACACCGCGGCCAAGGCTAACAAAATCAGTTTTTTCATCCTTTTTCCTCTCCTTCGTCGAACTCTTTTTCCATTGTCTTCCTTTCGACTTCACCATCATAACAAAATCTGGTCTGACCAGTCAAGAAGAAAATTGAAGCGCTTTCAAAAATATTTCTTCACAAAATAAAAATCTGTTCCGCTTCCGCTTATCAGAACAGATCCTTTCTTCTGTTTTGGATTTCATTTTACGAATGAATTCTTCCTTCATTGCGATCTTTACAGAAATCCAGCATCATTCACTTATGCCAGCTGTGCTACTATGGCCGGAACTTCCGTTAATTGTTTTACAAAATAATGGGCGCGGGACTGATCCATCGGAAATCGTTCATCCTGTCGGGCAATCACGGTCATGCCTGCCGAAACACCAGCCTGAATTCCATACGGGGAGTCCTCCACAACCACGCATTGATGCGGGTCCAGCTTCAGCTTCTCGGCAGTAAACAAATAAATTTCCGGATTCGGCTTGGATTCCTTGAACATGCCGCCGGAAGTCACCAATTCAAAATAGGTATAAAGCCCGGTATCTGACAACATTTTTTCAATCGAGGCAAACGAACTGGAGGAAGCCAGTGCCAGCTTTTTACCGCTGGCTTTGAGCGTTTTCAGCGTATCTTCCACGCCGGGAAACAACAAGGGCCGATAATCCGCAATGCCTTGGGCATGACGATATTCCCGCAGACCGATCATGAATTCATCATACGGCTGCGGCAGCTCAATTCCTTCCAGAATCTTAGGCCACAAATTCATCTTCCCATTGGCTCCGACTAATAAATTCAATCGCTGAGGCGGAAGATCCACCTTCATCGCTCTGAAGTATTTCATTAACATATCCTGATAATACTGTTCTGAATCAATCAGAACCCCATCCATATCAAACACCACAGCCTGTATCTGCGTCACATCATCACCCTCTCAATCGCTTCTAGTTTAGCGGATTTCGCGGCGGTAGTAAAGCCTTATTCCCCCTCATCGGCAGACTTGTTATGAATTTCATCGATCAATTCAAAATAATCAGCCCAGCGTTCCTGGCGAATCGGCATCGGCGGCTCGTTGTCAAAATACAGAACCAGTGCCGGAGCAATCTGGTTCCACCGCTCAACGAGTTCAAAATGCGTGCAGTGACCTTCGCGGATCAGCCGCCTCGCTTTGGCATGATAGTTAAAATACATCTCTCACGCCTCCCTTCCCTGCTAGCTTACCCGCTTAAATTACCGCTTATCCGGCAGACTGCGGCGCCTTGTGGGTCCACACGCCTTGTCCGAATTCATTTTCTGTGATAAAATTCCCGATGAACCTCTGTCCTGCATACAAAGCTGGCAGAAAAGAAAGGAAAAGATAACGGCTGACATAATCAAAAGCAGCAGTTATCAGTCTTCATCATGTTAGAAAATCGCTATTTTACAGCTGGCAAAGCGCTGAAACTCATCTTCTTCGGTCAGGTCATCGCCCTGTTTGTTTCCATTCCGAATCTCGGCAATCTGATCAGTATGGTTGCTGGCATCACCATTCTAGTTGGCATCGTTAAAGCCCGGAAAGCTGACGTTTTGTATAACCGAGCCTTCATCATGGTCCTCTGCAGTCTGGGCTGCAGCTTGATTTTGTCCATGGCTTCGGTTTATTTCGCCAATCAGTATGCGGCGGGCGACGCGAATGCCGCAAATATCTTTATGATCGTTGCGTTAGCACTGTCCACGACTGCCTCCGTTTTCGGTTTCCTCCAGAACTTCTTCATTATCAAGGGAACGACCAACCTATTAACGGATCTGCAGGAAACGGCCTTGATCAAGCATGGAGATTTAACCTGGAAATTGATGATTCTCAGCTATGGCGTGAACATCTTATTCTCATTTTTAGTGCTTTCCCTGTCCAACATGGTCAATGTGTTCTCTATGATCAGCAGCGTGCTTAACCTAGTGATCACTGCCGTCTTTATCCTGTTCTTATACCGAAGCGAAATCCGGCTGCTTGCAGAAAACGCCGCTTAATTCTTCAGGAAAATAAATGAAAAACGCGCTGGCTCTTCTCTGATCTAACTTGAGAAGTCAACGCGTTTTTTATATAGATCTTCCAGCTTCACTCAAGCTTCGAGGGGAAATCGTCTTTCATTCTTCTGAAGCTGTTTCAACATTTTCAGATTTCAGCTGTTTCCATAAAACTGGAAGCTGAGCTTGGTTCTTCCAGTACCAAACTCCTAGCATCAACAGAATGACCGCTGTAACAATCAATCCGCCCTCCGGGCCAAAAGCTCCGCCGTTGAGCAGGGAATTGCCTTTCATATACGTGCTCAGCAGGCCGCTTTCCATCCCGCCGCTGACCGAGAAGCCATAGACCGGCCCCTGAAAGAAATTCCAGAAGATGTGATAGCCAATTGCCGGATACAGTGAACCGCTGCTCAGCGTGATCAGGGAGAGATACAGACCGATCAAAAACAGATTCAGATACGGAATCAGCCCCATCCCGGAATTGGCTGAGTGCATCAGCGAGAACAGGATGGATGGAACCAAAACGATCAGGATCGGATTGTGAGTTTGCTTCATGACGCCCTGAATATAGCCGCGGCAGACGATTTCTTCAGAATATCCCACAAGAATATACATCGCCAGCATCACCAAAAACGAAAAGTTCCACTGCGGCGTCCAAGTTAAAACCTGCGCGCTGTCCGTAAACAAAAGCAGCAGGAAAACCAACGTCATGGAACCGGCGCCGATCGCCAATCCCAGCCCCATGGAACGCCAGTGCTTTGTCAAAGCCGGCAGTCCCAATGAACGCAGATCTTTTTTCAGTCCCTTCCGCCAGAGCAGGATGGGAATTCCAATCATCACCAGAGTTTGGATAAACATCATGGATGTGTTGATGACTGCGGCAATCTGATACGCCAACGGCGTTCCGATCCCGGTTGATGCATTCAGATTCCCCGTCGCAATCATAATAAAAGAAAAACCAAATTGTATCGCAAAAATCAAAAGAAACAAGCTGCCGAAAACCGCTCCCAGCATCCCTGCAATTTTCCAGCCAGCCCGGAGTTCTCCATTTTTATTTTTAAACATAATACCCCTTCTTTCCCAGGTTTATGATAGGAGTATATCATGAAAGAACTCGTTCAACTCTTAAATCTTATTAAACTTTCTATGACAAAACCAAACTCTTGTTTTTGTTGGCCGCCGTTAAGTTCAGCTTTCAATGGATGTTCCTCATTCCCTGAAACACTCCAATTCTGAGCCTGGATTGGGGAACCCTGTTTTTTATATACTTATTAAAAAAATTAAATCTGCAGCTGGCTTACAATAGCGTGGTTATGCCAAACAAGGAAATTCAGAAGCATCTGGAAATGAGCGAAAAACGCGACGTTGTTCTGAGTACGCATATTTCTTATCTTACGGACAACACACCGTTTGAATATACCGAAACGTATTACCATGCAGATCAGTATTCCTTCCGTTATTAATGTTACCGACAGTGAAAATAAAAATCGGAGGCAATTCCGATTCTTATTTTATCCTTTCACAAATAAAACGTATCCTTATCATCTCCGCCAAATTTCTCAAAGCAAAGAGAAAGAATCTATTCTTTTACAGGAAATTTTCACATTTTCTCCAGCTCGGAAATTTTTTGATCAGGCGTTTTGGCGTTATGTCCGGCTGTTTTGTCCTTTGAATTGCTTTTTCATTGAACCCGAATCGACTTTTAACTGCGCCCAGGCTTCTGCCTTCTTTTTTCTTTCGTCCCCATTAGTTCTTATAAACCTGTTTTGCATCATAGAGCTGTTGATTAAACAAATAGTAAATATGCCATGTTCCTTCCAACCCCTCAGCACTGATTGTCTGAATCAGCGTGGAAACATCCGGTGACTTCGGCTGATTGAAGACCGCAACACACATTCCCGGCTGGGTATCCGTCTGGACTGGATAAATCCGCAGTTCTTCTTCATTGACCAGAATAAGATCGAGATTATCATGCTTGTTTAAGGTTGCCGTAACCATTAGCCGATCTTGTTCCTGAGTTAAGATCAGTTTCTGCGCCAGCTCCTCACCGATTGTCTGAGCCTCACTGAACTTCAATTTCGATGATAAATCCGCTTCCGTTTTAAATGTCGTCATGCCCAACGTTCCCAACAAGCTGCCGGACGTTAATGGTGTCATCGTCGTCTTTGAAACATCAATCATTTCTGCCCGATAAATATTCGCTGGAATCTTCAACTCAAATATTTCCTGATCCCCCTCGATCAGCGTCACATAGGCTTCCATCTTATCATAGGTGGTCAGGGAACCCGGCATGTTGTTAATCTTGCCGTCAAGCCAGGAAATACCGCCGGATGTGATCAGCCACTGATCATTTCCCAGGAAATCAACATCGCTGATATACGGTGAATAATAAGCATAGCCCCGTTCTTTGCCATATTCCTTGACCTGCCTGATCGTTTTGTTTTCCAGATCCACTTCATAAACCACCAGCCGCGAATAATTATCTTCTGCCGCAACCGCCTTGTCTTCTGTTTTTGAACGATACATTCCGTTATCAAATAACATCAGGTGTTTATCATCCAGCCAGGTTGCCGCATGCTGCGCCCACTGCCATTCAAAGTCATCCCCCTGCGGCGTCAGGAAATAAGACTGCATTGATTCAGACCAACCTTCTGGAGAACCGATAATCGCGATCAGTTCCTGTGTATCATAATCAATCACCGCGACGGCATCCTGATGCCTTCCCGAAACAGTCAGCGTGTTCTGGATCGGATTGTAATCAACGCTGTTGTTATGAAACCAGTCTTTGGCCGTCCAGTTTAGACTCTTGCCCTCATCCTGCGGCAAGGTCTTTTTTAGATCAAATGATTTGACAATCGCTCCGGTTTCCCGATCGACTTCTACAATCACATCTTCTACTGTACCGCTGCTGAAGTCATCCGAAGCGATTAAATAATTTCCATTAGGCAGCTGATCCAGATCATGATGATAACCTCCCGGCACACTGTATTCCGTGTCAATATGCCCCAGCAGATCCATCGTTAAAAAACCGGTGGTGTAATACGGACTGTCCAGCAGCCGATTGGTACTCAGCGTGACCCGTCCATTGTCCAGCAAATTCAAATCCCATAACATCATGACGTTCAATATCCAGCGGATATCGCCTTCGCAGTCATAACCTGTCGCATAGCCTGTACTGGAAGGTGTCGTGAAAATCAGCTGATTAGGCTCCGGATTTTGATAAGCTGTCGTTACTTCCGCAGTGAATGCCCCTTCCGGTAACGGTTGTCCCTGAATCTTGAGTTCTTTGACGATATCACCGACAATCAGCTGCACCGTTGTGTCTTCCTCAGGATACAAGCCGATGATCGGCACCCGATGCTCTGTTGCCGGAGCATAAGTCCAGCTTAGATCAGCCTGCGCCTTTCGGCCCTTTACCGTAACGGTCAGCGCTTCTTCCGTTTCCATGTCCAGTGCAATCAGGGCGCTGAGCGGGCTGAGCCCATACGGATTGACCAGTACAATCGGGTTATCCAGCGTTCCGCCCTGCAGCTGAGCTGTGATCTCCGCAGTCTGACGATTCTGGGTTTCCAACAAAGTTTCCTGGACTGTGACTTCCGTTTTTCCTTCCTCCGTGAAGGTCCGTTTTTCATTTGCTGACGAACAGCCAGCGCTGAGCAGCAGGCCAAAAGCCAAGATGGTTAAAAGTCCTTTTCGCATAATTCTCCTCCTTTAAGATCAATGTTGCAGGAAATGGGAACTCGATTTCTTTTTATGAATTGAAAAGAAAACCTCTGAGCTTATGATACCACAACTCAGAGGCAATATTTGTTTTTGTCTGAACTTTTATTTCTTGGCCAGCATGCTTTCGTTCCAGCCTTCCGGAACTTCCAGCCCCATCAGTTCAACAGCCGTAGCTGCCACATTGCTTAAACCGAAATCGCCGTCCTTTAATTCTACATCCGCGCCGCGAATGATGAACGGTACCGGATTAAGCGTATGGGAAGTTTTCGGTTTCGCCTTGTCTTCCGGATTCTTTTTCTTTTCTTCCATTTCATCGGCATTGCCGTGGTCGGCAGTCACAATCATGATCGCACCGGCTTTGTCACAGGCATCCATTAACCGCTTCAAGCACAGATCCACAGTTTCCATGCCGATGATCGTCGCCTCATAGTTGCCGGTATGACCGACCATATCGCCGTTTGGATAGTTAACACGATAGAAATCGTAATCACCGGATTCAATTGCCTTAATCAGTTCGTCACTGATCTCCGCGCCTTTCATCCAAGGCCGCTGTTCAAATGGAACGATATCGGATGGAATCTCAACCCAGGTTTCCAGCTTTTCATCAAACTTTTCTGAACGGTTGCCGTTCCAGAAGTAAGTAACATGACCGAATTTCTGCGTTTCCGAAATTGCATAGGAACGAATGCCTTTTTTCACCAAGTATTCCGACATCGTGTTGGTGATGTGCGGCGGCGTGACTAAGAATTTTTCCGGAATGTGCAGATCGCCGTCATACTGCAGCATGCCCGCATAGATGACCTTCGGGAACCGCACGCGGTCAAAAGCATCAAAGTTCGCCATTTCAAAGGCTTTGGAAATTTCGATGGCGCGGTCGCCGCGGAAGTTGAACAGAATAACGCTGTCGCCATCTTCAATCGTTCCGACCGGCTGGCTGTTTTCCGCAATGACAAAGCCCGGCAGATCCTGATCTGAGCAATGCAGCTCCTCGCGGTACGTTTCCACTGCTTCTTTGGCTGAAGCAAACTGACGGCCTTCGCCTAAAACATGAATGTGCCAGCCCTTTTCAACCATATTCCAGTTCGCTTCGTAACGATCCATCGTGATGACCATCCGTCCGCCGCCGCTGGCAATCTTCGCATCAAAGGTGCTGTCGTTCAGCTCAGTCATCAGGTTTTCAATTTCTTCGACATAGATCAGCGCTGAGGTTTCCGGAACATCGCGGCCATCCAGCAGAACGTGCAGACGTACACGTTCAACGCCTTCCTTCTTTGCTTCGCGAATCATGGCTTCCAGATGATGAATATGCGAATGGACGTTGCCGTCTGACAACAGACCTAAAAAGTGCAGCGTATGACCTTTCGCATTCGCAATCAGTTCTTTCCAGGTATCCGATGTATAAATCGCACCGGTTTCAATGGATTCGTTGACCAGCTTTGCACCCTGGCTGTAAATCTGACCGCAGCCTAACGCATTATGGCCGACCTCGGAATTTCCCATATCGGCATCACTCGGCAAACCCACCGCGGTACCGTGGGCTTTGATTTTTGTATTCGGGCAGGTTGCCATCAGCGCGTCCAGATTCGGAGTGTAGGCATGCTTGACCGCATTGCCGTTATCCTTCTCGGTTAATCCGACGCCATCCATGACAACAAGAACTAAAGGTTTTTTATTCATGTGTTATCCTCCTGTTTTCACACCAATAATATACCACGAAGCGGCCGCAAAAGCATTAAAATGTCTTGTGATTTTCTGGATTATTTCACAGGTTTCAGGTGAGCCTCAGGATATGAAAAGACATTCGAGTCTGTTTCACACCTTTCTCCGTTGGTTTCTCTTCCTTTCTTTTTTCCGTCTGTTTCATTGTTTTCCACCTTGCTTTTTATGGTAATTCTTTAATCATTTCGTTTAAACCGTTTCTGCACGAAACAGAAAAAAAGGGCAGATCAAATCTCTGTCCCTCAAGATTGAAGATTCAGCGCAGCAGCGGCAGATCGCCAGTCAGCTTATTTACCCGTTTCTTCGGACCGTATAACCCGATCCCAAAGTATGTAATCTGTGCTTCTGATGCCTGAGCTGCCTTCTCAATATATTCCGGATAGTTCTTGCAGCTCTGGGCAATATCCGAGAAATCAACGACAATCAGATCGGAAAACTCCGGCTGATACAGCTGTTCGCGAATCTTTTTCAGCTTTTCTGTAGATACGCTCAAGATCGGCACGGGAATGGCAACGACACCTAAATGGGTATTTCCACTTTGATCAACCACGTCCTCACCGACGATCTGCGGTGCAAGCTTACCTAGAGTTATACCTAAGATTCCGGCCGTGTTGGCGATCAGTCCCAGCGGCAATTCTGAATTGATCACCATGACACATTTTTCATTCAAGTATTCCATTTTGTTCTTTCTGCTCCTTTTCCTGATTTATTTTCTGGGACAGCAGCAAGCCGCCCAGGGTTAAGCCCAATCCCAAAATCACCCGCGGTGTCAGCGGTTCATGCAGAACCCAGGCTGAAGCCACTGCGGTAATCACCGGTACGATATAAATGGTCACGCTCGTTTTCACCGAGCCTAAAATTCCAACTGCATAATTCCAGGTCACAAAGCACAGCGCCGATGCGCCTAACCCCAAAAACACCAAATTCAGCAGAACGGAGGGTTCAGACAGGATCTGAAAATCTGCGGAAAACTGCGTCATAACCAGCGGCAGCATCAGCAGCAGGCCGTAGAAAAAAGTTCTCCGCGTCGTTAAAAGAACATTGTAGCCCAGCTCAGAAATCTTTCTGCTTATCAGACAATATATTGCCCAGATCATCGCGGCAATCACTGCCAAGCCATCACCCAGCGGATGAATTTCAACAGCCTGTTGGTTAAAACTGATCAGCATAATGCCCGCCATCGCCATCAAAAAGCCGAGAAAAAATCGCAGTCCCGGACGTTTTTGTTTCAGGAAAACCGCACTGAACAAAACTGTAAAGAACGGAGCTATGGAAATGATCACACCGACATTGGACGCTTGCGTCATGCTTAACGCCAGATTCTCAAATCCATAATACAAAGCCACGCCGCACAGTCCAGCCGCCGCAAACCAGCCTTCCTGCTTATGATCCGTCAGAACCAACCGCCGCGGCGCAGCCAGCCACAAGGCCAGATAACCGATCACAAAACGCAGAAACAAAATCTCAATTGGCGAGAGCGCTGTCAACAATACCTTAGTTGAGATAAAGGTCGTCCCCCAGATCAGAATCGTAATCAAGGCGGAAGCCTGACCTAACCGAAGCTTACTGCGCATCTTCGGTCTCCGCTTTTTTAGCTGTTTGGGTAAAGATCCGCTGATACTGCTTCGGCGTCAGTCCGATAAATTCCTTAAAATAATTGGTGAAATGACTTTGATCCGCAAAACCGGTCATCGCCGCCGCTTCCATCGGCGGAACTCCCTGTTCCAGCAGCTTTTTAGCCCGATCAATTCGAATCGTCTGCAGGTAGCGGTACGGCGATACGCCGACCTGCTGAGTAAAACAACGCAGCAAATAGGACTGACCAAAACCGGCCATTGCCGCTAAATTTTCCAGCGTGATATTTTCTTCGCAGTGAACTTCAATATATTCACACAGCGACTGAATCTGCGGATTGGGCTGCGGCACTGGACTTTGATCCACGTCTACGGCATAATCCTGAAGCACCTGTTCGATCAAAAAATAAAATGCCTCGGCCTTTTTCAGCTTGGGTGCTCCGCTTAGAATCGCGTCATAGACATCCCCGATCAGCACGGCAATTTCACTTTGCGGCACTACATTCTGCGTAAACCTTGGCAGCGAATCGCGGCCGGTTATTTCTTTAACGGCTTTCCGCATAATATCCGGATTGATATTCACTGCCCGATAATCCAGAATCTCACCGTTAATCGGCGCGCAGTAATGATTATCCCGCGGATTGAACAGAATCAGATCCCCTGCCGCTACGTCGTATTCCTTTCCCCGGCACCACAGATGCCGTTTTCCGCCTTCGATAAAACCCAGGACATAAAATTCATGAAAATGATTGGGAAACTTCTGAACAATCCCGCCCAGATTGTACGCTTCAATTTCCAAATCGCGGTCATAATAAACATGCCGCTGTTCCTGTGTTGATGGCATTCCCTTCCCCCCTTTTTTCATTTAAATCTATTGTACGCTGTTTCCGGATTTTTTTCTTGAAGGATCTGACACTGAAAAACAGGAAAGGTTTTACTTTTAACGCTGCCTTTTCAAGCACAGCCAAAAAAGTCACCTCTGTCCTTAGACGAGATGACTAACTTCTTTTTTAGTTTTTCCGCTTTTCCCTGCATTCCTTTTGCAAGCTTGTTACTCGGTTTCTGCCGTGACTGTCGGTGCGCTTGTAGCATCCGGCGAAGTTGCGCCGGTCGTTGAATCCGCAGTCGGTGAAATGACTGCTTTCTCTCCAGGATGACCGTCATAAAAAGAATAATTGGTTGGCCGCATATGTTTGGAAGCCGCTGTCATTGCATCTTCACCTTCCGCAACTTTTCCGATGACGACAGCCGCAACCAGTTTCATATTGCCATCTACCGGAATATCTTTAATATCTTCCCCATAGCTGTGGACAAATCCCCAACCTCGTTTTAAACCTTTGCCATCGATATACCGCGTTGGATCCGTTTTCGCAGCTTCTCCATATAGACCGCCGAAAATATGGGTATTATAGCCTAATGCATGAGCGGCAAATTGCAGCCATCCCATCGCAATCCCTGTGTCCAAATAGGCGTTAGTAACACTTTGACTGTAGAAATTACCGACTTCGCTTTCAAGTCCGGTGGTACTGTCAACGTAACTGCCGTAAGGCGTCGCATGTTCTTCCTGAGGCAGAATCTTATCCGCATAGAACAGAATTGTTGCCGTTCCCTCCGTAACACTTCTTCCTTTTGCGTTAAATAGCTGATCCCAATAATCCCCGATTACATCAAACTGATCCTGAACATCCTGCAGAACGACACAGAAAACCTCACTGAATTGAACCGCAAGCTGTGCCATCATTGCGACGTCGCACATCGTTGTCAATTCCTCTGTTGTGGGTTTATCTTCCGGTTTCTCTGACCAATATCCGTTATCTACCGACATCCAGCTTGTCGGATTGTCTTTCATATACTGGATCAAACCTTTCGGATCATAGGCTTGTTCCGTGGTGGTTTTAGGCTGAGGATCAGAACTGCATCCGCTGAGCATTCCAAGGATGGCAGTGGAAAAAGCGGCAGCTGATCCTGCTTTTAAAAATTGTCTGCGTGAAATCTGATTCATTTTGTTTCCTCCTCTATCTGTTGTTTTAATCATACACAACCCTTGATTCCTTTGTGTTTTAAAAATTAAAACAAACTTTTAAATATTCACATCTAGTCTTATTGCTTGTTTGTGATTTTACTGATAAGATGGAAATTAACGTTCTTCTTCCACTTCTTATCAGAAAGGAGAGTCTTATGAACACACGACAAATTCTATGCTTTTTACAATTATCAGAAACAAAAAGTTTTTCGGCTGTCGCTGAAAAAATGTTTCTTTCAATTTCCACTGTTTCTTATCAGCTTCGGCATTTTGAAGAAGAATTAGGCTTTCCCTTATTCTTTCGGGATCAACATTCCGTTACGCTGACGCCTGCCGGTGCGGCCTATGCTGAAGAACTGCGAAAAATCTATGATATGCACCAGGACGCCATTGAGCGGGCAGCTCAAATTTATCGTGAAAGCCAGACATTGACTGTCGGCTTTACACCCGAAGTGATATTAAACTGTTATCCTGCCTTGCTTCTGAATTTTCAAAAATGCTGCCCGCAGATACACTTGGATTCCGTTCCCGTCAACATCAGCAGCGGCTGCGATCCATTGCGTTTTAAAACCGTAGATATGATGTTTACCTATGACTGCTGGGTCAAAAATAATCCTGATTATGAGTTTATTTCACTGAAACAATCCCAATTTTACTGTGTCGTCAATCATGAAGATCCACTTGCGGTTAAGTCAGAAATTGAACCCCAAGATCTCTCTGGAAAAACGATTATTATTACTACACATAATGATCAATGGATACGGGATATCGTTCAGGAAATTGATCAATGCACAGAAAATGTCAATTATTTAGAAATTGAATACTGCAACTTCGCGATTGGCTTTGTCAAGGCTAATGCTGGAGTTTCTATTTTCCCGTATAAGACCATTCCCGGTGAAAAGAATGACGTATTGTTTATCCCATTTAATCGCAAACGAAAAATCACCTTGGTTTTAGCTTGGCGAAAAGGGGAATTAAATGAAGTAGGCAAAGCTTTCATTCAGCTATGTCAAACAAAAATGAAAACAATTCAATTTTAAGCTGAGTCTTTCTTCTTCGATGAATTTATTCCGCCAACAAATTATTTTAACAGAATTCAGATAATCATTCTTTAAATAAAGATCTCATTCCTTGAAAGTCATTGAAATATGCAAATAATCATGAGTTCATTGAACGCTGTTTCCTGACTCTTTTCTTGTAGGATCTGACACTGAAAAACAGGAAAGGTTTTACTTTACTCCAGAAAAGCAGCTGTAAATATCTATAGAAAATAAAGGCACCCATTTAGGTGCTTTTGTGATTCACTAATCTATCCATATCCAAATTCCGTTTATAAAGAGTTAAAACAGGCTGATACCAGCTCTGTTCTACTATTTCCTTATATTCAACTTCAGCTAAACTCCTTTTCTTATTGATCCTCTGCATCATTATTCGCAAGGCAAAAAGCAGGAAGTTCTAAATCGGAATCGACTAATAGTTTTTGAAAGAAGGATTCCAAGTAACGATAATCATTCCATTCTTTCTCGTTGTCACTTGCCAAAACTAAAGCATCTCTGAAATATTTAGAATTGTTCTTAAATAAAGTATTATCCACACGGAAGCGATTTTGCCTGAGATATTTCAGAATATACACGGCCGTGGCTCGGGTATTCCCTTCCCGAAAGGGGTGTGTATTCCATATGTTAGACACAAACCTGGATAAAGCAGGAATATGATCTACCTGTTCATGAATTGTTCTTAAATTCTCACGATGAATATCATAATCCAAATTTTCCTCAATCTGACGATAATCAGAATAACGAACTGAAAGTCCGCCTAGAATTTCCTCTTCTTTTCGAATATTTACATCGCGAAAACGGCCGACATATTTTTCAAGACCCTGGGGAAAAATATCTTTGAACAGAAATTGATGAATCCGCAGTAATTCTCTTTTCGTGAGTCTGAAATTCGTATCGTTAAGAAGCTGCGCAATCCGTACGGAAACAAGATCCGCCTCACGAGTTCTGTAATTCGGCTTCTCCGAAGCAGCTGCATAGTATTCATGCAGGCTCTCTTCCACCTGAGCATAATTCTTTTTTCCCATCAGATGATCTTCAACTAATTCGTAAAGTTTAGGGCTTGGAAAAAGATTATCAACCTGCTGCAGTCCTATGGCTGTATCCCAATAGCTCTTTGCATTCTTTAAATCCACATATTCTCCATTTACGACCTGATAGCCATCGTTCATGTTCTCATCTCCTTGCCCAGTTTACACTATTATATCAGATTTATGCAGTCTTCGTCTTGGAATAAAGCGGTGTTCATCCGTTTCAAAGATGTCGATTCAGAATCGAGTTTAAAGAGTTAAAACACTGATTTCATCAAGAAAGTGA
>NZ_HE998570.1:0-37796 GCF_000327285.1 Holdemania massiliensis AP2 | reverse complement strand
AAAAACAAAACCGATCTGCTGACCGGTTTCTGTTTCATTCTATTTTTTGACGAACTTCATCGCCATTTGGTTTTCAGCCGGACAGTGCGGGATCTGTATCGAAAGGGAGGATCGCTGCAAATCCCTTAACTGGCCGCTTACGGGTTCATTAAGAACCGGAGGTTAATAATTTTCGGGTTTTCCACTTTCCGCTGAAATAATATGCCATGCAGATCAGACAAGGAATGATTCGGGAACAGGCAACACCCCACCACAGACCTTGATAACCCATCTGAAAGAGATTGACGAAGATCAGGCTCAGACCGATTTTACAAACGACACCGTCCAGGATGCCGATCGCAAAGCCGAGTTCAACAAAACCGCATCCGGTAACCATCGCCTGAAAAGCCCCGATAACCGCAGAAACGATGAAGTGAAGAATGAAGATACGTAAGAAGGTAACGCCCAGATCCAAAACCTGCGGATCGTTGGTAAAGATACCGAAGATTAGTTTCGGGCAGAACAGACAAAGCAAGCTCGTCACCGCTGCGCAGACCAACGTACAGCCTAACGTATAGATTGTTGTTTTCCCGGCCCGTTCCACTTTCCGGGCGCCCAGATTTTGTCCCACCATGGAGGCGGAAGCGGTATCGACTCCCTGAACAAAGACTTCCAGGAATTTCTGCAGCTTGTTGCCGATACTGTTTGTGCTGGAAACAACCACGCCGTAAGAATTGGCCGTTGAATTGACCCACAGCATCGAGAACCGTACCAATAAACTGCGGACTACCTGCGGAATGCCTAACTTAATAATCACGCGCATGACCTCGCCATCCAACTTAAAATAAGACAGCTTCGGTTCAAAATCGAATTTTTCTCGATTCCGGATCATGAAGATCAGCGCTGCACCGAAGGAGCCTAACTGCGCCAATACTGTCGCAATCGCGGTCCCGGCCGCTTCCATATGGAATCCAGCAACCAGCACCACATCCAGGAAGATATTAATCACGGCCGCGACAAGAATAAAGATCAATGGCCGCTTGGATTCCCCCATTCCCCGCAGAATACCGCAGACGGCATAATATCCGAAAATAAAAGGAAAGCCGATCGCCGTTATGACCATGTAGGCGCTTGCCTGATCCATGGCTTCCTGAGGACAGTTGATCAAATTTAAAATAGACGTGTGGAAGAAAATCGCGACGACAGCCAATACGACTGAAATCAAAATCATAAAACTCAGCAGCGTGCCGACGGTTTTCTTGATCTTCCCCTCATCGCCTGCGCCGAACAGCTGTGAAATATAAATCTGGCCGGCCGTGGAAAATCCCATCGCAACCGGTGCAACCAGATCGGCAATTTCACCGCCGGTGTTGACACCGATTGTACCTAAAGTCCCGACATATTGCCCAATGACGGCCAGATCCACCATTGAATATAATTGCTGAACAAGATTGGTCAAAACAATTGGAATCGCAAAAATTAACAGACATCGCAGAATGGATCCTTCCGTCAGATTCATTCCGACTTTCGCTTTTTTTACTGCCTGTGTCACAAATGAAACACCTCCCATAAACATGCCTATTTTATCAAGATTCCACTTTCTTAAAATTTCAATAAGTAATCAATCATTACCACGAAATTAGAAATTTTCAAAACCGTCAGGAATGCGGGATTGTTCTGATCTGGACTTGTTTTCCTCATTGAGGTCATTGTCTTGCGATATTTTCCCGCTTTTTTCTTCCGTGTTTGTTCGCTGGAAAAGTCCATGAAAACTTCAAGATCATCACTCCAGGTCCATAAGCTTCCGGAAGTATTGTGTATTTCATCCTCTTTGGAAAGTGATTATAATGAAAATAACAAACAGAACACCGTCCTGGAAAATACCGCTGATTGATCTTCAATCCAGTTGATGAAACGAGGATTATCGGAAAGATCGGCATGCTATTTATGCGCTCTTACAAATCAGGAAACGGATGAAACAGGCTCATATTTTTCAGTTTGGATCTTGACGCATCCCCGTTGGATTCAGGATTAAACGGCTTGACCGTTATTATAGAAGGAGGATTCTTACCATGCTTGAAGTCGCAAAAAGTTCCCGTATTATCACCCCCGCCGGTTCCGTGCCTATCGCAGGTCATGCGATGCGGACAGAAAGTTCAACTGGCGTCCATGATGAACTGGAAGTTCATGTTCTGCTTTTAAATTTAGAGGGGACACGCTGCTGTTTTATCAATGCCGACGTCATCGGCGCTGATTTCAATTTTGTCAGTCGTGTTAAAAACACCGTCCATGAGCTTCTGGATATTGATCCGATGCTGACAGTGTTCAGTGTTACGCACACGCACACCGGACCTTATTTTGGTATGTCGGCCTTCACCGGATCTAAATCCGAAGCAGATACGCAGTATGAAAACGAAGTGCTGGACAAAACGATGGAAGCCGTTCTGGAAGCTTCAAAGCAGTTTGTTCCATTTACCGACGTCATTGTTCGGCAGGGTGAAGTCAAAGGCTTCTACGGCAACCGCAATGGACTGGATAAGCCCGGCGATGAAGTCATCACCGATCTGGAATTCCGCGATGAAACTGGAAAAACTGTCGCAGCCTTCGTCAATATGTCCTGTCATTCTACGATTATGAATCCTCTGGAAACTCAACTCAGCGCGGATATGCTGGGCAATGTCCGGCGTGAGCTGACACCATATTTAGGCATTGTTCCGCTTATGAGCAACGGCAATGCCGGGGACATGTCCAACCGCCTGTACCGTCACGGCAATGATTTTAATGAGCTCAAGCGCGTCACCGCCGGCATCGCGGCTCACATCGCCGGCTTCAAAGACGGTCAGAACCTCTGTTTAACTCCGGTTCAGGCCCGATCGGTTGCTTTCGAAGTGGATTATGACAATGATAAAGCGGCCTTGAGCGAAGCGTTGGCAAAACTGGAAGAACAGCTCAATACCGTTACCGAATTTGATGCCCGCAAATGGCTGCTTTCAGAAATTTCCGGCTATCACCGCAAGCTGGCTCAGGATCATGTTCATGTTTGCCTCAACAGTACGGTGTTGCGCTTAGGTGATCTGGAACTGGTCATCATTCCTTGTGAATTAGCCAGTGCCTTCGGCAAACAGATCAAGCGCAGCTCCAATGCCAAGGTCTGTCTGGTCTGGGGTTATGCGAACGGATGCAGCACCTATGTTGTTGAAGCCAGCGAGTTCAACGGCGGACATGACGGAATCTCAACTCAGCTCAAGCGCGGCCAGGCTGAGGAATATGTTGCCAAACTGATTCAGAATCTGTTTTAAATCCAAGAACACACATCGTTCGGAAGGGTAATCCTTTCCGAACTTTTTTATATGCTTGCCTTAAAACCGTCGAATTCCATCCTTGAGTACCTGATCTATAGGGAACCAACGGGTCTTTTCAGATCACGAAAGGAAAAGAAAATCCAGACAGAAAAGCCTTTTTTATAATACAGTCCGTTCAAAGACGCTAACGGTGTGGAAACTTTTTGACCTTCTGAGGATAATTTCCATTATTTGGCGCTATTCTCTGTCAAAAAAGAATAGAAAAGGCAAAATTCTAGTGGAAATAGATATCCTATAATAACAAAATGTAAGCGTTTATAATTAACCTATCAGATAAATATGCATATTTGATTGATACGAAAGGAGATTATTTTATGAACGAATATCTACAGAGCAGTGGTCTGGTTGACGTTCGGGTTGATGACCGAATGGTTCACGGCATCGTTGCTACCATGTGGATTCCAGAGAATCACTGCACCCGGGTTATGGTTGTCAATGAAGACGCTTCTAACAATCAGGTGATTCGCAGCACGTTGAAAATGTCCGTCCCGGCAGGGGTCAGCTTATCTGTGCTGGCGCCGGAAAAAGCTGCGGCCAACATCAAAAATGGGAATTATACCGACCAGCGGGTCTTTATTGTAGGTCGTGAAATTCAGGATGTTTATGCTTTATACAAAGCCGGCGTTCAGTTTGCCCGCATCAATCTCGGCAATGTAACACAGAATACCGGCGAAACGCTGATCCTGGACAAAACCGTCCGGGTGAACAATGAGGAAAAGGCCATGCTTCGCGAAATGCGGGATGCTGGGATTCAGATCACCTGCCAGTTCAGAACCGATGATCCGGTGAAAGTCTGCCGGGATATTCTGGATTGATCCGCTCCTTCAATCAATAAGAAAAGGAAGAAAGGAAGAGAAAAATGTTTACTCCAATTCAAATCATTCTGGTTTGCGCGTGGATGTGGGGATTCACCGTCATCGGAATGAGCGTTCAGCTTTTCAGCTATGGTGTAGCGGTACTGCATGGTTTTGTTACCGGCTTAATCATGGGCGATGTTGCTACAGGTTTGACCGTCGGAGGCACGCTGTGCCTGATGGGTTTGGGCGTCGGCGGCTACGGCGGATCCTCCGTTCCTGATTATGCCATGGGTACGGTTGTCGGCACCGTCTTCGCGATTGCGACCGGCGGCGGTGTGGAAGCCGGACTGGCGACGGGGATTCCGGTTGCCACGCTGGGCACCCAGTTTGATATTCTTGCGAAAATGTGCGGTTCCTTCTTCATCCACAAACAGATGGACTGCGTTGAAAAGCATCAGTTCGATAAAATGGGGATCTGGGCTCACGGCTGGAATATTTTCCGGGCTACCTTATATACCCTGCCGATTCTGTTGGTTATGACCGTCGGTTCCGGCATCATCACCACGCTGCTTGCGAACATGCCGGTCTGGCTGACCAAGGGCCTCAACACCGCAGCCGGAATGCTGCCGGCAGTCGGTTTTGCGATCTTAATGAAATACCTGCCGATCCGGGAATACGGCGTCTTCATGATCTTCGGCTTCGCGGCGGCTTCCTATCTGGGCTTGTCGATGGTGGCCATCTCCATGTTTGCCTTTGTCGCTGCCTATATGGTTTATAAAGGCTTAGAGAAGGGCAATACCTCTGCGGCTGCGGCGAATGGAGGGAACTACGATGAGTAATGTACTGACTAAAAAAGATCTGCGGCGTTGCTTGAACCGTTATATTTTCACCCGTCAGTCACCGTTTAACTATGAAACGATGCAGTCCGGCGGCTGGGTTTACTCCATTCATCCGGCCATGGAAAAAATCTATGACGGCGATGCGGATCTGTTAGCGGAAAAATACAAAGATCATTTCAAATTCTACAATACACACCCATGGATGGGCAACATCATCCTCGGCGCCTGCATCGCCATCGAATCTACCAAAGATCCGGATGCGACCAAGCAGGCTGTTGAAATGCGGACAGCGCTGATGGGTCCGCTGGCGGGGATCGGGGATGCGATCATTTGGATCATGTTCATGACGATCCTCGGCGCAATTGCTGCTTACATGGCTTTGGAAGGCAGCATTGTCGGCTGGGTGATCGCGGAAGTCATTCAGCTGGTCATCTGGTTTGCTTTCTACAAATTATTCTTTGTCGCTTATGAACAGGGCGTCACTTTCGTAACCACCCGCAGCGCTCAGCTGCAGCACATCACTGAAGCCGCTTCTGTTCTGGGTTTGTCGGTTGTCGGCGCACTGGTGGCTTCGACTGTCAATGTTAAGTTCGGAATCACGATGAGCTATGGCGAAGTCGTTCAGCCGGTCAACGATCTGCTGGATTCCATCATTCCGCATTTCGGCAACGTCGTGACCGTCGCTCTGATCTATTGGGGATTAGGCCGGAAGAACATGACTTCCGGTAAGATGATTGTGCTCGTCTTAGTCGCAGCGATCCTGCTCTCCGCGATCGGCGTTCTGGCTTAAACTGAAAATTGAGGATGCCTACGAAGCACGCATGTTTCTTGCGTGCTTCCTTTCACATAGGAGGCCGATATGATCCGATTTCATAACAATGTTGAAAACTTCATGGCCGAATTCAGCCAACAGCACTCCAAGCTGGAAAGCCTGATCGAACAAAATCAATTCGAGCAGGCCAGTCAGATCCTGTTAAAACTGATGGATCCCGTCCTTCCCAGCTTTGCGTTTCGGCTGGTTCGCTTACCTGAAAAGCCTCAGTATATGCTGGAGCTGACGACCACGCTGGATCCACTGCGGCGTATTCTGGCATTTTACTTCTGTTCTCAGCTGCCGGAACCTTTGAAAAAGACATGGCGCTTTGAATACAGCCATCCCGCCTTAAACGGCAGCTTTACCCATGAAGGCGTGACCTGGAATCCATCGGAGATCCAGGTTCTGCCTTTCTTTGACAACAAGCGCCACCGCCTGAATCTCAAGGTGGAAAAGAATCCCAAATTTAAAGGACTCCGTGAGGAAGATTGCTTCATGATATTATATATCATGCTTTCGGATGCGATCGGCGAAACGGCCGTGGAAGCCTATCTGGGATCACTGCAGTTCCTGGACGGCATCGAACGCTGGAAAACACGCGGCAAGGCCCGGGTAAGCCTGGATCAGTTGGCAGCCCTGCTTCATCAGGAATGTCATAACCGCGGCTGGATCGATCCAGATGATATTGTTTTCATCGCCAAGAATTATACCTACCGTACCCGCAAGCTTACGCTGCGGCAGGATATCACCGAGGGTGTCAGCTTCTGTCTGCCGCTGCTCAACGAAGAAGGCCGATCCGCCTCCCAAAAACCTTCGACGGCTCTTGTCAACGCAGTGCAGGCAGCGTATTGCAGCGTTGTCGTCAGTTACCCGCCGGCGTTATCCAAAGCGGAAAAAACGGAACAGCGCGAAAAGGCAGAGAAGGAAGTCAACCGCATTCTCAGTCAGCGGAAAAGCGGCATCCTGATCAACGCTGCCCTGGGCAACGCTCATGGATACGTCGATTTTCTGGTCTTTGATGAATCCACTTTGGAAGCGATCCGAACTTGGGTGAAAACGGATCCGCATCTGGAGGTTCTTGAACTGCAGTAACAGACAACAGGAGGTGATCGGTTATGGAAAAACTGCTTCCCATTCAAATCCAGCTGCTCGATCGGCTGAGCCGTATCAAAGAACCGGTCAGCTCTCAATTCCTTGCGAACAGTTTGGGCGTTTCCAGCAAAACAATCCGGAAGAATCTCAATCAGCTGAATGAGGTTTTAAGCGAAAACGGCGCGGTGATCGAGTCGAAAACAGGAAGCGGGTACTGGCTGACTGTCTGCGACCGCCAGCAGTTTGAACGCTTTTCTCAGGGAACGGCCACGCGCAGCAGCCAGCAGATTCTCAATCCGGTTCAGGTAGACCGAACTCACCTGGTCATCCGCACGCTGCTTTGCCGGGACAGTTATACCCGCATTGAAGAACTGGAAGAACTGCTTTTTATGAACTTGACCAGCGTCAAACAGATTCTGAACCGGGCGCGGGAAATTCTCAGACAGTTTGATCTAAAAATTGTATCCAAAAGCCGGCACGGCATGAAAATTGTCGGAAGGGAACATGATATCCGGCTGTGTCTGAATTATGAATACGGCAATTATGCAACGACCTCTGTGCGCACGGCACAGCCTGAGGAATATGGCCGGCTTTATCCGTTCGATCCGCAGATTCAGCAGCAGATTGAGCTGATCATTCGATCCCTGCAGGAAATGTTTATCAGTTACAATTTGTCCAGCTCCTCACTGGCCTCCCTCAGCCGCCTGATCATCCTCTCCGCCTTTCGCAGCAAGCAGGGACATCCGCTTGAATATCCCGAATCCACAATCATCCGCTTCACCAACCGCAATTCCTACTACGTCGCCAAGCTGGTGCTGAATCAATGTACCGATCTGCTTCAATGCCGCTTTATCCGCGAGGATATCATTCTTCTGGCGATCGGCTTTGTCGGCTTTCGGATCGCGCTGAGTCCGGATGAAATGTTCCGCGACGGCTTTCTGGAAAGCAAAGACATCGCTTTCGATCTAGTTCAGCATCTGGCCCAGACCAATCTGTTCAGCTCCATCAACAAAGACATTAAGCTGGTCGATGATATCGCGCTGCATCTCGACGGTCTGTTCACTCGTTCCCGCTATCATCTGCGGACTACGCAGTTTGCCAGTGAGGTTCAGGTGCAGTGCTCCCTCATGTCCAAAAAGATGGCGATGCAGGCGATGGTTTATTTGCATGAGAAATATGAGATTGAAATCAGTGAAGAAGAAATCACTCGGCTGGCACTGGTGATTCATCCGGTTTTCGGCCGGTTTCCCTGGAAATTCAGAAAAATCCGGGCCTGCTGCGTATCCAACATTGATAAAAGTGTTGGGCGCGGTATGGCAGAGCGGCTGATGCGCAATTTCGGCCGGTTTCTGGAACAGATCGATGTGCTGGAGCTTTATGAATTAAAGGAAACGGATTTGAGTGTTTATGAGATCCTCTTTACTTCTTATCCTGCGGAAACATTGAATTTTGTTCCAAAGACCTTAACTGTCTTCCATCTTGATTTATTTTTTGATGAAAATACCAAGCGGACGATCCGCAGTTTATTTGTCAACGGTACGCATCACAGCAATTTCAAGATTCGCTCTGATCTGCGTCCGCAGCAGATTTTCACGGGGATTGAAGCAAGCAATGAAGAAGCGTGTTTTAAGATGATCGGCGAAGCCCTCTCGCCCCTGACCGACAGCCCTCAGCTGCTGCAGGAGGATCTGCTTGCCTGCGAACAAATCATGGCTTCCCAGCCGCAGGACAATGTTGTCATCCTGAGCGGCCTGCACTCGCATACGCAGGGCGTGACGATCGCCGTGTTTGTCCTGAAACGTCCCATTCCCTGGAACCGCAGCCTGCAGAAAGCTCAGGTTGTCGTGTATTGGGATCGCGGCAACATTGCCAAGGATGCAGAACGCTTTGAAAATGAATATGTTCCCCATCTTTTAGAAATTGTTTTCCATGACCGGCTGGTGATCGACGAGCTGGTCAAAAATCCGGATTATGAGCATCTGATGGATGTCATTCTGGAAAATCATCTTGCGGTACTGACACTGGGCAGCAGTTTCCGCTGATTCGCAAAGAAGTCCCAAAAAAGGAAGGAAACTCAATTATGCGTAAAATTGTAATTATGACTCACGGCCAAATGGCGCACGGCATTCTGAATACCCTCAGCATCTTCACAGCTGATTTACAATCAGTCACGGCGATCAGTGCTTATGTGGACGACTGTGATCCCAAAGCTGAACTGGAGCGTTTTTTCGCAGAAGTCAGCGAAACCGATCAGGTAATTCTGTGTACGGATATTTTAGGCGGCAGCGTCAACCAGCTGGCCGTGCCTTATCTCAGCCGTCCTCATACCTACTTGTTTACCGGCATCAATTTTCCACTACTGCTGCAGCTCATGTGTCTGGATGAAGAAGCTTCCGAAGCCCAGATCAAAGCCCTGGCAGAAGTCGGAAAAGAAGCGGTTGTCTGCATGAACGATTATCAGTTTCCGCAGTTTGACGAAGAAGACGAATAAATCCCAAACTTTGCAAGCGGAAAGGAAAGCGGTCTTAACGGCAAATCTTTCTGTCATTTCCTTGAATTGTTGAGTTAAAATAAAAAAAAGGTAGGATCGGTTATGATTAAATGGATTGTCAGTGATTTGGATGGAACGCTTTTTGATGGGCATGGCGAAACGGTACTGGATCTCAGCGCTGAGAATGAAGCGGCACTGCGGGAAATTCAGCAGGCCGGAATTGAGTTCAGCGCGGCCAGCGGACGGATGATCGGTTACAGCATTCACCTGATGAAAAAATATGGATTTTCCAAGATCCGCGCGGCTGGGTTTAATGGGGCTGTCGGATATGATCAGGGAAAATGGGTGGCTGTGCGGGCTTTGAAGCGGGAAACCCTCGGTCAGATCATTCAGCTTTTACGGTCGGAATGCCCGCAGTTGGAAACGCTTCAGATTCAAGGAATGAATTCCGAACGGATTTTTACTTCCCTGGATCATCCCGCAGCCCTGCGCTATCGCCAGGAATGCACCAAAACAGGAATTGGTCAGGTCATGGATTTCACGGTGGATCAATATCTCGAACGGGATCGGGGTCTTCTTGCCGGCAAATTATCCGCTCAGTTCAATTCCCCAGCCGCCTGTCAGGCCGTTTATCATCGGCTGAGTCATCAATTCCATGATCAATGTCTGATTCATCGAAGCGGTGACCGGCTGCTAGAAATCGGAAATTGTTTAGCTCACAAAGGCCTCTTTCTTGCCTATCTCAAAGAAACCTATCAACTGCAGCCCCAGGAAATGGCCGTGATCGGTGATTCCCTCAACGATGCTGAAATGTTTTCGGAAGCGCAGCATACCTTTGCGATGAAAAGCGGCAGCGAAGAACTGCAGCGGCTGGCGGCGCATACCGTCGATTCCGCAGCCCAGGCCATGCGCTGGTGTATCGCTTACAATCAGAATGAACAACGGGAAAGAGAAAATTTGTTTTCAGCCAAGGCTTAAGCTTTGGCTAGGATCGACGTCAGTGTGAAATGCATGGCGTCTTTTCTTTGCAAGGGAAGCTGAATCCGCTTAAGATTAAACCAAATTTTGAAATGCTGGACTCCTGGATTTCTTCTATACTGATAAAGAGTTCCATCAGGAGGATACAATAATGAAAATTTCTGAAGTTTTAACTCAGCTTATGGCCTGGCATGAACCTTTTGAACCTTCCGCGCACGGCAGCCGCGATCAAATATTAGTTGGCGATCCGGTTCAGGAATGCACTGGAATCGGTGTGACGGTCTGCGCGACTTATGAAGTGCTGGAAGCGGCCGTCCAGCAGCATCTCAACCTGATCATCAGTCATGAATCGATCTTTTTCGGCAGCAGCAATACCGAAGACATGCTTCAGTCCAACGAAGTCGCCAGAAAGAAGAAACAATTTGCCGAACAGCACGGCCTTGTGGTTTGGCGTGATCATGACCGGCTGCATGGCAACGGACAGCCCTTTCATCCTCAGCGCATCAATCCTGATTACATTTTTACCGGGATCATGAAGGAACTGGGGTGGGAAAATCAGGTGGCGGATGATCCGCTGAAGCCGCTGCTTTATCAAATTGCCCCCATCTCCGCCCGTCAGCTGGCCGACTTTCTGATGGACCGTTTTCAGCTCAATGGACTGCGGGTTGTCGGCAATCTCGATTGTCAGGTATCCACGGTCTTATTCTGTGAACATGTGATGGGATCCGCTAAAGACAAAGAGATCATCCAGCGGGCTCAGCAGGCCGACGCCCTCATCCCCTTTGAAATCTGCGATTATACCTTAACCCAATATGTCAAGGACGCCGCGGCCCAGGGTGAATCCAAAGTTTTGTTGGAAATGGGACATTTTAACTGTGAAGAGCTGGGAATGAAAGCCATGGCCCGATGGCTGCCGGAAGTTATTCAACAGCCGCTGCCGATTACTTTTCTGCCGGCCCAAGACTTGTTTCACTATCTTCTTTCCGCTAAAGCTTGATTTTTTGTTCCGCAGCCTCTGAATTTTCCTGGATTCGTCTGCCAAATCGAACGGGAAAAGCTTATAATAAGAGGCAGAGGGATAACAATCATGCTTACTGCAATCGAAAGAAAAATTTTACAGCACATCTCTTACAGCGAGGGTTATGTCAGCGGGGAAGAATTAAGCAAACTGTGCAATGTTTCGATCAATACGATCCGTAAGGAAATCGAATTGATCAATCAGGAACTCACTCACAGAGGATGTACGATTGAAACGAAAGTCGCAGTTGGCTATTCTTTGATCGTTCAGGATCCGGAAATCGCCGCAAGTTTTCTGACGCAGTCGCTGAAAGAATTCCGGCGTTTTGACTATTTGAACTATGCTGAGTATTCCACAGCTTATCTAATTACCTTGAAACTTCTGACCGCCTCCGCCTATACCTCGATTGAATCGCTGGTCGACGCGTTATTCTGTTCCCGCAGTACGATTTTGCGAACTTTGGAGCAAGTCCAGACGATCCTCTCCCCGTTTGAGCTGGAAGTCAAAGTCCGGCGCAACTACGGCTTAATCCTGCAGGGCAGCGAATGGTCAAAGCGGCTTTGTTTGATTTTCATGCATAAAGTTTTCGTCCATGAAAACAAGCCGAAGATTTATTCAGGAACCTTCGGCGCTTTGTTTTTAAATCAGACGGATTATCCGCAGACGCTGATGGATCAGGTTCAGACTTATTTCGGCAATCATTCCGACATCACCATTCCCAATATCCATTTGATCAAGATTGTTCAGTATATTCTTCTAGCCCGGACTCGCTCTTATCATGCGGATGAAATCGATTATTCCCCGGATCAGCGTCAGAAAATCCAAAGCTTGCCGGCCTATCAGGCTGCCAGTCAGCTATACAGCTTGCTTCCGGCGTATTTCCAGGAAAATCTGCAGGAAACTGACCGGCTGTCCCTGGCTGTGATGATCGCCTGCTGCATGACATTAAGAAGCACTGCCTTCATACCGGAGCCGCAGCGCCAGGCAATGCTGACAGAAGTGCAGGAAATCTTGGCTTTCCTATCTCATTATTATGAATTAGACGGTTGTTTTGACGATCCTTTTTATGATGCCTTTGCCTGTTACCTCTATTGTCTGCATCTGAAAAAGGAGTTTCACTTCTCAACGGATTCAGAAGAGTTGACAACCTCCACGAAAGTCGGCTTATGGACAGCCGAGCTGTGTTCCTTATTTGCTTTATTCTATAAACTGAAGTATGCGGTTCAGCTGGATGAAACAGACCTGACCGAGGCTTATTACATTCTAAACGCCGCAATCTATAAGCAGAATTATACCTTTGACAAGATGAAGGTCGCGGTTGTTTCCCGGCAGGGTCGTTACTACAGTGAAAGCTTTGCGGTACGGCTGATGATGCAGGCCAATCGTTATCTGCGGCAGATCGAGATTCTGGAAGTAACGGAATTGTTTGATCCTTCCAAAACGGATTATGATGCTATCCTGACCGATCTGTATCCCGGTTCGCTGCCAGCCTGTGCCAAAACGGTGATTGAACTGAACCATCATCCCAACGATGCGGTTTTTGAAGATTTAGCTCAGTTCCTTGTCTGCGATCTGAACCGCAAAGCACTCCCATTGTTTCCAAAACAGAACTTCCACAAGACACATTTTTCTGATAAGCAGGCTGTCTATCATGCGATTTATAAACAAGTTCAGAATCAATTCAGCGATCAAGAGGAATTCTTCCGCGATTTAGAGCTGCGCGGCAGCTTTATCAGCAATGAGAAGAAACATGATTTGGTCTTGATTACCACGCTTGCCCTGCGTACTCAGCAGCCCTGCTTTGAGGTGTTTGTCAACCGCAAGCCGATTTCTTGGAATCAAAACAAGGCCCGCGTCTTTATTTTCTATCAATATGGCAACGGACGCCGGGAAAACGTCCAGAAGATCAGTCATCTGTTAAAGCAGTTCATCCATCAGAATCCCTTGTTTCTCAATACGCTCTATGATCAAAGCTATGAAGATATCCTATCCAATTTTAATATTCTTTAGCCTGGAGTCATGCTGAAATTATATGAAATATAGAAGATTGAAAGTTTCTTTATAGACTACCTCTTCTATTTTTTTACAGCTTTGCGCCGTATCCTTTTTAAGGAAAACCACTGCCTTATGCAGCTTTATTTCATCGGCTGGGCTTTAGAACCGCTCAAGACTGCCACTATCTGAGAGTTTTGTTATATTTCTTATTAAGCTTGCCTAAAAAGTGTACTCTTCTCTTATTGATAAGGGATCATCATAAGAAATATCTGTCACCCAAGCAAAGGCATTCCCTTAATTGATAATATATACTTTAGAGTATAATACTTATAAGTATATAAATGCTTGAGAGGCTGTTATGACTTTGGATTCAAGAAGAAACCACAAAAAGATCTTCAGCGCAGGGAGTTCCCTGAATCGAAGATCTTTTTTATAAAATTCTATAATTTCTGAATTCTATTCTTCAGTAAACTGATGCTTATAAACCCGATCTGGGCTGTATCGCAGTGCTGTCCATTGATGAATGTTCTTGGTGCAGGAAACATGCCGCTGGCCATCCCGCTCAAATACCCGCTCACCATCGGAATTTTCCGGATTCTTTAATACCTGTTCAACCGTATTCAATAAATACTGCAGGATTAATGGGGATTGATCCCAAGCGCCATGCCCTGGGAAAACACCGTTGATTTCCGCAAACCGCGGCTGCAGCTTCCGCAAAGCCTCGCCCAGCGCTTCAACAGTGCAGAACTCACCGTAAGCCGTACCCTTCGGACGGCTGCCGATTCCCGTTGTATCGCCGCTGAACAAAATGTGATGATGATGATCATAGAAACCACATTGTCCCGGAGTATGTCCCGGAAGCAGGACAGCTTCAACAAGATATCCATCGCCTAAATCAAACAAATGTCCATCTTCAATGCCGATAATCTCATACGGAACATAGTTCTCCTTGTGGTGACGGTCAATGATGATATCTTCCTTATCAAAATGGGTATATACCGGCTCACCCGGCTGAATCCACTCATCCCAGACCTGAATCGGCTGATCGGTATTGTTAAACAGATAATCCCAGATATCCGGATTGTTCTTTGTCTGCAGATCCAAAACTTCGTTTCTGTGACAGTATACCCGCTCAAACTGCGCGTTGCCGTAGCAATGATCATAATGCGCATGCGTATTGACAACGATCAGTTCTTTTTCTCCGATCAAATGCCGGATTAAACCTTTCAGATCGCCCACACCAAATGACGTATCCACCAACAGCGCCTTTTCAGGGCCATCGACCAAGTACATCCAAACATCACCGGCACCATCGAAGCTGTCGTTATACAACGCATACACACCTTCGCGGACTTGATAAACTTCGGTATACGGGTTGATCTCTGGATAAAACTGTTTCAATGAGCTCGTTTCCCGCAGAATCTTCATAAAGGACCAGCGGACTGGATGTTCCGTTTCCCAAACGATTCGTTTAGACTTTAAATCGGAATGGATCAGACGCGGAACGGCGCCCAAGGCTGTATTTTTCTTAAAACTTCCCGGCATACATTTTCCTCCTGTCTTTCTTCCAATTCTATTCTGTTAATAGCTTCCTGGTTTTCCATTTGCCGCTGAGATAATAAGCGATGCAGATCACACCGTTGACGATGCGGGAACAAGCCACGCCATACCACAGACCTTCATACCCCATGTGAAAAACGTTGATGAAGATCAAACTCAGGCCGATCTTACAGATAACGCCATCCAAAAGGCCAAGCAAAAAGCCCATCTCCACAAATCCGCAGCCAGTCACCATCGCCTGGAAGGATCCCGTGATCGCTGAGGCAAAGAAATGAATGGTAAAGATCCGTAAAAAGGTCGTTCCCATTTCAATAACAGCCGCATCCTGGGTAAAGATGCCAAAGATGACATGCGGAATCAAAACGCACAGCAGCGATGAGAGACCTGCCAGCACGACGCAGCAGCCGGCTGTGACCCAGGTTGTTTTCCCGGCCCGCTCCGGCTTGTGCGCACCTAGATTCTGACCGATCATACTGGCTGCCGCTGTATCGACGCCGGAGATGAAAACCTCCAGGAACTTCTGCAGCTTGTTGCCCACACCGTTGGTTGTGGAAACCACAACGCCGTAAGAATTGGCCGACGCATTAACCCAAAGCATTCCCGTCCGCACCATGAGGGAACGGAAAACCTGCGGAATGCCCAGGCGAACCAGCACCTTCAAAATCGGCATATCAATCTGGAAATAGCGCAGTTTAAGTTCAAAATCAAAGTGTTCACGCTGAATCCACAGGTAGAGGAATGCCGCCAAAAAGGAACAAAGCTGGGAAACAACCGTAGCGATGGCCGTTCCGGCAGCCCCCATGTGGAAAACGGCAACCAGCAGGATATCCAGAAAAATGTTGGCCGCGGCCGCTACCAGAATAAACAACAGCGGCTTTTTGGATTCGCCCATGCCCCGCAGCACACCGCAAACCGCGTTGTAGCCGAAGATAAACGGATATCCCAAAGCCGTGATGATCATGTACTGCGACGCCTGCGACAGCGCCACCTGCGGACAATTCAACAGCTGCAGAATCGGCTGACAGAACAAAATACCCAATCCCATTAACACCAGGGAACAGACGATCGTAAAGGTCAGAAGCGTTCCGACCGTTTTTTTCATCTTATCTTCCATGCCGGATCCCGCCAGCTGAGCGATATAGATCTGTCCTGCTCCGGCAAAGCCCATCGCGACGGGACTGACCAGATCCGCCATCTCGCCGCCGGTATTAACGGCGATGCTTCCGACGTTGCCGACAAACTGACCGATGACCGATAAGTCGACCATCGAATACAGCTGTTGGACAATATTCGTCAGAACAATCGGAATCGCAAAGATCAGCAGTGTGGTCAGGATCGGCCCTTCAGTCAAGTTCGTGCCGACCTGCCTGCGTTTTCCCGCGGCTTCCATTTACCGGCTGCCCCCTTTTTTCAGGCCTTGAGAATCCAGCTTAGTCATCATCATCCGGTGAGGACTCCGATCCGGCTAACAACAGTGCTCCGGCATCCTGAATCGCCTGACGGCCATTTTCCACAATCGTCGCCGCATCCACATCTGTACTTTCCCGCATTCCCAATAGTTCCAAAATCATCGGCAGGTTCATTCCGACGATCAAACGGATTTTTTCACTGACGATTGTCAGAGCCTGATTGCAAGGTGTTCCGCCGAGCATATCGGCAAAGATCAGAACGCCGTCGCCGCGGTCAACCTCCGCAACCTTCTGCAGCAGCTGATCATGAAATTCCTGCGGTGAATGATTCTCACGCAGCGAACAGATTTCCAGCTGCGGTATCCGGGAACCAAATAACATCGACAAAGAGTCCGCGATGCCCTCTGCCATTTTACCATGACTGATTAAAACCAGACCTACCATTTTATTGCCTCCTTCTTGAGATTCCTTGTACAAAGGAAATCGTCATTCGACGATTTCCTCTTTTTCTTCCTGTTTTTTTGTTTGTTTCCGGTTAACGGCAAGGGTCAGACGAAGCAGCCACTGCTTCATCCGCTCCTCATTTTCACCGAAAGCCTGCTCCGGGATCACCAGCTGGGTCTGATCTTCAAAAGCAACGATCAGAAAATCTTTCAGGATGAAATAATCCGCGAGCTTTTTTTCCGTGCCGTTGACTCTAAAGCAGCCTTCATGTTCTTCAATTTGCAGCGCCTCCCAGTTCAGCTGGGAAGAAGCCAGTTTTCGTTTCGCCGCACTTCTGCATAAATTGCGGAAAAACCGCGGCGCCAGATAAAACAACCAGAGCAAGGAAAAGGAAACGGCAATCACCCAGGCCCCTATCGAATGTGTCCATTGAAAACCAATCATCAACGCAGCGCACAGCGCCGGTCCCCAAAGTAGGGCGATCCCCCGCGGCAGACGCGTCTGATGCGAGGAGCTCAGCAAAGTTTCATAGTAGCGCAGTGCATCCTCAGGACTAAATTGATATTGCAGCTGAAGCATAACCGTTCCCTCCTCTTTCTTAAGCCAGAATCGTTGTCATGTAACCGATAATCGCAACCGGGATCATCCACAACATGATCTTGGTTGCCGACCATTTCTTTTCTTTTACCAAATAGTACACGATAAAGCAGATGACCAGGGTCAAAATCTTCGGAAAGAAGGCATCCAGAACATCGGTTTGGATGTTGATGCTGGTCTGGCCGAAGGAAGCGACCAGTCCGGTTTTGACATTCATGATGCCGGCCAAAACACCGCCGATCACTGTGATGCCCAAGGCTTCAAAAGCCGGAATAACCCGTTCCTTCATATTCGAGCTGACTAACGTTTCCGCACCGATAATTCCGTATTTATAACCCGTCTTGAATAAGGTTAAGCACAGAATCGCATTGATGACCGTATAGGCGGCAAATAAGAACAGCGCACCTAAGATGGACCCTTCCGTACTTAAGCCGATCGCAATGGAAATCAGGATTGGCGTGATCAGAGCCTGAATCAGCGAATCGCCCAAACCCGCCAGCGGTCCGGCCAGCGCCTGCTTGATCGACTGGATCAGTTCGTTGGTGATCGTGTCATCATGGGCCCGTTCCACTTCCATACCCAGAACGATGCCATAAATGACCGCGCCCAGCCCCTGCTGCGTGTTGAAGAAAACTTCATGGTTGCGGCACAGTTCCTTCTGCTTTTCCACATCTTCCGGATAAATTTCATCCGCGACGCGCGCCAGCATACTCACCATCGAGCAGCCTAACATTCGTTCCCGCGTAAAGTTCATCGGGATTGACCAGTTGTAAGCCCAGAAGGCTTTGTTGACAAATTTCTTATCGCTCTTTAACGCCTGAAGGCGTTCTGTGTTCTGTGTCATCAGTCGTCATCCTCCTCAACGCCGGCCGCAGCCATCTTTTTATCCGGAGTGAACTGGAAAATCAGATAAGCAATAACGCAGCCCACAACTGTAATTGAAATTGTATCCCAGCCCAAAGCCGCGGCCAGGACAAAGCCGAACAGGAAATAAATCCACTGGAACGGTGAATGAATCAAGGTGACCATCAGGATCATAAAGCCAATCGCCGGAAGCAGGCCGGTAAAGGTCGATGTGATCGCGTTGATCTGCGGCGGCAGGGCGCTGACGATGCTGCTGATCACAGCCGAGCCGGCTAAGCAGAATACAGGAACAATGACCAGACAGGAAACCATTGTCCAGATATGTCCCGCTGCCGGGAACCACCAGGCTTGTTTAATTTTCCCCTTTTCAATCAAGGCGTCCTGACGATGCAGGAAACCGACTTTCACCAGATTGCCCACGGTATCCAGAATGTTCTGAACGGCCGCAAAGGCCAGAGCAATCGTCAGACATTCTGCCGCGTCACCGCCCGAAACCAACGTCAGCGGCAAAGCAAACCAGAGCGCGATATTGATTTTGGGCAAGGTCGCGACCCCGCCGATCGACATCTGACCGATATAGGCCGCCTGAATAACGCAGCCGATGATCATCGCGTTTTTCATGTCCCCCATGATCATGCCGATGATCAGACAGTGGATCAGCGGCTTGCTCATGATATTCATGCTCAGCCAGCCTAGCGGGAACATCCCGGTTGAAACCAGGAAGCAGAAGAGTCCAAGCAGAATCGCTTGAAGAATGGTGATTTGCATCGTATTTTCTCCCCTTTCTCTTATATTGAAATAAAATACTTAATGCTGATCTTTAATGTCCTTGAAATACAGCTCCGGCTGGCCGTCGCCCGGGAACTGTTGAAACTGAATCGAAATCCCCAATTGATCCAGTTCTTTTAATGCGGCAAGCTCTTCTTCATTAATCCAAATATCCCGGCGTACCCAGAAGCCATCCTTTTCCTTAGGAATGTTGGCGACATTGACGGTTTTCATCAGATCGGGAACCGCCTGGTAGATTTTTAACAAGGTGGATGGCCGGCGGGTGATGATCAGCGTGCGTTTCTCATTGATCATGCATTTGCGAATTGGCGTTAAGGCATCGTCAAACGTATGAACAGTTACTTTCACGCCCTGCGGCGCAGCCATTTCAAAAATACGTTTTAACATCGGATTGGTCGCTGTGGCATCATCCACACCGATCACCCGCGTGATTTTGTTGAGCGGAATAATTTTAGTTTGACATTGACCATGAATCAGACGGTCATCGCAGCGAATAAAAACAATCATACAGTACACCTCTTTCTGACGAACTTGGCTGAAGCCAGGCATTCAAGCTTTCCCCTGAATCTATATTTATTGTAAAGGAACTGGAAGCGGTTTCTTGTTCAGGTTTTAATCTTTAATCAGCTATTTTTTGATCTGTCAAAGGCAGCATAAAGATATACTCCGCAAATAGGGAATACGAGTTTTTGTTTTTAAAAGTAATCAGAAAATGTTTTAAAATTCAATGTTATAGCACTTTCGGATGGCGCTTCTCAATCCGCTTTCCCATTCTCCGTTATTCGAAAAGCGGAATCATTCCATAGCTTCCTTTTCATTTGACAACAGACTGAGATCCTTCAACGCTGCTTCCACGGCATAAACCAGTGGCGTTCCCTGAAGCAGACGGCGCGCTTGAGTTAACGTCTGAATCGCCTTCTGCGGCTGATCATCCAAATAATAGGCTTTCGCTAACGACATCATCTGCTTTCCGCGGGCTGTCCCTTCTGACTGAGAAACCTTGTCCTCCAGAAGGGAAACCACCGAACGGTCAAACTGACAGATCAGTTTTTGATTAATCGCATTTTCCTCATGCAGTGCCTGAACTAAATCCTGAACCGATTCTTCTTCAATGGCTTCCAGTTCCCGCTGGACAACTGTGAACAATCGGGCGTCGCGATCCTGTGCGGCAATCTGACTGCACAGCTGCAGATAGGCTATTTTCTGCGGAAGGTTCAAGCGATCCGGGCGGATATCCGGCAATATTTTTCTTGCCTTTTCCAGATCACCGGCACTCATTTGATCTGTAGCCCGCAGCAAAAGCACCAGATTGGGATTCAAAAAGATCAAAGCGGTCCGCCTGTAAATCAGTTTTCGATAGGCTTGATAATCTTTACCGATCAAAGCCTGTTCCAGTTGGGCATTCCAACTTTTCTTTATTTTAGCCGATCCCCAAATACCACTTAGGATCAAAAAAACGGACAATACGAGCGAGACTGTCATCAATTACCCTCCCTTAATCATGCAAGATTCCTGAAAATCCTTTATAATGGAGTTCAGGAGAAAGAAAATATGCTTAACGAACTGGGAAAAACGCTTTTGCAGCAAATTGCTGCCTGTCACGATTACATCAGCAGCGAAGAATTGAGTAAGATCTGCAATGTTTCCATCAATACCATTCGCAAAGAAATCGATCTGATTAACGACTACCTTGAGGATCATGGCTGTTTCATCGACACCAAGATCGCTTCCGGTTATTTTTTAACCCTGGACAAGCCGGAACAGGCCAAACCGTTTCTGACGCAGATTCTCAAAGAATTCCGTCAGTTCCGCTATCTGAACTATTCCGAGTTTTCAACGGCGTACACCATTGCGATGAAGCTTTTGACAGCCGCTTCCTACACCTCGATTGATTCCCTGGTCAACAGTCTGTATTGTTCCAAGAGTACCGTTCTGCGGACTCTGGATCAGACTCAGCTGATTTTTGACCAGTTTCATCTGGAATTGAAAAACAAACGAAATTACGGTCTTTATCTGGAAGGCGATGAATGGTCAAAGCGAATCTGTCTGATTTTCATGCATAAAGTCTTTGTTCACGAAAATCCGCAGCGGGTGCGTTCCGGAATTTTCAACGCGCTGTTTCTCAATCATACCGACTATCCAAATCTTGTCCGCGACTGTGTGCTGAAAGTCTTCCGATCTCAAACTGAGGTTGCGGTGCCGAACATTCATTTCATTAAAATCGCGCAGTACATTCTCTTGGCAAAAACCCGCTCCGCCTATGCTGAACAGCTGCAGCTGAGCGAAGCTCAGAAGAAGCTGCTGCCTTTGCCGGTCTATGCGATTGCCCGGCGGATTTACGCCAGCCTGCCAGCTTACTTTCAGGAAGGGGCCACTGAAACCGATATTCTGTCCCTGGCTTCCCTGATCGCCTGCTGCATGACGCTGAAGCATCCCTCGCAAATTCCGGCAGAAGCACTGGAACAAATTAAGGGGGAAGTCAGCGAAGTCGTAGCCTTTATCGGAAAATATTATGACCTTCAGCATATTTTTGACGAACGTTTCTATCAGGATTTTGCCTGTTATCTCTATGGACTGAATCTGAAAAAAGAATTCAATTTCGCTTCCGATGCGGAGAAGCTGCCGGAATCGACCCGTATTGGTTTGATCTCCGCAGATATCAGCTCGCTGTTTGCCCTTTATTACAAGGTAAAGCATGGTCTGTACCTGCGGGAAGTCGATCTGGTTGACGCTTACTATATCTTCAATTCAGCCTTGTTTAAGAATAATACCTATTATAATAAGATGAAGTTTGCGGTCGTATCCCGACATGGCCGATATTACAGTGAAAATCTGGCGGATCGGATGCGGGTTCAGTACAGCCGTTATATTCAGTCGATTGAGGTGTTGGAATATACCGAAATTTTTGAGCAGGATCTCAATCAATACGATGCGGTCATTACGGATATCAACCGGAAGATTCTGCCTAAGACTTACACCGGAGCTTATATTGACAGCCGACTGCGTTCTCTGCCCGCTGCCTCCAATTCGATGTCTGCCTTCCTGATTCAGCGTTTTAATGCGAAAGCCAAGCGGATCTTCCGGGAAAAGAATTTCCACAAAGGCAATTTCACAACGCCGATGCAGGTCTATGACGCAATTTACCAACTGTACGAAAATGAAATTGGCGATCACGAACATTTCATCCATGATTTAAAGATGCGAAACAGCTTCATCAGCTATGAAAAGCAGAAGAATATCGTTTTGATTACACCCCTGGCCTTGCGTTTATCTCATCCGGTGTTTGAGGTCTTTATCAATCGGAAGCCGATGCTGTGGGAACATGCCAAAGCCAGCGTCTTCATTTTTTACCAACAGGGCGACGGCAGTCAGGAAAATGTCCAGATCATCTCGTATTTGCTGAAACAATTTATTCATCAGAACGAACTGTTTATCAATACGCTGGCAGATCGATCCTACAAAGATATCATTTCCATTTTCCAAGTGCTTTAAGAAAAAGGGCTGTTACGCAGGAATGCGCAGCAGCCTTGAGTTTAGAGAATTCCGAAGAAAGCTAAGACAATACAGCCGCCCATGATCAAGAAGATCAGCTTGGTCGGTGACCAGCCCTTCTGAACCCGCGAGAAGCTCCAGCCCCACAATAACAGTGACAACAGACCCGGCATGATCGAATCGAGCATGCCCTGGAAATCAATCGCTGCTCCGCCGATCACCGGCTGCAACGCAATCTTAATCGAAACGTTCTGGGCAATCAGCGCACCGACCATAATCGCGCCGAGGATGCCCGCGGCTTCGGTAATCAGCGGAACGATGCCGCGTTCAAACGCTTCTGTGATCAGGCTGGTGCCATAGCGGTAACCGGCCGTTAAGAAAATATATTTATAGACCAGAAGCAGTCCGCCATACAACAGCACGAACAGAATGACGCCCAGCAGACTGCCGTTGGCTGACAAACCAATGCACAAACCGGCAATGATGACGCGGTAGCAGTTGAAGAAGAAGCTGTCGCCGATTCCGGCTGTCGGCCCCATCAAAGAAGCTTTCAGTGTGGAAATCGTTTCTGTGATATCCTCTTCCGGATGTTCTGCCTGTTGTTTTTCCATGGCCAGAGCAATGCCGACCAATAAGCCTAAGAAAACCTGATGAGTATTGAAGAATTCTCCGGCATGGCGGTAGAAGGCTTTTTTGCGGTCTTCCGGATCGTCATAGAACATTTCCAGTCCTGGATACATGGCCATCGCAAAGCATTTGGACTGCTGGGAAACCTTACTGCTGGCCATGTTGGTGCCTAGAGAGAAGTAGAACGATTTATTCAGCATTTTTCTTTCTTCCGGAGTCAGCTTCGGTGCCTTATTCATAGAAATCATCCCCTTCCTGAGTCTGCGTGCCGATGGCGGATGCCGATCGGCTCTGCGCTAACTTATAACTGTTCTGGAAATGCGCGAAGGCAATAACAATGCCGATCAGGGCCAATGGCAAAGTTCCCAATGCCAGGTATTTAACCGCAACAAAGCCAAGAATGACATACATTACAGTTGTTGCGCCATTCCAGATTGCCTGTGTTGTTAAGCATAAGCCGACAACGACCAGCATGTTGGCGGAAGCATTCAAACCGTTGATGATGAAAGCCGGACAGATCGAGATGAAACCCTGAAGTCCTGCTTCGCCGCCCAAAGCGACTAAGAAGACGACAATCGTATTCAGCAGCTGGGAAACAAAGATGACCTGCAGCCACATTGCGATACGGAATTTTCTAACATTGCCGGTTTCCGCAATTTTCATAAACCATGGATGCAGCGCCAAGGCGATGGCCTGTGTGAACGGCTTGACCGCATTAATCAGCGTCCCGACGGTTACCGCTAAGGCTAAGCCGACGCCCTGGTCAGCACCAGAAAGAACAACGAAGCCGACAGCCAGGACGGAAGCGGCCTGATAATTGGACGGCGCTTCACCGCCAATCGCGGAAACTCCCATATAAACAGCTTCCAGTTCGGCGCCGATGATGACGCCGGTCGTGATATCCCCGCACATTAAACCGGTTAATGTACATAAAACTAACGGACGGGTAAACGTCTGCCATCCCAGCCAGTTGTCTGCAACCTGCCACAACAGATAAGCAAACGCAATCAATAATGCGTTGGTCATGAGAAACCCCCTCTTTCTTTAAAGTTTGGAAACGATCTCAGCGAAATTTTCACTCGGATTGGATGGGATCAGCTGAGAAAATACATGTCCCCCGATCTGAGCCAGTTCTTTGAAATAAACCAGATCTTCCGGATCGGAATTGACTCCCCGTGTCAGATTGACCTTATTCGCAGATTTCTTTTTGACGTAGTTGGCCACGTTCACTTCGCTGATCGGCAGCGCTTTGACTAAAGCGACCGCATCCTTCGGATTGTCGACGATGATCAGAACCCTGACCGTATCGACACGCGGATCCGACAGCAGCTTAATCGCATCGGGAATCGTTTTGACTGCGACTTTCTTCCCAGCCGGCGCTGACATCAGTAGCGTCTGCGTGGTCAGCGGATCTTTCGCCAGTTTGTCGCTGGCAACCACAATCCGGCTGACATCCAGAAAGCGGGACCAAGCCGTAGTGATTTGTCCATGGATCAGGCGCTCGTCAATTCTTAGTTGAACAATCATAATGTCTTCCTTTCCTCCTCATTTTTCATCAGCGGGCATCCTCGCTGATTTCAACATCCTCATTATACTTAAAGCGCTTTCATCAAAAATTTCAAAAAGTAATAATTTATGGTTGCTTTTTGTGATTTTTTAAAGCGGAATTTAGGTCGCTGCTCTGTTGATCTTCCCATAAGAAAAGCCGGTAAATCACCGGCTATGTGAATAACTTGGATCCCAAGAATGAAATTTAAAAGAATTCCTCATCCGTTTGCGGCTGAATCACTTCCCACAGACGAATCCCATCTTTCCCGGTCTGCATCAAAGCCTTCAAATCAAGATCTCCGCTTTCCCGCAGGCCCAATAGTTCCAGAAATAACGGTAAGTTCACGCCGCAGATGACGTCTACCTGTCCCGGCTTCAGATACCGTGTGGTTTTATGGGCTGGTGTCCCCGCAAACAAATCCGTTAAGATCAAAACACCCTCGCCGCTGTCCAGCTTTGCAACAGCCTGTCCGATCTGTTCTTCAAAGGCTTCGCTGTCATCGGTCATCTGATACCCCAACGCCTGCACCTGAGGCAGATTCTCGCCAAAAAAGATCGAAGAAGCCTGAAGCATGCCCTGCGCCATGTCGCCATGACTCAGCAATAATATTCCTTTCATAAAATCCTTCCTCTCTTTGTTTTATCCTTTTTTATTATACCGTCTCCCACTTTCTTAATTTTTCAAAATTTGAAAGGAAAACCCGGCAGAAAAAGAAAAAGAATGGAACTTCGGCCGTCCCATTCTCATTATTTTGTTTTCGTAAAGCGGATTAGCCTAAAATCAGTTTCGTCAGATCGGTCGGTTCTACGATTTCACCGTCTTTATAAACGCGCATATTGCCTGATGCGATTTCATCAATCAGGATGACTTCACCCTGGTAATAACCAAACTCAAACTTGATATCATAAAGATCCAGACCTTTTTCTGCCAGCGTTTCTTTAACAATCCCTGAAATTTTCTGCGTCATGGCTTTCATTTCCGCATACTGATCCAGAGTCATCACGCCGATGGCTTCCAGACCATCCGGTGTGATCAGCGGATCGCCCAGGTCGTCATCCTTCAATGTGGTTTCAACATATGCGTTTAACGGTGTACCGCTTTCCATGTAAGCACCGTAGCGACGGATAAAACTTCCGACCGCACGATAGCGGCAGATCACTTCCAAGCCCTTGCCGAAAACTTCCGCCGGCAGGACTTCCATCGTTGCATTCTCAATATCTGCGCTGACATAGTGCGTTTTAACGCCTGCCTTCTTCAGAATTTCGAAGAAATAAACTGAAACTTTCAGATTCTCACGACCAATGCCTTCGATCTGAAGTCCAACTGTGTTCGCTCCCGGATCGAATACGCCGTCAGTTCCGGTGCAGTCATCCTTGAACTTCAGCTGATAGTTGCCGTTGTCTAATGCATAAACATCTTTTGTCTTACCTGTGTAAACTTTATTCATGCCTTTTCCTCCATATAATGCAGAACTAGTTTAGCACAGTTACTGCCATTCGGCACAAAAATTTATGGTAATTTCAAGGTTTTTCTTGTTTTTCTCCGCTGGTTGGTTATTGAAGCGATTTCGTGACATCCTGAAAGCTTCCTGAAGATCCGTCATACCGTTTAACAAAGGGATCTCAATGCTTTGCGATAAACTAGCGATCCTGTTTATCCCTTAAGATTTCCGCAATTTCCGGAATCGAATGTCCGGCTAACCGCAGCTGCCGGATCTCTTCAATCCGCTGGATGGCTTCCGTGCGGCGGTAGCGGCGCGTCAGATTTTCCTCCGCCTGTTCAAACGGAATCATGCCTTCTTCGGTATAAAATTTCAGCGTGCTGTAACGAACATTCGTCAGCCGCACCAATTCCCCGATCGTCACCCATTCCGCCTGCTGGATTACTTCCAGGCTTCTTTGCCGGCCCATGGTCAGCCGCTCCTTACGCCGTAGCGGCAATCACGGCAATCAGCGTATCCACCGAGTCGATCATTTCGTTGATCAGCTTGTTCTCCGGGGCTTTCCGCAATTCTTTCAGCCGCTGCTTCAGCATTTTCGCCTCGTAGGCAGAGAAATATTTTTTCAGAAGCGAGGTCTTATCCAAAAGACAGCCCAGCAGCACTGTTTCCTCACTGATCTGACCTTCTTCTAAAAACTCAGCACGAATTTTCTGAATGACGCGATCTTTTTCTTCAGCTTTGACCGTGCGGTATTCCTTTGTTCCCAGCAAGCCTTTTTTCACTGTCGTTTCCAGCAGATTGGCTTCTTCCATAACTTCCAGACAGGCTTCCAGCATCTCCCTGCGCGGTTTTCCGGTCAGGGTAAAGGTCAGATTTCCTGCAAAATCTGCCACTCTCTTCCCTTTGGACTTCTTTACAATCTCAAACATCGGCTCCAGATAAACTGGAGGTTCACTTCCTTTATCCGTCAGTTGAAGTTTTTTTCCTTCCAGAACAACCCAGCCCAGATCGATCAGCTCAATCAGCTGCGCTGCATAGAAACAAATTTCCTTTTCTGTACTGAAAGTGGGAAGCTTTCCTTCCTCATCCAACACACATAACAAATATTCCATCGTCAACGCTTCTTTATTCATCGTTTCCTCCTTGGCCTAACGGCACTATCTACTTATTACTTACTACTTATGATTTAATATTAACAGAGTCCGGTCTTTTCGTCAAATCTTTTCCTGACTTTCATTTCGAAAAAAAGAAAAACCCAACTGGAATTTCCAATTGGGCCTCATCGTTTTTTCCCAAGAATAAAACGCGGGTCACGATAAAATGCGGCTAACAGGAACACCGCCATTAAAATCCAGGCAATCGGCTCAGTATAACACACGCCCAGATAACCCAGACTTGGCGTCAAAAGCAGCGTTGCCAAAATCTTAACGATCATTTCAATACAGCTTGAGAAAATCGGCGCCTGACTTTTCCCCAATCCCTGCAAGGCATTGCGGTAAATGAATAAGACTGATAAAGCATAAAAGAAGAAGACATTGATCTTAAAATACTGCCGGGCCGTGGCAATGACCTGCACCTCTTTGGCATCCACGACCAGCGCCAGAATGAAGTCAATTCCCCAAAAGGAAATCAGAATGCAGAATGTTGACCAGACAAAGCTGATGGCGGTGCAGCAGTGCAGACCTTTGCGAATACGCTCAAGCTTGTTTGCGCCCAGATTCTGCGATACATAAGTCGTAGCGGTGACGCCGATGCTGATTAGCGGCTGCATGAACATTTCGATTACCTTTCGCGAAGCGGTATGTCCAGCAATGATCACCGCTCCCAGCTTGTTGACAGCGCTTTGTAAAATCACGGAACCGATTGATACGATCGAATTCATCAGTCCCATTGAAACGCCTAACGACAGCTGAGCTTTCAGCATTTCTCTGTCCCATTGGAAATCTTCCTTCTCCGGAATCAGAAAACGGGTCTTTTCCTTGATATACAAAACACAGAGGACGACCGACAACCCTTGGGATATCAGCGTTGCGATCGCTGCTCCGCCCACGCCCATGTGCAAGGTCTTTAAAAAAACATAATCCAGGACAATATTTGTCAATGAAGCCAGAATCAGAAAATACAGCGGAGTTCGGCTGTCGCCGTAGGAACGCAGAATGCTGGCAGCCATGTTATACATCATCGTGATGATCAAGCCGCCGTAAATAATAAAGATATACTCGATTGACATGCCCATGATTTCTTCCGGTGTTCCTAACAGCTTCAGTACCGGAATCCCGGTCACTAACGCGATCACCGTAATTCCAATCACGAAGATCAGCCCCAGCATCAGCGTGCCGGCCACCGCTTTTCTGACCTTATCCATTTCCCCAGCGCCGACATACTGGGCAATCGGGATCGCAAACCCCTGCGCCAATCCGATGTTCAGACCCAGCACCAATCCGGAAACAGAAGCCGTCGCTCCCATCGCAGCCAGAGCGTCGACCCCTAATATCCGGCCAACCATCATCGTATCCGCCATATTATAAAATTGCTGAAAGACATTTCCCAATAAAACTGGCATCGCAAACATCAAAATTAGTTTCAGCGGACTGCCTTCCGTCATTCGGTTATGCATTCGTTTCCCCCTCTCCAAAAACAAAATCCAGAACATTATAGCCTACTTGATTCACTCTCACAAGCCTTTTCTCTTCCATCAGAAAAAGAGCTGAATGAACTCGGTAAAACAAAAACTGCCGAAATCCGGCAGTTCCTGATTTGAAGCCTAAACGCTTCCTTTTCCTTTATCAGGCTGTTCAGTCAAAACTCCCTCGCTTTTCACTGAACACTCTGTGACTTTAATGCAGAATCCAATACAGGAACGCAACCAGGATCATCGCTAATTTAAACATTCATCATCACCTTTCTATTAGTCTGTGCTTGTTTTTACTTAAGAATACGGAAAAAGAAGTCGAACAGTCTGGCTTCTCATTAGTCTATTCCATTGATTAGAATTCGGTTCCTGAACTCTTCCATCATGGAGGGGCTGGATCAATCCGAAACATTGAAGCTGAAAATCCAGCTTCCTATCTACATTCATAAAATACCAAAAAAATCGCAGGGCTGTCAATGATTATGCCTGCGATTTGTGATTTTTATGTCAATTAATTGACCAGCTTCAGCCACTGCGTTTATCGATCCAGTTCAAATTGTGCTTCAGAGGGATATTTCTGTTGATTCAATTTCTCCTTGATCGGAATCCACGTTTCAACATCAATATCATAACAATTCGCGACTGCCAGAGCATAATACAGGATATCCCAGATTTCCTCTTCAATCGTCCCTTTGATCTGATCTGGTGAAGCGGGTATGCGTTCTTTGCGCATAGCTCTGGCCAATTCCCCGGTTTCTTCCACGAGCTTTAAAAGATAATCTTTTGCCCGTTCGGGATGATGATCCTTCGCTTTGATGTACGCCTGCAAATACTGAATCGTAATTCTTCCGTCCACGTTGCCGCTCTCCTTATCCTTCGTTATGGATTTCTTCAAGTGAAACTTGTTTTTCGTTGATGTCCGCCAGCACCAACCGCGGATTCTTTGTCTTTAAGTATTGTGCCGCTTTGACCGCGTTATCCTTATCTTTGAGATTTACGCTCAGGCTGCGCTGATCCTTTAATCCCAGGATCAGCATGCCATCGTCAGCACTTCCGCTTGCGTATGGAGTTTCCGACACAGGTGCGATACTGCAGGAAACCAGTTCCTTAAAGGAGATCGTATATCCATGACGACGGAACCAATAATAGGCTTTCTCTTCCCCCAGCCACAGATAATTTAACTGACACAATAACCCCAGGGATTCAGGCAAAATCTTAGTCATTCGATCAATACCGCGAAATTCCATCGCTAATAAAAGCAGAATTCCAAGCAGAACAAGCCCTACTATACCTGCCAGCCCCATTACGATAATCTGTCCAGGCCTACGCATCACAGCCAGCACCGCGATCAGCACGGCAATGCCCACCGCAATTAGATAAAATCGAAAACGTCCAAAAACATTCTTCCGGAATGCCTGCTTCCATTCTTCCCGTGTCATTTTTTCGCCTTCTTCTTTATCTTTATTATCGCATACTTTCCTAAGATTGTACTCAACTACTCATAATTTAATAAAATTCGATGAAATCTTCAAAATTTATATCAATGATTATAAGTATATTTATAATAATTGATGACAAATATGGATATTTGAGCTAAAATTATACAAAAGAGAGGTGTTTTATTTGGCAATTATAAGCAAAGAAGCCTTACTGCGGGTATTATCCTCTTATAATCCATGGTGGAAAATGGATGCAGTCAACCCGAAATTAATGAAATCTTATAAACGTTTTGCTTTTTATGAAGCTATGAAATGGTTGAATCAATCGACTTTGAGACGCACTGTTCTCTTAACTGGAACACGCAGGGTTGGAAAAACCACAATTCAATATCAGATGATTGATACACTCTTGAAGAATGGGGTTTTACCACAGAAAATTATTTTTATTTCCATGGATCACCCGATGCTGAAATTAAGCGAAATGAATGAAATTTTGGATTGTTATCACGAAAATATATATCCTGATCATGATGTCTATTATTTTTTTGATGAAATTCAATATGCTCAAAATTGGGATAAATGGTTAAAAACGATCTATGATATGCAGCCAGACACACAAATTGTTGCAACAGGCTCAGCCAGTCCGGCGCTAATAAAAGGAAATCAGGAAAGTGGGGCAGGTCGTTGGACAATTATTCAAGTTCCCACGCTGTCTTTTTACGAATATTGTGAATTATTAAATGTCGATCGGCCTGAGTTACCTGCAAATCTCAAAATTACCCCGCTATTAAATCAATCGCAGCAAGAACGTACTCAAATTATGCTTCAGCTATCCAAAGTTCAGAATTATTTTATTCGTTATCTACAAGTGGGTGGATTTCCGGAATTGGCCTTAGCTGACAATGATGTCCTTGCTCAACAAATTATGCGGGATGATGTTGTCGATAAAGTTTTAAAACGCGATTTACCCTCGATTTATAAAATTCGGAATGCGACAGAATTAGAAAGAATCTTCATTTATCTTTGCAACGTTTCTTCAGAAATCGTTTCGATTGATGCCATTTCGAGAGAATTAAATGGAGTTAGCCGACCCACGGTAGAAAACTATATTCAATATCTTGAAAGCGCACATTTGATATATCAAAGCTGGCCTGTCAATATCGCTGGCAAAAAAGTTTTAAAGGCGAGTCCTAAAATCTACATTGCAGACGCTGCAATCAGAAATGCAGTCTTGATGGATGATACCATTCTAAGCAATCCCATCGAAATGGGAAAAATCGTTGAGACAGCCGTGTATAAGCATGTTGCTGCATTCTATTATCAACAGGCAGCCTCCGTCGGATACTACCGAGGTGGAAAACGGGGAAATGAGATTGATATTGTAGTTGAATGCTCCAATCAAAAAAACATTCATATTGAAGTTAAATATCGGGAGGGAGCTCCCATCCCAGACAATGACGCCATTGTGGAATTAAGCAAAGAAGCAGCCGCTTCAATCATCGTCACTAAAAATAGTGATGATTATGGTGTTCATCATACGAAAAGTGGTAAAGACTTAATTCGTATTCCTGCCTTTGCTTTCCTTTATCTGCTTGGTCATGCCGAAAAACAGGGTTATCGTAGCATGATTTAGTCACAACAATAATGCACATTTTATCTTTAAGATCTCACTTTCGATTTAAACGTAATAAAACAGCTGAGGCAGCAGGATTGTTTATCCGCTTGTCGCAGCTGTTTCTTTTATCTTGAATTAACTTTCAAACTGACTGTTAAACAGTTTAGCATAGAACCCACGGGCTTGAAGCAGTTCGTCATGAGTTCCGGACTCAATGATATTGCCCTCCTTCAGAACTAAAATCACATCCGCATTTTTAATCGTGGAAAGACGATGGGCAATAACGAAGCACGTTCGGCCTTTCATCAGTTCCAGCATTGCGTCCTGGATCGCCATTTCTGTCCGGGAATCAACATTTGAGGTAGCTTCATCCAAGATCAGCATTCTAGCATTCGACAACATCGCCCGCGCAATCGTCAGCAGCTGCTTCTGACCTTTGGAAATGTTGACGCCATCATCGGTCAGTACAGTCTGATAGCCCTGCGGCAGAGTTTCTACGAAATCATGGATATGTGCCTTCTTGCAAACATCGATGACCTCTTCCAAAGTGGCATCGTCACGGGCATACGCGACATTTTCCTGAATCGTCCCCTGAAACAGCCAGGTATCCTGCAGAACCATCGTAAACGCCTTGCGCAGACTGTCGCGGGTCAGATTGCGGATTGGATAACCGTCAACCGAAATCACGCCTTCATTGACATCATAGAACCGCATCAGCAAATTAATGATCGTCGTCTTGCCTGCCCCGGTTGGACCGACAATGGCCACCAACTGGCCGGGATCAGCATGCAGCCGCAGATCATGGATGATCTCTTTTTCCGGCGTATACCCGAATTTGACATGATCAATATCGACCATCCCCCGCGTATCAATCAAGACCTTGGCATCCGCTTCATCCGGAAGCTCTGACGGTTCATCCAGCAGTCGGAAGATCCGCTCCGCCGCAGCCGCAGCCGTCTGCAGCTCAGTGATAATATTCGCCGTTTCATTGATGGGTCCCGAGAACTTCCGGGAATACATAACAAAGGAGGAAATATTGCCGATTGTAATTTTGCCCATCAGAAACAGAATCGCTCCGAACATACTGATCAGAGAAAGCGACAGATTGTTGACAAAGTTGACGGAAGGCCCCATGATGCTGCCTTCATAATCCGCCGTATAATAAGCCTGACTGGCATCCTCATTACGGCCGTCATATTTGGTGATAATTGTATCTTCCTGACCATAGGCCTTAATCGTTTTGTTTCCCGACAACATCTCTTCAGTAAATCCGTTCAGTTCCCCCAGCTTTCGTGAACGCCGGCGAAACAAAGGCTTTACTTTGATCATTCGGTAGCGGGCAAAGACCAAGGTAATCGGAACCGTGATAACGAAGACCAGAACCAAGATCGGTGCAATCGACAACATCATCAATAATGAGCCCACGACAGTAATGACGCCGGTCACCAGCTGAAGAATATCACTCGACAGTGAAGTATTGATCGTGTCGATATCATAGGAAATCTTTGATACGATATCCCCGGTCTGATTGCGGTCAAAATAACTAACCGGCAGTTCCAGCAGATGTTCAAAAACCTGCTTGCGCATCCGATGTGTGATCTTTTTGGATACCTGCAGCAGAATGATCTGCAGGATGTAAGTTAAAACGCTGGAAACCACATAGAAGATAACCATCAATATACAGTAATAGAGAACCCGATCAAAATTGACCTGACTTGGTCCGCCGATCGCATCAATCGCCATGCCGGTCAGTTTCGGGCCATACAGAGCCAGCACGTTGGCAACGATCGTCGTGATACAGGCCAGAAGAAGCAAAAACTTGGATTCCTTTAAATATCCGATCAACCGCCGGATAGTCGCTTTTCTATTCAAGCAGCGCACCTCCCATCTGACTGTCGCTGATCGACGCATAAATTTCACTGGTCTGCATCAGCTCATCATGCGTACCGCGTGCCACGATTTTCCCTTGATCCAAAACTAGAATCTCATCCGCATGCATGATGCTGGAAACTCGCTGCGCCACGATGACCTTCGCCGTTTCGGCAAAGTGTGTGTTGATCGCTTTGCGCAGCCGTGCGTCGGTTTCATAATCCAGCGCCGAACTGGAATCGTCGAGCAGCAGAATCTTCGGATTATTGACAAAGGCCCGCGACAGGAAAATCCGCTGCCGTTGCCCGCCGGAAAGGTTGGTGCCTTTGGAATTCAGCTTATAATCAAATTCATCGGTCAGACTCTTAATGAACGGACGGGCCTGAGCAATCTGGGTTGCTTCATCCAACAGTTCATCGTCAATCGGACGGCCGAAAGCAATATTCTCCCGAACTGAATCCTGGAAGATAAAGTCATTTTGCATGACAATGCCGTATTCCTGACGCAGATCTTTCGGATCATAGCTGCGGATATCCCGGCCATGAATCCGAATCACGCCGGTATCTGCATCATAGAAGCGCATCAACAGCTGTAAAATTGTTGATTTTCCAGATCCGGTAGCCCCGATGATGCCCAATGTCTGCCCCTTTTTCAGGCTGAAAGTGATGTCTTCCACATTATCCTTAATTCCCAAATAGGAAAAACTGACATGATCAAATTCCACAATCTTATCATTCAGAGGAGAATCATCGGTGATGATTTCCATCTCATCCTGAGCTTTAAGGACTTCCTCAATTCGATCCGCACTTGCGATACCCTTGGAAGTCATCACGAAAATTCGGCTGATCGACATCATCGCATTGGTGATAATCGTAAAGTAGTTGGTAAACGCGATAATTTTCCCGGTTTCACTCAAGCCGCCGTTGACCCGCCAGGCGCCGACCAGAATTACCCCGACTAAACCTAAATTCATAAACAGATTCATCAGCGGATTGATCGCCGCCATTCGGGTATTCGCTTTGAGTTCCTCATTGGCTAATCCCATATTCACGCTTTCATAGCGCTTTTTTTCATGATCCGCTTTGGACAGGGCCTTGATCACGCGAATGCCCTGAGCATTTTCTCGGACAACAGAAATCATCCGATCCTGGGCCTGCTGCACCTTGGTGAACATTGGAATCCCTTTTGTCGCTTTGGAGTAAACCAAATGGGTGATAAACGGCAGCGTTGCCAGCATGACCATGGCCAACACCGGCTCCATGATCAGGGTGATGATCATGCCGCCGATCAGCAGGATCGGAGCGCGGACGCCCATGCGCTGAATCATGCCGATCATCCGGTGGACATTGTACGTATCGCTGGTCAGCCGGCTTTCTAGCGAAGGGATGGTAAATTCATCACCCTTGCGGCAGGACAGCCGAATTGTTTTTTCAAAGAGATCATGCCGGATATGAATTGTTGCATCACGGGCTACCCGTGACGCCAGCCGGTTCGCCATGATATCAAAAATCCAACCGGCCACAGAAACCACGATCATGATCACACCATAGATTACAATTAATTGAACATCTCTCATGGGTACAATCGAATCGATGACATAGGCCAGCAGATACGGCAGCAGCAGTACCGCCAGCGCTCCCAGCGCCTTCATCAGGAAGCTGATCGACATATCTTTCAGCAGCGGTTTTAAATATTTCTTCAAAAGTTCCATAACTGACTCTCATTCCCCCTTTATTCTCACTTAGTTTCCTTTACCAACTGTTAGCAAGCTAAGCTTTTCTCTATCATTATACCAGTCTCTGGCTAAGTTTCCAGTTCAAAAATTACATTCATTATAAGAAAGTAATTGAAATCTTTCAGAAATCTGAATTCACTCCCTGTTACTCTCTTGATTTTTACCTACACTTTGAACTCGTTATTTCATATGAAAAAGAGCCTTGGACTTCCTTTTTAAAGGATCCGTCAAAACCAGCTTTAAGAAAATAGGAAAAACGATAGAAAGCATTTTTTGGCGCTTCCTATCGTTTTTCCTATTTATTTTTTAGAATGATTCTTGCGTATCTTTTTATTGGTATGCCTTCCTGCTTCTATTTTAATTTCTTAAAGATGAAGAAACCACCGCCGATTACTGCAATACCAAGGACAGTTACCCAAAGAATCCAAGAAGATGACTGATTTGTCGATTTCTGAGGTTGGATGGTTGCTTCCGGTGGCGTTTGAGGCAGCAAACTTGTCTTTGATGCTTTCGATTTTCCTGTCACAGGTATAGGCACGGTTGGAGTTGGCATGACTTCATTTTTCGTTTTCGATTCTTCATCGATAGTTTCTTGATCCGCCCTGACAAGGAAAATCATCTATAAGAATTTCATAAGCATGACCTTCCTAGACTTCAAGCTGTGCATTAATTGTGTTGTTAAAGACCAAAAAGTATTTAAATCAAATAATCATAAATAAAGAAATTCATTTTAGCGGATTGACCATTCACATTTAATGTTTGCTTTTTTTCGCCTTTTCGTATCATTCCTTGATGTTCATAAAATTCATAATTACAACTTGTATCTGTAAATAGATAGAAAGTATTCAACTTTTGTTCTTTCATATAATCAAGTGCTGATTGAAACAACTGTTTGCCTATTCCTTTCCCACGGTAAGATGGTTTCACTGCAAATAAAGCAAGTTCTGCAGGATATTCTATATCACATTCATTTAAAAGCTTTTTATCAATATCACTTACACTTTCAAATATCTTAGATACCTTTCTTCCCTCTTTAGATAAATATAGAGATATAATTTCTCTTATTTGCTGAAATTTTAAACCTAATGGACATTTATGTTTTGCCTTATTGTTTAAAAGTATAATTCCTACTGGTTTTCCATTATCAAGAGCTACACGGGAATAGGTATAATTGGTTAAGCAGCTGCTTAAAAATACTCCTGCTAGTCTTTGAGCTGTTTTGGGACTGCTCAAGTCATCATAATGCCACGTTTCTCTAATAATGTTTTGCAAAACAATAAAATCTTCTCTTTTATACTCTCGCAACGTAATATTCATATTCGTTCCTCCTTGTACTTTGTTTGAGCATTTTATACAATAAACTATACAGTTAATGTAAAGTCAACAGGAGATAAAATGAAAAAAAGCAATATAAAATTAACTACTGCGCAATTTGCAAAACTTCATAATGTCAATAAAAGAACGCTTCACTATTATGATAACATTGGACTTTTTTCTCCAAATACAAAAGGAGAAAATGGATATAGATATTATGATTTGTCACAAAGCATTGAATTTGAATATATTCTCATGTTAAGAGAATTAAATGTGAGTATTGATGATATTGAAGAATATATTAAAAGACCGACTGAAGAAAATTTTATCAGGCTTGCAACGGCTAAAGAAGTTGAAATAAATAATCAAATAAAACGCCTTAAACTCATAAAAAAAACAATTCATGAAAAGAAAAATCAAATAGAATTATGCCAATCATTAGAAATATCTAAATTTGAAATAAATGAATGTAAAGAAGAAAAATTACTTATCCTTCCGTATGATTTTGATGATGATATCTCAAATACCTTTTCTTTTATGGCAAAATCATGGAGTGTCGAACAAATTCGTATGGGGGTAGGTGGAATGATTTCTATTGATAAAGTCTTAAAAAACGACTTTTCAAAATATGACGGCATTTATACACCTGCATTGTACCCTAACCCAGCGAAAAATATTTTTCATAAACCCAAAGGTACATATATAACTTATTATCATCGCGGAGAATGGGACACACTGCCTCATGCTTATCATCAATTAATCAAATATGCGAAGAAGAATGATTTAGAGATGACTGGTTATGCGTATGAGATGGGAATGAATGAATTTGCTTTATCTAATGAGGAAGATTATGTTACTAAAATTTCAATAAGAATTGAAAATACGCGTCACTCAATATTTGATAGATAGCAAACAAAAAATTCAAATAAATATAGATATGGAGACTTACAAATAATTATCTCCCATTTTATATTAGTATCTCATCAAGGATCCTTTAGCCACCATTAATTCGTCATATTTCTATATTTTAAAAGGCTTCAAAATACAGTAATTAT
>NZ_HE998569.1:331775-390065 GCF_000327285.1 Holdemania massiliensis AP2 | reverse complement strand
ATTTTTTTGTCGGCTTTTTGCATCCCTCCTTGACTCCGCCTGCTTGAAATTCGTAACAACGCCTTATTTTCAAGGGCTTTTATGAATTCGTTAAGGATTTCATTCCTGGGTCCTTCTGTTTTTGAATTCCTTTCTGATTCTCTATTTGTGCGTTTTTCCTGTTTTGTTGGTTCTTGTTATTATGTCGGTCTTACTCTGTCCCGATCTTTCCGTATCTCTTTCGTGCTGTCTTTTTCTTTCTCTCTTTTTCTTTCTGACTTTCAACAACCAGGAACTTAAGCTTTGTATACCTATCAGGAATTCGTTTTTTCCAAGCAGTCCTTTTTCTCAAATTCTGCTTCAGCATCTTTAAGACTTTGCATTGAATCTTTTCTCCGATATTGAATCCTTTCCATCACAAAGGCTCAGATACTATCACCCAATGAAAGAGATCGATTCGCCTGACTGGATAGGTTCGGATATTCTTTCCTTTCAATGAGGTAGGACATCCTTAATCTTTATGATTCGATACTGGATCCTGTGTGATCGGATGAGCAGCATCACCCCTATACGATTTCGCTTATTCCACCAAACTTTACGCCTTTGGTTAATCTCAGCTCCAACAGAAAAAGCAAGGTTATCCACCCCTTGCCTGATCTACACCGATGTTTTTTTCCTGTCTTTACTTCTACAAAACTCAACGAACACTCAGTCCTAATATAATCTGTCCTATATAATAGGATGAAAAGACAATTCTGTTTGCTACAGTTTCCTGCTGTTCCTTTTCTTCTCTGGCTGATCAAACCCAATCCAACGTTAAAACATCGCATCAAGGAAATCCTGTTCTTCTTCTCCTTGTCTGAGCTGTTGGATCTGCTGCTCCAATTCTGCAACCGTCGCTAAACGCTGCTGGATGTAAGAAGACAAAGCGGCGATCTCTTCACTTTCCTTCTGATTTAAAAAGCATTGATAAGTCACCTTTCCCAGCTGCAAAGTTGTCTGGAGGATTTCCTTTTTGCATTGTTTGATTGTTTTTTTACGTTTGTAAATTTCGATCCGCAGATTAAAGTGCCGGCGTATCTTAGTGATCCATTGAATCTCTTCTTTATTTTCTTCCATCATTCAGGCCTCCTCTTGCTTTAGGCTTATGCTGGTGAAACACAGCTTATTCCGGCTTTTCCTTTCAGGGCCGGGTCTTTTATGTTAGAATAGTGGCGGTGAAAAAATATATGAGTGCAATTCAATTTGAGATTACCCATGTGTGCAAACAGTCAGGTGCCCGCTGCGGCATCCTGCATACGCCGCATGGCGACGTAGAAACGCCGATGTTTATGCCTGTCGGCACCCTGGCGACGGTGAAATTCCTGTCCCCGGAGGAAATTAAGGCTTTGGGGGCCGGGGTCATTCTGGCCAACACTTATCACTTGTGGCTGCGGCCGGGTGAAGACATTGTCGATAAAGCCGGCGGCGTCCAGAAATTCATGAATTATTCGGGACCGATGCTGACGGACAGCGGCGGATTTCAGGTCTTTTCGTTGGCAGATCGGCGCAAAATTAAAGAAGAAGGCGTTACCTTCAAGAGCCATCTGGATGGTTCCACCTTATTTTTAAGTCCGGAAAAATCAATTCAGATCCAAAACAAGATCGGAGCAGACATCATCATGAGTTTTGATGAATGTGCGCCTTATCCTTGTTCCTACGATTACATGAAAAACAGTGTTGAGCGAACGCTGCGCTGGGCAAAGCGCGGCAAAGACGCTCATCAGCGCCCTGAAGATCAAGCCTTATTCGGCATTGTACAGGGCGGAGAGTATCAGGATCTGCGTGAGATGTGTGCCAAAACCCTGGCGGAAATGGATTTCCCAGGCTATTCCATCGGCGGTACCTCAGTTGGAGAATCAAAGGAAACGATGTATAAGATGATTGATTACAGCGTCAAATATCTGCCTTGGGAAAAACCGCGGTATTTGATGGGCGTCGGATCGGTCGATGCGATCCTGGAAGGAATTCTGCGCAACGTCGATATGTTCGACTGCGTTCTGCCGACTCGGATTGCCCGCCACGGTACCTTGATGACCTCACAGGGTCGGATCAACATTAAGAAACAGGATTATGAGGAAGATTTCGGTCCTCTGGATCCGGAATGTGACTGCTACACCTGCAAAAATTACAGCCGGGCCTATCTGCGGCACCTGTTCCGCTGCAATGAAGGTTTGGGCAGCCGTTTGATGTCGATCCATAATCTGCGGTTTCTGTTAAGCTTGACAGAACAAGCCAGAAAAGCGATCCGGGAAGACCGCTTCGGTGATTTTAAAGCTGAACTGTTTAAGAAATACAACTTGAACAGTGTCGATTCGAGGGGGTTCTGACGATGAAAACAAGTGAATTTGATTTTGATCTGCCGCCGGAGCTGATTGCTCAGACGCCGCTGGCAAAACGTTCAGCCTCACGGCTGTTGATTCTGCATCGCGCTACCGGTGAAATTGAGCATCGGCATTTCTATGAACTTGTAGATTATCTGAAACCGGGCGACGTTCTGGTGCGCAACAACACCCGCGTCATTCCGGCACGCCTGTTCGGCACCAAAGAGGAAACCGGCGCGCATGTGGAACTGCTGCTGCTGCGTCAGGATGGGGATGAATGGGAGTGTCTGGTCGGCAATGCTAAAGTTGTCAAGCTGGGCACAGTCATTTCCTTTAACGAAGGCGAGCTGAAAGCGGAATGCATCGGCATCGGTGAAAAAGGACTTCGGCAGTTCCGGATGATCTATGACGGAATTTTCTATGAGATTCTTGAGAAGCTGGGCAATGTCCCGCTGCCGCCTTACATCAAGGAAAAATTAAACGATCCGGAACGCTACCAGACGGTTTATGCCAAGGTTAAGGGTTCCGCAGCGGCACCGACGGCCGGACTGCATTTTACACCGGAACTGTTCGATCAATTAAAGGCCATGGGCGTCGAAGTTGAAGACATCACGCTGCATGTCGGCTTGGGTACATTCCGTCCGATGGACACCGAGGATATCGCCGATCATCACATGCATTCGGAATTCTTCATGATGGATCAGGCAACGGCTGGCCGCCTCAACCAAGCCAAAGCGGAAGGCCGGCGGATCATTGCGGTCGGCACGACCAGCTGCCGAACGCTGGAAGCGATCATGAGCAAATACGGAGAGTTCCGCGAATGTCATGAAGATACGGATATCTTCATTTATCCCGGCTACACGTTCAAAGCGATTGACGGCTTGATCACCAACTTCCATCTGCCCAAGTCTACGCTGGTTATGTTGGTCAGCGCCTTTGCGACCAAGGAGCAGATCATGAAGGCCTACCAGGCGGCGATCGATGAGCAATATCGGTTCTTCTCCTTCGGTGACAGCATGTTTATTGAATAAGCGTATGGAGAAAAACAATCCAGCGATTCAAGCAAAACCAAAGATCAACTACTGGAAGATGAGCGTGGAGGAAATGACGCGGATTCAGGCTGAGGGAAGACATCCCAAGCTGCTGATGCACGCCTGCTGCGCTCCGTGCAGCGCTTTCCCGCTGGAATTTCTGAGCGGCGTCTTTGAAGTGACGATCTATTACAACAATTCCAACATTTATCCAGCGGCAGAATATCAGCGCCGCTTAGAAGAACTGAAGCGTTATCTAGAAGAGGTCAATCCCACACTTCCTCATCCTGTCCAACTGATTGTTCCGCCCTACCGCAATAAGGAATTTACGGCTCGGCTGGCGGTGCTCAAGGACGTGCCGGAAGGTGGGGGACGCTGCTTTCTGTGCTATGGTCTGCGCATGGATGAAGCGTATCGTTATGCCAGCGAGCATCATTATGACTATTTCACGACAGTCATGACGATCAGCCGGCAGAAGAACAGTCAAAAGCTGAATGAAATCGGCCGCCAGCTTTCGCATAAATATCCGAATGTCCCTTACTTCTATTCTGATTTCAAAAAGAAAAAAGGCATCGACCGGGGGCAGGAACTGTCGCGGCTGCATCAGCTGTACCGTCAGGATTACTGCGGCTGTCTTTATTCCTATGAGAAACGACAGGAAGACAAGCAACGAAAAATCGAAGAAACTTCAGCGAATCAAGTCTGAAGTTTCTTTTCTTTTTTCAGCGATCATCCTTCTGTGACCGCGGATTGACTGCAGGGCTTCGGCTTTTGTTTTACCCGCGAACAGCTTTTCACTTGCCAGCAAACTGGAAGAGAGGGCAGAAAATAAATGCCGGAATGGTTGTTTTGCCAGGCAGAATAAGTCTATAATAAAATCATTGAGAAGCTTTTCTACCTTGGCTTTTTAAATTGGAATCAGCAACACTGCGCTTGCCGGCAGTTTGAGCGCGAACAAGAATACAGCTCAGCCCCGGTGTTTTTACGGATGAAGGAGAACGCTATGAAACTGGAAATCAGCAAAGAGGAACTGCGGAATTTTCTGCTGCACGCCACCGATGAACAACTGGCGGAAATGATCGAATTTATCCATCCGGTCGATATTCTGGAAGTCATCCATGAATATAAGGCAGATGAAGATCAGATCATGAAGCGGCTGCCGTCGGAGATTCTGGCGGAAATTGTCGATGAGGAAGAAGACGAGGAAAAATACGGTCTGTTATCCCACTTCTCCGACACGGAACAGCGGGTCATCCTGGAAGAAATGTCTTCCGATGAAATCACCGATTTAGTTTCGGTTCTGGATGAGGCTGAATCGGAAGAAGTTTTAAGCAAGATGAACATTGAGGACCGGCAGGAAGTCCGCACGCTGCTGAGCTATGATCCGGAAACCGCCGGCGGTTTGATGGCGACGGAGTTTATCTGCCTGTCTGATCAAATGAGCGTCATGCAGACGCTTCTGTATTTGCAGAAAGAAGCGCAGGATGCAGAAATGGCTTATTATTTATATGTCGTCGATCAAAACAAGGTGCTGACCGGGGTTGTATCGCTGCGTGAAATCGTAGCTCACAGCTTTGAAACTTTGATTCGCGACATTGCCAACCCCAACGTCATCTCAGTTCCGGCGCCGACCGATCAGGAAGAAGTCGCGCGGATTTTCAGTAAGTATAATTTCTTAATGATGCCGGTCGTGGACGAACAGGATCGCATCCTCGGCGTCATTACCGTCGATGACGTCATGGATATCATTGAAGAAGAAAATACCGAAGATATTCATCGTCTGGCGCAGATCAATGAGGAAGAAAAAGTTGACGGCAGTCTGATTGAATCATTGAAAAGCCGTCTGCCGTGGTTGTTTATCAACCTGCTTACCGCCTTTCTGGCCTCCTCGGTCGTCGCCGTTTTCTCCGATACGATTGAAAAAGTCGTCGCTTTGGCGGCGGTCAATCCGATCATCGCCGGGATGGGCGGCAACGCCGGAACACAGTCTTTGACGATTGTTGTCCGCGGTATTGCGCTGGGTGAGCTGACCGGTGAAAATGCCCGGCGGGTCTTCTTCAAGGAATTCGGCGTGGGTGTTTTGAGCGGCGTAAGCATTGGTCTGGTTGTTGCCTTGATCTGCGGCCTGATGCAGCGCAATCCGATCTTCGGTCTGGTCGTCGGCTTGGCCATGCTTTTAAACATGGCGTTTGCGACGATTGCCGGGTATGCGGTGCCAGTCATCCTGAAAAAGATCAATGTGGATCCCGCGCTAGCTTCTTCGGTATTTGTCACCACCGTGACCGATGTGCTGGGCTTCTTCTTTTTCCTCGGATTGGCGACTTTATTCTTACCTTTTTTGATGTAATCCAAGCGCAGCTTTCCGATGATTTCAAATTCAGCGGCAGTCAAAGGACTGCCTTTTTTGCGGTGGTTGTGCTATATTTTCAAGCAGATCAAGGAGGTGGGATAAATGATTCTTTGTTGTTCCCAGCGTACCGATCTTTGTGCCTTTTACAGCGACTGGCTTTGCCGGCGGTTTCAGGCGGGCCTTGTCGATGTCCGCAACCCCTTTGTCCCGCATCAGATCCTGCGGCTGGATTGTTCGCCAAGTCAAGTGGATGCGGTGATTTTCATCACGAAAAATCCGACTCCAATGCTGGATAAGATGGATGTCTTCCGCGAATATGCGGTGGGTTTTCAGGTTACAGTCACGCCCTACGGGCCGGAAATTGAACCGGGACTTCCCGACAAACGGATCGTCCTGGACAGCTTCCGCAAGCTGGCGGACCGGCTGGGTTCTTCGCACATGATCCTGCGGTATGATCCGATCTTCTTCTCCCCGCGGTATGACGAAGTGTTTCACCTGCGGGCCTTTGAGCGCTGCTGCAGACAGCTAAGCGGGGCCTGCACACAGGTGATCCTCAGTCATCTGGATCTTTATAAGAATACCCGCCGGCATCAGCGTGAGCTGAACTGGCTGCCGGATTCCCTTGACCGCTTTCGGCAATTAGCGCCGCAGCTGGCGCAGATCGGCAAACAATACGGCATGCAGCTGCAGCTCTGTGCCGAAGATCTTGATCTTCAAAGAGCCGGAATCGTCAACCGCAGCTGTATGGACGCGGCTTGGCTGGAAGTGTTGACCGGGCGAAAATTGGATTATCCCCTGACTCAGGCCCGCCCGCATTGCCATTGCCTGCAGGTAACAGATCTGGGTGAATACAACTGCTGCGCGCATCATTGCCGTTATTGCTACGCCAATTTTGACGAAGCGCAGATTACCTCACGGATGGCACAACATGATCCCGAATCGTCTTTGTTGATCGGTCATCTGCAGCCGGATGATCAAATCGTTACGAAAAAAAAGTCTGAACGGCAGCTTCGCCTGTTTTAGACTTTTTCTTTTTCGATTCTTTTTTACAGTGTTTCAATTTTCTTAAGCAGCTCAGCCAGTGTTCCTTCAAACTCACATTCCACCGGCAGCTTTTCCGTGTTCAGCAGACAGTCGGTAATCAGCCAGCCTTCCATCCCCAGCGAACGGGCCGTCATGTCTTCTTTGACGTCATTGCCGATCATCACGCACTGCTTTGGATCCAGCTGCAGGCGGTTCAGGATCTCCTCATAGTATTTCGGATTCGGCTTGCAATAGCGGCAGCTCTCAAAGGTTGTGATCCAGGCAAAATCATTTTGGTCCAATCCTGCCCAACGAATTCGGTTCTCTGTCGCAACCCGCGGAAAGATCGGATTGGTCGCCAGCACCAGCGTATATCCTTTCGCCTTCAAAGCGCGGACAATTTCATTGGCCAGCGGCGTCGGCGCGCAGGCTTCCACTGCTTCATTAAACTCGTTTTTATAATAATCGAAAAATTCTTCTTCCAGCGTTTCATGGTGCAGACCTGTTAATTTGTCAAACACCTGCCAGAACACCTGTTCGTTGGTCGCCCGGCCATCGTTCATAATCATCGCGCCGGTGCCCTTCCAAATCGTATCGACTAACTGCTTAGGGTCAATCCTGTCTGCCATTTTCTTTGCCAGCCGGGAAAAGTAACTCTGGACAAATTGATCCTGATCCATCGGCAGCAGCGTGCCGTCCAAATCAAATAATAACGTTTTTTTCATAGTGAGATTCCTTTCACAATGGTTTCATTATACACAAATTGGCAATGAAAGAAAAGCGAACAATCCGATCGGATTGTCAAAATAGCTTAACGGTGAAAGCAAAGGACTCAGCGCCGCCCTGCCCGGCCTTATGAAGAGTGGTGTTTCTGCCACAGCATCGCTCCCACGGCGGCAATGACCGCTACCACCGCCACGATGACCGCTTCCCGCATTCGTCCTTCAATCAAAAAATTACCGATCAGCGTACCAGCCAGAACCGGAATAATCGAACCCACCGTGCAGGTAAACAGAAAAACCGGCCGGCGAATATCAGAAACAGCCGCCAGATAAGGCTTCACTAAATTCGGCAGAATCGGCAGCAGAAACATCACAAAACAATACAGTTCTTTGTTTTTTCCTGCCAGCCAGTGATGAAAGCGATCCAGCATCTGAGCGATTCGCGACTGCGGTGAGAGCTGATCCAGCAGTCTTTCCGCAAACAAATAGACAATGCCGTTGCCCAGCACCATTCCAATCAAAATCACAGCAGTCCCGATCAAAGGGCCATAGCTTGCCCCGGCGGCCGCCTGCAGCGACAGCGCCGGAATCAGGGAAGTCATGACCTGCACCGCCTGAAGCAGAATTAAAAACAGGACGCCGTTGATTCCCAATGCCTCAAAATATTGTCGAATGGCTTGTTCGTCGCCGCTTTTTAATAACTGGTTCACAGCCGGAAGAAAATCGACGACCGCCAGCACGATCAAAAGCACGCCCGCCGCTGCCGAAATCATCTGCAGCCGGTTCCACTTTCGCTGCTTTCTCATAAAGAAAAAATCACCAGGAAACCCAGTGATTTAAAGATGAATAACTTCCTGTGTCGTTTTGACGATCATCGTAATATCTGCGCCTGTTACATCAAAATCAACATCTTTCACCGTTAAGCTGATTTCCTTTAACAGTTTCTCTGCCTTTTTCTGCGCGAGTTCATTCAACTGTTTAAACTCAATTTTCATATCTAACACCTCGTTTCTATTTTAACATGAAAGGTTCACTTTGAATATAGCGGAATTCTGACAAGTTTTGTCGAATTCTTTCCTTTTCGTTCAAATTTTGACCTTTCCCTATTCAACCAGACGCTTGATGAAATTGCCTGTAATCTGCAAACCTTCATTGACGATGATGAATGCTTTGGGATCCATCTGCGTAATCATCCGCCGCAGTTCATTGACTTCATCCTTGGATACAATCGTGACCAGCACCTCGGTTTCAGTCTGCGTATAGGCGCCCAAACCTTTCCAGTACGTCACGCCGCGTACAAAATCCTTTAATATCTTAGTTTTAATCTCCGGATTTTTCGTGAAGATCATCAAGCTCATTTCAATATTCTGCAGATGAACTTTATCCAGCACAAACGAATAGACCGCCGCATAGATAATACTGTAAATCGCAATCGGCAGATCAAACAAGAACGCGCACAGACAATAGATCAAAGCATTAAACGCCAGCTGAAGCTTGCCGACACTGAACGATTTCCAATGCAGCGCCGCATATACGCCTAAGATATCCGTGCCTCCGCCGCTAGCGCCATGAACCAGTGTCATCCCCACGCCCAGCGCCCCGACGATCGCTCCGATGATGAGCGAAGCCAGCACATCTTCCAGAATCGGCACCACCGGAATCGGAATCAGTGAGAAACAGATCGTCTGCGTGATCAGCGAAAGCAGCGTACCGAGAAAGAATTTCCGGCTGAGCGAACGGTAGGCCAGAATAAACAGCGGAATGTTGAACAGAAAGTTAATCACGCCGGCGATATCAAAATTAAAGTTCAGATTCAGCCGACTGGTCAGCACCGTTCGGATGATCTGAGCCAAACCGACAATGCCTCCGTTATAAAGGTTCACGGGAACGACAAACAAATTAATTGAGGCCGCAAACAAGGCGGAACCGATAATAATCATCAAATATTCATAAACTTGCGAGTGACGCTTCATGGCCTGATCCTCCTATTGGATAATAGAACCTCTCCTATTTTATATGAACCCCGGCGTTTCTTCCAGTCTATTTTGTACGATTTCATCAAAGCTTTTTTGATTGTTCAAATCAGGACAATTTTCTAACCGGCTTATCAATTTTATGATATGATAAAAAGGAAGAGGAAAGAGGTTTTCTTATGGATGTAAAAGCATTGTCTTATTATGTAGCGATCGTCGATCAAAAAAGTATCAATAAGGCTGCGGAGCTGCTTTACATCAGCCAGCCTGTCCTCACGCGCACAGTCAAGGCGCTGGAAAAAGAATTGGGTGTCCAGTTGTTAATCCGCAATAATCACGGAATTGAAATAACGACCGTAGGCCAGAACCTGTATTATTATGCCCGCAGCATTCTTTCCCAGTTTGAGGAAATTGAACGGCTGAAGAAAACATTTGGTTCCTGCATCGAAACCCGGCTGCGTGTTTCCACCGCGATGATCCTGCTTCAGGATTCGATTATCCAAAAGTATTTTTCTTCTGTGAACAGCGATCATTCATTTATCGATATTCGGGAAACGGGCATTGAAGAAGCGATCAACAATGTGCGCAGTCAGGCCTCAGAAATTGCAATTCTGGCCTTGAACACCGTCCAGTATCGAACATTGCAAAGAGTTTGTAAGATTCATGAGCTGGAAATGCATGTCATTGACAAAGGTTCAGTTTATGTTCATTTATCGCAAAAGCATGCGTTAGCCCAAGCGGACACCGTGAAAGCTTCTTCGTTGTTGTCGATGATCTATCTGCATACTCCGGAAGACTTCTTCACCCGCCTTAATTATACCGTCAAGATCGGTGATACCGAGCTTTCTCAATTCAAACGGATCATCACGGTCAACAACTATCATACGATCATCAACTTGCTGAAACACAGCGATGCCTTCATGTTCGGCAACCGCTGGCAGATTGAAGATCTCAAAAAGGGCGGAATTGCCAGCATTCGTCTGGAAGATGGTCATATTCAGCGTCATCTGGTTTGGCTGCATCGTCAGCGGCAGACCTTATCTGATGAAGCCCGTTTATTCCTGAACCTATTCCTCGCCCCGCTGAATCAGTCCATTCCAGCAAAAGCATAACCAGGTTATACTTTATTGGCATTACCCAAAATCGACATTTCCCCCTATAATGAAAGCGTGGACATAATATACTGATTATTATGAGGAGGAATATTATAATGAACAAAAAAACAATTCTTGGTTTATTAACCGGCGCCGCCATCGTCGCCGCTACAACAGGGTCTTATGCAGCATGGGATAAGTTGAGTTCGGATCCAACCGTTGCAAAAGTAACATTAAGAAAACCAGTAACGGTTACAGCGACCATTGCTAATGATGCAGAGTTTACAACTTCATCAGATTTAGGAGAGACTGCTCCTGTTTACACAGTGCCAATCCAAGTACAAGCTCAAGAGATTCCTGCAGATAAAAAGGGAAGTGTTCATTGGGAATTTGATGCAAGTGTAAAAAGTGGTGAAACACCTGTAACAAGTGTAACAGCAACGGTTGTTAATGAGAGTGGCACCGAAATAACATCAGCTTCTAATACTGCCCCTACTGGTAGTCTTGAAAATTTCAGTGTTAAGGTTACACCTACTGATGATGCAAAAGTTTATGCTGACGGTACAACAAAATTAGACGTATCCGTAACTGCAAAGTTAGTTCCTAATAGTTAAGTATTTAAAAAAGCCATCCGATGATGGCTTTTTTAAAAGAATCTTTAACTACAAAGCAATAACTGATAAAATAGAAATAACTGCGGGGATGAGAACATGGAGACTAAGAAAAAGTGGAGAATAAAACCAAAGATCATAAATTGGGTATTCCGATTGTTTTCTTCTGTTTTAATTTGTTACATTTTGGGCATGTTATTTTTCCCCGATACGATGATCAATTTAACTGGATTTCAATTCTATACTGTTTTAACAGGGAGTATGGAGCCAATAATTCCAACTAATTCCTTAGTTTTATCCAAACGTATTAAATCCGATGAAGAATTAGTTCCGGGTACAATTATCACCTTTCATGCAAATCGACTAGGCGAAGATATCGTGTTAACCCATACGCTTGCAAAAGTAGAGATGCAGGATAATGGTCGGTTACGGTATTTCACTCAAGCTTACGCTTATGAAGGGCTGGATGATTATGAAACCTATCGGCAGGATATCGTCGGGATCTACGTGATGCATGTCCCCTTTCTCGGAAAAATCGCATTCTTCTTCCAGAGTCCTTATTCCTGGTTCATGATTCTGATTGTTGTGGGGATTCTGCTCTTATCCTGGATCGTGCAGCTGCTGATCGACCGCAATGAATTGATTGGAAAACGAAATGCGGATAAGCTTACAGGGGATCTGAAAGAGATTGAACAGGCTGAGTTTGTTTTTGACAGTACGACGATTCAGAATTCATATCTGGTGGTAAAGGGTCTGGTTGTTTATCAGGGACAGTGGCAGACGCCGATTGCCCGAATTGATTTCATGAATGAGAAATATGAGATTCTGGATACCGCCTTGCTGTATCTGCGGCCAAAGAAGTCCAAGATGGATCACAAACTGAAATGGGTGGCGATTGTCAAGTATGACAAGAAGATCAAATATCAGGATGCGCATCTCTATTCCTTGGATTATCCGTTGACGGAGCTTGAGAAAAAACGGCTGAAAAAAACGATCAAGAAAAACAATCGGAAGTTAAAAAAGCAAAGCAAAGGGCAGTCTGAAAAAAGACTGCCTTTTTGATAGATGGGAGTAAGAAAACGCGTCAGCCCATGACTTCGTTTTCTTCTTCGACGAATTCGTACAAATTCATAGCTTCAAAATCGCAGAATTCAGCAATGGTCATATTGAAACCCAGCGCTAATTGATGAATTGTTGCAATTCCTGGATTTTTCGTATGTCCTTTGATGATGTTTTCCAATGTTGATGTGCTGACGCCAGACATCTCTGATAATTTGTAGTATGAAATATTACCTCTTTGTTTGCATAGTTCTTTGATTCGGTTGGAGATTAATGTGACGTATTCCATGATTCAGCTTCCTTTCTTTTGTTTTTTGCGGTTCTATGATAGCAACGTCATTTCCCAATTATTCCCATATTCGGGAATAGATTGCATCAAGGTAATTGATTCTGAAAGAATAGCTGAAAAAGAGGTCAAAGAATGAGTTGAATAATTAACGATAAGTAAGGATTTCATAAGTTTTTATCACGAAGAAACTGCCGAGAAAAATAAAGTTGTAAACTTTGTCTGTTCTCAACGGATTTCTGATTAATATCAATTACAACATCTATCACTCTCTATTTTCCAGTATTATTAGGCCGTTGTCTATTGAATATTTTCCAAACTTTTATTCTTTTTTAAACTGCGTTTTTCAATTAACCGTGGAAATGAGGAATACGTTGCTGAAAGAATGAGAAAACCAACATGGACAAAAGAAAAACTCTGCTCATCCCATTGCCATTGCTTTGGGAGAAGCAGAGTATCGTTTGAGAATAACTATTCTTCAGTAATTTCGACTTTGGTCATGACATCGCCATTGCGCATTGCCCGAACAGCACCAAGATTATCGGTCACCTGACCAAAAACCGTATGAACACCGTCCAGATGCGGCTGCGGATCGTGACAGATGAAGAACTGACAGCAGCCGGTATCCTTGCCGCGATGAGCCATCGACAGCGCTCCCGCAATATGTTTATGCGGATTATTTTTTGTTTCGCATGGAATCGTGTAGCCTAAATCGCCTGCCCCCGTGCCGTAAGGACAGCCGCCCTGGGAAACAAAATGCGGAATGACGCGATGGAAAGTCTTACCGTTATAATACCCTTCTTTAATCAGCTTAACGAAGTTAGCGACGGTGATCGGCGCTTCGTCCGGATACAGCTCAAATGGAATTTCTGCTCCGTTAGCCATTGTAATTTTACCTTGAATTAAACCCATAGTTTGTTCGCTCCTTTTCTTTCTTTTTTATTTTACTCTATTTCCGAAATCCTTGCATCAAGATTTGATATCGAAATGACAGCGCAGGATTGTCTGCGGTGTACCCATGATCATCGTTTGTCCGACTGGATCTTCAACAAACCCGCAGCGTTGATAAAATTGACGGGCATTTTGATTGGATTTTAGAACCCAGCAGACAATCCTAGGGTATCCGTGCTGACGCAGCTGTTCTATCCCAGCCTCAATCAGCCGCCTGCCGATTCCCTGATGCTGAAATTGCGGAAGAAGGTACAAAGCTGCGATTTCGCCGCATTTTTCTCCCGCTTCTTCCGACTCGCTGATTCGGCAAAATCCGATGATCTGACCGTCTTGTTCCGCCAGCCAGATGGAATCACAGCCATTCTGACTGAAAATGTTATAGCTGTGCTCAGGCGTGCGGGTTTTCAGGAATTCAGGATCGATCAATCCCACATAGGCAGCCTGCCAGCTCAGCGAGTGAACCTTGGCCAGCCCCCAGGCGTCCTGGGGAATGGCTTTACAAATCATCCTCATTTTTTAGTTTCCTCCATCCAATTCTGAATGTCCTGTTCGATGAATGCAAACGGGCGCGGGCCTTGATCCAGAATGACTTGGTAAAAAGTCTTCAAGCCGAATTGATCCTGCAGCGCTTCGCGGGCCTGATCCCGCAGCTGTTCCATTTTCATCTCGCCGACGCCATAGGGAAGCAAGACACCAGGATTGGCAATCAGATCCAAATAGATCTGCTCTGCCGCATCAGCATAGCCGAAATGGCTCAGATAACCTGTCAGATCATCCTGACTCCAGCCTAGGCCGTTCACGCCTAAATCGCACAGACATTGCAGATAATAACCGTACATGGCATTGATCTGCAGGGCTTCAATCAGAGCTTCATCCGTAATCCCCAGCCAGCGGTAAGCTTCTAAGGCAATGATCTCGGCCCAGCCTTCTGTATAAGCAATTTCAGAAAGCAGACGGCGGATCGGATGCGGATCGGTGGTTTGGAAATAATTGTGTTGGTAACAGTGGCCAGGAAATCCTTCATGAGCCAGCGTTAACCACAGGGTTTCAGCTTTATCCTGATAAGCCGGATTGACCTTGATGATATTTTCGGTTTCCTGATCCAGCGGCGGGATCAAATAATAAGCAATGGTGTTTTCACTGGCGATGCTGGCATCCAGATAGCTGACAGTGTAACGAATCTGCGGAATTTCCGGAACGATTTCCGTCATTTTCTTTTGATATTGCTGCAACAGTGTTGTAGCTTCCGTAAGCGGGAATTCCACGTTTTCAAGCTTATCGAGAAGCTGGGGATCTTGTTGGAGCAGAGTTTGCATCCGCTGCAGTTTCTGAAGCATGAAGCTTTCCAGCTCGCTGGCCAGTTCTAAAATTGTTTGATCGCCAGCGGTTTTGGACTGCATTAACAGCTGATAATACGCTTGACCTTGTTCGCCATAGGCCGCAGCCAGGCCGCCCTGTCCTTTGGCGCTGCCGCGCAGCTTTTCCAGTGTATCGCGGACATGATGAAGGCTCGGCAGATAACTTTCTTTCATGATCTGTTCATTTTTATCAGCATAGTTTTGACGTTGGTCAGCGCTTAAGGCTTCCAGTTCACCTAACTTCTCTGCAAAATTAACAATCAAAACATTATCATCGACCTTTTCCACAAACCGGTCGATTTCGGCCAGGGTGCTGTCCAGAGCGCTGTCCTGCAGGAAATATCCGCGCTCTGCCTGGGCCTGCGTATACGTCAGGGCTTCGTCCAGATAACGTTCAACATCGGCTAACAGTGTCAGATACAGCTGAACATCGGCTTCCGAAGTGATTCGGAATTCCAGGAAGTTCTGGTTTAAGGCGCTGATCAATCCTTGATTCGGCTCAAATAAAAACTGCAGCGGAGCATAGCGGGTCATGGCTAAAGATTGTTCAAGATCCCGCTTTAGGAGCTGATAGTTCAGCTGCTGAACGGGAGTAAGGGTATCCGGATCAAACTGCTGCAAATTGTTCAATGCGGCTTCCATGGCTTGTTTATTTTCAATCTCGCTGGCTTCACTCAGACTGCCCAGCGTGGTTGGAACATCCTGAATCCCCAGCGCTGAAGGATCCGTCAGTGAAAAGTGCAGAGTCAGTCCGTCCTGTGTCAGCTGACGGCGGGTTTCCTCCATGAGAAATGCATCAAAGGCTTTTTGAACTTCTGTAACTGCTGCCTGTGCCTCCGGTGCTGGAGCCGCTTGCTTTTTAGATTGAAACAGCGCGCAGCCGCTGCCGGATAAAAGCAGCAGTGCCGTTGTGAGTATCAGTCCGATTTTCTTTAGCGTCATATTCTTCCTTCTCCTTTAGATGACGGAAACCCCGTCATCCTTAGTGTAGCATCTAAACCGGCAAACCATACCTCACTAACGGCGCAGACTGACTTCACTTAAATCCCAGACGGTATCAGCCAGATCGCTGTAAAATTCTTTTTCATGGCAGACCAGCAGAACCGTGCCCGGATATTCGGCGATAGCTTTGTGCAGTTCGTCTTTGGCATCCTGATCGAGATGATTGGTTGGTTCGTCGAGAAACAGCACATTATAAGGGGTATTCAGCAGCTTGCATAAACGCAGCTTAGCCTGTTCTCCACCGGAAAGCACCATCACCTGACTTTCAATCTGATCGGTGGTTAATCCGCAGCGGGCCAAAGCACTGCGGATTTCATATTGAGAATAGGCCGGATAAGTTTCCCACAGCTCTTCAATGCAGGTGCGGCGAATCGGCTCGGTGATTTCCTGTTCAAAATAGCCGATTTCCACATGCTCTCCCAGCTGGACGGTGCCTTCAAGCGGTTCGATTAAGCCCATCAGGCTTTTCATCAGCGTTGTTTTTCCTAAACCGTTGGCACCGGTGATAACAATTTTCTGGCCTTTTTCCAGCACCTGATTCATCGGTTTGGAGAGTGGTTCATCATAACCGATGACCAAATCGCTAGCGGAAAAGATGACCTTGCCCGGCGTTTTCCCCATTTGAAAGCGGAAGGTCGGCTTGGGTTTCTCTGCACTCAGCTCAATTCTTTCCATCTTAGCCAGTTTCTTCGCCCGGGAATTGGCCATGCCGCGGGTAGCGACGCGGGCTTTATTGCGGGCTACAAAATCCTCCATACGGGCGATCTCCTGCTGCTGCCGCTGATAGGCCGATTCCAGCGCCAGTTTGTTCTGCTCATACAGACGATGAAATTCATCAACATTGCCGACATAGCGGGTCAGGCGGCAGTTTTCCACATGGTAGACGAGATTGACGACCTCGTTGGTAAACGGCAGATCGTGAGAAATCAGAATGAAGGCATTCTCATAGTTCTGCAGGTAGGTTTTCAGCCATTGAATGTGCTGTTCGTCAAGATAATTGGTCGGCTCATCCAAAAGCAGAATATCCGGCTTTTCCAGCAGCAGTTTCGCCAGCAGGATCTTGGTCCGCTGACCGCCGGACAATTCGCTGACATCCCGATCCAGGCCGATATCGCTGAGTCCCAGCGCCTGCGCGACTTCCTCAATCTTGACGTCAATCTGGTAAAAATCATGATGTTCAAGCGTGTCCTGCCATTCACCGATCTGTTCGAGCAGCTCATTCATTTCTTCTTCCGTACACTCCATCATCTTCGCATAGCCATCGTTGATCTGCTTCTCTATATCAAATAAGTCAGCGAAGGCCTGGGCCAGTGCATCATGAATGGTCATGCCTTTTTCCAAAACCGCATGCTGATCAAGATAACCGACCTTCACGTTCTTGCTCCAAATGATCTTGCCTTCCTCCGGTTCCAGCTTGCGCGTAATGATTTTCATAAACGTGCTCTTGCCTTCGCCGTTGGCGCCCAATAAACCGACGTGTTCGCCTTTCAGCAGACGAAACGAAACGTCTTCAAAAATACTGCGGCCGCCAAAGCTGTGGCTGCAGTGCTCCAGCGTTAAAATACTCATACTCTAATCCTTCCTTAGTTTTATAAGATAACGGATTCAGTGTACCCAATGGAATCCGGGTTGTCAATTCTATCCTGAAAATCCCGCGGAATGAAGTGCATTTTCTGAAAAGTGTGAAGTAAGAGGAAAAGGGAAACATCCAAATAAATCCTAGATCCATATCTCATAGATTTGTCTTCCCTTTGATCGACCTAATGAAAAAGCTGCCTGTACGGCAGCAAGATCCCAAACAGATCCATTTTCGTCAATTACTCAATATTCTTCAATACAGCCAGCTGACGCTGCAGTTCGGAAATTGTTGCCTGTGAGGTACGCACCTGTTCCAGCCAGTTTTCCACATCCGGCATATCGCGGTTTTCTTCCCGTGCTGAGGCATAAGTCCGGCCAATTTCCAGATAGGCGGTATTCAGCATATCCTCATACGTTTTCAGCTGCCGTTTCAGTTCAATCTGGCGCTTGGTCTGATCCAGCTTGTCCTTAGCCAGCTCCGTGCCTTTTTCCGCAGCCTGCGTCACGTTTTGAACAATCTTTTCCGCCTGCTTTTTGAAATCCATTTTCGATTCCTCCCTTACCGATTTTTAAACGAAAGCATTTCGATGAACAGCGCAATGCCTCCTAATATACAATATGCCGCAATCAGCGTCGTGAGCACGATCGCCGAACTTAACGGACTGATCAGAAAACCGATGCCGGCAAGGATCGAAAGCAAACCGCCCAGAATCGCCATTCCTGAGCCTGCGACATGGAAGTAATTTAACTTCATCGCATAATCCAGCTTATGAATTCCAATCAGCAGCGCACTGATCCCCAAAATGAAAGACAGCATCGTGATGACCTGCGCGGCGTCAGCACGCAGAAGCAGCACTGCGATCAACAGATCCAAAAGACCCCGAACAATCGTCAGGCTCTGGCGAAACAGGGTACTGGTGGAAAGGTAATCAACGATTTCCAGAATTCCGACCAGACCTAAGATCACGGCGATTCCCCGCTCAATCCACAGAACAATCGATTGCGGACAGAGCAGCAGCGCAATTCCCAACAGGACTAACGCAGCAGCCAAACCTAACCCTAAGCGGCGCAAAGACCGCAGCTTGCGGTTAATTTTATTCTGCATTTCGTAAAAGCTTTCCTGCTGTCCAGAATTATAGATAAACATAAAACCTCTCCTTATTTTTTACTACGTATTTCTAACTTCCATTATTGGCTTCTTTAACGTCTCTGTCAACCGGCAGAAACGTAGTAAGCTCAACAGCTTAACAGCTCGTCAATCAAATCAGCAACCCCTTCCTCTTGACAGCTTGCCAGCTGCGGCCAGCCGCGGTCTTTCAGCGATTGCGAAGCATTGGCAACGATGTACGGATGGCCGACGATTTCCAGCATACTGATGTCATTTTCACTGTCGCCGACGGCATACAGTTCGTTCAGATCCAGCTTCAGCTTCTCTGCCAGAGCCTGAACGCCGGCAGCTTTGGTCTGATGCTGATCGTGAATTTCAAGCAGCAGAGAACTAGTGCGTACTAGATGCAGGCCGAGGAATTCCGGCTGCAGCTGATGCTGCAACATTGTAACCTTCGCTTCATCCGTTTCATCAATAAACATCAGCAGCTTAACAACCGCCTGTGGATCAATTGACTTCCGGCGCACAACCTTAGGATCTTTCAAAAATTCCAGATGATCAATTTGATCCTGTGGCATGCGTCGATTAACGACAATTTCATCTAATGTATACACATAATAAGGAATAAACAGAGCATCCATAACCTCCATGCATCGCTCGCTGCGTGCTCCCACACAGGCCAGCCGTTCAAAGCGGCCGGTGGAAGGTTCTGCCAGAACTCCGCCGTTGGAAGCGATATGCCAGCCTTCCCGCATATTCAGCAAAGCAATCAGATCATCCAAAGCACAGGCATTTTTGCCGCTGGCAAATACCAGCCGGTGCCCCCTGGCCAGCCAGCGGCGTAGCGCTGCTTCGCTGCGGGGCTGCAGTTCCTTCATGGCTTCAATCAGCGTATTGTCAATATCCAGAATTAATGTTTTCGGCATGATTTCTCTCTCCTTTTATATTTTTTTCTTGGCAGGTTGTTCGTTAGAATTATTTTACCGTTTTTTCTGCAATTATGCTACACTATCCACAGAAAAGAGAGGTTGTTCCTTATGATTCCATTCCTATGTCCGGTCTGCGGTCTGCCGTTGGCGCTGAACCAGTCCGTTTATCAATGTGAAAAACGCCATAGCTATGATCTGTCGCGTTTTCATTATGTCAACCTGATCCGTTCGTCAAAAAAGATTCATGGCGATAATGTGGAAATGGTGAAGGCGCGGACACGGTTTCTGCGCAGTCAGGCGTATCAGCCGCTGAAAGCAAAACTCACTGAGCTGATTCAGGCTGAAAATCCCAGCGCGGTTCTGGATTCAGGCTGCGGCGAAGGGTATTATACTGAACTGTGTGAAACGTTGGAAAATTGTGAATGCTTTGGTGTAGATTTGTCCAAGGAAGCCTTAAAACAGGCTGGACGTAGCTGTCCTTCCGTACGGTTTGCCGCGGCCTCTGTCTTTGAACTGCCGCTGCCGGATCATTCGCTGGATCTGATTTGGTCTTGTTTCGCTCCGCTGGCCCTGCGTGAGAATGCCCGTGTTTTGAAAGATCAGGGTAAGCTGATCGTCGTGGGACCTGGTCCGCGGCATTTATGGGATTTGAAAAAGGTTATCTATGATACACCCTATCTCAATCCGCAGGAAACCCTTAGCTCGCCGGATTTTGAACTGATTGATGAACAGACATTAAGCTATACAATTCAGCTGGATACAGCCCAGCAGATTCAGGATCTCTTTACCATGACTCCGTATTATTACAAAACCTCAATTCAGGATAAGCAGAAGCTGGAAGCTCTGAGCCAGCTGAGCACCGAGGTCGAATTCAACCTGCGGACGTTTCAAAAGAAATCAGCCTGAATCCTAAAGTCGTGAACAAGCGTCAGTTAACATTACCCGGGAAATAATCGAGGTGAAAATTCAATGCTTATTACCTTAGCTTCCGCCGTGTCCGCAACAGGACAGATCTTGCGTAACCTGAAACAGATTGAAAAGATTTTGAGCGAACATCCCGATCAAGATTTTGTACTGTTTGGTGAGGCGTTTATCCAGGGCTTTAACAGTCTGAATTTTGATCCTGACCAGGATCGGCAGTTTGCTCTGGATCACGATTGCGAAGTTCTGCAGCGTTTGCAAAGCTTGGCAAAAACATATAACTCCGGCCTTGGCGTCGGTTACCTGCGTTTTCACAACGAAGCCTGGACAAGCAATTACCTGGTGATTTCCAAGCAAGGAGAAATTTTGCTCGACTATGCGCGGATGTCGCCGGGATGGAAACTTCCGGAAGCGGATCCGTTGGTCTATCATGAAGGAAAGCAAAGCGGCATCTTCTCTTATCAGGGAAAACAGATCGGCGTACTGCTGTGCGGTGATGGCTGGACGAACGATGTTGTTTCTGCATTGAAAACACAGCGGCCGGATTTTGTTTTCTGGCCGGTATATGTTTGTTTCTCTTTGCCGCAGTGGCTGCAGGAACAAGTTGAAGCCTATGCCGTTCAGGCAAAGAACTTCGCCCGACATGTTTTTCTGATCAACAATCTGGACGAACCTGATACGGCCTATCCGTCGCTGGGCGGCGCTTTCTATTATCGAAATGGACAAATTCACGACCAACTCGCCTTAAATAAGGAAGGCTGTCTGACGCTTCAACTGGACGATGAATCATGATGCCGGATTTATTCTAAAAAGCTGGCTGAAACCGCTTTGAAGTCCTCCTTCACTTCGATGCTGTTCTTCACTTTTTCAATAGTACAGAGTGAAAATTCACATTTCATTCACTCATCCATGTGAAAATTCACTTTAGCTTGACACACAAATTGAAGTCTTGGATTTCTCCTCGAAAGTGAATTCAGGACTTTTATACTTGAGTTGTTATGGATTTTTACAGGGACTGTGCGGAACACCTAGGATCGAGCTCCTATTTTCAAGACTTATTCTTATGCCCGAGAAAACGCTTGAGGAGCCTTGCTTCTTGAACACCTGCACTATGGTGACAGGCTCATCCTCAGAGAGCTTGTCTTAATCGATCTGACACTCATCACAGAAGCATCTTTAGTATTCCTCAATCGGATTGCTTTTATGTTTCGTACAACGCAACAGACGCAGCATCTTCTTGCCGCTGAAGGCAGGCCCATTCGATGGGTGCCAATTCGGCGGCGTTCCGGAGGTTTTCAGGGATGGAGCGGAGGTTTCTATTCGGGTCTTCGTTAACCGCTACTCCCTTTCCATGGGGGATCGTTGACTTTTCATTCCATCTTGTATACAAGGCTGTTGAACTTCTTGCATAAACTTGCTACAATAGGGACATAGAGAGGAGATTTCTCATGAACTTTGCAAACTATCCTGAACTGACCGACACTGAACTGAACGAGGCGATCCATTACGCTGTCGAGCAGGTCCGCAGCGGCCTGAACGACTTCACCACCAGTATGAAGTATCCCAACAGCGTCAACAATTTCTATCCGCAGATGGACAATACCGAATGGACCAACGGTTTCTGGACCGGCGAGGTCTGGCTGGCCTATGAAGCCACAAAGGAAGACTGCTTCAAACAGACCGGCTTAACCCATGTGGACAGCTTTTTAGACCGTGTCAACCGCAACATTGTTCTGGAACATCATGATTTAGGCTTTCTGTACTCCCCTTCCTGCGTCGCAGCTTATAAGCTGTTAAAAGATGAAAAAGCCAAAGAAGCGGCATTAAAAGCCGCCGGCAAGCTGATTACCCGGTTCCAGGAAAAAGGCGGATTTATCCAGGCCTGGGGACCTCTAGGCGCCAAGGATAATTACCGACTGATTATTGACTGCCTGCTGAATCTGCCGTTATTGTACTGGGCTACCGAAGTCAGCGGCGATCCAAAGTATCGTGAAATCGCATTGAAGCATATTCATACGGCGTTAAGCGTTGTCATCCGCCCGGATTACTCAACCTATCATACCTATTTCTTTGATCCGGAAACCGGCAAGCCGTCGCATGGTGTTTCGCATCAGGGCAACCGGGCTGAATCAGCCTGGGCCCGCGGACAGAGCTGGGGCGTTTACGGTCTGGCAATCAGCTACAAATATACCCGCAATCCGGAATATCTCGATCTGTTCCGGCATGTTACGAAATATTTCATCGATCATCTGCCAAGTGATCTGATCCCGTATTGGGACTTTGATTTCACCGATGGCAGCGATGAACCGCGCGATTCCTCTGCCAGTGCCATTGCTGCCTGCGGCATGCTGGAAATGGCAAAGTACGTGGAAAAAGTGGAAGCCGATAAGCTGATCAGCGATGCTAAACGGATGATCAAAGCATTATACGATCACTGTGCGGTCAAAGATCCGAAAATTTCCAACGGTCAGCTGCTCAACAGCACTTATTGCCGCAGCACGCCGACCAATGGCTGCCGTCAGCATGGCGTCGATGAATGCTGCAGTTGGGGCGACTATTTCTATTTTGAAGCCCTCACCCGCTTAAGCAAAGATTGGGAAATGTACTGGTAATTCTGATTTGTTTCATGAACAGCGTCATTCACGGGCGCTGTTTTTCTTTACTGCACAGATACAGCCGATAATCCGCAAAATAATGCAGCTTCTGATCCAACCGGCTGGAAATCAAAATGATCTTTACTTTACGTAGCCGCAGTTCCTTTACACATTCAAGCATGTAGCTGGAAATACCGGCATAGGAAACGACCAGCGCGGCGCTGCCTGCCTCGGCACTGCTGCACACCAGCCGGCCATCAGCGAATTCCGACGGCACATGAATATTGACGCCAATTTCCTGCAGCTTCTGCATCAAGCTTTGTCCAATCAGAAGATTGCTTCCGCTGCCGATGAAAAAGATCCGCGGCACCTGCGTCAGAACCGAAACAACGGCCTTGAATTCCTGAATATCGAGCATTCTTATCGTGTCGTCAATCGTCTGCTTATAAACATTAGCCAGGCTGTTTGTCAGACTTTCCAGACTGTCATCCGCACCAAACGGCATACTGAAATCCACGTTTCGATAGCGGCTGAGTTCCTCATTCAGCTCTTTGGACAAGCGCAGCTTCAGTTCGTTAAAGCCTTTGACCTCCAGTTTTCGGCACAGCCGAAAAACGCAGCTGACAGAAACATGGCAGCGCTCAGCCAGCTGATGATAATCCATGCCTACGGCCTCTGTTGTCTGGTTAAGCAGATATTCCGCGATCGTCCGTTCATTCGCGCTCAGCGAATGCGTATTTCTCAACCGTTCCCGAATATTCATAAGCGTCCCTCTTTCATTATAGAAAGTGTGTCTGGTTTTGCAATCAGAACGGCAGAAATGAAAATATTTTTTCAATCAATCGCATCATTTTGACAATCAATCAAAATCCTTTCTCAACAAATAGGTAAAGTCTGTTCACGAAGAACCCCTTGGTTATAATGAAGACAGAGACAAGGAGATGAGTTTATGCTTGGAATCCTGATTTGCGGACATGGCCGCTTTGGTGAAGGGCTGATTGAAGCGTCAGAAATGCTCTGCGGGCCGCAGCCTTATCTGCAGGCTTTGAACATTGATCTGAGCGACGATCTTGAGCTATGCCGCCAACGGCTGGGCACTCAAATTGAAGCCTGGCAGCCGGATACCGATGAGATTTTATGTTTATGCGATATGCAGGGTGGTTTCCCCATGGAAGTCTGCCTTGTGCAGCTGCCGGATCAGAAGGTCAAGATCATCACCGAAGCAACGCTGACTTTACTGACTTATCTGCTGGTTCATCGTAACGGCAGCCAGTCCGTGCAGCAGTTAGTCAACAATGCGCTGCTGGAAGCCAAAGAAGCGATCCATGTCATCGACCCGCAGATCTTATTTGCGGATCAGAGAGGAGAAGAATCATGAGTATTGTAAACATCCGGATTGATGAACGCTTAATCCATGGTCAGGTAGCCGCCTATTGGACCAACATGCTGAACGTCACCCGTATTCTGGTTATCGACGATTTGGCAGCCAAAGATGATATTCAGAAAATGGCTTTGAAAATGGCTTGCCCTTCCACGGTGCGATTATCCATTTTGTCTGCCCAGCGCGCTGTCGAGCGGTTAAATGAGAACGCCTATGACAAGGATCGGCTGATGATCGTGATGCGCGGTCCGGCGACGGCCAAGGAGGTTCTGGATTTAGGCTACTTTATGCCAACGATCAATGTCGGCAACATTTCCAACAAGCTAGGTTCAACGCGGATTAAACATACTGTCTGCGTTACACCGCAGGAAGCTGAGATTTTCCGCTATCTTGAATCCAAAGGCGTCAAAATCACGATTCAGATGGTTCCTTCAGATGAGAAGCTGGACTTCATGCCGATGATTACCCACATTCATTGATCCCTTTTTTCCATAAGTGCGCTTGAAAGCGTCAAACCCAGTCTGGCTGCAACCTGGACTGGGTGTTTTTTATTTCAGCTTTTTCAAACGGAACTCGATTCATCAGCGGCTTTAATAAGCCACTCGAACATGATCTCCGCTGCTTTGACTTTCATCACTCAGCAAAGCCTGGATCCAGCGTTTCCAGATCGTATCCGGACCGCTTGTCTGCCATGTTTGATATCCAGGATGCTGAAGCAGCTCGGCGCGGACTTGATCCAGCTGACCCTGGCGATAGCTGAGCATGGTCTGCTGAAACAGATCCTCCATCGAAGCGCGCTGTTCCTCGGTCAATTCCACATCCTTCAGCGTCGAGTCAAGCGTGTTTTGGTTGACTGCCCGCTGCGCGGCATAGGAATAAGCATAAAAATCAAGCAGATCCGGGTTGGATGATCCCTGGTCTTGAGCCCAGGCGGCAACGTCGATGGACTGCTGCGTGTACTGCAGCACGGCCTCGGTACTGATCACAATTTGACCATAGGTGTTGGGCCAGGCAATCGGCATCGGCAGAACAATCTCGGTCAAACTTGATTTTCCATCCGTTTCCGTTTTGATATGTCCGGTATGCCGGTGCCCACTGATGTGCGTTTTTATACCAAACTGCTGGAAAAGCGACTTCACCTCATCGGCATCGCTGACAACATCCTCAGCGGCGGTCACCGTGTGATCAAGCAGATTGTGATGGCTGAATGTCAGCATCAGCCAGCCTGCCTGCTGAGCCTGTTGAGCTAATTCCCGCAGCCACTGCAGCGTGGAAGCCGACAACGTACCGTCACTGGCGCCTGGACGGACAGCATTCGTATCCAGCATCAACAACAGCACGCCGGATTCCGTCAGTTCGGCATAGCTCAGTGAATTCGGATCCCGCGCATAGGCCTGATCATAGCCAAATTCATGATACAGTGCTTCAAATTCATCTCGTGTCACCATGGCCAGATCATGATTGCCGGAGATCACCCGCACCGGTACGGTCTCATTGACTTTCCGCAGCAGCGCCGCCATTTTCTGATGATCCTCTAGATCCCCCTGATTGACCAGATCCCCGGTCAAAATGATGCGGTCAGGTTTGGCCTTTTGCATCTGATCGAGCATCGCGGTCAGAATCGCTTCATTATAGATCATCTGCGGCACCACGGAAACCTGGGATTCCAGCCGTTCGCTTTGATAATGAGTATCGGATGAACACAGCAGCGTCAGCGGCTGGCTCAGTGCAGGCGGCAGCGGATTGTCCTTCCAAGAAGACAGAGACGGCTGGGATTGAACCGTCGTGCAGCCGCTTAATAAAAGTGACAACCCCAAAACTTTAAGCCATATTTTCAGCATCTGCGTTTACCTCGGGTTCTTTTGAACATCAGTGTGATTTCTGATCTTTATTGTAGCGAAATCTCAGACGGATTGCCATGAGTTTGCCCTGAAAGATCACAACAAAAAAATCCGCCGGACACAGCGGACAAAAATAAAATCAGTCTGATTCAACGGGGTCCTCAGCAATACTTCCGCGCCGTGTGCGTCAGCCAGAGGATCGCGATGATGACCAGCGCAAACATGATAAAGACAAAACCGAGGGTCAAAGCGATGGGCAATGAACGTCCGCTGATCATGAACGTTTCCAGAAGTGCAAACCAGAAAATCACCAAAGCCTCCAAAATTGAAAGGATTTTCAGGGTCACGGCTTCCAGTGCTTCCTGATTCTCTGCAGTGATTTCCGCCGGAATATTCCACAGCTGCGGACGGCGGCTGACCCAGTTTAGCCCTGTAAGCATCAGGATGGAAAGCCCCGGCAGCAGAAGCAATTCGAGCTTGCTTCCCCAGCGGTTAATTTCCCCGGCGGCATTGTAATGAGCCGGAATCCGGCTAGGCAGCGAGGTCCATTGCCAAAGCAGCATAGCCAGCTGGACAAGGATGAGAATCCAACCGCCAAATTGACATATTTGATGAAAACGTCGGGCTTGCAAACGCATGTTTAATCCCTCCTGATTCGGTAGGCTTGTCCCTTCTGTACTTCGAACAAGACATCAGCTCTGCTTTCTATTGTAAAAGGATTTTCCTCTGGAAGCAATCGAAATCCATTTGAAGCAAGGCTGAATAAAACAAAAGAGCCTGTCCCGTAAAACTTGGGAAAGACAGACTCTTGTCAGGAAGTCATGAAACTGAATTGGTCATGATTGAAATTCGGCTGCTCAGCAGGGGGATGCTCCGCAGCCGAATCCGAAAAACCAGGAAGCAGGAAATCCAGGATCAATCAAGAATCAGACCTTAAACTTTCCAGCTGCATGTTGGCTGAAAAACTGAATGGTTTATTTGAAGATGGCTTTTAAGGCATCGAGCAGGTTGTTGGAATCCAGCGTCGCTCCGGAAATGGCATCCACTTCCACATTCTGTCCGGTAATGACTTCATCAAAGAAGGCTTTCAGCTGATCGTCTTCCATAAACATGTTTTCACGGCCGGAAACGATTTCCAGATTCGTGATCTTGCCGCCTTCGACAGTAGCCCGCAGCGTATATTCGCCATGGTTGCCCTTGATCAGCTGATCATAGGTGCCGTCAGGTTTCTTTGTGATATCAATCTTTTCTTCCACTTCACCGCTGACTTCTGCGGTTACTGTGGAACGTCCGCCAAACGCCGTATCCGCAGCTGCCCGGCCGGTGGCAATGGCTTCGGCCAAAAACATTCCGTTCTGATACAGGTTGGAAACATACGAGCCTAATTCACCAGCTTCATACAGATTAGGAATCGGATTATCGTTCCAATCCAGTACCTGCGCCTTAACGTTGCGTTCCGCACCGCCGGTTGTTGCGACCAGCGTCGGCGTAATGCCGACCGCGTAGAACGGTGCGGTATCAATCGGTTCCATCGTTTCAATACTGCGGCCAAACGCATCATGACCAGATTTGCAGCCGGCGTTGTAAGCGTCAATCGTCGCCTTCAGAGCTTCTGGGTCACGGCCTAATTTGCCGGCCAGCTCTTCAATCGTATCCGCTTTAATAATCCAGCCCTTGGCAATTTCTTCGGAGTTGTCATCCGACCAGACATAACCTTCGGTCGTGATCGGCCAGCTCAGCCACTTCGTTACAATCGCACCGGCAGTCCGGGTTTTCTCGTCAAAGATCAGATCGACCGGCAAAGCCCGGTCATGCGGCAGATCAACATAATGGCCGTATTCCTTGAATTTCATGTGCTGACGGTGATAGGCAGCGGATTCGTTGTAGAAACGCTGGTTGTCCGCACAGACCTCAATCCAGCTCTTGCCGGCCATTGAGAAGTTGCGCATAAAGGTTGCTTCATGATCCGGGACCTTGATGCCCAGCCAGAATCCGCCGGACTGCGTCTGATTTTTCATGTGCCAGATCTTGGCGCCGGTATTCATCAGGGCATGGATGCCGTCGCCGGTGTTGCCTGGCGTTCCGCCGGTATAAACCAGATCCATCCCGTGGAAATCCCGCTGCATCTGTAAATTGTTCTCATATCCGCCGCAGGCTAACAGTACGCCCTTGTTGGCTTTGATGCGGATTTCCTTTCCGTCCGCGCCTTTGGCGACAACGCCTTTGACCTCTTTGGTCTCCAGATTCTGAATCAGACTGGTGAAGGCTGTGGAAAACATCAGTTCAATATTTTCCCCGCGGTCGCGGACAGCCAGATCAAAGCCTCTCCAGACTCCGCCGTATTCAAATGTGGTTCCGGCTTTGCGGACATGTGCGGAACAGCCTTTGAAGCTGGAGCCGTCCAGATCCGGGAATTCGGTAACTAAAGAACCCCAGGCCACCGGCCCGCCCCCGACATAGCCCAGCTCATAGCCGACCTTATCCACAGTAGCCTGAATCCAGCCGCGCTGATCGGAGAATTCTTTGGCCATAAAATCAATGTATTCTTCCGGAATTGGATTCGGCTGGCTGCACGCAATCAGATAGCGTTTGAAGGTATCCAGATCATCCGGTGCCGGAACGATGACGGTCTGTCCGGAAGCAATCGAGTTGCCGCCGGCCTGGGCTTCTTCCATTTTTTCCAGAATGCAGATCTTCGCATTCGGATCAATGTCGTTGGCTTCCAAAGCGGCTGCTTCCCCAGCCAGGCCATAGCCGACAATCAGAAAATCGCATTCCTTATCAAACTTGTCATCCGTCGGTACCGCTGTCGGCGCCTCGTTGGTGGAACAGGCGCTTAAAAGTCCCAGAGCCGCAGCCCCCGCGACGGTCGCGGCGCTGCCTTTCAGAAAGTCCCGTCGAGAAATATTCTTCATTTTCTTTCCCTCCTTCAGCTTCACATTGTGAAACTTTTGTCGATTTCATTATAGAGTTGCAAGCCCTTTCAAACAATCGAAATACTTTATTGATTAATAAAAAAATTTTATTATTGATTAAATAATCTGATACAATAGACCTATCAAGTTCATGAAAACTCAAAGGAGGGGATGTCGTTGAATACCAGTCAAATCCGTTCATTTCTCACCGTGGCTCAGACCTTAAGCTATGTCCGGGCCGCAGAATTGCTTTACACAACTCAGCCGGTCATCAGCTATCAGATCAAAGCGCTGGAAACAGAACTGGGTGTTCAGCTGTTCAGCCGCACCCGCCGCAGCGTTGAACTGACGCCCGCCGGGGTATACTTCTATCAGCAGATGGAGCCGTTGCTTCTGCAGCTGGAAACGATCGTCCAGACCGTTCAGTCGATGAACGCGCAAACGCCCAAGCTTCTGAATTTATTAGTCCGGCGACTGGCGGATTACGGCAAGCTCACACAGATCATAAAAAATTATTCAGAAAGCTGGCCGTTAGTTCATGTCAACATTCTGACTCAGGAGAACCGCGGCAGCCGCCAGCTTCTGGTTACGGAAGAAGTTCAAATGGCCTTCTGCTACCAATATGAAGTCGAATCCGATCCGAAGCTGAAGTTTCTGCCGCTGATGGAATCGCAGTACTATGTGCTGGTCAGCAAGACCCATCCGCTGGCCGCCTACAAGTATTTGACCTTCGACGACTTAAAGGATCAGAAACTGATCTTGGCCAATACCGAGCTGCATAAAAATCCGCGTTTGATCTCCAGCGCGGAGCTGAAAGAAAAAAAGATCCTCGTGCAGACGATCTATACGAGTTTTGACAGCATGCTGATCGCCGTGCAGTCTGGGATCGGCTTTACCATCCTGCCGTGTTCCCGTTCCAAGAAATTTTCCGGTCTGATCAAAATCCCGCTGAAAGACGTGAAGCCGATGCCGCTGGGCCTGGCCTGGTACGCACCGCGCGCAACCCCGGAAATCGAAGGATTGATTAACCTGGCGCAAAAACTGAACCAGGAACAGCCGCCGACAGTCATTTAAGCCGATAAAGGCTGCATGGAATTCGTGATTCATCTCTGATCATCCTCCAAGTTCTTTTACCGATCCCATTTCAGCGGAGAAACCGAGGCTTAACGAATCGCTTCTCCGCTCTTTTTGTATTTATTTTGAACAAAAAAGAATGTCTGCGTCATGCAGCGCCATGATTGCACCAGAAATCCTTATTTTTATTTTGACGGATAATCCGCATTTGATTACAATAAGACTAATGAATGACAACATTTGGGGGAAACGCTATGAAAATCCTAGTATTGGGCGCCGGCAAGGTCGGCACGACGATCATTGAAGCGCTGTCGCAGGAAAATCATGAGATTAAAGTGATCGATAAGAAACAGGACGTTTTGGATTCTTTGGCCAACCGGCTGGATGTCTTATGCCTGCAGGGCGACGGTATTCAGTATTCGACGCTTGCCGATGCAGGAGCGGAGGAAACCGACGTTTTAATCGCGGTGACTTCCCGGGATGAAACAAATATGCTGAGCTGCATCATTGGGAAAAAGGCTGGTGTGAAGCATACCATCGCCCGTGTCCGAAATCCGGATTTCTTTTCCCAGATGCTTTACATGAAACAAGATCTCGGCATGGAAATGATCATCAATCCGGAATTGGCAGCCGCCGATGAAATCGCGCGGGTCATCCGAATTCCCAGCGCTTTGAAAGTGGAAACGTTTTCCCGCGGACGTGTGGAGCTGATTGAAATGAAGCTGAAAGAAGGCAATCCACTCAATCACAGTCAGCTCAGTACGCTGTATTCTGCCTTCGGCGTCAAAGTATTGATCTGCACAGTAGAACGAAATGGAAACATTATGATTCCGGACGGCAGCTTTGTCTTAGAGCAGGGCGACCGAATCACGATCACGGCCAGCCGCGAAGAACTGGCTGAATTTCTGCGGCTTTTGGGCTTATCACGCAGTAAGATGAAAAACGTATTGATCATCGGCGGCGGACGCATCAGCGTCTACCTAGCACGGCAGCTGGAATTTATGCGCTGTCAGACTACGATTGTGGAAATGAACGAGGAGCGGTGTCTGGAATTATCCGATCTGCTTCCTCATGCCACAATTATTCACGGCGACGGCACGGATCCGGAGGTGCTGCACGAAGCTGGATTTAACTGCTGCGACGCGGCAGTGCTGCTGAGCAGCATGGATGAGGAAAACTTCGTTTTGGCGATGTATGCGGAAACCTTTGACACGCCGAAAATCATCTGCAAGATCAATCGCGACAGCTATGCCAGCATTCTGCAGAAGGCCTTGCCGGAAGCCACAATCATCTCGCCGAAGAATATCACCGCGGAAGAAATTATTCAACAGATCCGCGCCCGGCAGAATGCTTCCGGCAGCCATGTTGAAACCTTATATAAGCTGGTTTCCGGCAAAGCGGAGGCTTTGGAATTCACGATTCGCAAAGCCAGCGGACATCTGAACATCCCGCTTCAGGATCTGCCGCTGAAGTCCGGCATTCTGATTGCCTGCATCCTGCGCAACGGGTGGCCGCTGATTCCTAACGGTCAGTCCTGGCTGCAGCTCAACGATCATGTCATCGTCGTGACGACCAATTCCAATTATGATGATCTGGAAGATTGTTTTGATTAAGGGGGACTTCCGATGAACAAGCGGTTGATTTTATTTCAAATCGGCAGCATTCTGATCCTGGAAGCCGGACTGATGCTGCCCTCATTGGGCGTTGCCCTGCTGCACAGCGAACAAAGTACAACGGCGTTCTTCTTCAGCATCCTGATTACTGCCGGAGCCGGCCTGCTGCTGAAACTGTTCCCGCCGCAGGATCGTCGCTTCGGCAGTCGGGAAGGCTTGGTCATCACCGGACTGGCCTGGATTCTCGCTTCCCTTTTCGGTGCACTGCCCTTTTATCTCAGCGCTCAGATTCCATCCTATATTGATGCTTTGTTTGAAACCGTGTCCGGGTTTACGACCACCGGCAGCACCATTCTTGCAAATATAGAAGTCCTCGATCAAGGACTGTTGTTCTGGCGCAGCTTTACGCACTGGATTGGCGGAATGGGCATTCTGGTTTTCCTGCTTGCTATTTTACCGCAGAATAACTCGCATTCCATGCATCTCATGCGCTCAGAAGCACCGGGGCCGGAAGTGTCCAAATTTGTGCCGCGGCTGCGGGATTCGGCAAAAATCCTGTATCAGATTTACATCCTGCTTACGCTCATCATGGTCGGCTGCCTGCTTTTCGCAGGAATGCCTTTATTTGATTCCCTCTGCACTGCGTTTGGAACCGCGGGTACCGGCGGCTTTGGGATCTGGAATGACAGCATCGCCCATTACGACAGTGTGCTGATTGAACAAATCATCGCTGTTTTTATGGTTATTTTCGGGATCAATTTTTCCCTGTATTTCTTCGTCTTTACCGGAAAGCTGAAAAATGCGTTCAAAAACGAGGAATTTCATTGGTTTCTTGGTATTATTCTGGCCGCAATTCTGATGATTGCCGTCAACATTATGCCGCTGTTCGATGGCTTTTGGACAAGCTGGCGGCATTCCTCCTTCGCTGTGACGTCGATCATCTCCACCTCCGGCTTTGCGACGGTCGACTTTAATCTGTGGCCGACCTTTTCAAAAATAGTTTTGTGTCTGTTAATGATGGTCGGCTCCTGTGCCGGCAGCACTGGTGGGGGAATGAAAATCGTGCGGATTGGAATCTTGTTTAAGAGTCTGACCCGGGATTTGAAAAAGTTCATTAATCCGCGGATCATCCGGCGTGTCCGCTTTAACGGACTGAGTATTGACGAACACGTCGTTGCCGGGATTCAGTCGTACTTCGTCATCTACATGCTAATCATCCTGGCTTCCATTTTACTGATCTCCCTGAACGGTTTTGATATGACCACGACCATCACTTCGGTGCTAACCACGTTCAATAATGTTGGTCCAGGATTGGAAATGGTGGGTCCTACCGGGAACTTTTATGATTTCAGTGGATTTTCAAAACTGATTTTCTGTCTGAACATGCTTTTGGGCAGACTGGAAATTTATCCGCTGTTATTTTGCTTCACCTTATCTGCTCAGAAAAGCACAAAATTTCAATCCACTTTCTAACGTCATTCCCATAAAAAAAGGAGCGGCTGACTCAGCTTAGGATCAAATTATTCTCTGACCGGTCCTCCAATCCTGCCCGCTTTTTTGTTTGTTCATGAATCTTAAGATTTTTTCAGATTTCAAGAATTGACTTTCCAGGTAAAACTGGAATAATGGATACAGAACAAGGAGGGCATGTATGTTTAGAAACCGCAAAAAACAAGAAGAACTGGATGATGAACCAGCATTCTTTGAAAACGTTGCTGAACCGGCAGCGGAATTGATACCCCAGCCAAAACAGGAGGAAGTGGAGAAAATGGAAAATAAGCAGACGATCAGCGCGGAGGAATCCGTTTTAACCGAGGATGTCACCGTCAATGGGAATCTGGAATGCGACTGCAATCTGACGATTCTCGGGACGGTTAACGGCAGCGTTCGCTGCGGCAGAGATTTGTTGGTCAAAGGACAGATTCACGGTGATGTTTCGGCCGCAAATCTGGAACTGCGCAATGGCCAGATTGAGGGGAATGTGGATTGTGAGAATTCACTGACCATGGACCGGGAATGCAGTATCCGCGGCAATGTCACCGCCGCGGAATGTCTGACAGACGGCCAGATTTATGGCAATCTGACGATTGCAGAAGATCTGCATGTTCAGAAGAACGCTTGGATTGAAGGTGATATCACCGCAAAGCAGTTCAGCGTGCTGCAGGGCGCTCATCTGGAAAGTAAGATTGTTATGCTTCAGCATTTGGCCGAAGAAGAAACAGAATCCGATCAGGAAACGGAAGAGGTCTTCCACACCGAAGCGGAAGAGGAAGAAGAATCAAATTAACGTCAAAAGGCACGCCCAGGCATGCCTTTTCTTTTGAATTCTCTTTGTCTGCGAATGCAGAATACCACTTTAATTTTCCAGGCTTTCCATCATCCTTTCAGTGATTTCATCGGCCGTCAATTCCGGGTGTTGTGAAAAACAGTTCAGAATCTTTGCGATGACTGACTGATCTTCGTCTAAAAGTTCAGCAATCTCTGATTCGCTCATCCCTCTCTTTACATTTCTCAGCGTTTGCTTAATGACCTTACTTAATTCCCCTGCCGCTTTGCCCTGTTCAAATGCCTTTAATTTCATCGTGCATTCATCCATCTCTGCCAACCTAAGCATGGTATCGTAGAAATAGGCCTCATAATCCGGAGTTAATTCGCTCATCTTTTTTACCACCTTTCTAATTTCTGCATCCTGCTCACTGATTTTCGCGATCCACGGCCACTTTTCAGGCCACTTTGAACAGCCAAATAAAATTGCCCACCGCTGCAAACCATCCAATTCCTGGATCGGCTTATCATTCAGCACATCGACTCTTCCTGTTTCCATAATACTCAAATGAGTAACTTCTGTCAAGGGAATCTCTGATTTTTTAAAGCGTATTTCTGATTCATCGGTAATCATTCCAGGAATCGGGAAGAACGCATAATCTGCGATTAAAATAAGCCACGCTTTTTTTAGATTTTTATAGGCTTTCCCTCTTGTCTGCTGCCCAGCCAAAAGACGTGCCGCATAATATTGAAAGCGTTTTAAAACATCTTCAAAATCACCTTGCTTTTGAATTTCAACCGCAAAAAGAATTTCATCATTAATTATCCCATGAATATCATAGCGAATAGCCTTCTGCTTGTCATAATCAACTTTTTCCTCATTGTTTAAGATTTTCAATGTATCAATCGTACAATAATTCCATTTCATCAGGAAATCTTTAAGACATTCAGTATCCTCTGGATTCCCTAAGATATTTTTGATCAACCAATCGTCCAACAATGAAGGAACTTTCGTATTTTGCCTCATTGCTCTGTAGTACGGTCTTTTTTCATTGACAAGAAAAACTTCTGTCTGCATTTTCTCATCTCCTTTATCTTTAATATTGCGTTTTTTTAAAAAAAGCACCGCAGGTTATTAGAAAAAATGAGATTTTTAGTAACATTTAAGGTATGTCAAGTATAAATAAAGTAAGCGTATCTTTGCCTCCCTCTTAAGATGTTGTTCGAGAGACCGGGCTACTTCATAGCTGTCATCACTGGTTTCCTTAATCATATTTAGGATAGCAGCCTCTGTTGCTGGAACTGTAGATGCACCTTGGCGAACATAAACACCCTCCGGACGAATCCCTTTTCCACGCAAGTAATACGGTCTTGCCGTACCTCGCTGAACAGTTACACACACTATTGGCTTTTCGTCCATGAGATCATTATGACATTCCACAAACATAGTAACATCTGGCCGCACAGTATCCCTAACCGCATTGGTTACACGCAGCATAGTACCATCAACATCATCAATACCACAGACTGTTCCATCATCGTTCACACCAATATAGAGTGTGCCGCCATCACAATTTGCAAAAGTTATAATTGAATTTTTGATGTATTCAACGTATTCTCTCTCTTAAATTCAGTTGTTTTGTTCTCTATGATCATCATGGTTCCTCCGGCAATTCTAATCATTTCTTACCATTTACAATCAGTATGTAATTTTTTAATAAAGTCATTTATTTTTTTTAGAAACAATCTAATCTAGAATTCTTTTAAGCATATCGATAACGGTTTTTGCTGATTTATCCGGAATTTCAACATTTGCTGATCGCTTCCAGCGAAAAGAAAAAACAAGACATTCCAGCTTGATTCTCCGCTGAACATCTTGTTTTATTGAATTTCAGTTACGCCGCCGCAGGATTATTCTGATACGCCGCTGCCAGCCGCATCAGACTTTCTTTTAGCAGAGAAGTCGGACAGGCCAGATTGATCCGCTCAAAGCCGCTGCCTTCCTCACCAAACAGATACCCTTCATCTAAGAACAACAACGCTTTCTTTGTCATGAATTCTTCCTGTTCATTTTGATCTGTGAAATAGACCCGCAGATCAACCCACAACAGATACGTTCCCTCTAAAGGCGAAACGATCGCTTTCGGGAAATGTTCAGCGAAGAAATCCACCGCGGTTTTCCGATTGGTTTCCAACAATTCCAGCAATTCATCCAGCCAGCCTTCGCAGTGCCGATACGCCAGCGTTGCCGCTTCGTAAGCCATGATATTGAGATGACCATTAATATAACAGCTCATTGTCGCTTTGTAGGCTGCGCGCAGATCGGGATTGGAAATCACAATATTGGAGCATTGCATGCCTGCCAGATTGAAGGTTTTGGATACCGACGTGCAGACGATCATCCGGTCGCTCAACTCTTTTGACAAGGAAGCGAATACAGTATGCTCATGCCCCGGCAGGATCAGATCGAAATGAATTTCGTCGGAAACGATCAGGATATCATGCTTCAGACACAGCTCGCCGACCTTCATCAGCTCTTCCTTCGTCCAGACACGGCCGATCGGATTATGCGGACTGCAGAAGATCAGCATTTTTACATTGGGATCCGCCAGCTTTGTTTCCAGATCTTCAAAATTGATCGAATAGACCCCATCCTGATTGATCAGACTGCTGGTTACCGTCCGACAGCCGCAGGCCTCAATCGTCTTTTTAAACGGATAGTAAACCGGTGTCAGAATGGCTACCTTTTCCCGCGGCTGCACGAAGGCTCGCACCGCAACATTGATCGCCGTCACTACGCCCGGAAGCAAGACCAGCCAGTCCTTGTCAATCGTCCAATGATGGCGGCGCTGCATCCAGTTCACCGTTTCCGTGTAGTAATCCTCTCCGGCATCGGTATAGCCTAAAATCCGATTGTCGAGAAACTGCTTGAGTCCTTCGGTAATCTCCGGCGGATTTTTCAGTTCCATATCCGCGACAGACAGCGGCACAATCCCCTCCGGCACTTCCGGATTGTGCTTGCGCATACCCTGCCATTTGCTTGAATTCTGGGGCTGACGGTTGATTCGGGTCGTGAAATCATAGCTCATATTCTTATCCCCACTTTCTGACTTCGCTTTGTCAATGCTTAAAAGACTTGCTTATTTACGGATATAACCGCTCTTGATGCAGGCTTCTTTGACGGCCTGCGACACGGCGGGAACGACGCGGGAATCAAATGGCGAAGGAATAATATATTCTTCCGTCAACTCTTCCGCCGGAATCAGATCCGCAATGGCCTGAGCCGCCGCCAGCTTGACTTCTTCTGTGATCCGGGTGGCCTTCGCATCCAGCGCGCCGCGGAAAATACTCGGGAATGCCAACAGGTTGTTGACCTGGTTCGGGAAATCAGAACGTCCGGTAGCCGCGATCAAGGCGCCGCCTTGCTTCGCTTCGTAGTAATCAATTTCCGGCGTCGGATTGGCCAGCGCCACGATAAAGCAGTCCTTATTCATCGTCGCGATATCCGCTTTGGTCAACAGGTTGCCCTTGGAAACACCGATGAACACATCCGCGCCGACCAGCGCTTCTTTTAAGTTTGCCGGACTTTCGCCATGCAGGTTTGTATACTCCAGAAGTTCCTGCTTTAATGGATTATAGCTGTCCTTCTTTTCCGGATGCAGCACACCCTTGGAATCAAAGGCCAGAATGTTTTTGAAGCCATAATTGAACATCATTTTGATAATCGAGCTGCCAGCGGCACCGACGCCGTTGACGATGACCTTCATGTCCTCAGCCTTCCGGCCGGTTAAGCGCAAACCGTTGATCAGCGCCGCCAGAACGACGATCGCCGTCCCATGCTGATCATCATGGAATACTGGGATGTTCAGCTCTTCAATCAGCCGCCGTTCAATTTCAACACAGCGCGGAGCACTGATATCTTCCAGATTGATCGCGCCCAAACCCGGAGAGATCAGCTTGCAGACCTTGATGATTTCTTCCGGATCTTTAGAATCCACACAGATCGGGAAAGCATCCAAACCGGCGAAACGATGCATTAACAACGCCTTGCCTTCCATGACCGGCAAGCCCGCAACCGCGCCGATATCGCCTAAGCCCAGCACCGCTGTCCCATCGGTCACTACGGCTACGGTATTGCCTTTGCCGGTATAACGGTAGGCGTTTTCCGGATCCTTGTTGATCTCCAAGCACGGCTGAGCAACACCTGGGGTATAGGCCAGCGTCAGATCTTCCGGAGTTTCACAGGGAACCTTCGGTTCGATGGATAATTTGCCATGGTGCAGTTCGTGCAGTTTCAGTGCGTCTTCATAAACAGTCATTGTGTTATCCCTCCACTTTTTCTTTCTTCTTGTTTTTGGCTAAACGTTTTTTGCCCGGAATGCCCGGTTTGGTCATTTCCTGAACGTCCATGATGATTTCCAGATCATGCTCAGTAATCAATCCGCTTTCCAACAGAACCTCGCGCAGCGTGCGGTTCTCAATCAGCGCCTGCTTGGCAATCCGGCTGGCGTTGGCATAACCGATATGCGGAGCGAAGGCCGTGATCGGCGATACGGAACGTTCGACAAAGAACAGGCAGTTTTCCTTGTTGGCCTTGATTCCGTCAATCGCATTGATGCGCAGCGTATGACAGGCATTGGACAGAATCTCAATCGACTCAAACAGATTTTTAAACAGCACCGGTTCAAAGACGTTCAGTTCCAGCTGCCCGGCTTCGGCGGCTTTGGCAATCGTCACATCGTTGCCGATGACATTGAAGCAGGCCTGGTTGCAGACCTCGGCGATGACCGGATTCACCTTGCCCGGCATGATTGAGCTGCCCGGCTGCCGATCCGGCAGTTTGATTTCCGCCAGTCCCGCTTTCGGACCGGAGGCCATCAAACGCAAATCGTTGCACATCTTTGACAGGTTGACCGCCAAGACTTTCAGCGCACCGGAGGCAAAGGCCAGCGTATCGCAGTTGCGCGTTCCATCGACCAGATCCTTCGCCGCGGTCAGCGTGATGCCGCTGATTTCGGAAAGCACCGGCACGATCAGCTTCTTATATTTTTCATCCGCATTCATGCCGGTTCCGACCGCGGTCGCGCCCATATTGACCGCTTTTAAATCGTTAAAGGCGACGCGGATGCGCTTGATATCGCGGCCGACCATCGTCGCATAGGCATGGAATTCCTGACCTAAGCGAATCGGTACGGCATCCTGCAAATGCGTCCGTCCCATCTTGATCACACCGTCAAATTCCTTAGCCTTCTTCAGCAGGGAATGCTGCAGCTCCGTCAGCTCGTTGAGCAGCACTTCGACTAAGGCCAGCGCTGTCAAGCGTCCGGCGGTCGGAAATACGTCATTGGTTGACTGACCAAAATTGATGTGATCGTTAGGATGAATATAATCATAGACGCCGATCGTGTGACCGGCCAGCTGCGCCGCGCGGTTGGCGATGACTTCATTGGCGTTCATGTTGAAGGAAGTTCCGGCTCCGCCCTGAATGCAGTCCGTGATAAACCATTCATCCAGCTGCCCGCTAATCACTTCATCACAGGCCTCCGTAATGTATTTTAATCGTTCGTCATCCAGAAAACCGCATTGGTTGTTGCAGTAAGCACTGGCCTTTTTCACCTTGCCGATCGAACGGATCATCTGCGTGTGCATCCGCCGTCCGGTAATCTGAAAATTCGTCATGGCCCGCTGTGTCTGCGCGCCGTATAAGGCATTCTTCGGGACTTCGATTTCACCCAGCGAATCATGTTCCCACCGGAACTGATCCAGGGTTTGTTCTGTTGCGTTCATGCGTTTTGTGAATTCTCCTTTTCTTCTTTCCATTCCTCTTCTGTTAACACCCGGACGCCGTTTTGAGAAAACAATTCGGCAGCGACGCCGTTGCCCGGTTTCAGCGTGCGGGTAAAACTTCCATCATAAATTAAACCTTTTCCACAGGAGGGACTTTTGGACTTCAAGACAGCCATTGTGATCTTGTTTTCCTGAAGCAAAGCCAGTGCTGCTTCCGTGCCCTTTTGAAAAGCCGCGGTACAGTCTTTCCTCTTCTGGGTACAGACTTGGTTTCCTCGTCTTTCACAAGGATCGCGGGGAATTTCAAGACCGCCCATCACTTCCGGACAAATCAGAATAGCTTCCCCCTGTTCCACCAGTGCTTTTAACCCTTCCACGGTATTGGACTTACCGTCATAGCGGCAGGCAACCCCGCCTAAACAGGCACTGATCGCGATCATTCAAAATCCTCAGCGTACAAATCGTTTCCCTGCGTATCAAAGCAGACAAAGACCGGGAAATCTTCGACTTCCAGCCGCCGGATCGCTTCGCTCTGCAGATCCTCAAAGGCGATCGTTTCCACCTTTTTCACGCGCAGACCCAATAACGCGCCAGCGCCGCCGACCGCTGCGAAATAAACTGCCTGGTTGCGGATCATCGCGGCTTTGACTTCATCGCCGCGTTTGCCCTTGCCGATCATGCCGGCCAAGCCCAAATCCAATAACTGCGGAGTATAGACGTCCATCCGGGTAGCCGTGGTCGGCCCGGCACTGCCGAAAATCATGCCCGGCGGCGTCTGCGTCGGTCCGACATAATAAATAATCTGTCCGCGCAGATCAAACGGCAGGGGCTGACCTTCGTCGAGCAGCTGCTGCATCCGCTTGTGCGCCGCATCACGGGCAGTATAGATCACACCGCTTAAAAGCACCTGTTCCCCGGCCCTTAAAGACTGACGATCTTCCATTGTCAAAGGCAGCTGAATTTTCTTCATTTACAGCACCACCTTTTTATGCCGGGTGACATGACAGTTGATATTCACGGCCACCGGCATTCCCGCAATGTGCGTCGGGAACCATTCGATGTTGACTTTGAGCGCTGTCGTCCGGCCTTTTAAGCCCATCGGACCGATGTTGAGCTGATTGATCTGTTCCAGACATTCGCGCTCCAGCTGACGGTATTGTTCATTCTCATTTTCGCTGTCCAGCGGTCTGCACAGCGCACGTTTGGCAAGATAGGCCGCATAATCCATCGTACCGCCCACACCGACCCCGACGACCATCGGCGGACAGGCGTTCGGTCCTGCCAGTTTGACTGTTTCCACAATGAATTCACGGACGCCTTCGACGCCCTCGGCTGGCTTGCACATCTTAATCCGTGAGCAGTTTTCCGAGCCGAAGCCCTTGGCCGCGCATTCGATGACAACCTGATCGCCTTCCACGATTTCGGTATAGATGACCGCCGGCGTATTGGTCAGTGTGTTCCTGCGCTCAAAAACCGGATCACTGACCACAGAATTGCGCAGATAGCTTCCCTGATAGGCCTCCTCGACGCCCTTGTTGACGGCCTCCTTTAAGGAACCGCCAATAAAATGCACATCCTGTCCGATGCTCAGCCAGACCACCGCCATCCCGGTATCCTGACAGATCGGCAGCCGCTTGGTTTTCGCCAGTTCCGCGTTTTCCATCAGCAGCTCTAGTGCCTGCTTGGCTCTTGGCTTGTCTTCCTTTTCGGCATAGGTGACCAGTTTCGTCATCACGTCGTCAGGATATTCAAAAGCGATGCCGCTGCAGCAATCCCTTACGATTTCCTGTATTTTTTTGACTTCAATTTCTCGCATACTCCTAAGCCCTTTCTGTTTGTTATTGTAACACAAACAAAACGGGGAATGAACTGCTTAATCCCCGCATTCCAGGATGTTCCTGATTCTGATGTAAATTCTTTCAATAAGGAATGCAGCTCTGCTGAAATCACTTTCAGAAACAACATTTCACTCCCATTTTCACAGCCTTGGGAATACAATAGAAAAAGAGGTGAGAAGATGAAAAAAATTGAGATTGAACAGCTGGATAAGAATCTGATTTCGATGATCCACAACGACTGGGCCGTCCTGACCGTTCCCGATGAAGGCAAGGTCAACGGCATGACCGTCAACTGGGTACAAATGGGATGGCTGTGGAACAAGGCTGTCGTCACGGTGTATGTCCGCCCGCAGCGGCATACCTATCCATTGATCGAACAGAATGAGTGCTTCTCGCTGGCTTTCTTCGATGACGATCAGCGGGATAAGCTGGCGTATTTGGGCAAGGCCAGCGGCAAAGACGCCGATAAGCTGGCGCATGTCGGCTACACGACGACCGTTCGGGACGGCGCTCCCTGCGTCGATCAGGCACGGTTGGTGCTGGTGCTTAAAAAGCTGGCAGCGATGGAGCTTACCGGCAGCCAATTTGTGGATAAAACCGTAGAAGCAGCCAGTTATCCTCATCAGGACTATCACAAGGCTTATACCTGTGAGATTGTGGCGGCCTATCAAAAAGAAGCTTAAAATGATTGAACAGAGTGTTTAAAGCAAAAACGGCAGCGATTTCGGAAAGTCCATGCTTTCTAGGTTCTGCCGTTTTTCTTCAGTTTCGTCATAAAAATATGCATGGGCGCAGATTTTAAGTCATCAAAATATGCACACTTGCATATTTTTACGTTGGTTCAGTTCCCTGCCCGGCTAACAATGCCATTGTATTTTGGCGGGATGGGGTTCATCCTGAATCGCCTGAGCGGAAAGCGAGGCATGGGCCTGCCGCCAGAACTGACGGGTTAAAGCGTCTGTTTCCTCAGCCGTAAAATCCGAACTTTGATCATAAATCCAGGCGGCTGCCGCATAAAACAAGAAACCTAACGCGTTCGTCGGGGTGGTCAGCGTCCCGCATGCCGCGGCGATGGCACGAGCTGCGGCTTGGGCAATCGGATCTTCCGTTTCTCTGGCAATCTGATTAGCTTCTTTAATCAGCGGCTTCATTGTTTTCTCCGGTAAGCTCTGCAGGGCGGTCTTTAGACAGGCGTCCAAAATCACACAAAGACGTTGGCAGTCCGCTGCCTTTTTACAATAAATCCCCGCAATGCTTTCCTGAACAAACCCCAGCGCCCAACAGGCCAATGTGGCTTCGCTCTGGGTTTCAATCAGCCGCATCATCGCAGTACATTCCGGCGAATGGATATCGCCCAACATTTTTCTTAACTTCGCCATTGTTTTTCTCCTGTTTAATTAAATCAATATGCCTTCACAATGATCCAGCTCATGCTGAATGATCTGAGCCGGGAAGCCGCTGAATGTGCGCTGCTTCTGCCGTCCCTGTTCATCCTGATACTGAAGCTGGATCTTTTCAAATCGCTGAGCTTGACGCACGCCCTTTAACGATAAGCAGCCTTCCTCAGCCGTGTATTTTTTTCCGCTTGTTTTCAGAAGCTGGGGATTGATCATCACCACCGGCTCTCCCTCAAGCAAAATTGCAATCACCCGTACCGGACGGCCGATCATATTGGCCGCCATCCCCACGCAGTGATCGGCATGAGCCATTAACGTATCCCGCAAATCCCGCGCTATATTGAAATCCTGCGCTTGCGCCGGACGGCTGATCCGGCTTAACAAAATCGGATCGGTAACAATCTCACAGATCATAAAATCAATTTCCTTTCTTTAATCCATCTCACTTCAGCCGCGTGCCGGCTTGTTTATATTTCGCTTCAAGAGGATACCGTGCTTCTTCGCCGCCTGCTGAAACAAATCGACAGCCAGTTTTGCTTTTTCCTGAACCGAAGTCAGCGACGCATTGGCCAACTGACTCATACAGACCTGAAGGTCCGCCAGCGGCAGCAGCGTAACCGCCAGACAGTAAAAGCTTTTGCGGCGGCCATCATTATAATGTTCCAGCAGCTCTTTCAAAATTGTCCGTTTCTTCTCCATCTGTGCCTCAAACACATCGGTGCCGACCCGTTTCAGCTCATCCAGATCTTTCAGCCGGTGACGGCAGGTCACAAAGGAAACCGTATCTTCGGTACAGGCCATCTTCTCACATGGATAATTTTGACATTGACAACAGTATTCCAGATTGCCTTGTTCTTCGGCACACTTTAACAATCTGCACATGGACTTTCCCGGTGCTCCGCAGCCTGGACAATGTCCGCCCAGATACAGCGTGCAGCAGCCGCAGGCCAGACCGCACAGAGAGAACATCGGATACTTTCGAACTTTTCCTTTCATGCCTTTCTCCCCTTTCATCGCAGTTTCCATTGGTATCTGCGCATATCTACACAGCCGTTAGGCTTAAATTCAACCCCTTCTGCCTCCAGCAGAGAGCGCTGCTGATCCCAATCCGGCGCGGTTCGCCCCTGACTGTTGACAACGCGGTGACAGGGAAAGTCACCGTAGAAGTGGGAATGGGAACAGGCTTTGCCGACATGCCGAGCATGCTTGGGATAGCCGGCAAGCTCAGCGATCTGACTGTAGCTGGCCACCTGACCGTAAGGAATCTCGCTGATCACCGCCAGAACTAACGCGTCAAAATCTTCATTCATCGTCATGCTCCTTCCCCGTTGAACGAATGAGCTGCTTCCAACAGCGAATCGCCTCCGATTCAAACTTGTCGCGGTGCAGAATCATCCAGTTCTGATTTTCCAGCTCAATGCCTTCAATTTGGACTTCCACAAGCTTTCCTGTCTGCAGCGGCTTCTGCACCATCTCCTCAGGAAGCAGGGCAATTCCCAATCCGGCTAAGGCCGCCTGCTTCAAAGCCTGTGAATTGACGCTTTCCCAAGTCGGTTTGATTTGAAGCTGATGCAGCCGCAGCGAGCTGTCCAGACTGTCGCGGATCGCGCTGCCCGGCTCACGCAAAAGCCAGTTCTGCGCTTGCAGCTGATCTAAACTCAGCGTCTTGAGCTTTGCGGCAGGCAGATCATGACGACACACAAAGCTCAGACGATAGCGTGAAAACGGCAGCTTGAAAAGACTGTCTTCCTCGCATACCCCTTCGGTAAAACCGATGTCCACTTCGTTGGCCAGCACTTTTCTGACGATTTCGGATGCCCGGTCAACCTGAACCTGAACCGGCGTCTGCGGACACAACGTGCGGAATTGTTGGATTAAGGATGGCAGCCACATGTTGGCAATCGTGATGCTGGAGCCGATCCGCAGCAACGCCTGCTTCTCAATCCCAGCCGTACTTTGTTCGAGATCTTCAATCGCTTCCAAAACCTGAACAATCTTATGATACAGCTGCATTCCGCGCTCGTTCACTGTACAGCGCCGTCCGATTCGATCCAACAGCGTATAGCCCAGCTGTTCCTCCAGTTCCACGACGACATGCGATACCGCCGGCTGACTCATATACAGCGCCTTGGCCGCGCGGGTAATGCCGCCCTGTTCCACAATTATCCGAAAGACCTTCATCTGCCGAATTGTCATCCCGCTTCCTCCTTTTCCGCCGAATTATTTCAGTCTGGCCATGTTTTCTTCTATCATAACTAAATAGTAATGCAAAAGATAGATTATTGCAATTTTACTTTTGACTTTATTTTGCGGATAATCAATAAGGAAGGAGTATTCTCATGCATTCATGGAAAAAGGGACTTTGGCTTTTTGGAGTTAATTTCTATATCAGTATGTTTACCTTTGGCGGCGGATACATTGTGATCCCGATGATCCGTAAAATTTTTGTTCAGCAGAAACAGCTCTTCACCGAAGCGGAGCTGTTGGAAATGGCAGCGATCGCCCAATCCTCACCGGGAGCTATTGCCGTGAATCTGTCGGTTTTGGCCGGACGGAGAACGTTTGGCATTGCCGGAGCCTGGATCAGCGCCTTCGGTGCGGTTCTGCCTTCGTTTCTTATTCTCGCGCTGATTTCCTCCTGTTATGATGCATTTCGCACACAGCCGCTGATCAACGCCTGTCTTAAAGGCATGGAGGCCGGTGTGGCAGCGTTAATCGTTCAGCTGGTCGCCGATATGAGCGCAGCGATTTTCAGACAGAAGCAGAAGCTGCCGCATGTGATCCTGCCGGTTACCTTTCTGTGTGCTTTCGTCTTAGAAATTCCGGCAATGACGCTGCTTTTATTCTGGTGCTGTGTTTCCCTGGGCATCAGTGTTATCCAGCATGGGAAAGGAAGCCGAGTATGAGTTTAATTCTGGACTTGTTTCTTACTTTTTTAAAAATCGGATTGTTCAGCATCGGCGGGGGATATGCGACACTGCCCTTGATTCAGCAGCAGGCCGTTGTTGTCCATCCATGGCTGACACTGCAGGAGTTTACCGACATCATCACGCTCTCGCAGATGACGCCCGGACCGCTGGCCGTCAACACCTCGACGTTTGTCGGGATGCGCTTAGCCGGGATGGCGGGAGCCGCTGCGGCAACCGGAGGCTGCGTCCTGTGCGGAATTGTAATCAGCTTAGCTTTGCAGCACTTTTTCCGCCGCAATCAAAATCAGCGGGCAGTGCTGCAGTTGTTGGAAACGCTAAAATCCGCTTCCGTCGGGCTGATCGCCGCTTCCGCCGCCACGATCATCATGATCGCGTTGTTCGGCGTTTCCTCTTGGAAACAAACGCTGCATTTCAACCCTTCTGCTTTTCTGCTCTTCCTGCTGGCCCTGATCAGCATTCAAAAATGGAAACTCGGCCCCATGCCGATCTTAATCCTCAGCGCATTGGCCGGTTGTTTTTTCTACTTGTAATCCTTCACTTTGGAAATAAACGTTTCTAAATTGAACAAAAGCGCGTAAAATGGAAAGTGATGAACCACCGATCAGAAATCTAGGGAAATTCTGACATTTACACGCAGGAGGAGAAAATGATGAAAAAACTTACCGCAGCACTGCTTACTTTAGCTTTGCTTTTTACAGCCGGCTGTTCCGGTTCCGGCAAACCCAATAAGGAAACCGGCAACATCATCGCCCGTCATTCCGCTGAAGAGGAAGGCGTCTACTATGGGGAACTTGGCGATACGATGCGCAACGAATTCTTTGACTTTATCGTTGAAGACGTTGAACTGACCGATACCTTCGGCGGGTATACCGCAAAAGAAGGGATGCGGCTGTTATGCGTCACGGTGAAAGAAACCAACACCTTCGATGATGCGCTGCCGATGTTCGATACCGATTTTGTGCTGACGTGGGAGACGACGGAGAGCTTGATTTACCCGTTAGTCAACCTGAATGATAAAGACGTCATGCCGGAAGAATTTGAGCTGGCAAAAGGCAAATCAGTGACTTACAAGCTGGTATTTGAAGTGCCTTCGGAGGAATCGGAATTCCTGTTTATTTATCTGGAAGAATTTGATACAGAGGAAACCGGCGATTTCTTCGTCGTCACACTGCGTCCAGAAGTTCAGTAAAAATTTTTCATCCCATCAGGCAGAAGCGAAGGAATTCGGGATAACAACGAAGCCCTGCCGCGTTTCTGCCTTTTTTATTTATTTTCGATTGGGCGCATTCCGCCCCGACTGACACGGATGATGAAATGCTTTGACGACTTGCACTCTGATGGTAAGACCGTTACAATGAAAGTAATAAAAAGGAGAGAACTTGCATGAAACCGAAAATTGAAATTTGCTGCGGAAGCGCGTTGGATTGTCTGGCCGCGCAGGCAGGAGGAGCCGATCGGATTGAGCTGAATTCTGCCTTGGCTTTAGGCGGACTGACGCCGACGCTGGCGAATCTGATCGAAGCCCGAAAGAAAGTGACGATCCCAATCATCACCATGGTGCGCAGCCGCGGCGCTGGTTTCTGCACCAGCGAGGCTGAGTTTGAAATTCTATACGCGGATGCCGAGCTGCTTTTAACGCATGGCGCGGATGGGCTGGCCTTCGGCGCGTTGCATGAGGATCGAACGATCAACGCGGAACAAACCCGGAAAATGATTGATCTGGCGCATCGTTATGGCAAAGAATTTGTCTTTCACCGGGCGTTTGACTGCGCTGTGGATTGGGATGTGGCTCTCAGTCAGCTGATCGCATGGAAAGCAGATCGCATTCTGACCAGCGGCGGACAAGCCAAAGCCGAGCAGGGTATTGACGTCATCGCAAGGCTGCAGAAACAATATGGTGATCAAATTGAAATTCTGGCCGGCAGCGGTGTTCATGCGGGCAATGCTTTAGGTTTGCTGAAACAGACCGGGATACACCAGCTGCACTCCTCATGCAAGGACTGGCAAAGCGATCCGACGACCTCCGGCAATCATGTCACCTACGCCTATGCCCCTGCACCGCACGAACTGGATTATGAGATCGTTAGCGAACAGAAAGTGCGTGAGCTGACGGCGGCTGTGGCTGAACTGAACTGACTCTGCCGATTCAATTTCGCAATCAAAAACCGATTTCTTTTCCTGCTTCACCAAGTTAAGAATCGGTTTTTTTCTTTTTCCGGGATCGGGCCGGCTTCTTTGTCAGCTCTATGGGCGGCTCAGGTTCCAGCCATTCCTCCTTATCTTCATGAATTAAATTCGCTGCCTCCAGTGACGAAAAAGGAGTCCGCTGCGGCCACTGCTGATCCTGCCGGGCCAGCTCTTTCGCGATGATCCGGATCAGGCGCTGATGGGCGGACGAACAGAGATGATAGTGATCAAGCAGCTCCACGTCCTTATTTTCCAATACAATATCCTGAGTTTTCCGAACATATCCATGATAATCGAGCAAATAGTTGAAATCCACGCCGAAGATTTCCGCCATCTTGCACAATGTGCGGATATCCGGCTCCGCGGTATTATTTTCATAACGGGAAATCGCACCGTCGCTTAAGCTTAAACTCTGACCTAACGCTTTCTGGCTGATGCCGCGTTCTTCCCGCAGCAGCCGCAGATTTTCACCCAGCGAACGTTTTGCTTTCATCCTGCGCCTCCCTTCCAGTTATTTTTGTATATGAATCATAACGCAAAACAACGTAAAAATTTGCCGTTTCTCGGTAATGGATAATCTTTATTTTTCTCTTTCATCGAGATATAATAAGACCAAACAAGGAGGAACTTATGGAAAATCCATTTCAGATGCAGCTAAGTTCGCTGCTGGAAGCCGCAAATACCGATCTGCGCCGTCTGGACGCGCTGCTTTACATCTGCTGCACGCAGGCATCCCAACATTGTCCGTTTACACAAAAGGCCTGTGATCAACATTGCTTAGCCAACATTGAAATGGCTGAAAAGGCTTCCTCAGCGCAGTAAGACACACTTTTCAACCACAAATTCAGCTTCGATGAAAGGATGTCCGGCATCCTTTTCTTTTTTATATCTTTTAAATTTGTGGAAAAGTGCGCAGCGGTCTTGTCAGGATCCGGGAAAAGTGTTATATTATCTTAGCAGTCACTTATCAAGAGTGCTAAAAGGAGGAAATCATTATGGCTAAAAAACAGTTTAAAGCTGAATCCAAGCGTCTTTTGGATCTGATGATTCATTCTATCTATACCAACAAGGAAATCTTTCTGCGGGAGCTGATCTCCAATGCATCCGATGCCCTGGACAAACGGTATTACCTGTCGCTGACGGATGAGAATCAGCGCGTGGATAAGAGTGAATTAAAAATCCGCATCGATTTGGATAAGGATAACCGCACGATTACGTTAACCGATTCAGGTATCGGCATGACTCAGGAGGAACTGGAAAACAACCTCGGTACGATTGCCCACAGCGGATCGCTGGAATTCAAACAGAAATTGGAGGAAGGCACCAGTGATGTCGACATTATCGGTCAGTTCGGCGTCGGCTTCTATTCCGCGTTCATGGTCGCGCAGCGCATCATTGTTGAAACCCGCAGCGCCCAAAGCGAACAGGGCTATTCCTGGATCTCCAATGGCGAGGATGGCTACACCGTTTCCCCGATCATGAAGGAAACCGTCGGTACCAAGATCATTCTGGAACTGAAGGAAGAAAGTGAAGATGATAAAGTCGATCAGTATCTGGACGAATACACGATCAAAAATCTGATCCGGAAATATTCCGACTATGTACGCTGGCCGATTGAGATGGAAGTGGAAACGACCAAAACCATCGAAGGCAAGGACGAACCGGAAACGGTCAAGGAAATCCAGACCTTGAACTCCATGGTTCCGTTATGGAAGCGCAATAAATCCGAAATCAAGGAAGACGAATACAACGATTTCTATAAAAATAAATTCATGGACTGGGAAAACCCAGCCAAGGTCATGCATTATTCCGTAGAAGGCACAACCTCCTACAACGCGCTGTTGTTTATTCCGGCAAAAACGCCGTACAATTTCTACAGCGCTGATTATGAACCAGGTCTGCAGCTGTACTGCAAAGGCGTGTTCATCATGGATAAAGCCAAGGATCTCGTTCCGGATTACTTCCGCTTTGTCCGCGGCTTAGTTGACAGCGACGATCTGAATCTGAACATTTCGCGTGAAATCCTCCAGCAGGACCGCCAGATGAAAACCTTGGCCAAGAGCATTGAAAAGAAGATCAAAAACACGCTGGAAGACATGTTGAAAAATGATCGGGAAAAATATGAAGAATTCTTCAAAAACTTCGGTCTGTCACTGAAATTCGGCGTCTATCAGGATTACGGCATGCATAAGGATCAGCTGCAGGATCTGCTTTTGTTCAAGTCTACACACAAGGATGAATACACAACCTTGGACGAATATGTCTCACGGATGAAGGAAGGTCAGGATCAGATCTACTTCGCCAGCGGAGAAAGCCTGGAGATGATTAAAAAGCTGCCGCAGATGGAAAAGCTTCAGGACAAAGGCTACGAAGTACTGTATTTCACAGATGATGTCGATGAATTCGCAGCCAACATCATGATGGAATACAAGGAAAAGAAATTCAAATCCATCAACCAGGGTGATCTGGATCTGGATGATGAAGAAGAAAAGAAGGCCAAGGAAGAAAAGACCCAGGAAAACAAGTCCATGCTGGATAAGATGAAAGAGGCTCTGGGCGAAAAGGTCAAGGAAGTCCGCCTGTCCTCCCGTCTGAAATCGCACCCGGTCTGCCTGGTTTCGGATGAAGGCCTGTCGATGGAAATGGAAAAGGTGCTGAATCAGATGCCGAATCAGAATGAAGTCAAGGCCGGCAAGATTCTGGAAATCAATCCGGATCATGAAATCTTCACCACCCTGCAGAAGATCTATGACAAGCATCCGGAGCTGATGGACGAATACACGGATCTGCTTTATACCCAGGCGATGCTGATTGAGGGCTACAAGATTGAAGATCCGATCGCGTATGCCAATCAGGTCTGCGATCTGATGATCCGCGCTAATCAGGAATAATTGAAATTCTGTCCAAGGAAGAATGGGAAACCGCTAAGAAAGTGGAATTACCGTTCTTTCTTTTCTTTTGGCCGATCTTAATGTTATAATGAAATTCGATTTGGTTAGATCACAAAACATTCTACAACTTCAAGGAGGAAGACGCATGATCCCGATGACTGAAATCAGCGCGCAACAGATTTTAGGTTTGCTTGGCAATTGCTTTGATATGATCGATCCGCGTTTAGTCGGGCATGAACTGCGGACCGCTGGTTATGCCGATCAGCTGTTAGCGGCCGCAGGCGTCAGTGATGAACAGCGGCGGGATCTGGATTGTCTGGCCTTTCTTCATGATATCGGAGCTTATAAAACCGAAGAAATTGCCCGCATGATTCAATTTGAAACCGAAACCTGCTGGGATCATTCCATTTACGGCCTGCTTTTTCTGCATCATTATTCCCCGTTTTCCATCTGGGCTGAAGCTGTGCTGTATCATCACAGCCGTTGGGATCAGATGATAGCCGCTGGAATCAATAAACAAATCGCAGAGGCTGCCAATCTCATCAGCTTCTGCGATCGTCTGGATATCTTTACTACCTACGGTGCCGGATCCATCGAAGACTTTCTGAACCGTGCGCAGGCTCCCGAAAATCAGGGACGCTATGCGCCGGCAATAATTGAACTCGCCGTTAAAACCGGGCTGCAGCCGCTTTCCATGATGCCGAAGGATTTTCTGTTTCAGGCAGAACGGCGATTTCCCTTTACACAAAAGCAGGTTGAAACCTTGTTGATGATGTTGATTGTCATCATTGATTTCCGTTCCCGGCATACAGTGACCCACACGATGATTACGGCGTCTACCGCTGTCCAACTCGGCCAGCGCTGCGGACTGCAGGACGCGGAGCTGATGACGCTCAAAATTGCCGGATTGTTTCATGATTTAGGCAAAATCGGCATTCCTCTTGAAATTCTGGAAAATCCCGGACGCTTAAGTGCTGAGGAGATGGCGATCATGAAAACACATGTTGAAAAAACCGCGGTGATCCTGAATGGCTGGGTCAGTCAGAAAATTTGCGACATTGCCTTGCGGCATCATGAGAAATTAAATGGTACCGGATATCCGGCCCAGCTGAGCGCCGAACAATTGACTTTGCCGCAGCGAATTCTGGCCGTCGCCGATATCTTCAGCGCGCTGACTGGAGAAAGAAGTTATAAACAGGCCTATACCCTAGAACGTTCCTGCCGGATTCTAGCCGAGATGCGCGATGTCGGTCAGCTGGACGCGCAGGTCGTCAATGCCTTAACCCATGATCCGCAGGGAATCGCTGAGATCAATGAACAAAACTGCCGTGAAATAACCGACAACTACCAGCGAATTCAAGTGGAAAATCAGATCCTGCATACCTGTCTGAAAGAAGAAGCCTCGGCAGAAAAATGTCTGAATCAACAATGGCACAGAATCAATGCCTGGATTTCCGATAAGGTTGATCAATGTGAAATGAATTCGTAATGCTTCCTTTAAAGCGTTATTCCTTTTTTAAGGGTCAGCTGCGGCTGGCCTTTTTCTATGGTTAAAACGGCAGGCAAGTTCCTGACCCGCGATCCTCTCATTCTGTTTTCAATCAAAAAAACGGCTGGAAACAAACTGCCTCCAACCGGTATCTTTCAATTTTTTTGAGGATTTCCCCTAAAGCCTCAATGGGACTGCCTTCTCTTCCGTTTAAAGACCAGTCTAAATTCCTCGAATCGCTTTTTCTACTCCGCGATATAATCACGGTCAAAGGTGATCACGGTGTACCACTTTTGCTTCTGCTGGCTCAGTCGGGTATTGATCTGTTCACGGATGTCGCTGAAACTCAGCGGACATTCAAATGGAACGACAACATCAAAGATCAAATTGGTATGGGTCGGCCCGCTGACCATGCGGAAATCATGAAAGCTCAGCCGGCTGTCAATCTGTTCCAAAATGGCTTTGACCACTTTCCGGGCTTCCTCGATTTCCTGATTATCGGTTTGGATCGGATCCATGTGAATCGTAAACATGACATGCAGCTGCTCATAAATTTCTTTTTCAACTTCATCGATCGTATCATGAATCTGAAGCAGATCACCGTGAGCACTGACCTCGGCATGGGCACTGCCGATTAAATTTCCTGGCCCATAGCTGTGGATCATCATATCGTGCAGGCCGAGAATTTCCTGCCGGTTCAGCATAATCTCAGAAATCTTTGCGACAAGTTCCTTATCCGCCGGCTGTCCCAGCAGCTCACTGATCGTATCCTTAATGATCCCATAACCGGAAAACAGCACAAAGATGGAAACCACGACGCCCATTATTCCATCGATCGGTCCGCTGACAAACGCGGAAAGCACCAGAGAAACGACCGTGGCCGACGTCGCGATCACATCGTTAAGACTATCCTGAGCGGTTGCCAGCATCACGGAAGAATCAATCCGCCGCCCCAGCTTACGATTAAAACCGCACATCCATAGTTTTACGCCTATCGATGCCGCCAGCGAAATCAAAACAATCCAGCTGAACTGAACGTCTTCCGGATGGATCACCTTCATCACCGATCCCCGCAGCAGCTCAAAACCGACGATCAAAATGACGGACGCCAAAATCAGCGACGTCAGATATTCAATGCGGCCATGCCCAAACGGATGATCTTTATCCGCCGGCTTCGCCGCCAGCTTATAGCCGAATAAGGTTACCAGACAGCTGGCACTGTCCGACAGGTTATTGAAAGCATCTGAAGTAATTGAGATGGAATGCGCGATGGTTCCCATCACTAATTTTACCGCAAACAACAATACGTTGCAGGCAATTCCCGTCAGGCTGCTCAGACGGCCATAATGCTCGCGAACTTTCGCGTCTTCCGTCTGCGTATAGTTTTTAACAAATTTTTTAATCAGAAACTCAGTCATCAAATCCACTCCCTCAGATGATTAGTTTACCACAGAAAATAGCGGTTAGCCCAGTCTATTTTGTATTCAGCACCCCGATCGGAAGGCGGCGCGGCATCCGATGGCAGAATAAGCGCAGACGGATTGGAAAATACGGCATAAAGACCAGCAGCGGGAACAAACCCAATGGCCAGGCTGAGGAGCTGGCAGCATAGTGCGGCTGCATCACATAGCCGCGCAAAGAGGCCGGCATCGCAAACAACAGCCCGCAGAACAACAAGGCCAATGCCATCAGCCAATCCAGCAGCCATCGGACTTCCTGCCGTTCATATTTTGTCATGGAAGTCAGCCAGCGGCAGCCCAGCATCGCAATGACACTGTTGAGCACAACGCTGAGCTGCCATTGGGGATCCGCAGCTATCGGCTGCATCCACAGAATCAATCCGCTGCCAATCATCGCCATGACCGCTGCCTTCCAGGGCCAGCGCCGATGCAGATCACTCTGGAATAAAACCAGCGCAGCAACCGTCGTTCCCAGCAGAAACACTCCGGCATTGCCATAACCGGAAATCAGATAGGCCATTCCAGCAAGCTGTCCGCCGGCTGCCAACATTCCTTTATATTTTACTTCCATCCTATGTTCCCTCCTCAATCTGTGCCTAATCATACCACAGCTGTGATTTTAGATTGTCCGATTAATCGGACAGTGATACAATATTTTTAAGAAAATGAAAAGAGGCGGCATTCATGGCCAATCAGCGGCAGCAAAAACAGAAGCTTTTGGAAATTCTGCGCCTGCTTCAGCGGGAAACTGACGCCGAGCATCCGATCAAATGCAGTGAGATCATCGCCCGGCTCAGTCAAAACAAAATCAGTGCCGAGCGTAAATCTGTTTATTCCGATCTCGAGATTCTGCGCCAGGCCGGCTGGGATATCCGCTATCGTAAAAATGAAGGCTACTGGTTAAATCCGCGCTACTCCCTGGCACAGCTCAAACTGCTCAGCGATGCTGTCAGTTCCCTGACCATGCTTTCCGCTGTCCAAGCTGAACAGCTGAATGGTGCGCTGATGGCGGAATGTCCGCGTTTTCAGCAGCCGCAGCTGACGCCGATCCTGCCCGCAGACCACACATCCGGCGCGGATATCCTGGCGAATATCGATCAGATCTTAAGAGCGCTGCGGGAAAGTGTGGAGATTGAATTCCGCTACTTTGATATCACTGTACATAAACAGAAACGCTACCGCCGCCAGTCACAGACCTATCAGCTGTTTCCGTATGCCTTGATTCGGGAAAATCAGCGTTACTACTGTGTCGGCTATTCCTTTCATCATCAGGGCTTTTCGCATTATCGACTGGATAAGATGGAACAGATCCGGCTAAAGAAGGAACCGCTGGCCCGCTTGCCCTTTGACTTAAAAGAATATACCGCCCGCAGCTTTGGCATGTATGCCAGTGATCCGGTCAACATGACGCTGCGCTTTGATTTATCCTTGGCCAATACCGTCTTTGACCGTTTCGGTCAGGACATTCTGATCACACGCATTACGGATCAGGATTTTGATGTCAATCTGACGTTAAGCGTCGCTCCGCCCTTTTTAGGCTGGCTGTTTCAGTTTGGCCGGCGTGTTCGCATCCTGCAGCCGCAGTCGCTGAAAGATCAGCTGCGCGAAGCGATCGAAGCCACGCTCAGCACTTTAAACGACGAAGCGTCCGATTCCTAATGCGTTTTTCGCTTTCATCAACAGGATTCCCAGAATGATTTTGTTAAAACAGAAACCTGCCCTTTCCTTTCAAGCCATGGAACAAATCATTCACACTGAGAAGGAATGCATATTCAATTTCATTTGAACGTCAGGAAATGCTATAATAAAAAAAGTTAAAGGGGAGAAGTGTATGAAGCTCTGTATCGGTTTATGCGACGAGAACCCGCTGCATTTGCGGATGATAGCGCAGGAAATCAGGCGCCTGGGCAGGATTCGGGAAATCGAAACTGAAATTTACACCTGGACCTGCGGCTCACAGCTGCTGCAAGAGGCTGAATCCAGCGGCATCCAGCTTTATCTTCTGGAGATCAAAATGCCGGACATGAGCGGCATTGAAGTCGCGAAGCAGCTGAATCAGCTCCAGCCTTCAGCACAGATTATCTTCATTTCCGATTCTTTAGAGCCGGTCTGCGATATTTATGAAACCGAGCATCTTTATTTTATTCTGAAGTCTCAGCTGGCAAGGCGGCTGCCGGATGCCTTGGACCGCGCTTTAATGAAGCTGGGAAAAGCCCAGAAGGGTGTCAGCTTTATGCTTCACAGCCGCCGTCAGGTAACCCCGATTCCGCTTCATTCGATTGTGTGCATCGAAAAAGAACTGCGTAAGATCATTATCACGACCACACATGAGCGTTATGAAATGTATGCCAAGCTTCAGGATGCGTTAGCATCGCTGCCGCCGAATGACTTCGTTCAATGTCATCGTTCCTACATCGTCGCTTTCCGCCATATTGAACAAATTTGCGGCAATGAAATCCTGCTTTCCAACGGTCAGCGGCTGCCCATCGGCAGAACTTTTATGCAGCCGCTTAAAGAAGCCCTGATGCAACGGCAGTTTTCATCCTGATTTTGTTTCTTTTGATTGATTTATTCTTCAAATCGGCAATCATCCCCATCGTAACGCAAGTCCTCCGGGTTTGTGTTTTTTTGCGGTTATGCTCAAATCCAGACAAGGACAAAGATCCGGACAGGTTCAGTCTTGATTTCCGATTTTCCGCTCTGTCTGATAAACAATTTCTGACCTGGAATTTTTCTTGAACGATCCATCACAAATTCAGACTGTTCCCCCAGGCTGTCGTTGTTCCAAAACGATTCGATCTTTACGTTTCATTTTCGCTTGCCTGAAGCCGCCCTTTTGGGAATTTAATAATAAAAACGAATTTCAAGCTTGTCCACAAACCAAAAAGCAGTCTGTTTTCCCTCATCCAAATGGGAAAACAAACTGCTTTCTGTTCAATTGGTTAAAAATCGAAATTAAGCTTTCAGCATCAAGAGGTTTATGTTGTCCGTTTCCGGGTTACCCTCAGACGGCAGCTTCTGACTGTGAAACAAATTTTTGCTTTAGTCTTTATCCGCCAGCGGCATGGGCTGAATTTCACAGACATTGTAATTCAGTTTTGTCTGATCTGCCGGATAACGTTTATAAAACCGCGTACAGATCCGCTTCGCTGCGATATCACTGTCTTCACGCTGCCGCAGCGTCATCATGACTGCATACTGACTTTTTGAAATTCGGCAGAAAATATCACTGCTGCGCAGTTCGCTTTCCAGCACCCGGCTCAAATATTCCACCATATCTCCTTCTGGCATTGTCCCCTCGACTGTCCGCAGGTCAAGCATGATCACATAGAAGCTCTCACGGGAACGCTGAATTTCCCGAATCCGTGCCTGATAAAGCTTCTGAAACACCGAACGGTCACAGAAGAAAGCCAGAGGTTCGCTGACATCCTCATTTAACGAAGAAATCAGTTCATCCAGACTTACGGCTTCTCCATTTTCCGCACTGATAAAATAAATCAAAGCCTGCGACTTTCCCTGGAACTCAATGCCATATTCCTTCTGGAAGGCCGCCGCAATCTGTTCATATTTACGAATAGCTTCGCTGAACTTCCGCTGACGGATCATAATGCGAAGCATCAGATAATTGACTTGATCGTTGAACGGCTCGATCGCCAACAAGGCCTGATAAAGATTCAGTGCTTCCCCATAGCACTCTTCCTGTTCCAGATCCTCTGCCATTTTATTCGTGACGGTCAGAATTCGCTTCCATTGACGCTCCCGTTCTTCTAAAATCCACGGATCATCCAGATCAGCGATAAACTCCCCACGAATCAATCCGGTCAGCGCTTTCGCGTCTTCATAATCTGCACGCAGAACAATTTTATCCAGCTGCGCGATATCCAGTTCAAATTCTGCCCGTGGATTCAGGCGATATCCGCCGCGTACGGTCTGGATCCAATCCCGTCCGCTGCCGCCCGGCAGCTGTTCCAGCGAATTCCGCAGACGAAATATCGCGAACTTCAGCGCATTCAGCGGGTTCCGGCTCTGCGGCCAGAAAATTTCAATTAACTGTTCCTTTGTGACTGTCCTGTCGCGATGAAGAATCAAATATGCAAAAATAGACGCGATTTGCTTCCCCATGGAAGACTCTAAATTCATTTCCTTACCTCGGACCTTAAGGCAAAAATTGCCCATCATCATAATTTTCCATTTCATGTTCATTGACAGCACCTCACATCATCAACAGTTTATCAAATTTTTAATTAATAAGAAATAATATTTCAAAATTATTTCAGGTTAGTTGAATAA
>NZ_HE998569.1:312107-330743 GCF_000327285.1 Holdemania massiliensis AP2 | reverse complement strand
CGTTAGTTGAATAATAATACCATACCGATCAGATTGACCACCCCCGCCGCGGCCGCGACTTTGACAAACGACGGCTTGGACACCTTATGATGGGCAAGTATCATGCCCGCAATCAGTCCCAATGCACCGCCCAGAAAAGCCAGCGTAAAGAATACCTTCTCCGGAACCCGCCAGCGATGCGTACAGGCACAGAATTTATCCCACAGGCATAAAAGAATTTCTGCCAGATTGACAAAGACGAAGACAAACATCCAAAACGTCATAGTACCGGCTGATCCTTCGGATCATGATTCAGCACTTCACAGCCATCCGCCGTCACCAGCACCAGATCTTCAATCCGGACACCGCCGACGTTGGGCAGATAAATTCCCGGTTCGATCGAAAAGCACATGCCTTCCTCCACAACGATCTCATCCACAGCGCTGACATCAAACGGTTCATGGACGCTTAAACCGATGCCATGTCCGGTCCGATGAATGAAATACGGACCGTACCCAGCCTGTTCGATCACCTGACGGCACGCCCGATCGATATCACAAAATCTTACACCCGGCTTCACCGCCGCAATCCCTGCCAGGTTTGCCTGCCGGACGGTTTCATAGACTGCTTCCATCGAATTATGCCCGACGAAGAAGGTTCTTGTCATATCTGAACAATAGCCTTCGAACCGGCATCCCATATCGACGATGACCGACATGCCTTCGGTCAGGACTTTCTCGCCTGGCACAGCATGGGGATCTGCACAGTTTTCCGCAAATGCGACAATCGTATCAAACGACGGATCACTGTCGGCCAGTTCTCTGAACGCCGCATTGATTTCCTGCTCCAACTGTTTCTCCGTCTTGCCAATCTGGATCAGTTCGCGCACCCGCGCCATCACCCGATCATTATTCAGTGAAGCCTGGCGCATTTTCGCCTGTTCTTCCTTGTCCTTGACACTGCGGATCCGATCGACAAGATTACCGTCGACAAGGTTCAGATCTGGACGCTGCGCCATTAACCGAATCAGAAAGCCGGATGGCCAAAACTTATCTACGCCCACCTTTCCGGTTAAAAACTGGGAAACGACCTGAACGCCATCCTCCGTATCATTGTAGCGGACCAATTCAAAATCGGAGGGAAGCTCAAGCGGAAACAGCTCGTTGAGCACCAGCTTCGGCAGCCCCTGAGCCGTGATGATCAGCGCGATTAACCGCTCACCGCAGGAAAACTGGCGATGAATAAAATATTCCACAGCGCTGTGATCTGAAATCAGACACGCCTGCAGGCCTTCCTCCTGCATTCTTTTTTGAAGCCGTTCAATTCTTTCCTTCATAATTTATCCTTTCTTTTTCACGGGAGAACCCGCGTTTGATAACCTTCTCGTTGACGGATGCACCTCGCTGCTTTTTGCACGATCCGCTGCCGTCTGTACAGTTTGACCCGCCGTCGATGTTTCTTCCGCCAGGTCATCGTTAAGCCATTTGCGGTGCGCGCCGACGATCGGAATGGCATCCAGCTCGCTTTTCGCCAGCCAGAAGCAGTCCTCCGGCAGCGTTTCCTGCACCCCTGCCGCTAACCGGCCGCGGTAGCATTCCATATTCCACACCCGGTGGGAAAAGACATGTTTCCTTCTGCCGATATGATCGAGCTGTTCGGTCTGGTTTAACGGTACAGCGCTCTGCGGCAGCCGGTACAGGCCTTTCATCAAGCCATCCGACCAATCCCGGCTTATCAGAATCTCATCCTGATCATTCTCTATCCAGTAAGTATACAGCTCAAGCTCAACCGGCGGCTTAGCTTTCTTTTTCACCGGATATTGATTCCACGTTCCCGTCTGACCTGCACCGCAAAACGTCGCTAACGGACAAAGCAGACATTGGGGATTTTTCGGCGTACAAACTAACGCGCCGATTTCCATCATTGCCTGGGTGAACACAGCGGGATCGCTGCCTTCCATCCAATCGTACACCTGATGCCAGACAAAATCGACGGTCGGTTTCTTCGTGATGTCTTCCGAATACTGAAGCACCCGTGTGCTTACCCGCAGCACATTGCCGTCCACCGCCGGAGCCCGCAGGCCGTAGGCAATGCTGCCAATCGCCCCAGCCGTATAAAAGCCAATGCCGGGAATTGAGCGCAGCTGTTCAATATCCGCGGGCAAAACGCCTTGATACCGCTCCACGACAACCTTTGCGCCTTCATGCAGCTTCCGCGCGCGATTGTAATAACCCAACCCCTGCCATACCTGCAGCACTTCCTCAATCGGCGCTTCGGCCAGCGCCTGAACCGTAGGCCAGCGCTCCATCCAGCGCTGATAATACGGAAGCATGGAATCGATCCGCGTCTGCTGCGCCATAATTTCACTGACCCAGATCGCATACGGGTCACGGGTCTGACGAAACGGCAGATCACGATGATGGATCTTATACCATGCACATAGTTCTTCTTGAAAATTCATTGTCTTCACCGCGCTTATTGTACCGTGTTTTCCTATAAAACTCAAACGTCACGCGCAGATTCTTCATGTCTCTTCCGCCGAATTTTCCGCCACAGCCTATGCATCAGCAGGCCGCCGCCGATCATCGCCAGGAAATAACTGAAATTGCCGGCCGCAGTTCCCCAGATCTGAGCGATATCGCGGAACACCAGCTGCGTGTTGGCCATCTTGGGCGAAAGATAAAACATCGACAGTTCCCCATAGCAGGAAAGAACAAGATTCAAGATTTCCGCAATTCCGCACAACGCCCCGAACAATCCCAACATTTTCACAGCGCCGGCCGCGTTGTCCTGCATGCTTTCACTGGTTCCGCACACGATCGCAATCACGATCAAAAGATCATGCCACAGAAATGAGAACAGGGTCAAAAACACATAGGGACTCAGCATATCCGAAGGATCCAGATACACAGCCGCCCCGCCCAAGAGGGCAAAATCCGCCAGAAATGTGATGATTGTCCGCCGGCCTTTTTTGACCATCGGCAGAAGCAGGCAGAGATACATGGGTACGCTGCACAGCTGAAATGGGAAATACCACCAATTATACACGCCCTGATCCACGATCAGAAAGCGGAACAGCTGCTTTGCCAGCTCGGCCAGAAGCAAAACCCACCCCATTCTCCAAAGCAGCTTCTGCTTTTGTGCTTCACTCAAATTTCTTAACCGCCAGCCGATCAACACCGCGCACACCGCACCCGCTGCCATCACCGCATGAAAAACACCATATGGCTGCGGCGGGTTCATTGTAAAAACAAAGATCAGAAATTGACTTCTCATTCTCATTCCTTCTTTGTCTTTATTATAACGCGCCGGTCAAACCGTGGTAAAATAGAAGCAGGTTAACAAAGCAGGATGACCTGGCTTTGCGTCAGGATCAGATAAAGGAGTAAATAACCATGGAAAAAGATTTACAGCAGCTGCAGACCATCATGGATCACGGAAAACGCATCGTCTTTTTTACCGGCGCCGGCGCATCCACGGAAAGTGGAATTCCGGATTTCCGCAGCGTCGATGGCTTGTATCATCAACAATACGATTACCCGCCGGAAGAAATCATCAGCCACCATTTTTTTGAGGAAAACCCAAAGGAATTCTATCGCTTTTACCGCAGCCGCATGATTTATCCCAATGCTCAGCCCAACGCCGCTCACCGCTTTATCGCAGAACTGGAGAGAACCGGGAGGGGTCTGGGCGTCGTCACCCAGAACATCGACAATCTGCATACGCTGGCAGGCAGCCGAAAGGTTGCGGAGCTGCATGGCTCGATCATGCGCAACTACTGCGTTCATTGTCATCATGAGGAAGGTCTGGATTGGATGATCCAATCTGAAGATCTGCCCCGCTGTCCCATCTGCGGCGCTCTGATGAAACCGGATGTCGTTTTGTACGAGGAAGCACTTGATGAATCCGTCATGGAGCAGGCGTTAACCTGGATCCATCAGGCAGACGTGCTGATCATCTGCGGTACTTCGCTGGCGGTTTATCCAGCAGCCGGCATGGTGCGTTACTTCACCGGCGATCAGTTGGTCGTCATCAATAAGACTGCGACACCGATGGACAACAACGCCGACCTGTGCATTCAGGCACCGTTAGCCCAGACCTTGGCGCAGCTGCATGTTTAGCTTTCAAAGGCACCTGCACATCAGCCATGATGAGCCAGACAGTCTGACGCAGAAAGGCGGTCCCCATTTCTGAATCCTGCTCAGCGAAGTTTTGCATCTTCCGATCGCAAAACTTCTTTTTTTTATATTTGATTCGCTTAAGACTTGAGTTTCAGCGTCCTCCTCTATTTTCTAATCGTGCCTGTTTTCTATTCTGAACAAATCAAAAAAAGAAACAGCGGATTTTTATACCCGCTGTCTGATTAAGCTCATCTTCCATTGTAAACGGCCTCAATCCTTGATATCATACGCGCTGTATACACGCTGGCCGTTGTAAGCCTCAACGCCCTTGGCATTCAGCATTTCATCGACGCTGACCAGCTGATACCCTGCTTCAATCAGCTTGGGGAGCAGCGCTTCCACAGCCGTTACGGTTTCAGCATGAATATCATGCATCAGAACAATCGCTCCATCCTTGACTGAAGCCATCGTATTGTCCACCGTCTGAACAGGATCCAAGGTCTTCCAGTCCATTGTATCAATGCCCCACATGATGAGCGGATAAGCAGAGTTTTCCTTAACCAAGGCATTGGACGCACCATACGGCGGACGGAAATGCTTGATCGTAACCTGCCAGCCGGTCAGCTCCTGCACCAGTTCGGTCGTCCGGTTCAGCTGGAACAACAGATTATCACCCTTCAGCTTGGTCAGCTTCGGGTGGTTATAGGAATGAGAAGCGGCCTCACTGGCGGAATTGATGACCATTAATGTCGTTTCCGGATATTTCTCCACCCTCATTCCCTGCATGAAGAACGTCGCAGCCCCGTCGTAATGCTGCAGAAGATTCAGCAGCTGGGGCGTGTTGGTCGGATGCGGCCCATCGTCAAATGTCAGCGCAACCATCGGCTTATCCGGATCAATCAAGCGCGGCGCAATCCGTACGTTGTTTTCCGGAAGCCTGCCCTGTCCCACATCCAGCAGGAAATGTTCGCCTAGATTGGAAATCGGGAATTCCCAACGATAAGCCTTCTCGCTCACCATCCCGGCCGGAAAGTTAAAGATCAGCATACCGTCTTTCAGCGTAAAATTGGAATAATTGCCGGAATCCCAGGCCGTTGCTTCAATCACCGGAAGCGTATAGGCCGCCGCTTGGGTATTCTCATCATTTTTCAGCTGAACACGCAGATTGGCCGCCAGCCATTTCAGCGCCGCTTCATCCAGCAAAGACGAAGCTTCAATCCACTGATGCTCAGCTAAATCATAGAAGTAAGCCTGCTGCCGTTCTTCCACCGTTTCATTTTCATTGCGGGCAATTGTATATTCCAGCGAAACATATCGATCCTGAGTCACATTCATCTGATAATCTGCCTTGATCATCAGCGGCTTCTTTTCTTTTTGATATCCATCTGTCTGCGTTTTCAGATCATTAAAAATATTTTCCGCATTCTGTGACAAGGCCGCAAGAAATGTACTGTCTTCACTTTGCGGATAATAGACCGCTAACAGAACATCTTTGCTTTTATCCTTCAGCACTTCTGAGGAAGCGGTTTTCGACTTCATAAACGCCGGCTCTCGGTTGGATAACAGCCAGGCCCCGCCAGCGGCGATCAAGGCCAAAGCGGCAACCGCGATCACCATCAGGATCGCCAGATTGCCTTTATTGATCCGACGGCTTCTTTTTCTTCTCTGTGTTTTCATTGGCTTGTGTTGTCCTTTCAGTACGGTAGAAAATGTCTACCCTTATATAAGATCGTTGAAGCTCTTCAAAAGTTTAAATTTTTATCTTTCTTTTTTATTGTAGTCCGCATTGCGGCCGATCAGACATTTTTCATATCCCGAACTGTCTGTATGTTCATTTTAGCTAAAATAACAAGAGAACTCAATGACAACGACTTTACGAAGTCTTACAAATTCATGACGGCTTCCGTCATGAATCAAAAGCAGCTTACTTCAACACTTCAACAATTAAGTCGGCAGCGATAAAAAAAACAGGAGAATCTTGTAGAATTCTCCCACTTATGATGAAACGTTGTTTAGTCGCAGAGCCTGCGAAAATTTTGGATACGCTCAGCATCCAGCTGATTCTTAGCCAGTCCGTCAATCCGCGCAGCGCTGGAAATATGTACGTCTTCGGCGCCGATCGTCTTTAAAATCTGAATGCTTTCCTGATTGATGCCCCCCGCAAACGTCGTCTTGATGCCTAAGGAAGCGGCAAAGTTCATCATTTCCTGAACGCGGTCAATTTCCTGCACTAAATCCACAGCCTGATAATTGCTTAAAACACGTTGGATCTGCGGATAACGGGCTAATGTCTGCAGTGCTGCTTTCTGATCTTTGGTCTGATCAAAGGCCTTGTGGAAAACAATCGGCGTATCACCGCAGGCCTCAACAAGCTGTATCAGAACGGCTTCGTCAATCGTTTTCTCCGGTGTCAGACAGCCCAGCACGAAGTGATCAGCCAGTCCCCGCTGATTTTGGATATCCGCAATCATCTCCGCTACGTCATTTTCGGAATAAACAAAGCCATGGGCATGCGGACGGATCATGCAGTAGGCTGGGATTGGAGCATGATCATGAACCCCTTTGACCGAACCCCAGGTTGGCGTCAGCGCTCCTTCCGTAATGCCGCTGACTAGTTCCACGCGGTCGGCGCCGGCCTGCGCTGCCAGCAGCGTTTCGTCAAGGGTGGTGGTCACAATTTCTAGTCGCATTGTTGTACCTCTCTTTCTGACTCTATTCTATCACTTTTTATTCGTGATTAAATATGATTTTATGAATTTTTTATCCAATTCCATTTCCTTCTCCGCTTCTGATCATTCGCTAAACTCCCGCAGCCAGTTTGGAAGCAGACGGCATAGACAATCCCGGATTCATCAATTCTTGACAGTGCCATTATTTTCATCAATTTCAAGCTTGATCTCAGAATATAGATGTACTATCATATAAATAGATGTACCATCATCCATAATCATCAAACCGTGAAGGAGGAATCACTCATGAAGGATAAAACAGCGCGTCAGATTACCAAAATTGCCCGCGAGGTCAGCAAGTTTACGACCCGCACATTAAAGACTGAAGGAATCGGGGCGGCCGAACTGGATTTCATCCATGTCGTGCGGAAGAATCCGGGAATTACCCAAGCCGGCGTCCGCAGTGTGCTGGGCATTGACAAAGGAGCCTGTGCACGCCGGGCTGCCAATCTGGAACAGAAAGGCTATCTCATCCGAACCCCCAGCCCTCAAGACAAACGGGCTCAGTGCTTAACGGCAACGGCGAAAGCCGATCTGCTGAAGCAATCCAAGGCGGCCATTGAAGCTGAGGTTTATGCGTGGCTGCTGGAAGAATTGAATGAGCATGAAGCTGACTTGTTCGCCGCCCTGCTCAACCGGCTTTATCTTCGCAGCAAGGCTGAAAGCCAAGCTAATTTTACGCATCTGTCCGAGCGGCTAAGGCAGAAGCAGGGGCAATAACGAATGTTCCGCGCTTCCAAGGTGAACCGCCGGCCGGACCGGCTGAGCACTTATTTCTTATCCAACTCCGCCGTGTTGGCGGGGATCGCCCTGTCCGGTATTCTTTACAACGTCGGCTTAACGGCCGGACCGTTTTTTGAGGGTCAGCTGGCTCAATGTTTGATTGCCGTTATGGCCAAGGAGAAGACCGTCGGGGATATGGTCAATCTGGCAGGCTTGTATTTAGCCGTAATCCTGCTTGTCCAAGCCTCACGCTGCCTCAAGCGCTTCTGGGTTCGCCGGCTCGCCAACAATACCGCCCGTTCAATGCGCCGGGTGCTGTACCGCAATCTGGTTTATCAAAATCCGGCCGTTCTTGGCCTTGATGAAGCGGGAAGTCTGATGACCAAAGCGATCGGCGATGTCGACGCCTGTGCGGAGGGCATCCGCAAATTCACAACGGAAATCTTTGACACCGGGGTTGTCATGATCGCCTACTTAGGCATGTTATGGTATTACGATGCCCGGCTGACGCTGTTGGCCTGTCTTTTCACACCGCTGGCTTATCTTCTGGCTCAGCGGCTGAAACGGCCAATCACCCGCAGCAGCGCCGCTTACAAAAACAGCGTCAGCCGGCTCAACGGCATGGCCCTTGACCGAGTGACCAACGCTCTGACCTACCGCGTATTCGGCTGCGAAGCCCAGCGTGATGAAGCCTACACCAGTCAGTTGGCGCAAGTGGAGAAAAATGCCGTGGTTTCCAGTGCTTGGGAAAACGCGATGCAGCCGCTGTACAACGTCATCGCCATGACCGGCGTACTGTTTGTGCTGATCCGCGGCGCGCAGAATGTTCTGGGTCAGGGCTGGGCGGTCTGGGATATTGCGGCATTTACAACATATCTGGCCTGCTTTTCACGGCTGGCATTAAAAAGTTCGCACGCGGCCAAGCTGTTCAACGCCGTCCAGAAAGCCCGCGTTTCCTGGCAGAGGATTCAGCCGCAGCTGCAGCCGGTTTCTGTCCCGGAAGCGCAGCTCGATACGTTTACCGCTCCAGCTTCACTGAGCGTGGAAAAGCTCAGCTTTGCCTATCCTCACCAACCACCGCTTTTTTCCAATGTTTCTTTCAGGGCTCAAGCAGGGGAGATCATCGGCATTACCGGGCCGCTGGCCTGCGGAAAGTCCACTTTCGGCCGGTTATTTTTAGGCGAGCAGGACTATACCGGACGTATCTTCATCAACGGATTGGATCTCGCTGAACAAAACAACGCTCAGCTCAGTCAGCTTGTCGCTTATGCCGGTCACGATCCGCAGCTGCTCAGCGATACGATTGCGGAAAATATTACCTTGGGTGAAGCGTTTGACTGTCAACCTTGGTTAACCGCCGTCGCTTTATCCGAAGAAGTCAACGCTCTGCCGCGGGGAATTCAGACGTTCATCGGCGCTCAAGGCTCGCGCCTTTCCGGGGGTCAGCAGGCTCGTTTAGCTTTGGCCCGCACGCTGGCCCGATCCCGGCCGCTGATCATTCTTGATGATCCGTTTTCAGCCGTGGATCCCGCCACAGAAGCAGAAATTCTGCAGCAGCTGCGGGTGCTGGCCCAGGATCGAATTGTCTTTCTGATCTCCCACCGGCTGACGCATTTTCCGGACTTCGATCAAATTCTCTGGCTGAGTCAGGAAAAGGTACAGGTATCCAGCCATGAAATGATGCTGAAGACCAATTCAGCCTACGCCCAGCTGTTTGAAAAACAACAGCGAAAGGAGGTGAAGAACGATGAATCCCACTGAACTGAAACTTCATCTGCACCGCAGTGTTGTCACGGTCCTGCGCCAGCACTGGCTGCTTGTTTTGATGTTGGCGGGCGTGATCTTGGCAGGAACCGCAGTTGCTTTGGTTCCGCCGCTGGTGCTGGAGCGCGTCATCAATCAATTGACTACCGGTCAGGCAGTTCTATTCTCTCTGGCTTTCGCGTACTTCATCTTTCTCGCTTTGGCGGGCATATTGGAATCGCTGCAAACCGTACTGATCACCCTGATCGGTCAGAAGATCACCCGGCAGGTTCGTCAGGATCTCTGCGCCAAAATCCAGCTTCTGCCAGCTTCCTACTTTACCCAACAGCAAGCCGGCAAAACGGTTTCCCTGTTTGTCAACGACGTTGAGGCCCTCAGCGCACTGTTTGACAACGGCGTTCTCAGCATGGCTGCCGACGCTTTAAAAATGATCGGCATCGGTGCGATGATCTTTACCCGCAGCCTTGGCCTGGGATTTCTGCTTTTGGCGATCACGCCGCTGTTATTTGCCTTAACCCGGCATTTTCAAAAACGCATGCTTAAAGCACAACAGACGCACCGCTCCGCAATCGCCCAGGTCAACAACGCAGTTCCGGAGACCCTGCGCTGTCTGCGGATGATCCGGACGTTCAACAAACAGAATTATATGGAAGATCGCTATGACAAGCACTTGCAGACAAGCTATCAGAGCCTGGAAAAGGCCAACTTTTATGATTCCGTGTATTCGCCGATCATCGTTTTCAGCAGCAGTGCTGTGATCGCCGTGATGATGGTGCTGGCCTCGCTTTCCGGAAATATGCAGCAGCTGTTTGGGATGTCGGTCGGCTCCGCCGTGGCCGTCATTGCTTATGTCGGCAAGATCTTTACCCCGCTGGAAAACATCGGCATGGAAATCGAGAATATTCAGTCCGCCGTCGCGAGCATAGAACGGATCGAAAGCTTCTTCCAGCAGCCTGAGCGGATCCTGCCAACACAACAGCTGGATCTATCTGCCGCACTGACTCAGCCGGTCTTATCGCTCAGTCACGTCACCTTTGGCTATCAGCCCGAAGAACCAGTTCTGAAAGATCTTTCGTTCTGCATCAACAGCGGTGAAACCGTCACACTGATCGGCCGCACCGGAGCTGGAAAAAGTACGATCTTCAGACTTATTCTGGGCCTGTATGCGCCCCAGCAAGGCACGGTTGAGATTGCTGGGCAGCCAGCCGATCAGCTCAGCGACAGTCAGAAGCGGCGTTTATTCGGCTATGTAGAACAAACGCTGCATCCTGCCGACGGTACGGTCGGCGATCAGATTTCCCTGTTTGATGCAGCCATAACGGATCAGCAGATCATCGAAGCTGCGGAACTTGTCGGTCTGGCAGGCGTCATTGAAAAGCTGCCGCAGGGATATGCTACCCCTTGGAATCCAGCCCTCTTTTCGCAAGGGCAGATTCAGCTTTTGGCGATTGCCCGCGCGATTGCGGCCAACCCGCGGATTCTGCTTCTGGATGAAATCACGGCCAACTTAGACAGCGGCACAGAAGCCCTGGTGATGGAAGCCCTGCAAAAAGCTTCGGCGAACCGCACCGTTCTTTCCATCTCCCATCGGCTCTATCAGCAAAACAAAACCGGCCGTCTGATCACGATTGGATGATAAGAAAAGGACCAGGGGCAAGCCTGATCCTATCTGCTTATAGTCTGGGGTCAGCATCATAATAATGGGGTCATATAAAGCGGAAGATATAAAATCCCGTTTTCTTCTTTCAGATCACTCGGATGGAGTACATAAGGAAGATGAAGCTGTTCACTGTAACGTGTACAAAATTTATGCAATGAGCTCAGCGTATATTTTTTACTGGATTTCACCTCAATTGGCGAAATATTATGTCGATTACTGATCTTACTTTTAGCAATCAAAAAGTCAATTTCCATCCGATCGGAAGCTTCTTTGGAGCTGTTAGAATAGAAATAGAGCTTATGACCGCTTGCCGCCAGCATTTGAGCAACAATATTTTCCACAATCATACCCTGATTGAATTCCAGTTTATCAAACAAAATTTTCTTATAGATTTCTTCGCTGACAATACCATTTTCATCAAAAGCATGACTAATTAAAAGCCCTGTATCCGCCATATAACATTTCATGGTCATCCGATCACGATTTAATTTCAGTCCTATATTCGGAGCTGTGGAATTGTAGCAAATATTCACAATCATGGCATCAGACAGCCAAAAAAACGCGTCTTCATAATCACGGAAACGGGCCTCTTTTTTCAAGGATGAATATTTAAATTTCTTTTCATGTTTTTGAAGCTGAGCCGGAATCTCATCAAAAATCTGTTCCACTTTCATTTCATAACCCTGAGCGTGTTTGATCATATCAGCACGGTATAGTTTTAGGATATCTCGTTTTATACGGTCAACGCGTTCAAAATCTTTAGTCTGAACATACGCCTGAACAGCCTGCGGCATTCCCCCCACGACAAGATATTGTCTAAAATAGTCCATTGCTTTTCGATGCAAAGCCTGTCCCATGGGCTTATGTTCTTGGAAGCATTGGCGAATAAAATCCATCAGCAGCTGATTGTCCAAGGCCCAAAGAAATTCTTCAAAATCAAGCGGAAACATTTTAATATGACGTTCTTCCGAAGGAATTACAATATCCTTGGTATTCGCTTTAATCGACATTAAGGATCCCGTTTCAAGATAATCATATCTTCCATCCGCAACAAGATACTTGATTGCGGATCTGGCTCTTGGAAAAAGTTGTACTTCGTCGAAGATCACTAATGTTTCACGCTCATACAACTTTACATTGTAATAATTGGAAAGATAAAGAAAAAAAGTATCCAGATCATTTAAATAAAGCTCAAACAAATCCGTAATTTCTTTAGGAATCCGATTAAAATCGATCAGAATATAGGACTTATATTCAGCTTTTGCGAATTCTTCAGCAATATAACTTTTACCCACACGCCGTGCTCCATCAATCAACATTGCAGTATGGCCGGCTTCCTCGTTCTTCCATTGAGTCAGTGTATCATAGATTTTTCGTTTCATTCCTGCTCACCTCCGCATAAAAATTCCTCACAGAATCGAGATTTTTATTAACGCAAAAATACACGTTTTCGAGGTTTTCATACAGTATGCTTTAACACGTTTTCGAGGTTTTATATACAACTGATATTACACATTTTCGAGGTTTCAGGATTATCCGTTATTCCGCAACCTTTTTCTGCCTATTAAAAGTTTCTTAACTTACAGATTTCACCATAATCCAAAAGCCAGGTTGAAGAAATTTCATCATTCAATCTGGCTCTGTTTTTTTCTCTTTTGATCTTAGACTTATTCTTTCGTCTCTTGATCCTGTCTGCCGATCGGGATTAAGTAATTGAGCAGATTCTCTGGAAAACTATGTTTTATATAGAAATCAAGCAGCGGGCCAACCAGCAGGATTAAAAGAAAACTGATCAGGATGACAAGAATCCGATTGTGATTTAAGGGAGAATGGATCACATTGGCGATTACGAAGGAAATCACGAAAATGATTATAAGACCGACATAAGTCCTTTTCCTTAACAGCTTTTTTAGCTCGTCATTCGCCTTATACACTTTGCCCTGATAGAGAATCGTGCTGTTCACTCCCATCTTTTTCACTCGATTATCAAGTTCTTTCTGATCCGCATTCATGTTGATTCCTCCTGCTTTACTCAATCCAATTATAGCGTTCATTGCAGCGAATGGAAATAATTGAAAAGAAATGATAGAAAAGAAAAATGAATCCGACGTGAGTTCGCGCAGCGAATGGCCGCGGTCTTCCTGTCCGATTCATCAACAGATTTCTTTATCCTTTTCTTATTTTGTCTGGTCAAGCGGTGCAAAGAGGATGTATTCGGAACCATTTTCGTCCCGTACCGTTTTTGGACATACCCCGAAGATTGACTGCGGAATGCGGCTTGACAGAAAGGCCGAAGCTGTTCCAGTGAAAACCATTTCACCACGATCCATAACACACACCTGATCGGCCAGCTCCAGGGCATCGGCCAGCTCATGCAGGATCAAAACTACCGTTTTCCCCGCGGCTTTCATCTGTCTGAGCAGCGCATAAACCACTTGCCGGTATTCCATGTCCAAGCTCGCTGTCGGCTCATCCAGCAGCACAACCGGCGTATCCTGCGCCAACAAAAGGGAGAAATAAGCCAGCTGACGTTCACCGCCTGAACAATGGCACACCAGATCTTCAGCATGCCCGGCGATAGCCGCCTGTTTCAGCGCGGAATCAACCCGCTGTTCATCCGCTTCACTCAGCCGTCCACTCATGCCTAAATACGGCTGGCGGCCAAAAGCCGTCAGCGTGCGCACCGTAATCGGCGGACGCGGCAGAACCTGCGGCATCAGCGCAATTCTCTGGGCACGCGTTTTGGCATCCAGTTTGCGCAGGGGCTGACCTTCGATCAGAATCTCACCGCTCCAGCGTGTCTGCGTTTGTGCCAGACAGCGCATCAGAGAGGTCTTGCCGCTGCCGTTGCGGCCAAGAAGCACGGTGATCTGACCTGGCTCAGCCTTGAAATCAACATCCCTTAAAATGGACTTTGCGCCTAAGCGCAGACTGACTTTGCGCGCCTCAAGCATATCGGCCTCGCCGCTGATACAGAATCAGCAGGAAAAACGGAGCCCCCAGCATCGCCAGGAAAATTCCCGCCGGCAGCTCAGCCGGGGAAAACAGGGTGCGTCCAGCCAGGTCGGACAGCACGACTAAATTGGCGCCGGTCAAGGCGGAAACCGGAACTAAAATCCGAAGATCATGCCCGACCAGCCGGCGCGCCAGATGCGGAACGATCAGACCAACAAACCCCAACAGCCCCGCATAGGTCACCACGGCCGCGCACAGCGCGCTGGCTAAGATTAGGGAAATCAGCCGCAGAGCCTTGACCCGAACTCCCAGAGAAGCGGCAATCTCATCCCCCAGACAAAGCAAATTCAGCTGGGGTGCTAAGATCCAGGCTACTGCCACACCGCCCAGGATGATCAGCGACGGCAGCGTCAGATCCGCCGGCTTTACCCCGGAGAAGCCGCCGACCGAAAACGCCGAATAGGAAGCCAGCGCATCCGGAAACAGCTGCGACAGAAAGGAAATGCCGGCACTGAACAGCGAACTGACAGCCACTCCCGCCAACAGCACCGTAGAACGGGACTGGTGTCCGCCGGCACTGACCGAAATTCCCAGCACCAGCAAAGTTGTCGCCAGCGCCCCGGCAAACGCCGCCAGCGGCAGTCCCGCAAAGGCCATCGGAAACAGGCAGAGCATGACCATAACCGCCAGCCCCGCCCCCGAATTGACGCCGATGATGTTGGGCGAACACAGATCATTGCCAGTCGCACTTTGTAACAGCAGACCCGATACCGCCAACCCGCATCCTGCCAGCATCGCTCCAACGACCCGCGGTAAGCGCAGCTGCAGCACGATCAGCCGGATCATCGGATCACCGCCAGATCCCAACGCTGCTCGAACTTCTTCAAAAGAAAACCGGGCGCTGCCCAAGATCAGACCGCAAAAGCCCAGACCGATCAAAAGCAGAAAGAGAAACGGCAGTAAAAACCGTTTCTGCATCGACTTCATGAAAAGCTTTCCGGATACAACAATCCGGCTAAAACGCGATAAGCTTCCGCCCAGCGCTCATTCGGCTTGTAGTGGAACAGATCCTTTTCCAGATAAGCACAGCGGCCGTTTTTCACCGCGTCCAGATCCCGCCAGCCACTTTCCTGAAGCAGGCCGTCCATGTAAGCCCGCGCTGCTTCCTCATTGCCCTGCGGTACGATCAAAATCACATCCGGCTGATTCATCAGAACGCTTTCCAAGGAAAGGCCTTCGGATAAAGCCCCGGCTTCATCCGCGATGTTCACAGCACCCAGCTCTTCCAGCATCAGACCGACAAAATGATCCTTCGCCGTCTTAGCTTTGGTTGCGGAATAGCCTGAACCCGCGCGGACAAACAATACGGAGATCGGCTCCTGTCCAGTCCGGACCTCAGCCACCTGCGCCAGCACTTCATCCACCTGCTTTGCCACATCCTCGCCATAGGTCTGGTAAGCCTGGGGATTACCGGTAATCTCAGTGAACAGCTTCAGCAAGGTCAGATAATCGGCAAAGCTTTCTTCTTTCAAGGCAGCACTGGGGATCCCGTAGCCGTTAAGTTGTTCGCAGAGCTCAGCCTGGGCTCCCATATCCGCCGAAGCGATCACGAAGTCCGGCTGCTGAGCGATCAGCTGTTCCGCGTCAATCTTTAACCCCGCGCCGTCATCCACAAGCGGCGTATCTGCCTCGGCAAAACCACGTTTGACACTGTCCCCGACGGTTACCGCAATCTCCCCTCCCGCTAACTTCCACAGCTGGGCATAGGAAGAAAACAGGACGGCAGTTCGCTGCGGCGTCTGCGGCAGCGTGATTTCTCTGCCCATCGCATCAGTGAAGGTCAGCGGCTGTACCTCCTCGGTCTTGGGTGTCGCTGGGGACTGCGGTTTGGGGGATGCACTGCAGCCGGAGGCACCGATCAATAAGATCAGGACAAGTCCCATTCTTGTCCAGGTTTTACGGGTTTTCCACATAAAAATGTCAGGTCTTTTGCGCATACTTTTCTCCTCCTGTGTTCTCACTTCCGGATCCGCCTGGGGTTCCGGGAAATATCCGCGATCTTGGCGTAAAACAGGACGTCTGTACACCACGGTTTGGGCCGCAGCGAGTTCTGTCCTGATTACAATTCCAAGATGCTTTTTAACTCACGAAGATTATTTTAAGGCCCTTGACCTGACATGCAGGATGGCAAATCTGTTTTCGTAAGTACAACAGTCTGAAATGACTGTTTCCTGATTGATGATTAATTAAAGAATAAAATCTGAAATGACCGGCGGTGAAGACAGTACCTGATCCAGCTGGGTTAAAAACAACTGTTGAAAGTCAGGACAGGCGCCCAGCTCCATGGACGAAATATCCAAGCTCAGGGAAACCTCTTCTGTCGTTAAATTCTGAACCGATGCGCTGATTTCCGCGGCATGATGTCCGGCGCACAGCATCAGAAAGTTCAGCGAAGCCGATCGGCAGCCTTCCATGCGCAAAGCGTTCATACTCTGCATCAGACTCGGCTCACCATGCAGCAGCGCAATCCGCAGATCAGACCGGTGCAGATCATCCAAGACCTGCTGCAAAGCGGAATAATCATCATTGCAGCCCTGACTTTGACCATGCCCCAACAAGATTCTAGGCTTTTCTGATACGGGGAACAATTCACTTAACGTCTGTGCACAGGCTGTCAAAGAATGCGTCAAAAGCGGTGGGGTCAGAATCAGTTCATCAAAGCGGGATCGCCATGACTCGATCTGAGCGCACAGCTTTTCCCATTCTTTCCCGTTGGCAAAGAACAGACTCAACACCACCACGCGGCGGCACCCGCTTGCCTGAAGGCTCGCCAGGGCTTCCTCAACCAATGGCAGCGCCATTCCCTGCCGTGCTAATTTCGCCTGAATCCGCGGACTGGTCAGCGCCATTTCACAGGTCAAGCCAACAAACCGCTGAACCGCCGCCTGATGCAGCGCCGCAAAACAGCGGTCAAAGCGCTGAACCTCAGCGGTTCCAAACGCTACGGTCAACAGAGCATCCAGTCTTTTTAGCACTTCGCTCCGCCAACCACAGTCTTCTTCAAAATGCTTTCCTTGTCAATCGAACCGTTCAGCAGTTTTTCTTCCACATAGTCAAAGCCTAACCGCGCGATCGTATCGGCAAACCGTTCACCGGTGATGCCTTCGTCACGATAGAACAGAATCGCTCTTTCCACTAAGGCCAGTACTTCTTCCTCACTGGTGAAAATCCGGGACAGCGGCTTGCCTTCGGCCACCTTCTTGCCCCACCGGCCGCCGATGGTAACTTTATAGCCATAGGTGCTTTCTTCAATTGCCTTAAACGGACACTTCGATACGCAGCGGCCGCAATGATTGCATTGTTCAGCGTCGATCTGCAGCTTGCCGTCGACCAGCTTCGCCACGCCGATCGGGCAGGTTTTCTCAATCTGGCACACCTTACAGCCGCGGCATTTCGACAGATCGACTTCCGGAATCCGCTGGCCGACGATGCCCAAGTCATTCAGATCCGGCTTGACGCAGTTGTTTGGACAGCCGCCGACTGCCAGCTTGAATTTATGCGGCAAAACGACATTATGATAACCAATATAGAACAGATCATGAAGTTTCTGGCTCAGTTCAAAGGTATCCGCCAGACCGTATTGGCAGGTTGTGCCTTTGCAGGAAACAATCGGACGAACTTTGGATCCGGTGCCGCCGGTTTCTAAACCGGCTTCATTCAGATACGTCATCAGGGCATCCAGATTGGCATACGGAACACCCTGAATTTCCAGCGTCAGACGGGTAGTCATCGTGACTTCTCCGCTGCCGTACAGCTCCGCCGCTTCCGCAATTTTACGCTGTTCCTCACTGGTAATCTTACCGTTGCGGGTGATGACGCGGACGTTGAAACGATCCGGATAGCGCTTATCCTGCAGACAGCCCAAACCCTTGACCCGTTTGATTTCATCCGGCGGCAAGGCTGAGCCGGCAAACTGAACCTTCACTTCATTCACAGTCACTCCGCCTTCCAGTACCTTCGTCTGTGTATAGCCGTAATGCTGCAGACGGTTCTGCAGGACATAAGCCCGGCGTCCGCGATTGCAGACCAATAACAATTTCGCATCGCGCTCAATGCCTTCAATCGGACCGTCCAGCTTGGCCAGATCGATCCACTTCGCGCCTGGAATGGTCGGCTGCGGCAGCACATCCAGTACCTGATAGTCTGCGGCTGCGCCGGCGGCATATTCTGCCGGGGTCATCGACGTCATCGCACCGGACAGCTTGTTTTCCAAAACCAGACAAGCTTGAACAAACGGATGAATCGCTGTGGAGAACGGCGGCGCATAGGCATAGTCCAGATCATTAAAGGCTTCTAACGTCATGCCGGCAGCCAAACCGGTCACCGCGACATCGACCATTTTATCGACCGCGCTGCCCAACACCTGAATTCCCAGAAGTTTATGACTAACCCGATCCGCGACCAGTTTGGTGATGAAGAACGAAGAACCTGGGTAATAGTGAGCTTTGTCATCCCCGGCACAGACCACCGTTTCCGGATCATAACCCGCTGTCCGTGCCTGCGCTTCAGTTAAACCGGTACGGCCGGCATTCAGTCCTTCCAATAACCGCACAACGCCGGTGCCGAAGCAGCCTTCGTACGCTGTCGGTGTTCCGGTCAGGGTACAAGCCAATGACCGGCCGGTGATGTTAGCCGTCGAACCCAT
>NZ_HE998569.1:265067-311613 GCF_000327285.1 Holdemania massiliensis AP2 | reverse complement strand
AGCCGTCGAACCCATCGCTGAAACCTGCGGCTGATGCGTCTGGCGGTTGGCAACGATCACGCAGTCCCCAGCGGCATAGACATCCGGAATATTCGTGCGCATTCTTTCATCGACCACGATCGCGCCCTTGACCATCGTTAATCCGCTGTCAGCTAAGAAAGCGGTTGCCGGACGAACACCGATAGCCAAGACAACCAGATCCGCACTGATGCGGCTGCCTCCGGCCATAACACCATCCGCCCGTTCTGTTCCGGTAACAGCACTCAGCGGCGTATTCGTCAATACACGGATCCCTGCCTGACGCAGACGGCGGCGAGCCAGCTCTGCCATCTCTGGGTCAAAGAGGTTCGGCAGAATCTGATCAGCCGCATCAATCACCGTCACGGATAACCCCTGGGCTTTTAAATTCTCAGCGACTTCCAGACCGATAAAGCCGGCGCCAACCACCACGGCACTATGGCAATGCGGCTGTTCAATCGCAGTTCTTAAATCAATCGCATCCTGCGGCGTCCGCATCGTAAAGACGCCCGGCAGATCTGCCCCCGGTACAGATGGCACAATCGGAGCAGCCCCGACCGCAATCACCAGTTTGTCATAAGTTTCCATTGTCGTTTGACCCGCCCGCTGAGCGGTCAGCGTCTTCGCCGAAAAATCGACGCCGGTGACTTCACAGCCGGTGACGACTTCCACTCCCGTCAGCCCGGTATACTTTTCAGGGGTGTTGACAATCAGTTGTTCCCGGCTTTCAATCAGACCTCCGACATAATACGGAAGGCCGCAGCCAGCATAGGAGATATCGCTGCCTTTGGTCAAAATTTTGACCTCAGCACTGCGATCCTGCCGTTTGATCTTCGCCGCAGCTTTGGTCCCTGCCGCAACGCCGCCGATCACGATTACTTTCATTCCTATTTCCTCCTTGCGGGACTTACGATATTGTTAAGCCCCTCACATTGTAAAATTATAGCATAGGCGCTATAATAAAAGAAAATTGTTAATACTTATCTGCTGATTCATTTTTCTTATGAGGTGAAACCATGATTGATTATCGCATTCCCACATTTTTAACGCTCTATGAGCTGATGAATTACCGCCGCACCGCCGAACAGCTGAAGCTGAGTCAGCCAGCCGTCACCCAACAGATTCATGCTTTGGAGCGTGAATATGGCTGTCGTCTGTTTACCTATGACGGCAGCCGTTTATCCCGCACGCCGGAAGCGGAAAAGCTGGCGGAATATGCGCGCGTCGCAATGTATAACGATCAGCGGATGCGGCAGGAATTATCGGCCCCCAAGATCTTGAGCATCCGCATCGGAGCAACCAAAACAATCGGCGAATTCATCATCGGTGAAGACCTGTGCCAGTTTTTAAAACGACCTGACCGAACTTTGGAGGTTGTCGTGGAAAATACGCAGCAGCTGCTTCACCGACTGGATCAGGAAGAACTGGATTTCGCTCTCGTCGAGGGCAGCTTTGACAAAAGTCGGTATGCCTACCGCTGCTTTGAAGCCGCTCCGTTTGTCGGGATGTGCCACCGCACTCATCCGTTTGCCGGACGTCAGGTTCAATGTGAGGAACTGGCGGATCAAAGCGTGATCCTGCGGGAAATCGGATCGGGAACCCGGGCTATTTTTGAGAAGTCGTTTCAGGAATGCGGCTTCGCCCTGAATCAGATCGGCCGGGTGATCTGCGTCAACAACTTCGCCTTAATCGTCCGCATGGTCAGTGAAAACCTGGGGATTTCCTTTGCCTATTCCGCTGTGGCAGACGGTCACCCCGACATTACCACCTTTAAGCTGGACGGTCTCAGCGAACAGCGGGAGTTTAATTTCGTCTACCTAAAACAGACGCATGCCGACCGCTTGATCGACGAGATTTTCCCGCCGGTCTCATGCGGTTGACAGCTGACAAAGGCATTCTCTTTCCGGCCTGTTATTTATCCTCTGATCCTCCATCAGAAGCAACAGTCTTTCGTTTTGACGCAGGCCTTTCTCAGTGATATACTGGCTTCAATAAAACAAGAAATGAGGAATTCTATGGAATATCATACAATGACGTTGGCAGAAGCCGCCGCGATCGCAGAATGGGAATATCCTGAGGACTATGCGCTTTACAATGAGCCTGACTTTTCGCGGTTATCGCCCCAGCAGCTCACACATTATCTCAGTTTCTGCTTGCAGGGACAATTGATCGGCTTCGTTAATTTATTGGAGGAGTCCGATGCCATTTTCTTTGGGATCGGCGTTCATCCGCAGGCTTGTTCTCAAGGTCTGGGAACGGCAATAACCCGTGAAGCCATCGCCATCGCAAAACAACGCTGGCCTAAGAAATCTCTGTATCTGGAAGTCCGGACGTGGAACCAGCGGGCGATTCGGTGCTATGAAAAAGCAGGGTTTACGATGACAAAAACATTCCAGATGACGACGCATTTGGGACCCGGCAGTTTTTACCGCATGGAACTGAAGCAGAAGTAGCAAGCCTTTCTGAACTCAGCCTGATAAGTTCAGTCTTTTTCCTTCACAAATCCTGCTTTCCATTGATTTTACAACGAAAAGAAGCCGCTGTCTGGATTCCGTACTGCCAGACAAAGGCTTCTTTTTTATCAGCTTGTTAATAAAGTCATGCTTATTCAGCTAAAGCGTAAGCCGCCGCTTCCGCTCCAGCCAGGATTCCAGAATCCGTGCACAACAGCTGAGCATCACCGGAAACATAGACCTGATTGAAATACTTGCCATTGATCAGTTCCCCGGCCGCATACAGCCCGGTGATTGTCGTTCCGTCGTCCGCAACCACCTGATTATTCTCATTGGTCTTCAAGCCGCCGATCGTTCCCATGGTAATGGTCTTGATGCTGACAGCATAATAGGGACCTTCATGAATCGGAATCAGTGTCGTCTGCCCCAGATCATCATCAACGCCCTGAGCACAGAAATCATTATACCGATCTACCTGGTCCGCAAACACTTGCGGATCCATCCCGGTCTTCTGCGCCAGCTCTTCCAACGTATCCGCTTTATATACCGTTTTATCGTCGATGCGGTTGTTTGTTTCAATAAATTCAATACCGGAAGCAAATCCTTCCTCCGTGAAAATGGAGAAGATCTCGCCCGTCCGTTCCATCGCGTCCGCAAAGGCAATCGAACGCGGACCGTACAGTGCGTTGACATTCAGGATCCGATTGCCTGTTTTATCCACTACGAAATAATTCGCGTAATTGATCAGGCTGTTCAACGTGTTCGGGAAATAGGTAGAATACCCTCCGGCATCCGCGCCGATCGCCAGATCCATCCACCAACCGTCTTCATAAACGGCCGCGCCCAGTTCTTCCGCCATGCGAATTCCGTCGCCGGTATCGGTCATCGCCGCCGTGGTATAAGGCAAAATCCAATTACTTGGAAATTCTGGGCAGAAGCGTTCCATCAGTTCAGGACTGGCTGCCCAGCCGCCGGTCGCTAAGACAACAGCCTTGGCATGAACGGTCAGCGTGGAACCATCTTTCTTCTCGCATAAAAGACCTGTAATATTTCCCTGATCATCTGTTAGGATTTTAGTTGCCGGGGTATTGTAGTAGATTGAAAAGTTTTCTTTTTCTTCCAGCCACTCCATGCCCGCTGCGATATGATCCGCTCCGCCGGCTTCCCCATCGAAGGCGCTGGTCCGCGTGGATGGATAATGCCAGACTGTAAAGTCACCGCCGAATCCATCCGGTCCGGCAATCCCCACGCCATGATTCTCTAAAAATTCCAGATCGGCGGCTGACCTTTCGATCATCGCCCGGACGGCTTCGCGATCGGTTTCATCCGGTTTCACCGACTGATCTTCACAGCTGTTGAAGTAATCCATATAGCCATCCACATCCAGATCATAACCGATGGCCTGCTGCTGTTGGGAACCCACCGCGGTGATAAAGCCGCCTGAATACTTGGAAGATCCGCCTGCTGCGCCGGCTTTTTCCACCGCAACAACGGTAGCCCCGGCGTCCAAAGCACTCATCGAAGCGGTGATTCCGGCCAGTCCCATTCCGACAACGACCACATCCGCATTCACCTCTTCCTGGGTCTGAGTCTGTACAAGCGGTGTTTTTAACAGTTCCAGATTTCCGCCGGCCTGGACGCAAGCCTCTTCCACAGCGTTCAAAACAGCCCGGCTTGTCATTGTAACCGAGGATACTACATCCACTGCCAACGACTGATTCTCGATGATCGCCTGCGGAATTTGTTCAAAAGCAGCATCCGCAATATTTTTTGTTTCTCCCTGTTGTAAAATCTCAATGTTTTCAATTTTGTTTTCGCTGAATGTAACTGCCAGCTTTACCGTACTGCGAATCCCTTCAGCCTCAGCTGTATAGGTCCCTGCCGTAAAGGCTTGCTTTGCGGACGAATCCTCCGTTGCCGATGGTGTTTTTTCGGTACAGGCGCTCAAAGACAAAACAAGCAGAGCGCTCAGTGCCCAATAAAATCCTTTCTTCATTTTTCTTTCCTCCTGATTTCATTATAAATTTCCATTTGTTATTTCTCTAACAACTTTTGTTTTCTTTTTCTCAACTTTCTTTCCCAACGGATACCCTGAAATTGAATCCGATTTCATTTATAATAAGGAAAAGGGAGAGAGAAACATGGAAATCCGAAATCTGACCTACTTTGTTCAAGTCTGCAAAGATCTGAATATTTCCGCGGCGGCAGGCAAACTCTACATCACCCAGCAGGCGCTGTCCAAAAGTATCAAAACCCTGGAAGCGGAGCTGGGCGCTCCGTTATTTGTCAAAGTTCCAAACGGTGTTGCTTTGACCCCTTACGCGAAAGCTATTTTCCCGATTTGCACTGATATTTTATCCAGCTTTGAGTCCGGATTGTATAAGATCCGCTCGATTACCAAAGAAGGTATTGTTCCGCTGCGCATAGCGATTGCCTATCAAACGATGGAGTCCATTTCGCCCACGCTGATCGAGGATTTTCTTGCCGAGCATGCGAACATTGAGATTCAATTTGACGGCTATCCTGATCTTGTGGCAGAACAGAATGTTCTGGAAGGAAAGGCTGACTTTCTGTTTACTGTCGGTTTGCCGCAGCAGCCGCAGCGTTATGAAAGCAGTCTTTTAAAGAACCTTCCCTTGTGTTTAATGGTCAGTCCTGATCATCCGTTCTATGATAAAACGAGGCTGACAATCTCAGATTTGGATCAACAGCCCATTCATTGTGCCGGACCGCAGTTTAAGACGTATCATCTGCTTCAAAGCAAAGCCTCCCAAGTTCAGGCCAAGCCCGTACTGATCCCAACCAGCGGTTATCTCGTCAGCACCTACCGCAACATTTTCGCTCAGAATCATGCGGTCATCGGTATCCTCAGCAAAGAAGGTTGTCCCGGTTTCCCAGATGTCCGTTTGATTCCATTTGAAGATCCGGATCTGAATTGGGATATTTACTTCTGTTACCTGAAAGATCATCGGCTGAGTGAAATCGAAATGGATTTTATTCGTTATGTTCTCGCTGTCAAAACACAATCCCTTTGATTTAAATTTTCAGAGAGTCCGATTCTTCTTATCTCAAGTCATCCTGTTCTGATCGAAGATAAAGTAAAAGAAAGCTCAAATCGAGGTTTTTCCCCAATCTTGCTTTCTTTTTTATTGTTTTTCTTTTTGATTTTCAAGCTATCCTTATTTTAAATTGATTGAGCTTCAACAGCCAGAGCTTGATCTTTATTCAGCAGATAAGGACGCAGATAAGCCACTGTGGAACACATCGGAAGCACATCCTCAGACAAGGCAATCCCCAATTCTTCGATCAGATAAGTCCGCCGCTGCTGCATCCGCCGCCACATCTCAGGATATTGTTCACGCAGCTGCTGTTTTAGATGGGCATCAGCCAAAACGACAGTACTTTCCGCACTGACACCGCCATAACCGGAAACTGAAGGAATAATATCAATCTGAAAGATCATGCCGCTGGTCAGGATTTCCTGCGAGTTTTCATAAACCGGCGAGGACATCCATTCTTCTTCCGCAGTTAAATGTCCTGGGCACAGACTCCATCCATATTCTTTTCGCGGCAGAACTTCTTCTATCCTATCGAATAAGGCTTTGCCGCTCAGTCCTATCCGAATAGTTTCCAGCCATTGAACATAGGCTTCAAAATAAGGTTTTGCTACACGCGTCAGATAATCCCGACAAGTCTGCGGCAATTCCTGTTGGTGATGCACAGCATAACCTGCCCGGCTGGATGATCCGCCGCGGTAGCCGACGGTCAGAGAAATCGGATCTCCTACTTTTACACGATTCGCGCTCGGGAACATATTTCCCTGAATAAACCGGGGGCCGCTGGCGGCAATCGTGACAACACTGGTATGCTGACCCCACCGCACCAGAGCATCTGCCAATTCCATTTCCGTGGTTCCCACTTCCAGTTTATCCATCGCCTTCAAAATACAGTCAGAAGCCAAGGCCGCGCCGAATTCATAATGCGCAATCTCATTGGCATTGTTGGTTGTCCGCACGCCTTGTTCACCGATAAACAGATCGGTTTCATTGCTGCAAAAACCGGAATTTCCAACGACCTGTTCAATCGCGGACAGGACGTAGGCTGGAAGATCATACAGCTGCTTGTTGTGTTCAATCGGACTGGTAAACATTTTCCAGCCAACGATTCCGGTACGTACCCCGGGCTGCACCCCAGCTTCCGCCAACAAGACGGGCAGCGTTTTATCGGTGCGGTTGGGCTGATTGGGCAAAGAAAACAGTGAAACATGCACAGCATCAGCCGGAAAACGAGCCTTGGACGCTTTATTCATATTCTCATTGCCAAGCATCAGCGTCATCGCGCCATCCTGTTTAAGAATCAACAGACTTTCCTCAAAGCGCGTGAAGTAGCCAACCAAATATTCAAAGTTTCCGCCATGCTCGACGTCGCCATAAACAATCAGCTGTTCGATTCCTCGTTCTTTCATTTTCCGCAAAACTTTGGCCTTGCGTTCTTCCATCGTAGCCTGGGTTAAAGCTGTTGGGGCAGAGGGAGCGTCCGGCTGCGGTGCTTTTACGGTTTTATATTCAATTTTCAAATTTCTCATACTCGGCTCCTTTTAAATCTGATCAATCGGGAACATTGGCCGCTGAATCCGATGAAATGGAATGTGCGCAGTATCCTGCAGCGTCGCCCCTTCCGTCAGCGACATGACGTAAAACTCAGCTTTGTCTTTCAGCTCTGGAAAAATATATCCCTGCTTGACTACTGTGATGTCATAATTTTTCCAATCCACGCCGGCCTTCTCAAACTGAATAGCATTGGCATACGACTGCCTGTGATTCGCCACAATCACATCAATCGGGGTACCGACGATATTCACGACAACACAGGCGCCGAATACTTTGTAATGGCTCTCGGTCCCTAAGCTGACCAGACGTATGATCTCACCTTTGGATTTCACACGGACTTCCAAATCAACTCCCGCTGACAATGCGTCGTAGCCCACGCCCAGCGTGATCTTTGCCGTAGATCCCTCAGCCAGCGGATTCAGCTGCTTCCATGAGGTCGGATCACAGATTGAGGCAAAAAGGACACTTTTCTTTAAGTGCTCCACAGCCAGCATCTGCCGCAGAATCCCCGTATTCCAGCCCATTGCCCCGGAAGTAGTATTATCCCCGGAATCCGTGATGACTACCGGTTTCCCCGGATATTCCAGCGCCAGTTTTAAGGCTTCCTCCGGCTGGGCTGTCCGGCCGGTATAATGGAACTCATGACGCTTCTTCCAGACATACTCCGCCAGCTGATCAGCGATGGTTTCAGCATATTGCTGATCAGCTTCGGTTGCCGGAACCACGACAATGCCGCAGCCAGCCACATCGGTATCATGCCGAATATAGCCGACATGCCAGGAACAACTCAGGATGCGCGGGTCTTGTTCCAGCTGATCCATATACTCATTGATCGAGCGCACCGGTTCATCGGCCGACACCGACTGTTCCCCGCCCAGGATCAACGGCAGCTTGCGATAAACCGCATGAATATGCTGAGGATTGCGGATCAGATCGCAGACCCGATGAGCCATCTTCCGCTTTGTATCGCGGGCGTCGGTGTGCGGGCTCTCCCGGTAACTGCGGATCACAGTTGCGGCTTCCACATATTCACGGCACAAATTGCCATGCGGATCACAGGCAATCGTAATCGGTACATAAGCACCGACCTGCTGACGTATCCGTTTCAAAATATGATGATCCCCCGAACCTAAACCTTCAACCTCACTCGCGCCGTGAAGCATCAGATAAATGCCGTCGATTTCATCCCGATGGGCCTTTACCGCATTGATAAAACACGCTTCAATATAATCAAAAGTATGCCGTTTGATCACACCAGACGATCCCGATACTGCATAAACCGCGGGAATGATTTCAATCCCAGCCGCCTCAAAGATGTCGCCGACCTGCATCTTTTCAACAGCTTCCTCACCGAACGCGATATCATAAGCTGTGATTTCATTTTTAAACGGAACATTGGCATTGGATTCTGTGATAAACTCGCCGATCAATACTTTTTTCTTCATCCGTATCATCCTTCCTTTGCTTATTTTGACTTAAGTTGAGGTGCTGCTTTACATGATTTCAAACATCGGATCCAGAGCATTCAGTTTGCCTGAGGACGCCAGATTCCCGATTTCACTGTTCAGAGCGATCACGATCACATCGGTATCACAGCCGTGCCGGCGCATCATCTTCCAATCTGCAAGACATAACAGATCGCCTTGTTTAACATGATCTCCGACCTTCACCTTGGTTTCAAACGGTACTCCTTTTAACGTTACCGTATCAATTCCAATATGAATCAGCAGTTCATGACCGCCGCTTGTCAGCAAGCCCAAGGCATGCCCTGTTTCGTAAACCATCGTGACTTCGCCCTCCGCCGGACTGACCACTTCCTTTTTCGCAAACAATTCCGGAGGCTTGACGGCAAACCCGTCGCCCAATGCCCGGCTGGCAAACATTTCATCATTCAGTTCTTCTAATCGCTTTCCCTTGCCCGCGACAGGGCTTCCAATCCATTCTGTCATAAAACCTCCCAAATAATAAAAACCAATCTGCAAGACAGCCTAAAACTGAATGCAAATTGGTTATGCTTGTTGAATCAACAATAACAGTCCAACCTTGAACTCATTGTAAGCGATCCCACCTTGAAAGTCAACTCTTTGAGTTTACTGATATTTCTTCACAATGTCTGAATACCGCTGCTTTCAGCACGGCAGAAAGACCTTGTTTTAATTTCTTTCATCACGGCTTTGTCAGGCTCGATCCGATGTGATCTCCATCATCAGGCCCGCGCCGCATGCAGCTGCAGAAACAAACCGATTCCATGCACAGCGGCGAAAAGACCGACGCCGCCGATCAGAATCAGATTGGTATAAAACTCCGTGCTACTGAGCGGTGTTGTCCACGTGTAAATTCCGATAAGCAGGACAAAGATCAGACTCAGTCCAATCAACCCCACAAAGGTCGGCACGGAATATTTGCGTGACAGCGTAATGAAATAATTTTCTTTTTTCGGACGGACAAAAGGTTCAACCGTCGCCAGCTGATTTAAAAATTTAACTGAAAAATAACCGGTCCAGACGAGGTAGACGAGAAAACCGAGAAAGAAACCATCGAAGGCATTCATTCCCAGCAACACGGTCGCTGCCAGTCCAATAAAGACAGAAATCATCGTCCGCTGCGTATAGCGGTAAAACTCATCAATCTGACTTTTGGGAATCAAATAGCCGCGCTTGGAGAATAACGGCGCATAGACAATCCGATGCAGTGAGTCATGATAAATGAACATTCCGTTGATATCCGGATAGGCCGTCTTGGTTTTCGGCTTTGAAGTTTTTAACTTTGCTTTCCTTTTAGTCATGGTTTCTTCCTCGCTTTCGCTTCTAGGGTTGAGTCCGGCCCGAATTATATTTCATCAATCGGATACATCGGGCGCTGAATTAATTTAAACGGAATATGCCGGGTATCCTGCGGCGTCGCTCCGTCGGTCAGCGACATCACATAGCCTTGTGCTCCCTGTTTAAAATCCGGGAAAATGTAGCCTTGTTTCAATACTGTGATATCATAGTCTTTCCAATCGATACCAAAAGCCGCAAACAGACTTTCATTGGTAACGCGAGCCGTTTGATCAGCGACAAGAATATCAAGGGTGGTGTTCTCAACATGCGCCAGGATTCCTTCCCCACGTGTTCCGATTGTCACCTCGCCATGCGAAATCGGAATCGGCGCCCGGGCCAGCGGCTTACATGTCAGGGAGACCGGCGCTGACAATTCATCATAACCTGTGCCTAACGCAAGCGTCACCGTTTCTTCCAAATCCGCCGCTGCCAGCTGCTTAAACGCCTGCGGATCACAGAGAGAAGCAAACAGGACCGTTTTTTTCAGATCTTTGACAGCTAAGAACTGCCTGAGGACAAAGGTATTCCAGCCGGTAGCACCGGAGGTTGTATTATCCCCGGAATCAGTGATCACAAACGGCTTGCCTTCAAAATTTAAAGCCATCGTCAGTGCTTCTTCCGGTTCGGCCGTCAAGCCGGTATAATGAAACTCATGCCGTTTATTCCAAACATATTCGGCCAGCTGGTCAGCCAGTGTTTCCGCATAGGCCTGATCTTCCTGTTTCTGCGGTACGACTACGATGCCGCAGCCGGCTTCCGGGCAGTCATGACGCAGATAGCCGACATGCCAGGATACGCTGCGGATGCGCGGATCCTGTTCCAGCTCATCCATATAACGGTTAATGGAACGAACCGGTTCATCCGCCGAAACTGACTGTTCTCCGCCCAGAATTAACGGCAGTTTGCGATAAACGGCATGAATCGTTTGCCGCTGCTGGATCAAATCGCACAACATTTCCGCTACCTGACGGCGGGTTTCCATGGCATCGGTATGCGGACTTTCACGATAACTGCGCAGAATCTGCAGGGATTCGACATATGTTTTTGTCAGATTTCCATGCGGATCGCAGGAAACGGCGATCGGCAGATATGGGCCGACTAAACGGCGGATTTCCTGAATGATGTGATGGTCGCCGCTGCCGATTTCCTCAACCCAGCTGGCGCCATGCAGATGCAGATAAATCCCGTCGATTTCATGCAGATGTTCCCGTACACTGTTTAAAAGCATGGATTCAATCAGCAAAAATGTTTTCTTATCGACGACGCTGGCCGCGTTGGCATTGGCATAGACACCCGGGATAATCTCTACCTTTTTCCCGGCAAAGGCTTCCCGAATTTCCATCACATCGATCAGCGCCTCGCCGGTTGCCAGATCATAATTTTGAATTAAGGTTTTGTATGGGGCTTTGGCATTGGACTCAGTGGTAAAACTGCCGACCAGAACTTTCATCATGGACTTTCCTTCTTTCTTTTGTTTGATTCTTACATTCCATCAAAATGCGAGCTCAATCAATTTCATCAATAAAACTAGGGTCATGGTAGAAAGCAGCGTCGAGATCAGTACAACCGCTGACGCGAAGGCTTCATTACCGCGATATTTCTTTGCGAAGCTGGCACAGGAACTGCCGACCGGCATCCCCATCAGCAGCGTGATCACCGCCGTCGTCTGAAAATCCAGGTGCAAAAGCAGACAGATGCTTAGAGCCGCCAGCGGTATGGCCAGCAGCCGTATCAGGGTGATCCAGGCGACATTTTTAATCATCGCCGCGTTCAGCTTCACTTTCTGCGCCAGCATGCTTCCCACCAAAATCAGTGAAAACGGTGCAAGGCAGCCGCCGATCTTCTGCAAAGCTGTCAGAACCGGCGAGGGCAGGGACAGATGGAAACCGATCATCACCAACCCCAGGGCCATCACAACGAGAATTTTATTGGTCAGTATGGAAAACAGAATCGCTTTCGGTGTTCGCTTCAGCGAAGGATTGAAAATACTTTCCCCCGCGCTGAACGCCATAATTCGTGTCGGAATCATAAAGACATTGCAGCACATGACGCCGACCGGTCCAAACAGGGATTCAATGACCGGCGTGCCGATTAAGCCGCCGTTGCTGACAAGATAACCATAATGAGCTACACAGGCCTCACTCGGTGTAAAACGCGAGCTGGGTATTTTACTAGCCAGACTCAAAAAGACTTCAAGCAAAATCGCCAGGATCAAAATGGTTCCCAGCGAAATCAACAGGTCCATCGACATCCCGGTCAGAAAGGAAGTAAAAACACTGGCGGGAAGCAGGACGTTGATCGTCAGATTAGAGATAAACAGCTGTGCCTGTCCGTCGATCAGACCGGTTTTGGATAAGAAAAAACCGACGATCAGATAGGTGACAATGGTAAGCTGCGTATTGATTAAAATCGTTGTCATAATCCTCCCTGATTTCCTGACCCTGCCCCATCGTACTCTCTCTGTTGGGTTTGAGTCTTGGGCAGTGAAAGGTTTTTAATCCATATCATCGAGCGGAAACATCGGCCGCCGTACCAACTTAAACGGAATGTGCTTAGTATCCTGCGGCGTTGCCCCGTCGGTCAGCGACATCACGTACCCTTGGGCCGCAGCCTTGAGTTCTGGGAAAATATAGCCCTGCTTCACGACGACGATATCGTACTGTGTCCAATCTTCAACCCCGGCGTGTTCATACTGAACCGTTTTAAAATAACTGAGTTTATGATTGGCAATGATGATATCAATCGGATGCTCCGTCAGCCGCACCAGCACGCAGTCGCCAGCTTTGGAAGCTAGGCCATCCTCCCCCGGGGCAAAGGACAGTGTCCGTACCACTTCCCCTTTCGCGATCAGTTCGACGTTTAATTCTACCGCTTGAGAAAGAGCGTCAACGTTCATGCCCAATTGAATTGGGATCTGTGCTCCTGGTTTCTGCTGAAGCAGCGACTGGACGCAAACCGGATCCACAATCGCAGCGAACAATACTCTTTTGTCTAACTTGTCCACGGCCAGAAACTGCCGCAGAACGAACGTATTCCAGCCGGTTGCCCCGGAGGTTGTGTTATCCCCGGAATCCGTAAGCACAAACGGCTTGCCGGCAAAATCCAGTGCCATCTTCAAGGCGGCTTCAGGCTCAGCGGTGATGCCGGTATAATGAAATTCCCGGCGCCGCTGCCAGACAAAATCGGCCAGCTGGGCGCACATCTGATCGGCATACGCCTGATCCGCTTCGGTCTGCGGAACAACCACCACCCCACAGCCAGCTTCCGGACAATCATGGCGCAGATAGCCGACGTGCCAGGACGCGCTCATGATCCGCGGATCTTGTTCCAGCTGATTCATATAAGCATTGATCGAGCGCACCGGTTCATCTGCCGATACCGACTGTTCACCGCCTAAAATCAACGGCAGCTTGCGATAAGCTGGGCAGATTCCTTGCCGCTGACGCACCAGTTCACAAAGCATCCGCAGTGTTTTCTGCCAGGTAGCAATCATGTCGGTATGCGGTGATTCACGATAACTGCGCAGAATCTGCATCGATCGAACATAGTCCTCGTTCAGATTCCCATGCGGATCGCACGAAACCGCGATCGGAAGATAGGGTCCAACCAGCTTGCGGACTTCCTTCAGAATGTGGAAATCACCACTGCCAATGCCTTCCACATAACTGGCGCCATGCAGATGCAGATAGATGCCGTCAATCTCATGGCGGTGGCTGCGCACAGCCCTCAACAGACTGTTTTCAATCGTTTCAAAAGCCGCCGTTTCAATGATTCCGTTGGGCGATGATTTCGCATAGACCGAAGGAATCATCTCCGCTCCTTCCTGTTTTAAAACGTCTCCCAACTGCATGCGTTCGGCAATGCTTTCGCCAAAAACCAGATCATAACTTGACAAGTCTGTCATGCAGGGAATATGCTCATTGACTTCTGTTGCAAAAAAACCAATTAATATTTTCATAACTACCCCCTTAAATCTCGTCAATCGGATACATCGGACGCTGGATCTGTTTAAATGGAATATTCTTCGTATCCTGCGGCGTTGCTCCCTCGGTCAGCGACATGACATAACCCTGAGCGGCGGCCTTCAGTTCCGGAAAAATATAGCCCTGCTTCACAACCGTAATCGCAAACTGTGTCCAGTCTGTGATTCCAGCATGCTCAAACTGCAGCGTATGACAATAGGCCTGCCGATGATCAGTAATGATCACCGTCATCGGCCGATCGGTTAACGTGAGGCTTACACAGTGTCCCATGACCGTATACTCATCCCGTCCCAATGCCGCAATGCGAATCACATCCCCCTTGGCCTGAATCACGCCTTCAAGCCTCACCGGTTTGGACAGCTCATCCTCACCCACGCCCAATGTCGCCTCAACCGCGTCGCCGATCTGTTTCATCCGCAGCTCAGCACAGGTCTTAGGATCACAGATCCCTGCAAACAGCACGCTTTTATTCAATTCTGGGAGAGCTAAAAATTGTCTGAGGACAAAGGTATTCCAACCGGTTGCCCCGGAAGTGGTGTTGTCACCGGAATCCGTCAAGACAAATGGTTTGCCTTCAAAGTTCAGTGCCATCTGCAGCGCGGCTTCCGGATCAGCCGTCGTACCGGTATAATGAAATTCATGACGGCGCTGCCAGACGTAATCCGCCAGTTTACCACAAATAGCTTCCGCGTAGGCCTGATCGGCCTCAGTCTGCGGAACTACGACTACTCCGCAGCCCGCTTCCGGGCAGTCATGGCGCAGATAGCCGACATGCCAGGACACACTGCGAATGCGCGGATCTTGTTCCAGCTGATCCATATAGGCATTGATCGAGCGCACCGGTTCATCCGCCGAGACCGACTGTTCCCCACCCAGAATTAACGGCAGTTTGCGATAAGCGGGATGGATGTGCTGCCGATTCTTCAGAAGGTCGCATAACATAGCTGCGACTTTGCGGTATGTTTCAACCATATCAGTGTGCGGCGACTGGCGGAAGCTGCGCAGAATCTGCAGCGAATGAACATAGTCTTCCGTCAGGTTTCCATGCGGATCGCAGGACACAGCAATTGGCAGATAAGGCCCAACCAGTTCCCGGATTTTCGCAATGATATGAAAATCACCGCTGCCGATGTCCTCCACCCAGCTCGCACCATGCAGCCATAAGTAAATTCCGTCAATTTCGTGTTTATGTTTTTTAATTGTTGAAAGCAGCGAATTCTCAATCGTCAGAAAAGTTTCTTTTTCGATGACCCCGGAAGGTCCGCCGCCGGCATAAATCGAAGGGATGATTTCAATCCCAGCTTGCTCAAAGACTTCCCTTACCTTCATGCGTTCGATTAATTCCTCGCCGAAGGCCAGTTCATAATGGGACAGATTGTTTTTCATCGGGATATGAGCATTGGCTTCTGTCGTAAAATGTCCGATCAAGACTTTCATACTACACCTCACCTATTCTTTCTATCTGAATAAAACAACAGCCGGGTCTTATGAACGATGTCCGTCAGACCAGGCTGTTTTCTTCATAAGCTTCAATGATGGGAGTTGTGGAAAACCGTCAGATCTCGTCGATCGGATACATCGGCCGCATGATCTGCTTATAGGTCAATCGGCGTGTATCCTGCAGCGTCGCTCCGTCGGTCAGCGACATCACATAAAATTTCGCCGCGGCCTTCAGTTCTGGGAAAATATAGCCCTGTTTAACGATGATAACGTCATAATCATCAAAGTTCAGACCGGCATCGGCAAACTGATGAATTTCACAGATCGCATAGCTGGTCGTAGCGATCATGATCGTGATCGGGCTGTTTTTGACCGTCACGCTGATCGTTTCGCCATACACCGTTCCCGGAATGTTGTGCATCATAAACCCGGTGATCGGGCCTTTCGCTTTAACGACCACTTCCAGGTCAACCGCTTTCGATAATTCGTCATAATCCATTCCTAAACGAATTGCGGCAGAATCTCCGACTGACAACTTCTGAAGCTGATTAAATGTTTTCGGATCACAAATTGTTGCGAACAGCACCTGCTTTTTCAAGTTCTTTTCAGCCAGTACCTGACGCAGCACAAACGTATTCCAGCCCGTAGCCCCCGATGTGGTATTATCGCCGGAATCCGTAATGACAACTGGTTTGCCGTCATAGTTCAGCGCCATTTCCAGCGCTTCTTCCGGTTCTGCCGTCAAGCCTGTATAGTGGAACTCATGACGCCGCTGCCAGACATAATCTGCCAGCTGATCAGCCATCGTTTCTGCATAGTCCTGATCCGCTTCAGAAGCCGGTACGACGACAATCCCGCATCCGGCTTCCGGACAATCATGCCGCAGATAACCAACATGCCAAGAAGCGCTTAAGATCCGCGGATCCTGTTCCAATTCGTCCATATATCGATTGATGGAAAGCACCGGTTCATCTGTGGACACGGATTGTTCCCCACCTAAGATTAATGGCAGCTTGCGGTAGACAGCGTGTATATTCTGACGTGAGCGGACCAGATCGATCAACATTTTTGAAACGATGCGCAGTGTTTCATTGGCATCGGTATGCGGTGACTGGCGATAACTGCGGATAATCTGCAGTGACTCAACATATTCCTGAGTCAGATTGCCATGCGGGTCACAGGCGACAGCAATCGGCAAATACGGGCCAACCAGCTTGCGCACCTCCTGAATAATATGATGGTCCCCGCTGCCCAGGCCCTCAACCTTACTGGCGCCATGAAGCATCAGGAAGATCCCATCGATTTCATTCAGATGTTTTTTTACTTCATTCAGCAGCGAAGTTTCGATATAGGCAAACGTTTCCGGCGTAATCAATCCACCGCTGGCACCGTTGGCATAAATGGTCGGAATCATTTCCGCATTTTCCGATTCATACACTTCACTGATGTTCAGATTTTGAATGCACTGATCGTCAAAGGCGATCACATAGTTATTGATACGGCAGCGCTGCGGTATATTTTCGTTAGTTTCAGAAACAAATTCACCGACTAAAATCTTCATACAAAGCCCTCCTTCATTCGCTCAAAATTGTGAACAGGTTCTCATCGGTTCGCATGGAAGCCAACAGAACCTTTTTTAAAGATCCGAAGCAGTGACGGATCCGAATGATGGAAAGGAAGGGCAGCGGAAAAGGGAGGACCGCCGCCTTTTCTTTCAGTTAAATTTCATCAATCGGATACATCGGACGCTGAATCAGTTTAAACGGAATATTCTTTGTATCCTGCGGCGTTGCCCCGCCGGTCAGCGACATGACATAGAACTGCGCGTCGGCTTTGAAATCCGGGAAGATATAGCCTTGCTTCAAGACGGTCATGTCATATTGACGCCAATCCAGACCCAGATATTCCAGCTGGTAACGGTTGATCACGGCGTAGGAAAGATTGGCAATCAGCACATCGATGGTTGTGCCTTCCAGATGCACCAGGACGCATTCAGTCATTTCCCGCTCATAAATCCCATTGGTAAACTTACAGATCTGACTGAACTGACGAATTGTGACTTTCAAGCTGACGCTTTCAGACAGTTCATCACGCAGCATTCCCAAATCGATTGTTTCGGTCTGTCCGACTTTGTGATCTTTCAGATGGGCGTAAGCCTTCGGATCGACAATCGGTGCAAACAGAATGCTTTTCTTTAAATTCGGAATTGCCAGGCATTGTCTTAAAATAAAGGTATTCCAACCGGCGGCGCCGGAAGTCATGTTATCTCCGGAGTCCGTGATAACCACCGGACGGCCTGCGAAATCCAATGCCATCTGCAGCGCTTCCTCTGGCTGAGCCGTGAGTCCCGTATAATGAAACTCCCGCCGGCGCTGCCAAACGTAATCGGCCAGCTCATCCGCCTTCGTTTCCGCATATGCCTGATCCGCCTCAGTTTTCGGGACAACAACGATGCCGCAGCCCGCTTCCGGACAATCATGCCGCAGATAGCCGACATGCCAGGAAGCACTCAAAATCCGCGGATCTTCTTCCATCTGATCCATAAACTGATTGATCGACCGCACCGGCTCATCTGCCGATACCGACTGTTCGCCGCCTAAAATCAACGGCAGTTTGCGGTAAACGGAATGAATCGTCTGACGTTGACGGATGAAATCGCAAAGCATCTGCGAAACTTTTCGATAAGTATCAACGTTGTCCGTATGCGGTGATTCCCGAAAACTGCGCAGAATCTGAATCGCCTCGGCATACTCTTGGGTCAGATTGCCATGCGGATCACAAGAAACCGCAATCGGCAGATACGGGCCGACAAGCCGGCGAATCATGCTTAACAGATGATGATCACCGCTGCCGATCTCTTCCACATAGCTGGCGCCATGCAGATGCAGATAAATCCCGTCCAATTCATGCAGATGTTTTTGAATGACAGCCAGAAAACTGTTTTCAATTGATTCAAATGCTGATTTTTCCACAATCCCGGTTGCCCCGGCATTGGCATAGACCGCCGGAATGATCTCCACCCCAGCCTGATCGTAGATCTCGCGGACATACATCTTCTCGATGACCTGATCTTTAAACGCCAGATCAAAGTCACTTAAATCACTGGTGAGGGGAATATTCGCATTGCATTCCGCGTTGAACAGTCCGACTAATACTTTCATCGTTTTCCTTCTTTCTGGTTTATCCGGCAATCGCTTTCTTGCTTTCGGAACGCTTGATTAAAATCGAAGTTGCCATAAAGCAGGCTACAACCGTAACCGCTGCCGTAATCGCTGCATACCAGACCATCTGCAGACTTCCGGTTTCCGGATTGATAAATGACAGGAAAGTTAAGAAGCCTGGGCAGGAAGCGGAAATGTAGGTTCTTAAGCCAAACAGGGCACCGACAAAGCCGCCGATCACCGTCCCGATCGCATGTCCGATTAAAGCTTCTTTCAGTGAGATCAGTGACCCGTAGAATGCAGGTTCAGTAACGCCGCACAGCGCTGTGATGGCTGTGGACACGATCATGCCGCGCTTAACTTTGTCTTTGCGGACAACGGCGGAATAGGCGATGGCCAAAGCTACCGCACCGACGCCAATGTTGGAAATGAAGTTCTGCGGAGCTGTGATGTTGTTGTAACCCAAAGTAGCAAGCAGTTCAATTCCCAGTGGGGAAAGTGCTTTATCCACACCAAACATGACGAAGTATGGACACAGTGCACACAGGATCGGCAGGGCAAAGACACCCAGCGTGTCCATTAAGAAGGTGACAAAATAACCGATGTAAGTACTCAGCCATGTGCCTAACGGGCCAAGCCATAAGAATGTAACCGGGACAACAATCAGCATCGTTACTACTGGTTTTACGAAGTAAATAACGGCGTTGGGAATGATTTTCTTCAGGTATTTATCCAGGAAGTAAATCAATGTCGTACCTAAGATGACCGGAATAATCGTTGAGGAATAGCTGACCTGTTCAATCGGCAGTCCTAAAAAATCAGTAACCACTCCGCTTTGATAACGTGAGCAGACCAGAACCCCGCCCAAGAACATGCCGAGAATTGGCTGCAGCTTCAGTTTCTGCGCATACGAGTAACCAATGTAGATCGGCAGGAATTCAAATCCGGCATTGAAGAAACAGGTTAACAATTGGGCTGTTCCGCTGGAAACATCCAGACCGAAATAGTTGACGCATAATGTACGAATGGCTAAAACCATACCGCCAACGACCAGTGCCGGCATAATCGGCATGAAGATCGGCGGGAAGAAATCGGCAATCAAATCCAGAATTGACTTTTTCTCTTTTGGAACATTGACGGCATTTTCATTCATGCCTTCTTTCCAACCGGAAACTTCCAGAAAATCGTAGTAAGCATCCGGTACCTGCGGACCAATAATAATCTGAAGCTGATTGGCTTTTTTTACAATTCCCGCACATTCCGGGAGCGCCTTAATCGCTGCTTCGTTGATTTTACTGCCGTCGGCATAGCTAATCCGTAGTCTTGTGGCACAATGGGCAACAAAGGTAATATTGTCCAATCCCCCGACGTTTTCTAAAACTTTTTGAGAAAATTCAGCATATTTTCCCATCTCAAAATCCTCCTTTAGCAATATTTCATAACAGGAATAAGGCGCGCTCTTACTCTGTTGATGACCTGGGATCCATGGCTAAGAACAAAGGCGGTTGACGTGCAGGATCAGGTACAGCATTTCATTTTCATCGAGTTTGGACTGGATGTTCTGTTCAAGGAAACGGGCGATTTCATCGACACAACGATAGGTGTCGGGATATTCTTCCAACAGTTTTTCATAAATCCGGCGGTTGTCATCCGAGGTCTTTTTGCCATCCTTCAAACGTCTCAGCAAATAGATCATGTGTGTTGCAAACCGGGAATAATTAAACGAATCGCGGTTGATTTCAAGGTTGAAATATTTTTCAATAATGACTGTAATCTGACTGATCAGCGGTGAGAAGTTAACATCTTCATCGTTGCCTGATGGCTTCAGTTCAGAATTGACAATATTCATAACAAAGCCGCCCAATTCTGATTCAGGAAGCTTGATTTTTAATTCTTCTTCAATCATTTTCATCGCGTATTTGGAAATTTCGACTTCCCGCGGATATAAGTATTTAAAGTCATAATAACCTTTGAAATCAAAGATCATGTTCTGTGCAATGCGTTCAATCGTAAATTCAATGTGATCTGCCAGTGTAAATACAAAGTTTTTAGAAAACTTTTTCGTCAGATTTTTCTTCGCATAGGCTACGATTTTTTCTGAGAGTTTAAGAATATTCTCCGGCATTTCTCCCATTTGTTCGATATAGTTTCGGTCTACACCGCTGTATATTTTTTCAATCTGCGATTCATCGGTCACATAGCGAGGAATGGTTCCGAAGCCGATTCCGCGGCCAGCTACGACAACCACTTCACCGTCGCGTTTTCGTGCTAAAGCGTAATTGTTATTGATTTTTCTAATAATTTTCATCATCATTTACCCTTTTCTGAAATAATCGTACTTTGTTATTCCCTTACTGTTGATTTCACTTTCTGTTTCAGATCTTCCAACTCACTTCTGAACTTAAAATTTTCCGGCACAACAAACAAAAAAACTCTTCCTCGGCACACACAAAATAATCGCTTATTTAGGTTATGCCTCGAAAGAGTGACAGTCCCAATATTTACTTGTTGATTTCATTCTAGCAGAGGATGTAAGCGTTGTCAACACAGAACAGAAATTTTGTTAAATTCCACTTTCTTCCTTTTATACAGGTGAATGTAATCATTTTTACCGTTATTAATCAAAGTTTTATTTTCTCAGAATCAGGAAATTCCAACTGATGACTCAGCCATGAAGATCGTATTTTAATTGACTTTCCTCGATCCCGCCGTTAAAAAAGTGCTGCTTCATGTACCAAGCAAAACCATCTTCATTGTTGCTTTTCTCCGTAATGGCATTGGCTGCGGCTTTGGTATCTTCACTGCCGTTGCATAAGCAGACACCCCATCCGCTGGCCTTGAGCATTTCATTGTCGTTGGAAGTATCACCAAAAGCCAATACTTCCTCCATCTGAAAATGATGCTTTTCACAAAATTTCTTCAGCGCGTAGGCTTTTGAGATCCGCCGATCGGCAAACTCAAGAATAAACGGTCCGGTTCGGAAAGCTTTATAAAAAGATGAAGGATGTTCTTTGGCATATTTTTCAGCCGCGTCCAGCCGATCCGGTGTCGTTCTGAACATGATTTTAGCATTAGCCTGCGCATAAAATTCTTCATTGCTCTGCGCTATCTGGATTTTCTTCCCGCTGCGCCGAACGGACTGAAGCGTCATCTCATCTTCTCTTTGACAAAGCATTCCCTCATCCTTGTAAATACAGGCATTCAGATCAAAGGGTGCCATCAGTTCCATAATTTCTTTGATCCATTCCGGTTTCAATTTAAAGTAATCGGAAAAATCCCCATGAATACCGTCCCATAACTCCGCGCCATTCATCCCGATAACGACGTCGAAAGGCTCCTGAATCTGCCATCGTTCTAAAAGCGTTTCAACTTCGCTGACCGGTCTGCCTGAAGCTATTCCAAAATATATGCCTTGTTGGCGAAGCTGGTCAATTACCTGCCGCGCGGCTGGGCTCAGCATTCGATTGTTGCCGACTAAAGTCCCGTCTACATCACAAATCACCAATCGTGTCGATCGTTCCACACCTATCTCCCCCTACCATTTTGATTTAGATTATAGCACACTCTTTTTGACAGTGAACCCCAACTTTGAGTAATTTGAAAAGGTTGGACAGCGGGCGGCTTGAAAAAAACAGGGCTGCATAATCAATCAAAACGATGATCGGAAATAAAAGATGACCTATTCATCAATAAGCCATCTTATTTTACCTGCTTATCAAATACCCTGCGGGATAATAAAAACCATTCTGTTCTGATATCTTCACTGTTCACAGGGAAAAGATCAAATCATCCGAGGTTTAGCCTCTATTCCTCTCCATAGGTTCTTCCTGGAAGCATGGTTTTCATCGGCACGTTATCCGTGGTTTCGATTAATTTTTTCAGCAGCCAGTCTTTCATCTTCGCAATTTCCAAGCGATATCGCTGATCATCAACGACATTCTTTTCTTCCCAAGGATCCGCTGTCAGATCGTAAAATTCATCCTTTTCAAACAAACGGTAAACATACTTATACTGATCAGAGCGAACCATAAACGCCTTAGAATGCTCAGGCATGCGCGTCTGAGCCTCCAGACGCGGCCAATAGATCGACGCTTTTCCGGTATAGCCTTCCATCGCCTGCTTCTCCCCCTGAATACGGCCGCCTTCACTCAAAACATACTCGTGCAGTTCCATCTCATTTTCAAACAAAGCGGTTAACGACTTTCCAAACTGAGTGTAATCCAATTCATAGTGAAGCAGTTCTGCGACGGTCTGCGGCAAATCGTTCAGTTCGACCAGCGATGAACTCGTTCGCGGCTGAAACGGTGTGCCCTGAGCAGGACGAATAATGCATGGAATATGAACAAGACAATCTTCAAACGTATTTTGTGTTTTTTCCACCAAGCCATAATCGCCGGTAAAATCACCATGATCTGCAAAGGCAAGAATGTGCGTATCCTCATAGTAGCCCTGTTCTTTCAAAGCCCCGAGAACACGGCCAAGCTGATGATCCAATTTCGCAATCATCCCATAATACGTCGCCTTGATCTCCTGAAAATCTTTCTCCGTTAACTTTGTTAGATTCTGATTTTCACGAATCCGATAAAGAATGCTCGGCTTGTCCTTCAGATGTTCGATCGGCTGCGTCTGAATCTTGATCGATGTCCGGTCAATCATGGAAAACCAAGGTTCTTCCACCTCATAAGGCGGATGCGGAAGGTTTAACGAAACATAAAGGCAGAACGGTTCTTTTAATTCGTGATTTTGAATCATCGCCAAAGTTCGCTCGATGACCAGATCATCCTGAGTTTTGGCTGCCGCTTCCTTTGACATTTCTCCAAAATAGAAAGAATAGTAATACGGATTAGCTGAAATTTCTTCTTTCGATACCGACTGCCCGATTCGATGGATCGCATTCGTGCTCATCTCACAGCCAATGTATTCCAGATCACAGGTTGCCGCCATTTCCGCCTCATCCTGGCGATCAAAATAATGCGACTTTCCCATTAAATAAACATGATATCCATTCTTTTTTAACGACTTCATCATACTCGGATCTTCTTTTTCCAAGAAATAATGAATCGTCCGATGTCCGTTTGTATGCGGATACCAGCCGGTATTGAAGCTGCATCGGCTTGGAACGCAGATCGGCGACTGACAGAATGCATTCTCAAACAGAATTCCTTCTTCCGACAAGGCGTCATAATTCGGCGTCGCCGCTTCGGTATTTCCCATGCATCCCAAGCTGTCCGCCCGCAGCTGATCCGCAATAAAAAACAATATATTTTTCCGTTTTTCCATAAATTCCTTTCCCATTCAAGATCATAAGAATTATTCTAAATCTTCGCCTTGAGAAGCGATGACTTTTTTAGCCCAGGCATAGGAGTCCTTCAGAATCCGTTTTCCGCTTCCGTTTCCTTCATCGTCGATGTCAGTATAAATAAAACCATACCGCTTGCTCATTTCACTGGAGGAGCAGCTGACGATATCCAACGGCGCCCAGAAATAATATCCGCGCAGATCCACACCATCCGCAAGGGCTTCCTTCATCTGCAAAATATGCTGGCGATAAAATTGAGGGCGGTAAGGGTCATGAATCTGACCATCTTCCGTCAGCTCGTCCGCATACCCAATGCCATTTTCAGTGATATAAATCGGACATTGATAGCGGTCATAAAACAGATTCAGAAATGTCCGCAGCCCCAGGGGATCGATCGACCAGCCCCAGGGATTTGCCGGCAGCTCCGGATTCCGAAAACCCTCGTTTCCATTTTCATAATGCTGCTGATCGCACAACCGCGTATAATAGTACGAAAAACTGAAAAAGTCACAGTGGTTCTTCAATTTTTCAGCTTCTTCCTTGGAAACCTCAATGTTGAATCCATGATCCTCAAAAAAACGATAAGCATAGCCCGGAATTTTCCCGCGCAGCAGAACATCGCCGTAGAAATATTCCATCTGATTATGCTTCACAGCTGCAAGCACATCTTCCGGCTTGCAGGTCGCCGGATAGGCCGGGCCTCCGCAAAGCATCATTCCGATTTCAACATCCGGATAGTGGTTATGCGAATACTCTGTAATCCCCGCGCAGGCGATCATTTCATTTATGACCCCCTGATATTTAGCTTCCGCCAGATTTTCCACCTTATCTTCGGCAATGCCGAGATGATTAAACGATTCATGCGTGATCAGATTGATTTGATTAACTAGGATCCATTTTTTAACCTTATCATGATAACGATCCAATAATACTTTTCCGTATTTCTCAAAAAACCCAATCGTTTCCTTGGAATACCAGCCCGTGTATTTCAGCGTCAGGTTCAGCGGCATCTCATAGTGCGACATCGTGATCATCGGTTCCATCCCGTTGGCCAGAATCTCATCAATTAATCGGTCATAGAACCTTAAGCCTTCTTCATTCGGCTTTTCATCATCTCCGTTGGGAAAAATCCGCGCCCAGTTGATCGAAGTCCGGAAAGCATTCAATCCTAATCCGTCTTTTCCCAGAAGTTTCAGATCTTCAGCATAGCGGTGATAAAAGTCGATTCCCCGGCGTTTGGGAAAATTCCTGGAATTCTCTTTGACTGCGTTTGCAATATACGCCGTCGTTATTTCTTCATTATTTTTCTTATCTATTGCTACATCGCTCAGAAATTCATTGATATCCGCAAGACATAGACCTTTTCCGCCTTCAAGATAAGCGCCTTCCATCTGATTGGCCGCAAAACCGCCGCCCCATTGAAAGTGTTCGCCAAACTTTTTCTCAATCATCATTCAGCCTCCTTCTCTCAAAGCAAAGGGATCAGTTCTTCAATCAAGATATGAATGGTGTCCGCCGACATCATGAGATCTTCCGCATGCATCAAGATCATTTTGATTTCGACCGGTTCATCATTGGCTTCCCGCTGGATCAGCTGCATATGGACTTTCTCCGCCTCAATCAGATGCTGATTCCCTTCCGCCAACAACGCCCTAGCCTTCGTCTTATCCGCATCCTTCGCATGTCTTAGCGCTTCAATGAAACAGGAACGGGCTTCTCCGGCATAGGTAATGATCTGAAAACAGATCTCTTCCAATTGTTCTGCCGTCATTGTACGCCCATCGCTTTCTTCGCCTCTTCCAGCACTTTTTTGCCGTCGATTTTGCCATAAGCGAGCATATCAATCAGAACAACCGGAATCTCTGGGAAATCCTTTACCAAGGCGTCGTAGCTGAACCGCAGCTGCGGACCAACCATCAGAAGATCAATTGTTCCCCGTTTTTCTCTTACATAAGCGTTGCCCACCGCTTCAATCGTGCATTCAAAGCCTTGTTCCTCAGCGGCCGCCTGCATACGTTTGACCATCAAGCTTGTCGACATTCCGCTGGCGCAGACCAATAATATATGTTTCATCAATATACCTCCCATTTCCAGGCATCCCTGCCAATCATTTAATTCTTCGCTTCCAGCTGCCCTTGTTCCTTCAACAGCTGTTTGTCGTACATTTTAACAAATGGCAGATACAAAATTACATCCAATGCGATCAATAAGATCCAGACCGCCGCCGCCTTCCAGTCTAACGTCGCTAATGCCAGCTGGATTGGGGACGGGAGAACCCACGGCACATTGATGAACATCTTGCCAATGATGTTCGTGCTCATTAAGAAGTAGAAAATTGTCGTGTTGATCATCGGAACAAAGATGAACGGAATGAACAGATAGCTGTTGAGAACGATCGGATAGCCGTAGACAATCGGTTCGCTGATATTGAAGATCGTTCCCGCTCCGCCCAATCGCGTGATCGCTTTCAAATGATCCGATTTCGCGACGATCAGCGCAGCAATAACCAACGCCAGTGCAGCTCCGCTGCCGCCGGTATTCATAATTGCATTATTAGGCGAATAACAGAAGATATGCGCCATTTCCTCCCCCGCCGCATGCGCAGCCGCGTTTTCTGCCAGATTCATTAACAGCACTGAGCTCATGACGGAATTGACGATATTGCCGCCGTTGACGCCGATCACCCACAGGGCATTGAGCAGGAAAACATAGATCAACATCGCCGGTAATGTATCGGAAGCGCTCAATAACGGCTTGAAGACGTTCAGGATGAAGTCCGGAATGATGACACCGGTCGCTTTCAGGCACAGAACGTTGAGCAGATAGAAGACAATCACGTTGATGACCAACGGAATCAGCTGTTCAAACGGAGCGGAAACGTTCGGCGGAACAGAATCCGGCAGCGTGATCTTGATATTTTTCTTAAACAAGAACTGCGTGATGAACACCGATAAGCACGCTACGAACATCGCGAAAAATAAGCCGCGTCCGCCTAAAAAGCCCATCGAAATTCCACCCTCAAAGCTGCAGCCGATCATAAAGAACAAGACGGCTGACGTCATGCACGAGGTCATCTTATCCAGCTTATAGGACTCCGCCAGATTGTACGTGATCGCCAACAGACAGTAGACGGAAAGCATATTCATCGTCACGTTGTTGACCAGCGCCGCAAAAGTACCCAAACTGCCCTGCGCTAAGCTTTGCCACAGCACAAGCACACCATAGAAGAAATTCCCTTCACCAAGAATTGCCGGATCCGGGGCTGCGGTGATTAACGTTGCCAAGCCTCCGACGATCGTCACCGGAATCGAAATCGTGATCCCCCTGACAATCGCTGATGTGTAATTATTGTTTTGAATAAAAGCAGAGAACTTTCCCAACGGCTTTTCCAAGAACCCCATTATTTTCTGCATACCTCATTTTGTAGATCGAAAATCTACATCCTCCTTTCATAACGGGTCTAAAAATGGACGTGTTCTATTTGCAAATATTTCCACAAACTCATTCTCACACACTTTGAGAAATTTATCAACATAAAACTGAAAAAATTCTTAATTTCTCGATTTTCCAATGTCTTCCTGTTTCTTTGTGCTATAATAAGGCCATGAATATTATCGAACGAATTAATGCGGCCAAGCCGACTTTCACAAAAAGTGACGAACTGATTTACAATTGCATCAAGGATGATTATTGGGTCATCATCCGCGACGCCTCGACGATCGTCGATTTGGCTGAGAAATGCCATGTTTCCAAATCGGCGATTTTACGCTTTGCGAAAAAACTGGGCTACTCGGGTTATTCCGAATTCAAATATGATTTCTCCATTGTCGGCCACAGCAGCGTGCCAGAAGAAGTGCATGAAAGCAAATTTGACTATATTCTTGACGCCTATACGCTGGCCATCGGCAATATCCGTCAATATCTGAACGAAAGTGATTTTATCCTGTTGGCAAAAAAAGTGATTGAAGCTAAAAAAATCCGCTTGTGCGGATATAATCGTTCTGGATTTACAGCGATGCAGTTCAAATATCGGCTGATTAACATCGACATTGAATCGGAAGCGGTCACGGACACCCTGATGATGAATGTCCTCGCTTCTTCTTCCGCTGATAATGAAATTTTCTTTTTCTTCACGGTCCGCGGCAATCAATCGACACCGCTCAACGCCTATATCAAAACTTGTCATGATACCAAGAAGACCGTTGTTGTGTTGACGATGAATCCGAACACACAATATAAAAAATACGCATCCCATTTCATCCTGCTGCCCAACGTCAAGGTCAAAGGTGTCTTTTTGGATGAACAGGCAGTCTTCCACATTTTCATTGAAATCCTGGTTTCCTATATCAGCGAGCAGATTTTAATTGAGGAAAACAAGGAATCGAATTCCCCGCGATGAAAAATCCCGATCTGTATGGGCTGAGTTTAGCCAGCCGGCTATGTTCCATCGTCAACGATCATGCGCTTTCCAGCGTCGATACAGTGCTCGCAGACTATCTTTTGGATCATTATCATGAGCTGGATGCGCTGAACATCTATGCGTTTGCCGAAGCCTGCCAGGTTCCCCGCAGCAGCATTCACCGCTTCTGCATCAAGCTGGGGTATGCCAACTTCCGTGATTTGAAGCGTTCTTCTCATCATGAAACAGACTGCTATACCTATTTCACATCGCTTTCGCAAAAACCGGATTTCCGTGAGATTTTAAGCCGGCAGATCGTGGACATGATCGCCGATATGAACACGATCGTCCCCGATGCGCTTTTGCTTCAGCTGGCCGGTAAAATTCACCAAGCTCCGACTGTCTGCCTGCTTTCTTCTTATTCTTCGCTATCGGCGCTGCAGGATTTCCAAAGACCGATGATCCTGTGCCGCAAACGGCTTCATGTGATCGCTTCGCCTTTGGAAAATGAACGGCTGAAGCTCTTGAAGGATGAAGACCTGATTCTCGTCGTTTCCGCGATGGGACGTTTCGCACAGGCATATCAGACGCTGATTGCCGGACTTCCGGGTGAAAAAATTCTCATCACCGCTTCACATCAGCGTGAAATCCGAACGCCTTACGATCAGGTGATCACGATCAGCTCCCAAGACTGTCACCTTGTCAAAACCGCCTACGCCAAATACGGCGTCAGTTATTTTTTCGATAATCTTTACAGCCTGTATTCCCGCCGCTACGGTCATCCTGAAAACTAACGAAAGCCGCCCGCAGAACGGACGGCTGATTGCCTGAATCAAAACTTTCTGTGCTTTAATCCAGATCGCTTCCATTGGAGGCGATCACTTTTTTATACCAGTCAAAGGAATCTTTCTTCCGCCGCCGGTATGTTCCGTTGCCTTCATCATCGGCATCGACATAGATCATCCCGTAGCGCTTGCTCATCTGAATATCACTCATACTGACAAGATCAAGACAGCCCCAAATCGTATAGCCCAGCAGTTCAACGCCATCCTCAATCGCTTCCTGCATCGCGCGGATATGATCTCTGAGATAGGCAATTCGGTAAGCATCATGGATCTTGCCGTCAGGACTGATTTCATCCCGGGCGCCCAAGCCGTTTTCCGTGACAAAACAAGGCTTGTGATAGCGGTCATACAACTGGTTCAAGGCGATCCGCAGACCGGTCGGATCAATCGTCCACCCCCACTCCGAATCTTTTAAATAAGGATTTTTCTGCTGCTTCACAAAATTCTCCACCGGTTCCTGCAGCTCGCTGTTGACCACACTGGTGAAGTAATAGCTGAAGGAGATGAAATCGACCGTCCCCGCTTTTAGAATGGCTTCAAAGTTTTCAACGGGATTGATGTGAATGTCGTGGTCGGCATAGTATTTTTTGATGAAATACGGATATTCGCCAAACACCATCACATCGTTAAAAAACAGATTAAACTGATCGCTCTTTAACGTCAGCAAAACATCGTCCGGCTTGCAGGTAAGCGGATAAAACTGAGACCGCTGCGTCATATTTCCCATCATCAGTCCCGGCGCAGTTTCATGAGCATAACTGACCGTCAGCGCGCTGGCGATGAATTGATGATGCAGCGCCTGGTGGATGCAGGACAAACGATTCCGCCGGCTCTTTTCCACAAACATCCCGCCGCCTAAATACGGACTCCAGCAGATCATATTGATCTCGTTGAACGTCAGCCAATATTTGACCTCCTGTTTGTATTCATCAATCAGAAAGCGTGCATACCGCAGAAAGTAATCAATCACCTTGGGATTTTCCCAGCCGTTGAGCGTTTCCGTGAGATAGGCCGGAATATCGTAATGGATCATTGTCACCAACGGTTCGATGCCGTAACGATGACAGGTTTGGAAGACCTGATGATAGAAAGCGACGCCCTCTGCCAGCGGTTCACTTTCGGTCCCCGTCGGAAACAAGCGCGACCAGGAAATCGACATGCGGTAGGTCTTGAATCCCATTTCACCGAAATACCGGATATCTTCTTCCACATGATGGACAAAATCGCTGCCTCGGCGGAATGCCAGATTCCTTTGATCCGCATGCTTCTTGTTGTCCCAATATTCTTCCTCTGTGATCTGCATCAGACTGCGTCCCTGCCGCTGAGATGGGGCCCTGTACTGCAGATAGTCCAAATGGGAAGGCCCGCGCCCGCCTTCCGCAAAACCCCCTTCTACTTGTGCCGCGGATGTCGCCCCGCCCCACAGAAAACCTTTTGGAAATTCATGACTCATTCTTTCAGCCTCCTTTATTTCCTTTATCTTACCATCCGCTTATAACTGAATGGGTACCCTATTCTGCAACCTCCAACATAAAACATCCGCAGCTTAACGTGCTGCGGATGCCCTGCAGAGAGTTGATCGGTGATTATCGTTGCAGGATTGTTATTCCTGCTTCAGTTCAGTCAAGCCCGAAGCTACTTTCGGTTCATTCATAACGAGAAATCATCTTTTCCACCATGGAATCAGCACTTCCCCTTGGAAAATAAGTCACATAGGATTCAAAAACTTTACCGTATTCTTCCTGATTGACGGCATAATATAAAAATCCATTGGAATAAGCCTGTAAAATCGTGGGCGTTGAATCGTGATTCCGTAATTTCTTTCCCAATACACTGTCTATCTCACAAGGCACGGTGACCATGCGAAATCCGCCAAATTCATAAATGAAGCAGTCCCCTTCATAGCGAAGCTCATCATGCGATAATTTCTCTTCGATATCATACAGAAAACAACCGGAAATCAGTTCATATTCCTTGGTCTGCTGATCTGTACCTTTTAGTTTTTCTGTCAGTTCTTTCTTTTTATCCCAGAGATAATCGCTTTCCTGAGGATGATAATGAATGGAATGCGTTATTTTCTTGATTTTCACTTCTTCTGTTTTTAATTCAATCGGATGATTGGGATAAATCAGCTGGGCGCCAATCCCTTCCCCATATCTTACGCATTCATTCCAGTCTACCCCTTTTTTTAAGAGCCGGGGACTGACGTCGCCGGCTTCCCCATTCATAATCATAACCGGAGTTCCATTGATTCCTTGAATGTAGCGGCGCATTACCCCAAAGAAATCACTCGTGAAATATCGGTTCTGGACGCCGATCAAAGACGGATGACAAGCCAGATTTAATAAACGAACAAGGGGAATTCCTGATTCTGTTTTGAAGGTCAAATCAAGACACTGATCAAAATATTCTTCTCCCGGACGATTTCGATTGTTATAATAACCTCTTATTTTATACTCATCCAGAAAGACGCGGGCCGGCTGTAAATGATTTCTTGCCAATTGAAAAGCACAGATCATTTGATCAGCAAGCCGATTCCAATATTCTTTGTCAGGCTTTTGATGATGATTCATTCCGTGAGAGGTGAGCGGACTGTTATGCGTATGGATGCAGCTTATACAGATTTGCTTGGCTTCTAAGCCGGTCGCCTTCGTGATTTTACTTTTACAGTAATCACAAAATTCTTTCTCGGCAATAATCATATCTAAAGTAAAGAACACGACAATCTGTCCCGATTCGATGACCAGCGTTTCCAACAATAAATCATCGCGCGCTCCCTGAGCGATGCGGGTTCCTTTTCCAGCCTGTTGTTTCTGAGCTTCTGTTTGATTGATCATGAATCGGTCTTCACTATACCCCTCCATCCATGTTGGAAAAAAGGGAGTGATGATATCCCGCGTATGACAAATTCTCATCTTCTTTTCACCACGCTTTCCCATTTGATTTTATGAATTTGGAATACCAGTCGAAGCTGTCTTTTTTAATTCGTTTTAAATCGCGGACTTCCGCATCCGTGGTATTCACAAAGACCAGTCCGTAACGCTTGGCCATTCCATTGCCTGTACTTAATAAATCGGTAAAGCTCCAAGGATTATAGGCGATGACTTCACAGCCGTCTTCGATTGCCAGCCCCACCTGAAAAATCTGATCCCTAAGAAAGTGAATGCGCTGCTGATCATGAACGCCGCCATCTTCCGCAATCTCTTCATGGGCGCCGTAGCCATTCTCGGTGATCATCATCGGCAAATGATAATGATCGTTGATATATCTCAACATATACCGCATCGCCACCGGATCAATCTCCCAATCCCAATCATTCGTTTGGACATAGGGGTTAGGCGCAAGCGCATAAATCCCAGGATAGACAGGATAAACGAATTCACCTTTTTTCCCGCTTTTGTTCAGCTGCAGCTCTTTTATTTCTGAATCCTTGTCTGCTGCCTTTGCTACGTTGCTGCGATAGCAGTTCAGCGCGATAAAATCAATCTCAGCCTGCTGAATCAATTCCATATCTTGGGGTCTGATATCGGGATCAATGCCGTATTCTTTCCAATAACGTCGAATAAATCCGTTGTATTCCCGAAAAACATAAAAATCGTTCCATACTTTTTGCGTCAATTCTTCAGCGTTCATCGCGGCAATCTGATCTGCCGGATTACAAGTTTCCGGATAAATCGGAACATAGCCGGGGACAGGTCCGATTTTGCCGTTGGGCACCATGCGATGACAGGCAATGACTGCTTTTGCATGGCAAAGATTCATAATATGATTGATTTTCCATTTTTCTTTGAACCAATCCGAACAGCCTTTTGATACACCCAGCCAATCTCCGTAAACAATCTGCATATTCTGTTCGTTCAGGGTGAGCCAATATTTAACCCGATCCCCAAAATTCTCAAAACAAACCTGACAGTAGTATTCAAACTCATCAATCACCCGCCGGTCTGACCATCCGCCTTTTTTTTCATCGACCCAGCAGGGCATATCATAATGATAAAGCGTTACGATGGGCGTAATGTGATTGGCGATTAAGGCATTGATTAAATGATTATAGAATTCGATTCCTTTGGGATTCACTCTGCGGCTTTCATCCGGAATAATTCTTGACCAGGCAATCGAAAATCGATAACTTGACAAGCCGCACTCAGCCATCAAGCTGACATCTTCCAGATAGTGATGATAATGATCCGCGGCTACGGAATTATCTGCATAAGGCTTTTTCGTTTGACTGTTCAAGTCGATGATGGCTGGAGTTCTGCCGTCTTCATTGACCGCTCCTTCGACTTGCCAGGCTGCTGAGCTTGCGCCCCACATAAAATTCTTTGGAAACCTTGGTTTTTCTTGATAGTTCATAATCCGTTCCTCCTTATGGTTGGATTCACTATAACAAAACCACGATGACCCAGGGGGGCAGAATTTGCTCCCTAAACTTTGATTCCATATTTTTGAATGTAGGTACTATAAAGCAAATCAAAGAAATACATTAATCCATATTTGCCGCAAACACTTTTTACATGGGTATAATCCTTACTGCCCAGATAAAATACTTCATCATAGTTTTCCATTATTTCCGGGGAACGGGAAGTTGTGATCAATAATTTATTCGCCTTGGTGGTTTTTATTATTTCATGAACAGAAGCCGCAAAATTACCGGAAGCTGATACCGTAACCAGAAGATCATTTTGTTGCATATCGGTGATGAACTCGTCATGAACTTTCCGTTCCGATAAAATTCTAATCAGCTTTCCGCTGAGAACCATGGGACGCTGAAACTCGGTCACCTCCATCAGCGTCGAATACGAAGAAAGAAAAATGATTTTTGAGCTTTCATATATTTTATCCGCAATCCGCGCAATGTTTTCCTTCACGGATAAACACTCGAATTCCCGAACCATTGCTTCCAGCTCATTCTGCATCCAGGATTCAAAATCCGGTTTCATTGCAAACTGAAGAAAATAATGATATTGATAATTAAAACGCTTGAATTCTTCCTTTAGATCTTTAAAATTATCATAGCCTAATCTTTGACAGAATCGTCTGACGCTGCTTCTTGAAACAAAGCATCGGTCAGCAACATCATAAATGTTTAATTCACCAAGCTTTGAATAGTTCTCAAGAAAGTATCTTGCTAAAATAAAATCCGGATGGTCCCTCTTACTGTCATTTAAAATAGAAAACAATGAATGAACCAAGTCAAGTCTATCTGCTGCCATAAGTTGCTCCTTTGAATCATTATAACAATGATCGAATTGACCATCAATATCGGATTCTCTGAACTTGCTTCATAGTCTAGCAGAATTTTTTTAATCCTTGGATTAATTGATGGGTTCGTTTCTAACGTTCTATGATTTATTAACATAAATATACATATTTATTATTTTTATGTTATGACCGAAAACAACCTTTTGAATTATACTTTTTCGGTATTAGATTCAGATTTCCTTTTTCTCTATTTTCTTAGTTATCTCGGAATTTAGATTATGCATTGTAGTACAAGGACACATTTTTGAAGGATTATTATTACCATTGCGAATATGCTCTTCAAACTTTCTCTGCGCCAGGCTAATGGAAGAAGAAATTATCGAACAGTTTTATTGAATTCAGATTTCTTTTCCCTTGTTTACAAATACGGTTCATTTAAACCTGTAAAACGTATCCGCTATGATTTTCTGCAGTTTTCTTTTATTATCATCTTGTTCAATAGAACTTTCCTATTGAGTAAAAAAAACCGAAAACTTTGTTATAAAGACTTCCGGTCTGCTTTAAATATGGTGTTCCCGAGGCGATTCGAACGCCCGACACCCGCCTTAGGAGATGGACCCAGTGCATATATTCCCTATCAACAGGGATAAAGAAAATGCAGTTATATCAAGGCTTTTCTCCATGTTCTCTATAAACCTTGTACAAGCAAAATCAAGCAAAAACAAAGGATTTTAGCCCCCTATTGTTTGCACTCTGTTTGCAAAGGCGCGAAATTTGGCGTTAGCCAAAAGTTCAATTCCCGTCGAGACTTAATTATATTCATGGTATCGTGGACATAGTTTACCATACATAGAGGTTCATTACAAGAGGTATTGAGCCAGTGAAAGTGCCTGTTTTATCTTTCTCAGGAAAGGTAAAGCAGGCACTTTTTTTCATATCTAAACTTAGAAAGAAATGAGGTGAAATCATGAATACACAGATTATTGCCATAGCCAACCAAAAAGGTGGTGTCGGCAAAACAACCACTTGTGCCAATCTTGGAATTGGTCTGGCGCAGTCCGGGAAGAAAGTCCTTCTGATTGACGGAGACCCACAGGGAAGCCTGACCATCAGCTTGGGCAATCCTCAGCCTGATAAGCTGCCCTTTACACTGTCAGACGCTATGGGCCGTATTTTGATGGATGAACCAATTCGTCCCGGCGAGGGTATCCTGCACCACCCTGAGGGCGTAGACCTGATGCCTGCGGACATCCAGCTATCTGGTATGGAGGTATCTCTGGTAAACGCTATGAGCCGAGAAACCATTCTGCGACAATATCTGGACACGCTGAAGGGGCAATACTCCCATATCCTTATTGATTGCCAGCCCTCCCTGGGTATGCTTACGGTCAATGCACTGGCTGCCGCTAATAGGGTTATAATCCCCGTCCAGGCAGAGTATCTTCCAGCTAAAGGTTTGGAGCAGCTTTTGCAAACTATCAATAAGGTTCGCAGACAAATCAATCCCAAGCTGCAAATTGATGGGATTCTGCTGACGATGGTAGACAGCCGAACCAATTTTGCCAAAGAAATCTCCGCTCTTCTGCGCGAAACCTATGGCAGTAAGATCAAGGTGTTTACATCAGAAATTCCTCATTCTGTCAGGGCTAAAGAAATCAGTGCTGAAGGAAAAAGCATTTATGCCCATGATCCTAATGGCAAAGTGGCTGAGGGCTACAAAAATCTGACGAAGGAGGTATTGAAACTTGAAAAGCAGCGCGAAAAAAATAGAGCTGGCCTCAGTAGATGACCTGTTTTCTACAGAAGAAAGTCGGCAAGACGAGCAACTGGAAAAAATTCAGGAAATTCCCCTATCTGAACTGCATCCGTTCAAGGATCACCCCTTCAAGGTCAAGGATGATGATGCAATGATAGAAACCGCAGACAGCATCAAAAAGTATGGTGTGTTGGTTCCTGCGATTGCCAGACCACTGCCTGATGGCGGTTATGAGCTGGTAGCCGGTCACAGACGCCGCAGAGCCAGCGAATTGGCCGGAAAAGAAACCATGCCTGTCATTGTGCGCGACTTGGATGACGATGCTGCCACAATTATTATGGTTGACAGCAATTTGCAGCGAGAAAATCTGCTCCCCAGTGAAAGGGCTTTTGCCTACAAAATGAAGCTGGAAGCCATTAAACATCAAGGAGCAAGAACAGACCTGACTTCTGTTCAAGTTGAACAGAAGTTGAGCGCCAGAGACCAGGTGGCAAAAGAAGCCGGTGAACGAAGCGGTATCCAGGTAATGCGATATGTTCGTTTGACTGAACTGATTCCAGAGCTTTTGGATATGGTGGATGAAAAGAAAATCGCATTTAACCCAGCCTATGAACTCTCTTTTTTGAAACCGGACGAACAGCAAATGCTGGTGGAAACAATGGACTATGAGCAGGCTACCCCTTCTCTCTCTCAGGCTCAGCGAATGAAAAAGTTCAGCCAGGAAGGGAAATTGTCAGAAGATGTGATGCTTGCCATCATGTCAGAGGAAAAAAAGGGTGATCTGGATAAAGTGACCTTGAGCAGCGATACCTTGCGAAAGTATTTCCCCAAAAGCTATACACCGGCCAAAATGCAGGAAACCATTATTAAACTGCTGGAACAATGGCAGAAAAAACGCCAACGAGATCAGGAACGATGAAGGGAGAGCCTATGAAAGATATTGCAGCAAGGGAACTGAAAGGCCACAACATTCTTGCAGTGGAGCGATTTTGGGACAGCACTTTCTGGATGATTGAGTTTACTGTCTTGCGCCCTACTGCTTATGGAGAACCTGGTGACGAAATGAGGCTTTTTCTCACAGAGGACGGGTATCAGTCAGCTCTGCAAAGCCAGCAGCGTCGAGAAATCAAAATTAAGAGATATGCCCATGTTATTGAGGGGCATATCCTCGACTTCAAGCCTAAAAAACACCGTCGTTCATAACCGATACAACGAAAGGAAAGGAATGAATATGTGTACTGTAAGAGAAATCCGAGAAGCTATTCAAGAAGATTGCCGCTCACAGCGTGATATGGAATCCACCGAGATTGATCGTGTTTTTCAAACCTTACCATTTTCTCAGGAAAGGGATCTGTTTGATAAACCACCAATGCCAAAACGCCCCTACCGACGCAAGAAAAAAAGATACAGACAGACCCTAACCGCTGCCACAATTCTTTTATGAATTGCGGCTTTTTTCATACCTGAGAAATGAAAGGAGTGAAGTAAATGGCTGTTTTTCGTGTAGAACGCACTGGCGATTACACGGTTATGAGCAATTTTCATCTAAAAGACAAACGACTTTCTTTGAAGGCAAAGGGTCTCTTGTCGCAGATGTTATCTCTGCCTGATGACTGGGATTATACGCTGTCAGGACTCAGCTATATCAATCGAGAAAGCAAAGATGCAATCCGCTCTGCTGTCAATGAGCTTGAAACAGCCGGATACATTCGGCGCAGACAGACAACTGATGCTTCTGGTAAATTCGCAGCCAATGAGTATACCATTTTTGAGCGTCCCATCGAGGGAGAACCGATGTTGGATAAGCCGTTGTCGGAAAACCCGATAACGGTAAACCCGTCAGCGGTAAATCCGTTACCGGAAAATCCAACACAATTAAATACTAAGAAATCAAATACCCAAAAACAAAATACTCATGGATCAAATACCGATTCCATTCCCTTCCGGGAAACAGCGGCGGTAATACCGCCGGAACGGAAAGGAAGGGATGCGATGTCTGTCACAGAGATAGAAAATTATCGGGAATTGATTTTGGAGAATATCGAGTATGATTGTCTGAAGCAGCGTTATCCTCTCTACCTGGATGACCTGAATGAGATCGTAGAGCTGTTGGTAGAAACGGTCTGTGCCAAACGAAAGACCACCCGGATCTCTGGTGCGGACTTTCCTCATGAAATTGTACGCTCCCGCTTTTTGAAGCTGGACAGCTCTCACATCGAGTTTGTCATGGACTGTCTGCAAAAGAACACCACCCAGGTACACAACATCAAGCAGTACCTGCTTGCAGTGCTGTTCAACGCTCCTACCACCATGAATAACCACTACACTTCACTGGTAAATCACGATATGCACGCAGGCGGCTGGTAATCAGCCGCTTTTGTATTACACCAAAGGAGGCACAGCATGAATCAGATTGAAATTTTCAATAGTCCAGAGTTCGGAAGCATTCGCACTTTGGAACAGAATGGCAAAGTATTATTTTGCGGTACAGATGTGGCAACAGCGCTGGGATATACCAATCCACGCAAAGCCGTCCGCGACCATACCAGGGGTGGAACGAAATGTTCCATAGGGGTCCAGACTGGGAAAAAGGCAGATGGAAGCCCCGCGGTACAAATGGTCGAAATGCTCTTTATCCCCGAAGGTGATCTATATCGTCTGATCGCCCATAGTAAACTGCCGTCAGCGGAACGGTTTGAACAATGGGTGTTTGATGAAGTTCTACCTGTCATTCGCAAGCACGGAGCCTATCTCACAAAAGAGAAGTTGTGGGAGATAGCCACTTCTCCGGAAGCTCTGATAAAGCTCTGCTCCGAGCTGCTTGCTGAGCGGGAAGAAAATGCGTCGCTACGAGAGGAAAATGCCCTGCTGGAGAGTAAGGCAGCCTTTTATGATTTGTTCATCGACCTCAATCACAGTACCAACCTCCGCACCACCGCCAAAGAGTTGCTTGTCCCGGAGCGTCGGTTTGTCCGTTTCCTTCTGGAAAAGCGTTTTGTGTACCGCACCGCATCCGGTAATGTACTGCCCTATGCAAAGCCAGCCAATGAAGGACTGTTTTGTGTCAAAGACTACTGCAATCACGGGCATATCGGCTCCTATACGCTGATAACCCCGCAAGGCAAACTCTACTTTGCTCAGCTGAAGGAACTCAGAAATTCGGTCTACAAAGTCGCCGTCTGGAGCAGGGCGGCGGTTTTGCTCAATATCACTGAGATAGCCATACGCTATTTTAAGATATTTTGCAGTGTCTCTCAGATTCTGTTTGAGTTCCTTTCGTCTTGTGCTGATAAAAGTTCCGAAAGTCATGACGGCTTGCCTCCTGTCTCCCAGGATGTTCGCAGCACTGCGAACATCCTGGTTTTATTATAAGACGGAACAGGTGTTCGGTTCAAGGCAAAAAAAGAAAAGCAGGGCGAGGTGTTAAATATCTTTAACACCTCGCCCCAATTCCTCAAATAAACACCCTTGCTACATTTCTCATCTGGTTTACACACTCTTGGGGGGAAAGAATCTTGATCTTCCCCATAAACTTAAATACCCATCCATAGAATGTGCCGCTTGGGTTTACTTTGATTGTTGCTATAAAACGATCCTTATCATAGGGTCTAACAGGGACATTCTCTCCGTAATGGTCAATGATAACACGCATAAGCTCGTTATCACACTGCAGCTCAACATCCAGTGTGCCCTCCGAGGCAAACATATCAATCATTGTGTTTGTGTATGCAGCCACATCAAAATTTTCAAGCTGAGCAAACTCTGTTGATAAGACCTCAACGCCTGCCAGACGATCTACACGGAAGTGGGCAACTCTGTTATGCTTATGTGAGTAGCCGATCAAGTAATAATGGTCATTTTTCCACTCCAGTGCATAAGGGTTCAGAAGATAGCGGTATCCGTCATGTTTCAGGATTTTTTCTTTTGTCTGAATGTATTCATAGTATTGGAATTCGATTTGACGATGCTCCAAGATAGCAGAATGAATACTGTCGATTATGTAGTAGACTTTTTCATTTCCTGGTTTCACGCGGCTGGATAAGCTGGCAAGCCCCTTGAGCTGTTCTGCCTGATGGATACTCGTCAAACATCCCAGCTTCTGTACCAGAGCCTCCGATTTCTTTGCAGAAATGATTTTGGAAGAAGCCACCGCATCCGCCAGCATTTTTAATTCCGGGTATTCAAAAAGCCTGTTTCCCATGAAATACTGATTTTGTGTGCTTTTAACTATCACAATATCAAACCCGGCTGTAATCAAAGCGTTCAAATCAGCATAGACCGTTTGGCGCACTGCCTGAATGCCTCGCTCTTTCAAGTAAGCAGTAATGTCTGTAACAGTAGCAGTATGGTTTTCATCTGTATGCTGATAAAGATAGCGAAGCATTTCAACAACTCTGATATTGCCTTGGCTTTGCATAGTTCCCACCTCCTTTGCTGGTATGATAAAAAGTCAGCGTCCTCCCGAGGCATATTTCCCCATGTTGATGTCCAGCACCCCTCTGGGCGGCTGGATCAGAGCATCCTCATATTGGCACTTCCACTGAATCTCCCGGTACATTTGGCCATCCGCCACGCCGTCTATACAACTGCGTGTTCATAAAAACATCTCAATCGAAATCCATCCAGACCAGGTGCTTTCCGCAGTGAAGGCATTGGAACAGATAGCATTGAAGATGTCCTCCGTTAATGGATTCCTGAATCATTTCTTTATGCTCATCGTCCCACATGGGGTCATCCAAAACTTCTTCAAGCACATCCAGCGCCCGTAGTTCGCTGGCTCCCACATTACCCAAATAGGCGCAATAGTCACCACAATGGGCGCGCCAGTATTCCTGCTGCCAACCAGAATAGCCAGGCGTGCGGTGGAGAAGTTCATCCAGCTTCTCTGGATCGTCTACACCATCATCCAAAGAACAATCATCCTGAAAGCTGCCGTTGTATTTCCGGGCAGCCTCACCGCTGGCAATGCACTCTGGGCACAAATACTCAATATCTTCCACGGTATAGAAGGGGGCGGTATAGTAAATATGAGTATTCTTGCCACAGCAATCACAAACCACACTCTCCTCAGACTGCTCAAAAGCCCCGGTATCCAAAGGGTCTGGATGATACCGGAAAGAAGGGAGACCAAGTTTGTCCCGCTTTTCCTTGTCTTTTTGTTTCTCCGCTTTGGTTTTAGGCTTGCGGAGGGCAAAGGAGTCTCCCCAGTCATCGGCATATTCTTTCATAATCGCCAGACGCCGGAAAATTTTTGGATTCGACCGATCTCCAATTTTAGAAAGCAATTCATAGGCACTTTTTTTGAAGTCCAATAGGTCATAAACATACACCAATACTTCTTTAGCCTGTGTATCTTCGCTCTGCTCTAATTCTTCTTTGAACGCATAAAGCGCACGAACACTATCCGCTTTCCCTTTTGTCTCTCGAAACTGTTTTTGGAGTTCAATATATTGCTTTAGGTATTCGTTCATAGACACATCCTCCTGCTCAATCCCACCAGAAGTACCAAACAGTGGACTGCCGCAGTACATCGGCCAAAGCACCAACGGTGGCTTCCTCCGGACCCTGGTCAATCACATCAGGGCAGAAGCCGTACAGCTCCACCGCCACATCTACAGCCTCTTTCTCGGAGACAGGAACCGGAAGCAAGAACTCCAGCTCATCATGAGTCATAACTGCGGGTACAGCGCCATACTGTTCAAACCAGTATTTTGCAACTGCCATTAACTCCGGCGTGTTAGGACATTCATTCCAGCCACCAAAGGGCAGATAGGCAAAAATCTCCCAAGGGTTCTTCACGGGGATTTTAGCCAGAATGAGAGGATAGGTCATATTATTATCGGAGTTCCAGTAGCTTGAAAAACGACGGTTATCATATCCGCCCTCCATCTCGCCAAGGATCTCCTCATCCCAGTCCATATCGTCATCCTCGGCTTCTTCCTTGCGCTGCCCAATCATTTCCTCCAGAACTGCTTTACTGTTCTTGATGGGGGCGGAGAGCATTTTCTTCCGGTATGCGGCAACTTTGTCCGGGTCGAAAGCATAGTCGTCCTCGCCATCGCTGTCCGGGTCAGAATTCATAATCAGGCATTCCCACAGGATTTCGTCATCCGCCTTAATCAGAACCGGCACAAAGCCCTCTTTGACACTTTCTCGTTTGGCATAGTTGTATGCCGACATGATGGGGTCATCATCCGTCATTGAGGGGAAATAGGTACATTCACAGTCCAGATATTCCATCATGGCTTTCGCAAGGTCTGAAGGCTCCAGAGTGGCCTCATCGAAACTCTGTCCCTGCCAGTTGACGAACCGCTTTTCCATGACTTTTGCCATAGCCTGATAATAGTTTTCATCAAATGGGATGAATAGATAGGCTTCATCCTGGAACTTATCGGAATAATATTGCTCTGAACCGAAATATTCCAAAGCATAGTTATCAATGTCGCTGGGGAAGTACGGGCTGTCCGCCTCGCCATAGTAATATCCAGCAAAGGCTGCGCCCTCCTTGTTGAACAGCGCCCCAAAGAGCTGTCCTTTCAGCTGGTCCCGGATAAAGCTACGCAGATCGGCGCGGCTCAGATCTGACATAAACGGCTGCACCTGCTCCCAGTACCGCTCCATAAATTCCGCGCTCATCAGATCATGCTCCATGCACCAGCGCAGATAGATTGCCATGTGGTTGTAGGCATTGATCTCATTCACCGGCAAGCCCTTTTCCTGAATGGATTCCAGGTGCCATGCGGCATCGTCCATATCGCCGGTGAATTCTTCCTCTGCAAGCGTTCCTCTGGTGATGGCATTCTGGCGGGTGGGATTAACCACAAAACTGATGCCTGCCATTTTTTTAAGCAGAGCGTCCGCATCATGCTCCATCTTATACTCCATCTCATTATGATAGAGCGGGATCACCTGATAGAAATTGACCTCCTCGCCGCTTGGCAAGGTGCAGACTTCGCCTCCGGTCCAAACAACATCCTGCGGACCCACCAGAAGTGCGCCGCAGAGTTTCGTGTTCTCCGCAAACGGCGATTGCTTGCCCATTGTGTGGCCAAAGCCCAGCCAGGTATCGTTGGAAATGGGCAGGCGGGCCAACACTTTCAAGAGGCCAATAGGCCAGTACCACCGCTCATCCTTCAGGGATTCCTCATCCAGTTTCCAATCCGACGGCAGAGCGATGGCCAGCTCTGCTCGCTCCAGCTTGTATTCCGCCAGTTCCTCCGGCACATTCATTCGGTGAGCACCCATGCCCATCGTCACCAGTGTGTAATAGTCCCGTTCCTCAGAGGGAGGAACAACGCAGATGTCCACATGGATGTCAGGGGAAACCAGCTCATGGAACACATTCTCAAACTCACCAAAGGTGTTTTTGATGTGCTGCTCTATCGCAGACATCTCATCCTCCGAATAAACCTCTGGCTCACTGTTTTTTCTTGAGGACCAGAAGGCATCCGCCTTCGTGCCGTCCGGGTTCAGGAAAATCTGAAAATATTGATCCTCTCCAGGCTGTTGATAGACAAGGCCAATGCGTCGCAGCTGATCCACAAACACACCTGTTAGAATGCCCTCTGGTTCTCCTTCAGGTGTGTGGGTCAGCCATTCACCGCTGTCCAGCCGTTCCTTTAGCTGCCACAGCCAGTCGGTTCCCATCTTGGAGAGTCCAGCTTCGTTCATACGGAAGGAAAGCTCCACAAGATGTTCCTTCACCGGGTATTGGAATTCACAGCAGGGGGAATTTTTCTTATAGCTATACCGCTCTGGGTGGAACAGCTCATAAAATTCGGCAAGTCCTGCTTCGTCCACCCGAATGCAGGCTATGGCGCATTGTTTATCATCCGCATCTTCGTCCAGTCCCCGCTGGAGCGTTTGATCAGCATCGGGATTGATCCAATGATATTCCATCTGCTCCAGGGTGGCTCCGGCTTTGATCTCTTTTTTTAAGGTCAGGAACTCATAATCTCCCGGTTCCAGTTTTAATCCTTGCTTGACGGCATCCAGCGCACCGGATTTATCGCCAAAATGCGCCCGCAGCTTGCCCAGATGGAGCCAGATCCAGGGGTAGTCCGGCTCCTCCTGAGCGCCCTGCTCCGCATATTCCAGTGCTTCTTCCAGCCTGCCGCAATACATCAACGCCACAGAATACCGGTAGTACCAGGTAGCGCAGCCCGTGGCGTTTTTCTCCGAATCCTTCATCCATTCCGCAGCGCGGTAGTAGTGGATGTAATCGTCCAGGTTAAGGCAGGCAAAGGCATACCAGAGGGCAATCTGCAAATCCTGGTGAGCCTGTTTTTCGCTGAATCGTCCTTCTTCTACGCCGCTTTTGATAAAATCCTCCAGCCAGCCGAGCATTTTCTCAAAGTAACCGGTGGTTCCTTCATCAAAGGATTCCAGTGTTTCAATATCCTCTGCCGAGAGCAGGGAGCCAGTTTCCTCATAAATATCAGGCTCCGGTTCTTTCTCGTCCAGCAGCGGCACACCGCCCACATCCCGCCGGAATGCGTGGAAGTGAGCATAGGGCAGGTCGCTTCCCTCAAAAAATGCCTGTGCCGCTGTTAGTACAGCGGGCAGATCCCAGGCGATAAAATCCAGATACCCGCAATATAGACCAGTGGCCCCACCCAGGAAGGTCACGGCTTCCTCTCCTGCATCCCGCAGGATGGCATCCCGCAGGTTATCCCGGAAATCCAGAATGGCTTTAACTCGTTCCTCACCGGTAAAACCGGACAGCGGGTACAGGAGGAATCCAGCGGCAATGCCATCCTTGTGGTACTCATCCACCATATCACTGCGGGCAGTCAGGTAGTCGTTGATGAGCACCGGCAGGCGGCAGTTTCCAGTATAGACATCCAGCCGCCAGTCAGCCTCCGGGTCCTCCACCGGTTTCAGTTCATAGGCAAGGTAGCTGTTTTCCAGGTAGTCGCTGCCATCCCGCCAGAGGGAGAGTCCCATGCTTTGCAGCAGCTCCGGCAGCTGGGAAAGGAGCTTGGCTGGTTCGTCTTTCGGCTGAGCATAAACATCAAACCCGGCAACAAAGGCGATAGCGGAAACTTCTCCGATAGTTTGATCCACCAGCATAGAGAGCGCCCACCAGACCTTGTCTGTGTCCTCTTTCAAGATCGGCGTCAGCTTTTCACAGCAAAGGACCAGACTTACCTGATGATCCTCTGTTTCCTCTGCCCACATCTGCACATCCTCAGCCCGAACTTCGATTTCTCCAGCCCGCAGCTCGAACCCCTCGCAGGGCTGTCGGCCTACCCAGATATTCCAATGCTCAAGCACCGATTCTGGGGCCTGCTTCTGGAAGTACACCAACGGGAACAGGCGGGAGCGAAGGCCCTCTGGACTGAGGATCAATTCATACTTTTCGCCACTGAAGCCCAGCTCAAAGGAAGTATCACGCAGGGCCGTTTTGAGTGCATTCCCGCATTTTTCAACCAGTTCTTCGCCGCGCTGGTGCGTTTCGTCAGTATCTATGATTTGACGCAGTTCTGCCTCAATCTGAGAAAAGGCTGCCCATGCTTCCTGCGTCCTTTCACGGAAGTTCTTTCCAAACCGGGGCAGGGACAAACGACGGCGGCAATCGTCTATGTACTCCTGGGTATCTTTGTCTCCAGGGCGGGCTTTCAGGGCCTTTTCAAAGTAACGCAGGGCGGGGCCTTCCTCATCCAGACAGTAATAGGCCAAAGCGATTCGGTAATTCCAGCAGTGATCTTCGGCAAAATACTCCTCATGGGGAGCCAGAAGTTCCAGCGCCTTTTCAAAAGGCTCCCGTTCTCCTATATGTGCAACGGCAATATATGCCTTGGCCAATTCGCTGTCCAGTTCCGGGGTGCGCTCCTCGGCAGGAATCGCTTCCATGGTGTCGATTACCTTCTGCGCTTCATCCTGTTCAAACCATTGCTGGCATTGTTTCAATAAATCCATATCATGATCTCCTTTTCCATCTTCGGTAGGGATAGGTTTCACTAATAAGCAGAGCTTGTAATTTCAAAGCTAAAATTCATATCTGCATTTATGGTGGCTTCTTCATTTGTGGCTGGTTGTATCACAAACTCAAATGTAGGTTCATAGTCCCCGTCCTGCAAGGTTTCTCCACCCAAAATCTCGATATGATACCAGCCATTTGCAAGCTCAATCATCGGCTTCTTATGCACTCTATAGTAAGAAATCAGATCTTTCACCTTTTCAGGCGTAAACTGTTCTAATATGGGCCATGTAAAAAGCATCAGCATATTATGATCTACTTTGAGGGAATAGCCACTTTTTCTAAGCTGCAATCGGTTTCTTTCTTTGCACAGCTCCGGTCTATCACCAGAGAGATTGAACAATATGGTATAGGGATAGTTTTCAATACCGGTCATTGGGATTACAATTCCTTCGGCAAATACCCTGTCGCCGCTTTCGTTTGTGGTAAACTCCATCGCTAAATCATCTGAAAGATGGTTTGCCTGCTTCCAGTTCCCCAGCAACAAAATGTCACCAAGGAGAAAATAATTAACAAGATCGTTTAATACTTCCGTAAACCTATATATCATCCATTATGCCTCCCTTACAATCCGGT
>NZ_HE998569.1:237574-264576 GCF_000327285.1 Holdemania massiliensis AP2 | reverse complement strand
GGAGAGGGCCAGAGGCCGATAGCCCAGACGGGACTTTTCGCTCACATACTTCTCCCAGATCGCCAGCAGGCGGGGCACAGCCTCGGCATCCTCAAACCCGGCCTGCTCCATGTACCGTTCCCATTCTGTCATTTCGGCAAAGAAAGCGGACAGCACATTGCGGCATTCCGACGCTGCCTGCTCATCCAGCTGGACGGGCTTTTTGGCCTTTTCCCGCTGGAGCTGGGAGAAGTGTTCCATCTGCTCCTTGGTAAATTGCACATGGGCCACCGGATGGATGTAGTTGTTGCCGGCGACAGCCAGTAGTCCATCATAAGTAACAGCAGTGTGGTCGATCCAGATGTGGGAGAGTTTGGGGATGGAGGCTGCTCGAAGCAGACCGGCATCATCCAGCCCAGTGTGGTCAAGGGCCAGTAGATCCAGCTTACAGCTTTGCAGGGCGGACAAGCCGCTTCCGTCGATCCCGGCATTCCCGGTCAGCAGCAGATAGCGCAGCTTGGGCATGGCGGAAAAAAAGGGGAAACAGGCGTCGGTGAGGGCGCCGTTCTCCACGCCGAAGTTGACCATACTTTTATGCCCGGCAAAGGGGGCAAGCAGTTCATCCGTCACCGGATACCCTTTCACATGGAAGCCCACCAGGGTGTAACCGGCCAACCGCTCCATGATCTCTGCGGTCAGCTTCGGGACTTCAAATTGTTTCTCTCTATCTAAGGCCAGGACACCATTTTCCCAATCCGCTGTCCGCGCCCGTTTTGGCCATTCCATAGCTTTCCTCCTTACTCCTGTGCTCAATCTGCTAACATTTCATGGGGAAATCTCTTTTCAAATATCCCAGTCTATGAAATCTTCACGGTTCCATACAAAGTGCTGATACAGGCACTTCAGATGTTCCTGTTCCTCCCGTGAGAGCTTCGCCCCGTTTTCATACCGCAAAGTGTCGGCATACAGGATAAACCCATCCACTTTTCCCGATGAAGCCCGAAACTCACCGTTTCCAATAATGGCAGCATTACCACACTCAAATGTAACCGAAGAAGAAGTGGTGTGGATTTTCATAATTGTTTCGATCATCTGGCAATATCACCTCTTATCTCCAGGCGAACCCATTCTCCACCCGGATGTCTGCACCCGGATCACAGGACGGAAAAAGTCATAGTCATTGTGAATCTCGTTATCTTCCCGAACCTCCGGTTTACAGTGAGGGGAACAGGGTAAATATCCAAGCAAAGGTCCCATGCCACCACAGATATTGCAGCCGCCGTCGCCGCCGCAGGTGGTCAATGTTTTCCCGTCTACCAGCTCCCGCTGATAGGGGTCGTAGGCGATGGACAGGCCAAAGAAGTTGGGCTGCTCCATGTCGTATGGCTTGCCCTGATCTTCCTTGCTTTCAAAGTGGTGCAGATGCATGGAGTAGTCCAGCCCATCGCCCCAGGGAAACAGGGTGCGGCATCCGCCCCCGCACAGATAGGCCCACTCATCCGGCGTGGGAAGGCTGGCTGCCACCTCCCACAACAGGAATCGCTGAAACTCTGGGTAGGTCATGGGATGGCACAGCCACGCCCGCCAGCTATCACCATTGCGCTTAAAGCGGACCGTTTGGTTGATTTCAACGCTTCGGCCATCCTTGCTGTCCAACTTCTGCAAGTTCTCCAGCCAATCGGGGTGGGCGGTGATGCGGGGATCGTTCATGAGTACGCTTTCCCAGCCAATCTCCTCCAGTTTTCTGCCCACGAACATGGGGCCGATGGTCACCTGGCGTACCGGGGCCATGCCCTGCCGGAGAAATTCCTCCGCAGTGCCCTCATATTCGATTTCTGTAAAAATATCCGCCAGTTCCTCTTGGTTGGCCTTGTCCATCCCTTGGACAAAGCTCTCCCAGCCAAGCGTCACGGTATCGCCTGGGACAAAGACAAACTCCCGGCCACCTTTTTCAAACAGGCCGGTGGTGCAGCTTTGTCCCCAGCGGGAAAAGGCGTATAGTTCCTTGAATGTCAAATTGTAACGAGTCGCCAGCGTCTGCATCAGCCAGAGCTTATCTGACAGTTTTAATGTATCAAAGTACAGTTTACAAGGGACTACACAGGGTAGGTATCTGACGGGAGGGGTTCCGCCCGTCAGATTTTCCATGTGATATTCAAACTATCGCTTGTGGCGGCTATGGTGGTAATCATCAAATCCACCACACGCCGCTTGTCGTCAAAGGATACATCCTCCCAAGTGTCGAGGTAGCCGGAAATCTGGCTGACCTGTTCCGGGCTGATGGCTTCCACTGTCAACTCCGCTATCCTCGCCAGAAGTTCCTGCTTGCGCCCGTCCAGTTCCGCTATCTTCACATTCACATAGGAGAGCAGCACATTGTTTGCGCCCGTCAGACTGTCCACCAGCTTTTCAATCTCGCTGTCCACATGGAGAAGTTCCACTTGCAGGGCGGCGATTTTCGGGTTTGCCTTTGCCGCTTTCTTCCTGCCCGTCAGCGTCTTGTGCTTTTCCAGCTTTTTCACCATCTGCTGGTAAACCACCGCTTCCAGCTCCGAAGTGATGATTTTCCCACACCCGGCACAGCTTTTATTGTCCAGCCGCTTTGTGCAGCGGAGATATTGCTTTCCCACAGGATTGTTAATGCTCATAAGGGCATATCCGCAGTTTCCGCACTTGATTTTTCCCGCCAGCCATGTATGGGTTGCTTTCCGGGCAGACTGGATTTTCATGTTGTTCATCAGCTTCTTGCGGCAGGTCAGCCAGATGTCGGAGGGGACAATGCCCTCATGGGGAGCCAACACCAGCATTTGGTCTTTCAAGTCGTTCTTTTTGCTGGGCTTCACATCCCGCCCTTGATACAGATAGCAGCCATTCATGCCGGTAAAATCGGCAGCGTCATTGACAATGATTGTCCCTTGACTTTTGAAAAATTCGTACACATCAAGGTCTGCCCGCACATAGACAGGATTGCGTAACATCTGCGCCAGCGTGGGGCGTATTAGTTCCTTGCCGTTGAATAAAATTCCCTGTTCGGCAAAGTACCGGGTAATGTCCCCGTAGGAGGTTGTGGGCTGGGCGTACATCTCGAACATCAGCCGGATATTTGCCGCTTCGTCTGGGTTTACCACCAGCTTCTTTGTGTTGATACCGTCCATCTTGATTGGCTCTGTATGGAAGCCATAAGGGGCTTTTCCACCCATCTTAAACCCTCGCTGGCTGCGGGAATAATAAGCGTCCGTCACCCGCTTCTGTATCGTTTCCCGTTCAAGCTGGGCGAACACGATACAGATATTCAGCATAGCCCGCCCCATCGGAGTAGAGGTATCAAACTTTTCCGTAGAGGACACAAACTCCACATTGTATTGCTGGAACAACTCCATCATGTTGGCAAAGTCCAGAATGGAACGGCTGATACGGTCGAGCTTGTAAACCACGACCTTTGCTATCAAGCCCCGCTTAATGTCCCGCACCAGTTCTTGAAACTTTGGACGGTCTGTGTTCTTGCCGCTGTACCCTTTGTCTGTGTATTCCTTACAGTTCCCGCCTTTCAATTCGTATTTGCAAAACTCAATCTGGCTTTCAATGGAAATGCTGTCCTTTTTGTCTACCGATTGCCTTGCATAGATTGCGTCTATTCTGTTATTCATTTTGTCGCTCCTTTTCTTAAAAAAGAAACGGAGCTGCTGACAGTTCTATTATACCGCCAGCAGCCCCGTAAATCAACGATGGCTTCGGAAAACCTTACGCCCCGGCTTCCTCTTTCTGCCGCTTATCGGCATATTTGCGGAACACCTCATAAAGCTGCTGCTCCAGTTCCCGGCGTTTGGCCACTTCCTGTTCCGGCGTGAACACCGGGGAGAGGTTTTCCAGCGTGATTTCTTTTCCCTGAAAAGTCACGACCTCTGTTTCTTTTTTGTATCTGATATGCTCCATAGAACCTCCTGTATTCAATTTTCAAGGTACAATGCCGCACAGGGACGGCGTAAAAATCTGCTTATAAAATCACCTTTCCTTTGTGTGCCGCTGTTGCCGCTTCAACTCCGCCAGCACTTCCGGCGGGATACGGTCAACCAGCCGCTGTAAATTGTCCAGTTCGCTTTTCAGCTTTGCCCGTTCCATCGTATCTTTCATCTTGCCTTTTTCACTGGCTTTTGCCCTTGCTTCCAGCTTTTCATTTTCCGCTAACAGGTCATTGATTGTGACCTTGTATTTTTTCAGTTGCCCGGAGAAATTCTCCATCTGCGGGAACCACTTTTTCAGCATGGAGAGGGCTTCCTCTTTTTTCTTTCCGGCGTTGAACGGGGTAATATCGCCCAGCGTGGCTTCAATGGCTCTTGCCTGTTTGGAGAGATTGACCGCCTGCTTGAACAGACGGGTGGGGATATGCTTCCTGCCTGTCTTGCTGGCGCTTTCCCCACGCTCCAAGTCGGGATATTTCTCCACCATATAAGCGTGAAAATCGTCCTGCCATTTTGTGAGGTTGGCTCTGTTCCCGATAATCTCCTTTGCACACAAGCGGTTGTCCTCTGTCAGAGGGACAAAGACCAAATGCAGGTGGGGTGTTTTCTCGTCCATGTGTACCACGGCCGACACGATATTTTCCCTGCCTACCCGCCCGATGAGGAAGTCTGCCGCCCTCTGGAAAAACGCTTGTATCTCCTTTGGCGACTTCTTCTTGAAAAACTCTGGGCTGGCGGTAATGAGCGTATCCACAAACCGGGTGCTGTCTTTCCTTGTACGGCAACCGGCCTGTTCGATACGGTTTTGAATAAAATGATAGTACCTGCCCTCCGGCTTGACGATATGGAAGTTGTATTTGCTCCGGCTGGTGTCAATGTCGGGGTTGCTGGCGTATTGCTCTTTCTGCCGTTCGTGATGGGCTTCCAGCGGCCTTGCCGGGTTGCCCTTGTGTTTCTCAAACCGCAAAATTGCGTGTTGTGCCATTCTGCTCCTTTCCTCGTTCCATTCTTTTCCAGCGGGTTTCCACAGGGAAAATCCCGCCGAAACTATCTCTGATAGGATAGGAATGGATAGAATATAAATCAATCTTTTTATCTTTATATTTCTATATACCGTCCGGTTTCCGTACTTCCGGGGAGTGATTTCCATACTTCATGGGTATGGTTTTCAGTCCTCCGGCGTTCCATAACCGGATTTCTTGAAGTCGGTGTTTGGAACCGCTTCATAGGATTTTGGGTAAATGCGGTTGGGTTTTCCACAGCCCTGCTTCTGGATCTCCACCAGCCCCGCATACTGCAATTCCCGTAGGGTATTGACGGCTTTCTGCCGCCCACAGTGGAGCAGGGCGACTACCTCGCAGATTGGATAGTACAGGTAAATGCGCCCGTACTCGTCCGCCCAGCCGTTCTTACGGGACAACTCCGTCCGGCGCAGGATAAAGGCGTACAGTATCTTCGCTTCATTGGACAGGGGTGTGAATGTGGGGGCTTCAAAAAGGAAATTGGGCAGCCGGGTAAAGCTGACCGATTTTTCCGGCTGATGGATATAAATGGTGTTTGTCATATCGTGTTTGTGGACGGTTAGAAGCCTGTTTCCGGGGGCAGACGGTAGTTTCTATTGCCTGCCCCTGTTCTGTGCTTGCAAAGCCTTGAAAATCAAGGACTTTTCAGCCCCTAACTGTCCACACAAGACCTCCTTTTCCGTTCACTTTCTGTTTTCTGCCGCCTGTGAACTCTGGCGGCACAGCCGGGGCAGTATTTTGCCCGGTTGGATTTAGGGACGAACACACCGCCGCAGACCGCACAGCGTTTCAAGTCCTTATCCCGGAAAATCTCCGCTTCCAGCGTCCCGTCCAGCGGCAAGACCGCCCAGCGGAACCACTTACAGCAGACCGAGAAAGAAACCGTCTGCGGACAGGTGCAGGTGTCCCCATCGTCAAGGGGCATACAGTTCCCGTCCTCATAACAGCAGCACTCCCGGCGGATCAGGGCGTTTGCCTGTTTCCGCTGCGCTGGGGTCATGCGGTAAAGGGAACCGTCTTGCTTGCGCTCTATGGGCGGCAGTCGTTTATATGGGTTCTCTCTCATGTGTTTCCTCCATTTTGCTTTCCGTTGCCGCTCTCTCCGAAAAGGCTTCCTGCCCCATTCCTGCGGCGTGTTCCGGCGTTGGCACGCTCCCCACAGCTTCGGGACAAGTTGTCCCGAAGTGACCTCTGGACAAAGTGTCCAGAAATTGGCTTCTTGCGGTGCTTCCCCTGCCGGGGTATTCCTTTTCGGACGGTCATTCATTTTTCAAGGTGCAGCTCATCGATGAACTACCCTAAGTCTACACCTAAATGATCGCCCGTCCCGTATATCCGAAAGGTAGGAAATCCGCCCAAAAAACTGCCTATTTCCACGCTCTCGGAATTGTGATATAATAAAAAAACAGAACGACAAAGCGGAAGTGATAAGGAGGAGATAAAATGTATATTAAAAAATATTGGTATAACTATATCGGTGGCACAGACGATAGCCTGACCTTGGTGGACTACCTCTATGACAAAGGCAAAACTGAAATACCTCTGAGTGAGATATTCAATGATACTGGCCTTAGCAAACTAAACTGGAATTTCCATATCTCACCCAATTTAGAATACATTGATTCGGAGGGCCAATGTCACGAATTTTATTATGCTATTGATTTGGCAACTGATTTGGCAGCACTTATTCTTGAGAGTAAGAAAAGTGGTGGGTTCAATATAAAAAATCTGTTTGATGGGGAAAAACGAGATAGGTTTGTAAAAATCATAACTACGCCAGAGGAGGATCAAGCAATGAATCGGGCTTTAGCAGAGTTCTGTGCTTCTCCGCTCGAATATGATCTTCATGAAATGGTAGATGATGAAGATATGCTGGAAATGGCGAAAGACTGCGAAAATATCCGTAAGGAATTGTGCGAATAACTTCCAAATTATCAAGCAGACAAGGAGGGAGTGCATGGAACTATCCATACAAGAACGATTGAAAGACCTGCGTGTGGAACGAGGGCTGACGCTGGAACAGCTTGCGGAGGAAACTCACCTTTCCAAATCTGCTTTAGGCAGTTATGAGGGAGACAATCTCAAAGACATCAGCCACCATGCCCTTATCCAGCTGGCGAAGTTTTACGACGTGACCGTTGATTACCTGCTGGGACGCTCTAAAACAAAAAATCACCCAAACGCCGATCTTGCAGACCTGCGCTTGAGTGATGATATGATTGAACTATTGAAAAGTGGGCGGGTGGATACTTCCCTCTTGTGTGAGCTGGCGGTACACCCGGATTTCCCCCGGCTGATGGCTGACCTTGAAATCTATGTGAACGGAACGGCAGTCAAGCAGGTACAGAGCGCAAATGCCATTGTGGATATTATGAGCGCAACCATTATGAAGCAGCACAATCCCGGCTTGTCCGACCCGCAGTTAAGGCAGCTTGTCGCCGCCCATATTGACGATGACAGCTTTTGCCGCTATGTGATACAGCAAGACATAAACAAGATAGCCCTTGACCTGCGGGAAGCCCATAAGGACGATTTTTTCAGCGTTCCGGAGGACAATCCGCTGGAAGATTTCTTGCAGACCGCCGAGGAAACTGCCAGTCCAGACAGCGACCCGGAGCAAGCGGCTTTGGCGTTTATCTGTAAGCGGCTCAAGCTGAATTTGAAAAAGCTGTCCGAGGAAGAAAAGAAGTGGCTGAAAAAGATTGCACAGAAGTCGGACTTGCTGAAAAATCCAAACCCGCAGCGGGGGAGAAAATAGAGAACGAGAAATTGGAGGGAGTAAAGGTGCAGGAGGCAATTATAAAATTGAAACTTCTCGGTCAAATGCCAGACGCAGTGAAAGATGACCCTACAGAAGAAACCATCAACATGTATGACGAATTGCTCTCCAATGTAAAAACGCCATTGACAAGAGAAGAAGTAGGCGTATTGATTGACATTTTCCCCGAAGGTGGAATGTATGGAGTAGAGTGGGATTTGCTAAAATTGGTAGAGTCTTATTTGATAGAAGCGCCATCAAGTGAAGAGTATCGAAAATTGATTACTGCTTGTCCAAGTGAAGAATGGCGAGAAACTATGCAAGCCCGTTTAGATAATTGGGAAAACAACAAACAATAACTTGTTGGGGAGATAGCAAAGCCAGCCGAGCCAGTCAACGGTCAAGATGAACGGCGCATTTCATGCGCCGCCGTTGACAGCCCCGCCCGTCTTTGCTAATGGGCAATCAAGGCGGGAAAGCCCTAAAATGGCTTCCCGCCCATTTCAATTTTGAGAGAAAAATCCGTCTGCTTTTTCGTAAGTGTGGCTATCCGTCTGGGACACTTTGTCCCATAGTTCGGCGTAGGACGAGGGACGGGGGCATTCATATACGCCCTGTCTGCTGATGAAACCAGTCCTGCGCTTGCGGCTCCACGCCACGCAATCACAGCCCTGTTTTCCTGCCGTAAAAATGCCCTTGCCCTCCCCGGCGGCAACCGCATTTTCGCAGCAACGCCGACAGAGCGTATAACACACTACACTTTGCGAGCAAAGTCGTGTGCCAAGGGGCAAACCCCTTTGGAAACCCCTGACAACAAAACAGGCTGAATATCTCGCACTTTCCCGGTGCTTGATATTCAGCCTTTATTTGTTGTCAGCAGCCCCCGTTTCGTGGTCTGCGTGTAGTTCCTTGTAAACTGACCTAAATTGTGGGCGAAATAAATTCTCGTTCATAACAAGACCTCTTTCAATTTGCTCCGGCAGACTGTGATTCCTTTTCCACAAGGCGAACCGCCTCCGTCAACAGCTTGGGAAGCTGATTCCTTTCTGCTGTTTCATACTGCTGGACTGGATGCGTCCAATCAAAATTTTGAATGATAGAAATGGTGTATCTGTCCTGATACCAGCCCATATCCAGCAGAAAGCCGTTCGGATATTCCACTTGCAGCATATCTTCTTTTTGTGTGATATCCAGAAAGATGATCTTTCCAGTGCCAAAATCCATTCTGGACCAGCTTTGCACAGCAAAATTCCTCCTCACGATTCTCCGAAATGCTCCAGATATAACTCTCGCACGGAATAGGGGCCTACAAGAGTCTTTTTCTGTCGGCCATCCCAGGAATATACATGAATTTTGCCACCATCCCCAATGTACCGCTGCTCCTCAAAGGGCGCGGGAAAGGGAAAACTTTCAACGATACCCCAATCAATCTTGGGCTTCAGCCCATCAAACTCCTCCCGTTTGAGCCTTTTGAAGTTGAACACCAGCGCCGCTCCAATGCCATCGAACAGCAAGTCCGCGTATTCTCTGGGAGTGATGTTCTCGCTCACATTGGCGGCCTTGACATCCACATTCAAGACCTTGTCACCACAGTTTGTCCAGATTTTATTGGGAGAGAACCAGGTAGTCCGATCTTTGCCGCCTGCAAAATCCTCGCGGAAATAGCTTCTGTTTGCGCTGTCCATCTCGACCCCTTCCCGAAGCGAGCCGTTGTATGGGGAAAGCGGAAAATATCGGTGCTTTGCCGGCTCAAACTGGCTAAACGCAATGTCCAACAGATACCCATGCTTCTCACTGCGCATGAGCTTGTGTGGCCTCACAATGTTTTCTTCGATGAAACTCCAAATGTACTCGTCCACATGAATAGATACACGAGGGCGACTGAATAATGTGATTTTGTAGTGATCCTCTCTGTCCATTCTCTCCGTATTGAACCAAATACGATAAATTTTAACCATAGTTATCCCCTCGCATGATTTCTGCCAACGACACTTCTGTTTCCGCCTAAATAAGCAGTTCACCGAAAAACAGCCTGAGCATCACGGCAGATAATGATTCAAGCTGTGGCTTGCTGAGAGGAGTGTAGTGAAGGACGATTTCTCCATACAACTCCGTATTGATGTGGTGTTCTTCCAGATACCGCAGAACCTTTCGGTTGTTCCGCACGATATTTAGACAAAAACTGGTATTATCAAGGGCATATTCAAAACAGTCCGGGTCAATCAACTGACCATTGGCTGGATCATTCATTTCCAAGCGGAGTGCGTCCGCGCCGGTCTTGCGGGAGAGTGTAAAGTAACCATCCTCCCATTCAAAGAACAGGCAGGACAGCCCTTTATCATTGTCCAGCTCCCAAGCCATTCTTTTTACAAATAATTCCATTGGTTTACCTCATAACTACTCCAAGGTCATTTCACAAAGGACCAGCTTGTCTTTCTCATCGCTGAGAAATGCCCGGTTTCCCCATACATCCAGCACATGAAAGGAGGCGTATCCACGGGGCATGGCAAGGTCGATCAGCACCAAATCCGAAAGGCGCAGCACCTTTTGTTTACCCTTCCAGTCATCATTCTTAAAAATGGGAGATAGGATCAGGCAAGTCCTGTCTCCGGAAAATTTTCCGCGCATCCCGTGTTTTCCGGGCAGGCGGCTTAAATTATCTTTGCCCCACAGTTTCTTTTTGAATAGCCCGTTTTCCTCCAGTTCCAGATACCAATAGTAGCCCATGAGAGAAAGACCCGCCGGATTGATGGTGCTACTTTCCAAAAAGGCATAAAACTGTCCATCCTGTTCCAGTATGGAGCCAATCATAGGATAGTTGTAGTGAAAGTCTGCCTGGGCAAAATTGCCGCCAGCTCGCTCTACCGCCGCCAAATGGGTCTGTCGGGTTCCTGCTTTGCTGTATACGCAAGAGCCGCTTTCTGCCCAGTGTGCAGTCATGGTTTCAAAGTCTACCGTCAGGCTGGTAAAACTGTTGGTCGCATCAGCGGAGTTGTCCACTCGGCACACAATAGGGAAAACGCCCTGGCTTCCGGTGACTGCCACCGGCTTGGGAATACCCTGGGCACACCAGTTATCCATGGGGATCGGAATCCACTCTCCATCCATCTGCGGCATCCACCAAAGGGATTTACTGGCCGGGCAAACCAACAGTATTCCTCTGTCGCATGAGAGCAAGACAGGATCTTCCCAAACATCTTGCTGCTCTTTCGGCTCCGGGCTGGGAATCCACCTGGAAACTTCGCCTTTGACCCACAAAACGCCGCTGCACTTTTGCACGAAATGATAGGTCCAAAACACAATTTCATCCTCGCTGCGGGCTACCATACCTTTGCATCCAGTCGGGCTGTATTTGAAGGAAGTTCCCGTCAGTTCAAATTCCTCGAACTCCCAGTTCTTTATCACTTTTAGTTTCGCTTTCATGCTTTCACCTCACAGCAAGTCTACCTTGATACCGCACCGTTCCAGAACGGGCAGCACCTGTTCCGGCTTGGAGGACATGAGGGTAATATGTTTGAGATTGGGGAACTGGCGCAGTTCCGCCTCAGTAATGGTATTAAGATCAAAGGCTCCATCCTCGCCATCCCAGAACGGACAGAGTTGGGTATAAATCTCGCTGCCGCCATCCATCTCGATCTCTGTAATCTCTGGAGCCAGCCGCGCCGGGACAGGGTATTTCTCCAGCCACTTCCGAATCTCCGGAATAGGTTCATACCCTTCCGCATCAATGTCGATCTTGCGTCGGCTATACTCTCTGGAAAACTCATGGGCATCCAGTTTAGGAGCCAGTAAGCCTTTCTCGTACATCAGGACTTCCATGACCGCCAGCTTGAAGTTGAAGCTGGTAAAGGTGAGCACTGGTTCAGTCGGCTTGGATAACTTGTATTTCTGCGCTTTCGCCGCCTTTTGCTCTGGATCTTTCCAGCTGATCTGCACCATGGCGGAGAGGGCCTCCAGTTTTGCTTTCTGCGCTGACTGCTCCTCTGAAACAGGACCCGGCAAGCGGGTATAAACGGTAAAGCCGCCTAATTTGAGGGTATGGGCAAATCCGGCGAAATCCTTCCAACTGGCCTCCCGGTAGTCCTTGGCCCCGATCCAAACCGTTCCGTCAAATGTCTGCCGAACCGCATACTCTCCCTGTGCCGCTACCCGGACACCAAGGGTTTTGATGGTCTGTTCATCTTCATCCAACCAACCCTGGAGTCCAAGCTCGTCCCACAAAGCAAGGGCCTGGGTATAGGGACTCTCCTGGCCTGTGATGGGGCTTTTCCGTGTTCCATTTTGCAGGACGATGCGGGCTGGCCCCAGCTTTTCCGCCAGCTGCGACAGGGTAAACGGCGGCGTAAATACCGACCCCAGAATGGTCAGGCCGTCTTTTTTGAGAACGATTTTTCGCTCCATGGCCTTGGGCGGCAGAAAGATGGGCAGATTCGGGTACACTTCCCCGTACTCCCGCCAGGGTTCCAGCTTTTTGGGCTTGTTTGCCGAGCGCAAAAAGCCCCAGAAGTCGATGGGGTAACGGAATACCGGGCCCACGCCGTTCCGCCGGGTGACGATGACCACCGTGCCATCGGTGAGCATCCCGATGTGCTGCATTTTCTCCCCGCCGAACATTCCCGGACGGATACGCAGCACTTCACGGGTGTTCATGTTGATGAGCTGGGCAAAGTCATCAGAGAGGATCTCGCCGTTTCCCTGCACCAGCAGCCAGTCCCCGGTGAACCAGCGAAGTTTCAGCCCCTCGCCCATTCCGGACAGGGAGGCGATGCGGCACCGCCCGGTGTCCATGTCCAGCTCCAGCAGGCATTCTTCCACCCGCCCTTTCCCGCTGACGGCGTGGATCATGTAGATGCGGCCTGTGCCGGGAACGGGGATGGCCTCGGAGAGATGGTCGTATCCATACAGAGAGAAGGCGTGTTTTGTTACCTTGCCGTTTTCCCAGCGGTAAATCTGACCCTTGTACCACTCGTTGGAGAAGTAGACCCGGCCCAGACCATCTGTCGTAATGCCGCAATGGTATTTGGTGCTCCATCCATCTTCCGGCAGGGGCCAGTTTTTCACATCCTGACAGGTGCCCCGGTCGGTGAGTTCAATCCGTGTGGCGTTGGTGGGATCGCCCACCCAGAGGGAATGGTCAGCCCAGCACAGGGTCCGGGGCGGACCGTCATATCCAATGGGGGACGGCTCGAACCAGTTGAGGGTAGCCGGATTCTTGCTCAGTAATGCCCGCCCAATAGTCCCGCTGCCAGCGGCTCTGGACGCGGCATAGAGTCCATTTTCTGCGGAATAAGTGAGGCACCCAAGGTGCGGCAAACTGTGGGCGCGGGTCACCTGGGGCGGACGCTGGCGCAGATCGGCCACACAGCCGTTTTTCCATTCTTCTGCATCCTGGTTTTTCCATTCGCCCGCTGCAAAATCACCCGCCAGGGAGTTGAAGAAATAATCGTACTCATCCTGAAGTATGTATTCCTCGCAGGGCATCAGCTTCCCAGGGTTCTGCTCCTTGGCATGGTCGCCCCATTTTCGCCCTTGCTGTTTCATCAGGTGGCAATATTGCCCCTGTTTTTTGCAGTAGCGTTCCCATTCGCTGCGTTCTTCCTCTGGGATCAAGGCAAACAGATACTCGTCCTCATCATCCAGGTTATACAGCGCCCAGCCGAAGGCAGACAGCTCCTGCCCCAATGCCGCCGCCCCTTTTTCATGGGATAGCTTCATATACTGAACGCCAACGGCATCAAAGCGTTCATCCAGCAGCGCCGGGACCTGCGCGCCCCATTTTTCTCGCAGTTCCGCCAGAGTGTCCTGTACGGCTCCGTCAAATTTCAGAATGTCCAATGCGTCTGCGATTTGTTCTGCAAAGTTCAACACCAACTGCCCCCCTTATTCCGTTTATTCTTCTATTTCTTCCGCTTCCGACAAGCCATATACATCCGTTGGCGTATCCCCTGAAAACTCAACCATAAGTCCAAATGGCTCCCCCACAGGAAGGGTACAAATCTCAAAGTGCAGGCCCCATTCTGTCTCATCATAAAACAGAAATTGCGGCTGCTCGGCGGGAATCTCCGTTTCAGGGAATGGAGCGCGCTGCAATCCAAACTTCTCAGGGCTTTTACCAATCTGCGCCTGAATCTCATGCTCCGCTTTTGAAAGATACTCCCGCCAGTTTTGAAGCACAGAACGGATAAAATCCAGGTTTGCCGACCGGAGTTCAGATGTGTTCAAAATAATGGAAAACAGGATCTCTGTGTCTGCGATTCTTCCAGTCCAGCAGTGGATGGTCCCTGGTCCTTTCTGAAAGGTCAGTGCTCCCAATCCCAAATCGGAATGTTCAAAAAACTGTTCCATATCATTCTTGCCCCAATCCCCAGGTTACAGCGACAGCCATGAGGATTTCAAAGTTTATTATCCAGTGCTTCAACAGTTTTCATGGCAACGGAATCAATCGTGCATTTTTTTAGTTCTCGCTCAATCAAAGCAAAAATATCTGAAAAGCACTCAATCTCATCCTGATACTCATATTTTGCGTATAGTTTTCCAAATCCTGAGATCCAAACCTGTGCTGGGTAGTAATAACCAATTTGTCCAATCGGCTGACATTGTTCACCGGCAATCTGTTCAATTTCATCGAGTTCTGCTCCGGACATATTCCGGAAATAGGCATCCTCCAAATGGTCTTTGATTCCGTTAATAAGGTATGGAAACAGACCGAACTCAAAATCTGCGGCGCGCTTTATTCCACCAGAAAAATACCACTGACAGCATAACCCAAAGTACTTGTGATAAAAACGCTGGGTGCTTTTCATCATCGGGACGCCTCGCTCGGCGTAGTATTGCAATGCAATGGAAATATCAACTTTTCGACCTTCATACCAACCAGCATATATCATCAGCTGTTTGACTTTGTTTTTCAGATCGCCAGACAGCGAAATTCTTTCTTTTATCATAATGTGTCTCCCTTTGCAAGAGTTACAGCGACAGCCATGTGGTCAAAGCACCGATTCCCTCTCGCAGCAATGCGGACTTCCCAGCGGCGGCAAAGGCTTTTTGGACGCCGCCATAGCGCCGCCCGGAGCGGTCCGCCAGCTGGAGAGCGGCTGCCTCCAGATTGGGAATTGCCATCACGGCATCTGCCAGCGCCTTGGCGGAGAGTTTATCCGCAATCAGAGAGGCGGCAAAGTAGCGCAGATAGCTGTGAGAGAGGGCGGACAGATCGCTGAGTTTATGCAGCTCATAGAGTTTCAGGGCATAAAGAGCTGGAAGCCTATCCAATTCCGGAAGAACCTGAACAACGGGGAGCGACTGGAGATAGAGTTTCTGAAGCCGGGTCGCCGGAGTCAGGAAAGGGGTGAGATCTTCCGTTTTCCGCATTTCCTCCAAATGGAGATAGGTAATGCTGGTGAGAAGTGGGGTGATGTCGCCATTCTTTTCCCCACGCAGGTGGAGAACACGCAGGCTGGGGAGAGAAACATTGTCCCAGGAAACAGGGGCCGACAGCCATAGGGACAGTGTACGAAGCTGCTTTAGCTCGGAGAGAACTTCTACACCCTCGCATTTTTCCATTAGGGTCAGTTCCTCCAGATTGGGATAATCTCGCAGGAAGGACAGATTCACCTTCCGCTCTCCCGTCACAGACAGACACCGTACCGCATCCGGTTCTAGCCCATTCAGCTCAATTTTTTCTCCGCCGCGCCAGAAAACTGCGGTGCAATATGTCTGTTCCATGCTGCGTTCTCTCCTTATTCTGCTGCCAAAACAGTCCTGTTGTACTCATGCCAGTTCCGCATCCAGAATCTGTACCTGTTGCCCTTTTTCATTCACATAGTAAAGTGCAATGTAGTCAATGCCGTCCCGTTTGACCTGCTCCCAAGGCATCCGCTCACCGTTAACCAGTTCCACGGTATCAGCCTCGTCCACCTCGAAGCTCTCTTTTTCATCCTCATAGTCGATATTGTAGCCCAGTTCCAGCACCAACTTGGAGGCAGGGATCTCATACCGCTGGAGGGGGCGGTGCGCCAGCTGAGCTGGATTGTGTTCATCGCAGAACATATTATCATAACCATGCTGCCCACCGTCGAAGATGACGAACTCCTCGCCGCTCTCTGGGTCGCGGGCTGCCACCAGTCCGGGGGCCTCGCCTCCATCTATGATATAGAATTGGGACTCTCCCTTCACTGTGAGCAAATCTCCGTAATACCACACTTCCAGCAGTTCATTTCCGGCAGAGGAGCAGAGGGTCACGGTGGGCAGGCGCTTTTGTTTCCGTTCTTTGACATGGCCCTCCAGCCAGGTAGGGATTTGGGGAAAGGAATCCCGTTTCTTCTTTTTTCGTGGTGATGCCTGTGCATCGTTCAACGGCTCCATATCCAGAATGATGATCCATCCGCTATAATCGCTGTACTTCATTGTGGTGTTCGCCCGGATATAATCCTCCCCCCAGAGGGCCACATCCGCCTTACTATACCAGGTAGTCTGTGTTACACCATCCTCATTAGTAACATCGCAGCAGAGGTAATCTTCTGCTTTCCCGTTTCTCAACGCTATCATACGAAGAATTTCGGTATCTTCCGGGGTGACTTCACGAAAGTTCAATTTTAATTCCATAGGGCAGCCTCCCTGTATCAAAAGGTGTCGTAGCCAACCTCCGGGCTGGGTATGAATTGCTCGTCAAAGGACACATTGAGATAGAGTTCCCCAGCCGGTGAATCCCCAGTATCGTAACAGAGGGAAAACGCCCCGTAGCAGCCGGACTTGTCTATCGTAATGTCGGTGAGGGGCAGGTCGGGGATCTCCTCGTCATCGGGGAATTCCTTTTGCAAAATGGCGTGGGCCTGCCGGTCCAGCTCGTCCAGCTCCCAGACCAGCCGCTCCCAGAAGGGCATGGCCAGAATCTCTGCCTCGGTATAATCATTGCAGTTGATATGCAGTTCCTTCCCCGCCCGGTGCGCCGTAAAGTAGACCCCGCAGCTCATTACCTCCCAGCTGTCCGCATTCCATAGAGATAGGAATTGTTCTTTTGTCATTGCTGCATTCCCCCAATCACGGGATCAATTCGGCTGAAAATGCTCTGATATTTCTCCTTCAGTTCCTCTGGAGCGGCTTCCACCACTTTCTGACCACCCCTGGCGCTGGCTTTGCCCCAGATCACATAGCAGACCGTTTCCCATGCGTATTGCAGCACTTCCTCCGGGCTGGCTTCTGTTTCCTGTGTGGATGCCTCGTCCTCGTCATCATCGTCATCCTCGTCGGAGGAAAAACCGCTTGGAACGATCTTGGACAGGTGGATTTTTGCCTCCAGCAGGGCGTCCAGGCTTTCTGCGTTTGCCATCCACGCGGCATAGTCCTTGGAATACTTCATGTTCTGCATGGACAGAACCCCACGGACAAATACAGGGACGGTAGCGGCGGTAAATCCGAACTGTTTCACATACTCCCGGAGAAATTTTTCCTGTAAGTGGGAGTGCTCATCATCGCAGAGATCGAGATAATCCCATACCAGCTGCTGCCACTCTTGCCCCAGCATTCCCAGGGCGAACACGGCAAAACTTCCGGGGAGTGCGCACTGCTCATCGCTGAGATTGGTGTACTGCTCATATTGCCGCATGGCAAGCCGGGCGTACCGTTCCATCAGGGGGTGGAGGCCAGGGTACTGCACGGCACAGGCAAAGAGCTGGTTTACTCCCTTTTTGGGCAGTCCTGTGATGGGAAGATAGCTCTTTTCCGGCCCTTTGAACTCCACCGCATAGCTGCGGGGAAAGTCCTCCTGCTCCAGAATCTCACACAGGTAGTCCAGCACTTCGTGGCAGCATTCCTCTGTGTTGTCCCTGGCAGTAATACGGATCACAGCAAAGGCATCGTTGGCCGATGCGGTGAAGTGCTCTGTTTTCCTCTTTTGCAGAGAGAGCGGCAGCCTGCCGGTCCCGTGTTCCCGGAGCTTTTTCACCATATCAGGACGGACTTTCTCCACCAATCCAAAGAGGTAATTGGCGTCCAGATACTGAAAGTCCAAGCCATACACTTTATAGCTCACCGCCACATAGCAGGCGAAACGCAGCAGCGGCTCCGGGATCTGCTCTGCACGGATGCCTGGTTTCAAGGAATACTCCCGATCCCAGAAGCGATCATCTTCATCGCCTGTTGCAACAAAATACTTCTCTTGTAGCTCCCGTTTCAGCATATCAAGTAGATGGTGGTCAATTTCACCCCACCGGCTCTGGCGGCGCAGGTTTTCGCTGAAGGCGATGGCCTTTTCCGCATCCAGGGTCTCGGCCCGCTGTATTTCGGTCCATGCCCTAAGCAGTTGCCACACCTCAAAGGGTGCACCTTGACTGCTGACCACTACCGGCGGCCAGTGGGAATCATCAAGCCGCATGATTCTCCCGTCAATGGCATCCTGGATACACTGGTCAAAGAGCGGTTGCAGTTCTTCCTGTACCTCGGGCTTCATCCAGTAACAGCGCCCGTCCGCACTATTTCGTTTTGGTAAACTCATATCAGGCCACCTCTTTCCGAACAACAAAAAATGCCCTGCGACACCCTGTCATTTGGACAGGCTGACGCAGGGCGCGAAAAGGCCGCACAGAACCAAGACCTGTATCCCAAGGCTCTGTGTCTGACGATATTCTGCTGTCTTTCCCGTCCGTTTGGACATGGGTACTCATCTCTATCCATTTGCTTTCACCTACCGCACATGCTCTTTTACCCGCTCCATCTCGTCCACCAGAGCCCTGACCTGGAAGTCCACCATATCCTCCGCCACCTCTGGGAATAGAAATGGCATGGTGTCTGGAATGGCTTTGTGTACCATCATCATGCTGAGGGCCAGATTGCCAAACAGCCGGGGATCAATACTGTCCACAGGGAGGCCAAAGATGGAAAGCAGCTTTCCATAAAAAATAATCTGATCCCGCCGGAACGCCTGGAAATTCTCCTCGGAAAGGCAGTGGCGTACTTGCTGCTCCTCCTCAATGGACAAAACGGCAACTCCGCTTTTAGCTCCATAACAGCAGTTTTTCAGAAAGGTTTCCACTCCCGCCCGCCAACTGAGTCCGGGGTCCTCCATTAGGGATCTGGCATAATCCAGCAGCTTGGGCTGTTGGTATCGCAGGGCGTAGAGCACCAGTTCTTCCTTGGATGAGAAAAAACTGTAGAAGAAGGTCTTGGAGATCTCTACTTTTCTGCACAAAACATCAATACTGCTGTGAATCAATCCCCGATCCGCGATACACTGAATCATGGTGGTCATTAGGGCATTCCGCACTTGCACTCTATCTTCTTCAGAATAGGCTTTTCGTGCCATATCTTCCCATCCCCCTATAAAGAACAGAATCATAAAACGGTATTTATATAATAACTGCACAGAAAAAAATATACAACTATATTTTGAAAATTTTTTATGAACTAAATAGCGGTTATACCGAAAGTTGGATTATCCCGAAACCTTATTTTTAAGCCTGTTTCCATGCCGGTTCCGTCAAAAAAATTCGGGATAACTTTTCCTCCCTTTTGAGCTGTTTTCAATACTTTTTCATCGGAAGCTTCCCAACATTCGGGATAATCTTATAGCTTCCCATACAGCCATCCTTGATAATAGTTTACAGCAGGAAGTTTACCTGACTATATCAAGGAGGCTGTGCTTATGAAAACACAAAAGCAAACCATTAACGAGATGATCGCCCAGATCATTGCTGAGGCAAGAAAGCTGGGCTACAGCGAAGCAACCATTTGGAGAAATATCACGCCCAAATTTCAGACTGTTGCCGTTTATTATGAAAAAAGAGGCGTATGTTTCTATGACCCGGCAATCACCAGGGAGCTTGTGGATCTTCAGAAAGAACGTCTGGATCGGGAAGAAATCTCCATCCACTACTACAAACGGGTAAAATCGGCGGCAAACCGCCTGGACGAGTTCTATCTGACGGGAACCTTGCATTTAAATATGCCAAAGCATGGGACAAAGTATCCGATCTCGGAGGATAGCGAGAAGCTCATCGACCTTTTCCTGGATTATAAAGGCTATGGCCCGAATACCAGGGACGATGTGGTGTGGGTAGTCCGCAGATACCTGCATTACTTTGAATCTTTAGGGTATGCTTCCCTGGAATGGGTGACGGTAGAACAGGTCCGGGAATTTATCCTGAAAACGGCGGCGGAAGTAAAAACCTCCAGCCTGCATAACATCCTGCTCTATCTGAAACATTTCCACATATTTCTGAAAGAAAGCAGCCTCCCGGCCCCGGATTGTGTTGAGCTTTTCTCCTACCGGGTATATCGGGATATGCCAATCCAAAGCTATGTAACGGATGAGGAGCTGGACCAGATCCTACGGGTGATTGATACAGACAGCGAGATGGGAAAACGGGACCGCGCCATCATCCTCCTTGCGGCAACAACAGGCCTACGGGCCGGAGACCTGATCCGGATAAAGTTGACAGACATTGACTGGCGGAAGGGCGAAATCCGATTTACCCAGAGAAAAACAGGGCGTGTAAGCTATACCCCGCTGGTTAAGGAGACGGGAGAAGCCTTGCAGGATTATATCCTGAATGCAAGGCCGCGCTCTGAGAGCCCGGAAGTATTTTTGCGCCTGATTGCCCCCAGGACAGGGCTGTCGGATGCGGTCAGCATTGGATGTATGTTTCAGCAATACCAAAGGAAAGCCGGGATTTACCGCCATGCCTTTGATGGGAAAGGGTTCCATGGACTCCGGCGGCGGCTGGCAAAAAAGCTTTTGGTGACGGGAACGCCGCTTACAACCATCACACAGATCCTGGGGCATGACGATCCAAAGTCTGCAAGGCAGTACCTTTCCCTGGATACCCGTAACTTAAAAGAATGCGCCCTTGATTTTAAAGGCATCCCCCTGGAAAGGGGGCTGGAGGGATGAATGATAAGTTTGCCAGTGGATTTGCACAGGATCTGGAAAGTATGATCGCTTTGAAATGCGCCCTCGGTTATTCCGAAAACACTTACCTGGAAAAGGCCAAAAGTTTTGACTGCCGTTGCTTTGAAGTATATCCCGGCCAGCAGGAGCTTACCCAGGCCATTGTGCTGAACTGGCTGAAGCCAGAACCGGGGAAATCACCGCAGACCATCCACGGGAAGGCAGCTTTTGTCAGGGCGTTGGGGAAATATCAAAAATCCATAGGGAAAGCGGCATATATCCTCCCAGACCGGTTTACTGCCGGAGGCACTGTATTCATTCCTTATCTGTTTGGGGATGATGAGCTGGCAGCGCTGTTCCATGAAATCGACTGTTACCAGTATCCACGCGACCCATTCCGTCCGCATCTGCTCCGTACCTACTTTCGGATGACTTATACCTGCGGCCTGCGGCCCAATGAAGGGCGGAACCTGAAACGGAACGAGGTTGATCTGAACAGCGGAGAAGTACGGATCATTGAAACAAAATGGCGTAAAAGCAGAACTATCGTAATGTCGGAGGACATGCTTTTTCTTGCAAGGTCTTATGCCGGCATCCGGGATGCCGCATTTCCGGGAAGCGCATATTTCTTCCCCGCGCCGGATGGCGGCCCCTATTCCGCCCAGAAGATGCAGGGGAAATTTAAGTGGTTCTTTGCCCGCACAAAACCGGGAATTCCCAAAGACCTTCTTCCTGCCGTCCGGGTATATGACCTCCGCCACCGGTTCGCAACGGCTGTCCTGAACCGCTGGCTGGATGAAAAGAAAGAACTTTCCTCACGGCTTCCTTATCTGCAGACATACATGGGCCATAAGGATTGGGAGGCAACCGCGTACTATATCCATCTGCTTCCGGAAAAACTGGTGAAATCAGCCGGGATTGACTGGGAAGCCATGAACGGCCTGATTCCGAGGGTAGAACTATGGGAAAAGTAAAAGACGAGCAGCTGTTCAGCCTGTTGAGGAATTTTCTCCTGATCTACCTGCCAAACCAGCGGCACGCCAGCAGCAATACCGTAAAAGCATACCGCACTGCGTGGAACCAGCTTTTGAAATATATAGCGGGACAGAAAAAGATTCCCATGATGTCGGTTACATTTGGGATGATCCGTTATGAAATGGTAGTGGCATACCTGGACTGGCTTTCAGAAGAAAAAGGCGTAGGCCCTGCTACCCGGAATAACAGACTGGCCGCCATACGAGCATTTATTACTTACGCTTCTGCCTGCAGGCCGGAGTATATCAGTTTGTCCAGTGAACTGGCAGCGATTAAGATTCAGAAAAAGGAGCGTTTCCGGGAGGTGGACTATATGTCCGAAGCTGCGGTCAAGGCTCTGTTTGCGGCACCTGATACTCGCACAAAAATGGGACTGCGGGATCAATTCCTGATGATCTTTCTTTATGACACAGGCGCAAGGATTCAGGAGGCCCTGGATGTGAAAATCTGTGATCTGCGGATTGACAAAACACCAACTGTGACGCTTCATGGAAAGGGCGGCAAGATCCGGGTAGTCCCCTTGATGAAGGATACGGTACAGCATCTGGATAACTACATGGGTGTATTTCATAAAGGAGAAAGTGTCTTTTCAACGGAATGGCTTTTTTATGTAGAGCGAAAAGGTTCCCGCAGCGCAATGTGTGATGATACGGCGAGGCTCCGTATCCAAAAGTATGCGGAACTGGCAAGGGAAAACTGCCCCGATGTGCCGGAACGGGTTCATCCTCATCTGTGGAGGCATACCAGGGCAATGCACTTATACCAGCATGGAATGGATCTGACGATGATTTCCCAGTGGCTGGGGCACAAACAAGTTGAAACAACGTTGATCTACGCCTACGCGGATACGGAAGCCAAGCGGAAAGCGATTGAAAAAGCCATGGGTACAGGCCTTGCCGGTACGGAATCAGTGAATTACACGGTTAGCGATGAAGATATGCTAAGACGGCTCTACGGTCTGTGATGCAGGAAAAAAGATTATCCCGAATTTTAGGAATATATCGTTCCAATCCCAGCGGAAGTGTCTTAAAAGTATGGAAAAGTTATCCCGAATCTTTTTATAAAAAGCTGGTGAATAAGCGGTTTTTTCTGAAGATTCGGGATAATCCAACTTTCGGTATAACCACAATATGCTGCGCATAAAATGAAAAACTAACGACGGGACGCTTACTGCCTCCTATCGTTAGTTTTCTGTGTTTAAGCGACTTATAAAACCAATCAGCATAATCAAATCGTCATCTGACATCTTTCTCATTCCGTCCAAAGCCTTCTTGATAAGCTGAGGGTTATTTTCCTGTGCATCAAAAAATTGAAGCGGTGTGATTTCAAAATACTCACAGATGTTGAGGAACTGCTTCATAGACGGCATAGAACGCCCAGAGGAAATCGCCTGAATATAGCTTCTGTTCTGCCCTAACTCCATGCTCATCTGATATTCTGAAACACCTTTTTTCAATCGCAATTCTGTGATCCGATTGCGGATAAATTCTTCGTCCATACGCTCACCTCTCTGCTCTTTTAGCATAGCAGAAAGCAATTCTTGATACTTCGTATGTATTGTGTTATAATTTTATAATACAACCTTTATACGCATTATTATTTGCGTTATTTTTGCTTTATATGCGTAATCAAGGCAGTTATCAAGGGTGATTTATATGAATCAGTATGCCTGCGCCATTACCGGCCACCGACCAACAAGATTTTGCTTTGGATATAATGAGGAAGATCCCCTATGCCAAAAATTAAAAGAATGTCTCCTGGAGCAGTTTCGGATACTTCATGACGAGAAATTTGTCCGTACTTTTTTTGTCGGCGGTGCTCTTGGTGTGGATATGTGGGCTGGAGAACAGCTGCTGACATTGAGGGCACAAACGGGATACGAAGATATTAAAATTGTCGTTGTAGTTCCCTTCATCGGTTATGACTCTAAATGGCCGGATCAGAGTAGACATAGATTGAAAAAGCTGATCCAAAACGCAAACGATTCCATTGTTATTTCACATTCTGCGGATGTTTCCAGTTATAAAAAAGGAATTACTATATGGTCGATCATGCAGAGTACCTTATCGGTGTGTTTGATAATCAGAAAAAGCTGCGCTCAGGTACATCACAGACAGTCAACTATGCCTTGCATCAGGGAAAAGTAATCACTCTGATCCATCCAGACACTATGGAGATAACAGCCCCTGCGCCTTAACAAATTCACAAAAATTTTTCATTAGCATTTCCAACAAAATATTTTCATTGAAGGGGTGCTGTGATATAATAAGATATAAAACTACGCTCAGAACAAATGGTGCCGCTATGAACAAATATATTGGACAGCAATTTGCTGCTTTAAGATACGAAAAAAATATTTTGGTTGTTGAAGAAACTACATCTGCTGGTGGATGCGGCTCCTTCAACGCGGCTTCTTCATGTCCTGCGTCAGCCTGTCTTTATGACAGTGCGGCGTGGGGCTTTTTTATTGTTTGAAAAGAGTATGAAAAGAGAAATACCAGCAGGTATTTGCGTGAGGAGGAAGTAGAATGAACAGTGAACAGATCACAGCATTTTTGCAAGAGCATTGGTATATTGCCTCGGTGCTCATCGGGGCCGTGATTTTAATTGGAGCGACCCGCAACTGGAACTGGCTCTGCGACCCCACTGGTACGCGGGATGCCCACCGCCACAGCAGAGGATACCGGCGGGTGGTGTTCTTTCTGTTGGGTGTTCTCCTGATTGTGGTGAGTATCTGGGGATTTGTGCTGAAATTGAAATAAGAGGTATATCTATGAAACTGAATTGTAAACGCATTGATTTTACATATACACCCGGTGAGGAAATCTTCAACTTTCCCGAGGAATCGGGACTACCCTTTATCTTCGATGTAGAGGAAGAACTGACCGGCGATCCTGCTGTCATGGATGCGGTGGGAGAAATGCTGGATGAGGCGGAGAAATTGGCGGAGAAGGCCAAAGCCGCCATCAAAGCGGCGCTGGCAGACGAGGACAGCCGCTACCATAGCGTTGTGACATTTTTCATGGAGTTCCATCGGGACGATGTAGGCCCGGATATTGTGGCGGAACTTTTTCCGGGAACCGACCCAGCCAAACTGTCCTTTGCTGAGATGGTTGACTTTTTGAAGCTCAAGCGGTTCGGCAGTCTGGTGGATAGCGAGATGAACCAGCAAGTTTTCATTCTGGATCTGTCCTTTAACCCGGAGATTACCGACGAACTGATGGTAATCTACTTTGATTTGAACAAGGAGATTTTCTGTATCACACATGAGAGCTGAGCGTGACTGACATACACGAGGAAAGGAGCAATCCCTATGAAAGCATTTGACCCCAATTACAAGCTGCTGGACGAGATGTATCAGGACGATTACTATCCTGCTTTTCTGGTGGACAAGGTAAAAGACGAGCTTCAGAAGGTCATCGACCTGCTGGAGAGCGGCGAAAACGACATTGAAGTAGTGCAGGAAACGCTGGACGAAGCGGTCTGCGGCATCAATGATCTCCAGGAGGAGTTTGACGAGAACGACAGCGAGATCGAAACGGTGGCACGGGAATGTATCGCGGCAACCGTGGCCTACATTCTGGAGTGGTTTGGCATCCCCATTGACACCGAGGAGGCTATCCGGGAACGGGACTGGTGAGCCCTATGGCAGAAAAAGAACTGGCCCTTTGTGATGAGTGCGGAAGCCTGTTTTTCAAAGGCTCCTCACAGATGATGGGGCTGTGCCCGGAATGTGCCCATGTTCTCTATGGCTACCCGAATTGTGACCATCATTTCCAGAATGGCCGATGTGTGAACTGCTACTGGGACGGCTCTAAGAGCGCGTATATCAAAAAACAGAACCAACAGGAGGAAACTGATATGCCTACAACTGAATGGTTGAACAAATACGAAGCAATCAAGGATAAATTGACCTGTAAAGATGACTTGGAGGCCCATTTCACAGAGAAAGTGATTGGGAACATGGCGGTGGATGTACTGGACATCGGTGTCGTCCATTTCCCCACCGGGCAGATCTTCGCCTGTGATCCGCTGGTGGAACTGGAGGACACTCTGCCGTTCCTTCAAACGATCCCCGCCGGAACTTATCCCGTGAAAATCTGCGTGGTACCCAGCGAACAATACGGCGACCGCTACGCCTGCGTCAAGGTGGAGGTCAGCCGGGAAAAGCCTGTCCGCCATGAGCTGGGCATGGTGGGCAACGAGAATCTGGACGCGGCACTGGGAGATGATGACTACTTCGGTTTCGGCGTAGATGCCGGAATGGGGTGTATTGCAGACATCCAGACCCAGGCGGCTTTCAAAACATACTGGGCCAAGCGGCTGGAGGAGGACCCGGACATCGACCCCTACAACGACCTGTTCTGCGATCTTCTGGAGGAAAACGCCAAAGCCACCCCCAAATATCAGGGGGACTATGGCGACTGGCTCAACTGGACAGTGCCGGACACGGACTGCAACCTGCCCATCTTTGCTTCCGGCTGGGGTGACGGCTACTATCCCGTCTACTTCGGCTATGATGCAAAGGGCGAAGTCTGCGCCGTGTATGTGCGGTTCATCGACATTGAAGCCAGTTACAAAGAGCAGGAATAAGGAGGCGCGCTATGGAATTACCAAAACGGGCACGAACAGCGGATTGGGAAAACGGTGTCCTAACTTTAGATGGAGAAAAGAAATTTGATATTCCGGAGCTGACCACAGAGATCATGGAGCAGCTGGCCGGTTACACCCTGGTGGGCTTCCATGTGAAAAGCTATCCGGTGACGGATGAACTGCTTGCCCCTTTTGCCGGACATAAAAGCATGGCCAACTTCGGCGTGGAGGACGGTGCGCTCACTGACGCCTGTTTCCCCGTTTTTTCCGCTATGCCCAAGCTGCGTTATCTGCTGCTGGACGGTAACGCCGCCATCCACGGCAGCAGTCTGTCCGCTCTGCAAGGCTGCAAGCTGGACCTTCTGACGCTCAACCGTACCGGGCTGGATGATGCCGGTCTGCTCCAGGCGGCCTCCATCCCCAAGCTCTCCCACATCCAGATCGACCATACCGCCGTTACCTATGAGGGCCTGCTGGCCATCGCTGGCAACAACCGCATCGAGCCAGTGGCCCATGTGCAATTCACCCAGGAGCAGATGGAACACTTCTTCCGGCTCCAGCGGGAAAAGGCCAAAAAGCCCGTCCAGCTGGATGAGCAGGCGGCGGCGGAATGCCGCAGGGTGCTGTCCGCTTTCTTTGCCGAGATGACGCAGTGGGAGCAGTACATGGAGCAGGCCGGGTTTGAAGGTGCTGAGGCAGTGCCCCGCCTGCTGACGATCTGGGAGAAATATGTGAGCGAAAAGCCCCGTCCGGGCTATCGACCTCTGGGCCTCTCA
>NZ_HE998569.1:226490-237306 GCF_000327285.1 Holdemania massiliensis AP2 | reverse complement strand
CACGGAAGTGTGAGGCATCACATGGCTTGGGAATATGAAACCTTTGGCCCGGACGGTCAATGCAAATTGTTCGGTGTGAACATCTTTGACTACGACTGGCAAACCACCGGCAAGCGGGTAAAAATCAAAGACCCCATCTATCACCAAGACCATACCTTCGAGGTCTGGCAGGTAGAGATTGATGGGCAGATCCACCGCTTTGCTGCTGGAGAGTTCTCCAACTGCGTATGGGGATTTTATTTAGAGAAAGACGGATGAAAGGAGTGTGTGGGCGCATGAGCCGAATCGTCGATAAACCCTACTTTACATACAGTGCATACAACGCCCTGACCTCTGGCATTCAGGTGAAATGCCCCAAGTGCCATGGCGCAGGTGTGGTGACAGCGGATGATGACAACGCCTATTTCCGGTGCCTGAGCTGCGGCCACCGGATGACGCAGGATCGGACGATCTACCGTTATGATGTCCATAACCAGTGCAAAAACTGCGGCAGGTACTACCGAGTGGATATTGAAGATACGGCAAAGCAGCATTTTCCCGTCCTCCATGTGACCTGCCCCTATTGCGGAACAACCATGTCGGGAGAAGTTCATAAAACAGCGGAGGCGTTTTCATATATTGGCGAAATCAGAGATGGACGAGAACCTTATTTCGGGTTGGAACTATGGTTTTTGACTTCATTTCAGGGAAAACCTGTATGGGCACTCAACCGAGAACATCTTGCCTATCTGATCGGCTATCTCAGCGCCGGACTGCGGGAAAAGCCGCCGGGAAGAGCGAAAATGACCCAGGCCGACCATCTCCCCACCTTTATGAAAACCGCAAAGAACCGGGAGCGGATCGTGAAGCTGCTGAGGCAAATGCAGGAGAAATGAGGATGGAACAGAAAGTAATTTACAACGGCCAAATTCTTACTCTGACTCGGTTTTGGGCAACAGGAGAACCTTGCCTGTGGATCACCGACCCACAGCAGATCGAGATGCCCAAAATGGAGTTTGTGGGAGGCCACCCGGACGAATACTGCATTTTCCTGAAAAATCTGACGGAAACAGAACTGGCACAGATCACATCTCTGGACGGCGCTCCACTGGATGTGAAAGAAGAACTAAGCGACATCGAATGAGGAGAACACTATGAAAGACCTTTGCCAATACGGAAACCGGCCGGAGGACGAATGGGAAATCTTGCCCTGGATACCTGATCCGCGCCCGCCCTTCAAAATCTGGGTGAAGCCGGAGCAGATCGCGCCATTCTTTCTCATTCCCCACCACCCCTATGCCATCTCCCTTCTGCTGAAGATCAGTGACGGGTTCCGGACAGAAGAATTCTGCCGGCTGGGACTGACCGGCAGCAGCGGAGACTGGGAACGGCTGGTCCGGGGCGTGATCCGGGAGTTTGAGGAAAGCAATAGTGGTGAGGATCTGTTTCACTTTGACTCCGACGAGGATGTGTTCTGCGTCTATTCCCAATACATCGATGACCTGATGATGCTGGCCAAAATGATCCGGGCGGCCTGTGCCGATGAAAAAACGATGCGGATGTATCTGAACATGAGCGAGGCAGCGGAAGCATGAGAGAGTTAACTACTCAAACAGGGATAGTAGTAAAATGCAGTAAAACGGCCATTGAATTTTTCCAAAATGCTCAGTCAGTGGATTTCTTTTCTGTGCTGGAGATCCCAGAGGAATTCCAAGGTATAGCGGTTGAGTTTTATGATTTGATTATGGAAAATGATCATCTTGCGGCCTTGCTGGGCTGTCGCGGCAATTATGATATTGCAATACAGATAGATGAGGTAACCGGCACCATGACGGGGTGGCATTGGTTCAAATGAGGGAAATGGAATGATCGAGTATATCAAGCTCTTTTGGGAGGGCGCACCGGAGGGTGAACCATCGGTCATCCTCTATGAAGTGGATACCGAAAATGAGCGGTTGGCCCTCCGCTCCATTGACATCTTTGCGGATGGCCGCACCCGCAACATCCCTGCCCTTTACGACGGCGCCATCGAGATCACACCAATCCTCACCGTGGAGGAATTGAACGCCCATGTCTGGGGCGAGGAGTTCCACGCCTGCATCATAGAGAAGGCGGAATTTGAGGCCATCTGGGAAACTCACACCTATGATGGAGCGTTAAAGTAGCCAGGAGGAGACACTATGAACAAACCTATAAAAGCCAAAAATCTGCCGTTGTTCTCCATCATTGACCTGAACCAGCTGCGCCGGGAAAACCATCTGGAGGGCACAGAAGTGACAGACTTTTTCACGGCAAGGGATGGAAAAGTCTATCTTCTCATGGAACAGCCGTCCGAAACACAGGGTAAGGACTGGCTCAGCACTCCTTCCACCTATACCGCAGTGGAAATCCAGCTGGATTGGGCGGAACAGCGGGTGCTGGAAACGACGCTGTTTCCTCTTGGCCTCTTGAAGTTCCAGTTTCATTATTTGCGGCCCGCAGGTGATCACTTCCTCCTGCTGGGGGCAAGATGCGCCTATCGGGAAAACGGCCCCGACCAGAACGCCTGGATCGTCAGCCGGGACGGAGCTGTGCTGTCCCGTTTCTGCCTGGGGGATGGCATTCAAGACTGTGTGGTAAAAAAAGATGGCACCATCATTACCAGCTACTTTGACGAAGGTGTATTTGGTAATTACGGTTGGGATGAACCTCTGGGTGCTTGCGGCCTGATTGCATGGACATCGGAGGGAACTCCTCTCTGGAAGAATGAGAACTATTCCATCTATGACTGCTACGCCATCAGCCTGGACGAAGAAGAAAACCTGTGGTTTTATTATTACGATGAATTCCGGCTGGTGCGGACGAACTTCAAAGAGGACTTTGTATTTGAACTGCCAATCGAAGGAAGCGGAGCTTTTTCTGTTGCCCCGTCCGGCAATACCTTCCTGTTTCAAGGCGGATACCAGCAACGGGATAAATTCTACTTCCTTACCGCTCATGGTGATCACCTTGGGAAAAAACAGGAGGCTATTCCCACCTGTGACGGAAACAAGGTCGCTGTGGAGCAGTGCAGCCTGCTTCGCAGCCGGATGTTGTTCCTTGGAAAAGATGGTGTGCTCTATGGAGGTATTTGGGGGAGCGATGGCCAATGAAACAGTCTGATATTTATACCGAGGCTCTGACCTGTCTGCGCTCCATCCTTCTGGCAGACCATCCAGAGTTCCAAAACTGGATCGACTGGTTGGAGCGGGACATTCAGGACTGGAACCAGCGGCGGGAGGTTGCCCACCATCTTCGGGCATACGGAGGTATGGGCTCGTTCAACGACCTGCCCAGTATGCGTGGAAATCACGACTATATTTTCGACTTTCTCAAGTCCGTGTGCTATGCCTTCGGCCATCTTTATGGCAAACGGGAAGGCATTTCTCCGGAGGCATTGATGGAGGAGTGCCTGCACGATGTAGAGCAGGCAGCCTATCACCCCCATAAGGCACTGAACCAAGCCATTGCCCAGCACTTGATGCAGGGCGATTTACAGGAAAACCTGGATAGGCTGTAGGAGGACTTGTTATGAACAAAAGACTATTCCGCACCCAATTCAATCAAATGGAAAACATCGAGAAGCAGGTGCTGATGGAGAGCCTGGCTGCCCGTTATGATATGACCTTTCTCGGTCTACATACTTTTGACCGCTGGGGCCAGAGCTGCACCACCGGCATCTTCAAGAAAGATGGTCGGGAGTTCGTCTTTGTCCCCGGCGATACCGTCACCCTGGGCTGGGAGCAGTTTGCCGTGGGATTGAATCAGGAGAGCCGGGAGGAATTGGAGTATCTGTTCCGAGAATGGGAAATGGAGCGGGACCCGGAGGAGATGATTCGGGAAAGCATGGCTCCTGTTCGGCAGGCGGCCATTGGACCCATGCTGGTGGGCCGGGAGCTGGAGGAAATTAACTGGGAGCCAGTCAAACTGGAGGACCCACGACTGCGCTCGGAATGGTTGGAAGATTTTCGCCAATTCGCTTTGACCGACAGGGACAGTCTTACTCTGGCAGGTCGTGCCCGTTTCGAACGGGATAGTGACAGCTGGCAGGTCAGCCTCTATCACGAGGTGGACTATCTGGACTTTCAAAACCGGCTGCAAAAACAGGGCTTCTCCCTGCCCACGGCGGACGAGTGGGCCTACCTGTGCGGCGGCGGATGTCGGACCCTGTTCCCATGGGGAGATGGGTTAGACTACTCCATGCGTCTACGCTGGTTTGAGGACATGGATGAGGATGAGAACCGGCCCTATGATATGGAGGAACCCAACTTCTTCGGCCTGTCCATCGCCTACGACCCCTATATGCGGGAAGTGGTGCAGGCTGATAGACTTACCACCTGCGGCGGTGACGGCGGGTGCAATATCTGCGGCGGGCTGGGCCCATTTCTCGGTTTCCTACCCTGTTCGCCCCACTGTAAGCCGGAAGTGCAGGAGGACAAGGAACTAAACGGAGATTATGACTTCTACCGGCCCATTATCCGGGTGGAGAACCATGATTGACAATAGAAGCTTGATACGAAATAAAGAAAGAGAGGTGCCGACATGGGAGTATGGGGCATAAAAGCATTAGAGCGTGACGAAGGGCTGGATGTACTGGACATCCTCAAAAATGAATATGTACCGGAGCATCCGGTAATGGATCTGGGCGAGATGATTGAACTGATGAAAGAGGAAGTCATGCTGGGATCTGACTTCTCACAAATCGACTTCCTCTTTGACAATACTGCGATGGCTCTGGCGGAGCTGTATTTTCAATGGAAGGATAACGGCAAGCTGGACTACGATCATGAAGAAGCTATATGGGATAAAGTCACCGGTTTCACAGCATCCAAAGAAGCACTTGCTTTCCTGCTGCGGCAGCTCACCGACATCAAAAACGAGGTGCCGGACGAGGACGGCATCCGTGAGATTATGGATCTTTGGAAGAACGAGGATAGCGGTGAGATCGCTCCTGCGTGGTTGGAACACTTGAATCAGCTCATTGATCGACTGGATTCAGAACAGGAGGCACGACAAATGTATATCAAAAAATACTGGGGCAACTTTATTGGCGGTTCCGATGACAGTCTGAACCTTGTGGCATTTTTAGAGGATCAGAAAAAGGAGGAGATCCCCCTCAGCGAGATTTTCTCCAAGATCGGTCTGGACAAGCAGAACTGGGACTTTCGCCAAACCGTGGAGTACCTGGAGTTTACACATTCCGATGGTGTGGAGATGGACTTTCACTTCGCCATTGATGTGGTCACCGACCTGGCCGCCATCCTGCTGGAGTGCAGCGTCAGTGGCAGTGTAAACCTTCAGGATCTGGACGAGTACAACACCCCCGCCCGCCGTATCCGCATCACTGCTACGCCAGAGGAGCACGAGGCCATGGACAAGGCCCTGGCGGACTTTGCCCAATCCCCCCTGACCTATGACCTCCATGAAATGATGGACGACGAGGAGATTCAGGAGATGGCACATCATGTGGAGGCGCTGCGGAAGGAACTGTACGAGGCCGCTGGCCGCAACCGCAACTACCAGGTGAAAGCGGAGGATGTGAAACATCTGCTTGCTGACTGGGAGGGTGCCGATGGCTGTATCGCCACCAACCGCATCACGGTGGAGGGCCGCAAGGTGGGTTACTGCTATCGTGAGATTCCAGACGGTAACTGGGACAGCGGCTGGCGCTTCACTGCCGGTGACGAGAGCGATGAGTACATGGACGACCCCAACAATGCCGGGATTTACAAGCTGAACACAATTTGCAACGACGATCCCGACATTATCCCGCTGCTGAACACCTCCGCTCCCTGCGCCTTTGAGCGGGATGAGAACGGTGTGTTCCAGCAGATCAAAGACTGGAAACCGGATGAGGACGAGGAGGACCCTGATATGGACATTTTGAAGCAGTGCCAGAAGTGGCATGAGGAGAGCAAACAACATAAAATTATTGATGCGCTGGAGGCCATCCCCGCCGAGGAGCGTACCCCTGAGATGGACAGTGAGTTAGCCCGTGCCTATAACAATCTGGCAGACCCACATAAGCCAACTTGCAAAGAAATGCTCAAAAAGGCCCTCGCTCTGCTAAAGCCCCATGAGGAATACTTCGAGGACGATTATTACTGGAACTTCCGCATGGGTTACTCCTACTTTTATCTGGATCAGGAGGGCCGGGCTCTGCGATATTTTGAAAAGGCATTGGAAGTCCGCCCTGGTGACGATGACACCAAAGAGTTTATCGACCGGTGCAAGCAGGGTATTTCTCTGCCGCAGTTCTGGGAGTGCTTCCGGGAGCGGACAGAGAACTGGTGGGAAACCTTTGCCGGGATGGAAGCAGAATTGCGCCAGATGATGGATGAGGACAAAGATCACACCCGCGGCGCAGAACTCGTGGCCCAAATGGAAGGGGCTTTGAACCAGGCGTTTGACGAAATCTCCTTCGAGATGGGCTTCAATGGCGAAAAGCATGAGCTGATCCTCACCCCGGAGGGGGATAAGGTCAAACTGTTTGAGCTGGTCTACTTCCAGAAGCACGCCCCCAAGGAGGTGCTGGAGCACTGGAATATCCTTGTGGGCCGTCAGCCTCTCCAGAACATCGGCCTGCGTACTGAGGATGGCTGGGACATCTCCGGGGAGGATGTGCAGATCTGGCTGGAGGAGCAGGGTGAAAACAGCTTCGCCATCTCCGCCTACTGCGAAAAGCTGCTGCCTATGCTCCGGGAGGAAGAAGGCCGGGCCTGGTGGATGCTCACTACCCTCACCGACCAAGTGCTGGGCGAGATCCCCCACATGAGATACATAGACAGCTTTGATGTGCTGGAAAAGCCCAAGGCAGAGCCGTCCTTCCTCCTGTCCCAGCTGCCCGACAAACTGCGGGAGCAGGGCCTGGAGCTCTCCACCGACCCGGAAGCCTATCTGGAGAGCTACCTTGGTTACAAAATGGAACCCAAACAGGACCCGGACGCCGATTGGCGGCTGGATGTAATGGCCGGTTCCACCTGCTGTGTGCCGCTCATCAACGGCTATCTGAATGCCGACAATGATTTTATGGACGATCTCCATGCCGACGGCGCGGTGGCGGGCTTCTTCTGCTATCCCCTGGATACCCTGCGGGAGGAGGAAGGCAGTCAGAAAATTTTCGACTTCCGGGACAAACTGGAGGAAGTGCTCACCGGCGGGGATGGTTCGGAAGTGCTCACTCTCACCGGCGGGGCTACCGGCCTCTACTGTGGCTATGTGGACTTCATCGCCTGGGACATCCAAGAGGCGCTGAACATGGCGAAAGAGTTCTTTGAAGGCACGGACATCCCATGGGCCATCTTCCACACCTTCCGCCGTGAAGCCGGTTCTGTACCCCTAAAGCAACAAGATGCTGGGTCAGAAACTGAGAATCAGGATGACGAGTTGGACGAGGCGCTGACGGGCATGGACTATATTCCTTATACCCAACAGAACGCCGAAGCATTCTTCGCTCAGTTGGAGCAGTGGAACGACGAAGACGAGTACACCCGCTGTATCCAGGCACTGAATGCCATCCCGGAGGACTGGAGGAACTATCGCACCGCCTACGCCTTGGCACGGGCGCTGGAAAACTACGCCATTATCGGGGACCATGACGAGGGCACCCCTCGCTATAAGGGAGACAAGGCCCTGTGCCGCGCCATCGAGGTGCTGGAGTCCGTCCGGGAGGAAGGCCAGGACAAGGCGGAGTGGAATATGCGGATGGCCTACGGCTATCAGTATCTCTATGGTCAGGAGGAAAAGGCCATTCCCTACGCCCGGCGGTGGGCAGAGTTGGACCCCGAGGACGAAAATGCCTCGGCGGTGATTCAGGAGTGTAAGGCGGAGATCCGGAAACGCCAGCGCAGCCGGAAGAAGGCCAAATTCGTGCCCGGTGATACCCCCTTCGAGGGCTTCGACCTCACCAACTTCTGGGACGACAGTATGTATGCGCTGAAAGAGTATGTCAGCGATCCGCCTTCCGATGAGCTGATCGCCAGCGTGGAGGAGGAACTGGGCTATAAGCTGCCCGCCGCCTATATCTGGCTGATGAAGCAGCACAACGGCGGCATTCCGGTGAATACCTGCTATCCCTGCGATGAGCCGACCTGTTGGGCAGAAGACCATGTGGCCATCACCGGCATTTTCGGCATCGGGCGGGAAAAGAGCTGCTCCCTCTGCGGAGAGCTGGGAAGCCAGTTTATGATCGATGAGTGGGAGTATCCTGCCATCGGAGTGGCCATCTGCGACTGTCCCAGCGCCGGACACGATATGATCTTCCTGGACTACCGGGTTTGTGGCCCCCAGGGAGAGCCTGCGGTAGTCCATGTGGATCAGGAAAACGACTACAAGATTACCCATCTGGCAGACAGCTTTGAGGAATTTGTCCGCGGACTGGAGCATGAATCCCTCTATGATCCGGATGAAGATGTAGAGGATCTTGAGGATGACGCCGACGAGGAGAAAACTGACCGTAAGGGCTCCTTTGCCGGGTCTGTGCTCCTCTCCAAAGCGGAATGGGACAAGGAGCAGTTGATCCGGAATCTACGGGAAGAATGGGGCATCGTAGATGAGGAGCCGGATGAGGGCGACGAAGATGATGAGAACAGCGATGACGCTGTGGTAATGCGGGTCGGCGGCATGATGCTGATCGTGACACTCTTCCACGGTCACATCCCGGACAATGAAGCGGAGATCAACGCCGAAAACAACTATATGTGGCCAGAGGCCGTAGAGGTGGCCAAAGCGCACAAGGCCCATATCATGGTGGCTGTATTGGGCGAGGAGGAAAAACTGCTGGAACGGGGCAAGCTGTTCACCAAGGCGATGGCAGTGTGCTGCAAGCAGAAATACGCCACCGGTGTCTACACCAGCGGCGTGGTATTTGAGCCTCGTTTCTATGAGGGCCTTGCCGATATGCTCAAAGAGGACGAACTGCCCATCTTCAACTGGGTTTGGTTCGGCCTGTACCGGAGCGAGGGGGGCCTAAACGGCTACACCTACGGCATGGATGTGTTTGGCAAGGAGGAAATGGAGGTGTTGAACACCGACGCTGAGCCGGAGGAACTGCGGGACTTTTTGGCCAGCCTTGCCTCCTATGTGCTGGCGTGTGATGTGACACTGCAAGACGGCGAGACCATCGGTTTTTCTGCGGACGATAAGCACACCATCACCCGCAGCCCCGGCGTCTCCCTGCCGGAGGAACAGATGACCCTGAAGATCGGTTACGAGCCTATAAAGGGAGATCCGGAGGATGACAGCTGCGACCACTCAGACAATGATGACACGCAGGATGAGGAAGAATTCAGTAATCCCGAAGTCTACACCGAGGAGGAGATGGAAGCCGTCGAGGGGCACATTGAGCAGTATTTCGGCAAGTTCGAGAATGTGTTCCATGAGCTGGTTTCTCCCGACATCCATGTGGACATCTGCGTGGTGCCGCCCTCTGAGGAGCGGGACTACTGCACCCTGGTCACCATGGGCATGGGCGCTCACCGGATGAATGTGCCGGAGGAACTGGCGGAATATAAGCTGGAGCGGGCGGAGCTGGCCATTGCCCTGCCTGCGGACTGGAAGCTGGATCAGGAGTCCATGAAAGACGAAAAGTGGTACTGGCCCATCCGCCTGCTGAAATCCTTGGCCCGCCTTCCCATTGCCAGCGATACCTGGCTGGGCTTCGGCCATACCATGGACAATGAGGAGGATTTTGCAAAGGACACAAAGCTGTGCGCCGCCATTCTGACTGGTCCCCAGGATACCGAAGATGGCAGCGAGGTCTGCATCCTGCCGAGTGGCGAGGAGGTCAACTTCTATCAGGTGATTCCTCTCTACCGGGATGAATTGGAATATAAGCTGGCCCATGACGCGGACGCCCTGCTGGGCAAAATGAACGGCATCAGCTTTGTGGTGGAGCCTGATCGTCAGGATGCTATCACCCGTGGCACCCTTTCCAATGATGATTTTGACGGTGAGATGGACGATGCCTCCTATCATATCGAGAGCATTGAGGAGAAGGAACTGCCAATTGACCCCATCAACGCTTATAACCACATGGCCATCTACCTGCGCTGGTGCATGGAGCACGACCTGATGGGTGAGGACTTCCTGAAAGAATACAGCGAAGTGGCCAAACAGGTCAAAGCTGATCCTGCCAGTGTGGATCTGCGGGAGTTTATCCGGGATGAGCTGGACGGCTGTCTGTTCTCTGTGCTATTCAATCAGCAAGGCCGTGCCTTTGCAGGCTATTACTACGGAGAGGGCGACAGCCCCTACTATCCTGCCGATGTTGACGACAACGCCCTCCGCTTCTTCGGCCCGGAGCGGTATCACTCTGATGAGTTCCAGGATGAAGCCTACCTGTTCATCCCCTTTGACGAGGACTACTATCAGGCTATGGCAGAGGTGATCGGGGAACGGTTTGAAAACTGGCAGGGACAGGACTTCGACGAGGACACGCTGGAGCCTTCCGAGGTTGCTCAGGCCATCATGGAGTATCTGGACTGCGAGTGTACCTATTTCCCATCCATGGCAGATGATGACCCCATCATGTCGGCATACAGCTACACCCAGCGGCTGGGGGTACGGGAGGGCTTTGTTCCCGTGCTCATCAAGGCGGATGATGAAACGCTGTTGGAGTGTCTGGTGATGAACGCCGATCCGGAGCACAATGCGGACTTCTACGAATTTGACCTCAAAACAGTAGAGGAGTATCGAAAGAAGATGCTCTCCGCTCCCATCAAGGACGGAAAGGCGGTTCTGGAGGAATTGACCGGCCAGCGCAAGGAAGAAGCCGAGGACGATGACATGGACTGGGAGGCGGAAGTCCTGGGCGAGATGG
>NZ_HE998569.1:194444-225975 GCF_000327285.1 Holdemania massiliensis AP2 | reverse complement strand
CTATGACAATGACCGCTTCTCCTGCTATTGGGATTCGGATAGCCACATGACCTATCCGCTCATTCTGGCCAAAATTCCGGTCAAGAACCCCTGGGAGATCTTCGCCTATCTGCCCTTTGGAAATTGGAATGAGTGCCCCGACACGCCGGACCTGATGGCAGTGGCGAAATACTGGTTCGAGCAGCATGGTGCCATCCCTGCCGCCATGAGCCACGATGAATTGGAGTTTGAACTTCCGACTCCGATCTCCAAGGAAAGAGCTATGGAAGTGGCTGTGGAGCAATATGGCTTCTGCCCAGATCTGGATCAGAATGAGGATGGAAGCATTGGCTCCTTGGCAGATGTCCTGTGGCAGTCCACTGTCTGGTATTTCTGGTGGGATTGATGGGAGGTGCGACCAATGACAGAATATCAGAAAACCTATATCGAACTAAAAAAACAGTTTGTTGCGACCAATGAAGGTCCAGACAATGTCCGCGCTCTATATACCTTCAAGGAAGAACTTGAGCAGAGTGAGGATCAGCAGGCCAAGGAAGTGCTGGTGGATGTATATGACCTGCTGGACTTTAAGAAGGACGCCTACGAACTGCTCTGCCAAATCGGAAATCGTTCCGATAAAAAGACCCTCAAGCGGCTGGGCACGCTGAAGGACTATGCGGAAAACTGGGGCAATCATTATGCTCTCCCCAAGCCCAAAACGCCGGAGGAAAAGCAGAAAGAGAAGGAACGGCAGGCCCAGCTGGGCCTGCCCGCCTTCCGGTATCACCCAAACCCTCTGGAAACTGGGGCTTTTGAGGAATCCGCAGACGGCGTTGTCTGCGACTGCTGTGGCAAGACGACCCATATTTTCTATACAGCCCCCTTTTACGCCGTGGAGGATATTGCATATCTGTGCCCAGAGTGCATCGCCAACGGCGAAGCAGCCCGGAAATATGACGGTAGTTTTCAAGATGATTTCTCTGTGGATGATGGTGTAGACGATCCGGAGAAGCTGGACGAGCTGATCCACCGCACCCCCGGCTACTCCGGCTGGCAGCAGGAATACTGGCGCGCCCACTGCGGCGACTACTGCGCCTACCTGGGCCATGTGGGTGCCAGAGAACTGCGGGCCCTGGGTGTGCTGGAGGAGGTACTGGACGATCCGATGTGGGACGATGAGCAAAAAGAAATGATCCGGGAATCTGTCAATGGCGGGCATCTGCAATGCTATCTGTTCCAGTGCCTCCACTGCGGAAAACACCTGGTCTGGATGGATTTTGATTGAAAAGGAGACATTACTATGGGACTTGACATCTACGCCGGGACGCTGACCCGGTACTATTCTCACAACTGGAAAACTGTTGTGCAGCAGTGGGCGGAGGAAAACGGATACTCTTTCAACCGCATCACCCCGGACGGGGAACCTGCTGATAACGAGGAAGAAATGTCCCCGGCTGAGGTCCAGGCGGCGGTGGAGAACTGGCGGGATCAGATCTTGAGCGCCATTTCTCAGCCGGGCCAGCCCCCCTACGCTCCCTGGCTTGAAGATAATGAGAAACCTTATTACACCGACAAGCCGGATTGGGATGCCTTCGGCGCTATGCTGCTGGTGGCCGCCTGTCGTACATACGAGGAACCGGTGCCTTCCACCGTGGAGAAGGACTGGATCTTCGGGGAGCATCCTCTGGTCGCCCGCCTTGCATCAGATGAGGAGCGGGTGTGGTCCCTGTTTCGTGGGGCTACCTGGTGGCTCCCTCTTTCTGACAGCTTTCTGTTCCAAGGGTCCTTGCCTACCGATGACACCGCCGCTATCGCCACCTTGGGCGGACTGCGGAAGGAGCTGGAAAAGCTGAACCAGCTGGCGTGGCAAGCCGATGAGGACACTATCCTTGGCTGGGCAGACACGGAGGGATACCCGGTAGACGGAACCGTAGACTCAGATGGACAGTACAGCAAGGCAGACATCCCGGAACACACCCAGTATGACACTCAATCCCTTGCCAAGTTTGCCTTCTCCATGTTCTGGCGGGCCATGCGGTTTGCCGAGGAGCAGCAGGTGCCTATCCTGCTTGACTATTAAAGAGAATTCGTCAGGGGGTGGAGACCGTGGAACAAAAACGGCCGGCAGATATAATTCAGGAACTTCTGGACTACCTGTGGAACGGCCTGGGCCTGGAGGAAAAGGGCTGGAAGCGTCTGAAAAAGGGCGACTTCAAAAAGAAAATGAAAAACGGGCTGACCTATCAGATCTGGTTTGACCGGAGCCGCTACAACTACATAGACTACGAAATCGGCCATGGGAATGTGGAGGTGGGCTTCAGCTGTATCATAAAGCAGGGAGATGACTACCTCTACTCTTTCAGAATTGAACCCACAACAGGCGGTTCATTCTTTCGGATGCTGACAGAGGACCTGCGGCTGAACACCGGGCTGCTGGACACCTTTCTGCCCCTGGTCAAAGCCAACTACCTCGACTTCATCGACCGCTTCGAGGCAGACCCCGTGGAGGCATTACAGCCGGTCTGCGCCCCCTTCACCGAGGCGGAGGACTACAGCTGGTTCATCTATGTGCGGGAGCAGATGGTGGAACGGTACGGAACGGCGGAGCAGATGGAGGAGTACCGCCGTCAGGCGGAATTGCGCGGAACGCCTGGACACAAGGCAAAGAACTGGATGGGTTCGATGTTGTTCCACCTCTCCCACGCCAATGATGTGGATCAAGCCTGGGCCTCAAGCCGCACCAGAGAGGAACTGGACCAGGTGGTGGAACCCTTTGTGCAGGCCAAGCGGCAGACAGGACAGTGGACACAGGAGGATGAGGCGGGCTATCAGCTCTACCGGCAGGAAACAGATCCGAAGAAGCGCACCTTTCGGGTATGGTATCTCATCGCCAACCCCCGCGGCCTGCCGAAAGAGTTTGTCCAGAAAGAGCTGGAGTTTCGGTGGAAACTGTTCCCAGAAAAGAAGGAGGAACCCAAATGAGCAATAAAGCTTTCCAGCAAAATCTGGACGACAAAAAAGGCCCCCAGCCCGGAGGTCCCTATCTCATTCAGATGCTGTTCAAAGAGCCGGTAGAAATGCCGGATAAAGAAAAAATGACTGCCATAATGGAGAAGCACATCGGATCAACAGAGTGCTTCTGTTATGATAAGAAAATGGCCGGCTTTGCCGCCCTGGATCATGTCGCGGAATTTCAGGACGGCAAGTACCCGGTACAGCTGATGGTGATGAAATGCGACAAGTTCAAGGGCAAAGGCTTTGATGCCTTTCTGATGAGCCAGATGTGGGACTGCCAGGAGGACCGTGACCGGATCTTCCGGGAGTGCAAATATCAGGTGGTGGCCACCGATATGCTGACTGCGGCGCTTCCAGCGCTGGAGCGTGCCAACCTGGATGCCGACTTTCTGGAGGCTCTGGCAGAGCTGTACCCCACCTGTGAGGCGTTCTATTTCCAGAACTGCGGCAAGCTGTTTCTGGCAGAGGATGTGCGCTCCCATCAGATTGAGGGGCCGGATCGGTTCATCCGCTTTGGCGTCAATGTCCGTTTCTTCAACATCGAGGGCACGGAGGATATGCTCATCGACACGGTGGGCATGAGCACCCTGTTTTTGCCGGATCTCCAGTACCACTTCCACGGCATGGACCCCAACTGGGTGGTAAACCACGCCTATAATGCAGCGTCCTATATTCTGGAGCATGATAACCCCATTCAGGATGGGGAAACCATAGACGGCGTGGCGGATAGCCAGATGTGCCGGGAGGTCCAGTGGAAGTGCCAGTATGAGGACTCCCTGATCCAGCCGCCCAGAGGGGTGCTGGACATCAACATGGGAAACTATGCTTCGGGAGGACGCTGAATGAATGGCGTTGTGCTCCTGGCAGGCGGACTTCTGCTTGTGGCGGTGATCAAGCTGATTATAGATCGAAATTGGATCGGCCTGCTTCTCTGTGCTGTCGCCCTGCTTCTGGTCTTTGGGGCTGGACACCATACAAAATAGGCCATTTTAAGAATCGAGGAGGTGAAGTATGCAGAATTCAACAAATATGCGGATACTGGAATTACTCCGGTTTCTCTATGAGAGGACCGATGAAAACCATCCCGCCACAGTATCTGACATCATTGCCCATCTGAATGGAAAAGGAATTCAGGCAGTGCGGCAGACTGTTTACGCAGATACCAATGCGCTGATCGATGCAGGGATTGATATTGTGGTGGTCAAGAGTACCCAAAACCAATATTTTATGGGAAGCCGACCGTTTGAGTATCCTGAACTGAAAATGCTGACAGACGCAGTAGCATCCTCGAAGATCATTTCTGCCAAGAAATCCGAGGAACTGGTACAGAAATTATGCCGTCTGACCAGCACACATCAGGCAGAACAGCTTCAAAAATTTGCTGCTTTATCCAGCCGTGTCAAACCGCATAATGAAAAGGTTTACTATATCATTGATAATATCCAAACAGCGATTGGAAACCATCAGCAAATTCGGTTCCAATACTATGAATATACTCAGGAAAAAAAGAAAATCTTAAAGCACGATGGATATTATTATGTCGTAAATCCCTATGCGCTTGAATGGAAAAATGACCATTACTATTTGATTGGATTTTCTCTGAAGCATCAGAAAATTGCTCACTTCCGTGTAGATCGGCTAACAAGTGTAGAAAATCTGGAAACTTACTTTATGCCGATAGAGGGATTTGATGTAGCCTCCTATACAAATAAAATGGTTGATATGTTTACATCGGAGTCATCGAAGGAAGTAACCCTTCTATGTGAAAACGAATTGATGAGAGTAATCATAGATCATTATGGAGAAGATGCTGCTGTTGATAGGTATGATGATACACACTTCACAGCCAAAATTGAAGTGAACCCCAGTGGAACTTTTTATGGCTGGATATTCAAATTCAAAGGGAAAATAAAAATTCTCTCTCCCAAAGAGTGCATTACGGAAATGCAGCAAATCGCTCAGGAATTTATATAGCGCAAAAGAGGTGTTATTGATTTTTAACACCTCTTTTCAAATGAAATTTTTATCCTTGAAGTGAACAGATGTTCGATATACAATATAAGCAAGATGTTCGCAGTTCGTTGAACAAATGAGAGGTGAATGCTGTGGGCAATATAACTTTTGGATCATTTATAGCCGAGAAACGCAAGGCGCACAAATTCAATTTACGCGATACAGCCAAGCATTTGAATATTGCTTACGGTTATCTGTGTGATATTGAGCAAAGCCGCCGTCCTGCACCCAATGGAGATTTTGTGGAACGCATCTCTGCCTTTCTGAATTTGGATAAATCAGAACATGAGTTGCTTTTGGATCTGGCTGCAAAATCACGCAATACAGTATCTGCTGATTTGCCAGACTATATCATGGAAAAAGATATTGTTCGGGCAGCCTTGCGTGTGGCAAAAGAAGTAGATGCTACCGATGAAGAATGGCAGACATTTATGAAAATGCTAAAGGAGCGTAAACGATAGGGGGGAGAGCTTTGTCAATTCCACAAATCCGTACAGAAGCAATCGAGGCAGTAGGGCGAAAAATCCTGATGGAATATGATCCCTCTCTGCTATCCGGGCAACCATGTCCTGTGCCAATCGAAACCATTATCGAGACAAAGTTTGATCTAATCCTGGAGTTTCATACACTAAGAAAAAACCCCAAGATATTAGGGGAAACAATTTTCGATGACGGTGCTGTTGTCTTATATGACCAGATACAGAGACAGTATCGAATGATTGCAGTAAGAGCCGGTACAATCTTAATTGATGAACGGCTTTGTGATCCGTCAAAATTAGGGCGGCTCCGTTTTACCTGTGCCCATGAGCTGGCTCATTGGGTACTACATAAGAAGTTGTACTCTGGTACTGGAGATGTTGCTGCTTATAACGGAAATGTTTCTTCCGACGAAAGTCATGGCATAATTGAGCGTCAGGCGGATACTCTGGCTTCTGCTCTGCTGATGCCTTTACCGCAGATCAAAAAATGTTTTTACCGGCTTAAAATAGGCCGGACAGATGAACAGCTCATTGCTGAAATGGCAAATATTTTTGAGGTTTCCAAGCAAGCAATGCAGATTCGTCTAAAATCCAGAAACCTGATATAACCAAATGGGGGAATAGAGAGAGGCACTGCCCTCTCTCACGCTCCTCTGCTATGCTATTTTGTACCTAATATGTTCGCAATATTGCGAACAAGGAGGGATGTTCTATGAGAAAAGAAAGCACAACAATCCAAAAATGTAACAGCAGGCTAACAGCTTTGGGGCTTAACAGCGACGCTGCGTTTCATAGAAGTAAGCTGATTCTAAAGATTTACCGTGATGTAGTCTGGGTTCTGAGTGAACGGGCAGAAGAATTACAAGAAACTGCTTGGATTATGGGAGAACAAGATATAGAGTCTGGCCTCTGCTATCTTGAAAATTTTGCACCAGATATTGAACTGCAAGCCTTTGAAGAAAAAGTTTGCTGCCTTGTTCAAAATCAAATGCTAGTCAATATTATTGACCGTGCACTCCTTCGTCTGAAACGGTATCCGGATCGAGGAGAACTTTACTATGAAATTTTGACTAAGCAATTTATCTATCGGTTCAACAGTACAGAGAAAGAATTGCTGGAAGAACTAAATATAGAGCGCAGTGTCTTTTATGACCGAAAACGAGAAGCCATCTATTTATTTTCTGTTTGCTTGTTTGGATATTCTATTCCAGAAGTCCTGGAGGAGCTGCCCCGACTAAATCCCGACTAAATCCCGACAAATCCCCGACCTAATCCCTACTCCCTTCCGACTTCCGACCTGCTATACTTGTTATAGTGGCAGGAATGCGCTAAATTGAATACTTTTCTACATAAGGCCCGGCATTAACCGGGCTTTTTTCATTCCTGCTGCAATATGGCGGCAGGAACATGGCTGGAGGTGAAAACACTTCCGGCCTTTTTCTTTGCCCGGTATTAGGAGGCCGGTATGCGCTGGGAGGCGTACATAGCAAAATATCCATGACACCGTTCAAATTCGCTGACTACCAAGAATTTGAACGGAGGAAAGGATATGACGAGAGTATTCATTTGGAAAAATAACAGCCCACAGGAATGGGAGGAAATCAGTTTTTCAGCGTTCAGTAAGGCACGCCGCAATGGTTGCTTTACTGGGCGCTTTTTTGTTGAAACAGTCAAAATGTTCCGTGATGAAGATGACCGCATTATCATGGAATGTTCTCGCAAAGATTTTGAAAAATACCAACAGGAGGACCGCCACAGCCGCTATCTCCAGGAACATGAGAAAAGTCGCTCTATATTCCCGGCTTCTCATGTGGGAGATCGTGACGGCACAGAGGAAGGTTATCAGGATACAGATTTGTTTGTGGATGAATCTGTTGATACTGCGGAACAAGCTATTCAGAATTTACTTCTTGAGGATTTACACCAAGCTCTATTGAAACTGAGTCCAGCAGAACGAAATTTTATATTGTCCTATTATGAAATGAAAATACCAAATGCAACTTGTTTAGCCCAACGATATGGTATTACTCGGCAAGCCGCAGATAAGCGATTGAAAAAAATTGAAGAAAAAATAAAAAAGTTGGTTGCGATTTTCTAAAAAAGTGGCAGTAGCAAGTGAGAGGGAAATCCTTTCACTTGCACCTTGACAACCTCATATACGAATCATTAAGTTTGATCCTCTTTGGGCGTAATAGCCGCTACATCAGCGGTATATTTTCTGAGAGCTGCCACTCGCATAACAGGCCAACCCATTTTTGCTGTATAGATGAGTTTTCGGTTTATCAGAAATATATCAGGCTGGAATACATCGGATGGCATCCGGTCATGGCATAACAAGGAGGAAAGCTCTCTTACAGCCATAGTCCGAGCGTGATAATAACCGTCGCAGGCCATGGGTAAGACCAAACGAAGTGGAGGTGAAACTCCTGAGAAGCAGGCCAGCCACCTGCGGCTTAATGATTACCCAAATCCCTGGGGTGTCGTGGACAAGTAAGGGATAAAACAGGCGCTAAATTGAAGGAGACTCTGTAATTTGCAGAGCCTCCTTCTTACATAATCAAATCTCAAAACATAGGAGGATGAACATGAAAGAAGATTGGATTTATAAGCGTGGGGATTTATATTATGCCAATTTGAACCCTTATTTTGGATCAGAGCAAGGCGGCACCCGTCCTGTCCTGGTTCTTCAAAACAATGTGGGGAATTTTTTCTGCCCCACTTTGATCGTAGCTCCACTCACCAGTAAATGGATTAAGAAAAAGGAGCTGCCCACACACTATGCACTGGAGAGCGTTCCAGAGCTTGGACTGAAATCTGTTGTTCTGCTGGAGCAAATTAAAACGATTGATAAAAGGCGTGTTTTATCGTACATTGGGCGCGTATCTCGCGAAGAAATGAGAGCGATTGATGATGCTCTGCAAGTTAGTTTAGATATTCATATTCCGGAGGAAATGGAGGCTCCGTAAGGCCACTTACCGGATAAAGGAGGCGTTTTTATGTTTGAAGCAAGAATTGCGGAATTGAACCGCTTTAATGAACAAAATCCTGTCAGCTATGACAAAAGAACCTATACGGTCGATGAGATTCAGGACATTCTGGGTATCAGTCGTCCCACAGCATATAATCTGGTAAAACAGGGTGTATTCCACAGCGTCAGAGTCGGCGGTCATATCCGCATTTCCAAAAAGAGCTTTGATGACTGGCTGGATCACGCAGATGAATGATTTGTCAAGGATGCCGATCTCCAAATCGACATCCTTAACTTTTTTTCTGCTTTCTCTTACAATGAGGCCATAGCAAGAAAAACTTTATAGAGGAGGCAAAAGCCATGCAAAAACAAAGAGTAAAGACCAGTATGTCTGTACCAGAGATGGGCAAAATGCTTGGGCTTGGTAAAGTAGAATCCTACTGGTTGGTTAAAAAGAACTATTTCAAAACAATTCAAGTGGCCGGACGAATGAGAGTTATGCTGGATAGCTTTGAAGATTGGTATGCCGGCCAGTTCCACTATAAAAAAGTGGATGGTACACCGCCCGGAGAGAAATGGAGGCATACTACGATGTCAGTTCCGGAAATGGCGGATCTTTTGGGGCTGAAATCTGGCACAGCTTATGACCTTGTTAAAAGGGGCTATTTTGAGACGACCTTGATTGATCGAAGAATTCGTATCATTACCAGCAGTTTTGAAGCCTGGTATCAAAAGCAAACTCATTATGTGAAAATCTCAGAAAGGAGCAATGAAAATGGCATCTATCGTGAAGCGTAAAAGCAAATATTCTGTGGTGTATGATTACACAGATGAAAACGGAAAACGCAGACAGCGTTGGGAAACCTTCAGCACAAATGCAGAAGCAAAAAAACGAAAAAAGCAAATTGAGTATGAGCAGGACTCTGGAACCTTCTTTATTCCTACGGCAAAGACCCTGAACGATCTGCTCGATGAATATATGTCCATCTATGGTGTAAATACCTGGGCAATGTCAACATATGAAAGCCGCCGTGGTCTGGCGAGAAACTACATAACTCCTATTATCGGAGATATGTTACTATCCGACATCACTCCAAGGATGATGGATAAGTATTACCGTGATCTGCTCTCTGTGAAAACGGTAAGCGTCAACAACCGCAAACCCACAAGCGAATATCTGACCCCGCATACAGTAAGAGAAATTCACAAGCTACTTCGCAGTGCCTTTAATCAGGCGGTGCGTTGGGAACTAATCAGCCGTAACCCTGTCCTGAATGCGACACTTCCCAAAGAAGAACATAAAGAACGGGATATATGGACTGCCGAAACGCTGAGCAAGGCTATGGAAGTCTGTGATGATCCTATCCTCTCCCTTGCCTTAAATCTGGCGTTCTCCTGCTCTTTACGCATTGGTGAAATGCTGGGCCTTACCTGGGACTGCATTGATATTGCACCACAGAGCATAGAAAATGGTTCAGCTTATATATTCGTCAACAAAGAGCTGCAACGGGTTACACGAGGTGCATTGGACGATTTGAGCGACAAAGGTGTTATTAAGAAGTTTCCACCTTGCATAGCCAGTACCCATACTGCTCTGGTCCTGAAAGAGCCTAAAACCAAAACCAGTATTCGCCGCGTGTACCTGCCGAAAACAGTTGCCTATATGCTGGTAGAGAGAAAAAAAGAAATTGATGAGCTGATGGATCTGTTTGGAGATGAATACATCGACAATAACCTGGTCTTTTGCTCCAGCAATGGCCGTCCGATGGAAAGCCAGGTGATTAACCGTGCTTTCAATAAACTTATCAAAGAAAACGGACTGCCTCATGTTGTATTCCATTCTCTCCGTCACTCCAGTATCACCTACAAGCTGAAACTCAATGGTGGCGATATGAAATCCGTCCAGGGCGACTCTGGTCATGCTCAGGTAAAAATGGTTGCAGATGTCTACTCTCACATCATCGACGAGGATCGCTGCATAAACGCTCAGCGATTGGAGGAAGCATTTTACTCATCCAAGACTCCTGACCCTGTTGAAGATACAGAGCCTAAAACTGCGGATACTGCCGTCACTGAAAGTGATGAAAGTGATGCAGCGAAGATACTGGAACTGCTTAAAAATCCCGAAACTGCCGCACTGCTCAAGCAGCTGGCAAAAGCTTTATAAAGTCCCTCCCTCAGAAGAACGCCTCTCACTTTGTGAGAGGTTTTCTTCGTTTGAACCACTTTGCACAGTGACCAAACACTTTTTTTGTTAGCAAGGTTCTGAAAGCATTTTTGAGCGATGTTAGCAAATTCGCGATTTTGTTTGCAACTTCCTCTAATTTCTGCTAACAAATGTTTGCAAGTTCCTTTGGTAAAAATCGAACCTCTGACTTACCGCCTTTCTTAGCAAAAGGCCAAATCTCGTTAGCAAATGTTAGCAAACCAAGGTTTTTTGCAAAAAAGCCACAAAAGCCGCAGAAATAAGAAAAGCCGAAAACCCTGATAAATCAAAGGTTTTCGGCGTGTTTGCTGGCGTCCCTGGCGGGATTCGAACCCACGGCCTTTCGCTTAGGAGGCGAACGCTCTATCCTGCTGAGCTACAGAGACTTATATTAAATTGAGACTGGCAACGATCACTTTTCCCCGTAAGGCAGCTGGTAGAGCACAACCTTAGGAGGGCGGTGCTCTATCCAGCTGAGCTACGGAAACAAGACTTACGCCGGCGCTTAATAACACCCGCATCTCTCGTATGTTTAATTATAACCAACTCTGTCCCGCTTTTCCAGCCCTAATTTGATGACTTCTTTGGTTTCTAAAAAGAAAGAAGAAGCAGAGAGATTTCCCTGCTTCCTCAAAGCATTTCCAGTCTTACAGACCTTTAACCTTTTCTGCAATTTCACTGACACAGTCGGAAGTAAACGGATCTTTCAATCCGCTGCCGACTAAGGCATCACGATATTTGAAATTGACCGTGTACTGTGTAATCTGGTTGTAGGTGGACAAGGCTTTTGCCCGGTCGTCCACGCTCTGAGCCCAGATCTCCAGAGCAGAAATTGCCGAGGTGGCATAACTGATATAGTAGAACGGTGTTTCAAAATGATGATGAATCTCAACCCATTCATAATAGAGTTCGTTTCCGGTGTAGCTGTAAAAAATATCTGAATGCAGCTGATTGACCTCTTCCAGCGTTAAATCCGGATTGGCAAAAACAGCCTGCTGGAATTCATCTTCAGCGCAGCCCTGAAGAATGGAGCTGAGCATGTTGTAAATTGAATAGATCTTCTGCCCTTCCGCCTGATCGGCACCGAAGAACTGATCATAATACGGCTGCATCAGCAGCTCCAGCGCCTGCGAATGAATTTCCGCAGCATCCAGATTGTTGCTGTCATTCCAGCTGATCGTAGGCATCAGATAAAAATTGTAATAATGACCGAATTCATGAATGACCGTATCCGCATTACGGTAATCATTGGAATTAATGAACATGAACGGCGCGGAATAATCATTAATAAAGGTTGTGTAGCCCGCATGCATTTTGTTCGGCTCATTGCTGAAATCATAAAGCTTATTATTCTGCATATAATCCAACGCCTCGCTCATCTTGCTCGGGAATTCCTTCTGCAGCGATGTTTTAAGAATCGGCAATACCGCTTCCAGATCGCCATCACCCGACTGCATCGAAGTTAAAGCAGAGATCAATTCGTTATAATTCGCGTTGATCATCTGTCCGAATGCCGGCAGCAGCTCAGTTCTGACCTTTTCGCTGAAATTGCGGGCATCTTCCGGGGTGTAATCACGGCCCAGAACATCATAAGCGTAATCTGTGTAACTGTCATAGCCCAGCGTCTGTGCAATCTGAATGCGCAGATCCCGCAGCTGCAGATAAATCCCGCCTAATTCTGCATTCTTCTTCTCATAGATTTCAGTATAAGCCTGAATGCCTTCGTCGGTGTTCAGGTCAAGATCCTCGACAGTCACTGTCTGACCGTTCAGCTCCGTTGTATAATCCGAAGCCAGCAGCTTCGTATACTGCGTAACCAGATCGTTTTCCTGTTCGCTTAAAGCTTCAATTTCCGGCGAGTTCAGTTTGGAATTAAACTCATAACGTTCGATAAATGCATCGCCCCAAGCTGCCTTCGCGGCGTCTTGATATCCGGACGCTAAAATCGTTTCGGTCAGTTCGTTCATCTTGTTGTCCAAACGCGTATAATAATTATCCAGCGTGGTCATTTCTTCTTCATAATACGTATCCGTCGTATCCAGGTTGTAGTGGATGGTCGCCAGCGTGTCCATGGCATCCAAATTCCGGATGTCATCCAGAATCTCATCATACATGGCAAGCAGTTCGCTTTCCTTGCCTTCTTCTGCAGCCATAGCCTGACAATCGGCAATCTTCTGATCTAAAGCCTCCAGATCCGGCCGGACATAAGCCATGTCAGCAAAGGCAACCTGCTGATGTTCAACAGAATTGGCCTCTAAAGATGGAGGTGTTGGTGTAGCTGAAGCCGTAGGTGCAGAGGGTGCGCCGCAGCCGCTGAGCAGTAAACTGAATGCCGCCAGCAGCGCAAGCATCAGCCTGCTCAGTGAAAATTTCTCTTTCTTCATGATTTTCCTTTCTAGCCCTTTGCCGCCGGGGCAAAGAACCTGATCTTTTTTATTATAATATGAAAAAAGGAATTCTGCACTTGAATTCCCCTTTTCGGCTCTGAACTTATTTCAAACACACGATGAATCCTATATCGCTGGTCATGACACGGCAGCGCTGCCGACTTTGATCTTTTTGCAGATCCGTTTGACTTCATGGCCGTGCGGGATCGATGCCCATCCCTGCCGTTAAGCGATTTCTCCCTCCGCCGGCAGAGGTGAGGGAATCCTCGCTTAGTTCGTTGAATTACATGTGGTACATGCGGTCGAAATACTGAGCCAGCAGACGATCGTTATATTCCGGTCCGCCATCGATATTCTGTGACTTGAAGACCGGCGGTACAATACCTTCTTCCAGCAGCATCTGCGCTGTACGGTAAACGCAGGCCTGAATCAAGATCGCCGTCGTGATCGCAGACATGCCGCAGATCCGTGTATCCAATCCTTCAACATCAATGGAAGCATCGCCATCCATGACGCAGTTGTCAATGACGACATCCGCCAGCTGCCACAGGTTCTTGCCGCAGGAATGCTTCGGCGTTAAATTCTTGGAAGCTTCCAGCGAGGTGATCGCGACAACCTTGGCGCCCTTTTCATGAGCCGCCAGAGCGATTTCAACCGGCAGCGGATTCCGGCCGGAGTTGGAGATCAAAACGATGACGTCATTCGGACGAACATCTACTTTTTTCATGAAGGATGTGCCGACGCCTTCAATGCCTTCATAAGCACCGCCGGCAGGTTCTTTAATCTGTTTGGTGGGAATGAATCCGCCCGCTCTGAAGCACAGTTCGCTAGCTCCCGCTTGGGAATGACCTGATCCAAAAGCCTGAAGCATGCCGCCGTTTTTCAGCGCATCCGCAAACAGCCGGGCTGTTTTTTCCACATTTTCTTCCTGTGTGGACTGCAGTTTTTGAATAAGACCCTCGACGACGCCGTAAACTTTGTTCTCCATCTTTCTTCCTCCTTGGATATTTTATCCACAGATATCGGTGATACATATGGATTATTTACCCATAGATTACTGCATTCTTGGGGATCTGTCAAGGTGTTAACTTGTTTTTTTGATTAACTTATTTGTAGTTATCCAAACTTTTCTGTATAATTGAATCATAAGACAAGAGGGGGATACCCATGTTTAAAGCAAAATTAAAAGCTGTTTATCAGGATTTAACGCAGTCCGAAAGACTGGTCGCGGATTATATCCTAGACCATATTGATGAAATCCGGACAATCACCTCACATCAGCTCGCCGTGAATACGCACATCGGCCAGTCAACCATTATTCGTTTTTCTCAGAAGCTGGGCTACAACAGTTTCCGGGAACTTTTAGCGGATCTGTCGGCCATCCCGCGCCAGGATTTAGTAAGAGAAGAAATCCAGGTTAACGAATCTATGAATGACACCAACCGCAAAATTATTGCGCAGTATCATGATATCGTTGAGGTGACTTTTGAGAACAACAAGGAAGAAACAATCCAGCAGGCCTGCGAAATGCTGATCAAAGCCAAGAAGATTATTTTGTTCGGGATTGGAAGCTCAAATTTATTCTGCGAATACCTGGCCAATCAGCTGGTTAAGATGGGCTTACTTTGCGTGACCAGTCAGACGCCGCATACGATTTATTCCCTGATCGATCAGTCGCGCAAAGATACGGTTTTGTTTTTGATCTCGGAGTCGGGTGAAACACGGGAGGTCATTAAGGCGGCTTCGATTGCCAAGGAAAATGAAATGCCGATCATTGCGATGACGCGCATGGCGAAGAATTCGCTGCACACCTATGCCGATCTCATCCTAAAGACTGTCTCTTTTGAAACTGAAACGCGCTTAAACGTAACAACCATGCGCTGTTCTCAACTGTATCTGATTGACGCGCTGTATCTGAACATCATGAAGAGCAATTTCAACAAATTCAGCAAGACAATTGAACGCGCCGAAATGTTGTCAGACCGTAAATTATAAACAAAACATGGATCTCAAAAAAAAGCAGCACGCCAGGGTCTTCCTGACAGGACTGCTTTTTTTATCAGACAATTTTCAAAGACGTTACCGCATGCTCGATATCAGCCTGATAAAGCGCATAGTTGTCTGTATTTAAGATCACAACCGCAAACATCTGCGGCAGCGTTTCACCTGTGCCGAAAATGAAATATTCCATGATCTGCCCATCACGCTCGCTTGTATAGCGCTGACCTTCCAAACCCGCTTCCGTTTGATAAGGCTGGGAATCAAACAGACTCTCATCAACGTCAAAGGGGACGTTCACCGCCGCCATGATGGAAAAAAGCTGATTGCCGTCATCGCTGAATAAAAACTGAACGCCGGCTGAGGGACTGACTTCTTGATTTTCATCGCCAGACTGACTGAAGATCTCTGTTTTTTTCCACGCATCGGGTACTTCCGCTGTAAATTGAACACCGGAAGCCTCATCCGTGAATGTATACGTTGTCAGTCTTTTCTTTTCTGACTCTGCCGTTGGCATTGGCGTTGGATCTGAGGCGGGTGCTTGGGATTGAGCGCAGCCGGCGAAGACCACCGCCAAACTCAGTCCAAGCAAAATCATTCTGATCTTCTTCATAACCGCTTTCTCCTTTCACCAGAATATTCTGGTCAAGCGTTTCATCACCGTGATTTTATGACCTTAGTGTATCACAAATTATAGGTCTGTGCTTTGATCAATCAAAAAAAACTTTCATTGGACAGCGGTCTGGGCCTTGGGCTGCAATAAAAGTTTTTTCATATTGACTCAGAAATTAGAAACGTGTTTTCACTGACCAGTTACCCAGTTCTTCCAGACGGACAGTGCCGTTGTCTTCTTTTTTGCCCCTGATCCAACGAGTTAACAATTCCGCTTTCTGCGCATTGCTGACGCGGACCAGAATCGCCCCCTTCTGCGTTTCCAGACTGACTGAATGCAGACCTTTATATCCCGGACGGGTCTTCTCCCATGGATTATCATTGTGGAAAACCCGAATCACTTCGGAATAAGTACAGGCCGTCAGTCGATCCAAGCTGGCTGAAAGAATTTCCTGTTCGCTGAAAACTGTCGTATCGATGCAGCAATATGGCTCATGAAGCGGATGCGCTTGAAGAAAGGCTCTGATATTCTGGCGTTTCCGCAGCCAGAAAGCCATCGCGGCCAGCCATCCCAGGATCGCAATCCCCGCTAAAATCAACCAAAAACTATCCTGTAAAATCATGGCAATGAAGAAAAAGAAAAAGACCAGAAATGATGTCATACCGATATAAAACCGGCACCGATCAAGATTTGCGGAATCAAACACCTGAAATACCGTCTTCATGTTCCGCCTCCTTCCTGATCTTATTGTACTTCTTTTTCTTATTTAAAGAAAGAGTATTCTAACGATTTTCATCAATTTGGCATTCAACAGCCTGTTTATCATCCCGCAGCCCCTTCAGTACCGGCTGACGCAGTGAACCTGCCGCGGTTTTATCCATGTATTTCACCGTACAGACAAGCTTGGGCTTCAGCCAGACTGCCCGTTCATGATGTTGAGGTTCCTCAGGAAATGGACACTGCGAAGTGACCGGCAGTTTTCGCCGCAGCAGAGTTTCACTGACGCCCAGCGTAACATGCCCCTTATAGACCAGCGTTCTGCCCTGGTATTGTCCCAGTACCAAACTCAGCACATTCCGTTCCTTCTGTAAATAGCCGCAGATCACAAAATCCTCATCTTTCAGATTTTTTATCTTAATCCATGAGCTGGTACGCCGGCCGCATTGATAAAGACTATCTTTTTCTTTGGCGACAATGCCCTCGAGATTCTGCGCCTGCGTCCAGGCATACAGCTGCCTGCCTTCCTGCAGGTAGGTTCTCGAACACACGGCCGTTTCACTTTGTCTGAAAGATTTCAGCTTTTCCTTGCGCTTAACTAAAGGCAGACCGGTAAGATCCTTGCCGTTATACTCCAGGATATCAAAGACGATAAACGTTGCCGGATCACTATCCTGAGCCAGCCGGACACGGAAGGCGCTGCGCAGCATTTCTCTTCGCTGCAGGGCGTAGAAATCCGGTTTTCCATCATGAAAAACAACAATTTCCCCATCCAGCACAGCGGATTTGGGCAGACAGCGATGCAAGTTCAGCAGCTCCGGGAACTGATCGTTAAGCAGCTTATCCCGCTTGTTGATCAGCTCCGTATGATCCGAACAGTAGGCCAGACACCGCGTACCGTCCCATTTGATTTCATACAGATAATCCTCGCTGTCAAAGGCTTCTTCGCTGCGGCCGATCAACATCGGCGCATAGCCATGCTGATCAAACAATTCACTCATGATAAGCTCTTCCCGGTTCGCTTCCGCGCCGTTTTCGCCTTCGCCGCACCCGCGGTATTCTGCTTCAGACTCTGGCTGAGCGCTTCCATCAGATCAACAGCCTGCACACTTTGCTTTTCCTTAACCTTGACGATTTCCTGACCATGAATTTTCCGTTCGATCAGGCTGCGCAGACGCTCCTGGTACTCATCCTGATAATCCGCAATGTCAAACGGACCGCTGAGCTGATCAATCAGCTGCTTCGCCATCGTCACCTCGGCTTTGGTCAGCTTGCTTGCCGTCTTGGCTGGGGCCGTGACGATCTCATCTTCAAAGTACAGCGAAGTCACGCGCATCCCATCCTCTGTAGCCCGGATCAAAAGCAGCGCTTCCTTGGTTCCCAGCACCGTGCGGGCCACCGCGGCTTTCTTGGTGGCAAGCATCGCCTCACGCAATAGATCAAAGGCTTTTTGCCCTTGCTTATCGGGCTGAGCATAGTAATTTTTCTCAAAGTAAATTGGATCCACTTCCGCTTCTTTCACAAATTTCAAAATCTGAATCGTCTTATCTTTTTCCGTCTGGATTTTTTCCAGATCCTCAGCGGTAATGATGACATATTTATCTTTCTCATATTCATAGCCTTTGACAATCTCCTCCTGCTTGATTTCCTTATTGCAGGAAGGACAGTATTTTTTATATCGGATCCGTTCACCGGTTTTCTTACACAGCTGATTAAAGCTCAGATCATGTTCCCGCACCGCTACCTGCAGCTGAATCGGGATGTGAACCAATCCGAATGATATCGCACCTTTATGCGCACTTGGCATGCAGATCACCCCATTTCAGGGTTAGTATGGATGATTCACTGAGATTTAATTACGGCCATCATGCAGCTCTGAGATGAAAAAGAAACGACGGTCTTTCCATTCTGACCCCCGCCTCTCCTTTATGTTTCATTTTATTTGCATCCAGCGGCAAAATCTATGCCGATGCGGCCTCCGGAATCCAATAGAAGCCTTCGATCGCAATGGATCCGCCGATATTTTCCATGACCAGACAATACGTATGATTCCCTTCGATAAGCCCAGTACAGCCAGGATCCTCGATCTGCAGCGTAATCAAGGCCGCAGTCCAGGTGCCTGCCGATGTCAGTTCCTGAACCTCTGCCGATTCCATCGTCACCGCATTCCAGATTTCTGCATTCTGCGGATAACAAGGTGCGGTTCTTGGAAAAAACGCTAAGACCGCAAAATAATCGGACGACCGCAAAGCCGTGACAAATTCTTCGCTCAGCTGCGCAGCGTCCCCCATGCTTACTGTACTCCGATCCGCACAATCCGGAATTTCCCGCAGCCGGTCAATTTTTAAACCGTTGGTTTGATCTAATGTCAGCCAATACTGCGAGTGCAGCGTCTGATCACCATCCAGCCATGTCATATCTACGAGGGTAAAGTCAGCCTGCGGATGGATTGTATATTCCTGAATCTCAGGCATGACTGGCAGCCGGTCCAGCCGGGCTTCTTCCTGCGCAAAAAGCGAATTATATAAATCTGTATTCCGTGTATTGATCGCCTCGACGAGCTGCTGAATCAGCGAGCTCAGTGCCGCATCTGGCTCCCGTAGCTCTTTCGGATTATCTACCGTACAGCCTTCCGCCAGGTCAAAGAAAGAAATCAACTGTGCCTGACTTTCCTTCTTCACGTCAAGCTCAAAGTTGGAGAAGAAAAACGTGGGAATCTCCGATTCCGTAAGCGTTGGCTCCGGCGTTGAAACGGACTCCTTTGATTGGGATGGGACGTCGGACGGCAGCGGTGTCGGATTCGGGGCTGACTGACACGCTGAACTCAACATAAGAAGCGCAAGTCCAGCTGCGAATCTGCCGGCTAACCTATTTTTATTCATTTCTTTTCCTCTTTTCTTTTTGGTTTCAACTTACTCTGACCGCCAGTTTTAAAACAAAATCCGTCGTTTGAACATTTGTTATCAAACGCACAAGTCTTGTTTTTATTCAGGAATTTCTTTATACTTTTATTATAAAGGAAAGTTCAGCTCTTTCCAGCTGAAAACTTGAAGATTGCAAGAAAAGAGATGCCTATTCATGAAAAGTTTGAAAGCTTATCCTACCTATCTGTTATTTGTGGAACGGCATCAGCCGGTGGTCACCCTTAAGGATCGGGATTATACCGGCAATGATGCACTGCTGGACGAGCGCATTCAAACGCGCCGGCAGCGTTACCTTTTCCGCCTGATTTATTTGTTGATCGTTAACGGAGCGGCAATCTTTATTTTTCATATTTCGCTCACGCTGCCTCTGCTTTCCTTGATTCCTGCCGAACTGCTTTTTCTGTATATTAAAATGCCGGCTTCCTTTCTGGATCAGCTGGTGCCCGCAGAATCCATTGAAGTCGGGCAATCTGCCGCCTCTTCTCATTAAGCCAAGCGTTTATCCCACACAAAAATCCGCAGAGTTTCCGCGGATTTTCTTTTTTGATGCTCAAACCGCCCTCAGCGGCCCAGCGTATTTTCGATCTTTTCCACAATTGCGTCCTTCTTTTCATCAAAGGCTTTTTTTGTACGGTTGCGGGTCTGATCCACCCAGGCACGAAATTCATTGGAGAATTCCGGATTAACCTGATGCGGGAATGCTTTGTTTAAACGAGAGCGAATCTTGAAAGTTCGCTTCGGCATCAAATCAATGCGGCTGACCATTTTGTTAATCATCGCTGCCAGCTGTTCGTCGGCATCGGTGGAATCCATCACAGCCTGAACGCGTTCATAAAACGGGATCTCCTCGCCCAGCTGATCGACATTTTTCATCGCTTCACGCAGCTCCTGCATGCACTTTTCCAATTCGACGAATTCCTTGTTGCGCCGCAGCAGAGCATGGACTGTTTTGAAGACATCGGTGGAAAAATAGATCAACAGCGCAGCGTTCATCACCCACAGCAGCTGAATCGGAATCTGTTGGACGGCATTCAAGATCGGCGGATGAATGATGTAGACAACAAATAAACACATCAAGCCAAATAACGTTGAGTTTAACAGACAAATGCGGCCGTTCAGATTGAAGCGATAGCGGGAATAATCCCACCACCGGGTATGAAACAGCTTTTCCATCACATAACTGGTCAGATATTCCAAAGTGCTGGTAATCACCACGCCCCAAAGAAAAACCATCCAGAAGCTATCCGCGACAGGTTCGAGCAAGGTCAGCACAAAGACCCCGCCGAAGCCATAAATCGGACAATAGGGACCTGCTAAAAAACCGCGGTTGATCCATTTTCGCTGTCCGACTGAACAATAGATGCATTCGCAAACCCATCCCAAAAAGCTGTAAATAAAAAACAAGATCACCGCCTGATCCGGAGTTTCGATCATAATACCCCTCCTGTTTCGTGATTATTCTACGCCAGGAAGCCGACTTTCAGTCGCATTCCCGGTCCTTTTATTAAAAGTTCAGGCTTTCGCCTGTACCTCATTATACACGCTGCGGCTATTCGCAACAACTGCCGGATTTCTTACAATCTTGACATTGTGTCGAAAATCAGGTTTAATCATAGACAGGGAATGATGTCTCCCCTGGCGATTGGCCTAAACCGCTTTCACAGCTGATGACTTCTATGTGTTTTTCGCATAGGTCGTCAGCTTTTTTTGCGGCTGGCAGCTCCACCATAGGACACTTTAAAAGGAGGAAAAAACATGTTAACGAGTCTGGCATGCTTATTTTTAGTCGGGATTCTTTTCAGTCAGCTTCTGCAGCGTCTGCATCTGCCGGGGTTGTTGGGGATGATCTTAACCGGTATTTTATTAGGCCCGTATGGATTAAATTGGTTATCGCCGCAGCTAATGACGATTGCGGCCGATCTGCGTCAACTGGCGCTGGTCTTGATTTTATTACGGGCAGGGCTGGCGCTGGACCTGAACGATTTAAAACGTGTGGGCCGGCCGGCGATCTTACTGTGCTTTGTACCCGCGATCATTGAGATCGTCGGCTATGTTGCGCTGGGCCCGGGGTTATTGGGCTTGTCGGCAATCGAATGTGCGGTGATGGGAGCGGTGATCGCGGCTGTTTCTCCGGCAGTCATCGTGCCGCGAATGTTGAAGCTGATGGAAGAGAAGCGTGGTACGGCACAGTCGATCCCGCAGATGATCATGGCGGGCGCTTCCGCGGATGACGTCTTGGTCATCGTGCTGTTTTCCAGCTTTCTGTCCCTGGCTCAAGGGGAGTCGGGATCGGCTGTGGGACTGTTGCAGGTTCCTGTTTCGATTCTGGCTGGTCTTTTTATCGGAGCGATCACCGGTCTGCTTCTGTGCTGGTTTTTCCGCAGAGTTCATCTGCGGGATTCGATCAAGGTTCTGATTCTGATGAGCGTGGCCTTTTTATTGCTGGAAGCGGAAAACTGGCTGCAGGCCTTTCTGCCGTTTTCCGGATTGCTGGCCATCATGGCGATGGGGATCGCGATTTACAGCCGATATTCGCTCTTGGCAGGACGGCTGTCGCAGAAATTCTCACGCTTGTGGGTAGGGGCAGAGATGATGTTGTTTGTTCTGGTCGGAGCGGTGGTGAATCCCGCCTATCTTGTCAAAGCCGGAGGTCCACTGATCCTTCTGATCTTCAGCGCGCTGCTGCTGCGTATGGGAGCGGTGGCCCTGTGTCTGATCAAAACGCCGCTGAACCGGAAAGAACGCGTTTTCTGCATGATCGCCTATTGTCCCAAAGCCACAGTTCAGGCGGCGATCGGAGCGGTGCCGTTAAGTTTAGGTCTAGCCTGCGGCGAGCTTGTTTTAAGCGCTGCTGTGATCGCGATCTTAATCACGGCGCCTTTAGGCGCATTGGGCATCGATCTCACTTATCGACGATGGCTGAAGCCGGAAAAGGAATCTGTATAAACCGGTCTTTCCCTGCTGAATACAGTCGGGATTTTCCCTTTTTCAGGCTATGCTTGGTCTTTCGGCCCGCCTTCTTCATTGGACTCCCTTTGCCTTTCATCAGCCTCAATCGGTTCTGATTTCTTTCTGATTATGCTTGGGTAAAAAGTCCATGCTGACCGGATTTTCACAGAAAATTCAAAGAACGTTTTACTGATGAATAAGACCGCGAATTTCAAAGATCCGCCTACCAACGACGTTTTTCAGCCGTGTATTTTGATCAATGGCGATTCTGTGTGATAGCGGTTTCATTCTAGGCTTGCATGCGCCCTGCGATTATGCCACAATTAACTTACAGGGAGGATGAAACATCATGAATGAACAAGAAATTCGCGAACAGATCTGCGATGTATGCCACAAGATGTGGCAGCAGGGTTGGGTCGCAGCCAATGACGGCAACGTGTCCGTCAAGATCGGTGAGGATCTTTATTTAGCGACACCGACCGGCATCTCCAAAAGTTTTATCACGCCGGACAAGCTGATCAAAATCAACGGCCGGGGAGAGGTGCTGGAAGCCTTAGAAGGTTATCGGCCGAGCAGCGAAATTAAAATGCATCTGCGCTGTTATCAAGAACGGGAGGATGTCGGAGCGGTGGTTCACGCCCATCCTGCCACAGCGACGGGTTTTGCCTGCGCGCATGTCCCGATGGACGACTATGCGATGATCGAATCCGTCATTGCGATCGGTTCTGTTCCGATTGCGCCTTACGGCACGCCGTCAACCAATGAAGTTCCGGAGGGCATTGCCCCTTACTTGAAAGAGCACGATGTTATCCTGTTGGAAAATCATGGCGCGTTAACGGTGGGCTGTGATCTGATCACCGCGTATTACCGCATGGAAACATTGGAACTGACCGCCAAGATCATGCTCAATGCCCGGCTGTTAGGCGGGGTGAAGGATATCGCGCGGGAAAACATCGACCGCCTGATCACGATGCGCGATACGACTTATCATGTTACCGGAAAACATCCGGGCTATAAGAAATATTCCGGGAAATAGCGATGGAACCTTGCGTACTTGCGATTGATTTAGGCGCCAGCAGCGGCCGCGTGATCGCCGCCCTGATCGAGGGAAAGACGCTGCGCTGTCATGAAATTCATCGTTTTGCCAACGAGCCAGTGCGCTGCTGCGGTTCGTTGTATTGGGATGTTTTGTACTTATTCAACCAGATCAAAAAAGGTCTCACGCTGGCGGGGCAGCATTATGAGGTAAAATCGCTGGCGATCGATACGTGGGGCGTGGATTTCGGATTGCTGGACGAAAGCGGCAGGCTAATCGAAAATCCGGTCTGTTATCGGGATGAGCGAACCCGCGGAATTCTTACGGAACTTTCCTCTGTGCTTTCCATGCCGGAATTGTTTGCCCAGACTGGCAACACTCCGGATGAAATTAACACGCTGATGCAGCTGGCCGCGCTTAAAAAGCAACGGCCCGAAGTGCTGGAACGGGCGCACCGATTATTGTTTTTGCCGGATCTGATCGGTTATTTCCTGACCGGCAGACAGGCCTGTGAGTTTACGATTGCTTCCACTTCGCAATGTCTTAATCCCCAACGCACCGGGATCCATGAAGCACTGCTTCAACGCTTAGGCCTGCGTCCGCAACTGTTTGCCCCGCTGCGCTATCCCGGCGAGGTGCTGGGCTGCTTAAAAGCGGAAATTGCTGAGGAATGTGGTTTGGGACAGGTGGACGTTGTTCTGTGCGGAGCGCATGATACCGCCAGTGCTATTTATGCCCTGCCGACGGTGGATCCGCATCCGTTATTCTTAAGCTGCGGAACCTGGGCGATACTCGGACAAATTCTGGATCAGCCGGTCATCACCAAGGCCAGCGCCAAACTGGGTGTTTCCAACGAAGGCAGTCCTGGCGGCAAGACCCGCCTGGTACGAAACTGTACGGGGCTGTGGATTATCCAGCAATGCAAAGCCCAGCTGGAGCGGCAGGGCATGCCGTTTTCCTACGACGAAATTGAAGCGATGATGGGTCAGGCTCAAAGCTATGAAGGTTTGATCGACACCCAGGCCGCGACCTTCCGGGAATGGGGACAGACAATCGAAAGGATTCATGATGCTCTGAAAGCAACGGGTCAGCCGCTGCCCAAGACACCCGGCGAACTGTTCTGGTGCGTCTACCAGAGCCTGGCCGTCCAGATGAAGCTGGCGTTTGACGAGCTGGAAGCCCTGACGCAGCAGCCTTCAGATACGCTGTATATGGTCGGCGGCGGCTGTCAGTCCGCCACCTTGCGGCAAAAGATCGCCGATGCCACCGGCAAGCGGGTTGTTGCCGGGCCGGTGGAAGCGACCGCGCTGGGCAATATCGCCATACAGCTGATCCGTGAAGGTTTAGTCAGCGATCATGCGGCAATCACGGAACTGATTCAAAACAGTGAAAAAATCATCACGACGCTGCCAGAGAAATCCATGGAAGCGCAGATCCAACAGCTCAAACAAATTCAGGCGCAGATGCGGGATTATGCTCAGGCATAAACTTCAAAGCCGGCGCTAAAATAACAAGAAAAGGAGAAGAAATCAGAATGGAATTAAGTAAATGCAAGATTGGTATTCGTCCGACAATCGATGGCCGCTGGGGCGGCATTCGTGAAGGATTGGAAGAGCAGACGATGGGCATGGCCAAAGCAGCCAAAGCTTTGATCGAAGCCAATCTGACGTATTCCGACGGCACACCGGTTCAGGTGGTGATCGCGGATTCAACGATTGGCGGGGGCCGGGAGGCGGCGTTATGCGCGGATAAATTCAGCCGCGAACATGTCTGCGGCACGCTGTCCGTCACCCCTTGCTGGTGTTATGGATCAGAAACCATGGATCTGGATCCGACAACCATCAAGGCAGTCTGGGGCTTCAACGGAACAGAAAGACCGGGTGCGGTTTATCTGGCGGCCGTCATGGCTGCGCACGCGCAGAAAGGCCTGCCAGCGTTTTCAATCTATGGCCATGACGTTCAGGACGCCAATGACAGCTCGATCCCGGCCGATGTCCAAGAAAAGATCCTGCGCTTCGCCCGCTGTGCGGTGGCGGTTGGCGAAATGCGCAACAAAGCCTATGTCAATATCGGCGCGATTGCGATGGGCATTATGGGCAGCTGCTGCGACCCGGATTTCTTCCAAAAATATCTGGGCATCCGGGCCGAATGGGTTGATATGTCCGAGATCCTCCGCCGCGTTAATCTGGAAATCTACGATCATGAAGAATATGAACGAGCTTATGCCTGGGTGAAGGCGAATTGCCCGGAAGGGTTTGATAAGAATGCTAAGCCATATAGCGCAGAAGAGAAGGAAAAGCAATGGCAGTTCGTGACCAAAATGACAATGATCATCCGCGACATTATGTTAGGCAACGACAAGCTGAACGAAATCGGCCGGCATGAGGAAGCGATCGGACGCAATGCCATCGCCGGCGGCTTCCAGGGTCAGCGGATGTGGACGGATTATATGCCTAACGGTGACTTTGCGGAAGCCATCACCAACTCCTCCTTTAACTGGAATGGCAAAAAGGAACCTTTAATCTTAGCGACTGAAAACGATACGCTCAACGGAGTTGCGATGTTGTTTGAAAAGCTGCTGAACCATCGTGCCAGCATCTTTGCCGATGTGCGGACATACTGGAGTCCGGATGCGGTGGAACGGGTAGTCGGACGCAAACCGGAAGGCCGGGCCGCGAATGGATTTATCCATCTGATCAACTCCGGAGCCGCCGCGCTGGATGCCACCGGCTGCGCCCAGGATGAAAACGGCCAGGGTGTAATGAAAACCTGGTGGGAAATGACCGAAGCGGATATTGATGCGTGTCTGAAAGCGACTGATTGGTGCCCGGCGGATCTTGGCTATTTCCGCGGCGGCGGCTTCTCTTCGCATTTCAGAACTCATGCGGAAATGCCGGTCACAATGGTGCGGATGAATCTGGTTCAGGGTGTAGGCCCTGTCATGCAGATCGCGGAAGGCTGGACTGTGGTATTGGATGAGGAAATGCACAAGATTCTCGATCAGCGCACCGATCCGACCTGGCCGACAACCTGGTTTGTTCCGCGCCTGGATGAAACGAATCCAGCCTTTAAAGATGTGTACTCCGTGATGGCTAACTGGGGTGCAAATCACGGTACCTTCACCTATGGTCACATCGGCAAGGATCTGATCACCCTGGCCAGCATGCTGCGAATTCCGGTTTCGATGCATAATTTAAAGGACGGCGAACTGTTCCGTCCGCACAGCTGGGCAGCTTTTGGCACCAAGGATCTTGAGAGTGCAGACTATCGTGCCTGCGCTGCTTATGGCCCGCTGTATAAATAATTCTTAGAACGTCAGAAAAGCGAAGGCGGCAAATTCCTTCGTTTTTTTATATTTCAACTTTTTTGGGAAAGGAATACCAGTATCAGAGAAGATTAATAGTAATCTTCAAGATCTTTAAAATCAGCTATATTTAGCCGGTTTACCCATCTCATTTCCTGTAAACCCTGTTCACATGTTTTTGTAACATGACATCCTCTGCCATAATTAGCACACCCCCAAAACAACTGATTTGTTTTACTGTTTAGACGTAATTGAAGCTTACCTCCGCATGCAGAACAAATAGGTGCTTGATATAGGTTAGCAGGACTCTCTGTTAACTGATTTACACCAATAAATAAGGCACTTACATAGGCAGCTCCTGCTTCATAAAGCGTTTTAACAATCTCTGTTATCGTGGCTCCCGTAGAATATACATCATCGATAATTAAAATCTTTTTATTTTGAATATTCTGAGATATAGCATAAACCCCTTTAACATTTTCGTTACGGTGAATTGTATCATTACGCTTTTGAGAAAAGCTTCTACAACAAGTAACAATACTACACAACTCTAGATTATCATGTTGACAACGATTGAGCTCTAAAGATTCAAAGCGATTAAATCGATGGGCTGCAATTTCGTCAGGTTTTAGTGGTACATAGGTCAAGATATCCATTGTTTCAAAAGGGCGCAAGAATTCAATAGCCTGATCAAAATATTCACTGATCGCTTTTACAGGCTTATTTTTAAATTCAAGAATCAATGTAGACAAAGGATCATCGGATAAATACCTGTGGTTTTTTGCGTAATATCTTCCACCAAAATACAATTTGAAATTTTTAATATCCCCATTATTTAGCTTTAACTTTGCTTCACAACTCAACAAATTCTTTTTCTTCGCATATTCATTACAAGCGATAACTTCAGCAGCATATCCATACCTTGTATTGGATAATATACTTGGGAGATTTTTAAATTCTTTATTCGTAAAGTCTGGCGTATATTTTAAATATTCACGTTTAAAACAGCCAGCATAAATTGTTCCTATATGATTTTGCATCATTTCTTTCAAAAATTGCGGATTGCTGCTGATAGATAAAATTTGAAAAGAATCACAATTCGCATTCTGCAACAAATAGCCAAGCAATGCAGTTATATCAAAATAAGAAATCATTCCTTCTTATTTGTCCGTTGTGACTGGATAGACTTTACATCCTGGAATTAGCATTGAATAGTCATAAAGCATGTAATCCTTATCCAATGTATCTCCATCTAATATGATAGCTTTAAGATGATTAATATCAGTCCATTTCCACATCTGAAACTTCCTCCAGACTAGTCGAATCAAACCAATCTTCTAAGGCTTGATTATGATTTAAAATCATCAATATTTCTTTTAAATTAGAAAAAACTTTTGCTCCTTTATCTACATAATTGCGTGGCCATTTTAAAGATTCATTCATAACTGCAGATTTAGGAATCAACACGTCTCTTCCTTGTTTTAATGCATAATCAGCTTGTTTTAAAGCACCACTGGTTTCTCCGGCATGCATAATAACTGTTGCCAGTGAAATCCCACTCATTGTTGCATTTCGTGTCGGGAAGTTCCATTTAAAAACTTCATTACATGGTGGAAACTGCGATACAACTAAACCATTATTTTCAATTTCAATCTGTAGCTCCTTGTTTTCTTTAGGATAATATTTATTAATAGGCGTTCCGATTACAGCAATCGTTTTTCCACCATATTTTAATGCTGCTGTATGAGACGCAGTATCAATCCCTTTGGCAAGCCCCGCATTGATTACTAGATTTCTCCGACATAGCGACCTTACTAGCCGGTCTGTATTCTCCAATGAAGAAGTGGACGCAATTCTACTTCCTACAACACTAATCGATTTTTCTTCAAGTAGATGGACGTCGCCTTTTAAAAACAAATAAGGTGGTGCATCTACCGTATCTGCAAGCTGTTTCGGATAAAGAGTCCCTCCTTTTTCCAGTAAAATGACATCATCTGTCAAAGTTGAAAAACTATTTTTAACTTTTCCATAAACTTGATAAAAATCTGCATCTTTAACATGTAAATGGTTTGCCAAAAAAGGAATATTATTTTTTAAGCCATTGCGATAATCAAAACCAAAGTTAATTGTTAAATCTTGAATAAATCGTTCTGTTCTTTTATCATTACAGTTAAAATATTGTTGAATTGTAAAATATAAAATAGCATCTCTCACGTAAGGAACGTTAATATCAAAGTGATTATTATTGTCATTGATTTTACTATTGGAGAAGTTAGATATTTTACGGTTATCCAAATCAGGCTTGTAAAATAAAGTCACTGACTTGTTTGATTTAATTGGTATTAAACTACCATCCTGAACAAGCTGATGAAGCCTTTGTGTTGAAATGTTAAGATATTCTGCAGCTTCAGCAGCGGTATAGATTTCTTTCATCAATTCCAAGATTTGATTTCTATCCATAAACATTCCACCTTTAATTAATTTTCATTTTAAAATAATTCGTTTTAACTTAATTGTATTCTACTTTATCTCTTGATAACTATCAAGAGTGAATTTATGTTTTCTTATCTTTGATAACCGTATTAAGTTTTATTTTCTGAAATAGAAATAAGAAAACGCTGTGAAGATTCCACAGCGATTCTGCCTTGTTCATTTTGTGCGAACTTATTTTTCCTGACGCAGAAATAAAATTCCAGCACAGGCTAATCCCAAACCCGTCAACTGAAAACCGCTGGCAGGTTCCAAGGTTTTCAGGATTGAACAAACAATCAGCGCAATCCCCATGGCAACCACGATGGCCTTGAGTACCACGTCTACAATAGAATTGATCTTTTCCAGCCATGAAACAGACTTTCCGGCGGCAGCGGCAGACAGCACCTCTCCCTGCAGCAGCTCCTCTGCGGACACCTGCAGCACTTCTGCCAGTTTGGGCAGCGACTGAATATCCGGACAGGATAAATCCCGTTCCCATTTCGACACAGCTTTGTCCGTGACCTGCATCCGCTCAGCTAACTCAGCCTGCGTCATACCCTGAGCCTTGCGCAGACTGGCGATTAACATCCCCATCGTCTTTCCTGATTGTTTCATAAGCTTCCTCCTTGCTTTCGGATATCATCATAGCCTGAATACTGCGAATTCCGCAATCGACCGGAAGTAGGAGTGACTCAACCAACAGTTTCCCTATTATTCTTCAAACACACTGCCGCCGATAAACTCAGCCAGAATCGAATCATGCGGCACAAAGGCAGGATCTCCAGCATCAAAGTAGGCCAGCAGCCGGCGGATGCGGTTGGCCTCAATATATTCCGGTACATCCACTGGCACCTGATCCAACAATGGCGCCAGAATCGTCTTTAAGATCGGCAGCTCATAATCCATGGAAGTATTGAACAGAAAATCAGCCTGTTCCTGATAAGGATAGATATACCGATCCTCGCCGGCCTTCACCTGCTCCCATCCCTGCAGCGTATCCTGAACGCTGCGGCCGCGGAATTGAAAATCCCGCGTCATCCGGCGGATTAAACGATAATCGGTTGTTGTAATACGATTATGCCGGTCTAAATTCAAATGCGTCAAAGCGTTGATATAAACGCGGAACTTTGCGGATTCTGCGATCTTCTCGGAGCTGCGCGGATTCAGGGCATGCAGCCCCTCAAGAATCAGGATCTGATCTGTTTTCAATGTCAGCGGTTCACGGATAAAGCGTTTCTCCCCCAGCTTAAAATCATACGTCGGCAGCACGACCGGCTGACCGCTGATCAGCGCTTCCATGGAGGCATTGAACAATTTCAGATCCAGACATTCGATATTCTCATAGTCATGCGTTCCATCCGGCAGACGGGGACTGTCTTCGCGGTTAAGAAAGAAATCATCCATAGAAATCGCAATCGGGTCTTTGCCGCGCTCACGCAAGGCCAGTGCCAGACGCCGGGAGAACGTCGTTTTCCCAGCCGAGCTGGGGCCTGCGATCAAAACGATCTTTAAATTCGGATGAGCTGCGATCTGATCCGCCAGCTTTCCCAAGTCCTGCGCTACCCGCTTTTCATTCTGGGCAATGATCTGGGGCAGATAACCTTCCCGGATTTTTTCATTCAGCTGCGAGATCATGGAAATGCCGGTTTCCCGCCCCCGCTGCTCAAACTGACGGTACACTTCAAACAATTTCGGCTGATCCACGAACGCTTTTTCTGTGCTGAACCAGAATCCCTGATGCACCACCTGTAAGGTAAACTGTCTGATCCAGGAGGCATCCGGAAGCATCACGCCGTAGAAATAGTCATCCACTCCAGCGCATGTATAAATACTGCACTTCGCTGACGTCCGCTGACGCAGCAGGCTGGCTTTGTCCTGCATGCCCAACGCTTCAAAATGCGCGACCGCTTCCGCTTTTGAAACTACCCGCCGCAGTATCGGTTCATGATGATCGATCATCTCCTGGATTTTTGTCCGCACCTGTTCTAACTCCGAAGGAGTGATCGACTCACTGCGAATCAAAGAGCCATAGAGTCCGCCGGCCAGCGAATGTTCGATCAAGACATCCGTTCCGTTCAAGCACAGCCGCACTGCCGTAATCAACAGAAAGCTCAATGTCCGTTCGGTCATCATCTGTCCGATCAAGCTGTCCAGACGAATCCATTCAAAAGCCCCGCTTTTGTTCAAGCGGTAGTTTAAATCATGAACTTTTCCATTTAAAATTCCGCCCGCCAGCGAAGCGGAATGATCCTGGCTAGCTGCCAGCTGAGCGATAGTCATTCCCTTCGGAATCTGAATTTCACTTTGATCCGGGAAGCGAAGCGTCAACATAGCTCATCCCTCATTTCTTTTCTACCATCATAGCATAATTCCGACAAAATTCGTACAGTTACACAGTCGGAGGCAATCCCTGTTTCAGTCCGATGTTACAGTCTATTCTTTATTTCAAAAATTTTGTCACAAGAAAGTGA
>NZ_HE998569.1:91277-192665 GCF_000327285.1 Holdemania massiliensis AP2 | reverse complement strand
GTCTATCCTTCCACGCCTTTCCCATTTCTCTTTTTAATGCGGCCTTTTAGGTCATTTTTCTTTTCTATAAGATTCGTTTGAGTTATTCAACTCATTTGAATTCACTGCCCGTTTTGATGCAATTTCCTAATAGAAAAAAAAATGACGCTCCATGAAGAACGTCATTTCCTTGATTCTTGGATTTATTCGATGGTAATCAGAACATAGCTTTCCGCCAACAGATCGCTGTCGCTTAACAGGCCAACCAAAACTTTACCTGCAGCCTTGGCGGTTACCGTACCGTTTTCATCCACCGAAGCAAGGCTTTCATCCAGCGATACCCAGTTCATCTGGATATCATTGGCGGTCTTCGGCAGAATATCAGCGCTCAGAGCTGCCGTTTCGCCTACTTTCAAGGTTGTTTTGTCGGCCTTGACGTAAACGCATTCTGTCGGAACAACTTCTTTGACGGAAACTTGATCCAGCCACAGACTGCCTTCGCCTTCACCAACGACATGCAGTGCAACCTTCACACTTGCGGCATTGGCAGCCGTGATGAAGTTGTAATCAAACTTTCTGAATTCTGCGCTCATGTTCAGATTGTCAGTCAGTTTTGCCAAATGCGTCGAAATTGTATTGCCTTCGGCATCCATCTGATTGACTTCATAGCAGAAGTTGCCGGAATGCAGTGTATCGGTTTTATGCATGAAGCTCAGCTGATAGCGTTCGTTCGGTTTGACTTCAATGGTCTGTTCAATCGAAGCATCGCCGGCCTCTTCACCGGTCTTCGTTATTTTTGCGGCTTTGTTGCCGGCTTCCGCTTCTTCATAAGCCAACGCAAATTTAGCATTGCCTTCCGTGGTCGCATCGGTTAATGTCCAGCCTTCTTCGCTTTCCATATCGCCGTTAACCAGCAGATTAGCATCACTGTCCGCCGTCGGTGTGATCCATTCGCCAAACAGACTTAATGTCGCGATCTGGCTTCCGCCTTCGACCGCATCCAGAGTCAATTTAACATATTTGACTTCTCCGTTTAATGCGATTTCTGTTGTTTCCTTTGTACCGTCAGCCGCTGCCGTATAGTCAGTGCCATTCAATGAGGTTTCAACGTGGAAAGCTTCCGGTGCTTTTTCACCCCACTGAATGTTCAGTTTCTTAGCCATGTATGGACGATCCAGAGTCAGAATGACTTCCTGCTCGCCTTCGCCAGACTGCCAGACTGTCTTGTCATCGCAGTCAACCATGTTGTATGGATGAGAATCCTCCGCTGTGCTGGTCGCTGTGACATCCTGGCCCAGCGCCCGGTCATGCTCGATCATCGGCGCCGCTTCATCCAGCAGTTCAATATCCGCCCACATCAAGTCATGATCCGCCATATCGGAATGATACGTTTCAACATGGGTAATGTTGATATTCTTTGTTGTGATGATGTTGTCAACAGTCATGACCTTCATTGAATCGTCGGTGCCGTTAAATGAATCAAACCAGACGCCGTCTTTTCCGTTGGAGATGTTGTAGTTGTCTTTGAAGATATCGTACTCATACAGACTCTGGTCGGCATTGAAGTCCGCAACCAGAATTTTGTACGGAACTGGATCCGCAGCCAAACGTTCAATAATTTCAGTGAACTGCCGGCGGCGCAGGTCGTTGTTTTCCCAGCTTGTGTGAGTAACATAGAAAGCGATTTGTTTGCCTTCTTTTTCAACCACAACGCGTTCTAAAGTTTTGGTGGCTTTACTGCCCGTGCTCTCAATAGGAACAGAGCTGATTTCCTGGAATTTTAAAGAAGAGGTTGTTCCGACTCCGAAGTAGCCGTCAGCGAAATCCCGTCCCTTGGCGAAGTGAACGTAAGGATAATTGTCGTTGACAAAGTCCTGAGCCATATCGTAGTCGTTGCGGGTATTCAAGATATCAATTTCCTGGAAGCCCATGATTTCAATTCCCCGCTCATGGATAATGTTGGACATTTCTTTGATGTCTGGGTGCGCTTTGGAATCAATGTTCCAAGTTGCAACGCGCATGGTCGTCACGTCAGAAGACGGCGTTGGCGTCGCTTCATTTTCCGGAGCGGCCGGTGTCTGAGAGCAACCGGTAACTGCCGTCAAACAGAGTAAACCAGCTGCCAGAAGTGCAGAGAGTTTTTTCAGTTTCATGTTTCTTTCTCCTTGTTTTGCGCTTGATAGCGCTTCCACATAAGAAATGGTACTGCTTTTTTCTCATCTTGTCCAATAATCATTTGTAATAAATAAGTTATAATTAGTTATCTATAAATCCTGCTTATAGTTATGAAATGATAGTCCTTGATCCGTTCTGAATAAACCGCAAGATCCCTAATAGGAAGAACAGGCATTCTTGATTCGTTCTTCCAGCTTCTTTTTATTTAAGAGCAGCAAAATCAAAGAAAAAGTGCTGTCCTATTCTGCAAAGAACCACAGCACTTCTCTCTCCTCCGCTTTCCTTTTATAAGGAAATAGCGTCTGACGGGCAGCTTCACAGCAACCCTACACCTTGAATCTATTCATTCTGTTTCAAATTTCAATCCCAAAATAGCTTTTTTGAGCAATACGAGAATACGCTACACCAAGAAGTAAGAAACTCCTTCTTTATACCATTTTATCTATTCCGCAAACATGGAAGCTAAAGGTTCCAGATTAAATTCCGCTGGCTGCTCATCGGTAATCACCTGAATGATCTGAGCTGCCAGATCCAAAGCCCGCTCATCGGTTCTGCGGATGCGGCCGTTGAGCTCATCAAACATCGCATAGGTGGCTTCGATCAAGGCCTCATCCTCAATATTCATATCCACTGTTGAATATTGCTGAGTCTGTGGATTATATGTGGTATTCAGCCAAACAGAGAGTTCTGGAAAATAAGCATTGCATTCATAGGAAGTGTGTTCGCCCAATGTCGGACTGCGGTCAAGGTTTACCGTAATCACAAAGTTTCCCTCAACTCCAGGAATTACATTCCGATAAATTTCATCAATACGATAATCGCGGTCAATGTAAAGTTTATTTGTTCCTAACTCCTGCGTAATATTTAACGTTGGGAAATCGGTAGGCTGCGCCGTAATGGAAACGCCTGACTGCTGAGCATAGGAACGATCGACAAGCGGCATACGGCTGTTGTATTCAGCATACGCATTGGACTCAGCCACAAGCCTATCAATCTGGGCCAGTTTCTCTTCATTGATCTCAAATGTATAATCCTGGATTTCAAAAACGTTCATCCGAATTTCTGACGCCATCGCATATTGCAGATAAGGCGTCAGTTCGTTGACCGTTTGACCCTCGGACAGCACCGCAAAATGCAGGGCCGGACGCTGATCTTCCGGTAAGTCTTCCGTTGACAGATAACCTAATAATTGACCATAATACCCGATTTCTTCTTCAGCAATGCGGTAAACTTTGTCATTCAGGCCGCCGTAGAAGGTGCTGATCCCCAGCTCCGGATGATCCATTCGAATATATCGGCGGCCCTGTTCATCTTCTCCCACTTCGCTTATTCTTCCCGGCGCAATCGCAAGCACCGGAATTCGTGTGCGGTCTGCAGTTTCATTGTCTGTCAGATCCCATCCGATCACATCATAATCTTCACTGATGTCATAGTCCTGCTTCCAAGCCAATAACGGAGCGACGCTGGATGCCTCTTGCGGAAGTGAAGTAAAGTAACCTGGACAACTGAATCGGCCGTCTTCCAATACCGCGCAGGTTGAATTCTGAACAACTTTCTGTTCGTCATAAAGCCGTACCATCGCTGCAAATTCTTTCCGGAAGTCTTCCGGTAAATTCAGCTGATTCGCTGATGTGTTTACAAATAACCGATCTAAATTCTTATCATAAACAAACTGACCGCCTTCTGTCTGACCAACCTTTGTAAATTCAATCACCAACTGATCTGAATTAGAACCGTAGCTTAACCGTATCGGTCCCAGTGATTCAAATACCGTACAGTAATCAATTAAAGTCAGATGATCTCCCAACGCCAGATTGACGTTATTGAAAGCCTCGGAAATCACATAGTTATCCACATAGAGCTGATAAAGCAGATCAGCCAGATCAGCACATTGTTCGGCTTTCCAGCCGGACACTTTCAAGTCGGCGGCGATAACCTCCGCCTTGCTTAAATCATAAGCGATGGCCACTCTGCGCTGCAGATTCTGCTCCCCGCTCACAATGACTAAATTCTGATCAATCATCGGGATGATCGACCATTGATATTGATTGTACGGTTCATTCAGATTGACGACCATATCCACACTGGCAATCTGCGCTTCTGCCGCTTGATTCAGCAGTTCATTGATCTGCCGCTGATCCTTGCCAAAAGCCGGATTGCTGAGCAGCGGCACCGCTAAAAGCAGGCATGCTGCGATTCCGGCAGCCAGCACCCAAAACGTCGGTTTTTTATAATTCAGGATGTTTTTGATCCGCAGCTTCGTGTTGCTTTCGCTGAAGGACAGCGCCGTGATCGTTGGCCGTGAAGCGAACTGCAGCAGCGTCATGCCGTAATTAATTCGTCCGTTTTGACCTAAACGGCGCACGACGGCTTCATCGCAGGCCATTTCCATATCCTTGCTCATCAGGATGTAGGAATACCACAGGATCGGATTAAACCAATGGAACATCAAGACCAGCGAACCAATCATCTTAAATACATAATCATACCGCCGCAGATGAATCCGCTCATGCGTTAATACATATTTTCGCTGCCGGACGTCCAAATCCATCGGCAGATAAATTTTTGGATGGAATAAGCCATAGATAAACGGCGAAGTGATCGCCTCGCACTCATAAATATTCTGTTTCACACGCATGGCATAACGCAGTCGGTGACGCAGAGTTAAACTGTTGATGATCAGCAGTCCGGCATAGCCGATCATGCCCACGCCCCAGATCACGCTGGCCAGCTGCAGAAGCGGAGAAATTGGCGTTAACGGAGAAATCAGCGCTTCACCGCCGCTTAACTCATCCAGTGGTTCAGAGGCATTGCCTGATGCTGAATTATGGGCCCCCACCGTCATTCCAGACTGCGCATTGCTATTCTGACTGGCAGCGCTGCCGTTTGTCTGAAATCCGGATGGATTCACGGCCGTTTCCCCAGTATGTATAATCGGTCCCGGAATCGAATTCTGTGCCTGATTCCCAGAAGGAACAACAAACTGCACGCGGCCTTCTGAAACCTCAGGACTGGCTACAGACAAAACGCTGACCCGGCTGGTAAAGGAAAACGGCATGACCAGACGGATTAAAACGAATCCCCACAGGGCATAAGAAAAAATTTTCGGGGCCTTCTTTAGCGGCAGCCGCACGACCATGATGGCTGCAGCGACGATACTGGCAGCCACACTCATATTTAAAATTGTCTGAAAAAGCGTTGTCAGTGTCCTCATTTTTTCTTTTTCTGACGATCCAACAAGTCTTTCAATTCGTCGATTTCTTTTTCAGACAACTTGCGATCCTGCAAAAAAGCGGTGACAAACTGCGGCAAAGAACCTTTGAACACCTGGTCTACGACTTCGCTGCTTTCCTCCCTTTCACATTCGTCCCGTTTGTACAGGGCACGGACGATGGATTTTTCATTGGCGATGACGCCTTTATCCTGAAGCCTTTTGATGAAAGTGTACGTTGTCGACTTCTTCCAGCCAAACTTCTGATCACACACCGTGACCAGCTCTCCGGAAGAGACCGGCTCCCTTTCCCACAACAGATCCATAAAACGAAATTCCGCGGATGTTAATCTCATGCCTGTTCCTCTCTTTCCAGCTCTATCTGCCTAAAGTCTACAATTGTAGCCTCGAATTGTCAAGCCTTCTTTATTCAGAATTTAAAATTCAGTTTATTCCCTCAAATCAGCTTAAATCTTGCTTATCCGAGCTTAGTTTGAAGCAAGGAAGTCCTGGATGAGCAATAAACAGCTTTGAAAAAACACAAAGCTTCATCGTTCCCTTTCGCTTCTTTTGATTCACTGCACGATTTAGGTAAAATCAAAACAGCGATGAACAAAAAAACAGACCGTCCTCCCAAGCGGCTCAGGCTGTCTGTAAGACAAGAAACTGATCTTTTTAGGATTACTGTCTGTTTTCTGTTTTCTTTGAAACTCTGAATTACTGTGCCGCTAACTGCTTGCCCAGCACCATTCCGCCGATCGCTGAATGGGATAAGGAGCTTCCGCCGATATACTTAACCAGATAACCACCCGCAATTTCACCGATGGCATACAGATTATCCGATACCGGAGTTCCGTCCTCCTTGACGACCTGCAGCAAATCATTAACCCGCAGTCCGCCGGTTGTGCAGGCGACGCCGTTGGCAACCTTCATGACATAATAAGGAGCTTCCAGTTCCTGGAAGAAACGTTCTCTGCCGAATTCATCTTCCGTTTCACCGCGGACTGTGGCATTGACTTTATCAATGGTTTCTTTCAGAACCGCTTCATCCACTTCCAAGGCCTTCGCCATCGCTTCAATCGAGTCATATTCTTCCATCAGCCCCATATTCTCATAAGAGTTGATCTTATAAGCAACCGATTCATTATAATCGACCGCATGACTGTCGAAAATTTCATAATAATACGGATCACCCAGTTCATGCATCACCTTCGATGCCACCTCGCTGTGACTGGCCTGTTCATCGCAAAAGCGCTGTCCGGTTGACTGACGGATCAGAATGCCGCCGCAGTTTCTGACAATGTTGGTCGTCACTGTGATGTGTTTGTTGACTTCCAGCGTAGCATCGACATGCTTATCATCCATATCAATTAAACCAGCGCCCAGTTCAAGCGCGGCATTGAGCATCGCACCATCCATGCCCTTGGAACCGCCATAAACCAGACCGTCATAATCTTCGCCCCAGTATTTGACGATCATTTCATTGTTGTCACCCCAGCCGCCGCTGGCCAATACAATGTTCTCACCGGTATACTCTACCCGATTTCCCTCAGCATCTGTACCTGAAACACCCTTGACACGACCGTTATCATCGACCAGCAGTGTATCAATCCGGGTTTGATAGCGGATATCAACGCCGGCTTTTTCCATCGCGCCGATCAAAGTGGAAACCGCCGTTGCGATATTCGGCGAAACGGCATGACCGCGGGCGACCTCGGAACCATCGGTCTTGTCAATCTTTGCGGTATTGTAATGAACGCCCATGCTTTCGAACCAGTCGATCAGCGTCTGACCGTTGTCAGCGATCATCCGGCATTGATTCGGATCTTTTTTACCCTCGCTGTCGTCGATCTGCCATTGATAGAAATCGTCGGCATTGTCTTCAATTCCCTGCGCCGCCTGCAGCGATGTTCCGCCCAGCAGGAAGTCTCCTGTTGATAAAACGGAGTTGCCGCCAAGGTATTCTTTTTGTTCCAGCAGAATCACCTGTGCGCCGTTCTGCGCCGCGGACAATGCCGCGGTAATTCCGGACAAGCCGCCGCCGACAATCAGAATTTCGGCCTCATGGGTCTGGTCTGCATACGTTTCTTCCTCTACCTTAACGGCCTGGAGTGCTTCAATATCCGCACTGGCCTGTTGGGCACAGTCCTTCACCCCATTGATCAAAGCCAGGCTGGAATAGGTAGCTCCGCTGACGGTATCCACCCCCAACGATTGATTGGCCACGATCTTTTCCGATAGGATTCGGATTGCTTCGGTTCCCACCATCAACGTTTCGTTGTTATCGCCGACCTCAATGGATTCGATCGCTGCATCGCTGAATGTCGTTTTAACTTCAATCGGACCGCCCATCCCCGTCTGTGTTGAAGTATACGTTCCAGCTTTGTAAGCCGTGTTGGATTCTGGCGCTGCCGATGGAGCCGGGGCTGACGAACAGCCGGTAACGCAAGCCGCCGCCAACAGTGAAACCAGAATAAATGAAACAAGTTTTTTCATCGTTTTCTTTCCTCCTCTGACCAACAGTGTAACGGAAAATCGCCTTGTCCATTAATTCACACATTGAATAATCGTAATTTCTGATTCAAATTTTGAATAACCGCTATTTCACTGCCAGTTTTACAAATTTGGAAATCGCTGGATTGTCATCATTCTGACGCCAAGCTAGGACAACCCCATACTGCGGCAGACTGTCCGTTAATGGCAACCCCACCAGTTCTTTCATAAAATATTTTAAAAGCATTCCGCCTCCGGCAATGCCCAAAACTTTGCCCATCTCAATCTGCGCAAAATAGTTTTCTGCCGTCATTTCTTCCTGAACGACAGCCTCCGCAATCTGATGATTATGGCATTCCTCAATCATCTGGTCGTATTCCTGAGGATAACGCTCACGTTTGCGGATGATCAGCGGATACCCTCGCAAGTCAGAAAATTTCAGTTCTTTCTGCAGGGTCAGCGGATGCCTTTTGGGTGCAACCACAACCAAACCTGCGGATTGGATTAATTGGTTCTCAATTCCTGGCTGATCCGTAATGCTCAGCTGTCCGGTAATAATCAGATCTGCCTGCCTGCTTCGCAGCGCTTCAATGGCAGAGGCATAATCATAGAAGGCGAACTGAACCTGAGCGTCCGGATAGGCTTTTTCAAATTTTCTGACTTCTTCCATCAAAATTTCCCGTGTCCGCATATTGACATAACCCAGCCGCAGTTTTTTTCCGGCAAGCTGATTCTCATCTCTGGCTACTTCTTTCATCTTGTCGCAAAGCGCCAGGATTTCTTTCGCCAGAACTAAGCAGCGTTCCCCTGCGGGCGTAAGGACAATCGGCGTTGTTCGTTCGATCAGCTTGACGCCCAGTTCCTTTTCCAAATTAGTAATGTGATGAGAGATATTGGGCTGACTGACATAGATTTTTTTCGCCGCCGCAGAAAAACTCCCGACTTCCGCAACGGCGATCAGTGACTGATAATCTTGTAAATTCATAATCTTTCCCTCTTAGTATCTTTACTATACTCAATTTTGAAAGATTTTTGAATTCAAAGTTTTCCTTCTTTAAATATCCATTTGTGAAACCCTGCCTTTCAGTCCAAAGTCTCACTGCTTTGCACGATTTGAATCGTCCAGTCTGGGAACTGCTCACGCAGCTGTGCCGCCAGGATTTCCTGCTGATTTCCTTCCATCCGCAGATCAATACAGGGAAATTTCTGGTCTGCCGGGAATTCTTTGCCATCCAACGTATGGATCACAACGGTAAATGGGATTTCACCCAGCTCCTCAATCGTTGGATCTCGGTCTAATGATTCCAACATGGACAATATAGATAGATCCCATTGCAGATTAACAGAAGACCGATCAATCGCAAGCCACCCCTGTTTCTTAAGCTCAGCGTCGAACACACGTCCCACGCGTACTGAATAGACATTGCCTAAAGTTCCCTTATAGGCAAAGAAGTAATCCCGATAAAAGAAGTCCGGATAACTGAAATAAATTAGATAATCCGGATAAGCTTCCTCCGCGGCATAGCCATCGCAGGAATCAGCATCGCAGTGAATTTGCTGAATCACAAACTCCCGATGATACTGGCGGGATAAACAGCGCAGGATATGTCGTTCAATTCGCTGCGGCTGGGAGAAATCCAACCGCAGGAAATGATCAATTAAAATCAGATTTTCAAACACTGCAATCAACACCATCACAACGACGGTGATTTTCGTTTTCTTTTCCAAAGCTTTAGTCCTTCTTATCCTTGCTTATCGTCCAAGCACTTCATACAGTGAATTCGTGACGACAGATATCGGTTGGCCGCCAGTAATAATCTGCAGGATCTGATCGCTAAGCGCTAATGCCTTTTCATCAATCTGCTGGGCTTTTTCCATTATTTCCTCAATCCGCTCGACAACGGCGCCGCGGATTTCCGCATCCGCATCCATATAGCTCATAAGCACATCATTTTGAATCAGAATTCGTTTTTCCGGATCATAAATTCCCTCAGCCGAATACTGATGATCCTTGAGATCAACGTTAACCGCAATCTCTGCTGAAGATTTGCCTGCTTTCAGTTTGACGGCCACATTGACGACAAGATTCATTGAGCATCCCGGAAGCACTTCAGTATTCAAAACTTTAAACAAGTAGCTTCGGCTGATGTCAAATTGATTATCTTCTGAATTTTGAACGAGGGTCAGTGTCGAAAAGTCATTCGGCTGAGCTGTCACCATAATCTCAGAAATCGGAGTGCCGTAATTATGTTCAACCTTCGGCGTAAAGTTCGGGGTATATTCTTCAAAGGCCGTGCTGCCTTTGACCAGCTGCACAATTTCTTTCCATTGCGTCTTATCAATAGTATATCGGGTCTGGATACGTTCCGGAACTTGAATCTGCCGGCCGCGAATCAGCGAATATTCAAGATATTTCCGGCTGTCAGCAGCTGCCTGATTGTTTTCCAGCACTGCGAAATGAACATGGACAGGGGCATTCTCCTCCCTCATGGTTGCGATAACTTGTCCCTGTTCCACTTGACTCCAGGTTTCCATCCAGATTTGATCACTCAATCCGCCATAAAAAGTCTTGCGGTGACCATGGTCCAATATCATATAGGCTCCCCATTCTTGGTCATAACCGATCTTTTCCACCCGACCCTCCGCTGCCGCCAGCACTTCCAGATTGCCGGACTGGTTCGCGATATCCAGACCCTGTACGCCGTACTCAAAAGAATCTGAGAGAATTTGAGGCATCGCTGCCGGATAAACAAACGGAATCGCTTTAGGAATTTTATAATAATTATTCGGACATAGGATTGTTTGATCTTCTCCGATATAGCAAAGCTTGGTCTGATCCACCGATTGTTCATAAAACCCTGCCGTCTGCGCCGCAATTTCCTCCAGCCGCTGTTCGCTGATCGAGGTCTGATAGAATCCGCCGGATATCCGATCCAGCTTATGATTTTGTCGATTCCAAAGCAGTTTATAATGGGCGCCCATTTCAATATAAAACTGCGTATTGTCAACAGGGCCGAACCGAAGCTGAAACAGATCAAATTCCGGAAATGCGGCGCATTCGTTAATGATGATCAGTTCCCCGCCGGAATACTCGATGGCCTTCTCCCGTGCCTGTTTTAATTCTTCTTCATTCCTGTAGTAACGGCCTGCGGTCTGCGCGGCTTCCAGACATCGCTCTTCTGACAAAGTCGCTTGTTCTGCAGGAAGATAAGCTTTAACGAGCTTATCCTGCTTGATATTCCATACGAGCTGAACTTCGGAAATACCATCCCGATCGATAAAAACAAGAATCTCCTGCGTGTTGTTCAGCGGTATCAGCGAGCATTCATACTCTTCTAATCCTTGAGGCATCGGGGCAAGCACGGCCATTTCATTGTCTTTGTTTCGCGGATTCTCCGCCAGCAGTTTCTCCAGAGCTGCCTGATCCTGACCAAACCGGTTTGACGCAGACATCCAAAAGAACAGAATGCCGATCAAAAACACCGCAGCCGCAAACCCCATACCTGAGGCTAAAACGAGCTTCTTCTTTCCGGTCTGCGGCTGAGATTTTGCTTGATTCTTCTGTTTTTCATCAGAGTTCTGATCAGGACCTTTTTTTTGATCGCTGAAGCCAAGTACAAAGAGGTTTGTTGATGCATTGAGCTGACGCTGTAGGTTTTGATACTCGATCCTTTCTGCAGGCGTCAATTCCTTTTCTACAGCCGCATTACAGCGCTGTTCTAAAATTTCAGTTCCAATGCTGTAAAGCAGATAAGCTCCTGGATTAAACCAGAAAAGCATTCTGAACAGACCGAAAGCTAATTTTAGGTAATGGTGATTGTGTCTGATATGGTAAAGTTCATGGACAAGAATCCAGCGCTTCTGAACTACCTCAAGATCAGCTGGAAGAACAATTTTAGGCTGTTTTTCGCAGGTCACAAACGCCGTCGGCAAATTTGTCGCGTACACAGATGTCTGATCAATTCTTTCAGCTTTAATCACAAGCCGTCTATCATGGAAGAAAAAACCAGCGGATACCGCGATTCCCATGACCCACAGAGTAAAGATCGGCAGCCAGAAAAGACAAGGGATAAAACAGAGGAAAATGAAGATGCTTTCCCCAATTAAAAGCCGACTGGAACTTTTTCTACGCAAAAATTCTGATTGAGCCAGCTTTGGATCCATCAGAATATAACTCAGAATTCCCAAAACTGCCGAAGTGATAATAAATTGATTCATGTTCATGAGCTCCCTTCGCTTATTTCCCCTCCAACGACAACGCTTGGTTAACTGCGTTAATCATGGCATTAGAACTGATCGTCGCACCGCCTAAGGTATCCACTTCTGTGGACTGCGATTCAATCATTCGTTTCCCAATTTCATCGCAGGCAACATCCCCAATCCCCTTGGTTTCATACTGGTCCACAGCGATGTTGGTAATTAATCCGTTCTCTATTTTCACTGCTACTGAAATTTCTCCCCAGCGTCCGTCAGCAGAGCCATAGTAAAGACCATCATCCGGAAATTTAGAGACCATGCGGTTGATTTCATCTTCCGACATGATGACACGATCTTCCTTCGGATTCTTCACCTGATCAAATTCAGGATCCGCCGGGATTGGCGTTTGTATTGTTTTATCTTCCTCTGTTTCTTTATCCGTTTTTACATTAACTTTCGATTCTGACAAAGGTGTATCGGCATCCTTCGTGACACAGCCCGAAGCCATATATAGAACAAGCAGCGAAACTCCCATCCTCTGCATTTTCATTAAAACATTCCGCTTTTTATCCATCCTCAGTTCCTCTTTCTTTATGATTAAAATGACATTGATACACTTTAAATCTACATCTATAGACCCAAGATGTCAAACTAAAATAAATAATAAAAAGTCTTAATATAAAACTAGATTTTTTAGCTAATGACGCTCTATCTTCTGTTTCATATTTTTCATTCTTCTCCTCTTTGATTTTAGAGATTAGACCTTCCATCACTTATTCTTTCGTGATATAGTATAAGTGAAGTCTAATATTGTAGACCTCAAACTATATAGATAGTGTGGAAAAATTAAAGAATCCAATTGTTCTATAGACCGTTATTTATACTTATCGAGGTGATCTCATGTTTCTTCGCAATCGCTCTTTTCGCTTTTTTAGCATTCTTCTCATTGTATTCTCGTCGCTTTTTAACCTGTTTCTTTCTGTTCCTCGCATTTATATGACTTCTTTATACTGGAAATCTGAAAACATCCTTTATTATTTCAAGGAACCTTCTGATTGTTATTTTAATCCCGCTCTTCCTGTTGCCCTTTGCTCATATGAAAAAGACACAAATACAGACATAAGTAAAATTCCTGATTATAACTACACGCATCATCCTAGCTGGACTTTATTTGATTTTCTGTCAAACACTCCCATTGAATGCACGCAGGAAAATATGATCTCCATTCAGACTGAAATCCTTTCCCATGTTTACTGTTCGGAAATAACGAGAGGCTACTCGGATATTGGCTGTATTATAAAACGAGTTGGTGATTCTTCTGAGCCCAAAAATGTCTCTCCAACGCGCATCAAGAAAAATAAAACTGGGGTCTATCTCATTAACCTCGTCGTACATGAAGATACATTTGATGAGAAAGATGAGATTATCATGATGGAAAGAATCATCAGGATTTTCCCTAGCCGTTATCATACAAAAGACTGTTTCTTTGATTATGTTGACAACAATACAATCATTGAGCCTATTTTGAAAGAATTCGGAGCTTATAAGGAAAAGACAATAAGAAGTTCAGACTCAGGTTCCCGTGATTCCTATTTCAGTAATCGACAGCACTAAATCACCCGAATTCATTTCCTTTTTGTTATAATTTTTTTAGAGGTGATCTCATGTTTCTTCGCAGTCGCTCTTTTCGATTTTTTTAGCATTCTTCTCATTGTATTCTCGTCGCTTTTTAACCTGTTTCTTTCTGTTCCTCGCATTTATATGACTTATTTGTACTGGAAGTCTGAAAACATCCTTTATTATTTCAAGGAACCTTCTGATTGTTACTTCAATCCTGCTCTTCCTGTTGCCCTTTGCTCGTATAGAAAACATACAAATACACATATATCTAAAATTCCTGATTATAACTACACGCATCATCCTAGCTGGACTTTATTTGATTTTCTGTCAAACACTCCCATTGAATGTACGCAGGAAAATATGATCCCTATTCAGACTGAAATTCTTTCCCATGTTTACTGTTCGGAAATAACGAGAGGTTACCCAGATATTGGCTGTTATCTGGAACGGTTTGGTGATTCTTCTGAGCCCAAAAATGTCTCTCCAAGGCGCATCAAGAAAAATAAAACTGGGGTTTATCAAATCAACCTTGTTGTTCATGAAGATACGTTTGATGAGAAAGATGAAATTATCATGATGGAAAGAATTATCAGGATTTTCCCTAGTCGTTTTCATACAAAAGCCTGTTTCTTTGATTATGTTGACAACAATACCATCATTGAGCCTATTTTGAAAGAATTCGGAGCTTATAGAGGAAAGAGTATAAGGCACTTAAGCTTAAGTTCCCGTGATTCCTATTTTAGTAATCGACACCAGTAAATAAAGGCTCACTATGATGAACGATTTACTTATTTGTTTTTCCGCTTTAAACTGTTGAAGAATAAAAGTAGTACTTTCTTTTCCGTTATTGTTTCATACTGTGGAAGTAAATGTGAAAAAAACACTTCATGTGTAAAGCTTAATTTACCTATCAATTATTAAGTAAAGAAATTTTTCAGTGAATATTACATTTCTGATCACATTTTCCTAAATAAACTTTTCGCTTAGCAGGCCATATATTTTAATTATTGTTTTCTAATATTTTTACACGATCTTATACATCTAAATAATATACCAATCAAAGCCGCCTCCAGCGTTAACTATATTCCAGAAAGTCCACCAAAATATAATTTTATAAATATGGATAGAAACCAGTTGTTTTCTGTTTTCAAAAAGATGATTGAAGAAGGAATTTCTGAAAATAAAATAAGAAAGTGCACATCTGTCAGTACTAAATTACTGAATATATTAATCTCCAGATGAGGCGAATATCCAACGGACGGAATACAATGCATTAATATAGGAATGATAGTTGGAAAGTACAAATATAGAAATACATTGATAAATTTATTACAAAAACTAGATTCTAATAAGTATTTTATGTAATATAGTGGGAAAATCAGAAAAAACACAGTAGTAAAAAAAGATAATAAAATACTATATAACAAAAACTCAAAAAAATGCCGACTAATATTTTCAAGAATATTTATGATTAAATATTTCAGAGACATAGAATCATAGAAAACCAATGTACATAATGAACCCAGAATAAATGAACTTATTAATATTAGGTTTTTAATTTAAATAAAATTGCTACTGCACTTCCAACTATAAAGAGATTAACTAGTAAAATATTACCCTTTAGCGCAGCCATTATACTAAAATGAAAAATGATTATAAAAGATAAGAGTTTACATCCTAGTATTAAATTCATATAATTTAGAACACCTTACATTTATTAGAGTTAAACTGTTCAGAATAGAAAACAGGTCATCATCCGTTCCATGACACTTATATAATGAGTTTATAAAAGTATTATAACATAATTACATTCTTTAATTTTATGAATCTAATGGATTTAAAGCGTTTGACAACCTATTTTTAATTGCATATAATTATTTCAAATTTACTATTATACTTTTGCAAATTAAGCAGTTTTTTGGCGAACTTACTTTCAAACTATTTCACTGATACAACGCTTCACAATTTTAACAGGAGTAAACAATGAAAAAGGTAGCACAATTCCTAGGTTTAATTTTATTTCTTTCTTTATACAGCAATTTTTTTTCTTATTCGGTTAATGAAGGAACACATTTTTTTAATGTCTTTATGTTCTGTTTATCTATTTTCTTCTTGATTAAGCTCCGTGCTATTAAAATCAAAAAGGGGCATTATCTATTTGCGATTTTCTTTTCTTTCGTTTTCCTAATTTTAGTTTACCTTAAAGACGCAGTTTATTTTCCCGAAGGTCGATTAGCCTATTTAAATCTTGCATTTATTTTCATTCCAATTTATATCGTATGTATTAAGTTAAGAATTAAATTTCAAATAAAGGATTCTTATACATATCGCGATTTTAAAATCACTTGTTTTGTTTATATTTTAGCTATTGTCTGCGGTTTTCTTATCTATTATCGACCAGATAGTAATATTTACCAATATATCCAATATCGTCTCTTATTTGTTCATTATACCTATGTGTTTTTAATTTATAGTTTTTTTATTTCTACTTTCCTCTTTTTCACATTTTTATTATTCCCAACCTTAATAATCAACGAAATAATGCCTGATTTTTATAATCATCGCTGGGTCAAATTCATCTTCTATTTCTATTTCGCATGGATATCAACAATAATGATGCATACCCGTCCATTAGAGTGTTTTTGGGAGGATAACGACATACTTCAAGTTATGTTTTTCTCAGAGTTGCCGACTTCCTTCATTTATTCATTTTCTAAAAATAAGCTGTTTAATCCAATCTTTTTTAAAACGATCATTTGGTGGGTTATCTTCGGATTACGGGTTATGGGAACATGGTTCCACTGGATCATTATGTAATTATTTCGGGTGTTTTGATGCCAAAACCCCTAATTGTATCCTACTCAGTGTCGCTCAATTCTTTCGATTCATATTGATTCACATTAATCTACATGATCAGATCGTTTCAAATTATTACTACATCTATGATCTGATTCTGTATCCATGAGTTGAAACGTGGTCAATAACATCTTCCAAAATTTTAGATACTCCGTGGTTAATCTACTCTTTCGCAATAACCAACTATCCTTGTTTAAATTCCGACTTACTCTTTGCCGTCATTTCTGAAGTTTACTATCTAGTTTTATCTGAGTTCACTGCGATTTGTTAAAATACACCTCCTAATCATATCATTTTCATTATTTAATGCACTTTTCTAGGATACAACTAGCTCTAGGTGTTTTTGAATAGACATGGAACTACTTTAAATCCAGTTCTAATCCATTTTATTGAACAGAAAAAGCCATAACCTTCCTTTTAATCCAATCGGATCAAAATTCCAGTTATGGCTTTTATTTACATTACATCAAATTGAGTTGGAACTTATTTCGCAATCGCCTCAGAAGCTGCGTTGCCTGCGTTGTAACCGCTGGTTACAGCCCAGCCGAACAGCGTCGCGCCCATATAGACGTCGCCTTCCAGACCGCCGACAACTTCACCCGCTGCATATAAACCTTCAACCGGCTGCTTTTCAGTATTCAGAACCTGCATGCTTTCATTGATCCGCAAACCGCCCAGTGTCGCATAGTAACGGATGTACTGCTGCAGAGCATAATAAGGGCCTTCCGCACTCAACGGTGCAGTCAGTTCACGGCCGAATTCATCAGTTCCGCCCGCAGCTGCTGTTTCATTATACTTCGCTGCCGTTTCGGTTAAAACACCTTCCGGCAGATTCATCTTCTTTGCGAGATCTTCTAACGTATCTGCTTTAACCATAAACGGATTGCCTTCGCCGTCATTGGCCAGCCACTTCTCGACATCTTCTTCAGAATAAATCTTCGAGCCTGTCATGCCTTTATTGAAAGCATCGAAGGAAGCCTGATCCATGATCAGATACTGCGCTGTATTCTTTTTCATATCCTGCATCAGATCCCAGGCATTGCCCTTTTCATTCGAGAACCGCACGCCATCCTGATTGACTAAGAATGCTCCGGAAGCCGCATAAGCTCCGCCGACACCCGGGTTGCAATACTGGCCTAAACCACTTGGCAGAATCATGGAGTTTGGCTGCGTGTTGACAAATTCCATATTGAACGTATCCGCGTTCACCGCTTCCGCCATCTTCAGACCATCGCCCGTAGCTCCGGCATGTCCGGCATAAACAAACTGTTTGTATTCTTCTGGAACCATCGCATCATTTGCACCAAATCCGCCGGTTGCCAGAATGACAGCTTTTGCATTGATCGTATAATTCTTTGTTTCATCACTGGCTTTTACGCCCTTAACAACGCCGTCTTCAACAATCAGCTCAGTCGCCGGGGTATTGGTCATCAATGTCCCGCCGCCCGTCGTAAAGCTTTCCGATAAGCTGGAAACCACGCCTGCTCCGCGGCCTTGGCCGGAATAACTGCGGGTTGGCTTGCCATCTCTCTGATAAGGAACGTTGGCACCGTCTTCCGATACCAGCCAGTCAAATGCGGCGCCTGTTGTATTGACATAAATGTCCAGTGTCGCTTCGTCATTGTTGTTATGTCCGTTTTTCAGCATATCCGCCTTCAGCTGTTCCGGAGAATCTTCATAACCGTCTTCCTTCTGCCACTGGCTTCCGGTAGCCATCGTGCCGGCTCCGGCCATTGCACTGGCACCGCCGACAACGCCTGTCTTTTCCAACAGGATAACCTGATTGCCATTCTGCTGCGAAGACAGAGCTGCGGTCAGACCGGCTGCCCCGCCGCCGACAACGACGATATCCGCATCCAATGTAACTTCCTCTTTGGTCGCAGAAGAAGATTCTACAGGTTTTGTCATTTTATCCATATCTGCACCTGCCTGGGTTAAAGCATCTTCCATCGCTGTTTTGAAACCATTGGAAGTGACTGTCGCACCGGAAATTCCATCAATTCCAAGGGTCTGATTATCCAAAACCTTGGTAACCAACTCTGGTAAAGCGGCTGCGCCGATTCCTTCTGTTTCGGTCTGTTCAAGAATTTGAATGTCGGTAATCTTTTCTGCATCAACCGTGACTTCCAGCGTAATATCGCCATGAAATCCCGCTGCCGTTGCTTTATAGGTTCCTGCTTTCATTCCGCCGGTGGCTTCCGGTGCTTTGGTCGAGCACCCTGTCATCAGCAGCATCGCCGCAAGAACGATGGCAACTAATTTTTTCATTTCTTCTTTCCTCCTTGATAGACGATCGTCTACCCTCTACTATTTTATTGATTCCGAAAGTTATGTCAATCCTTTTTTGTGAATGTTTTCTATTTTCAGCAGAATGCAAAAAAGCATTGGAGTTTTACAATCCTTTTCCAATGCTTTACCATTTCTAAGTAAGATGGATTCTGCCGCTCCCAGTTCATCCCCAGTTTTCATCCCGCTGTGTCTTCCAAAACAGCAATCATAAAACAAAGTGCTGCATACGGAGTGCCTAGACAGCACTCCATCTTCCACTTATGGCTTTCTGGCTAATTCCAGATCAATCGTATCTATCAGTTCAATCCTTCCGCCCTTGTCTTCGATTACCTGTTTGATCGCTGAATAAAATTGATTTTTAAGGGATTCTTTTAAGACGATATGATCTGATTGTGTCGCAATCAGAGATACATACTCCTGCGCCGTATAAGATCGCTTTCGTGTATACAACTTAACTTTTTGGTCTATGAAACCATATCGCAGGCTGATCTTTGATCTTTTCATAGCATCTGCTTCAGAAAACGGCGGAGTCGCTACAGAATAAGGCATATACTGAGCATAAATTTCCTGAATCTTCTCATACATATCTTGATTTCCCAGTCGATAGTTTCCATGCTTGGCAAACCTTGCAAATGTTCCTTTGGATTTAAGCATTTGGTAAACCTTTGGATATCCAATTTCCTCAGGAATCCAGTGAAAAGCTGAAGCAGAATAGATGAGATCATAATGATCTTCTCGGTCATCAAAATCCTGAAAAGAACTTGTGACGACAGCTAGATTAACATAATCTTTGAATTTTCTGCGTGTTAATTCAGCTAATTGATCTCCCAGTTCAACTGCGGTTAATTTACATCCCGTTCTCAATATAGGCAATGTTGCCTGACCTGTGCCAATCCCGACTTCCAACGCTTCGCTGTTTAATGTCAGAGGCTGATAATCAAACAGATCTTCATATAATTCTGATACATACTCAGGACTCCATTTGTCATACTCTTCAGCTACGGTGTTGAAAGTCCATTCTAAACCCTTAATAATTGCCATCCTTTTCTCCTCTGCCAACCCTTGGCCAAGTTCGTAAACATAACGGCTTTTCAAAAACAACGAAAGATCAAGATAAAAAGATACTTTTTTCCTCAAGTCTATTTCCGCTTATTTTTCCTTATGACATTTTTTACTCCTTCGCTATCTTCCTGATCCTCGTTTACTCAATGGTTTCTCAAAGATATAAAGTTCTATTATACTCGTTATCGCAACTTTGATTCTTTAACCATGCCTGAGGGAAATGGAATGATTCTGCTTCCATTAATTCTGTCTTAATAACTAATCAATTTAAGCTTTAACATTTGCGGCTTCATGCCCTTTTAATTTTATTATATTCTCAAAAATAAAACTTTCAATGTTAAATTTTTTTAAATCAAAAGACTACAGCTAATTCAAAATCAATTTCGTTTTCCAGCAAGCTCATCGCATTCAGCTTATTTAAAAAGACAGCGCCGAAGCACTGCCTTAAGCTTGAATCGTATTGTTTATTTCTGAATCAAAGACGCAGCCTGTGCCGCAGCCAGCCGGCCGGAATTGGCCGCAAAGGAAATGCCGATGCCTACGCCCGGATAGCGGGAATCAAAAGCATTCGCTGCGATCAGTTCGCCTGAAGCAAACAATCCGGATACCGGCTGCCCTTCGCCATTGAGCACCTGAGCTTTGTCATTCACCTCAATGCCCGGAATTGTCCCGAACGTTCTGACTACTGCAGTTTCCAGATAAAATGGCGCCGTTTCAATCTTGTTTGCCTGATCCGCTTTCAGACCAAAGCCAGGGCTAACCTGATCATCGATCGCTTTGTTGTACGCCGCAACCTCAGCTTTTAATGCCTCGGCATCCATCCCAGCGGCCGCTGCCAGATCATCCAATGTATCATACGCCACAGCCATGTTGGAATCCAATGCCTTCTGCAGTCCTTCCGCATCCGCGTAGGTACTATCTGCAATCACAAAAGCCTGATGTTCCGGCAGATCCGCAACCGCTCGCTGAATAACATATTTCGGAGCTTTTTCATTGGTAAACCGCACGCCTTCTTTGCTGACCATGAACGTTGAAGCCAACAGATCGGAACGATCCGGATTTACGACTGAACCCATTGTTCCATCTCCGAAGACTTGGGTTCCAAACTGTTCGGTCAGCAGGATACCATCGCCTGTCGCTCCGGCATTGGTTGCGATGACCCCATCCGCATAGTTCGGAGCCAGTTTCTGCATCAGTTCCGGATTGCTGCCGAATCCCCCGGTAGCCAAAATCACTTGGCTGGCTTCGATCGTATATCGTTTATTTTGATCCTCAACCTTGACGCCTCGGACTTCACCATTTTCTACAATCAGTTCTGTCACCGTCGTTTCCAGACGCAAGTCAAACGGCATTTTATCTTCGACTTCCGCCTTGATGAAATCATAGAAGCCCTTGCCCTTGTTTTCCATCCGCAGCGAGAACAGTTCATCGTTAGATGGATCTACCTTTTCGGTCTTGCCCGTGTAAGGTGCATTCAGGTTTTCCAGCACGTTCAGTGTATCCGCAGAGCTTTCATACACATTGCGGACCAGCTGTTCATTTGCCGGCTTGGAACCAGACGTCTGTTCAAAGAAATTCACAATCTGATCAATTGTACTCTTAACGCCATCGGCCTGATGAATGGAAGAATCCGTACCGAAGATTGCACCGCCGGTTGCCGCCAGTGAGCCGCCGACCGTCGGCAGCTTCTCAACCAGGATAAATTTGATTTCCGGATAATTCAGCGTCAGCTCATAAGAAGCCATAATACCGGAGATACCGGCGCCGACAATGACAACATCTGTTGTTTCTGTTTCGCCTTCTGCCATTTCCTTTTCGGTGGAGGCTTTCAGCGCTTCCAAATCCCCGCCGGCTTCGGTCAATGCTTTTTCCGCAGCCTCCAGAATGGCCTTGCTGGTAAAGGTAGCTCCGCTCACCACATCCAGTGCCAAAGACTGCTGATCAACGATCATCTGCGGCAGCTTTTCAATCGCGCCGTCACTGATGCCCGGCGTTTCATTATGTTCATCGACCGTAACGCTGACGATTTTGTCCTGATCCACCGTTACCGTTACTTTAACTGCACCGTTCATGCCCTGAGCTTCAGCGGTATATGAGCCAGCTTTATAGCTGCCCGTTCCTGACTGCGTTGTCGGTGCCTTGGCACAGCCGCTTAGCAGCAGGACGGAAGCCAGAAGAACTGCCCCCAACTTTTTCCATGTGTTCATTCTTTCCCTCTTTTCTTTCTGCATAATATGCCTGTTTATTCTGCCGGATTCGGCAACGATTGTCAAGACTTTTACAAACGCAAATGCTCCGGATGCGAACTAAATTGGCAGTATTTTATATCATTTATCTTTCAGCAAATTTTCTCTTTCGAGAGCTGGATGGATGCGCAGCAGCGCGGGTACCTGATTGCTTCTCTGATTCAAGTTGGGAATGCTTTCCTTCTGCTGCCGATTGATTTTCTTTCCAGGAATTAACAAGTTAATCCTGTGCTTTCTTGGGAATCGAAATAAAAAATTCCGCGGATCTCTCTGCGGAATGTTAATTTCTCATGGTGCCGACTATAGGACTTGAACCTACCACCTACGCGTTACGAGTGCGTTGCTCTACCGGATGAGCTAAGTCGGCGTAAATATAGTTTATAAAAACTGTGTGCTCCTGTCAAGTTTTTTTGTGCTTTTGCCGTAGTTTTTGCATCAAAAAAGGGAAATTCGTATTCCCTATTTTTTGCCTTATTTCTCCAGTTCATACAACAGCGGCAAATCAGCCACCGTAATGATTCCGATCGGCTTCTGATGAGCCTTGCCGGATTCGGTAATCAAGATCGCGGAAATACTGACGCCGCGGTGCAGACTTTCCTCAAATAAATCCTGAGCCTCCGTGACATCAGCGGTCCGGGGCAGAAACAGCACGCGTTCCTTCTTATCCTTAAAATACAGACAGTCGCTGACGCACCCGGTCAGCGGTTTTTCGGCCCGGCTTTGATGCAGCGTCCAGCGGGCAATCATTTCCATCGTTAATAAAGCATGAAACCCGCCCTGAGCGTAAACCGGAAGCTTGGATGAACCCATCGTTTCCATAATCGTTACCGCTTCACGAATTTCCGTCTGAGGATCGCAGATCTTTACCGGTTTGAGAAAATGCGCGCTGATTTTCGGCGGTTCGCAGATCTTGCGGGCCAACTCCTCAATTTCCTCGACGACCTCGTCAATTGGGATCGCGATAATATGACCTTCATCGGACCGCTGATGCACAATCGCATTGCGCAGGTCGGCATATTCCTGCAGCTCCATTTCATATTTACGAACCAATTTACTGGTTCGAGACGCTTGGTTTAACAGCTGATAAAACCGTGAATACCGCGCAACACCGCTGATTTGTTTCAGCTGCTTTTCGATCATTGCGAACGCGTTGAGAAACCGCTGGGCATTGTCCATGAAAAAAACCTCCTGATGGATTCTATTATATCAGGTTTTCCGTTTTCACCGAGAACTATCCCTCAGCTTTTCCACAATTTTTGTTTTTTTCATCGTCTGTTCATCTTTCTGCTTGATTAACCGTGCCGGAACGCCGGCGGCCAGCCATCCGGCGGGAACATCCTGCGTCACGACAGATCCAGCGGCTACCACCGCTCCCCGGCCGATCCGTATTCCTTCCAGAACAACCGCGTTTGCGCCGATCAATACTCCTTCTTCAATGATCACCGGCTGAGCACTGGCCGGCTCCAGCACCCCGGCAATGACCGCGCCGGCGCCGACATGACAACAAGCTCCGATTTCAGCGCGCGCGCCGACGACGGCATTCATGTCAATCATGGTTTCAGCGCCGATCCTTGCCCCGACATTGATCACCGCTCCGCTTAGGATCACAGCATTTTTTCCGATCTCAACTTCATCCCGTATCCAGGCTCCCGGTTCAATCCGGCAGGGCAGATCCTGGATCGCCAGCTGCGGCCAGGCGCTTTGACGCTGCGGACAAACGATCCGCAGATCCCGTAGCTGCCGGCGCTGATCCTCAAGCTGGGATCGCAGGATTTCCCATTCCCCAATCACCAGCTTAAATTGATCGCCATACACCGCCGCTTTCTGCCACTGGGTCGGCCAGATCTCGTTAAACATCAGCAACACTTCGGTACTGCGTGAATGATCATGCAGCTTCTGAATTAATTCCTCAGTCTTCATCCGCAATCTCTCCCTTCCACTCTTCCTATAAACTGCGACGGTCCGCTCAGAAGACAAAATTGATCCCCGGTTTGTTCCACGCTCAGCAAGCCGCCCGGACAGCGCACCTGCGCAGGCAGCGGACAAAGGCCAAAGATGGCAGCCGCTACTGCGCTGGCACAGGCGCCGGTGCCGCAGGCCAATGTCCAGCCGACACCGCGCTCCCACGTTCTGACCTGCAGTTCCCCATTTTCCCGCCAGCGCACAAAATTCACGTTGGTGCCTTCCGAAAAGAAGGGATGCGTTCCGATGGAACGGGCCTGATCATCACTGATCCGATCAGGATCCGCTGTAAAAATAACTGTGTGCGGTACGCCCAGCCAGAAGCTGCAGGACTGCTGCTGGGATAAAAACGGCGCATGAAGCAGCCCCGGAAGCAGCGGCTGCTGCGTGATCCGATGAGCATCAAAATCCGGTTTTCCCGCCTCCACCTTACAGATAAACGGTTCGGTTGAACAAATCCAGGCTTGTCTGAGCCCGTCGCCAGTCCCGATCACCCAGGTGTGATCCGCATCGATCCAGCCTTTGCGGTAAGCATAATGCACAAAACAGCGCAGCCCATTGCCGCACATGTTGGCGCGCGATCCATCCTGATTCCACAGCTCCATGCTTAACGGATCACGGTGAGCGATGATCAGTCCGTCTGCCCCAAACCCCCGATGACGATCACACAAGGCTGCCACTTGGGCGCAGTCCATGACTGGCGTTCGGGTGCCGTCAGCGATCAGAAAATCATTGCCGCAGCCCTGATACTTTTCGAGAATCAAACGCTACACCCCTTTCTTCAATAACCCGTTCTGCCATGCCCATTCGCCGATCTGCACGGCATTGGTCGCCGCGCCTTTGCGCAGCTGATCGCAGCAGCACCACAGATGCAGTCCTTTTTCACAAGCTCCATCCCTGCGCAGCCGGCCGATCATGACGATATCACTGTCGGTGCATTCTTTCGGGGTCGGGTAAGGAGCTTCGTTCAGGATAATCCCGGAACAGTCTTCAGCGGCCTGACGAATAGTCTGCAAGCTCACTGCATCATGGGTTTCGACGTAAATCGATTCCGAGTGACAGCGGTATACCGGCACCCGCACACATGTGCAGCAAACTTGCAGCGAAGCTTCATGCAGAATCCGCCGGCCTTCGTTCTGCATTTTCCACTCCTCACTGCTGATGCCTGCCTCATCAAACTCACCAATCTGCGGAATCACGTTAAAAGCGATTGGAAACGGAAAGACCTCCGGGGCGGCGGATGGATCGCGGATCTGCCGTTCCAGCTCATCCATTCCCTTCATTCCTGCCCCGCTGACAGCCTGATAAGTGCTGACGATCATCCGCGTGATCGGCGTCAGCTTCAAGATCGGCGAAAGGGCCATCATCGCCAGAATTGTCGCGCAGTTGGGATTGGCCACGATTCCATGGTGCCAGCGGATATCCCGAGCGTTGATTTCAGGGATGACCAGCGGGACATCCGGATCCAGCCGAAACGCACTGCTGTTATCGACAAACAACGCGCCGCTGCGGCGAATCAGCGGGGCATATTCCTTGGCCAAATCATGGTCTACCGCGCCGAACACCAAATCCACATCTTTTAAAGCGGCGGCAGAAAATTCTTCAACCACACCGTTTTTTGATCCCAAATCAATCACTTTTCCGGCGCTGTGGGGACTGGCCAGCAGCTTTAACGACCGCATTGGAAAATGCCGTTCCTGCAAGACCCGAATCATCGTTCGGCCGACCGCTCCGGTCGCTCCCAGCACGGCAACATTTACTTTTTCCACATTCTCACTCCTGTCTGTTCACTCTAAGATAGTAAAAAGCCCGGGTTTGACCTGGGCTTTTGTCCTTCCTTGTTGAATTTCGGGTCTTTCGCTTCCGGTTAAAGACACTGTTTCATGATCAGTCTTTGTTTTCGAGTGAGTCCGGCAAAGCGTTGTACTGGGCGTCGTCCACTGGTTCGCACCATTGGGTTGAAGTCTTTGTTCCCGGTGCTTCGAAGGCCAAATGGGCAAACCAGCTGTCCTTGGCGGCGCCATGCCAATGCTTGACGCCGGCGCCAATCTCAACGATATCGCCGGGTTTTAAAGCTCTGGCCGGTTCACCCCACTGCTGATACCAACCGCGTCCGTCAGTACAGATCAAAATCTGACCGCCGCCCTGTTCAGCCTGATGGATATGCCAGTGGTTGCGGCAGCCCGGCTCAAAAGTAACATTGGCAATCGCAATTCCCTGCGATACCACTGGGTTCAGGTAACTCTGACCGATGAAATACTGCGCATAGGCATCGTTGGTTTTGCCTAGTCCGAACATCGGGACAAATGCCGCGGAAACCGTTTCTTCCTTCCAGATTTCCTTCGCCATCCGAAATGCCGCCCAGGCCTTTGGCCAGCCGCTGTAAAAGCCCAGCTGGGTCAGCACCTCGACAATTTCGGTTTGAGTAACTCCGTTTTCCTTGGCTTTGCGCAGATGAAATTCCAGCGAAGAATCCAGAATTCCGCTGGACATAAGAGCGGTCACTGTGATCAGCGAGCGGTCGCGCGGGGATAACTGAGCTTCGCGGGCCCAGACTTCGCCGAACAAAACATCATCATTGTAATGCGCAAACTGTGGGGCGAATTCGCCTAAAGCTTCAAAACCGGCAGATACTTTTTCCATTGTTTTATTCCTCCTGATATAAGATTGGAACCAGAAATCATGGCGGCCAGCCACAATTGGATCCTCTCCTTCTTTCTTTTGCTTGTCATTCCGTTGGGTTGGGAAGACCTGAGCGAAGGGGACTGAATTTCTATGCACCGCTAAGAGCCTTCCATTGAAGAATTTAACTCGGAATTCCTTGGCGTGTGATTCAAGGAAAGCCGTTCATCGAGATAAATAGCGCTTTTGCTCAAAATGATAACCGCCGTTCATTCTGGCAAAATTCACTTCCTTGCAAGTTTAATTTCTGCATGGCTTCAGGGCCTGCTTGATTCCATCAAAGGCCTGGATTCCGCGAATCAGCCGCTGTAAACCCTCGTCCAGACGAGCCGGGGAAACCGCGATGTTCATGCGCAGAAACGCTTCTCCGGCTTTTCCATATTCCAAGCCTTCATTGAGGATCAGCCCTGTTTCCTGACGAAGGAATTTCGCCAGCGCAGCGCTGTCGTCACTGACCGCATGACAGTCGATCCAAATCAGATATGTGGCCTTAGAGGGAATAACCTTAAGCTGCGGCAAGGCCTCATGCAGGACTTCGATTAAATGCTGCTTGTTTGCATAAATCTGCTGTCGCAGCGTGTCCAACCAGACTTCGCCATGATTAAACGCCGCAATCGCAGCTTCCACCGCAAAGACATTCGGTTCAGCGATTTCATCCGTATTGATCGCCCGCCACACCTTGTGGCGCAGATTGGGATTGGCAACCACAATCGCCGCCGTCTGCAGCCCAGCCAAATTGAATGTCTTGGTCGGCGCTAGACAGGTGACAGACAGATTTTCACAGACTGAAGAAACCGAAGCAAACGGAATATATTCCACCTGCGGATCGGTCAGATCACAATGGATCTCATCAGCAATCACAACAACCTGATATTTTGCGCACAGCTCGCCGATTCGTAAAAGTTCTTCCCGACTCCACAGCCTGCCGATTGGATTGTGCGGATTGCACAGGATCATCAGCGTTGTCTGCGGATCTGCCAGCTTCGATTCCAGATCGTTAAAATCAATCCCATACTGTTCTCCATCATAGACCAACGGACTTTCCAGCACCTGCCGGCCGTTGTTCACAATGGAGTTAAAGAAAATATTGTAGACCGGCGTCATCACGAGAACCTTTTCCGCCGGTGTGCTCAACTTGCGGATCACGCTGGAGATTGCCGGCACCACCCCAGTACAGAATAACAGCCAGTCTTTTTGTATCTGCCAGTGATGGCGCCGCTGCCACCATCCCTGATATGCCTGCGCCCAGGCGTCGGGAACAATCGTATAGCCATAGGCTCCATGCTGCGCGCGCTGCAGGATCGCCGCTTTGATTTCCGGCGCTGTTTCAAAATCCATATCCGCCAATCCCATCGGCAGCTCCCCCTCAGCTACGTCCCACTTCATAGAACAGGTATTCCGGCGATCCAATGTTTGATCAAAATTCATCATCACTCCTCCTTATTCTCCACTTGCTTTTTAGCTTGTGACTTGTGAAAAAGCAGAATCACTCCGCCCGTTCAATCGTCACCTCAGCCTGACCTGTACCGACCGCTTCCGCTAATCCGGAAACCTCGCTGATCGAGCCCAGCGAGGTATAGGAATAATCCGTCGCAAAGCTCTTGTAAAACAGCACCAGACAGTTGTTGCCGAACAACATCAGATCGCCAGCCGACACCGAACCGAAAGCGATGGAATTCGCCGCCAGCTTCTCGTCGAGGTAAATGTATTTTTCATTGCCGTTTAAGTCTTCCATCACCAACGTCACCGGCAGCTGATGCAGCAGGGCCTGAGCTGCCGCGCTGTTGTTGAGCGTAGCCGGGAAAGACTGACCGTTGATCGTCATTTGAATTTTTGTCATGCTTTCCTCCTGTTCCTCTGCATTGTTTATTGGGTTTGTTGTCTTTACGGGGTCCAGTGTGGGAATGGGCGTTGCGGAAGGGAATGCAGCCGAAGGGGAAGCACAGCCGCTCAGAATGCACAGTAGGGTCAAAGCGCTGAATCCCCGATAAAAATTCACATTCATCTTTCCCCTCAGCAATGAAGTCCCATCTGATAGGCTTCCTGATAGGCTTTTGTATCAGGACTGACAGCCGAAGGTTCACTCAGTCCGCCTCCTGCAACAACCCCCGCCAGCTGAGCTTGTTCAAAGCAGGAAATCCAGCCTTCCAACTCATGGATGACCGGCTGTAAAAGCTGTGGGTCTTCCTCAGCGGCACTCATCAACAAGTACACATCGCGAAATGCACAGCTTTGTGTAAACAGCGGATTGGTACGATCCAGCAGTGTTTTAAGCTGCCCGCTCATGGCGTAAAAATACACCGGGGTGGCAAAGACAACGACTTCCGCTTCCTTCAATTTGGCATTGATCGCGGCGCTGTCATCTTGCATCCAGCAGCGGGCAGTGCTTTGACAAGCCAGACATCCTGTGCAGAAGCGCAGATCCTTTTCTTTCAAAGAAATCTCTTCTACGATATTTCCAGCCGCCTGCGCGCCTTGGACAAAGGCTTGTGCCAAGACTTCGGAATTACTTCCTGAGCGCAGACTGGAGCTGATGACGACAACTTTTTTATTCATTGTTTTTTCCTTCTTTCCTGATCAGGTCCGCTGACCTGATCGTTATTTCATTTTGTTTTTTTGCTTTTTCCAGCTGATCGACGAGATAATCCAGACAGTCGATGCGATGTTCATCATCGTGAATCTGTTCCAGCAAACACCGCCGATGCTGCTTCAGCAGCTTCATTGACTGGCGGTCGCTGCCGCTTTGGCAGCAGGCAAGAAATTGGGAAATCGTTTCTTCATCACATCCGGCATCCTGTAAATTTCGGATCACTTCAGGATTCATGTTTTCCTTTTCCACTTCCATTCACCTCGCTTTTATGAATCAATGCTCCCGCAGCGTCTTCAAAAACTGTTGGGTCTGGACTTGTTGGGGAGCATCGAAGAACAAGTCCGGCGGATTCTGCTCGACGATCACCCCTTCATCCATGAACAGAACCTGACTGGATACCTGCCGGGCAAAGTTCATTTCATGCGTCACGATCAGCATCGTCATGCCTTCCTGAGCCAACTGCTTCATGACCTGCAGGACCTCGCCGATCAGCTCCGGATCCAGGGCCGAGGTCGGTTCGTCAAACAAAATCAGCTCAGGTTGAGTGGCGATCGCTCGGGCAATCCCGATGCGCTGCTGCTGACCGCCAGAAAGCTGATGCGGATAGGCCTCCGCCCGATCCCGCAGCCCGACCTTTTCCAACGCCTGAAAAGCGATTTCAACGGCTTGATCCTTAGGCATTTTACGGGCGATAATCAGTCCTTCCGTCACATTCTCCAATGCCGTCTTATTGCGGAATAAATTGTAATTTTGAAATACAAACGCGGTTTTCCGGCGAATCCGGATTTTATCCTGGCGGCTCACATGGGCCAGCTCAAACGTTTCCTGATCCAAGGTCATCGTTCCCTGATCGGCATCCTCCAAAAAATTAATACAGCGTAAGAACGTCGTTTTCCCCGAACCGCTGCGGCCGAGGATCGTTACAACGTCGCCCTTGTTCACTCTCAGATCCACTCCTTTTAAGACCTCCCGGTCTGCAAAGGATTTATGGATATTGCGGACTTCCAGCATCATAGCCTCCCTTCTAATCCAGCTTCAGCCGGGCTTCCCAATAACGCTGCAGCCGGGTCAGCACCGTACAGAAAATCAGATATACCAGTCCGACCTCGCAATATAAGGCAAACGGCTCATACGTCCGGGCGGCGATTCGCTGTGCGGCCATGAACATTTCCATGATCGTGATGTTGGCCGCCAGTGAAGTATCCTTAATCAGCCCGATCAGCGAATTGCTTAACGGCGGGAAAGCTGTGCGCAAAGCCTGCGGCAGAATAATCCGGCGCATGCATTGGGCATAGGTCATGCCGACACAGTAACCGGCTTCCATCTGACCTGGCGGTACCGCTTCAATCGCGGCCCGGATTGTTTCCGACGCATAGGCACCGGTATTGATTGAAAAGACGATAATCGCCGAAAGAAACGCGTCCAGCACAATCCCCAGGCTGGGCAGACCGTAGAATACGACGAACAGCTGAACTAGTAACGGTGTACCGCGAATGATCCAGACATACAGCCGAGCTAAGGGTTTAAGCATCGGTACCTCGGCAATCTGAACAATCGCCGTAAACAGTGCAATCACTAATGCAATCGCAAAGGAAATCACGGTCAGCGGAATCGTCATCGTTAATCCTGGCAGAAGAATCTGCCAGAAGGATTGAATAAAGATCGTAATCAGTCGTTCGCTCATGGTTGCCCACCCCTTTTTCGTTTACTGCGGATTGGTTATATCTGAACCAAAGTATTTTTCTGACAAAGCGGCCAGTTCACCGCTGCTTTTCATTTCGTCCAGCGCTTCATTGATCGCCTGCAGCAATTTCGCATTGTCTTTGCGAACCGGAATCAACGAAGAAGTCGTGGAATCGCTCAACGCTACAATTTTCACCGGTGCCTCCGGATGTTGATTCAAATAGTCGTAAAACGCGGTTTCGGCATTGAGTGTAGCGTCAGCCCGACCGGTATTTAAAAGATCGATGCATTGCGCCAGCGTATCCACGCTGACTAATTCGGCACCATAGCTTTCCGCCTGCAAACCCCAGCTGCTCGTCAGATTCTGGGCGCTGCGTCGGCCCTTCAGATCGTCAAAGCTCTGAATTTCAGCATTGTCCGCAGCGACGAGCAGTGCGCCGTGAACATAGGTGTAGGGCTGAGAGAAATTATATTTCTGCGCCCGCTGCTCAGAGTATTCAACTTCATTGACCACCACGTCGATCCGTCCGGCATCCATCCCAGCAAACAGCGAATCCCATTCGGCTTCCACAAACTGGGCTTCCACCCCCAGCTTGGCAGCTACCGCCTGCGCGACTTCGACGTCAAAGCCGACCAGCGCACCACTTTCATCATGGTAGCTGTTGGGGGAATAGGTTCCCTCAGTCCCAATGATCAGTGTGCCGCGCTGCTGAATCTCATCCAGTAAATCCAGATCCATGTCCGGCTGCGGCGATGTTGACGCACATCCCGTAAACAGCCCCAGTGTCAAAATCAGAGCGATTATTCGGGTAATCATTTTATTCATATTCTTTCCTCCCTATCCTGATTTCAGTTTAGACCTTGCTTCCACAAATATCAAATACCTATATCAAATATCCATCCATGCCTGTTTTCTATATGTAACAAGGACTTTCGTTATTTTCTTAGATAAACCAGATTGTTCAGTACAGCGCACTGATACCGATCACAACCCCCAGTATAAGCAGCAGAGCTGCCAGAACTTGATTGACAAGCCAATATTTTTCTTCATTCATCTGCTTTCTAAGCCCACTGGCCAGCGCGGCCAACACACACCACCAGGTCAGGGTTCCGCAGCCGATGCCGATCACAACCAAACCTGCCTCCGCTCCACTTGTTACCGCACCCAGGCCAAAATAGCTAAAGGCAAACAGAAACGTCAGGATGGCAGCGGGATTGGTGATTCCGATCAAAAAGGCCGAAAGAAAACCAGACCTGCGGGAGGGGGAAGCGGAAGTCGCCGTCATTTCCAACGCTTCACTTTTCCGTCCCATCCTCCAGCCCAGCACAAGGATCACCAAACAGCCGCCGAATCGGATTTCACGCTGCCAGGCTGTCAGAAAATCAGTGATCAGCGATAAACCAAACATGCCAACAAAAGCATAGACACAGTCAGCCAAAGAAGATCCCAATCCGGTTATCACCCCCGCCGCAAAACCCTCCTTCAAACTACGTTGAATTGTCAACGCTCCGACTGCACCAACGGGAATCCCAAACATGAAGCCGATTAAGAGTCCCTTGCCTAATGCCTCAAGCATGGGCCTTCAGTAATTTTGGCCGATTTCCAAGCAGTCTGCCAAAGCTTTCTGCCTTCTGCAGCGCTGCTGGTTTAGCTTCCCAATGCCTGCCATGTCCAGGACAGCCGCCAATCAGACAAGAGCCAAGATCCTGCCATCCCAGAGCCTGGGTTAAAAAATGATAATAGGCCAGCGGCTGTTCAAAAGTCCAGAATTGCTCATCCCCGGCGCTCATCAGCAGAGCGCAGTCCTTGATGGGATATTGATCTTTTTCGGACAGGACATACAATCGTTCAATGAAAGCCTTCATGGATGCTGAAATCGTCCAAAAGTACAGCGGCGAAGCCAAGATCAAGGTATCGCAGGCTTGAATTGCCGGCAGAATCTGATCCATAGCATCCCGCTGAACACAGTGATGCGTCAGCTGACATGCTCCGCAGCCCCGGCAGCCATGAAGCGGTTCATTTCCTAACAAAAACAGCTGTGTCTGATGTCCGGCTTCATTTGCCCCCTGAGCACAGGCCTGTGCCAAAGCCAGCGTGTTGCTTTCTGGCGCAGCACTGCCTACAACAATCACAATATTTCGCATATTTCGCTCCTTTCTCCCCCTTGAATTAAGGCCGGGAGATGGAAACAATTTTGTTGCTCCAACCTTCGACAACCGGATTGGATTCAACGGCATCAACAAACTCCGATGTCGCATCAAAAGTTCCGATGCGGGTCAATTCGCCCACAACCTCAGCATCATGATAGAATAACAAAATCCGATTCGGCTCGCTGTAGTAAACCTCACCGGCCAGCTGTTCTGTCACCTCCTGCGGATCAGACGGAATTGTGTAACGGCTAGGGATATCGTAATACTGCATCACCTCATAATTTTCATAATCATCATAATGATAGATCGGTAAATTCCAATCCGCTTCGCCGACGTAGCGGGCAATTGCCGCGGCCGTTTCATTCTCATCCAAAGTCAGGATAAATGGTTCCCCATCATAGCCAAAACGCACCTGCAGATCTGGCAGTTCTCCTGTTTCCGTATCCGCGGAAGCTGTGGGGACTGACGCCGTGAGTTCATTGCCAGGCGTCGTCATCGGCGTCGGAGTTGGTATTGGGTCAGCGGGACGGTTGTTGGAAGTGCTGCAGCCGCTAATCAGCATCGCTGCCAGTAAAATACGACTTGTCCATTTCATTTTTTGCATTCTTCAATTCTCCTTTGTCTTTTAGTTTTATAAGAAAGTTCAATTCAAACTCATCGTGGGATGCGTTTTTCTACTCCAGCAGGGCTTTGATCGAAACAGCTCGCAGCCGCCCTGAGAAAATCCACGCTGCAAGCATAAAGGCGATGGTCATCGCCAGGACAGCAAGCCCTGTCTGAATTAATGAAAACGTTGTTGTAAATTGTGCTATACCGAAGGCTTTCAGCAGCTGAGTCAATATCGAATCGGCAAAAAGCTGAGCCAAAAGTGCGCCGATCAAACCCCCGGCTGCCCCGGTCAGCGCAAACCGCAGCGTCAACATCCAGCGCAGTCGGATACTGGAAAAACCAATACTTTTCAGCACGGTCATGTCGCGCTGATCCTGCCGCATCATAGCCCTGCCGGCTAACGCCGTCACAAGGGTCACAAACACGAGGGCAACGCCAGCCATCGCTGCGCTTAACCCCTTCATCGTCATCACGATGCCATCCAAGCCCGACCAGCTGTTGGTATGGACGTCCAGCTCAAAGCGATATGTTTCCTGAAGGGTGCGCATGATCGCCGCACTGTCAGTACCGGGAGACAACCGATAATGCCGGCACCAGATGAACCCGTCACCGCCGCCGATCCGTGCAAATCCTTCCCGGCTCATGCCGATATTCGCCCCCATTTCATTTGCGCATTGCGAGAGTCCAGCAATCGTGTACAGTGCGGTTTCACTGCCATAGCGGACAGTGACCGTATCGCCGATCGCCACGTTTAAATCGTCCGCCACCGTTGGTGTTACGACGATCTCCTGTGCGCTGGATGCGGTTCGGCCAGATAAAATGTGAAACCAATGGGGATCACTGATGACGTTCGCCGTGATTTCTCTGTCATTCATCGTCACGCTGGGCATCGCCAATTCATAGGTGTCAAGGATTTCCCCCTGACTTGTAATCTGGGCTTCGATTGCCGGCCAGTCCACAGCCTGTAACGGTTGGATGCCCAAATCATGATCCGCCGCACTGAAGGCATCCATCAGCCCTTCCCCCTGTGGTCCCAGCCAGTTCTGCAGCCTGGCCGTGAGGCTGATAAAGAACACCAGCAGCAAGCTGACCAACATCAAGCCCAGGGCCTGGGTACCATGCGTGATCAGATTTCGCAGCACCAGCCGCAGCGGCAGACCGTGCTCCTTCAGCACAGGAATTGCAGCAAACGCGGAAGTTGTGTGCTGCTGAGCATCCACGATCGCCTGAATTGGCCGCACGGAGTGAAGCTGACGGGTTTTGAATCGCGCAAATCCGATGACCAGTAGGCTCACCGCCAGGCTCAGCGCCACCCCCCACCCCAGCGGAAAAGCAGAAGGAATCCGAATCGCTGTCGAGGTCATCGTCATCCGATGAACGATTCGGCTGATTCCCGGCGTCACCAGGCCTGCAAGAAGTGCGCTGACGGCAGTGACGATGGCAATCTCAGCCGTCCACAGCCGCTGCAGCTGCCGCCCGGTCAGACCCATCGTTTTTAAAACTGCAATGTCTTTCTGATCCTGCCGAATCGCACTGATCAGAAAATGCGCGATGACGATCAGGGAAACCCCGGTCAGCACTAGGGCAAAAGCACTGAGAAAACCGATGAAAATATTCTGCAGAAGCAGCATAAACCCGGCAATCGCCGCTTGCGAATAGAGAAATTCCGTACTTTGAGAAAGCGTGGTCTGGGCGTTCACCGTTTGCGTGAACGCCGCTGTGCTCAATGAACTGTCCGGCTGTTTGAATACATGCAGCATCGCGCCGGGCCGGGCTAATTGATCAAACTCAGAAAGTTCTGCAAGCTGTGCCAAAACCTGATCATAGACCCGAGGGCTGACAAGAAAGCTCTTCATATCAATCATTGAGCTGCCCATAAACGGATCTTCAAAATAACCGCCGACCTGCAGCGTCAGCACCTCCTCAGAACGGCCTAACAGAAATTCAATTTCATCGCCGATCTCCAGCTGCATCGATGCGCGCAGTGCCGGAGAAATCCAGACCTGATGATCCTCCATTATCGCTGAGCTTTCATGCCAGTCGGCATCCAGCAGAAGATAGGGTTTATCCTTAGGCTGATAGGCCAGCAGCTGACCCTCGTTATCAGAGCGGTATCCATGCGCACTGTAGGCAGCATAGACAAGCGGCTGAACGTCAACCTGTGAGACTTCCGGCAGCCCTGAAATCTGCGCCGCTAAAGCCGCAATGTCCTGGGTATCATTGACCCAAGCTGTCACATCGCCATAACCCAGACGATTTAACTCCTGAGTGATCGTCTGCTGGGAATGAACTGCGACCGTGACGCTCAGCAGCAAGGTCAGAAAAACCAGACTCAGCAGTCCGCCGATACCGAAGAAGCTGCCTTTGTGCTGATGGAGTCCGGCGCGGATCATTGTTTTCCACATCGTCTACCAATTCCTTTCGATCAGCCAGCCGCTGATTTCTTTCTGCCGCTGATGATCGTATTCCGCATCATAGCGAGGCAACGTTTTTTCCATCACGATCTGTCCTTCTTCCACATACAAAATCCGATTACCGCGCACGGCCGCCGCAACATCGTGCGTGACCATCACCAGACTTTGTCCCTGACGGCTTAATTCAGTTAAAAGATCGAGTACCTCAAGACTGCTGCTGCGATTGAGCGCTCCCGTTGGCTCGTCCGCAAAGATTATCCCCGGTTTGGCGATGACGGCCCGAGCAATAGCTGCCCGCTGACCTTCCCCGCCGGAAATTTCCGAAGGTCTGTGATGACGGATCGCATCGACGCCCATGCGCTTTAATAACGCCCGCGCCTGCGGTTCAACTGCTTCCGGCTGATATTTACCGCAAAGATATCCGGCGATCATCACGTTTTCCAGCAAAGTAAGATTGCTGACAAGGTGCGTCTGCTGAAAGATGAAGCCAAATTCCCGACCCCGTAGTTTGGCGCTCTGCGCTTCACTCAGCGTGTCAATCCGCTGGCCTCGATAGCAGACTTCACCTTCATCCAGCCTGTCTAAGCCGCTCAGCACCGTTAACAGCGTGGTCTTTCCAGCTCCCGAGGTTCCCATCAGAACCGTGAAATCGCCCTCGTTGATTGTAATATTCACATCATTCAGGATCGTCTCTGTTTTCGCTCTGCGCACGAGTCCACGTCCCTTAAGCAAGCTGTTCTTCGTTTCAAGCTGCATCGAATTCCTCCTTTAAAATTAATCGTTTCTTACCAGTTTTTGGATCAGTCGGAATCCTTGGGATAAAGCGAATCCGAAAATGGACAAACTCCAAATGCTTCGCAGCCAAAATGGCGCTAAGCTGTTTGTGCAGCTCGTAGAGAATCCTTTGTTGATGATCGGATTGGGAAGTCTCACAGATCATTTCAAAAGCATCAGGTGCGGTTTGACAAAACTGGTAGTCCCGCAATCCAACAACGCAAAAACCTTCAACTGCCAGCGGATGCAGAAATTCCCGGCGACCATTTTGATCCGTGAACCACATCAGATCTTCACTGCGTCCCAAAACAATTTCTGATTGCGTAAAGGGACAACGGTCTGACTTTTCATTCCGCAACGTCAGCTGATCAGATAACTCATAACGGATCAGCGGCTGAACGGTGTTGTACAAACAAGTTAAAAACATTTTTCCATTTTCCACTTCAATGATGTTCATATCGTCAAACAACCGCATCCCCTGATCCTCGGCCGCTTCCACACCCAAGGCTAGGGATTCGCTGGCCCCATAGAAGTTGATCACCTCCGCTTTAAGTGTCTGGGTTAAATAGCGCCTCATTCCGGGATTCAGCGGTTCACCGCAGGAAATAATCCGAGTCAGGGAAACGCTGAGCTGTCGGGATTCAACCAGCTCGCCCAGAATTTTAATCGCCGAAGGATAACCGATGACCATTTCCGGCTGAAACGCTCCGATCTGTTCAATCCACTGCGTCAGAGGTGTCTGGATGTCAAGAAATAACTGGCGTGCATGAACACCCTCAATTCCTGCACCAACCGCCATGGCCCCACCGTAACGTCCGTCGGTTGCGGCGATATATAAGATCCGTGGGCGACGCTGAAGCAGCTGAATAATCTGACCGCTTGTCATGCCCCACAGCGCTGCCCGCAGAATTCCTGCCAGCATCGTCTCCCAGGCTTGTTTGTCATAGACAAAATAACCTGGGATCTGCGTGCTGCCGGAGGAATGGACAACATGATATTGATTGAGAAACAAGGCCTGAGTGGGATTGGTCTGTTCGTCAAACTGCCGCAGTGCTGTCTGATTCAGGCGGGGATCCGTGACCAGCTCGTCAAAATGGCGAAGAAATTCTGTTTTGTTGATCGAAGGCAAGGCGGAAAGCGGAATTAAATCCAGCTGTTCTTTAGAGATACCCGCCGTTTTAAAAGCCTGGGCATAATACGGAGAATGTTCTGCCGCGTGTTTAAGCAGCCTGCGCAGCTGACGTTCCTGAAGCTGTTTCAATTTCTCAGGGGACACCGATGCGTTGCCGCGCATTTGCATCAATTTCCATCCCAGTTTTACAAGGTTCATGGTTGCTTCCTTTCGTGTAGGGTTTTCAGCGAGTAGACATAGCCGCTCTGATAATTTTCACGATGATAAACCTGAGCTTCCAAAGTCGCTAAATTAAAGACCCAGCTCCATTCGGTTGACTCGAATTCATTAAAATTATGCTTACTCACACTTTCCAAAGCGTCGCGGACATCCGCCATATTCAGCGTTTCTTTCTGATCCAGCCGCTGATTCAAAATTTCATAGCGAGTATGTGACTGACTGGAGCCACTGCCCTGCTTGGGCCCGGAAGCCACGTAGAAATTCGTTAGTATCGGTGTGGAGGTCACTACCATTTCGTTATCGATATACTCGACGGCGACACTGTTGCCCTGCGCATCAGCAATTGCAAAATGGATCATCATCCCCATCGAAGCATGCAGATCCAGGGTTTCCAGCAGTTCTAAAGCCGTCGGCACATCCTGCGCTTGGTTAAGCAGGAAACGGATCGCCGTTGTTGTCGTGATATCCGTCTGTCCACGTGCTTGTTCAATTGTGGCCTGATCCTCAATCATATTGACGGAAACTGCCAACCCTGCTTCATTCATTCCATCCAACGGCGCGTAGTAAGCCGCCCTGGCCAGCAGGTCATCGCTAAGCAAAGCGCTTAAGGCCCCCATGCTCTGCGTAATAAAGTCAAGATTCACCATTGAAATTGATGCATATCCGGATTCCGGCATACTCAATACGATCAGCGCCCGGCAGGACTGCCAGTCAAAGTTGCGCCCAAACAGGGTTTGGCCTTGAGAATCATTCACCGTCAACGTGCTGCACCCAAAACCTGATGCAGGAAATTGATAGCCGATGGATCCGGAAGTCAGCTGCTGGGTTAAAAACTGCGCAACCGCTTGATCGGAAGCTGCGCCGCCTTCTTCCAGCAGCTGGGCAAAGCCTTGATCCCCCACCAGCTGAACAACGGACAAACCCGGCTCAAGCTCGGTAATCGCTGCAGTTGGGTTGATCGGTATCAAGGTTTCCTCGGACATTTCATCGGCAAGGCTGAAGTCTGGGGAAGACAACGGGGACAAGCGCTGTGTTTCTTTAGTACAGCCTGTGATCATCGCCAGCCCCAGCAGCAGGATTGCTTTCTTGACATGCTTTTTTTGAATGGCTTTTCTCATTTTTCCATCCACCTCCTTGAATGGTTATCATTTTATCAGCGCAATTTCTCAATAGCAAATACTCATATCAAATACTTGTCTATGCTTGAAAGCTATATTAAAAATGTGCTATACTGAGTCTGTCGGAGGATAACTTTATGGAAATTCGCGTTTTACAGTACTTTCTTGCGGTCGCCCGGGAACAAAGTATTTCCGCGGCTGCTGAAGCTCTTCATCTTTCCCAGCCAACGCTTTCCCGTCAGCTCAAAGATTTGGAAGACGAGTTGGGCAAACCGTTGATGATCCGCGGCAACCGCAGGATTACGTTAACGGAAGAAGGCATGCTTCTGCGCAAGCGGGCTCAGGAAATTGTCGATCTGATCCTCAAAACCGAAAATGAACTGACTGCTCCTGAGGAAATTGTTGCCGGCGACATTTATATCGGCGCGGGAGAAACCGACTCGATGCGGCTGTTAGTCCAAACCGCCAAAAACCTGCAGCAGGATTTCCCGCAGATTCATTATCATTTATCCAGCGGCGATGCCTGCGATATCCTTGAGGATCTTGACAAAGGTCTTTTGGATTTTGCCTTGGTCTTAGGGGAGGTGGACTTGTCAAAATACAATACTCTGCCGCTGCCCATGCGGGATACTTGGGGTATATTAATGCGCTGCGACAGTCCTCTGGCTGAAAAAAAGACCCTCACCCTAGAAGATCTGTTTGATTTGCCGCTGATCGTTTCCCGACAGCTGAGTTGCAGCGGAGAATTGATCAAATTGCTGGGAGATCAGGCTGAACATCTGAATATCTTTGCCACTTATAATTTAATCTATAATGGATCCCTGATGGTGGACGAGGGCTTAGGTTATGCGCTGACGCTGGACAAGCTGATTTCGATGACCGGCAGCAGCGCACTCTGCTTCCGACCCTTAACACCGAAAAAAGAAATCGGCATGCGCTTAGTCTGGAAACGATATCAAGTCTTCTCCAAAGCGGCCGAGCAGTTTCTTAAAGCGATAACCCAACAGCTGGAAACATCGGAGTAGCACAATTAACGATCTTCTTTACTTCATCATTGAGAACATCAAAAAAGCACTTACAGTAGTGCTTTTTATTAACTCGCTCTGGTATTTCCGATTATCTCAAATCCAGCTTCGCTTTGATTTTCCGTTTCAACTGAAACAAAAAACGTTTTGAAAATTGTTCATTTTCTGTCAGAAGCTCATAAGCCTCCATCATTGCAGCACTGCTAACAAAACCAAACAAGCCAACACCCCAGACCAGAAAAATGAAGATATGATAAATCGACCAAGGGATAACGTTTTGCCCAGTGAAAATTAATATCAAAAGCCCAAGAATAAACAGAATTGTGCTGGGAAGCGCAATGATTCTATATTTCTTTTTACGGATTGCATATTCTGCAGAGATTTCTTTCAGAAATGCATAATCGAATATCAAGGGCTCTTCGCGTAATTTCTTATATTGTTCTTGATCTGAAAACATACCAATGACCCACACGCAAATCCCTAGAATACCAAATATGGCTATTCCCAACCACCGCTTTGGTGGATCAGCCTCAAATAAAACATAGGGAATTCCTGCCCAAGCAGCACATAAAAACCCCAGTCCCAGATATCGGCTAACTTTTCGTTCATTATCAAGGAAGCCGTTAGCCATTTCCCGACTTACATACAAACCTTCATCTTCCGTTCTTTGTACAGTTTTTTCTTCTTTCAGCAGGACATCGGTCGACACTTCAAAAATATGAGAGAGTAAAAGAATTTTATCTGTTTCGGGATATCCCTGATTATTTTCCCACTTGCTGACAGCCTGTCTCGTTGTTTTCAGCAGGACTGCAAGATCTTCCTGCGACATGCCCTTTCCTTTGCGCAATTGAACCAATTTTTCGCCAAAATTCATAACTTATTCCTCCTCGGTTTTACCAATCCTATCTTAACAAAGACATAGATAGCGGTCTATCTCTCACCGAATGCACTTACGCAACTTTTCGTTGCAGTTCTGTTTAATTGGAAAAAATAAATACATCGCACCATTTTCCTGGGGACAATAATATTCCTGGATTGCTCCGCTTAACGCTAATCCCTGCCGCTTAATTTCCTCCAACCCCAGCTGAACCGCAGTCTGCGGATCACCATCAACCTGACCGTATAAATAATCAAAAGCTGGGACAATCCATTTCACCCAGCCTTTTGGTGCTTCAGTTTCAACCGGAATCTGCACTCCCGCCAGATACAAGCCTACGGACAAATGATTTTCCCAAGGCTGAAAAGTGCGATCCAAGCTGGTCATAGCGCCCCAAAAACCTGCCAAATTTCCCTGATCATCCCGCAGCGCCAGCTCCGTAATCTCATTAAAATGACTGTTGGCTTCTGTCCAAAGCTGTTTAATCCATTCTGAGTTGGAACTGTGTGTGCTGCCCTCTTTTCCTAATACGGCAAATTCAGGCATTGTGCAGTGTAGAAATTCCATCTTTATTCATCCTTTCTCATTTACCCTTCATTAAGAGTTCTGACCATCGACAATTTACATCGATCCGTTCGATAATAATTAAATGCCAGCTCATAAGGTCTGTCCGAAGCGTCATAAAAGACCATTAATGAACGCAGCAGCGGGAATTGTTCATGAACCTGCAGCGCTTCAGCAATTTGTCCGGCAGCGCCAATAGCATCCAACTCCTGCAGACTGTATACCGGGATAATCCCTTTTTCTTTTTTTAAATATTCAAACAAGGACGCAGAAGCTTTAACTTGATCAAAAGTTCCCACAATCGAAGCAATCCAATACGATTCTTCATAAATCAGCGGGAAACCATTGGTCAATCGCGTCCGTCGAATTTGAATCAGCTGCTCCTCGGCTCCGATTCTAAGATATTTCATTAGAAAAGGATCTGGCTTTACCTCATCGATGGAGTGAACGATCGTAGACGGGATATCGCCGCGCAGTAAGGCAGACTTAGTAAAGCTGACGATTTCGTTCATCTTCTTATAAGTAATCCGCTCGCTGATAAACGTACCCTTGCGGTAATCGCGGACCACATAACCTTCATCGATCAAAACATCGATGGCTTTGCGTACCGTCACCCGTGAAACACCAAATCGATCCTGCAGTTCCTTTTCCGAGGGCAAACGGTCACGCGCCTGAAGTATGCCTTGATCAATATCCTGAATGATGGCTTTCACAATTTCATTGTATTTACTTTGCTTTTCCACACAGAACACCTCTTGAATTATTTTACCATGTTTTCCACAACATTCCACACAAACAAAAAACATTTCAATATAATTACATAATGTATTGATTTTACAATACATATAGTCTATTATAAAGTTAGTTCATGGTCCCTAAGGACCGGAAAGGAGATGTTATGATTCAACCTTGGCAAATCGCCTTAATCACACTGTATGCTTTCATTCAGCCGAACGAAACCCGCTCCTTCAACATCGGCTTAAGTATGCCGATTCTTGCCGGCTGGTTTACCGGCTTGCTTCTGGGCAATCCGCAGACCGGATTAATGTTGGGAGGCACGCTTCAGCTGATGACGCTGGGAGTCAATACTTACGGCGGCACCTCGATTCCCAATACCACCGTCGGCGCGATCGTCGGCACTGCTCTCAGTCTGAATTCTACGCCGGAGTTAGCTTTGGGCATTGCGATTCCTGTTGCTCTGTTGATGATTCAGCTGGATATCTTAGCCCGTTACGCTAATATTTTCTTTCTTCATCGGGCAGATCATTTTATCTCTGAACGTAATTATGATAAAGCTGCATTCCAAAACGTATTGGGTATGATTGCACCCGGGCTTTCCCGAGCAGTTCCGGTCTTTCTAGTTCTCTGCTTCGGACAGCCTTTCATTGAAGTTGTTATGGGCTGGATCCCGCAATGGTTTATGACTGGGCTGCAAGTCGCCGGCGGCGTCATTCCAGTAGTGGGTATCTGTATCCTTCTTAATTACCTCCCGACAATATCAAAGCTCCCATTTTTAATTCTTGGTTTTCTGATGGCCGCCTACTTAAAGATTCCGCTGATAGGTATCGCTGGATTCGGATTGGTCATTACTTTATTGGATTTCATGTATTCTCGGCAGGCTGATCAGCGCTGGGCAGCTATAAAAACTGGAGGTGATCTGGATGAGTAAACGTTTAACCAAGAAAGAACTCCGCCGGATTAATCTGCGTCACATGTTTGGTCTGCAGTTGGGGCATAACTACGAAAGAATGCAGGGAATGGGCTACTTCTACGCGATCTTGCCAGCGCTTAAAAAATTTTATGGGGATGATCCCGAAGCTCTGGACCGAGCCTGTCGGGCTCATATTCAATTTTACAACACCACTCCGCAGATGTCTGAAATCATCATTGGCATGAATTTGGCCATTGAAGAGGAAGAAGGCATTGCCGCTCTGGAAACAGCGACTTCTCTGAAAACAGCTTTAATGGGGCCGTTTGCCGGGGTTGGCGATGTTATCTTCGGCGTCATTGCCGGAACCATTTTCGGAGCGATCGCCGGCAACATGGCAATAGCCGGCAGTCCCGTAGGCATGGGAATTTGGGTGGCTTGGAATATCGCAGTCCTCTTCATGAGAACCAAGCTTTTCGACCTGGGCTATGCTCAAGGCGCTAAGCTGATTACGACCATGAAAGATCAATTAAATGCCATAACAAATGGTGCTTCGATTCTAGGTTTGATCGTGGTTGGTGCCTTAATCCCTTCGGTTGTCAAATTGAAAATTCCATATACTTTCCAATCTGGCGAAGTCATGTTATCCGTACAGGAAAATCTGGATAAAATCATGCCTTATTTACCGCAAGTCGTCTTGGTTGTGCTGTGCTACCGGCTTTCCAAGGTAAAAGGCATGACGGCAGGAAAGCTCATCTTTGTGGTGATGATCGGTGCAATTATCCTTTCTGCGCTGAAGGTGATCGGATGATGGAACGCAATCGTTACTTTGAAACTATTGAAAATTTGCTGAAGCGATTAGAAAACAGCCAGCGGGAATCCATTCATCAGGCTGCCGCTTTCATCGCCGACGCCATCATGGCCGGCGGAATTCTGCAATCATTCGGCAGCGGTCATTCCTATGCCGCAGCGATTGAGGTTGCGGGCCGGGCCGGCGGATTATTTGCAGCAAAAGTGATTAAAGATCCGGCGATGGGCATCTATGAAGTTCTTGAAGGCTCGGGTTCTATATTAATGCGGAAAGTCGAAGTCCTGCCTGAAGATGTGGTCATCATTATTTCCAATTCTGGCCGCAATCCTTTACCGATTGAAATTGCAATGAAAGTAAAGGCGGTTGGTGCAAAACTGATCGTCGTTACTTCTCTGGATGCCTCCAAAAAACTAACCAGCCGTCATAGCAGCGGAAAGCGGTTATATGAATTCGCAGATGTAATCCTAGATAATCTGTCAGTCGAGGGTGACGCCGCTGTCGCTGTCGATGGGCTGCCGGTTAATATCTGCGGAACCTCTTCCATCGCTGCTGCTGCGTTGCTTCAGGCAACCATTTTGGAAGCTGTTGAATTGATGTTAAAGCGAGGCTATACGCCGCCGGTTCGCCTCAGCGCCAATGTTGACGGTGGTACAGAACGCAGTCTGGAGATAGAAAAGCAATATAAACAGCGCATTTATCACCTTTAAACTATTCTATTTCCAAGAAACATCCGTCAGGCTTCTGATTATCCTAACGTGCTGAGTTCCTGTTAATCAGGATTTCAGCACTTTTTATTCATTTCTTTCGATTATCTCACATTCATGAAACCGCATAAATCGATCCAATGTCCGATCTAAAGCTGTCCGCAGCGCTTGACTGTCACGGATCCGCGGCTCCCGCCAGAATTGCTTTACAATCAGTTTTTTCTCTGCCGGTTTGCTTTCCAGTGCAATTCGGCCGACAAAGCGTTCTCCCCATAACACAGGCAGTACATAACTGTCATACTTTCGCTGCGCTTTCGGTGTATAAATTTCCCATTTATACTGGAAGCCAAACAGCTGCTCGATCAGCCGACGATCCCACAAGGCATTGTCCAGCGGACCTAGAAATTCCATACGTCTTCGGTATGGAGTTTCCTCATGTGCGCTTTCCAGAAAAGGCTGCGTTTCCCTCACTGCATAAAGCGGCTGATCCCACCCTTCAATGTTAACAGGAAAAATCCGCGCTTGTTTCAATAAGAGCTCAAATGCTTTCTGCCGCTCAGCACTTTTCATTTTCTCTATTCCCAGCCAGGCGTCGGAAGGACGGTTCCAGCATAAGCCTAAGGCACGAATCCGACGTTCAATCCGCCAAGCATAATACTCTGTTTCATCAGGAAAAGGATCGGATAGTGGATCTAATCCGGGAAATCGTTTTTCTGTCAGCTGATAGTATCGAATTGTTCCCTGACGATGGTGGATCACCACCTCACCCCGATAAAGCATCATTTCCAAAGCCACAGCCGCCAGCGAAGCTGTTCTTCCCCATACCCAAACTAGGTTTTCATTCCAATTCACATCCTGAGAACAGAGGATGGGATGGGTTTGCATAAAAGTCTTAATAGCTTGAATCGCAGTTTCAATTTGTTCAGTCACACGATGATATTCCATCGCTCTTCGACGTGTTCGGGCAAATTTCGGATAATCCCTTTGCGGATAAATCGCCATGTTTTTATCAAGGGCATCAATCAGCTGACAATCCTTATATAATAATGTTTCCAGCTGCCGTTTACGGTATCCGCGAACCCTGGCATGCAGCACCAAATCAGCATTCCTTCCGCAGATATCAATCGGATCAAATTGGAGGCAGCCCAATTGATCAATCAACATCAAAATATCAGCTTGGGTATGCCAACGATAAGGTCCCGACAAGCCTTGCCACAGCACATAGAATTGACAGGCTTGCTTTTGAGTTAATGTAAAATCCATAAATTTAATCCTCATCTATTATTACTTCTAGTTAATCACAAAGCAGAATATTTTTCAAGTTAAGATAAAATAATATTTCCTTAATTCTACCTATCAAATTAACAAACTAACTGAGATTTCAGATCAAAATTTACAGATCATAAATAAGCAAGCGACTACGTTATCACTTCCATTGCGCGTATAAAAGAACCGCAAGCATCCTTGTGCGCGGTTCTTTTGTAAATTCTTATGAATATGTGTTTTTTCTAAGGATTTCCCCTAATCCGGCGTAGTAACAAAAGTAAAAGTCTGACTTCTCTGATCTTTCTGATTCACGGCAGCGATCTGCCGCTGCAAATCTTCCGGTATCTGAATCTTATCTAAACGCAAAACAAAATCTTCCAGCGCTTCTGACTCTAAGCTGTCAATCAGCTTTGCATCCGCCTTGCTGAGTTTCATCCGCTGGCCTAATACGAATTGGATTAAGGTCCGCTGTCCTTCCAATTTTCCTTCTTCCTTTCCTTTTACAATCCCTTTCCCGTAGACTCTTTGTTCATCCAATTCATCAAATTTAGCCCGCATTCTGGCGATCGCTAAACTCGCGTCCCTTAAATAATCCCTTTTCTTCTCTTCCATCATCGCAATGATTTCCTCCTTTTCAATCAATTCCTGAATGATTCTCTGCTTCTTCTGCGCATGACTGAACCGAATCATATAGTGGATTTTCTCAGATATCCGCCATTCTTCTATCGGCTTCTTTTCCAACTTCTCCAATTTATCCATTTCCACCCACAGAATCCGACATTGTTCTTCTGCCATTCGTTCCCCCTTGATTTCGTGGAAAAATCGGTGAGGATGAAGATAATCCCTGCAGCTTTCTTTTATTTGCGGGATATGGTTGGTAATCATAACCTGAACTACCGGATCAAAATCATACTGATCCCCATCGAAAGCCGATCGGCTACAATTCGCGCCAGATAGCCTTGAGAGCGCAGCGATAAGGAATCGCTCATCTGATAATTCTGAATTTCCAGATTGACCCGCTGGATCCCGCCTTCATCCTCTTCCGTTTCGATAAGCAAATCAAATCGAATCCCTTTTTCATTACTGTGATCTTTTATCGGCTCCGTATTCTTAATATCGGCTCGGATAAGCCTGCACTGAAGCAGATCGGACAGATATGCGATCCTGATTCTTCGCGATCTTTCATCTTCCGAGCCGAAGGTATACCGAAAGACATCATTTTCGCGATAATCAAGGATCCTTAAGCGCTGAGGGGTTAGTGCAGGTGTTGGTGATGAAACAGAATCTTGCTTTAGAGCTTGTTTGCGAGGATAGTTTGAGTTTTCCGCCATCTTGAAGTCCTCCTGATATTAATATTGCGGAAAATCAGAAAAAGCCCCGCTAAAAATAGAAAAAACCGAATAACTTTCTTGAGTATCCTCTTACAAGATAATATTAACTCATTTGAGAGTGATATTCAATCTTTCCTCACCCTATCCGCAAAATAAAAAAACAGCCGAATGAAAACAAAACTGTCCTTGACTGTTTCTCTGCCTACTTTTCTATTTAATCTCATTTCCTTGAAGCCTTGGTTCTTCACTCTCGATACCCAGCCCTGTTTTGCCCTGAGTATCCAAGGCGGGATAAATTTTTCCCGTTCCGCCTTTCTTGTACAGCTTAAAGAAATGAAATCCTTTTCTGCTGCTTTACCCTTTTCCTATCTTTCTTTTTGCGGTGTTTTTTTCATCAATTTTTCCATCTGAATCCGAGCTTCCGTGTAATCAATGATGCTTTTAACAATTTTATCCAGCTCCCGATTCTCGCTGTAATCCGCGGGTGCGATAAAATCTGCCCGGTGATCGGCTACAAGCTGCTGCGCTGTCGCTTTCTTTTTATCTGAACCTTTGCCGAATACCGCTATCGACTTGCCGCCATTGACTGTCACTAACTTCATACACGGAACGTCGGTTAATCCATCGCCGATATAAATCATATTGGTAAAAGGAATGTCACGCAGCTGATCCGGTGTATACCGGTTGAGATCATTGTCATTGTTTTCATCCAGCACTCCCTTGTTGATGCGGAAGATATACTGCGTTTTCGTCGTGTAATTGACAACCGTAGCCGGCCAGACTGCAACACCGCTGGCGTTGTAGCAATACTTGCAGGCATAAATCTTCTTGAATTCCTTCACTATCGCGGTCCCTTCGATGATTTCAGTCAAACCCGAAGAAATGATAAAATGCTCAACTTCAATATTATGCAGCCGGCCATATTCATTCATTCGCCCAAACCACTTTTCCACACCGGGATACAGTTTTACATTCTTGCCTAAAGCGACAAAATCACTCCGGCGAATAGGTTGTCCCATCAGATTCGCCTTGTTAATCATCATGTACATGTACGTCAGAATTCCGTCCATCTTCTGACTTTCAGCCAAAGCGGTGACTTCACTCCAGAACTGCGCCGGTTCAATGCCTAACGACGGAATAAAACTGAACTCCTGCATATCTTTCGGCGATAAGGTCTTATCAAAATCATACATTATTGCCAGCTTCGTTGTTTTCAAACGCCATCCCTCATTTCTTGCTTTTCATTGTAGCATTATTTATAATATTTCTCCATGCTCATTGATCCATAAGAAAAACGGTATTCAATGCGGCCGAAGACAACAATGTCAGCTACCGCATTGCCGATGATAATACAATTGCGTTTTATTTTTACGACTGCGTAATAAAATTTTCAGCTGCAACGAGGATTTCCTCAGGCGATTGTTTATCTTAATTTCTCAGATTTCCCTTTGTCGAAAGCGAAAAAAGAAATCTCCAATCAATGAAGATTTCTTTCAGAATGATTAAGCTTCCAGCAATTTCATCAAGGCATGAACGTAGATTTCCGCCTGCTGAAGCAAACAATCAATCCGTACAAATTCATTGGCGTCATGAATATGACAATCCTCGCCTTCAAACTCGCAGCCGAAAGCAATGCAGTTGCGGATTCCTTTGGCATAGGTTCCTCCGCCCATCGTGATCGGCTTGGATTGATAATCCCCCGTCACTTCCTGATAGGCTTCTAAGAGCCGGGAAACCAATGGGGAATCGATTGGGAAAAACAACGGTTCTGTATGACTGCGGACGGTAATTTTACCCTTTGTTTCGGTGGCCATCGTCTTTTCAATCAGTTCAATAATCGGTTGGGATTTCATCGTCACCGGAAAGCGAATATCAATCGTTCCGCGAATTACCCCGTGATCCATCTGAATCAGACCATTGCTGAAGGTCAGCGGACCATACTCATCCGCTGTTTTGCAACCGCATCCCGCGCCATCGCAGCTTATACCAATTCGGCGGTTGTAGAATTCAACAAAGTCATCCTGCATTCCGGCTTCGGCTAACGCCGCCATCAGCTCGCCTATCGCATTGATGCCCAGCTTCGGCGTGCTGGCGTGAGCCGCTGTTCCATAGACGTCCACAATCAGATCGTCCTGATCCCGCTTAACTTCAAACGTTATCGGATGCTTTTCCAGAGCCGAGCGCAGCGCCGTTTCCGCGACCGCATCCTGACTGATGGTTAACGTACAGTGATTGCAGACTACATTGGAAGCAACGCCGCCGCGGATTTCCTTGATAGCCGTTTGCGTGCTTTCAAAGTCCAGCCCCAAGGCTCCTTTTTCTCCATGAACGCCGGGGAATGTACCGTCAGGCGTAAACCCCATGTCGATATGACCTTCTTTTTCCACATAATGCGCTAAGCACTTAGAGCCGTTTTCTTCGTTTGTCCCTAGGATCAGACGAATCCGTTTGTTCAGCGGAATCTCCATGTCCTTTAGAACTTTCATCGCAATCATGGAAGCCACTACCGCGCCCTTATCGTCACTGGTGCCGCGGCCATAAACCCGATCCTGATCCCGAGTCAATACAAATGGATCGGTATTCCAGCCCTCGCCGGCCGGAACAACATCCAAATGAGCCAAAACGCCGATTACCGATTCACCCTCGCCTATCTCAGCATAACCGGCATAATGATCCACATTTTTTGTTCTGAAGCCATAACCTTCCGCGATTTCCAGCGCCTTATCCAGACAGGCAGCAGGGACTTCGCCAAACGGTGCGTTCGGTTTGGCTTCTCCCTGAACCGAATTATAGGAAACCAGCTCTGCCAGATCCTTCAGCATCGCTTCTTCATAACTTTTTACCCGTTCCTTGATATCCATGTGATCCTTTCCTCCTGTTTTCTGTTTTTTAGTTTAGCACGTTTTCCCACATTCGCCAATGTCAAAGCTTTGATCTGAAAAAGCCTTAGTCCCATGGAAGGATGTTAAGCAACATCGCTCTCGGCTGATCCGCTCTTTCCGCTGCTTATCAAGATACGACACTGCAGGGATTGACAAAAATTCAATTCTGCGATCAGAAACCATGAGAGTTCAGCCTAGTTCCTGCCCGAAGAGCTGCACTGCATCTCAGCATGACAGCAGAAATCAGACGTCTTCTTCGACAAAATGAATCTCAGCATGATCCCAGTATTTCCTATAAACTCTGTCGTTTTGTCCATCAAGATTGATCTGATACATCCGAAAAGTAACGCCTAGGTCCTTCGGCTGCCATTGTTCTTCATAGGAATATTGATATTTCATTCCGATATTTTTCATCACACCTCCGCTTCGCGGATTGTTGCGGTCATGCGTTGCCGTAAGATAGGGAATGCCGTCTTTTTTCACCTGCTCGATCACAGCTTTCCCGGCTTCCGTCATGATCCCCTGATGCCAGAATTCCTTTCTCAAACCATAACCCAAATCGTGAGGTTCATCCATATCCACGCACAGATAGCCGATCGGATAATTATCCCGTTTCAGGCAGACAGCATAGGCATAAGCTTGCGGCAAAGCATACTTGGACGCATACCGTTTCTCAAAGAAGGCGCGGGCTTCCTCCCTGCTTTTTAACGGGAAACAGGGCAGGAATTGATTGACTACCTCATCACTGTAAATCTGATATATCGCTTCCATGTCATCGGCGGTAAACTTTCTTAATCTTAACCGTTCTGTTTCAAGTGTTGGTGTATTCATTTCTTCCTCCTGTTTCCCTTAAGTCATCCTGTCTGCCTGTTCCGTTTCCCAGCTATTGTCAGCTTGCGGAAAAATAGTAAACTTTTATGCTGCAGATCAACTCAGTTCAACGCAGTGGCTTTTGATAGACCAGCCGATATAGCTGGGATGCGTCGGCATTGGGCTCACAGGCCGTTTCCCAAATCACCAAAGGACAGTCTTCCGCCTGCAGCGTTTCCTGGATCATCGGCAGGTAATATTCATTGCCTTGATCATCGCGGACAAAGGCTGAATTTTCAATTTCAGTCACTTGGACATATTGTCGGATCAGACGCTGGCCTTCAGTGCGCTCATTAAGAACTAACGTCATTGGTGCCTCGTACGGCGCTTGTTCTTCCCCCATCCCATAGGCTCCGCGGATCAGCACATAACCCTCTAGTGTATCTGCATCATAGCGAATGCCATCCTGATCAAAAGAATTCAGGGACAGCGTTCGACCCAGCAGCGCTTGGGAAGCCTCCTCCAGATCCGTGATCTGGATCACCGCCAACAGATCATCCGCTGCGGCCTGGGGAAGGTTAAGTGAGATCGTCTCATTCCCGGCGGTTGCAGCCGTGCAGCTTAAAGTCGGCGAAGATCCCTCACAGACATAGGTCTTCACCGCGGCCATCAGCGTTAACATGACGGACACATCAGCCTCTATCTGAGCTGGATCGCTAAATTCCTTGCCTAACAGAGCCGCGAAGTAAAAAGCAACCTCATCGGGCGGCAGAGTTGGATTCAACTCACCGGTATAAAGCGTATACGTTGTCGCGGAGGATTCTTCTTTAAATCCGTTTGATGCCTGCGAATAGGTTTTCTGTTCAGCATATTCGTAATCCTGTGTATTCAGATAGACTGTTCGCAGCTCAAATAATGCTTTGTCGGCTTGTTGGCGTGCTTGTTCAATCTGATCCTGCTGCAGCTTGGCGGCTTGCTGGACGGCTTTTGCTAAAGCGGGGCTGACGCGCTCATCCGGAGCCTCCACCGGCCAGCGTGTTGTTTTGGTTGAAGTCGTTACCGCAGCGGTGCACGAAGCTTGAAAACCATCGCAGATCAGTTCCAGATAAGCCTGTTTTGTTACCCCCTCTTCCTGATATTCCACGAGTTGTTGGTGAGTATAATTCACCTCCACCGTATCGTTAACCGGATCCCAGATTAAAAACGGATGATCGCGATTCTCTAGGTAGAGAACAATCTGATTTTTAACGTTGCGCCATAATTCAAAGGGTCGGGCTACGCCTAGATCATCCGTAAAAATAGCGGCCTTATCCAATCGCTGAAACATCTCAAACATCGCCGCATTCGTCAATTTTGTTCCCGCAAGACGTTCGGTTTCAGGACTTGCGGAAGGGACCACGGCGGTCTCAGCCGGGGATTGGGCACAACCCGTGAATAGAACACAAGCTGCGATGACAGCCCATAATTTATGTTTCATCCGTATTCCTCCTCGCTTCCCATCAGTCGGGAAATTCTGTTGCCTTTATTATATCAGATTCCGCTTTGGGAATGGATGCAATCCCAAGATTTGTCAGAAAGCCGAAAGAAAACGATCCGCCGTTTCCGAATTGATCAGAAACCAACGAATCGTTGATCAAATTGACGATTTTTATTTTGAAGCCAAGGTTTTCGCTACGTTGTAGCCGAAAGTGATGCAGCGGCTGTGGGAGATGCAGTTGAGATTATGCGGATAAGTTCCGTGGAACATTGAACCGGAAACGTTGCCAATCGCATACAGACCTTCGATGACGTTGAATTCCGTATCCAGTACTTCGGAGTTGGGCGTTACCTGCAGTCCCCCGGCCGTACACAAAGCGGCTGCCCCTTCCAGGTTGGCATAGAACGGCGCGGTTTTAATCGGATGCATCATGCTCGGCAGCATGTGGAAATCGCTGTCCTCACCGGCTTCGCACATTGCATTCCAATGCTCAATCGTTTCGACAAAGGCTTCCGCCGGTACGCCCATCAAACCCGCCAGTTCTTCCAGAGTATCCGCTTTTAAGGCATTCTCACTGGTTGCCGCACCGACCCAGACTTCCTTCGGTCCATAGCAGGAGGAAGACGGCGTCCACATCTTGTTGATCGCATTGGCCGCATCGCCGTCGGTAATGTACCAGTTGATGCCGCCTGGCTGATTCTGCATTGCCAGCGCCAGATGATTGTATGGTTCATATTCCGGCGTGAACCGCTTGCCCAGCTTATTGACGCGCAGATAAGGCATTAACTGAGCAGGATCGAGCATCAGCGGATGCGGATATTCATCCTCGATCGCTCCGATCGCCTTGCCCATTTCATGACCGTCGCCGGTATTGGAGGCGGTTCCGTTCATCCAGTGATTCAGAGCCAGATCCCGCGGACGGCAGCATTCCTTCAGCTTGGTTGGATTAAACTCATAACCGCCGGTCGCCAGGACAACTCCCTTAGCGCATAAATACTTGACGTAGCCTTCTGCCGTTTTGGCGATGACGCCGACGACCTTGCCGTCCTCTTTGATCAGCTGGCAGGCTGGCGTTTCCATCAGCACTTCCGCTCCCGCTTCCTTGACTTTGTTTGTCAGCAGCTCCACGATTTCATTCGGCGCCATAGGAATGTTGATCGACGTATTCCAGGAACGGCTCAGCGAGGTTTTATCATACGGATCATAGAAGTCCGGGAAATCCCCAGCCGCAAAAGTCAGCTTGAAATCGTCATCCGGCAGCGCGAACAGATCGAGAAACCAGTTGATCGCTTCTTCCTGGGTATCGATCCACCGTTGATAAATTGCCTGATTGCCGTAGAACATCGAGTTGACCATCGCGTCATCCAGCCATTCCTGGGTATCAAACTGAACGCCGTATTTTTTGTGAATTCGATCCGTCAGACCGCCGATCGTCGCCGAACGGTAAGTCCCAACCTGACCTTTTTCTAGGACAACGGTTTTCAATCCCTGTTCAGCACTGGCAATCGACGCCGCAAAACCAGCCGGCCCCATGCCGCAGACGACAACGTCCACATTCTCCGTTCTTACGATTTCCCCCTCGGCAATCGGTTCCTTGACAAAGGCAACAACGCCTTCCATCGGAACATTCGGCTCTAACGCCTCGACGGCCGGCCAGCTGTTAGTGGAAGCAGAAACCGGATCACAGGGCGGACATTCCTGTTTTTCCGGTGTGGAAGCACAACCGCCTAACAATCCGGCAGCCGCAACGCCCAATGCTCCAGCCGCAGTTCCTCTGAGGAAATCACGACGGCTGATGCCTTTGATTTTGTTTGAATTTGACATACTTTCCCTCCTGTTTGTCATTTCTTTTTCCATTATAAAAGGCTTGTTTGTGAATTGACAAACAGATAAAAGTTAGGGGATACAACTTTTTATTGTAGCCCCTATCAGTTTATGATAAGCTGAAATCAACAAAAGGAGACCCTTGTGCATGAATCCGAAACAACTGCACTGCTTCATCACGGCTGCCCAAGAAGGCAGTTTTTCCAAAGCGGCAAAAAAACTTTACCTGTCCCAACAGGCTTTAAGCAAAACCATAGATAAGCTGGAAGATGAGCTGGATGTGCCGTTATTCATTCGCGGCGTTGCCGGACTGCAGCTGACGCGCTATGGCGAAGCGCTGCGGCAGTCTGCCTTTCCTTATCTGCAGATGCATGACAACATCATTTCTGATCTTCAGGCGATGAAAAACGAAAGTCCCAAAACCCTGTCATTGGGCTATCCGACGGGCTTGTTAATCAACTTCCCCGATGATTTTCTGACCCGTTTCATCACCGCGCACCCAGACGTTGATTTTCAGATTTACAGCGCGCCGGATGATTCCTACAATCGTTCGCTGCAGTCCAGTGAAATGGATATTTATTTCTGCACGATGCTTTACAATGCCCCGATGGTGCAGGTGCAGTATCACTACCGGCATCCCGTTTTTGCGGTTTTAAGCAAGGATCATCCGCTGGCCGCCAAGCCGTCTCTGTCGCTTGCGGATTTTCGCGGACAGAAACTGATCGGTCTGAATACTGAGAATGCCTTGAATACACACATGGAACAGGTTTGTCAGAAACAGGGCTTAAAACCGACGATCATCTTATCCCCAGCGGAAATGAGCCTGGTTTTTAAGCTGATTGAAAGCACGCACTGCGTCAGCTTTTTTTGGCAGTGATTCGATTCCCCTGCCATCCTCCATTGTCAAGCGGCCGATTGACGATCTTGATTTGGATTATGAATTCCTGATCATCACCCACAAAAATGCCCCAGTTACACCGATCATGGAAGAATTCATTCGCTACACCCGCAGTTTCTTTTAGAAAAATACAATTCTTATTTTCTTTCTGAGAATATTTTAATTACAATATAATCGAGGAAATAGTTATGAAAAAAGTAACCTATACAATCAGTGATCAAACCATTCGTCATTTAGTTCCACGCCTGCATGACCCCATGACACGCTTTACCCGCGCTGAAAATTATTATTTACAGCAGATCATCGTCGACAGCCCGGATCATCAGACTGTCCATGTTTTCGGCAGCTTTAAAACCTTCTACAGTGATGTATACGCCAGTCTGACTTTAACCAAAACCCAGATCCGCTACAGCTGCAGCTGCTCGGAATGTTCGCAGCAATCCGGCTGTACCCATGTGGCAACATTGTTAAGTTGGGTTAAGAGTGAAATGAAAGAACTGGAAGTTCCTTATGTCATGCTGCCTAAGCGGATCTCTGACGACTGGCCTGCTTTTACCGAGTTATTTGTTCCCACAGATAGTTTGATTGACCATAAAGAAGAACTGATCAGAAAGAACGAAGAGAAAAACCTGCAGGCACAGCTTCAGTATGTTGCGAATATCATTCAGATTCGCAAAGAAACTCAACTTCAGCAGCTTTATCCTTCCAAAACAGTTGGATCTGTGCGAATCGAGATCATGCTGATGCTCTATCGCCGCAGTTCTTTGTCAGCCTCAAGTCATATCTATTATTTAGCTGACTTCAAGGTCGGTCGGTCCAAAATGTATGTCATCCGCAGCCTTCCGGCGTTTTTATACCGGATCGATGATGGAGAATTCTACAGCTATGGAAAACAGCTGGAATTTGATCATAGGCTGGAAAATTTCACACCCGATGCGCAGAAGATCATAATAATGCTTCAGTGTTCATTAAGTACAATGGGACGAACGACTTCCAATGAACGTTCCTGGGTTATTGATGACGAAAACTTAGATGATTTTTTTGCCACGATGTCGTCGCTGGAAGATCCATCCGCTTGTTCTGTCATTGTGGAGAGAAAAGATCTTGCCCTGTCCTTCACTTTTGAAGAAAAGACCTTGGGGCAGATAACTTATTATCAACTCAGCCGCAAAAAGGCCGAGGACATCAAAATCACCGAGCACGGGTTTTATCAAATTACAGGCCGCCGCCTGGTAGGTCTGAGCGCAGAGCATCCGGAAGTCTTGATGGAACTTTGGAATATCACTCAAACGCCGCTGATCATGGCATCGGATCAGCTTTCGGATTTTATCCAACTCTATATCGAACCGAATCTCAAGCAGCTAAAAGTCAGCGGGCTGGATATTCAGCCCTACCTGCAAAGCGCAGAACAGATTCAGTTTTATTTAGATTTAAATGAGGATTGGGAGATTACAATCATGCCGGTATTGTCTGTAAATAACCAACGAGTTTATTTATTCGATGGACAAAAGCGGACGTTATCCTTGAAAGCAGCCTCGCTTGAAGCTTGGCTGAGTCAGGAAGCCTGCCGAATCGACCTCACACAGTATCACGCAGTGATTGCCGCTGATGCTTCTGTCACTTTTGTCCGAGCCGGAATCGATCAGCTGAAAACGCTGGGCGAAGTCTTTATCTCCCAACGGCTGCGGCGCTTCCAGGAAAAACGAAAGCTGAATCTTCAGGTCGGTGTCCGCGTGGAATCTGATCTTCTGCACGTCAGCTTTAAAACGGAAGGTCTGGATGGCGATGAGCTGCGTCAGCTGCTGAGTGCTTATCATCGTAAGAAACGGTATTACAAGCTTTCTGACGGCAGTATGATCGATTTAGAAAACAATCCGGAAATGGAACAGTTGGAACAGTTGGACAGACGCCTGCATTTAGATGACTGCCGTTATATCAACGGCGAATATTGTCTGGAAACGGCTCAGGCGCTGCGGCTGGAATCGCTGCCGGAACAATTTGCCTCAATTCAGTTAGAACGGCAAGCCAGCTTTGAACAGCTGATCCGCGCCTTTCATCAGGAAGAAACCGTCGGTCTGCCCGAACATTTCACCTCAATCCTGCGCGATTATCAGAAAGCGGGTTTTTACTGGTTGAAAAAGCTGGAACAGCTGAATATGAACGGGATTTTAGCGGATGATATGGGATTGGGCAAAACCGTCCAGGTCATCGCTCTGCTGGAAAGCAGCCGTCAGAAAGGCCGTCATTCGTTGGTTGTCTGTCCTTCATCCTTAGCGCTGAATTGGCAGGCTGAGGTTGCCAAATTTGCCCACCAGCTTTCCTGCCAAGTCATTCTGGGACCGGCGGCCGTCCGGGCGGCCATGATCGCCCAGATTGATCAATATGATCTGAGTATTACAACCTATGATTATTTGAAACGGGATATTGAACTGCTTCAGAATCAGTCGTTTTATACCGTCATTCTTGATGAAGCCCAGGTAATTAAAAACCAACGGACAAAAAATGCCAGCAGCGTCAAACAGCTGCAAGCTCAGCACCGTCTGGCTCTGACCGGAACTCCGATTGAAAACAGTCTGGCTGAATTGTGGTCAATCTTTGACTTTTTGATGCCTAAATTCTTATTCAATTATCATTACTTCCAACAAACCTATGAGCGTCCGATTGTGATTGATCATAATGAAGCAGTCAGTCAGGAATTGAAGAAACTCGTTGAACCGTTCATTCTTCGCCGAACTAAAAAAGCGGTGCTGAAAGAGCTGCCGGAAAAGATCGAGACGCTGTATACGATTGAATTCAGTGAAGAAGAATGGCCGGTCTACCTCGCTAATCTGGCACAGGTCAGCACTCAACTGAAGGCCCAGCTGAAAACAGAAGGCCCGGATCGCTTTATGGTCTTAGCGATGCTGACAAAACTGCGTCAACTGTGCTGCGATCCTCGTTTAGTTTACGAAGAGTTCAAAGAACCGGGCAACAAGATGAAAGCCTGTCTTGAACTGATCGAAAGCTTAGCTGAAAGCGGAAAGAAAATCTTGTTGTTTTCTTCCTTTACCTCGATTCTCGATGCCTTAAAGACCGAACTGGATGCCAGAAGCATTGCCAGCTATACGCTGCAGGGCAGTACCGCTAAGGAAGAACGGCAGCGTTTAGTCAATATGTTTCAAAGTGATGCAACACCTGTCTTTCTGATCTCACTGAAAGCTGGGGGTTCAGGATTAAATCTGACCGCTGCCGAAGCCATCATCCACTACGACCCCTGGTGGAATCTCAGCGCCCAAAATCAGGCCACGGATCGGGCCTATCGGATCGGACAGGAAAAAGCGGTTACGGTCTACAATCTGATCATGAAGGACAGCATTGAAGAAAAAATCGTGAAGCTGCAGCAGGAAAAGAAAAAACTGTCCGATGTCTTTGTCGAGGACAGTCATGGCAGTATTGCCGGGATGTCGGCTGAAGAAATGCTGGATTTATTCGCCTTGCCGGAAAGCGCCACTTCCCAACCGAATCAATAGCGTGAAAAGGAGCGAACAAGAAGAAAGATTCTTCCGATCGCTCCTTTACTTTGAATTAAAAGTCAATTTCAATGCCGACCGGGCAATGGTCAGAACCCAGAATATGACCATAGATCACACTGTCTTTCACCTGTTTCATCAACGCTTGGGAAACGATGAAGTAGTCGATCCGCCACCCGACATTCTTAGTCCGGGCTTGAAAGCGGTAAGACCACCAGGAATATTCGATTTTTTCAGGATATAAGGTGCGGAAAGTATCCGCAAATCCCAGGCCTAACAAATCCCGCATCTTCTGTCGTTCCTGATCGGAAAAGCCCGGATTGAAATGATTGGTTTTGGGATTCTTCAAGTCAATCTCCTCCACCGCTGAAATATACAGATGAAATTTTGGGGAAAAGTGGAAGATAAACGCCTCATTGATGATAAGACAAGTCAACTCCTGATGCAAAGATACGGAGTCTACCTATTGAAAATAGTGATTGACTGATACATCATCTACACCAGCACTAGGGACGTTAGGAAGATGAACAGAACCCTTTTCTCCATCGGCCTCGAAATAATGGCAAAGAATTCCATCGCAGAAGGCTACGCTTATCACGCGGATATCCTAGAGATACAGGAAAGGCTGGAGCAGATATGGTAGATACAAAGACACATGCTATCAAATCGACGCTGGAAAAGAAAATTGACAATACGGGAAGTCGTTTCCGCCTATGGCTGTATAGCTGAGACCGCATAACGAAAGAGTTTCCCCGCTTTTTGTCATTTTGAACAATATCAAAGGCATTCAAAGAGCCAGATTCGCGCATTGGACGGTTCTGAACAATCTGAAACAGATCACTAGAGTCATGTTTTTCCTAGCCAAACACAAGATTGACAGTAATGGCTAGTTGGAGGATCGACTATCGGTATTCACCAAATGGAAGGATCCCGTCTACGCCAAGATAAAGAATATATAGGCAAAAAGTGCAGAGCCTACCCTTATGATAAAACATGACCCCACCTGTCAAAAGCTAAACCCACTCTACGACCAATACAAGCTGGCTGAAGATAAAGAGAAATTCCTACGACGACACGAAAGTTTAATTACCCTGATTTGAAGCTATTGCCTAGGAACTGAAACACCTAGGCATCGTTCTGCTACCGACAGCCGAGAAAACAAATGCAGAGATCGCAGTCCCGAACACAAGGAAGGAAATAATGCCATTAAGCAGAATACAAATATACTGTCTGCCGTACCTATAGCAGAAATCACAAGAATTCATTTTAAAATGTGATTATTTTCAATCCTGTTATTGTAATTGTTGACAAGCTTGTATATAATAATATCAATATCGTTATTAGAATTAGCAACTAGGGGGATGCAATTATGTCTGATATAAATATTTTACTAGAAAACGCTGTAAATGAAACCGCAAAATTAAGCGATGGAGAAGTTTTTTTACTCCGTGATCTTTTTAAGGGATATGAGTGGAATCGTATATCAAGAAGTAACCGTTTATTATTAGGCACTTTGTTTTTGAACAAAATAAGCAGTGAGAATCTTGAAATTATAGCAAGTACAAAAACATCATCTGGACAACAAAAATACCTGATTATAAGGAGTAATCCCCATGCCTAACTATCTGGATATTTTTGCTGGAGCTGGTGGGTTATCGGAAGGATTTATACGAGCTGGCTATGAGCCTATAGCACATATTGAAATGGATAAGGCGGCTTGTTATACATTAAAAACGAGATTAGCGTATACATGGTTATCAGAACACCAAGAATCCGCAACATACATGCAATATTTGAAGAAAGATATAACTCGCAAAGAATTATATGATACGATTCCCGAAAGACTGCTAAAAAGCGTATTAAACTATGAGATTTCAAACGATAATCTGAAAGAGATTTTTCAAAAGGTCGATCGACTCCTTAACGGGGTAACCTTAGACTTAATTGTGGGTGGTCCTCCTTGCCAAGCATACTCTTTGGTCGGACGAGCTCGTGATGAAAATGGAATGGTCGGAGATTCAAGAAACTATTTATATATTTTGTATGCAGAGTTTTTGCGAAAATATCGTCCTAGGTATTTCGTTTTCGAAAATGTTACCGGCCTTCTTTCGGCTAAAGATACTGATGGTGAGCTTTACTTTGATAAAATGCGTCGATTGTTTAAAGAATGTGGGTACTCTATTGAATACAAACAATTAAACGCTAAAGATTACGGAGTTCTTCAAAACAGAACGAGAATTATACTCATCGGTAAATACGGTCAGCATGAAGGATTCTATCCCAATATACCTAAAGTTACGAACGACTATACAGTAGAAGAAATTTTTAAAGATTTACCTAAAATTAAAGCAGGAAAAGGAACATATGGTTTAATGCCGACGCTACATTATAATGGCAAATACTTATTTGATGCAAAAATCAAAGAACAGGATTTAGCGTCAGTTACCTTACATTGTGCACGTCCGCATACATCTCAAGATTTAAAAATTTATAAAAAAGTTGTTCAACTTTGGAACAAAGAAAAAAAACGGCTCAATTACACTGATTTGCCTAAGAAACTGCAATCTCAAAAAAATTTAGATTCATTTTTGGATCGCTTCAAAGTGGTTGCTTCAGATCTACCTTACTCTCAGACGGTTGTTGCTCACATCGCCAAAGATGGCCATTATTTTATTCATCCTGACCTTAAGCAAAACCGCTCCCTTACTCCTAGAGAAGTTGCAAGATTACAAACTTTTCCTGACAACTACTACTTTGAGTCTGCATCTGGGCGTCCTTCGCGAACAGCCGCCTTTAAACAAATTGGAAATGCAGTTCCAGTTCTTTTAGCTGAAAAAATCGCTACTGCTTTACTGGAGGTCTGGTAATGGAAACTCAGAAAAAAACAAACATTACTGAAATCGAAAAACGCCTTGAAGAGTTACGGACTGAAAAAGAGGAATTACTGCAAGCTGCTTCTGAAATTGAAGGAGCTTATCTGAGTTCCTATGAGATTCGACCTGCTGGTCGGCATGTTCTCACGATTGGTGAGGATCTTATTCAAGATCAATATGCTGCTATTGTTGAACTTGTTAAAAATTGTTATGATGCTGATTCTCCGGATGCTCTGATTGTTTTTCGTGGTATTCCTGAAGAAGATTGCCTAGAAATACGTGTTGAAGATCACGGTCATGGTATGTCTACAAAAGATATTATCAATAAATGGCTTGTGCCTTCTACAGATTACAAACTGAGCTCACGCAAAAGCCCTCTTGGACGCACAATGCAGGGGCGCAAAGGCATAGGGCGATATGCAGCAAGCATATTAGGTGATGATTTAAAACTTCAAACAGTAGATGTTTCTGGTGTTGAAACCATTCTGTACATTCAGTGGCAACAGCTAGCACAGTATCAGTATTTAGATCAAATTCAAGTTCCTATAATGACGAAACTAACAGACAGAAAACCAGGGACCATTTTAACTATACATTCTCGGTTGAGTAAAAATGATTATTGGACTGAAAAATCCTTTAAGAAGTTGCGTTTTGAATTAAAAAAGTTAATTCCTCCTAAAGCGGATGGCACGTTTGATACTAGTTTTGAGATTACTCTTTCGTTTGATAACTTCTTCTTAAACGAAGATGATAATGGAAGCGAAACTATAAAACCGTATCCTATTTTAGATTTTTATGATTATCGCATCAGTGGGGATATTTCTTTTGATGGTTCTGGCACATTGAGATATGAAAACAAAAAAATTAAGAATGGTGCTGTCGAGCACATTTCGTTTGATTACGGTCTTACTGGTTGTGGGGCACTTACGATTGATATCCGTGTCTACGATCGTGATAAAGATGCAATCGATCAGTTAATTTCAAGAGGACTCCAAGATGAAAGTGGGGATTATGTAAGCAAGCAGCAAGCACGTCAATTGCTTAATGACGTAAACGGCATTGGTGTATATAGAAATGGTTTTAGAATTCGGCCATTAGGAGATGCAGATTTTGACTGGCTTAAGTTAAATGAGCAACGTGTTCAAAATCCATCCATGAAAATTGGTAGTAATCAAGTAGTTGGTTATGTACACGTTGAATCTGAAGAAGACTCCGGCCTTGAAGAAAAAAGTGCACGAGATGGATTAAAAAATAATGCTGCATACGATGCGTTGAAAAAAATAACTTGTGCAGTCATTATGGAACTCGAACAGCGGCGCTTTATATTTAGAAGAAAGTTAGGATTATCGAATCCTACCAAAAAGCTGGAGCGACAATTAGAGGGGTTATATGATTATGCTCCTTTGAAAAAATCCGTGTCAACAACGCTAGAAAAAGCGGGAATGCCTGTTCCTATTATTGAAGAAATCACAGATATCATTTCCAAAGAAGAACATAAGAAGAATGAAGCCATTGAAGAAATTAAGCGTGCAGTTGCAGTATATCAAGGTCAAGCGACTCTTGGTAAAATTATTAACATTATCCTACATGAAGGCCGTCGTCCTCTTAATTATTTTAAGAATCAAATTCCAAATCTTCGCTACTATGGAGAGCGATTTGCGCTGAAGAAGGATGAAGACTCTTATAGTGAGATTGTCCGTCTTACTAGTGGTATCTCGGATAATGCTGGAATTTTTGTAAATTTGTTTGGACGATTAGATCCTCTTTCTGCGAAGCGTCGCGAGACCAAAAGCGAGTTTTTGCTGCATGACGCTTTATGTGGCGCAGTGGCCGTATTTGACAAAGAATGCCAAGATAAAGGAATTCAAATTGATCTTGATTGTCCCAGCGATATCAAACTTATCGGTTGGAAACAAGATATCTACACTATTATGGTAAATCTGCTTGATAATAGTTTATTTTGGATTGTTGAAAAAGAGTGTGATGAACGTAGTATAAACATTGTAGTAAGAAAAGCAAATGCAGGTTTTACTCTTGACTATACTGATTCTGGTCCTGGCATTAGTGATGACCTTCTGGAAAGTGGAGTAATTTTTGATCCAGAGTTTACAACTAAACCTCATGGAACTGGGTTGGGTCTGTCGATTGCGGGAGAGGCTGCAACAAGAAATAGTTTGACACTTACTGCTGTACATAGAGATAACGGTGCCCATTTTATTCTGGGCACCAACGAGTGAGGTAATGGGAATGTACAATTTTTTACTTATTGAAGACTCGATTGAAGATTCGAACTCTTTTCAGGATACCATAAAGCGTTTAAACACTGCGGCTGATGAAGAACTCTATCATTTAGAAGTAGCAGAGACATATGCAGCCGGCATGGAAAAAGTTTCTGAAAAAATCAATGGTATTATTGTGGATATCAAATTGGATGGAGATCATAGCGGAAATGATCTTATAAGAGAAATAGTAGAAAAATTTCGTGTACCTGTAGCTATATTTACAGGCACGCCCGATACAGAGCAAGATTCTAGCTCTCCAATCCAGATATATAAAAAGGGGGAATCGAGCCACGAAGAGATTCTCCATGAATTATGTACTGTTTTAGATACAGGCCTGTTCAATGTCCTTGGTGGGACAGGCATCATTGAGAATGTCATGACTAAAATCTTTTGGAAAAATCTCTATCCTCAAATCAGTCTTTGGAAAGAAAAACGGGCACAGGGAATTGAAACTGAAAAAGTATTGCTTCGATATGCAGTATCTCATATTCAAGAGCTAATTGATAACGAAGTTCCTGCATACGTTACAGAAGAAATGTATATAAAACCGCCGATTTCACAAGATATTAAAACGGGTTCAATTTTCCAATCCACAAAGGATGGTTTGTATTGTATTGTGCTATCACCCCCTTGTGACTTAGCAAAGCATGGTGGAAACTTTAAGACGGATCGAATTCTTGTTTGTGAAATCGACAACCACGATACCGTAAATACTGCTATCACCGACAAAGCAACAAAAAGAAAAGATAAAAAAGCAGATATACAGAATGCAATAAAAAATAATTCCACTGACTATTATCATTGGTTGCCACAAAACACCTTGTTTGTAGGTGGATACATAAACTTTCGGAAGGTCATTACATACCCCCCTGAGGCATTCATTAAAGAATATGGTCTACCTAAAGTGAAAGTTCAAGAATATTTCGTAAAAAATATTTTAAATCGTTTCTCTGCATATTATGCTCGTCAAGGTCAACCAGATTTTGATTTCAAATCGGAAGCAAACACCATAATTGATAAAATTATGCCAATCGAAGCAACATAAAGAACGTGAGTACAGCCATCGGACAGACCGAAAAGCTGTACTTACACTTTTGTGTTATAGGAAGTTAAGGAAAACAGATCTTTTTTACTTTCTGTCAGCAGACCGACAGGCACGAAAAAAATCTTAAAGAATCCATGGTGAATAGGCGATATAGGAGATTATTCTTCTAGACCTTTATCCACGATTTTTGGAACGTTTGGATAGGTTTTGAAGACTGACGAGTAAAATCACCTAAAAACAATGTTTACAGTGCACATTTGCTGATTTTTGCACTGATCATTACGTGACAATGGCTTTGCCGACTACTTCTTCCTGCATTTACTCAGCCCCTTCGCCTATCCCTGTACATGCCGTACTATACTAGGGTGGAATAATAGCTGCTGATGTTGGCAAGGGTAATGTAGAACACCATTTCATGATATCGCTGACATAGGTGATATTGTCCTTCATGCAGTACATCACATACTGCACATGTGGACTGTCCAGCTTCAAAAAACGGAATTTTACCCACTTCGGCCAGGTAATCATCCCCGGCTATGCGGATCGTCTTTCGCGAAGAACAAGCCGTATCTAAAATCAGTCTTTCGATCTCGTCCAACATTTCACGGTCAATGTGGCTGCCCTAGCTAGATAGATACTCATAGCTGATATTCTCACAACGGACTTCACAGTATATTTCTCTTTCTCTCGTCCCATCCTTTTCTATCCTACTCTTGCGGAGGATAGGGGGATTTGATTGGATAGAGATTTGATATATCTTCAATTATTTGTGTGAGATCTTCCTGTATAAGCGTTTCCTATTCAAGTTCCAGTGATTTACCCAAACTGCCCTTTCCTGTTTCGGATACGCACACGGATAAAATAGCCGTGTGCCTCCAACTCACGGATGCCATCGCTGATACTGTCTATCCTGTCCTTGCAGATACGGTAGAAGATCTTAATCGTGTAATCCCAATTTTGAGTGAGTGAGAGCATGCGGGAAAGCCGCCCTTCTCTTTCAACGACAGAGATATATCCCAAAAAGGGTAATTTGACATAGCCGGATAATTTCGGATCATTTCGATACAGTAAACTGCCATGCCTAGTACCTCCTTCTTGTATATTTAAAAAGTGTTGATTTTTGGCATTCTGGTCACCTGTCCCCCTCTGATATCTACCGCATGGAAAACACCGACGCCACTTATGAACAGAAGGCACAGATAACAGGAAAAGGGGGCTGTTATTTACGTATCAGCGCCCTAAATGCCTGTCAGTATTTGATTATTTTGACTTCACACCGTGTTTGCACCTAAAAAAACATAGATATCACTGACTTTTCAATGTTTTCTTATTTGGCACTACCTAAAGAATCCTTTTTCCTGTTCACTCCTTTACTTTGAATTAAAGGTCAATTGCGATGCCGACCGGGCAATGGTCAGAACCCAGAATATGACCGTAGATCACACTGTCTTTCACCTGATTCATCAACGCTTGGGAAACGATGAAGTAGTCAATCCGCCACCCGACATTCTTAGTCCGGGCTTGAAAGCGGTAAGACCACCAGGAATATTCGATTTTTTCAGGATATAAGGTGCGGAAAGTATCCGCAAATCCCAGGCCTAACAAATCCCGCATCTTCTGTCGTTCCTGATCGGAAAAGCCCGGATTGAAATGATTGGTTTTGGGATTCTTCAAGTCAATCTCCTCCACCGCGACATTCAGATCACCTGTATAAATCACCGGTTTACTTTGATTCAGCTTCGTCAGATGCCGCTGCATCGCATCCTCCCACGTCATCCGGTAATCCAAACGAGTTAATTCTTCCTTGGAGTTTGGCACATACGCAGTCACAAAATAGAACTTTTCAAATTCCAGCGTAATCACACGGCCTTCCTTCGGATGTTCCCCTTCCGCCTCATCAAAATCATATTGAACTGACAGCGGTTCCTGTTTGGTAAAAACAGCTGTACCGGAATAACCCTTGCGTTCAGCGCTGTTCCAAAATTGATGATAACCCGGCAGCTCCAGTTCGATCTGGTGGGGCTGCAGCTTGGTTTCCTGCAGCGCGAATATATCGGCGTCCTGTTCATTAAAAAAATCTAAAAATCCCTTCTGCAAGCAGGCGCGAAGCCCATTTACATTCCATGATATCAATTTCATAAAGCACCTCATTTTTTCTGCTTTCATTTAACCAGATTTCGACAAATTTATCTACTGATTTGATTTCATTTCTGTTTCCAATACGTCTGGGATCCGCGATAATAGGATTGATTGACAAAGGATTACTGCAGAAGTTTCGAGTTGAACTAATTACTGCTGGGAAGTCCCTGGCTCTGAATGAACTTGTCTTTTCAGATATTTCCGATAAAACAAAAAATATGAGGTAAAAATGATGAAACAATTAAAATTGATCGTCTTGCTTGTTCTGCTTGCTTCATGCAGCGGATCACCGGAACAAAAGGCTTCATCTCTGACTTTAGAACTGAATGAAACTTTCTGGATGAGTGACAATTTGCAAGAAACTGAGTGTGAATTTGATCCTGATCAAATTGTGGGTGCCTGGATTATGCCACATTCTCCCTCCCCAGAAATGTATACCGAGTATTATCTTGATAATGGACTCTATGTCATGTATGGAAAAATTTGATGGATGAGACGAATCACTATTTCTATCCCTTTCGCTTAGGCAGCTATTTCTTTATTGACTGCCATTTAGTAACAGTGACCCGGTGATCCCTTTACCAGCCGGAGCCCCTCTTTTCAACATCGATCCGCAGAATCAGTAAATTATCAGATGAAGAACTTCACACGGATGACTACGCAAAGTATACGCGCATTATGCCTGATCCTAATACCCGCTTGAACGGTGAATGGACCCTTCCCAGAACCAATCAGGATTATACAATTGATATCAATAAAAATGAACTTATACTTTCCGGCAGAATCCCCGAAACGATTTCAATTCAGCAGCTCTCTGAAGATGTGATTGTCATCAACTCTTCATTCATCAGTGAAATCGGTTTATATCGTTATGAATTAGATCAGGATCATCTTTTACTTTATCCGTTGTATCGAGATAATCCTGAGAAAGGTTATATCACCGTAATCAGACCTGAAAGCGAATAAATAGATACGCTTAAAAAAAGTAAAATTAATAGAGAGCAGAAGAAAACACAGCTTCCAAACCAGCTGTGTTTTCTGTTGATACGATTTATATGATTAAGCTTTTATTCTTCGCCCGCAATGACCTTAACGGCCTTGATCGCAAAGGTCAGCGTTCGTCCGCAGGCCAGACCTGGGAACAGCTCAGGATAGTTATTCGCAAAGAAGCTGCCGGAAGCGTTGCCGATCGCATACAGCCCCGGAATAACCTGTTTCTCTTTGTCCAATACCTGCATTTTGTTGTTGATCTTTAAGCCATCGCCCGTGCACAACAAGCTTGCGCCCAGCCATACGCCATAGAACGGGGCTTTTCGCAGCTGCGATAAATAATGACTGGACTTGAAGAATTCATCATCTTCCCCTTTGTCGTAGATCGCGTTATACCGGTCGCACTGAGCCAGAAACGCCTCTTTCGCAGATCCTTCAAAACCCAGCTTATCCGCCAGTTCTTCCAGCGTATCGGCTTTCATGATGATGCCGTCGGCGACATTTTTTTCCATCTGCTCCGCCATCATATCCGGCAAAACACGAGTCAGTGATGAACAGCCTAACGTGTGGAACTTCTGCCAGTCTTCTTTAAAATCCGCATCATAAACCTGACAGTAGACTCCGCCTTTCTGATTGGCAGCCGCAAAGACGATGTCGTTATATGGACAGCCTTCATTCGCAAAACGAATGCCGTCGCGGTTGACTTTCATGAACGGCTGCGTCCCTGGATTCCATTGCGAGATGGTTCCCGGGAAGTGCTTTGCGCCATTGGAAGCAACGACATAGCCGGCATCCACGCCCGGGGCTACCGCGCCGCGGTCAAATAACATAGGTGCTGCTTCCTTGTCCATATCGGCACCAATCCACAGTCCGGCTTTAATGCCGTCGCCATGGTTTGTGGCAAAGTAGCTGCTTGCGGTCGTACAGGAAACTGCCAGCGGCGAGAGGGCTTCCATCATCTGGGCATTGCCTTCATAACCGCCAGTCGCGATAATCACGCCTTGTGGTGCTAAAACTTTGATGTAATCACCTGCGCCATTCTGAACAATTGCGCCTTTGACCGCGCCTTCTTCACGAATCAGCTCGACTAAAGTATGTTCAAAATCAACATGATAACCTTTTTTCTCGATATAATCGACAAACAGCTTGTTGCGCGGCGTGTCCTTCCATTCGCTGTCCGGACGGGCATTGTAATTGTGCTGCGTCGGGGCATGATAGTAATCGGTGCCCTCTTCCGCCATGCCGGTATCCGCTTCAAAGTAACAATCGTAGCCATAGGAATCCATGATCGCTTTGACATAATCATGCATTGCCGCTGATTCATCCAGCCAGACCTTGACGACACTCTGATCCAGTTTGCCCGATGCATAACGCGATAATTCGCTCATTGCGCGTTGGCGGTCAATCGGTTTTCCCGCCGCTAAAGCGTCGACGGAATCCGCTGCTGCATACCAGTTCCGTGTGTCGCAGACAAACGTGTTCTGTTCAATAATCCGAAAATCCAGACCCGCATCGGCGGCCTTCACCGCTGCCATCATGCCGCCGTTGCCGGCTCCGACAATCAGAACGCCGGTATTCCAGGTTTCTTTGATCTCGCTGTCCTGGATCTGCGGCTGCTGACCAAGCCAGTCCTGCGAGGATGAGCCTGCTTCTGGGGTTGGGGCCGTCGTTGTCGGCGTGCTTCCGTTATTCCCACAAGCGCTTAACAGGCCCATGGCCGCTAGCGATACAGCGCCGGCCGCACTGCCCTTCAGGAACTCCCGTCTTGAAATTCCAGTTTTCTTCATCTTTCTTCCCTCCTGTTTGTGTAAATCCACACAATCACATTATAAAAGAAAAGAAAGCTTCTGCTTATTTCATTAACGGATGGGCTTATGCTCATTTCAAATATCGAAGCAGCTTCTTTAACGCAATGTTCTGAGAATCCCGGCGATAGACTAAACCCAGACGGATCAGCTCCGGCTGATCGGCTTGGATCGGTACCGCTTTGATCAGCGGACTATCCGCCAGGATTCCGCCCTCCGGCGCCAAGATGACGCCCTGGTTTAACTCCAGCAGCCGTCGGGATGCCGGAACATCCTTGACCGGTGTTAAAACAATGTTCTCCCGCAATTCCGGACTGAACTTTTCCAGATAGGCGGCATACCGCAATGGATTGCGACGGGCAAAGAGGATCTGCGGCATGGAGGCCAATTCATCAAAAGTCACGCTCTCCCGTTTAGCCAAAGGATGATGAACATGTAGGTAAGCCTGGGTTTCTCCACAGAACATTTCCAGATATTCCAGCCGTTCCAGATTGACATCCTGCGGCCACATCATGCAGCAGTCAATTTCCCCGGTTTCCACCTGATTCAGTTCCGAAACAAAATCCACCGGAATCATTTCCAGCCGAACTGAAGCCTCATCCCGAGTCAGCTGTTCCAGTGCCTTCATCAGCCGGGCCTCCGCAAAACCAATGACGCCGACTTTGAGCGAAAGTCCGGCCTGACTGGCCTTGCGGGCTTCCTCAACCGCCGCCTGGTATTCACATAAAAGCTGACGGGCATGAGAATAAAAGATCTCCCCGGCTTTCGTCAGCACGACCTGATTTCGATTGCGTTCAAACAGATCAAAGCCCAGCTCCTGTTCCAACAGGTGAATAATCCGGCTGATCGAGGGCTGTGATAAATGTAAGACCTCGGCACTTTTAGAAAAATTCAGCGTCTTGGCAACCTGCACAAAACAATCCAGACGATCGACTTTCATCGCGGTTCTCCTTTCTGTTCTTTCTATTGATTTGATTCTTTGCAAGAAACAGAGCGATTACAAAACCAACCGGCGCAGAGCTTCGCCTACACCGTCCTCCTCATTGCTCAGCGTGATATAATCGGCCTGTGCTTTCACCTGATCGGCGGCATTCGCCATCGCAACGCGCAGACCACAGCCTTCAAACATCGGCAGATCATTGATGCTGTCACCAATGCCCAAAATCCGTGCCGGATCCATCCCAAGCTGCTTCGCCGCCTGCCGAATAGCCCTCCCTTTATCCGCCTTGGCGCTGATCACTTCGATATCGCCATAAGGGTAGACAAACAGCCGCACGCCTTCAACATTGCGCAGCTGGTCGGCAATCTGCTCTGTTTTGCCTTGAGCCCGAATCAGCAGTTTATAGACAGGCTTTTGAGTCTGGGCAACAACCGCTTCCAGGTCCTGATTTGGATAATAACTCAGCCGGTGTTCCGCAGGCAGATCTGCCGTATAGGCGACATAATCCGTGGTCAGCTGATCGGCATGACTGCACCAAATCGTGTTCAGCTGCTTCATGAAGGTGCAACAGTTCTCCGCTTTCAGCCGCTTCAGCATCATCATCAAGGCCCCTTGGGGAATCGCTTCCCCCTCCGACTGGCCGCGGAAATGACGGTAAGCGCCGACAAAGCCGATCACTGCGACCCGCGGGTCAATCAGCTGAGCTGTCTTGTAGGCAAATTGAAAGGCCCGGCCAGACACAACAGCCACCTCAATTCCCTGATCCAGACACCGTTGGATCTGGCGGCGGCTCAGCTGGCCGATCTGCTTGCTGCGGTTGAATAAAGTTCCATCCAGATCCAGACAAACCATCGCCACCGGCTGAGGCTGAACGCTCTCCCTGCTTAAATCGACCGCGCAGCGTCTTTCAGCCATGCGGCTTCCTCGGTTGTCAAATAGGGTGTCAGAGCCTTGCGTACCCGTTGATGATACCGGTTCAGGGCTTCCCGTGCAGAAGGCGTCAGGATCTCTGGATCGACGGCGTCCAGATCAATCGGCGCCAGCGTTGTCGTTTCAAATTCCATAAACTGGCCATAGAAATTCTTCTCACCCAACTTGACGATCAGCTCGTTTTCTATCCGAATACCGTATTGTCCTTCAACATAAACACCCGGTTCATCCGTGACGACCATTCCGGCTTCCAGCTGCTGCATCTCGCTTAAGGCCGCTGTCCGCTTCCAGCGAATGCCATGCGGCCCTTCGTGCACGTTAAGCAGATAACCTACGCCATGGCCGGTGCCGCATTGATAATCCAGATTCAGCTGCCACACCGGCCCCCGTGCCAGAATATCCAGATTGATGCCGCTGCAGCCATATAAAAACCGCGCTTCTGACAGGTTCAGCATCCCCTGCAGCACCGTCGTATACACTTTCTTGATTTCCGAAGAAATCGGCCCCAGCGCAAAAGTTCGGGTGATGTCGGTCGTTCCTTCCCAATACTGACCACCGGAGTCAATCAAAAGCAGACCGTCGGCTTCCACCGGCACATCCTGCTCAGGATCAGCACTGTAATGCATCATCGCGGCATTGGCCTTGTAAGCGCAGATCGTGCCGAAGCTTTCTTCTAAAAAGCCTTCCTGCTGAGCGCGCAGCTGATGCAGCTTTTCCTGAATTGAACATTCGCTCATCGCTTCCTTGCCGACACGGGTCTTCAGCCAGTACATCAGCTTGGTCACCGCGATTCCGTCTTTTAGATGTGAAGCGCGCAGATTTTCTATTTCAATTGAATTCTTAATCGCTTTTTTTAGACTGATCGGGCTGGTCTTTTCAATCCTGTTGCAGGATTGAGGAATAGCCCGGATAATCGCATCATTGAGCTTCTGCGGATCGGCCCATACGTTTTGATCCTTCAGCTCAGCCACATCCAAATAAAAAGTCTCATATGCACGGATTTCAATGTTCTGCTTCTGCAGCTGCAGCTTATCCGGATCCGACAGCTTGCGGGTGTCAAGATACAGCACGGCCTGATCCTGCGTCAGCCAGCCGTAGGCCAGAACAACAGGATTATACTGCACATCTGTGCCGCGCAGATTAAACAGCCAGGCAATGTCATCCAAGGCCGAGATCAACAAGACCTGCGCTCCTTCCGCTTTCATAATCGCACGGATTTCTGTTAACTTCTCCGTTGTTGACTGACCACTGTAACGCTCATCTAAAAGCACGGCTTGAGCCTCTGACAGTGCTGGACGATCTTTCCAGATCAGATCCACCAGATCCTCATTGACAATCCGCGCCTGCTTTTTTTGCCAAGGCCGCTTCCAGTTCACGCCCCAATGTCGCGCTGACCATGCGGCCATCGTAAGCCAGACAGCCGCCCTGCGGCATTTGATCCACGATGAACTGAGGAAAATCGATAACGCCTTCCTGTCCCATTTTATATAAGGTAATCCCGGATCCAGCCAACTGCCGCTCTGCCTGAATAAAGTAACGGCCGTCGGTCCACAACCCAGCCTGATCCCGAGTCACGACTAAAGTTCCCGCTGAACCGGTAAAACCAGACATCCAGGCTCGGGCTTTAAAATAATCGCCGATGTATTCGCTGCCATGAAAATCGGATGACGGAATCAGGACGAGATCGACTTGTTTCTGTTCCATCACCTGCCGAAGCTGTACTAATGTTTCTTTCATATCCACTCTCCTCAATGATCCTTATTGTAGCTCAAAAGCTGGAAAAATGCAGCCTGCCCGCTGTCAACTTCTGCTTTTTACAAAAGTTTCCCCATCTTTGAAAGTTCCTTTTTTCGGCTTTGGCCAGCCCTGCCATTTTCTCGGCGTGTGAATTATGATATAGTGAGGATAAGCTTCAGGAGGTTTTCATGAAAAAAATCATCGCTGTTTTATTATTCAGCTGTCTGATTCTGGGCGGCTGTTCGTCAAAAATCGATCAGTTTACAGAACCGGAAGGGACACCGCGTCCAAGTATTGAGCCGCTGCCGATAGATACTTCCTTTGCCGGGGAAGAATGGTACGATCAGATGGAAGTCTGGCAGCTTCACCGTGAACCTGCCCGCGCTTCGCTGACACCTTATCCTACCCCACAACAGGCGCAATCAGCGGAAAGCAGTGCCCTGGATGAGCTGGACGCTTCCGCTTCTGAGCGGATTCAGTCGCTCAACGGAACCTGGGCATTCTATTATGCCGCCAAACCGACCGACCGCTTAAAAAATCTGGTCGGCTACGATGCCCAATGGTATTGGGAGGATTGGGATACTTCGGATTGGGATACAATGGAAGTCCCGTCCAATATTCAGACGCAGTGGGATGAAGACGGCCAATTTCGCTATGAACCACCGATCTATGTCAATCAGATCTATCCATGGCTGAACTATGAAGCCATCCAATATGGAGCGCAGGGGCAGCCGGTCGCCGCCACCGCCTTCAACAGCGTCGGTCATTACAAACGGGAGTTTACCCTCGATGAAGGCCTGCGGAACAAACATGTCTTTCTGCGTTTTGAAGGTGTGGAGTCGGCGTTTTACGTCTATATCAACGGCCAACAGATCGGTTACAGCGAGGACAGCTATACGCCGGCAGAATTTAACATTACGCCGTATTTAAAAGACGGAACCAATACGATCGCGGTTGAGGTTTACCGCTGGTCGGACGGCAGTTATTTTGAAAATCAGGATTTTATCCGCTTGTCCGGCATTTTCCGCGATGTGACGCTGATCGGCCGGGAGGATGTGGAAATCCGCGATCTCTTTGTCCAGAGCGAGCTGTCCGAAAATTACGATCAGGCGCAGGTGCAGGTTGACGTCGATCTGCGTAATCTGTCAGCCGAGATCCAATCCGGCTGGATGCTGGAGCTCAACCTGCTGGATCAGGGAACATCCATTCTGGATCAGCCGTTAGTTCTGAACAGTCCGGATTTATCCGTGTTGGAAACCACAGAGAATCAAACCGGAACCCAGCTTTCAGCAAGCTTCAGCGTTGATCGTCCAAAATTGTGGTCACCGGATAAGCCGCAGCTGTTTCAGCTGATCGCCACGCTGAAAAATCCCGAAGGTGAAATAGTGGAAAGTGTCTGTCAGCGGATCGGCTTCCGCAAGATTCAGATTGAAACCCTAGATGGGGTTCAACAGATTCTGCTGAATGGAAAATCACTCATGCTGAAAGGCGTCAACCGTCATGAAACCGATCCGGTCAAAGGCCGGGCATTGAGCGCGCAGGAGATCGCAGCGGATCTGAAATTGATGAAAGCTTACAACATCAATGCCTTCCGCACTTCCCATTATCCGAATCATCCGCTGACCTATGACATAGCGGATGAACTGGGACTGATCGTCGTCGATGAAGCCAACATTGAATCCCACATCGGCGAGAAAGAACTGGGTGTTCCGGGCAACAATCCGCTGTATAACGGTTTGATTATGGATCGGACTGTCAGTATGGTGGAACGGGATAAAAATCATGCCAGCGTGCTGTTCTGGTCGCTGGGCAACGAATCCACCTATAAGGAATATGAAATGAACGAAAACTATCCGTTCTACAACACCTCGATGTGGATTTTGCAGCGGGATCCGAGTCGGCTGCGAGTTTATGAGCGCGATAACCGGATTGGCCAGACCCGCGAAACGTCGATGGTTGACGTCGCCAGCAGTCAATACTGGACGCTGGATCAGCTCAAAGATTACGCCCGGAAAAACAAGAACGCTTTTTTCCAGTCCGAATACATCCACGCGATGGGCAACGGCGTCGCTAACCTGGAGGAATACTTTGAAGTATTCCGTACTTATCCGCACCTGCAGGGTGGCTTTATCTGGGATTTTATCGATCAGACCATCCTGACCGGCGATCCAGCGACAGGCCAGTTTTTCTACGGTTACGGCAGCGATTGGCAAACACCGCTGAACGACGGGGATTTCTGCGGCAATGGGCTGGTAAACGCGGACCGTACACCGAGCGCCGAGCTGCAGGAAGTCAAGAAAGTCCAGCAGGACGTGCGGTTTCTCTATGAGGCTTCCACTTCTCAGTTAACGCTCATCAATGATTTTTTGGCAACGAATCTCGATGAATTCGTCGCGGAACTGAACTTTTATCAAAATGGCCAGTTGTTTCATCAGGTGCTGTTGAGTGATGCAGAAAAGAAAATTGCCCCGGCTGACTCCAAAACACTGAAGGTTGAGCTTCCAAAATGGGATGAAAACGCTGAAATTGTATTGGAAGTTCTTGTCAAGTATCAACAGGATCAGCTTTGGGCGAATGCTTACGGCGGCCGGCAGGGTGATAGTTTAGCCTTTGAGCAATGGGTTCTGCAGAAAGCGAAACCGCTGACTTCCCCTGCTTCCCCCTCAGCTTTAAGCATAACGGAGGAAAATGATAAACTTGTCCTCAAAGGACAAAGCGATCAGAATCAGAGCTTTGAAATCCTTCTGAATCCTTCCACGATGGAAATTGAATCCTATCGCCTTGATCAAAAATCCTTTCTCACAGGTGGTCCGCAGCCTTCGTTCTACCGGGCCGAAACTTCCGGGGATCCGCAGTTTTCTGAAGCGGTAAAACAGGCCGGAAAAGCCGTCGTATACAAGACACCCTCGATTCAGCAAACGGAAGAAAACGGGGCAGTGAGCCAGCTTACGCTCACAGCTGAGGGCACGATCAATGAGTTTGATACCCCAGTGGAAACGAAAATCGTGATTGATGGAAACGGAACAATCAGCGTATCCATGACGATGAAAGTCCCTTCGGAGAAAAAGATCGGTCCTGTCGCCCGCGCAGGTCTGACCTTAAACCTGGATTCTTCTGTCGAACAAATTCGTTATGTTGGAAAAGGCCCGGAAGAAAACTACGTTGACCGATACACCGGTTCCCGCCTGGGTCAATGGACACAAAAGATCGCAGACTTCTATAATGATCAATTGTTAAAGCCGCAGGACAGCGGCAACCGCACGGATGTCCGCAGTCTGACTCTGCTTGGTGAAAAAGATACATTGAAGCTCACGTTCAGTGAACCGGTGGGCATGAACATTCTGACCTGGGATGAACTGTCACTGTCCCAAGCCGCTCATCTCAAGGACGCCAAAGCGTTAACCCAGCCGCTGCTTCATCTGGATGCCGTTCAGCGGGGCTTGGGGAATGGCAGCTGGGGCGCTGAACCCTTAAAACAATACCAGATCCAACAGAATCAATCCTATACGGTTTCCTTCACCCTTGAACCCGGCAGTCACTAACCTCATCCATCTCCGTGATGAATTGGAAACTCGTTCTCCCGTCAAGGATTGTTCCCTGTTATAAAGCGATAGCCCTGCAAAAAGCCATCCGGTTTAAAACCGGATGGCTTTTTTACAGCTGAATTGAGCGATGAATAAGCGCTTGCTTCTTGATCAATTGATGTTTACATAAATAGGATTTTCGTGGATCATTTCTCGTAGAAAACCAAGGTCATACGCGAATTGACCACCCGTGTTTTTCCGGTTTTCTTGTATCCCATTTTTTCATAAAGATAGGCAAGCTTCTCTTCCTGTAAAATGGTATCCAATTCCCAACCCTGTTCGCCATAGATCTTTTCAATCTGGCGAATTGCTTCCTGAGCATATCCATGACCCTGAAACTGAGGCAAAACAAAAATCGGCGACAACCGTTTCAGACTTCCGTCTTTCCTGTCCGTCACGCTGAGGACACCTACATGAATGTCGTTGACATCAATAAAATAATACTTGCGATCCTTCTGTGAACATCGCTGCTGCATTTGTTCCAACGTTTGATTGGCTGGACTGGTATCATAATCCTGATAACGTTGAAGCATATCACGGAAAGCGATTTTCTGCAGGGCCAAAATTTCAGCAGCCTCTGTCTGTTTGGCTAATTTTAATTCAACTTGCATGTCTGCTCTCCCTGGAATTCATTTGGAATTCATACTTAATCTGATCTGATTCATACTTTTTCCGGCATTTCTTTATTTGTAACCAAAACTCTGAAATCATGGAATCAAAAGATCCGCTTCATCTCTCGGACGATTTTGGAAAAACATCACAAAGTAAATGGGCAGATAAGTAATCTTCCCTTTGTGCGTAATCTGCCTTTGATTACAAAGCACAAAAGCCTTTTCAATGTGATAATCTTTGTTAGTCACCAACGTATTTAAAGCACTATGAATCGTGTAGTCTTTTCCTGACTTCACCTCAATCGGAACCGCGGACAAACTGGCAAAATCATCAATCAGGTAATCGACTTCCCCTTTACTGCGGTTATCATAGTAGAATAACTTATATCCATGGGCGATCAATTCGCTGGCTACAACGCTTTCGTAAACTGAGCCTAGATTAATCGAACAGTTATCATCTAAGATTGCCCGAATATTATTCCCATACAGAATTCCCGATAAAATTCCAACATCATTCAAATACAGTTTCAACAGATTTTTCTCCTGAGATTCGATCAGAGGAAAATGCGGATCCGAAATGGCCTGCACATTCAGAACAATCCCTGCGCTGATCAGATATTCAAATTCATCTTGATAGTCTGAGAAGGTCTTGCCCTTCTTCTCTTCAATGCGTTTAGCCACAATTCGTTTTTTCTTATTTTTCATATTAGAAGGTATTAAATCGTAGATACGCCGAATCTTCAGCTTTCGTTCTTGATCATATCGAGATGCATCCGCTGCATAATATTCATGGATCTCAGACTGAATATCTCGAACACGTTGAATATTCTGTGTTTCTAAATAAGCATTCACCGCATCCGGCAGTCCGCCTACAAGTAGATACTTCCGAAAGAAATCCATCATTTTGTTATGCATATTCTCATCTAACGACTCTCGCTTCTCAAATTTAGAACGTAAAGAATCGATAACAAATTGATTCATGCCATTCGCATAAAGAAATTCTTCAAAGTCTAAAGGAAACATTCGTACTTTACGGATACTTCCCATTGGAATTGAAAGCGTATGGGATAAAGTAACCCCCAGCAAAGAACCGCTGGCGATATAGGTGAATCTGTCATCCTGAGCTAAAAACTTCAACATTGTTAACAGATGAGGATAGGCCTGTATTTCATCAATAAATATTAAAGTATTCTCCTTTTTACCCATCTTTCTTCCGGCAATCATACTGACCTGCAAATAGAAATCCTCTACCGTTTTCACTTTCGCAAATAATTGATCACCCAGAGAATCTTCAGCCATATTGATCTCAATGAAATTTTCAAACAACTGTTGTCCAACATAACGAATAATAAAAGTTTTTCCCACTTGCCGGGCACCATCAATCAATAAAATCCTTTTCGAATCTGTACGCAGATGTTCTTTAATCAACACTTCAATTTTACGATAAAGCATAGAATCCACCTCTGACTTTTCAAGATTATTATAAAGTTAATTAACTGACTTTTCAATGATTTTAAATCAGATTAAATATGACTTTTCAATTATATTTCCGCTCTAATCTGACCACTTTTCAAAAAAATTTTTTTACATTGAAAAAATCTCTCCTTTTCCAACAGCGATTTACCGCTGCGTGCTTAAGAGAGATGGATTTCAATTTAAAGATTTTTCTGTCCGTTTACTGCCACCGTCCGCGTGGATCGTAATCCTGCGGCTCTTTGCTTGAAGCATTAATGCATTCCTTTTTATTGACCTTATACGTCGGCTTCATTTCCAGTTCTCCATCCAAAATGGGATCGTGCGTCCGAAGCTGGAATTCCCGAAGTTTTTTGCGCATTTCTTCCAGAATTTCCTGATACCGCAAGTCCTGTACCAGATTCTGACGTTCATCCGGATCATAGTAACAGTCATACAGGGCTTCCATCGGCTTCTGCTGCTGAGCTAAATCGTGACGCATATAGAAATCCTTGGAAAGGGAAGAATCCATGTTCGACAGATTCAGCTTTGTCCAGCTTTCATCATAATACCGAATGTATTTATACCGGCGTGTACGCACGCAGCGGATCGGCTCATAGCTGGTGTGAAAATTCACTTCGGCAAAAATCTCAGAAATCGGCTCAGCACTCACATCATCAAACACTTTCGCAAACGAGGTGCCTTCCAGATAGTCCGGTTTTTCCAACTTTAACAGATCGCATAAGGTCGGCAGCACATCGACGTGCGAAACCAGAGCGTCGATCACTTGTCCATTCGCCACAGCGTGAGGGACGCGCATGATCAGCGAAACCCCGATGCCGCTATCCGTCAAATTGCATTTATTAAACGGCAGCGCGACGCCATGATCCGTCGTAAACAGCACAATCGTCTTTTCCAGTAAGCCGCTTGCCTTTAACTGGGCAATCACCTTGCCGAAATTCTGATCCATGTAATAGGCAGAAGTCAGAAACTGCGCCTGATCATGCCGTGTTTCCTCATTGTCATCAATGGGAAACGGCGGGCGCACATAGCGTTCATCCACCGCCTCACAAATCTCAAGCGGATACGGCCGATGCGTGCTGTGCATGCCATAGCTTAGGAAGAACGGTTCCTCCGGATTGGCCTGTTTCAGCCATTGGCATACGCGATCCGCATTTTCCCCGTCCCACCGATGCAGTTCTTCCTTTTTATAGGCATCCGCGGACGCGGTCAGCACTTCATGATAGCCCAGTTTCCCCGGTGCCTCCCCATCCAGATACCAGCCGGATTCATGCTGAATCCCGCACAGGACGGTGTGATAGCCGTTCCGGCCCAGAAACTGCGCCAGATGACGTTGGTAATCATTTAATCCAAAGCCCCGCTGCGCCAGGCCCAGCATCCCGTTCTGATGCGGATAGGTGCCCGTCAACAAGGCTGCCCGGCTTGGCGAACAGGTCGGTCCGGCACAGTAAGCCTGCGTGAACACCGCCGCCTCCTTCGCAAAGGCCAGTAAGTTGTCCGTCGGCGCCGCAGCCCCATAAGGACTTAACATCCGTCCGCTGTCATGCGTATGGATATACAGAATATTCATGCCTATTCTCCCTTCTTTTCAACAAAGACCGGGCTTGTCCAGGCGCATCCTCCGTTTCTTTCCCAGATCCGTAAGCGCAGATTCTGGACCTCGCTCAAATCCAGTGTTCTTTCCAGCTGCACATGGTAGCCGCTCTCCGGCACAGCCTGACCAATTTTGAATTTATACGCATTATGCCACCATGGGTCGGTTCGATAATAGTCTGTGAACTGGAAGCGGTCTTTAACCAACTGACGGGCTTCTTCTTCCAGTTCGACAACCCGCGAAGTCTTAAGCAGATCTGCCGCGGCTAACGGATATTCCACGCCGTCGACAGTCAGGATTACAACCCCATCCTTTTGCGTTTCGACTTCAAAGATAAAGCCTTCCGTCGTGACTGCCGAAGGACCCATCCACTTGCCGGTCGCCGTTGTCTTGTAGGTCGTTAAATCAAATTCGCAGCGGTTGTCCGTCACATCATGCAGATCCTGGCCAAAGTTGCTCCAGCACTTTTCAATGCTCAGCAGCTTGCCTTGCGGCACTTCCAACGCTCCCTGCCATTGACGGGAAGCGATATCCGGGAAAATCCGGCGGTCAGGACCCCAGCCGAATTCCACTTTGAACTTAAAGCGGATTGTATCGCCCAGCGGCAGGCGTTCCCAGGTCGAGGTGTGCGGAATCATTTCCACGACCTGATTGTCTTCGATCACTTCGATGCGGTCAATCGCATCGCTGCCGATCACATCCAGAGATAGCTTGGCTTCCTGATTCGACTCGATGACATCGCCCATCATCTTACCGTCGACCTGCATCCGAATCTCAATTTTATCCTTGGATACGCCATAGGTATGACGTTTCTGCATCGCATCCCAAATCGCTTCCTTTGAGTTGTTTTCAGCTAAGCAGGCCATGTAGCCGAAGCCGTAGACACACGGAGCGGAATGATTGTCGCCGGAAGCGATAACGCCGAATTTATATCCCTTTTCCCAGCCGCGTTCAACACAGGTTTCTCCCGTCCGCGGCCCCATGTGGACATGCCGGGTCATTTCAATTGGACCGTTGTCATTTTCACTGCTGCCATGGGAGGAATAAATTTCCACAAACGGCGAGAAGCTTTCATTATGCGTTGCCCAGTTCTTGCCGCGATTATCTAACTGATAAGCCAGATGATGCGGAATGCCGATCACGTCTTTGCCGGCATAGGCTTTGACTAAATCCGCATAGCGCAGCGGATATTCCATGCTCTGCAAATTGTCCTTAAAGAAGACATTGTGATCGCCATCCTGACCTGCCCCCTGCCATTCATAGCCCATAAACATCGGGAAGCCTTCGGCATTGACCTGATTGGTAAATTCGCGCAGAATTTCCCAGTCCTTTTCAATCACATCCAGCGGATACCGGTCTTCCACACCCAAGCCTGTTTCATCCCTGCGCATTGTATAAGGATAATAGGCAATCGGCCAGAAATCCATTGTCTTTTGTACCTGATCAAACCACTGCGGCAGTTCGTTCATCTGTTTATGATGAATGTTGCTGTGCATATCCGTCCAAAGAATCTTATAAGCCATGCGTTTTTTCCTCCCATTTCTTCGTATCGCTTTTATTTTACTTCTGTTTCATCAGAGAATGAACCGTCATTTTCTGATGAAACAGACAGGCGTATTCACGCCTGACTGTTTTCAATTACATAATGCCTAACAGAACCATGACGGCAGCCAGACCCAGGATGCCCAGAATCAGCTTGTTGCTGTTCCAGCCTTTGCGGTCAGCCAGCAGCCAGCAGCCCACGGTGACCAGCATCGGTACCAGTGTCGGCATGATCTTGTTCAGGATTTCCTGAATGGAAACGGTCATTTCGCCCGCGGTGAAGACAAATTTAATCGGAGCCGCAACGGTTGTGGAAGCGACGCCGCCGATAACGATCAGACCGACCATCGTCAGCGCGGTCGTAATCTTATCTTTGATTTCCTTATTCATTAACAGCTTGACGGCATCCATACCTAAGTCATAGCCCTTCATGAACATGAAATATTTTAATGGAATGACCGTACCCAGCCAAGCGATGACAAAGAAGATCGCGCCGATTGGGGAACCGCCGGTTGACAGACCAATTGCGATGGAAAGCAGGATTGGGCTGTACGTCCCCATTAAGATCGAGTCGCCGATACCGGCAAACGGACCCATCAAGGCATTTTTAGTACCCATGATCAGTTCAGCATCGACTTCTCCGCCATTGGCTCTGGCTTCTTCCAAGGCGATGGTGATGCCTGGAATAACGCTGCCTAACTGCGGTTCTGTGTTGAAGAATTGCATATGCCGAGTCAATGCGGCTTTTAGTTCTTCCGGATTATCCCCATATAATTTTTCCAAAGGTTTCGACATCGTATGGCAGAAGGCTAAACCCTGCATACGTTCAAAGTTCTGCGCGCAGTGGTGGAAGAACATCCACGTCCATGCGGCGTTCTTAACGTCCTTGCGGTCCAGTTTCTTACTCATCGTAATCTCCTCCTTCATCTGTGGAAGCGCCAGCGCCGGCTCCGTTATATTTTGCCATAACAAACAGCAGCGCAACGCCGACAGCCATGATGGTCAGTGCCGTTGTGGTCATGCCTGTAGCCTGGGTAATGATCCAGCCCATTAAGAACAGAACGATCATCCACTTTTCGGCAACGATCTGCTTCAGCAGCAGCGCGAAGCCCAAGGCTGGAAGCATCTTGCCGGCAACCTGCAGGAATTGCAGAACGATTGGCGGCAGAGCATTTAAGATCGCTTCCGCAGCCGGAGCGCCGAAGTAGCAGGCAATGGTGACAACCGTAACCCGTTCAGCCAAATGCAGAATTGTACCGCACAGGTTGTTGCGGGCAATACCCGAAACATTGCCCTGTTCCGCACACTTGTCACCCTGGTGTACCCAGTACGAGTTGACCGTCATCGTGAAGTTATGCATTGCGGTTCCCAAAGCGCCTAATGGGATCGCCAGGGCAATCGCCGCTTCCGCGCCGCCGCCGGCCACCATCGCTAACGGAATACCGATGAACGCCGCATAGTTAACATCCGACGGCATCGCACCGCCGGCAACAATCTGACCCAGATACATTGCCTGAACGGCTACGCCGCACAATACGCCGGTGGTGACATCCCCCAAAATCAAACCGACGATGGCGCCAGCCACCAGAGGTCTGCCAACACAGTAGAATCCGCCAGTCGTGCCAAACAGCCACGGTACCTGGTTTCGGCCGAGATAAGCAAAGATGCCTATCAGAAGTGCCTGAATTAAAGACATAAGTTTTTCCTCCCTATTTCTCATAAACCGCTTTCGGTTTATTGCCGTTATCATTGTATTATCATTATTTTAATTTATCAATACAAATTTTGTATTTTTTGGAGAAATTAAGCATATTTTATGAATTTGTATTAGATTAAACCCCTTTCTTTCTTGATATAGTAATACAAATATGCTATGATTGATCCAGAAGGTGAAATTCATGGCAGGAAAAAAACAAACACGCATCCCCCGTTACAAACAAATTGAGAACGATTTAATTGATAAAATCAACAGCGGCGTTTATGTTACGGATGATCTGCTTCCCACCGAAGCCGAGTTATCCAAGGAATACAACGTATCGCGCGTTACTGTCCGTCAGGCTTTGGGCAATCTGACTGCCAAAGGTTATATTTACCGCAACCAGGGCAGCGGTTCCTTTGTGGCTAAACCCAACGTCATTCAGCGCACTCCGCTGATCAAAAGCTTCAGCGATGATATGCGGGATATGGGCAGAATTCCAAGTTCCATTGTCAATACCTTTTCTGTCACCACGGCAGGGAAAACCGTAGCGCGGATTTTGGGTATCCGGCCGGAAGACCGCATATATTATATTGAACGGACGCGCATGGCGGACGATGTACCGATTATGTTTGAGCGCACCTATATGGCTGTCGATCTGCATCCGGATATGTCGATCAAGATTCTGGAATCCTCAAAATATGACTATGCTGAAAAAAAAGGTTATGACATCGACTGCGATTACCAGAATATCTCAGCGATCTTCCCCCCCGAATACATTGCGGAAATCCTGCGCTGTGATCCAAAAATGCCGATCATCAAAATTGCCAATACCGTTTACATGAAAAGCGGACAAATCTTTGACTTCGATGAACTGTATCTGCACCCTGAGCTGTACCAGCTGAACATTGTTAAACGCCGGGAATAATCTCGGCGTTTTCTTTTCGTATAAGATTTTGAATGACAGAATTTCTGAATATCTGTTCCTTGGCTTTCTTGAATGATTTCTTCAAAAATCGTTGAAAAAGAGTGAATTTTCAGCTGATCATTCATTTTCGGTTTTACTAGTCATAATCATGATATAATATTGGTCATTTTCAAAGAAAATTTTGAACGATTTGATTAAAAAGCACCCGTAAACCGTGAAATTTAGATTTATCTTTCATTTTCAAATTTTCTCGTTATATTATGCTATAATAATTAATTTCATACAATGACAGCTATTCTATAAACGTTATATCTCTTATCCAGGAACTGAAACATAAATGTGATAATGAACATTCAATTTCTTTAAATAATTATGAGATTATATTGCAGTCGGAAGAGGAACGATTCATTCCAGGAGGTATCGAAGGCAGAATGCCGAAAATCAGAAATGACTGAATCGTCCCTCTGTTATTAATATTGCGCAAAATTGAAAAAAACCCCGCAAGTTTTTTAAATTATTGCAAAATTTTTTAAATTTCCTCAGTATCAGCATGATTTATTCTAAGAATTTCATGTTTTTCTCTGCCAAATCCCTTACAATGAAATCAAGCTTACAAATAAGTAGGAGGGTTCAGTGATGGAATTAGAAGAAGTGATCCGACAGCGCAGAAGCATTCGTAAATTTAAATCAACACCCATTGAAGAAGCAAAACTGGAAAAGTTAATTGAAGCCGCAAGGCTGTGTCCATCCGCCAAGAATCGTCAGCCATGGCGGTTCATGATTTTAAAAGCTGAAATCAAAGATCAGATTGCGGACATCATGCTTCAATTATTTGAATCCCATGATGAGAAACTGCCTGGCTATGTCAACAGCTCTCGATACACAGCCGAAATCATCAAAACAGCCCCAGTGTTAATCCTAGTCTTAAGAGAAGCGGATGAACTGTGGACAACTGGTGATTTGTTATCCATCGGCGCAGCGATTGAACATATCGGATTAGCCGCGGTTGACCTCGGTTTGGGTTCATTATGGATTCGGGATACCGAATATACAGAGAAGGAAATTACAGAATTGATCGGCTATCCAGAACTGCAGCTGGTCTCCGCCATCGCTCTGGGTTATCCGGCAGAACACCCTGAACCCCGCCCGCGCAAACCGCAGGAAGCGCTATTGCTTCACTATCGCAAACATTAAGCAACAATGCTGATTTACTTTTATAAAACGACTGAATGAATTATCCGTTTCGTTTCATCCTAATAAAGAGCTTTATGGAAAAGCGCCAAAAAAAGAGAAGGCATCATCATTGACAGAAAAAGCGATGTGCGATATTCTAAAGCTGCACACCCCCTAGGGGTGGGGTATGAGAGGTGATGGAATGAAAAAAACCTACGATGTGACAGGGATGAGCTGTTCTGCCTGCAGCGCCGCTATTGAGCGCAGTGTACGCAAGCTGGATGGGTTAGAACAATGCGATGTTAATTTATTAGCCAATAAGATGACCGTCAGCTTTGATGAAAATCAGCTCAGCAGTGAAACGATTATGCAGACTGTGGAACAGGCGGGATATCACGCGGAAGAACATGGCGCTCCGACAGCTCCCGTTAAAGCGGCGGCAGCAGAGAATCCGATGGAAAAACAGATGAAAACGATGAAGAACCATCTGATCATCTCGGTTGTCTTTATGCTTCCCCTGTTTTACCTGTCGATGGGTCACATGATGGGATGGCCGCTGCCGTCCTTCTTCCTCGGCCATGCGAATACGATGAACTTTGCGCTGACGCAGTTCTTGTTATGCTTGCCGATCGTGATCGTGAACGGGCATTATTTTACCCATGGTTTTAAAAATTTATGGCGGCGTTCGCCGAACATGGATTCGCTGATCGCCATTGGCTCCGCCGCAGCGATCATCTACGGCATCATTGCTCTGTATGAAATCGGCATGGGTCTGGGGACAATGGATATGACCAAAGTTCACAGCTGGGCGATGGATATGTACTTTGAAACGTCCGCGATGATTCTGACTTTGATCACATTGGGCAAATATCTGGAAACACGCTCTAAAGGCAAGACTTCAGAAGCGATTGCCAAGCTGATCGATTTAGCGCCGAAGACCGCCTGGGTTCGCCGCGGTGAAGACTTCACGGAAATTCCGGTAGAAGAGGTTCGGCCAGGGGACCATATCCGTGTTAAACCAGGTCAAAGCGTGCCGGTCGACGGTGTTATCGTACAGGGCAGCGCCGCTTTTGATGAATCGGCGATCACCGGTGAAAGCATTCCGGTGGAGCGCACGATCGGCGAAAAAATCATCGGCGCCACCGTCAATAAAAGCGGTGTCGTGGAGATGGAAGCCACATTAGTCGGGGAAGATACGACCTTGTCGCAGATCATTCGTTTAGTCGAAGAAGCGTCCTCTTCCAAAGCACCGATTGCCAAGCTGGCGGATAAGGTCAGCGGCGTCTTCGTACCGGTCGTCATCACGATTGCCATCGCGGCCGCTGTGATCTGGCTGGCATTGGGAGAATCAATCAGCTTTGCGGTTTCAATCGGGATCGCTGTGCTGGTGATTTCTTGTCCTTGTGCTTTGGGCTTAGCCACGCCGACGGCGATTATGGTGGGAACGGGCAAAGGGGCAGAGAACGGAATTCTGATCAAATCCGGCGAAGCACTGGAAACCGCCCATTCCCTTCAGACCGTGATCCTGGACAAAACCGGTACGGTCACGACCGGCAAGCCGGAAGTTGTCGAGGTCGTCGTCTTAGGTGAAAGCGAGAGTGCCTTACTGAACACTGCGCTGTCCCTGGAAATTGTTTCTGAGCATCCGCTGGCGGAAGCCATCGTTCGCTATGCGAAGCAGCAAAATGCCTCTGCCAAACCAATCGAACAGTTTGAAAACATTGCTGGGCAGGGCGTTTCTGCAACGATCGACAATCAGCCTGCCGCTGCCGGCAATCTTAAAATGATGCAAGCGATGGGGCTGGCCGATGCGCAGATCGAAGAACTGCATCACCAAGCCGCCAGTCAGGGCCGAACGCCGTTGTTCATTGTCCAAAACGGTGCAATTCTAGGCATGATCGCGGTTGCGGATACCATCAAACCAACCAGTCGGGCAGCCGTAGCGGAACTGAAACGCATGGGGATCGACGTCGTGTTGTTAACCGGCGATAATCCGCAGGTCGCTCAGGCGATTGCCCAACAGGCTGGAATTGACAAGGTGATCGCTGAAGTCCTGCCTTCCGATAAGCAGCAGGTCGTCAGTCAGGTTCAGGCCGAGGGCCGCAAGGTTGCGATGATCGGCGACGGCATCAACGATGCTCCGGCACTGGCACAGGCCGATGTCGGAATTGCGATCGGCGCGGGTACTGACGTCGCGATTGAATCCGCGGATATCGTCTTGATGAAAAGCGATCTGTGGGATGCAGTCACGGCGATCAAATTATCCAAAGCGGTTCTGCGCAATATCAAGCAGAATCTGTTCTGGGCTTTGATCTACAACAGCATCGGCATACCGCTGGCCGCCGGCGTCTTCATTCCGATGTTAGGCTGGAAGCTGAATCCGATGTTTGGCGCGGCGGCGATGAGCTTAAGCTCCGTCAGCGTCGTTTCCAATGCCTTGCGGCTGAAATTGTTCTCCAGTCCGCGGCCGACTGAACAAGATGCAGCAACACCGGCGCCGGTCAAACAGGCAGCCGTCAAAAAAATTGAAACCATAACAAAAGGAGAAAAGAACATGACAAAAACAATGATGATCAACGGAATGGCCTGCGCTCATTGCAAGGCCCGCGTCGAAGCCGCACTGAAAGCGGTGGCCGGCGTCGACAATGCGGAAGTAACTTTGGAAGAAAAGAAAGCCGTCGTTTCCTGCAGTCAGCCTGTCGAAGACAGCGCATTGATTCAAGCGGTCACGGATGCCGGCTACGAAGTCGTTTCCGTTGCGTAGATGAAAGCTGATGCTGCACGCACCCTGCAGCTGTTAAAAACAGCCCGGGGTCAGATTGACGGCGTGATCCGAATGGTTGAAGACGACCGTTACTGCATCGACATTTCCAACCAGATTCAGGCTGCTTCGGCCATTTTAGCCAAGGTCAATCAGGAGATCCTAAGCGCCCACATTCACGGCTGCGTCAAAGAAGCGATGCAGGAACAGCCGGAACAGGCGGAAGCCAAGATTGAAGAAGTGCTGGCCATTCTGGATCGTTGCTTATGAAATGAACTTACCGATGAAACGTAAACCCGGGCAATTCCGGGTTTTTCAATGCGGCCGGTTTTAAAGATAAGTCTTTTGATCACACAACACTGCTAGAGCAGCCTTGATATAAGATAATGATGCCTCTGCTGAATTAAGCCGAACCGCCACAATCGGCAGCGGATTCATATCATGCTCTTTCATCAAAGGCTGTTGAAGGAAGCCGCAAAAACAGGTTAAACAAATCAAAGTACATAACCTCCCAAAAGGTACTTGCTGACAAGCGATCTAAAGCAAAGTAAGGGAGGAATGATTCCTCCTTGTCAAACGCTTGAAAAGCCTTGCCTTCTTTTTTAAATAAGTACGTTACGATTTTGCCTTATTCAATTCAACGATCCAGCGCCCCTTGATTTTCATCGTCATTTCCCTATCCATGCTGCTTAGGAGCCGTGGCGCAGGCTGACGATCTGAACAGTCAAACAAAAAAACGGAAGTACCGCTGAGTTCCAGCTGCTTCCGCTTTCGTTTTGCCTTTTGCTTTATTGAAAGTCTAAATGATTCAAGTTACTTTTTATCATAGCTGACAACTTCAGCTGTTTTCTGATCAAAATCAATAAAAATCTGAAACGCGTAGTTATCTTCATCGGTATCCCAGATCTCTACAAACTTCGGCGTAACCTCGATCAAAATCTCATCTTCTTCATGCGAATACGCGTTGTAGCTGCCCCACAGGTACTGCTTATACAGCGTTTCAAACGTTCGCCCCGGCTCGTCAATCACCAGGCCTTTGTTGAGAGCAATCCCCTCCACCTGAACCCCGCCGCAGCACAGCGCAACCCGCGGATTTTGAAACAACTGCTGTGTCTTGCGGAAGTTTTTGTCGGTCTTAAAATAAATCTTCTCGTTATAGAACAGACAGCTGACATTGCGGACCATAACATAATCGTTAACGCTGCTGCCCAAGGCCATAATTTTCCACTGCCCTAGCTGATTAAAAAACCGCTGTTTTGCTTCTTTCAATTCCATTTTTTTCTCTCCTTTAACGTTGATCATAGAGCTGATAAATCATCGAATGGGTGAGGAAATCTGAAATGCCCGTCACTGTTCATCCTCATCCCAGATCTGTACGAATTCCGGCGTGCCCGCACTCAGAATCTCATTTTCCTCATGCAAATACGCAGGGTAACTCTGCCGCAAAGTTTGCTTATACATAGGTTGAAACATCCGTCCCGGACATTGATCATGAATCCTCTGTTTTCCGCTTTGCCTTCTATTGCACGTACATACGGCTATATGCGGATTGCGGAGCAGCTGCCGGGTCTTGCGAAAATTCTTATCCGTTTTGAAAAATATCTTTTCGTTATAGAACAGACAGCTGACATAGCGTACGGCTGGTTGTCCATGCAGTTAGGCCGCGCTATAATTTTCCGTTGATTCAACTTTGCCCACAAAATCCGTTTATTTCTTCAAGGACCATGCTTTATTTTTCCATAGACCTTGCCTCCTTAAATCCATCCCTGCAGGGCCAATGTCACGCAGATTGCGGTCAAAGCGATGAAAAATCCCAACAACACCATGCCCCGGCTGCGTTTTTCCTCATACACTTTTTTCTCAGCCAGACTGGAGCGGCGCAGAATCGTCGCAACCGGCTTATATAGAAATAAGACCAAGCCAGCGTTTAAACTGCTTTTCAGCAAATTGAACGGCAGATATCCCGGCAGCAGCATCATCGCGACCGTTTCGCGGGGAATCTGAAAATAAATTGGGGTGATGATATAATTCCACAAAAGCATACTGGCCGTTGAAGCGATCACACCGGCAGCCAGTCCGAATACCGCGCCGTTTTTCGTCCGGTTATGCTTGTAGATCCAAGCCGCTGTGCAGGCGAACGCGCATGTTGAAATCATGTTCATTACCACGTCCAGCGGCGTGCCGCCGCGATAGAAGATCTCCAGCCCGGAACAGACTGCGCTCATGATCAGCGATGTCATCGGTCCATACATCAGACCGCCGATCACGATTACAACATCCTTCGGATCGTAATTTAAAAAGGAAACGGTCGGAATCATCGGAAACCGGATGACCAGATTGAGCGCCAGCGCCATCGCGCAAAGTACCCCCACGGTCGTCATTTTCTTTGTACTCATGTTATCCCTCCTGTCAACAAAGAAAAACGTGCCTAAAATATCATTCAGGTACGTTTTTTTGCTTTCAATAAGGATAAAACAAAAAATGTGCTTCTTTATCCAGACTTTAACTGTTGCTACCGGAATTGCACCGGTTCGGCCCGAAGGTTCGCGGAGTATACCGCCAGTAGAGAATTTCACTCGACCCCTGAAGTTTTTATTCTATGCACATTTATCATACACCTCGCTTCTAAGTGCTGTAAAGACTTTAACGCTTAATTTGTCAACTTTTTCTCATACCCAAGCACCCGGCTTAATCCCGAGCAAACCAAAACTGTCAATAAAATACTGCCGCCCTTGATCTGCGATGTTTATTCAAAATCCATCATCACGATGGACACAGTTTTCCTTGCTGACTGTAAAAGACTTGAACAATCCCTGAAAGTGAAATACAATTTTCTTATGAAATCGATTATTCTTGGCGCCCTGGCGCACGTCGACGCCGGCAAGACCACTCTGTCGGAAAGTCTTCTTTATCTATCCCATCAAATTCGTAAGCGCGGCCGCGTGGATCATCAGGATACCGTTCTGGATTATGACCGGCAGGAACGCAGCCGGGGGATTACCATCTTTTTAAAGCAAGCCCGTTTCCCCTGGAAAGAGACCGAATTCACACTCCTCGATACTCCCGGCCATATTGACTTCAGTGCCGAAATGGAACGCACGCTGCAGGTGCTCGATTACGCGGTCGTTCTGATCAGCGGCATGGACGGCGTTCAGGCGCACACGCACACGATCTGGAAGCTGTTGGAAACCTATCATGTTCCAGCGTTTGTGTTTGTCAACAAGATGGATATCGCCTATACGGATGCCGCGGCGTTCATAACGGCACTGCAGAAACAGTTGGATCCGCGGATCTTGGATTTTACGCATGTGGAAGAACAGATGGAAAACATCGCGATGCAGCGGGATGATCTGCTGGAAAGCTACCTGGAAAACGGAACGTTATCCGTCAAACAGATCCAGAGCGCCGTGGCCGACCGATCCCTGTTTCCCTGTTATTTTGGTTCCGCGCTTAAAGGCGAGGGGGTTGAAGCCTTGCTGGACGGACTCGATGCCTACACACAGGAAAAAATTTATCCCGAAGCCTTTGGAGCCCGTGTCTTTAAAGTGTCCCGTGACCGTCAGGGTACGCGGTTAACCCAAGTCAAAATCACCGGCGGGACCCTCAAAGCCAAGCAGGTGCTGGACAATGGGGAAAAGGTCGATCAGCTGCGGCTGTATTCAGGTGAACAGTTCACCATGGTCAATGAAGTGTCAGCCGGTCATGTCTGTTGTCTGAAAGGCCCGATGAAGCTGGGAATTCATGATGGCCTGGGTTTTGAGCAGCCCGCCCGTTCCCCGATTCTTTCGGCCTGTCTGAGCTACAGTCTGATTCCGCCGCAGGGCTGCGATCCCTTTGCCCTGTACCGCCAGCTGAAACAGCTGGAGGAAGAGGATCCCCAGCTGCACCTGCAGTTTCATGCCCCAACTCAGGAAATTCACATTCAGATGATGGGCAATGTCCAGATTGAAATTCTAAAACAGCTGATCAGTGATCGCTTCCATCTGGATGTAGAGCTGGATGAAGGCAAGATCAACTATAAAGAAACGATTCTGGAGCCGGTGGAAGGCGTTGGTCATTATGAACCGCTGCGCCATTATGCGGAAGTTCATCTGTTGTTAGAACCGCTGCCGCCCGGCTCCGGGATTCAGATTACTTCGGATTGCCCGGTTGACTTCTTAGCTCTGCCATGGCAGAAAATGGTACTCAACTGTCTGGATGAAATGGAAGTGCCGGGGGTTTTAACCGGATCGCCGATCACCGATATCAAAATCACCTTGATCGCCGGCAAAGCTCATATCAAGCATACTGAAGGCGGCGATTTCCGCCAGGCAACCCTGCGTGCTCTGCGTCAGGGACTGCGCTCCGTTTCCTGTCAGCTGCTGGAGCCCATCTATCAATTTCGGATGGAACTGCCTTCGGGTCAGCTTAGCCGGGCAATGTTTGATTTGGAAAGAATGCAGGCCCAATCGTCCATCGCACAAACGCGGGAAGAAACCGTAATTCTTGAAGGAACGGCTCCAGTAGCCAAAATGCGCAATTACCAGGCGGAACTGACCGCTTACACCCATGGCTTAGGCCGCTTAACCTGTACCTTTGATGGTTATCAGCCCTGCGCTGATCAGGAGGCTGTAATCGAAGCCATCGGTTATGACTGCGACGGCGATCTGGATTTTCCTGCCGATTCGATTTTCTGCAGCCACGGCGCCGGCTTCCTTGTCCGGTATGATGAAGTCAGCGAACACATGCATCTGGAAGCCCAGTGGCATCCGAAGACCCCTCTCAGCAGCGATTCCGGTTATCATCATAACCGTTATACGGTTGATGACGCCGAACTGAAACGGGTCATGGAGCGAACGCACAAGCCGAAAGAAAAAGCTGCCGTTCACTCACCAGTCCGGCGCAAGGAAATGCCGGAGCATGTTGAAATTCTGCAGCAGCAGCCCAAGACAAAATGTTTGTTAGTGGACGGCTACAACATGATTCATTCCTGGAGTGAACTCATTCCCCTGGCTGAGGCAGATCTTTCGGCAGCCCGTGAACAGCTGATCCAGCGGCTTTCCAGCTTCCAGGGAACTCGAACGGGAATCCTGATCATCGTCTTTGATGCCTATCAGGTTAAAGACAATCCCGGCTCCATTCAAAAGCTGCATAATCTTTATGTTGTCTATACGAAAACGTCTCAGACCGCGGATTCCTATATCGAAAAAGCAACGCATAAGCTTGCCGATCAATTTGAAGTGACCGTCGCGACGTCCGACGGCATGGAACAGCTGATCATTCTGGGGCAGGGCGCAATGCGGCTCAGTTCCCGTGAACTGGAAGCACAGGTCAATCAGCTGCGTCATCAACATCGCCTGCAGGAACAAAGAAATTTGGAGCCTCACCGGCCGTTAAAAGAACTAAAAACCCTGCTTCCCGATCCCGATGAGGATCAATAACGCTCTTTCCTGACTTCAAATTGAAGGAACAGAGTCTAAAAAGCGCAGATCCAACAGCTTTGTCGGCTTCCGATCTGCGTTTTCATTTTTTATTGATTGAAAGTAATAAAACCGCTTAACCGTCTACGGACGTTTTTGCGGGGCGCTCCGCTAACCCGTATGAAATCAAGATTTGCCCATATGCCCTAAAAAAACGCTACGCTTTGCAACGTATGCTTGTAAAGTTGGACGGCAGAAAAGTAAAATCGGCAAGCCCTTGTCCAGCTTGCCGACAAGCCCCACAACAAATTCCCCTCAAATCAACTCTCGAAAAGCGAATGATGAGTTTCATACCCGGATCGAAAAGAGCCTGCAATAAAACTTTAGATCATTAAATTTCCTGATAGAAGCGCCTTTTTGAAGTCAAGCCGTGAGAGGTGAAAACAGCCAGATAGCCTAGTGCGGCATATACCAATAATGCATAGGTATGCCTACTTTGTAAAAACACCGCAAATCGTTTCGTCATTGTCCGATAATGGCTTTCCCGCAACGTCACCATAGAATTCAAAACTGCTGAAGCCTACGGTTTGAATTTCCGATAACAACTTTTCTTTGGTGAAGAAATGATCCCATATATTGTAGCACTTTATTGATTCGTCGGTCACAACAACACATTGGCGCAGCTCTGTGGCATCCTCATCATCATACTGGTATACAGCCTCCAGACAAATATGCGGCTTTTCACACCAAAAACCGCCTTCCTCGTGGCATTGCCAAGTACGGCTTTCTTTTTTTCTCATTTTTGGCGTAAAAACATCAACAATAAACTTTCCGTTTTGTCTTAACGCCTTATATATCTTATTTAATAAAAGAAGCCTGTCCGCTTTCGGCAACACGGCATAATCGCAGTAGATCAACGTGACGACATCAAATTGATTTTTGTAATCTATTGTCAGATAATTCTGATAATGGTACTCAATAGGACTGTTTTGCTGTATCGCTTGTTCTTTTGCATAGGCGATTGAACGGCTGGAAAAATCCACGCCTGCGACGCGATATCCAGCCTTGTGAAACCGCTGTGCATAAAGGCCGGGACCGCAGCCCAGATCCAGTAAGGACTTATATTGGGCTGGCGGCGCAATTTTAGAAATCCATTGAACCGACCGGTCAAGAAATTCATGCTTTCGAGTTGCCGCATCCTCCTGCGGATTGAGATGTGCCGCCAGCATCCCTTTGGATATATGTTCGTCGTTCCAGAACTCTCCAGTGCTAGAAGCATATAATTGCGGCTTTATAAGAAAACCGCTTAATTGTCGAATCATTAATATTCTCCTTTTGGTCTATGTCAAACTGCTTATGCTATTTAATCAAGACGCGTCCATGTTATGTTTTGATAAGTAAAATTACTGACTACCTTTCCCCGCCTAAGGTGAATTCATTTTCATTCTAAAGCTCTGCTTTATAAAAGTCAAATTCAGAGCGTCGCTGTTAAAAATCGTTGCTTGTTTCTACAACCCTTGATCATGCTTTTGTAAAGATGGGCGGCATTGGACAATGGCCAATATATAAACTGATCCTTTCGGCAAAAACCCAGTAGCGCTGGTTTTCCAGCTTATTGAGAAGTCTGAATTAGCTGAGAAAACATCTATTTTCTATAACTCATATCACAAAGCGTTATTCCACGCTGTTCATCCAAAGCCTGAATCCGCTGATCTGCGCCTGTTCTTCCGCTTCAGTTAACACCTTTGAACTGTACCGATCTTCGATTCTATGCGTCTTGATGATTTTCGCTCCCTGTTTATAGTGAACCGATGGAAATTTCGTAATGGAATACCGTTCCATCAACGCAATAAAGTCCAATGCGGCCTGTTCCTGTTTTGCCGACGCGTTCATCAGCGCCTCTGTGTCCAGAAAATAGTAAGCGCTGGCTTGATGAAGTTTCAGCGTTTGCGTATCCTGAATAATCGCCTGACAGGTGATGTCTTTAGCACCGCAGTACAGAATAAAATAGTTCTCATCGGTGTCCATCAAACTTTCCAGTTCATCCTCAGTAATCGTCTGCATCTGCGGCGAACGGCTGATCTCAGCGCCTAAGCTGGATCTCTTTACCGCGGTGCAGCTGATTAAAAACAGGCAAACCGCGGCCATAACTATTGTTTTTCTCATAAAATTCATCCTCTGTTTCTATAAAACCTGCGGCGATGTTTAAAATAATTTGAAAATCTGAAATAAAAGACGAAGTGCCCTGATGGACCTGCTTCGTCTTCTCTATTTATTTCATTGGCTGAGAATGCAGCGTTATCAATTCAAGCTAAGCCTGAATTGGAAGCCTCGCTTCTTCTCTTTTTGATATAGTAATAAAACCAAAGACCTGATTTATTCGCTTCGCCCTTCCTCATCCTTGTCCATTGGTATGTCCTCTCCAGACTCACTTTCTATTCATTCAGAAATGAAAACCGGCTCCGGTAAGGATTAAATAAATGATTACTCCGACAATGAAGCCATAAATGAATATTTTCTTATTTACTTTCATCGGTAGATACAAAAGTAATATTCCTGAGAATATGGAGGATAATAGTCACATGTAATTGTAGTTGAACCGGTATAAGGCTTATTTAAAACATTTTCGATCGCTTGCGCAACCCAGAATGCCCCTGATTCTCCTGTTACCGCAATCACTATCCCATCTATAACAGTACTTGTTAAATATCCAACTATGGCTCCTCCCAAAAATACTGCAATTGTCGAAACCGATCTTGGTTCAGCTGTCAAAGAATCTCCGTCCGGTATTTCCATTCTGACAATATTGTTATTTTTATCAACAATATATGTTAAAGATTGTCCTTTATAAGGCGAATCAACGCCTGTCTCGTAGGCTAATAAGTCTAGGCTTTCTTCTGAAAATTCCTCATTATTCTTCCACAAACTTGCATTGACAGAATTAGCACCTACATTGGTAATAGAAACGGAGAATAGTAAAAACATTAATAAAATTTTCTTCATATTTACCCCGCTCTCTAATTTCAAAATCATTTTTATAACCTTCTGTAACGTGCATGTACTTCTGATCTTAATTATCCTTGTCCATTGGTATGCCCTCTCCAGACTCACTTTCTATTCATGATTCAATTTAAGTATTTTCTTTTCAGTTTCCTCTCCCCGTTCTGGTAACGAAGAAGGAAACGACTTAAAATTCGAGCAGCACCTTTTTCATGAGAACCTCCTGTGAGATCGATCGGATCTTTCTGCTTGATCCTCATCTCTTTCTTTATCTATATCATAAACGATTATGAATTAGAAAACAGTCTGTTTTTTTAAATTTTTCTTGTATAATTAAAGTATTGAGGGCAAAGAAAATCTTATTTATATAATCTTTAAACAAACAGAATACTCGCTTTTGAGTATCCTGTTTTGATTACAATCAATAAATTTATTGTACAAAATATTTCAGCTGATATTTCCCAATTTCATTTTCGAGGATAATATAATGTTCGCCTACTTCATTTGGAAAACGCTCTATTGCTCGGCCGTTCTCATAGGCAGTAAAACCCTCTGAAATAAAGTCATAATCCTTTATAGAATTATAGGATGGTATCCACCCATCATAATATTCTCCTGTTATTGTATAATTTTCATTCTCAATAAGTAGCGGCACTAGGCTAAAAACACCACTGTTATTCTTAAATATAACTAATACTCCGTCAAAATACTGATGCATAGCGGATCCTATAATTGGGTCTTGACTTGGAAGATAACCATATAAAATAGAATCACCGTTTACTTTCATTTCAATCGTACAATCACTCGTAACTTCTTTATAAAAGTATTGTTCATTTTCGTCATTAGTAATCATCATAATAGTATTATAGCCTCCGGCACCATGAACAATTTCATAATCCGTACTCATTTTATGATTTTGAATTAACTCTATAAATTGCTTTGCGGCTTGCTTATTAAGGGTCACAAAGACATGAGATCCAATATCACTTTGTTGCAAAGTAAGCGCCACAACATTATTGGGAATTAAGTCTTTAAAAATGATATTCCCCTTTGGGAAAGCATATGGAGTTTTATCAGTAATTGAAGGCATAGGAGTAATCCTAGGTTCAGCTGAAATAGAGGGTTGTATTTCAGCAGGCTTTTCACATCCTGTTAATAAAATTAGACATAGTATCCAAAGTATCCGTTTTAACATATTTGATAATTCTCTCTATTCTCAAAATCATTTTTATGATCTTCTGCAACGTGCATAAACTTCTGGTCTTAATTATCCTTGTCCATTGGTATGCCCTCTTTAGACTCACTTTCTATTTATGATTCAATTCAAGTGTTTTCTTTTTAATTTCCTTTCCCTACTCTGAGAACGAAGAAGGAAACGGCTTAAAATTCGAGCAGCACCTTTTTCATGAGAATCTCCTGTGAGATCGAGCGGATCTTTCTGCTTGATCCTCTTCGCTTTCTTTATATATCATAAACGATTAGTCTGGTTTTTCTTAAAATTTTTTCCCGTAGAATTAAAGTATCGAGGGCAGCGAAGCAGGCTGCCTTTTATTGTCGGTTCTTCCTTAACATCCGTCCAGCCGCCGTCTGCGTATGGTGCTTATGATCAATCGTCACAACGCCGTTGACCAGAACATAATCAATGCCTTCCGGATATTGAAAGACATCTGCATCCCGATCATAGCTGTGCAGCTGTTCCCGATCCAGAATCACAATATCTGCATAAGCGCCGGTTTCAAGCACTCCCCGTTTTTCAATACCAAAACGTTCGGCTGGTTTCTGCGTGATTCTGCGTATCAATTCTTCCAGCGGCAGCTGCTTCTGATAACGCGTCAAATAACGGATGATAAAGCTGAAATTCATCGGATTCGGGGTCATCTGAATATCTTCATTTAATCCAAAGTTCATGGTTTTATCTCCGGTAAAGCCATCTGAGCAAGGCATCGCAAGACGGTGCATGCACAGGATATCATTGGATTCGACAGCTCCCGGCATCGCCATTTCAGCCCCCATATCGCAGTCTTCCGCAAACAAATCCATCACCAGATCCAGCGGATTCTGCTTTCGTTCTTCGGCATAAGCATAGAGATTCTTTCCGATGTGCGCAGCGTTTTCATGCCGAGAAATCGTCAGGATCGGATATATACTGCTCATCAGATTCCGATGATCCAAAAATGGATAATGACCGGCTTCCACGACGGTGTGGATCATTTTGCGGAAATCCGGAACTTTGAAATTTTCTGCCAGATGCTGACGGCTGCCGCTCATTAAGACAAACGGTCGCAGAAATGTCGCAAAATAGGGTACAGTCATATCCATGCTGTAAGGGGAAGGAATCACATCATAGCTGAGATCACAGCCCTGCTTTTCCATCTCTTCAAAATAAGCCAGTGTTTTCCGCGCCGCTTCTGCATTTGTCTTTTCATCAACACCCATGCCCAGCGTATGCACATGCGAAACATTGGCGCGCACGCCGGCAGCCATGGCCTGTTTCAGCATATCCTCATAACCGCCCATGCGGTCAGGTTTGCCCTCACTGTCAGTGTTGCGGGTGTGCGAAGCAAATATCCCGTCATATTCCTTGACTATTTTCAGCATTCTGACCGTTTCATCAAATGTCGCAAACGGTCCTGGGACATATTGCGGATCCGTTCCGGTTGATAAACCGAAAGCTCCGTCTTCCAAACATTGACGAGTTAATTCTTCCATTTTTACGATTTCTTCTTCCGTGGCCTCTCGGCAGCAGTCCATACCCATAACTGTTCCGCGGATCGCACTGTAACCCGCTAAAGAAGCGATGTTGCCATCCAGCGGCTGCTCATCACATTTGTCCAGATATTCCTTGAATGAATGCCAGTCCATATCAATGCCATATTGTTCTTTTAAGGCCTTCACCGCTTTTTCTTTCGGCAAAAGCAGCGCTGTCATTGTAAAATAGGAAGGTTCTGCCTGAAAAGCCACCTTGGGATCAATAATCGCGCTGCGGTACAGCTCATCCCCCACCGGACCATACGAATGTCCGCAGTTGCCTCCCACCACGGTCGTCACGCCTTGCATCAGATAATTCGTCATCGACGGCTGAAATAAAACAGATAAATCAGAATGAGAATGCGGATCAATAAAACCCGGTGTGATCACTTTGCCTTCTGCCAGAATTTCCTGCTTTGCGGACTCCTGGCTCAGATCTCCGATCGCACAGATCCGATCTCCAACTATCCCTACATCACCAATTCTGCCTGGCTTCCCTGTTCCATCGACGATCAATCCGCCGCGGATAAGAATATCAAACATAACTAATCCCTCCCTTTTTCCTTCATTATAGACCGGAACTTCCGGAATCCAAAGCAAATTCATCAACTTCATCAACGAAAAAAGAGAACAGCTTCAGATCGCCATTCTCTCTCATCATTTAACTTTTCGTTTCTAATTTCTCTAAGCTTTTCCTTGGACAGCGGACATAACTTAAAGTGAAATTCTAACTTCATTTTCTGAATCTGTTATTTCTTTTAGAAACTGATTTTTTTCATTCCTGTGATCTTCAAAATCTAGCTTATCACCTTCTTTTGAAATTCAAGTTATGAAAATCTATTTTTTCTTGTCCATTGGTCTGTCCTCTCCAGACTCACTTTCTATTTTTAATTCTTTGTTTTTGCAATTTGAGATTCAGTTCCCTCTCCTTGTTCTGGTAACAAAGAAGGGAACGGCTTAATATTCGAGAAGTACCTTCTTCATGAGAACCTCCTTTTGAGACCACGGGATCTTACTACTTGATCCTCATCTCTTTCTACACCCATATAA
>NZ_HE998569.1:0-89638 GCF_000327285.1 Holdemania massiliensis AP2 | reverse complement strand
TTTTTATATCAACATGAGCACATCCAATTTCCGCAAAGTAAATTTATGCCATATATCCAATTTCCGCATTAATCATATTAATCTAACAAAAAAAGGACGCGAAGTCCTTAAAGAAAACATGAAAAGTAAGCCAGAGCCAGAGGCAGAATGATCAACAGAAATCCTTTCAGGGAAATCCAATTATATTTACTTTGTTCCTTCGCCTGCTCCTGAGCAAACTTTACTGGCATAGAATTCATCGTATACGCCAGCGGAACTTTGGAAAAGAAATACAGCGCCAAAATTACAAAAGCAGCACTGCCGAAAAATTTTCGGATTCCCAGCACCAGAAAATAGTCAGCAAGCGACAATCCAATAACCGCTAATAAATACAGTAGATAAATAACGCCCAGCAGTTTGTTTTTCCGCATGCTCCAGCCTCCTCTCCCACACACAATGATCTTCCTTATTTAATGCTATACACAACAAAGATTACCTTAATTTCATTATAGAACACATCAAACAAAAAGAGAAGAATTCCCCCTTGAACTTTCAGGAATTCATTCTCTTCTCTTAAACTTTTTGGATTCCGTCCTTACCAGCCGAATTCCTTATAGTGTGGATAAACTTCGGCGTTGTTGTAATCGGTTCCGCCTGGGAAATTTGCGCTCTTGAGCAGCAGCGGTGTTTTCCCGCTTTTTTGCATTTCTTCCAATACAACAGCGGTGACAGACCAAAGAATATAAGAACTCGCAATACCGCTGGCCGCGGCAAAATTCGCTTCGATGCCGTCCACCTTCAACATCGCTTCTGCTGCCGGGGCGCAGTTATCCAATGTCAGATCGACAAATTCATACAGTTTCTTTCCAGAAGAATGAACCGCGTCGACTGTTTGAGCATAACTCATGGAGCTCATTGCAATAACCTTGACGCCCATCTTCTTGGCTTCCCAAGCCAGATCGACAACCCCTTTCGTCCGGCCGGAGACCGAGCCGACAAATAAAATATCACCCGGGCGGATCGTTGAGGCTTTTAAGATATACGCCCCCAGACCTTCCATATCTGTATCCAGATCGCTGCGGTCACGTTCACGGGCATCTGACTGTACATCTAATTTATAGTGAAAAGTCCGGTAAAAAGCCGGTCCCCCGCCGCGGTTAAACAGATCCATTTCAATGGAATGGCAAATACCGCTGAGATAGATATTACCGCCTGCGTCAATGGTTTCCGCAATCATTTTGCCTGCTGTGATGATGTTTTCCCGCTGTGTTGTTTTGATTTGTTCAAACAGTTGATCGACACGTTTCTGATAATCGTCCAATATCATAATTCCTTCTCCTTCTTTCAGTTTTATCATAGCAAATTCGCTTCTCAATTACTACTGAAATCGGTTAAATAATTCACATTTAGCAAAAATAAGCGGGTTAACATTGCAGTGTTTGTGATTGTTTTCGTTTTTGCATTGACCCGACAGTGGCTGTCGGGTTTTTAATAGAAAAGACGGAGGATAAAGAAATGAAGAAAACTCAAAAATGGTTTTACTCTCTTGCTGCGGCGGCGCTGATCTTCAGCGGCTGCAGCGCCAAGCCGCAGGAAAAATCGGCGGACGGGGCGATGACGGCTGGAACGTATACCGCAACATCCAGCGGTTACGCAGGGGAAATGGAAGTCAGCGTTACGGTTGACGAAGAAAAGATTCTCACCATAGAAATTGGGGAGAACAACGAAACGCCTAGTGTCGGCGGTATGGCGATCGAGCAGCTGCCAGGCCAAATCATCGACGCGCAAAGCATTGCGTTAGATGGCGTCAGCGGCGCGACGTACACGTCAAAAGCAATCCTGGATTCAGTCAAAGATTGTCTGACCCAGGCGGGCGCGGATCTTTCCCTGTTTGAGAAATCCCCGACCGCAAGTACAGGCGAAGAAATCACAATTCCGTCCGACGTGGTGATCGTCGGGGCGGGCGCGGCCGGTCTGAGTGCGGCGCTGCGGCTTCAGGAGCTGGGACAGGAGCACATTCTTGTCATCGAGAAAATGGCGTATACCGGTGGGGCTTCTGCAACCTGCGGCGGCGGGTTCTCCGCGGCGGGATCAAAGTATCAGAAGGAAGCAGGCATTGAAGACACTCCCGAACTGATGATCGAAGAGCTGCTGAAAAAAGGACACAACATCAACGATGCAGAACTGACCAAGCTGCATGCCGAAAACTCAGCGGCCGCGATCGACTGGCTGATCGACGACATCGGCGCGCAGTTCAACGTTCCCCAGCCGAGTGAAAAAGGCATCGCCCGCGACTTTACAGCAGTGGGCGGAGGCGCTGGTTTCATGCAGACGCTTCACGATGTCGCTCAGCAGCGCGGAATCGAAATCCAACTGAACACTCAGGCTACTGAACTCATTGTCGATAACGGTATTGTGACCGGAGTTAAGGCCAAGGATAACAAGGGGAATCAATACACAATTGACGCGAAAGCGGTTTTGCTTGCCACCGGCGGTTACGGCAGCAATCAAAAACTGATTGAAAAGGCTGACGTTGGACGAGTCATCTATTATGGTCCGGTTTCCTCAAATGGCGAAGGTCTGGAAATGGCGCAGAAAATCGGCGCAAAAGTCACAAATCTGCAATATCTCGGAGTCAAGCCGAACGGGCTGGAAGTCACAGCCGGCGTTGGCAAATATACCCAACCTGCCAACAACGCGATGTGGAAAGCTTCCGCTGGAATTCTGGTCAATGACGCCGGAAAGCGCCTGATCAGCGAAACAAGCAGTGAGCAGGAATTAGTCAGCGTCTACAAGCAGCAGAACGATTGGGCAATGTATACCGTTATGGACCAGGCGGCCTATGACATATTCTATAAAACAGCGATTGAAAAACACCTGTTCTCGGAAACCGAAGCCAAGACCTGGATCGAGGAAAAAGGAACAGGGACGACCGTCTTTGTCAAAGGGGAAACCCTTGCCGATGCCGCTCAGCAGGCCGGCATTGATGCTGAAGCCTTGGCTGAAACCCTTGAAGCTTACAACCAAGGTTATGAGGCTGGCAAAGATGAGTTCGGCCGGACGCTGAGTGCTGAATTCAAAACTGACGGACCCCTCTATATCGTCAAACAGAACCTGCGGTTTGCGACCAGTTTAGGAGGTCTGGATATCAATCCTGAGTGTCAGGTCTTAACCGAGCAGGATGAACCGATCGCTGGACTGTACGCGGCCGGCGAAGTCGTCGGCAACGTCCAGGGCGACGCGTCCAGCGCGTATCTTAGCTGGGCTGGCACTTCGGGCAAGCTGGCGGCGGAAAGCATTGACGCTGTATTAAAATAACTAAGAATCAAGGCATGGAATAATGCGTTTCCATGCCTTTTCTTGACTTGACATTCCTTTGTTTTCTAGTACACTGTAAGCGGCAAAGGGAATGATCTTGATGGCAAACTATAAAATTGGAGAATTATCGAAATTGTTAAAAATTCCCGAAACGACAATCCGATATTATGACAAAATGGGGATCATTGATTCCCAGAAAAATGAAGAAAACGGATATCGTCTTTTTAATGATGTGGACATGCATAATCTGATGCATTATAAAATGTATCGCTCGTATGGCCTGAGTCAGAAAGCGGCTCAGCAATGCATTTATGATTTTGAGCTTTCTGAAATTGATCAGACATTGATGAAGAATCTGACAAACATTGATCTTCAGATCAGTTTTTTAACGTCGAAGAAAAATATCATTTTACAGAAAAAACAGTTTATTGAACAATTAGACAGCCAACTGGGCACGCTGAGCGAAGTGGAACGGGAAGCCAGTTATTTGATCGGCTACCGCAAGCGCGATGAGGAACAGACTTCCCTGATTCAGAAAAAAGCGAACAGTGCCGTGATTTCCAACTGGCTGGAGTATTTTCCGCTTGTCAAAATGACGCCTTTTTTGTTGGAAAAAGATGTACGAATGCGATCGGATGAAGGATACAGCGGACTTATCCTATCGCAGAAGCTGGCTCATGAATTCAACTTGCCGCGCTGCGAAGACGTCATGGAACTGCCGGCCTGCCGCTGCGTCAGTTATATCTTTCAGCGTCAAAACGCGATGTCCGTTCCTTTTATTCGTTATTTAGAGCCGGTTTTCCGCTACATGGAAGAACGGGCCTATGAAATTGACGGCATCGTTACCTTTGATCCCTACATTGCGTTAAAAAAGCACAGCGAACACCTCTTTTACGGACGGGTTCTGGTGCCGGTCAGGGAAAAAACGGATCTTGGTTAATTTTTATTTGAGCTGCGCTGAGCCGAAGAAGCTATTCTCTCTGAATTATTCGATTTATTTTTTTCAGACAAGCCTATGAAATTGAGTTTTTAAAAAATTGAATTCGCTCTCTCATTTTTGCCTAAAATCATAGAAAAGACAGGGTTCATGAAAACTTTTGCTTTACGCGCTGTTTTCCTATCCCCTGCCTTTTTATCTGTTTCCATTATCGCCCCAGAATGGTTCGGTCCGATAAGGCCGCATGCTCGCTGGCATACAGCGCCATGACGTCCTTCACCGTCAGCCGGCGGCGTTCTTCACCTTGATAGATATGCAGAATCTTGCCTTCATTCATCACAATCGTTTTATTGCCATAAGCCAGTGCATTTTCAATATTGTGCGTAATCATCAGTGTCGTGATATGATCCCGTTCGATGATTTGCCGCGTCAGATCCATGATCGACTCCGCTGTTCGCGGATCCAGCGCCGCGGTGTGTTCATCCAAAAGCAGAAGTTTCGGTGTGACCACAGTTGCCATTAATAACGTCAGAGCCTGACGCTGACCGCCCGACAAGTGACCCGCCGGGGTTTTCATCCGGGTTTCCAATCCGAGATTTAAGGATTTCAGCAGTTCGTAAAAGAACTGCTCATCTTTACGGCTGACGCCCAGCTGCAAAGATCTCCGCTTTCCCCGACTGTATGCCAGTCCCAGATTCTCTTCAATCGTCATTGAAGGCGCTGTTCCCTTGAGCGGATCCTGAAACAGCCGTCCGATCGTATGCGAACGGCGATGTTCCTTCATCCGGGTCAGATCCTGCCCGTTCAGCATGACCTGTCCTTCGCTTAGCGGCAGACTTCCGGCAATCCCGCCTAAAAGGGTGCTTTTGCCGGCGCCGTTGGAGCCGATCACCGTGGCGAAATCTCCGGCTTCTAAGGTCAGGCTGACATGATCAAGCGCAATTTTTTCATTGACCGTTCCGGCATTAAAGACCACCGTTGCTTCCCGTACTTCAAGCATGGCGTTTCCTCCTTGTTTTCATTTTTCCCTGGACCTGCGGCACCGCCAAGGCCAAGACGACTAATGCGGAAGAAAATAATTTCAGATCGCTGGCCGCCAATCCCAGAGAAAGAGCGAACGTCAGCACGAACCGATAAACGATCGTCCCAGCGCAAATCGACGTCAGATGATGAACTAAGCCGCCCCTGCCAAACAGTGTTTCTCCGATAATGATTGACGCCAATCCCAGCACCAACATGCCCAGGCCGCCGTTGTTGTCCGCAAACTGCTGCTGCTGCGCCAACAGACCGCCTGATAAAGCAACCAAGCCGTTGGCCAGCGCCAGGCCGAGAATTTTCATAGAATCCGTGTTGATCGAGGAGGCCCGCACCATTTCCTCATTGTCCCCCGTGGCCCGTAACGACAGTCCCAGCTGAGTTTTCAAAAACACTGTTAACAGGATCACCAGCACGACGACGATCAAAAACAGAATCCCGGTCGTCGCCTGCGGAAATTTCCCTTCAAACAAGGAAAACAACGTGGTCTTTTTATACAGCGATAAATTCGGCTTGCCGCTCATAATTCTCAAGTTGACCGAATACAAGCCCGTCATCGTCAGAATCCCCGCCAGAATCGGCTGGATTTTTAAACGGGTATGCAAAAGTCCGGTAATCCCGCCGGCCAGGATGCCGCCTACAAAGGCAGCTGCCAGCCCCAGCAGCGGATGGCCTGCCAGTGCCAAAACAGCGCTGATCGCCATCCCGGTAACAAAGCTGCCGTCCACCGTCAAATCCGGCGTATTTAAAATCCGAAAAGACAGAAACAGCCCCAGCGCCAGCACGGAATAAACCAGTCCCAGCTGCAGTGTGGAAAAAAATGTGTCCAGCGACATGTTCTAGCGCCTCCTTCGCTTTCTCTTTATTGCGGATCGTTTAACAAGACTAACTGCGGATCCGCGGCCACACTGTCCGGCAGCGTCAGCTGCAGCTCTTCTAAAGCATCCGCATTGACGTAAATGCTGAGATTCTGGTTAAATACCTTCACTGGAATTGCGCTGACATCCGTCCCCTGAAGCACCTGATCCACCATCCGTGCCGTTTCCTTGCCCAGATCCACATAATTGATGCCAATTGTCGCCGTGCCTCCATCCATAACCATGGAATCGGCGCCGACATACACCGGTATCTGCGCTGAGCGGGTAATCTGGGTGACCGTGCTCATCGCCGTTGCGACAGTGTTGTCATTGGGGGAAAACAAAGCGTCGCATTTTTCGCTCAGAACCTGCACTGCCTGCGCCACCTCGGACGTATTGGCGACCGGGGCCTCCATCACCGTCAGTCCCAGTTTTTCGGCAGCGGCCTTGGCCTTGGCGATATTGGTCTGGGAATTCACCTCCCCCACATTATAAACCATCCCCAAGGTCTTTAAATCCGGCTGCAGCTGCATTGCCAGATCCAAAATCTGTTCCACAGCCACTTCATCGCTGGTGCCGGTTATGTTTTGATCCGGATGTTCCAGGCTCGTAGTCAGCCCGGCCTCAATCGGATCCGTCACCGCCGAGAAGATCACCGGCGTGGTTTCCGCCAGCTTTGCCGCAGACTGAGCGGTCGGGGTGGCGATGGCCACGACAACGTCTAGCTTTTCCGATTGGAATGACGAAACGATCGAGCCGATATTGCTTTGTTCACCCTGGGCATTTTTAAACACAAGCGTGCAGTTTTCGCCGTCCTTGTAGCCCAATGCTTCCAGTTCCTCTTTGAAGCTGTCGTAAATCATATTCAGCGAGGTATGCTCCATCAGCTGAATGACGCCGATCCGCGGACCCTCCACGATCTTTTTCGAACAGCCGGTTAAGCTCATCAAGATTCCTAACGCTAACACCATCATCAATTTTCCTGTTTTTTTCATATTCTTTCTCCTCCGGTTTTCATCCTTTTTTTCTCAAAATACTGATGCCTGTTTACGGACGGCTTTTTCAGCCCGTCCCTCACTCCACATGCGGATGCTGAACATCCTCATCGCCTCCTGTTCTTCTGGCTTTTAAGCGAGAGGATCCCGGATCAATAAAAAGCCTGCCCTCGCGGAAAAGATAAAACTTTCCTTCAAGGGCAGGCTGAATTTCCTGCGGTACCACCTTGTTTGAAAAAAGACGTTCACACAGTCTTTTCTCCACTCACCAAAAATGCCAACACATTTTCTGCCTTTTAACGTCGGCTCACGTCCGCAGCTACTCGATTTCTCTTTCACTTGGCCCTCTGAGGTCCATTTACCCAGCGGCATCTCTGTCTGGCTTCCACCTTACCCAAACTCTCTTAAAGCGCCTGTCTGTGCTTGATCTCCCCATCACTGGTTTATCTTCATTCTACACGTCAGAAAGGAAAAGTCAATGGGATTTTTACCCGGATATTCCTGGTTTTTTCCGCTTTTTCAGCTTTTTTCCCAAGAAAATGGCGCTTTTTACCACTTTTCCTTCTCTCTTTTTTGCCAATCTATAAGATTGTGGTAAAATAAAGAATGATTCATCAAAATGGATTTCTGCGGAAGTCCCCCACAGAGTAAGGAGAATCAAAGCGAATGTCAGAACAAAACAAATCTATGGATCCTCAAGAATCCCAAAATAAACCGAAGAAAAAAAAGCGCAGAGGTTCATTAGGGAAGAAAATTGCGATCTTCTTCGTTTATTTTCTTCTGATTGCCGGTCTGGCGGTTGGCGGAGGCGGCTTATATATCGCTTCTGAAATGATCAAGGATGCGCCTGAAATCAGTTTAAACGATTTTGAAGGATTGGAGTCATCCCAGATCTATGATCAGGATGGAATTTTGATTACCGAGCTGGGCGCGTATCTGCGTGAAAATATCACTTATGAAGATATGCCCAATTCGTTGGTCGACGCGTTTGTCGCGATTGAGGACTCACGCTATTTCGAGCATCCCGGCTTCGATGTACCGCGGTTTGCGAAAGCGGCGCTGGAAAATTTAAAATCCAAGAGCTTCGGTCAGGGCGGTTCCACCTTTACGATGCAGCTTGTAAAAAACACCTACTTCCAGGTGGATGATCTGGAAAACTCCACGATTGCGGAAAAGTCCGTTGATCGTAAGGTCCAGGAAATCTGGACAGCGCTGAAGCTGGAAAAACAGATTGATAAGAAGCAGATCTTTCAGCTGTATTTGAACAAACTGAACTTCGGCGGCAATATCCGCGGCGTGCAGAAAGCGGCGCAGTATTATTTTGGCAAGGACGCAAAAGATCTGAGCTTGGGTGAAAGCGCGCTGTTGGCAGGGATTATCAACCGGCCGAATGCCTATAATCCGTATGAAAATCTCGATTATGCCACAAACCGGCGCAATACGGTGCTGGATATGATGGTTTATCATGGCTACATCACTGAAATGGAGGCCGATCTGGCCAAATCCATTCGTGTAGAGGATCTGTTAGTCGGCGAGGATTACACAGTTTCCGAAAGCGGCGGGCCTTACCAGGCTTATGTCGACGCGGTGATTGAAGAAGTCAAGCAGATCACCGGCAAAGATCCGGCCCTGACGCCGATGAAGGTTTACACCAACATGGACCGTACCGTTCAGGAACAGATCGACGCGATCCAGAAAGGCGAAAATATTGAATATCCGGATGAGCTGATGCAGATCGCAATCGTTTCGATGAACAATCAGACCGGTGAGATCCGCGGCTTAGGCGGCGGACGGAACTATTCCGGCGCGCGTCTGTTAAACCGGGCGATCAGTCAGTTTAAACAGCCGGGCTCAGCGGTAAAACCGTTCCTGTCCTATGCATTGGCCTTTGAACATCTGGGATGGGCCACCGATCATGTGATTACCGACCGGCCGATTGTATATCGCGGAACCAAAAAGGTCATCAATAACTTTGACGGACAGTACCGCGGCGACGTAACGCTGCAGCAGGCTGTGGGTCAGTCGCTGAACACACCGGCAATTCAGACCTTGCAGGAAGTTATCGATACGATTGGGCGCTCCAAGGTTGTCGATTATCTGCAAAGCTTAGGCTTCTCACAGGTGAACAACGATAACTTTGATACCGGCTATGCCATCGGCGGCTCCAGCTTCCAGGCCAGCGCGACGGAAATGGCCAGCGCGCATGCCGCTATGGTTAACGGCGGACGTTATGTCAAGCCGCATACCATATCCCGCATTGAATTCAACGACGGCACCGCGGATTACGTCGCCGATCACGACGGCAAACAGGTGATCAGTGAAGAAGCGGCCTACATGTCCAGCACTCTTATGCAGTACTGCGTTGAAGGTCCTTATTTCAATTACATGCAGGTTTTAAAGCGCAGTTATCCAGTTTATGCCAAAACTGGAACGACAGACTGGGGCAAAGACGGCCTGCGGTTCGGGATTCCGGAAGGCGCGGCTAAAGATAAGTGGATGATCGCTTCCACCAGTCAGACGACCAATGTGGTATGGGTAGGTTATGATAAAGGCGTGAAGGATGAAGGCACCTATTTCAACAACGCGAAAAGCAAGCTGAACATACCAGGCCAAATCTGCGAACTGCTTCTGGACGCCAATTATGATGAAGCGGATCCGCCGAAAGCCCTGACCCGTCCGGATGGCGTAGAAAACATCACTCATATTATCGGAACTTTCCCGTATGCTTCATTGGATGGCGTAGATCCAAGTCTGTCGACAACCGGCCTGATTAAAAAAGAATACAACAATCTTGTTTCGCCATGGGGCAATTCTGAGCAAAAGTTGGAAAGCACCGTCAGCGGCTACATCGACGAGTGGGGCGGACTGACGATCAATTGGGGCGGCTATCGCGGCGATCTTCCGGCCAATCAAAAGGAAATCAGCTTATCGCAGGGGGACATCTATGTTTACGCTGTGGGACAGAAGCTGTTTGACTGGAACTGGATTCTCGGCAATCCGTACTACTACGCCAAAGTCTATCTCAACGGCAACCTGTATCATGAAGTCAGCTCCGATCAGCCCACTTATTATGATTGGGTTGAAGGCGGCGGCAGCGTTAAAGTCTGCGGCTACTATGTTTACAGCACCGGCTTACACAGTGAGGAACAATGCGTCACTGTACGTTAACAAATAAAACCGTTTTCCGAAAAGGAGACGGTTTTTTCATACTTTTTTGTCCCTACTTGACCCGTTTTCCTCTGGCTATGACCAGTTAGAAACCTTTCTTCCAAGGCTTTAAAACAGAAAAAAGAACCTGCCCTAGGCAAGTCCTGATTTGAAGTCTTTGTTATTTCAGAATACGGCTGATCGCGGCATTGACCGATTTGCCATCCGTTTTTCCCTGATATCGGGCCATCATTTCTTTAATCAGCATCCCTTTGTTTTTCACGACCGGCTCCAGCTGCAATTCAGCCATCAAAGCGGATACCGCTTCATTCAGTTCCGCTTCGCTCATCTGCGCCGGCAGATAGGCTTCGATAATCGCAATTTTGCGCTGCGTTTCGGCAATCAGATCCGGCCGAGAAGCAGGCGTTTGGGCCAGCGAATCCTTTGTCTGCTTTAATTCCTTCTGCACATACGTCAGCTCTTCTTCCTCACTTAAAGGCTTTCCTGATTCCTTTTCCGCCAAGGCAATCGCGGAGATCAATAAACTGCAGACACCATTTTTCACCGTGTCTTTTTCCTTCAGAGCCTGCATTTTATCTTTTCGTAGTGTCGTTAATAATACTCCCATAAAATCTCCTTCTTTCCGTCTTTTTATTTATTATACCCCGTTTTTGAGCTGGGTTTCAACTGCCTTGCCGACAAACCTCCATGCGCCGCAGACCAAAGACTGATCAGACTGCTGAAGTTGAGGAGGGTTGTTCGATTTTCTGCGCATGATAATAAATCCTGACCTGCGTTGTCGGATATTTGTGATTCAGCCGCTGACTGAGCCGTTTGACCACCTTATGCACATCTTGTTCCGCGCTTAGCATCAACATCACCGCTAACTGACAGGCCGCTGTTCGGGTGAAAATATCGCAGGAGCGCAGCTGATTCTTCACAATCTGAATCAAAGCATCCGTTGCCTGATTGCCAAGCTCTGCCGAAACACCTTGGACATCCAGAACTAACAAATAGGAATTGATGTCCAATCTTCGGCTTTCGCGCATCCGCGCCTGATACAGCTTGCGGAAAACTGGCTGCTCGCAGAAAAAGGCAGTGCCGTCTTCCTGAGCATTCATTTCCTCAATCAGCTCCTGAATGGTATGCGTTGACTCCCGCTCTGAGCTTAGGAAGTAAATCAAAGACTTGGATCGGCCTTCAAACTCCACGCCGAATTCATGATAAAACCGTTCGTAAATCTGATCAAAATGCTTTAAGGCCCGATTATACTCCTTGGCCTTGACCAGTTCGGATAAATAGCGATAATTGAGATCATCGGAATACGGATCCAGCGCCAGCGCCCACTGTGTGATCCGCAAAACAGCCTCTGACTTTCCGTTCTGTTCCAACAGTGCCGCTGTATCCTGAGCTAAGGTTATAACTTTTTCTTTCCAGAATTCACGCAGCGGAAGAATCCACAGAGAAGAATAGCCGGCCATCAGCTCGCCGCGGACCCGCGTTTCTATCCATTCCGGCTTTTCAGCCAGCGCTTCCGGCTTCAAAATATCCAGCTGATGCAAATCAGAATCCACCGGGGCCTGCAGCGAAAATAAATAACCGCGGCTGCCGGTTACAATCCACTCCTGATCTTTCGTTTCAGCATAAGCCTGAGTGCATTTACGCAGACGATGAATCGCAAACTTCAGGGCGTTTTGAGGATTTACGGATTCCGGCCAGAACAGTTCTATTAACCGTTCATGACTAACTAACTCTCCGCGATGAATGAGAAAATAACAAAGCAGCTCCGTCAGCTGTTTGCCTAAAATTTCGCTGAGCGCGCGGGACTGACCGTTTTCCTGCAGTGTTGGAACTCCCCAAAGTTTAATAAAATAGCGTTCCACTTGATTTCCTCCCACAGAATCAGAAGACTTTCGTCCAGTAAACCTCTGACAATGACTTTATTTTATCAGATCGCCTTGGCAACCTCAAGCCTCCTTTGCCGCGCGTCTTTCGATTGCTGTCTAGCCGCAAGCAAGAGGAAGCATAAAAGTCAGGGCGTTGTCTCTGACGAATTGAACCGTGCTTTACCGTTTTCAGCGGCGAAGTCCAAGCCGCTGCCTCAGCAAGTCCTCCATGGAATACAGCCCGGCGCTCAGCATCGGAATGGCTTCCACAGCTTCCAGAATGCCGCGGATAAAGATTTCACGGCTGTCTGCGGTATGCGTAATCGTAATCTGTTCGTGATCCCCGCACAGGATCACCGTGTGTTCCCCGGCAATCTGACGATGCCGCAGCGATGTTACAGAAATCGGTTTTTGATAGCCATAGCGGTCCGTTGAGAGTCCCTGCAGCGTTTTCTTCAGCATTAAAGCACTGCCGCTGGGCTTATCCTTTTTCTGTTCATGATGAATTTCAAGAATATCGCAGTCAAAATACTGGGCAATTTCCTTCTGACAGCATTTCAGCATCTTATTGACGATCGTCATGCCAATTGAAAAGTTACTGGTCATGACTACCGGTACACTTTTTGCCCATCCTTCAATCTTCTGCTTCTGCGCTTCGCTGTATCCGGTCGTTGCCAGAACCAGAGGAATGCGCTGGGTCTGCATCGCCCGCTCAATCTTGACGAAATTATCCGGATGGCTGACATCAATGATGACCTCGGGATGCTGCGGCAGCTCGGCAATCTCCCGGTAATACGAGGAGGCGATCAGACCGACACACTGCAGATCTTCCTTTTCTTCTATCCGGCTTAACAGCAAATGGCCCATCGTACCATATCCAACGATAACAATTTTCATGATCATCCCCCCTGATCAGTGTATGATGCCCAAAACTTTTCCATAACCTCGGGTCGTTGGCCCGGGTCCTTTTGCCCGGATGGAATACGATGTCAGTGTAAGGAGGAATTAACTTATGGGAATGCCTGAAATTAAAAGTAGTAACGTCACCCGTTCACAAGCGATTACCGATATTCTGCAGTCGATTGCTTTGGAGGAAGCCGCGCTGGCGCACATCCTCAATGCCGAAGGGGAAAAACTGCAGTGTGCAGTTTCCATGGAATGCATTACGATTGATAAGCTGATCGAGGTCAATGAAACGGTGCAGAGCACCATGGAGGCCGCAGCCAAATTCGAGCAGGCGCTGCAGGCGAAGCTGGCCAGTTTATTCCAGGACTGCTACAAATAACTTTAACCGCACGAATCAGGATAAAGCACCGCTGCCCGCAAATCAGGGCCCGGTGTTTTTCCTTTCCTCTTCTTCATTGATCAGGGTATGTCAAAGTCCTCAATCCGTCTTTTCTTACCCGTTTGTCTGATCGCTGTCCGCGGCGGATTCACAATCGCCGAACCGAACTCTCAGAAAAAGAAAATCCTCGTGATCAGCAAGATGACGAGCAATTCCAGGCCCATAATAATCCATGACGCGGGATTTCCCAAATTCATCGTCCACGCGTACAAGCCGCTTTTTCTGACAAAAATACGGGCGTCCTCACGGTTGATATAAATTCGGCCGCGCCTTGCCTGTTCCACTTCTTTCTGATTGTATTTTCGTTTAGTCATATGAGCTTCCTTCCTGTTGCGCATCCGCACGATGCCAGCGATATTCTGCCCCTTGACACCTGCAGTACAATTTGATTTTCTTCCACGGATTTCACGCTCCAATCCACAGTATTTTTGTTTCAAAAACAAGCCTCCCGGTTAAAAAATTTCCGATCCCCGGGCAGCGGATCGCAGGCTATCCGATTCGCTTCGGCGGTAAACCTGGAATTTCCCTGCCGGATATCCTGATCCCGCGCGACGCCTTCATTTGCTTTTTCTTTATCTTATCAAGTGGCGAACGACACCGCAAGTCTTTACGGCTTTGATGATCCGAAATCATTAAAATGCTTTCGGAACCGTTCGGAAAGATTGAAGTTTCCGCAAATTTGGGCTACACTTATGTCTAACTAAAAGGGGGAATTGTGTTGCTTAATGTCCGAGGTAAAAAATTTCTTTCGTACTACCGGCCTTATCTGAGGCTGTTTATCGCCGATATGGTCTGCGCCTTCATCGTAGCGGCGATTTCGCTGGTCTTTCCGCTGCTGACGCGCTACATCACCAATACGGTGCTAGTCGGCTCGCAGTCCGTGCAGCTGGATCTGATTTTCCGAATCGGTCTGGTCATGGTCGCGTTAATTTTCATTGAACTGCTCTGTAATTTCTTCATTACTTATAAAGGTCATTATATGGGCGTCATGATGGAACACGATATGCGGAATGAGCTGTTCAGCCATTATCAGAAGCTGTCGTTCAGTTTTTATGACGAACAGAAGACCGGCCAGCTGATGTCGCGGCTGACCAACGATCTGTTTTCATTAACTGAGCTTTACCACCATGGACCGGAAGACGTGGTGATTTCGATCATCAAGTTCTTCGGCGCCTTCTTCATTTTGCTTTCAATCAATGTTCCGCTGACACTCATCATTTTTTCCATCCTGCCAGTCATGCTTGTTTTTGCGCTGTACTTCAACAAGAAGATGGGCAAAGCCTTTAAGCAGAACAAAGAACGCGTTGGAGATATCAATGCCCGGATTGAGGATAACTTATCCGGAATCCGTGTCGTCAAATCGTTTACCAGTGAAGGCAGTGAAATGGAAAAATTTGATGTTGAGAACAACCGCTATGTCAAATCCCGCAAGAACAGTTATCGAATTATGGCCTATTATCACTCCGGACTGAATGCCTTTACCACGATGATCACCGTCGTTGTCATTCTGGCCGGGTCCACGTTCATTTCGATGAAATGGATCCTGTTGGGGGATCTGTTGACCTATCTGCTTTACATCAACAATCTGACGGAACCCGTGAAAAAGCTGATCAACTTCACGGAACAGTTTCAGGAAGGCATCACCGGTTTCCAGCGCTTTATGGAAATTATGGAAGTCGAGCCGGATATTCAGGATAAGCCGCATGCCCGGACGCTGTCTCAAGTCAAGGGCGCAGTGGATTTTGAAGACGTTGGCTTTCAATATGCCTCGGCTTCCGATTATGTGCTGAAACACATTGATCTGCATGTGGAACCGGGAGAATACCTGGCGCTAGTGGGTTCCTCCGGGGCCGGTAAAACCACGCTGTGTTCCTTAATTCCGCGTTTCTATGAAGTCAGTGAAGGCCGGATTTTAGTCGATGGTCAGGATATCCGGGACGTTACAATGAAATCGCTGCGCAGCTGCATCGGCATTGTACAGCAGGATGTTTATCTGTTTGCGGGCAACGTCATGGAAAACATTCGTTACGGACGGCCTGAGGCCACGGAAGAAGAAGTCATTGCGGCTGCCAAAGCCGCCAATGCCCATGATTTCATCATGGAGCTGCCGGATGGGTATAATACCGATATCGGGCAGCGGGGCGTGAAACTGTCCGGGGGTCAGAAGCAGCGCTTATCCATCGCCCGGGTTTTCTTAAAAAATCCGCCGATCTTGATTTTTGACGAAGCGACCAGTGCTTTAGACAATGAAAGTGAAAAGGTGGTTCAGGATTCCCTGGAACGCCTGGCCCGCAACCGCACAACGTTTGTCATCGCGCATCGCTTATCCACGATCCGCAACGCCCGGCGGATTGTCGTCTTGGGAGACGAGGGCATTTTGGAACAAGGCGATCACGCGGCGCTGATGGCCGCCGACGGCGCTTATGCCCATTTATACCGCATGCAATTTGAGCATTGATTCAAAGGAGGTTTTACTATCTCACAATTCTTCTGCTTCTGGGATGAGGTGCTGCCTGGAACAGCCTATGGTTTCTTGAGTCTGCCTCATATTCTGGAAATTTTGTTCATTCCCTTGAGTCTGGGGCTGCTTCTGCATTGGACGCAAACCCATTCGCGGCAGGCGGCCAGAAAATTACTCCGCGGCCTGGCTGTCGCTGTCCCGTGTCTGGAATTGATGCGGATTGTCTGGTTGTTTTTGTTGGGCGAAGGGTATTGGGTCAAGCTGCTTCCGCTGCATTTGTGCGGACTGCAGGTCTTGTTTATTCCGCTTGCCGTCTTTACACGCTCAGAAGCCCTGCGCAGTTATGTGTGGGCCACTTCCATTCTCGGCGGAATCACGGCTATCGTTTATCCGGCTGGGATTGTCGGCACATATCCGTTTTTCCACTTTCAGACGTTCCAAAGCTTTGCCCTGCATCTGCTTCTGATTTTAGTTCCCATCTTGATGTTTCTGTGCGATGGTTACTCCCCAACGTTTAGGCAGCTGCCTTCTGTCACGGTGATTTTGAGCCTCAGTGCTCTGTGCGCCTTCGCTGTGGACTGGATCTGGGGACAAAATTACATGTTTCTTCGGGAAGTCCCGGACATTGGCTTTTTACAGGAGATCCTGCGCCTGGGCGGATATCCCGCTTACTGGCTGACCTTGGGTTCGGCTGTGCTTGCGGGCTGTGCCTTGTTACTGGCTTGGGGACAGCGCTGGGCTCAGCATAGACAGACTCATGAACATGAGAAAAGAGGAATGACGCGGACGGGGATATGACCCGTCTGCAATCTTCCTCTTTTTGTTATCCAACTGCCTGTCTACGTTCTTATTCTGTTTCCAACAGAACTTTTTGATATCTACGCGACAGCTCCATCTGTTTGATCAGCAACTCTTCGTAGTAGGGCTTTAACTCCGGATCCTGGATCAGGGCGCAGCCTTTTTCAATCACAATCTGTTCGCGGGATGCATCGAGAATCGGCAGCTGATGTTTTCGCTTATAAGCCAAAACCTGCCTGACCGCTGACATTCGCTTTTCAAATAATTCTGCCATCTGGGCGTCAATTTCATTAATCGTTTCCCGGGCCTGTTGTAAACTATCCTGCATAACTTCCTCCTCATTAATCTTGACAATTTCTTAATTGGTGATAAAATTAATATCGTGTCTGGGGCCGTAGCTCAGCTGGGAGAGCGTTGCGTTCGCAATGCAAAGGTCGCGAGTTCGATCCTCGTCGGCTCCACCAGATTTCACGATCAGACAGGAACAAACGTTCCTGTCTTTTATTTTGTATTATACACTGAAAAAGCCCAAAGATGGAGTTTTTTTATTCAATGTTCCTGTTTATCCGCTCAACCTATACAGACTGAGATTTTTACTGAACCCGAAGAAAAGGATACTTCACGAATGAGGTGAAATATCCTGTTTTTTTATTCCTTAGACGGCTGTTCTTTTTTCGCTTTTTTCTTCACCGCTTTGCGCAGTTCTTCCATCGCTTCCGGATTTGGCTGCGGCGGAATCAGTTCGCCTTTGCGGAAATAGAATCCCTGCATGTAATCCGTACCGCATTCGATCAGCACTTCCATTTCTGCTCGGGTTTCTACACCTTCTGCCAGAATTTTGATATGACGGCTGCGGAAATAGACAACCAGCCCCTCATAGAACTCGCGGCGGTTGAGATCCTGATCAATCCCGCGGATAATGCTCATGTCGATCTTCACGTAGTTTGGCATCAAGTCCAACAGCGTGGCTTCCCCATTATAGCCTGTTCCATAATCATCCAGGGCTATTTCCTGATGCTGATCGACGCAGCGTTTCCGTTTATGCAGCGTGGCCTGTTCACCCATCTTTTCACTTTCTGTCAGTTCGATGACAACCTGAGAATTGTATTGACCATAGCGCCGATCCAGTTCCGCCAGATCCTCCGGCGTCAGCCGCAGACTGGAAATGGAATTGATGAACAGTTTCTTCCCTTTCAAATGTTCATGATAGCGATCAATCGTTTCCATCGCTTTGAACCAAGTTAGATGTTCAATCTGATACAGCCGCGACTGCGCCCGGGCAATCCGCAGCACTGCCGAAGGTGTCGGTAATTTTTCCATCTTTGGCCGCATCAGCATTTCATAGCCATAGACCGTTTGCGACGCGACATCAATGATCGGCTGGAAGACAAAATCGATCAGTTCATTTTCAATCAGCCGGTTGAGATCTTCACTGCTGTGCAGCATAAACGAATCCTTCTGATAGCTTTCAATTTCAAAATCCTTGATTCCGCCCTTCACGGAATTCTTGATTTCATACATCGCAAAATCAGCGTATTTGATTAATTCTTCCAGATTCCGGCTGTCCTTTGGATACCACGAAACACCGAAGGAAGCACGGATCCGAATGCGCTTGCCATCCGGCAGATCCATCTCATAAGCCGCCATAGCCTTGCGGATCTGTTCGATCTTCTGACGAATCTGGAAGTCCGTATCATAACCATAGAACAGAACGTAAAACTCATCGCCGGACATCCGCGCGGCAATCTCATGCGAGCCGGCATTGTTGCGCAGAACATCGGCTGCACTGCGAATATAGCCGTCGCCGCAGTCATGTCCGTAGGTATCGTTAATGTACTTCAGGTTATCCAGATCCATCATCATAAAGGCTGTGATTTTCAGCCGCTCCGGATGCTCAAACCGTTCCTGGGCAAACCGCTGGAACGCCCGGCGGTTTAACAAATTGGTCAGAACATCATAATCCCGTTCATATTCAATGCGGTGACGTTCCACCATTTCCGCCGTTACATCCTGAATTACACCCAGGATCGTCTGCCCCAATGCCGCCGTCTTCAAACGCAGCCAGCGGGCTCCGCCGCTCTGTGGCTCCAGTTTGATCAGTTTCTCACGCTGCCGGCCTAAATCCCCAAGATCCAGATTCAGCTGTTGCAGGTGATCGCTGAACTGATCCAGGGTCAGCATCTGATCTTCATGACTCTGCTGCGGCTGCAGCGCGTCAAAGAACCCGGAGGTGCAGAAGACAGAATTTTTTGCCGGATCGATTTCGAACGCACCGATCTGGATTGAAAGCATGCCGATAATCTGCGACAGCCGCGAGCTGTTTTCAGCGACGCTCTTGCTCAGTTCTTCAATGGCCTGACTGAGCTGATCAATTTCCGTGATGCGGATCGGATCCAGATGAATCGGCCGGTTCGGATCGGAATTGCGGACTTTGCGGGCCAAGGCTCCGATCTGACGGGAAGGCCGGTAACTGGCATAGATGGTCGCAGTCAGACCGACCAGCATTGAAAGAATCATAAAGGTCAGAATTGTATTCTGGATTTTCCGCGAGAAACCATACAGCGCATCCCGGGATTCCAGCCCGACCAGCACCCATCGTTGATGCGAAAACGGAGCATTGGTATTATACAGATCCAGCGGCTGCATGCTGCCGTAAATCCGCTGCTTCAGCTTTAACGCCTCCGTATGAATCAGCGCTCCGGAACCGGATATTTCCTGATCCATCTGAAAGACCAGCTCTTCCGCTTCGCCAAACATCGCGATGAACACACCGCCGCTGTGCGTCACCTTCTGTAAGGTTAAGCCCTCCGCTGCCGCCTGGGATTCATCGAGAATCGCCAGCATATATGAACCGGACTGATCGGAAAGCAGTTCCTTGGCCGGCAGCATCGTCTTCAGATAATCGTCCGCCAATGAAATTCCAAGGACGCCCAGCACCGTGCCGTCGCTTGCGACTAACGGTTGGGAATAGGTCAGCGTTTTAATCATCGCTTCGTTTAACGTTGATCCGTAACCCCAGTACCCGGCGTCTTCCTGCGCCAGCTCCGGGGCGGAACGAATTGCCTGGATGGGATTGTTGTAGAAGTAACTTTCCGCGGTAATTTTAAACCGCGGACTCCAGCCGACATCCATCGCAATGCCCAAAGCCTGCGCTACATCCGTCGGCGAGCGTTCCATCAGAAGATCAGAATTATCATAGGGATTATTGATCGGATCCAGATCCCGCAGGTATAAGCCGCTTTTCTCAACCGCCCCGTCTTCACTGATCTTCAACGGCGTCCCTTCAAAGACCAGAAAAACGCCGGTCACGGTATTTCGGCGCATTAAAGCGATCAGATCCGGTCCGATTGTTTTTAAGATATCGCTGGTCAGTTTGGCTCCCGGCACTAAATCAGCAACCGTCATCTCAGCCCCAGCCAGCTGCTGCTCGATTTCTTCTTCAATTTTCGTCTGGTAGATCGAAAAATTACTCCAGCGCTGGATCATTTCATTCTCCAGATAATTCTTCCGATTGATGACCCGTTCGTTCAGGATTTCCTCAGCATTTCGATCAAGCTTGGTAATCACGCCGCCGTTAAATACCAACATCCCAAACAAACTGATCTGAAAAATTTGAACGATGATCAAAGGGATCAGAATACGATTGAAAACACTTCTTTTTTCAGCATATTCCGGTTACTCCTTTTCTACAAACGTTATTTCTTTACAATTTCCTGCATTTGCTGCGTCAGCGACGTAAACCAAGCGTCAAAATAAGCTTCAGTTTCAAATTCCGCGGCGGCCTCATCCAAGCTCAGTCCCTGCGCCAGCTTCGCTTTGACCTGTTCCCGATCCGCTTTCGCCAGATCCTGCATCGATGTATCCAATAAGGAGCGGGCGTCATTGCCTCCTTCAAACGCTTTCGTAGTATACAGTTCGACTTCATTCAACTGCTTTTCCGCAACTTCAACCACATCGATCATCTCGGCGGAAGCCAGTTCTTCATGACTGTCCATAACTTTTTTAATCGTTTCAAAATCATTTGCGGCTTTTTTTACCGGCAAATAACCCGAGGCCAGTGAAAATTCAATATTACGATCTTCTTCCGTAAACCATTTTAAGAACACAACCGAAGCATATTCATGCGCTGCGTCCGAGCGGGACACGACCATGCCGGCGCCCTGCTGAACCGCGATTTTCTCTCCGTCCGCAAACATCGGCGCGGCGGCCAGAACGGACTCAATCGGATAGCTTTCAACATCGCTCACCGCCACTTCCTTCGGGAAATAGGCAGCTCCGCTGCTGGATCCGACTAAGGCGATCAGATCGCCGGTCTTCGCGTCATCCGAACGGAAACGTCCCTGGGCAGTAAAGTAGCCGCGAATATAAGGGATATAGTAATTATCCCACAATTTCTTAAAGATCTCACGATCCAGATTCAGCGTGACCTGATCCCCTTCAACCGCAAAAATTTCCTTTCCCAGCTGGCGGCTGCCGATAATCATGTAATTCGCCATCGCATCCCGGCCGAAGAAAGCCTTGCCGTCATTGGGCTGCGGTGTCAGACTGTCCGTCCACTCATAATATTCCCGGGCAACCTTCGTCACGCCCTCCAATGTATTTAACTCGTCCAGAGAAGCGCCGGCAGCTTCCGCGAACCGATCCCAGTCCGTCTTGTTCAGCATCATGAGTTCCGTGGATTTAGCAATCGGAAAAATTTTCAGGCTGCCGTCCTCGCCGATCCGGCCTTCGCTCATATACTCATCCCGATAGGACGCCAGTTCTTCTTCCGTCATATACTGATCAATTGAGGCTACCAAGCCCAGCTTATCAACTTTGTATGCGGTATCGGCATAAGCCGCAAAGATATCCGGAATTTCCCCAGCCCCGACCTTCTTTTCCGCCGATTCTTCAACTTTCTGAATCAAATCATTGACATTGCCCTGACTGTACGCTTCAACCACAATCCCCTTTTCAGCGCCAACAGTTTCATTAAATTCGGTAACCAATCCGTCAAAGGCCGCTTTCTGCGTTCCGTTATAATAAGTCCAGATTTCCAGCGTAATCGGCTTGTTTGGATCCAGCAGGCGGTCATAGTTTTCCTGTTTCGCTCCACAGCCCTGCATCATGAGCATTGCCGCCATCGCTATCATGCTAAATTTAGTTTTTATTTTCATATTCTGCACCTTTTCTATATATTCATCATTATAATAGTTTCATATTCAAATTACCATGATTTTACAGTAATATGAAACGTTATTACCTAACCAAAAAAGCCGAAAAAAGAAAAAGGAAAAAGAAAGTTCCGCATTCCGCCGCGCAAAGTCTATCTGATATTTCTCCTGTCCGTTCACCGTCGCAAAAACATTCCCGCTGATTCCCGCCGCTGTTTTCCTTCTGATTTCGCGAATTGTGATGTAAAGACGGGAGCCGTCCCGTCCCCCAGCCTTCAATCAGCGATCAAAAGCCGGATTGTAGCGATAATAGTTGCGGCAGTCCAGATCCTTGCGGACAAAGTCAAGGGCTTCGCCAAAACGCTGGAAATGAACAATCTCACGTTCGCGCAAAAACAGCAGCGGTCCGTAAACTTCCGGATCCTTTGCCAGCCGCATCAGATTTTCATACGTCGTGCGAGCTTTCTGTTCGGCTGCCAGATCTTCTGACAGATCTGTAATCGGATCGCCCTTCGACTGAATATAAGCGGTGGTATAAGGAACGCCGTTAGCTCCCTGCGGATAAACACCGGCGGTATGATCGACATAGTAATCGGCGGCATTGGCTGCTTTGATCTGCTGAGCGGAACAGCCTTTTAACAGCTGATAAACCATCGTGGCGATCATTTCTTCATGCGCCATCTCTTCTGTGCCGATGTCCGTCAGCAGTGCCCGAACTTCAGGATACGGCATCGCGTAACGCTGATTCAAATAACGGTCAGAAGCACCCTTTTCTCCATCAGAGCCGCCCAGCTGCGCAATGATCAGCTTTGCCATTGCCGGGTCCGGCTTCTGGATATTCACAGGATACTGCAGTTTTTTCTCATAGATCCACATGGATTTATCCCTCTCTTTCCCACGGCCATGGACTATTGACCCAATCCCAGCGGCGTCCGCGGCTGTCCCGGCTGGTCAGCGGACCGCAGACACGGTTGTATTCGTCCGCAGCCTTGCGGCGCAGACCGGTAACATAACGATAGTAGCTTAACGCAACTTCATTGTGAGGATGGGTGTCCAGAAATAAAACGGCTTCCTGAATCGCAAAATCCAGTTCCTGTAGTTCGCGCAGCAATTCCTTCTTATTCATCCCGGCTGCCTCCCTTCCCCGTAAACGGCTTGTCCAGTTCGACAAACAGCGTGCCTCTTAATAAAGCGCGCGGACGATTGTAGATTTCCCGCTTTCCGGTCCAGCGCTGACGAATGACATACGGCATAGCCAGACTTCTATTCCGGCAGTCATTCTGATGCCCGCAATCCTCGTCAAGATCCGGATCCTTTTGACAGCCGCAGTCATGACCGCAGCCGCAGTCTGTCTGATCTTCGTTATTGTCATCACAGCCGCAGTCGTCATCGTGATGGTGGCCGCATCCGCAGTCCTCATCCGGGCAGCCGCAGTCATGGTGATCACAGCCGCAGTCATCCGGTTCTTCATCGCAGTCACAATCACAGCCGCAGCTCGGCGGACAAACCGGTGGCTCCGGATGGCAGCCGCAGCCGTCCGAAAAACTGACAGCCTCCTCGATTTCATCCTCCAAAAAATTCACATCGTCAAAGCGAGTGCGGAAATCATGACTTCCGTTTGGACATTGAGGTCTGCACGGCGGAGTTGGACGATGCGGACGATCACATTCCGCTGCGAAATCCGCGTCGGATTCCATCCAGCTGCGCGGAATCCGGAGCGCTCTTTCTACGTTTCCCATTTGACATTCTCCTTTCCGGTCAAACTTTCGTTGACCCACTGTATACTATTGTGCAGACCGGCTAGGACTTGGGGAGATAGCCGTGATGGAAAACAAAAAGACACTCACTTTTCTGTGAATGTCTGAAAATGGAGCAGGAATTGGATTGTTTCAGCGCCGCTGCCGGCTGCGGCTTACAACGCAAACAGATGCGTTGCAATCGCAAAATAGATCATGATGGAACAAGTATCCACAATGGTTGTGATCAGCGGCGCCGCCATGATTGCCGGATCCAAATGGACTTTCTTAGCCAACAATGGAAGCATGCATCCGATCAGTTCCGCCAGATAAACCGTACACATTAAGGAAACTCCCAGCAAGATCGCCAGCCGCGGATCCTGATACATCAAGATGATCCGCAATCCGTTGACCAGAGCCAGCGCCGCGCCAACAAGCAAAGCAATCCGGCTTTCCTTAAACGCAACTTTAAACAGATCGCCGAAGCGAATTTCATCAGTCGCAATTCCGCGAATGACCAGGGTTGAGCTTTGTGTTCCGCAGTTTCCCCCGGTATCCATCAGCATCGGGATAAATGAAACCAAAAGCGGGATCGCCGAAATCGTTTCTTCATAGCGGGAAATGATCGTCCCGGTAATCGTCGCTGAAAGCATTAAAAACAACAGCCACAAAATCCGATGTTTGGCATGGTTGAAAACAGACGTGCCGAAGTAGGAATCATCGCTGGGCTGAACGGCCGCCATCAAGGCGATATCCTCGGCCATCTCTTCCTGATAGACCTCCATCGCATCGTCAAAGGTGACAATGCCGACCATGCAGTTTTCGGTATCAACGACCGGAATGGAAATCAGCCGGTACTTCTGGAACAGTTTGGACACTTCTTCCTGATCATCATGCGTCCGCACGGAAATCACATGCGTTTCCATCAGATCACCGATCCGGACATTTTCCTCGTTTAAAAGCAGACTTTTCGCTGTGACGATCCCCAGCAGCTTTTTATTTTCAATGACATAACACGTGTAAATCGTTTCCTGATCAATGCCGACGCGCTTGATCTTCGCAATGGCCTCCCGCACGGTCATCGTCTTTTTCAAATCAACATATTCGGTCGTCATGATGCTGCCGGCGCTGTCCTGCGGATACTGCAGCAGCTCATTGATGCGCGAACGGGTTTCCTTGTCTGTGACATCCAAAATCCGTTCCACGACATTCGCCGGCATTTCTTCCAGGATATCGACGGTATCGTCCATAAACATATCCTCAAAGATATCTTTCAACTCTTTTTCCGTAAACGTGCTGATCAGCGCCTGCTGCCTCTCCGTGTTCATGTTGGTGAACACCTCCGCCGCCGTTTCCTTGGCAATCAGACGGAAAAGGATGACCATGCTTTCCTGGGAAAATTGCTCCAGCAATTCAGCCAGGTCCACGCTGTTCATCTCGTTGAGTTCTTTTTTGATCTGAGCGTATTTTTTTGCATATAAAAGCTCGGTGATGGTTTTGACTGTCATACTTTGCCCTCCTTCAAGTTTGTTCTTCAAGTTCGCAAAGCATGAATAAAACGTCCTGGAGCTTTATTTTTGGGCAGACTCGCCCTCCAGGAGCGGAAAGAATGAATTTCCCGTTTTATTGATGCCTTGCCTGCAACTACTACCGCCCGGGTTATCCATTCGTTCCACCCCCCTCTTTTGCCGAAGTCCTGCTTCAGCCACTATTTTTAGTGTATTTCCAATTTGTTAGATTGTCAACATTTTTAACAAAGAATTGACTGAATTCTTTTTCTTCACAGGTTGATTTTTCTTCGCATCCGATATTTTTTACTTCTCAAGATCTTGCCGCAACGTCCCTGTCCCCTTCCTCCGCAGATCGGCTTTCTCTGATTTCCTGTCTTTTCCTGCTCTAGCTTTTTTTCAGTTTTGTTTTATAATAAAAGCAGAAATAAGCTTAGCCGTTTATAAAGAAAGGCAAGCCATGAAAACACGAAATCGATCGCTGATATTAGACTTGATCTACTGGCTGGCCATCGCACTTTACGCATGGAGTGCCTGGTATACTCAATTCTATGTTGTTAGCCAAACCTCATGGCTGTATCTGGCTTTTCTGCGATGGATGACGCTGACCTATTTTCACGACCTGTTCAATTTCAGTCTTTTTTTACTGATGATCCTCTGCGGCTTAAAATCGCTGCATGTTTTACTTTCTGGGATTCAAGGAGGAACCCATCATGAAGAATAAAATTACATGTCCGCGTTGCGGTCAGACTCTTCCGCTCAGGCCGCTGTCCTTTTTATTTCTGCGGATGGAATGCCCGCATTGCCACAGCCTGTATCGTCTCTCCTTGACATGGCCGGTTTGCCTTTTGATCGCCATTCTGACTGTATCTCTTGCCGGTCTGCATTTTTTCATCGGCTTGATCGTCTATCTTTTTGTGATTTTTATCCTCATATACCTCTTTCTGCCGTTTTGGATCAACAACGATCTGATTCGGATTCAAATGAGAAAAAGACAAAAATAGAACTGCGGTGTCCATGACACTCCAGTTCTATTTTTCCATCATACGCCTAGGCCTTAATTCGACAAGGCGCATAGAAACCGACGCGGCAAACGGAATTTTAAAAACACAAATTTTTCGTTACCATACAAACGGAATTAATCTATATTTCACCTTATGCTTATATTCTTTGTAGCCCTTAAGTTCAGTTTCCAGTATCCTTTCTTCGTTTTTAATTCTTTTTGAAATGATAAACGGATAGAAAAGAAAAGCGATAAATGAAATAAACGAACCGAGAATAAAAGGCATGGATAGGAAAAGCAGAACCGTCGCACTATACATCGGATGTCTTACAATACCATAAAGACCCGTATCAATAACCTTTTGATTCTCCTGAACTTCCACGATTCTTGAAAGATATATATTTTCTCTTAAAACCTCTGCATACATCAAGTAGGCAAGCAAAAATATTCCTACCGCTGTATGGGAAATGACTTTCGGCAATGGCAGCCAAGAAAAACGAAAATCAAGAGCCGCCAATACAAAGCCTGCCGAAAACATAAGACCGCTCAATTTTATCACAAGACTTTGTTCGCTTTCTTTTTCTCTGGCATTAAGTCGTTTTTCTAGTAGTTTGGGATTTTTTATCATCATGATGAATCCCACGAAAAACATAGGAGTAAATAAGACTCCCATAAACAGCCAAGCATTCGGATAGTGAAAAGTCCCAGCAGGTAAGAAAAGCAGTAAAGCCACAAGCAGTATTCCAAATATAAATTTTATCATTGCACGGAAAAACAGTTTCATTACAATACCTATCCCCCTTATCAAATTCTAAATTTACGCTCTGCAACTTTTCAATCAACATGAATTTCAATACCAAAGCTCTTTTATAATAGGGGGCTGAATCACAACCGCATTTTCCGCATGCATCATCTGATTGATGATACTAAAATATCTTTATCAGCCTTTCCATATCTAACTATTATTGATCAGGAACAGATATTAAATCCCATCCCGAAGCAGCAAACTTCCCCGCTTTCATTCTTCCTCAGGATATTCCTTTAAAAGAATCACATGGGTTTCAGGTTTTTATTAAGTCTGTCCACTATCCAAGCAATTCGCTTTTCCCTTCCAGCGTCTGTCTTCGCATCAAGATATGCCCGTGTATAAGTTTTCTTGACGGACAGAGACATGGCTTGAAAATTTTTGTGAGCGAGTTCATGCCTTTTTAGCAATGCGGACAGACTGGCAATATCTTCTTCTGTAATGATCGCCAGAGGGTTAGAAGCTTCCCACTGGCCGTTCTTCTTAGCTTCATCTATTTTCTTCCTGCCAAAATCCGTCATCAGCCCTTCTTCCTCGAGCTTCTTCACCAAGGCTTTATTCTTCTCCGACCATTTGCTGTTCCTTCTGCGCAGAGAAAAATACTTCTTATATGTCTTATCATCAATCTTTTCCATCTGTCCGTCAATCCAGCCAAAACAGAGAGCTTCTTCCAAAGCTTCTTTCGCTTTTATCGTTTGAGGTCCGCCAGACTTACCGAATAAAAGCCAAATACCGGCCTTTGATTCACAATGCCTACTGAGCCATTCACGGAATTCTTCTCTGCCGGCAAATTTCATTGTTTCGCTTATGATATATCCCTCCTTAACGTTTACTTTGTCAGCTCAACGTACGCAAATTCCATTACAATCTTGCTGCCCATTAGCGCCACAGTATGGATATCGTCCTTTTTACAGAGATCCTATCTCACAACAGCCATTCACTTAAAACCTATTTCATTTCCGTTCTCGAAAATCCGAATTGATGTAACTATGTGTAATTAATTTGATTCTTCAAATACTTGCGCGTGAAAAAATTCCATACTTATTTTATAAAACTCGTCAGGATTGGTAAGCATAGCAGGATGTCCGCCTGTACCAAAAAGGTACATTTTCCCATGCCCTATTTTACTAATTATTTCTCCATATGTCTTTTCAAAATAAGTGGGAGAAATACTACTAACAAATTCATCTTGTTTACTTCCAGTCAAAAGAATATCGGGCTGAAAGTCATTTAGTTCGCTATGGAAGAATTTACCTATTTCCTTTTCGTGCCTAATAATAGCAGAAGTGTCATTGTCAACAACAAATTCCCAGTCATCACCCTGCATATACTGATAAAACATTCTTACATTATCATCGTGTTTGGAAAACTCCCTATCCGCCTTAACATTTTTTGTAAATTCTTTTAAAGGTCTTTCTCCCTCAAAACTATCCGCGATCACTTTTGATACAAGCTGCGGTGCCTCCAGAGCTACATTGATCGCAACTAAAGCGCCTCCGCTACTTCCAATAATATTTACGTTGGAGTATTGTTTTTCTTTCAGAAAAGCAATAACCTGTTGTGCTTCATAGAACCATAAATCGGCGGGAAATTCACTGAGTCTGTCTGATTTTCCGTGCCCCAAAAAGTCAATCAAAATGACTTTGAAATTATCCTTATATTTTTCAACAATTTCAAAAAACATCATAGATGAAGCTGTATTTCCGTGAAGAAAAAGCAAAGGCGTACCCATGCCAAATTCATTGTAAAAAACTTTCTTGTTGTCGAATAAAAAATAGCTCATAGTCGTACCTCCGTAAATTCTAATTTTCCAGTTTGTCAAACTGGATTTTTTAAATTTATATAAAACTGACAACAAAGACAACGATACCCGCTCCAATAAAAAAGATTCCTCCAAGTCTCATTAAAGTTAAATATAAATCCGTTGGTTCTCCGTTTTTAACAGTAAAAATATTTTCGATTTTACATAAAATTTCAGGTTTCAATAACATAGCTAACCCAAGAATAATTAAAACGACAATTCATATATAATCCATAGTCATCACCTCAATCAAATTTCGATTTTTATTACTCTCTGCCCCAATCTCATAAACTGGGAGTTGTTTATCTTCTTTTGTAAATCACGATTTCAGGTTCTGCTCCATTACACCCATACTCGCATATAAGTAGGTAATCATTGTCCGCAACAAGCCCATAGCATCTGTCACTATTTGATTTTTCTACTTGACAGCCAAGATATATTTTTGTGTCGTCAAGCAGCTTGACTTTCTTTCCATTCGGAAAGGTGTATTCCAAATTAACATATGCGCCGCTTAATTGACAAAGCGTTGTCACAAACGGCATATCGGCTATGTTTAGAGAATTAACTTCATCTATCAACTGTCGTTTGTATCGTGAAAAATACTTTTCGCCACCTGCTTTATAGCACTCGGCTGCAACACATTCTCCGCCGAATGGATGTCCGTTTGTTTCCGCACAGCCGTTACAATGATCTTTAAAATCGCACTTTCTGCAATCAATTCCGCAAATAGTTTCCATTACAATCATCTCCTATCAATATGGATTTATACTCGACAACTTCTGATTTCATAAAGTGTCCAAGTCCGATAAACCAAAAGCTGTCAAATCAGCTTAGACACCATTTTGCGATCTCTGAAATCAATTGAGTCGGCAATGCTTTATCATAAGGAAAATAGATTGCATTTTTCTTAATTACAAATTCATTTAACTCGGAGGCAAAGGTTTCTATCGCTTCAAGGCCGACATAAAAACTAATATGTTTTTTACAAGCTGAAAACGAGATGGATTTCCCTTCTTTTTCATAATACGGCATACTCCATAAGATCCGCTCCTGAATGCATGGAACACTATTCTGCAGCGTAATCATCATATTTATTAAATGAGAATGAGTTTCCAGGGGCTGCGAATTGATATATTCTAATACAGTTTCAGGTGCTTTTCCGCAATAATGTCCCTGATTTGTTCGTTTAAACGCTCTTTGGCATTGGGGACAGATCCACATCATTTATTTTCTCCTCAACTTTCGATTATGAAATTCGCCTTTGTGGCTAAAAGCAGCCCAGCCTGACTTTGTTTTCTCCATTCTAATATCAACGTTCGGAAATGTCAAACGACCCTTTTGATCCTGAATTCAGATTTCTGTTCATAATCGTTTCTATTTCAGCAGACAAAGCTGGTCAGTTTGGTTTCGGCTTTATTATGGCTGATTAAAAAGAAGAAGCTGACGTCAACGCAAATCTTAATCTTGATTTTTAAGCTTAGCGGCTATCTGTAACTTCACCAAAATTCTGATTGTCGCCTGACCGCTTTGCCTTATGACTCTACAAGAAAACCCGCTTCATCAGGCGGGTTTTCTTTTGGCTTAAACAGTGTTCAAAATAATAATTCTGGTTTCTCTTGGAGCGCAGCGCAGCGCAGCTTTGGACTCATTCAAGATTCTTTTTATGGCTATTTCCGAATTTCACAGCGGTCAATCAGCTCCTGAGTCGCTTGCGAATACGTTTCCAAAATCAGCTGATTTTTAGAAATCGTAATCAGCGATACCGTTGCCTGCTGCTCAGGAATACTGTAAGCAATCCACTCCGGGGCTTCATCCTGAATTTCATAATATTTACTGCCGGACGGCGTCCCTCCGGAAACATACAGCGTTTCCCCCCGGCGTTTCAGCCCTTCTGCCCGATCTGTCGCTTCAGCCCCTTTCATCAGCCATGAGCGGCAGTAAACATGATCGTGACCCGACAGGACAACATCAACATTGAGATCAGAGAAAGCCTCGGCGTAGGCTTTGCGGGCAGCTATGACTTTTTCATCCTCAGAACGATCTTTTCTGCCGAACAGTGAATAATGCATCGTGACAATGATCCAGCGCGGCTGAGTGCGGGCGATCACCTGGCTGAGCTTATCCAGATGGGCTTGTGTATCCTCATCCATACAGTTCAGCGCATAAAACAGCATATCGCCGTATTCATAATAATAATCCGCTCCTTTATCCAGACGTTGAAACTGACTGGCAAGCAGTTTCTCATTGCCCTCATGATTGCCGATATTGATGGCCATTGGAATCTGCTTTAACGCGGCCGGGCTGCGAAAAGCCTGATATTCCTTCAGCGCTTTTTCATCATTGCTGCTGTTGACCTGATCGCCGGCGGTCAGGATGAAACTCACATCCGGGCGCAGCTGGATTAACGTATCCACGGCTTTCTGCCAGTCCGCTTGATTTTCCTCTAGATGTTCCGTCCGAATCTGGACATCACCGACAAATCCGAAAGTCACCGGCTGTTCAGGCTGAATTGAAAAGGAAACAGCTTCCGAGCGCAGATCATGCTGCAAATCAACAATCTGATAGACAAATGACTGACCCTCTGGCAGATCACTTAGCTGTCCATGATAACTAAATGTCCCGCCAATTCCCGTCTTCTGTCCCCCCATTAATTTTCGTCCTAATGGGGAAAGCAAAGCACGCTGATCATCACCCGAAGCCCAGATTAATTCATAGGTTCCTTTTTTATCCGTCAGCCAGTTGACGATTACCTGCCCGGATTCACTGCCCTGCTCCAGAATCAGACCGGTCAGATCCAGCGGCTGCGTCCGTGATGATTCACTGGAAGTTTCTAAAGTTTCCAAGTCAAAATAGATATCTGAACTGGATTCATCCCGCTGATGCAGCTCGATTGCCAGAACATTGCGGCCCGGCTTTAAGGCATGAAGATTGTTGATGACAAACGAATCGCTTTCTACTTCATTGACACGGGCAGCGGATCCATATGGATTCTCCGGCGAATATCCGCCGTCACAAACGTTGGAGGCATAGATTAGCTCACCGTTAAGATACATCAAAACTGCGTCATCGTAATGAATTTTACCAGTTAAACATTGAACGTTGCCGAGATCGCCGACATCAAATTCCGTGCGGAAATAATAGGCCGGAATTGCCTTCTGGTCCGGAAGATAATAATTCAGCAGATTCCGAGGGGCTTTCCGGTTGACCATTTTTTCCAATCTGCCGTATTCGGATCCGAACGTCCCTGTCCCTGATTTCCAATCTGAATCATCATAATCCGGCAGAGTCCACTGCCGCAGATCAGTCCCTGCCGGCGTTTCACCGGCATCCCAATACCGCCAGACTGTCCGGCCGCTTTCCACCAAGGTGACCGTCCTTTCCTCAGCCATGGTTTTCAGCGTTCCGTTTCGTTCTTTACTCGTATAGCTTTGCCTGTTGGCTACCGCAAAGAACAGAACAAACGCAATCAAAATCAGGCTGAGCAGCGTGCCCAGAATTAACTTACGGCGTTCCTGTTGATCTGTGTTCTTCATCCTCATGCCTCTCTTTCCCGAGTTTCCTTGCGATTATGGGTATAGCGCTGCAGATCACCCCAAACATTTTTCTTTCGGCGATAACCGATTAAAGCATTCATTCGTACAAGCATTAAAATAAACCGCAGTCCGACCAGCTCAAAACCACTTAACAGAATTGTGCGGAGAACATCAAGCCAAGTTAAACGAATATGCCGGGTATGAATCTGCGTGAAAAACGCGATGACGGTCAGAAGACAGCCAAATCCGGCATACACCGCAAAGAATAAAAACATAAACGGAACATTGATCAGATTGAAGAAATACGACAATACAATCGTAAACAGACCAAATACTTCAATATACGGCGACATCAGTTCATACAGCCAGAAGTACAGGAATGAAATGGTTCCCATCAATCCGTATTCTTTCTTCCCGATCGCATAGCGGTAATGCGTAAGACTTTCAAACAAACCGATATGCCAGCGGCGGCGCTGCTTCATCAGATCGAGCAGATTTCCCGGTCCCTGCGACCAACAGATGGCATCCGGCGCATAACGAATGCTGTAATCCAGATGGTTGGCGCGGCAGAAAACATGCAGCTTCACCACCAGCTCCATATCTTCCCCCATTGTTGAAGGATCATAGCCGCCGGCCAGAATCACCATCTTTTTCTGAAACAGGCCAAACGCGCCGGAAATAATCAAATTCCCATTGAAATGATCCATGAAAATCCGGGAGGCCAGAAAGGAACGGTCATATTCCAAAACCTGCATCGCGACAATCATTTGCTTCGGCAGCGAATACTTTGTGACCTCGCCGTCGACCATTTCAATGCCGTTGGAAATGCGGACCTGACCGCCGCAGGCCACAACCTTATCATTTTCCAGCACCGGTTTGGCAATTTCAAACAGGGAATCTTTCTGCAGCATAGAATCGGCGTCCATGCAGATGAAATAAGGAAAACGGGAAGCGTTAATCCCCATATTCAGCGTATCGCCCTTGCCGCCGTTCTCTTTCAGGATCAAGGTCAGCTGAATCTTGTTGGATTTTGTTTCATAGATCGCTTTTTCCGCTTTGCAGCGCAGCTGACGGCGAATCGGCCGTTCAATCTTCTGCATTTGAAAATAGTCAATCATGCGCTGCGCCGTTTCATCCTCAGAGCCATCGTCGATCACGATAATTTCAAATAAAGGATAGTCCTGTCTTAACAAGGTACAAACCGTATCCACAATCGTTGTTTCCTCATTATGCGCAGGCACTAAAATACTGATGGGAATAAAGAATTTGCGCTTCAAATTATTTTTCAGCTCATCATCACGGCGTTTCTGATACAAATCCACGGAGCCCACAATCACGGACAGAAACAGAAATGTACTGTAACCAAATAAATAGGCGACGAAAAAAACATCGACGCAGAACAGAAAAAGTTTAACAGCCTCTACCATCACTCAGCCCCCCATTTCTGCAGCGGCGGCAGTTCTTCCGCGGATGAATCTGAGAAAATGAACGAATCCGCAATCTCATCCTGCGCTTTCATTCCCAGCCGGTCAGGCTTATTCCCAACGGCGACTTCCAATTCTTCCGCATTGTCCCGCGCCCGTAAAATTCCGGAACTCACAGCCTTATAGCGAAGCATCTGGCGTCCATAAGAATCCTTCAGCTGATGAATAATTTCCAAAATAACCTGAGGTTCGGCCAGCTGAAGCAAGGAATCTGAAGCATTGTCCCGCACATACCAGTTATCACTTTGGACTCCGATCAGCAGAACTTTCAGCGTATCTTTCCCCGGGTAGCTCTCCAGAGAAGCGGCGGCGATAGCCGCATATTCCCAATCCTGTTTTTCCCAATCGCTGACGGTCTGGCGAAGAATTACCCCGGCCGGGGCGTAAGGGTACTTGCGAAAATACCGCATCACGGCAAACTTGACTTCCCGATCCGTTTCCGGCTGGGTCAGAAGCGGCATAAGCACTTCCCGGAAGTTGCCGGAAATCATGCGGATAAAATCAATGAAGGCCACTTGATAATGCGGTGTAAACTCCATCCAGTTCTCCCATAAAGCATGGGCAAGCTGTTGTCGATCTCCATGAAATTCCAACAGTCCGTCGCTCACCAGCTTGCGGCTGTGTTCAATTTCATGTCGGGCCATTAAACGATAAGCTTTGACGATATGATCAACACTGCCATGGGCATACAAAGCCATCAAGGCGTTCTCCCGGCAATAGATCGAAGACAAGGCGGTCAGCTGAATCATCGCCGTGGACAGCGGATCATTCGCACCCTCGCCGCATAATCCAAAACGCATGACAAGATAAGCAAAATACGAACGTTCCATTACGCTTTTTTTCATATAAACATCAATCAGTTTTATAAATGCCGGCTTCAGCGTCGGCAGCCATTCCTGCAGCTGTTTTGTGGTCAGCGGATTCTGATTGAGCGCTTCAAGGGTGCCTTCCAGCACGACCAGCTGGTGCGTATGCGTCAGCTTTTTCTTAATTTCATCATCCGCCTTGGCGGAAGAACGTTCAGGAAATAACAGAAAAGTCTTTAATCGGCGCGTCTGATCCTGGATCTGCTTCTCCGTCCGTTTCTGCATCCATTTGTTTTTTCCCAGATAAAACAGATTGTAGCCCAGCATGCACAGACACAGCGTCATATAGACATAAATCAAATAATCGATTCGAATGATCATCCGTACCGCCTCACTTTCCCGCCCAGATATCCTGCAGGGCGTAATACCCCTGCTTCAGACGCGGATGTGAAGTAGGATAACGGCCCCAGCCCTGCAGCGGCATCGCGGTCATGGGAATCGGCGTTGTGCCGTCAGCGGCCAATCCGACTCCGGCATAAATCTCATCAATTTTTAAACCTTCAATTCCATAATGTTCATAATAATCATCATGTATCATCATCTCTGAAGGATTCAGAAAGTTCAGCAGCGACCACGGCAGTCGGATTTCAATGTGATCCCCGTCAATCATAAAGTCGGCCAAGGAATCGAAATCCGGACTGTCCGGATTGGCATTGCCATAGCGAAGATGTCCGGTATCATACGTCTGAGCGATATCCGTTTTGGTATTGGCCAGCTCCTCATGCGGATCATCCGGAATCTGAAGCATGAGCCGAATATCGACAAATTCGGAAGTGTCCTTTGCCGGTTCATTCAAATAGGCGTCTTCAAAATAAACCCGATGCGAATACATCGCCCGCAGTGCTTCATAGCGTTTCTGCACGATCAGCCTGCTATTCTCGGTTCCGTCTAAAATCAACACGAAATCCGCCGACCGCTCAAACGACCGGGCAATCCCGTCACAGCGGGTACTGCCTGTTTTCGGCGTCGTATCGATTGGAATCCAGAGCTTGTCAACCTCAGGATTATAATTTTCTTTATTGATATAGAGATAGAAAAACTTTTCATCATACCGATAGCTGAGCGACAGCTGTCCAAACGGGGTTGCCGTCTGCTGCACTTGATCCGCTTCCGTCCATTCATTAACATCCCCATCGACATAGCAAACACTTTTTTCCTTGCCCGGATCAAAAGTCAGCAGACCGAAGAATTGTTCATTGGTCTGATAATCACTCCAGTAGGGAGTTTTATTCAGGTCGGTGTAGGCCATCGTGTTCCATGTCCGTTTAAACCATTCGTCCTGCCATGTAAAAACAATCGATCCCGCACACTCGGCCGCCATGATATCTTCATAACAGGTCTTTAGCGCGTCGGCCTGATCTGCTTCTGACATCCCGCCCTGAGCCCGGTTCGTATTGCGGTCGCTCTGCGCCCGGCCGCGGGACGTCGGCACTCCGAATTCCGCAATCACCACGGGCATCGTATGATATTGATTCAAGGTGGTCAGATAAGCTCTGTAAGAATTGAAGACCCCTTCGCTGTTTGTAAACTGCCGCTTGTTTTCAACTTCGATTCCCATGACATCCATAAAACCATAATAATCCGGGTAATAGGGATAAACATGGTATGATGCAAATTGTCCGGACAGAAATCGTTCTGTCGTCTGGATATGCTCAACATTCACCTGCTCAAATTTGCGGAAATAATATTCCACCAGCGAATCCCATTCCAGCGGATCGGTGGTCGGCCAGTTGGCAAAGGAGATCAGCCGCTGTGATTTATACGTCTGAGTTTCATATTCTATAATTTTATCCCCAACCTGCGCCAGCATCGCCTCAAACGGCGAAGCCTCTTCCGTGGTGGTCATGTACTTTCCATGATATTGTTTTTTGTGATCCTGCATATGATCAGTATAGGCTACGGTGGTATCTTCCCACTCCACACCCAGGATATAACCTAAAACCCAAGGCGATATATCGTGATTGTACGAACCGCTGCCCAAACCTTCGCCTAAGGAAAAGCGTTTATTCCCATGAATGATGTCTACCAGCGTCCGGCTGTCCTGAATCATCGTATTCATAAAGTCGGGGTCATAAGCATCCCGATGGGAAAACAGCGTATAATCATTCACCCATAGGCCATGAATCAAATATAGAGGTTGTTCACGATCTTTGTTGTATTCCCAAAACGCATTGTAGAAGTCATCCTGAAGCAAGGTATAAACACGGATGCAGTTTGCCCCCATGGCCTGAATTTGATCAAACCACTGCAGATAGGTTTCCTTATCAATCGCATAATCCGTCGCGAAATGGCCTGGAATACCGCTGCCGAGATTCACGCCGCGAATCTCAAACGGCTCCATCCCCTGCCCCTGATCCACCAGGATCGTTTTGCCGTCTACGGCCGTAAACGTTTCCACCGATGTTTTCTGCAGACTTTCCCACTGAAAGTTCATGCCGATGCGGGAAGCCAAAAACAGCCAGCCGGCAGCGAACATCACGACAGCCGTACAGACGATAATAAATTTTTTCATGAGTTCCCTCCTCCTTCCGGCTTAATGATTGTACTTTTTAACAGCGGATTCATGACAATATTGCTTCAGCACGTCAATATTTTCGTCAAGCCAGGCCAGACGCTCCAGATAAGCATCATGGAACTGCCGCACTGCTTCTTCATAGGAACGGGGATTTTTTTCTTCCGGTGACAGCTTGTTGCGTTTATCCAGATTTTCCGGATCAAAGCTGTATCCCCAGACGGCAAAATTCCGATCGACAGCCGGCCCCAGATAATCGACAACCGACTGAATGTAGTCGCTGACCTGCGTATCGCTCAAAATTCCCTGACGCAGCTCACGATACCGATGAATCACCTGATTGATGAATCCTTCATCCTTAATCAGCATGGTAAACCAGGGAGCCTGCACTGAAACAAATTGCCGGATTCGATAGTCATCATCAGAGCTGTCGGAAACATTGCCCAGACTGTTATTGAAATCCCAGACAACAGGCTTGAATTTTCCATTGACGTCTTTGTAAAAGAACGTCGACAGATTGCCGGTATCATGCTGCACAAAGACCTCCATCAAAATAAAGTAATCGACAAACTCATCGACATCGATGAAATTCGTAAATCCATAGCGCTGCGTATCATAATCAAAAGAATACAGGGCCTTTTCAAACCGGCTGAGATCCCGTTCTATATAATCCTTCAGCGGTGCTGTCAGCGATTCCTTGCGCGGATAGCGAATATCAAAGAGAGCGTCTTTCCGCAGTATCTGCGTGTATTTTGTAAAATTGTTCATCTGCGTCAGCGGGTCCGGCTGCGTGTCATTGTCCAGTTCGACAAGATAGCCGGTAACATTCCGGGTTTTATTCGGTTCTTCAATTTCTATCCGGCCCTTGCCGCAGCTGACCGTTTCCATCATCACATACACACCGCGATATTCTTGATTGACAATTACTTCGCAAAACCGCACGTCAGGAGCATAGTCCATCAGCTCGCCCGCCAAATTCATCGCTACATAATTCCGCATCAGGGTTTTATCAAGAAAAGGACCGTGCAGCGCCCAGTCATGATTGGCTTCCATCCCCATGATGGAAACCTTTTTATTCTCGCCATTATGATGAATCGTTTTAATCGCAAAGGATTGCTTGTCAAACCAGCGTGAAGTATTACCCCGCACACGGATCCGAATCTGGGTCTTTAAGGACGGCGTATCCTGCGGTGAATTCAGCTTGTCATCCTGATTGATGATTTTCATGTTGCCGATCAGAAATTCTTCTCCGGCGGAAGTCAGCGTCATCTGACGATGGGACTGATCATCTGTATAATAAGGAACACCTGGTATTTCTTCATCCGTTTCAATGACAACCAGCGGCAGATGGGCACTCAGCTTTTCAATATCCACGGCGTTCTCGTCATATTGATATTTTGAAGTTTCCGTTTCCTGAACACAGTCCAGTGCTGTTTCCGGATCGTAAGCCAGACTTGCTTCCCGGTGCTGATGAACCCGCGTCTGGATTTTTCCAAAAGTCAGCTGAGCTGCCGTACTGACTACAACCGCGGCTGCCAGAGTCAGCCACGCTGCTGTCCGTTTACGCATGATCTGCCTCCATTAGCTGCTGATATCATCGTCCTGAGCGACGATATTCACATACTGGACATGTTCAATCTGATATAATTCTTCATCAATCCCCGACATCTTCTGTAAATTTTTTTCATAAGTTTTCCGCGGGATTTCGTAGATCAGCTCAATCGTATCGCGGGTCGTATTTTTCACCCGCAAATCCAGCCGGCCTTCAAAATAATGCGTAATCACCGACATGATCCGTTCTTCTGTACTGCGGGCGCCGCGCACGATCAGCAGCATCCGGTTTTCATTTTTAATCCGGCCCAGAAGCAAAAGCACCAGAAAGACTCCGGCGGCGCCCAGACCGGCCGTCATGTAATCTCCAACACCGCACGAGAGACCGGTAACAATGGCCCAGAAGATGTAAACTGTATCCCGCGAATCTTTAATCGCTGTCCGAAAACGCACGATGGACAACGCGCCGACCATACCTAACGATAAGGCGACGTTATTGCCGATAGCGGTCATAACGATGGTTGTCAGCAGTGTTAAAACAACCAGACTGACATTAAACTTCCGGCTGTAAACCGTACCGGCATGCGCCAGATAATACGAAAGATAAATGACGAAGCCCAATACCATGGCAATGAAAATCTGAGCCAGAATCTGACCCGCGTTCAGCGCTTCAATTTGCTGCATTAAATTCGATAAATAAGAACTCATCCAAAATTCCCCCTTTTAATAAAATTCGGTATATCGCAGCCCGATTCGGCGCGCCATACAATATTTGCTGACTGACAATTCACTTTGGTTGCAGCTGCGGATAATATCCCGGACATACGTAAGCAGAAAATGATTATATTTTACTTCAAGAATCGTTTTCCACGGATCCAGCGCCGGCGCCAGCGCCAACTGCGGATCAAAAATATCATAGCGGAATTCATTCGCCTGAATATCACTGTCCAACGTAATTCGGATGCTGTTTTCCGGCAGCACATAGGCTTTGCGCCGATATTCAACCACCGTCTTCGGACGGTAATGCTCACGATTCAGAATCGCATAGCATTCAGCCGCAAAATCTTCACGATAATGCAAGAGCGGCTTATAATTTCCCTGAATCAACTGTTCTGCATCCTCGCGGCTCACCGGCAAGGAGCGCTTCAGCTGGTTGGCTCCCTGTTTTTGCTTCATTTCCAAAAAGGCCGTTTCATCCTCAGGATGATAGATCCGCAGACGCAGCTTCCGCCGTTGTTCAACGCCGTCTATCTTGGCGTAGAAATCCCGATCATTCAACGTATCAAAATACAAGGACCGCACCCGATACCCCCCTTGCAGAAGATCAGTATTATGCTGATCCTGATGAAGAAGAGCGTCCAGCTGACCCTCGAAACGCGTCCGCTGGCTCAAAGATATCAAAAATTTTCGCTCCTGTCTGAGCACTTCATTCATTCGCTGTCCTCCTTCATCATTTCCATCAGCGGCATCGACCAATGATAATCATGAACAATCCGCATTTCCGGAAAGGCTTGATCCACTTTTTCCCAAGCCGCTTCTGCAGCTGCAAGGCCTTTATTTCGGTATGTCTTATCTTCGGTCAGGCCATGTTTTCCGACTTCCTGAAATTCCAGAATACAGTGCAGAGCTTTATCATACTTCGCGGCCAGTTGAGCTTCAGTTTCGATTTTTTCAGCTTCCGCTCCGCAGTCATAATCCATAACGGCAACCTCATCGCAGCCATCCCGAATTAAAGTTTCCAGCTGCTGCGTCAAGCCCTGATCGTCATAATGACGGGGAATACACGCAATGAAGATCAAATCATGCTCCTGCGCAAAACGATAGGCCGCGATCATTCCGGAAACATAAAGCTTCATATTTTCTTCCGGATCTTTTTTCCAGCGTGAACGAGTATACGGCTCGACGTCAACCATCACGCCATCAAAGCGTTCTGCCGGCATTCTCTTTTTGTTATATTGAACCAGTTCTTCCAAATATTGAATCAACGATTGGCCCTCGGACTCATAACCCCAGTCCGTTTCCCCGACCAACGCATAGACTTTCACATTTTGCCCGTGCAGCTGCTTTACGAATTGGGCTGTCTTTTTATGTTCTATCGGAAGACCCAGTTCCTGATACCAGTCCGTGATTTGAAATTGATCAATGATCTCGCCGGCAATTTCAGGCTGCTCAATCCGTTCTTCCTTCCATTCAAACATGCCTTTGCGATGTAAAGGTGATTCAATATTCTTGGGTTTCGGTTTCAATAACTGAACCGCCGCCATGCTTATTCCCAGAATGGCAAACACCGCCAATCCCCATTTTCGCTTCCTCATAGCCTCCCCCTTCCTTCTGTCTTGAAAAGCTTACTTTTTGCGTTAATTAAAAATTTCAGTTTTATCTTAAGAGCGGCGGAATTCATCCGTCTTTTTTGTTCTGATTCGGCAAGAAATATGATCCATCCAGGCTGTCACAAAAAGTAAGCTTTAATTGACAGTTTGTTCAAGCAAGGACATGCCCCCTGTTCTGACTTGCTTCTCAAATCATTTTAGACAGAGACTCAATCTATCCTCTGCGATTGCATCAGAAATCAACCTTTATTAGTTTAATCCTTATTCCGTCCGTTCGCGATTGATTTTTTTGAAAGAATATCTCAGAAACAGTAATTTTTAAAGATCAGCCTCATCCTTCAAGCGCAATTTGGCACATCGTTGTTTTCATCTAACATACAGCTAACCTTGTTAGGCAAAGATTTTTTTATATAGCCAAAGCTCACGTTGATTATAACTTGATTAAAATATAACGAAGTCCCGGATCTTTTTCAAGAAATTGGCGTTAAAATGCAAATTCAGGCTTTCTAATTCATGAAACGAAGCTGATTGAACTGAAAATTTCAGCTCCTTCCGATTCATAAAGAGAATGGAACCCACGGGTGTCCTAGATTCTTGAGCATCACTTTCAGTGAGTGATTGTGACGCTTGATGATTCTGATCCATCCGATTCTTTTATAACCGCCGATGTGTTTTTACGGGACAAAAAAACAAACACACAGTCCCTGTTTCATCAAACCTGAAATGTTCGGAAAGGCAGATTGAGGTCAGTACAGCCTTTAGATTAAGTCGTTCCATCCCCATGTTTTGTTTGTCTGGGAACTCTTTTCGTCTGCCCGTGATTAAAATCGGCATTGATCTCACCACCTTTGTTTTTTATCTTAGCACAATGCCCGTTACAAACCCGTTACAAAAGACAGCTTCCAATGAAAAAGAACTCCCCTTGGAAGTTCTCAATCATTTTTGTATAAAACAGGCCCCAAGCTGAACTCAGCCCATTCATAACAGCATAAATAATCATGACGGTAGCTGTTAACAAACTGGGGATCACCCTCTAGAAAATGATAGCTGTCGCAGTCCAGCTTATTTGGAATAATCGCAAGGCTGTTCCAGGAGCGAAGCAGAATGTCTTCAATTCCAGCCGCCTGCAGCGCTTCCCGCAAGCCTTTCACCACAATCCGGAAATACCCTTTCTTGCGTGAGTCAATGGAAGCATCTCCCCACAATACCGCACAGGCTTCCGCCGCTGTCACGCTGATCCCGCGCCGGTCGATCAAATAAGCAAGCAGTTCTTTTGATTTGGATCGTTTGAATAAAACCAGATTTTCATCCACAAAGATATCAAAACCGCCGAATGTCTGCACCCTTATCTTACGGCGCGGTAAGACATCGCCGTAAATAAACGTCAGTTCCCGGCGCAGATCCTCCGCCATAACAGGTTTCATCAAATATCCGGTAGCATGCATCTGAATAGCGCCCAAAGCATATTGTTCATGACTGGTTACAAATATGATATGGGCTTCCGGACAGATATCTTTTATCATTTTTGCCAAAACAAGTCCGTTCATGCTGCCCAGCTCAATATCCAGAAAGGCTGCGTCAACCGAGGTGCTGCGGATATAGGCTAAAGCTTTGCTGGGAGCAGTAAAACAATGCAGCGTTCCCTGAGGTACAGCTTCTTTCAGGGCTTCTTCCAGAGCTTTTAATACGAAAGGTTCATCATCCACCGCAATCAAATTCATTCACTCTGCACCTCCTTGGGAATGACAACCGTGACAATAGTCCCCATGCCTTCCTTACTTTGCAAGGTTAATGTTCCTTGGCAGAGAATTGCCAAACGACTCCGTACATTTTCAATACCGATGTGCGACTGCGAATCCCCAGTAATGCTGTCGTTTGATATTCCAGGGCCGTCATCGGCAACACGAACAATGAAAGCTTGATCTGTTTCCTCTGTGCGGATGATAATCTGTCCGCCTTCCTCTCGTTTTAAAACACCGTGACGCACTGCATTTTCCACAATGGGCTGCAGCGTTAGGGAGGGGATGGAAAAATCTCGAGCGGTAATCTCATAAATGATGCGTAGACGATCCTGAAACCGCTGCTGTTCAAGCGCCAGATAATTTTCCGCATGATAAAGCTCTTGTTCAAAAGGAATCGGCGCCTTACTTTTTAACGCATCCATATTCCCTCTCAGGAAACAGGCAAAATCATGAATGGCTTCTTTCGCTTGTTTGGGATCTGCATCGCAGAGTTGACTAATCGTAGTTAGGGCATTGTACAGAAAATGCGGCTGAATTTGAGAAAGCATGATTTCAATTCGGGATTCCATTAATTCTTTTTCCTGCTGCTTCATCAGCAGATCCTGCCCAGACTGAATGTTGACAAAAATAAGCAGCAGCGCCAACGTAACGCCGACGTTGAGAACCGCAATTCCCCGAAAAAACATCTGCAGAACGCCGGCTACCAACGGTATAAAAATATACAGCAGGAAGAAAAATAATTCCCGGCGGGTTAGTTTTTTTCGGCACAAAATGACCAGATAAGTAAAAGAAAGATAACAGAATAACGGCACCCCTTGGGAAATCGCAAACAACGCGCCTCGTTGATATCCATTTTCGGTGATGCGGAAAAAAGCGCCTGTCCATGGACTGAGTACCGCAAAAAATATCTGGACTGCGCACAACAATGCAGCAACAGTTAAAAAACTTCTTCTTGCTTTGGCTGTCAGCTTTAAATATTCAACAAGATATTGGGCAAAAAAATACAGTAAAAAGGCAGAACTGACATAAAACAACAGAGAAAGCAAAGAAAGAATTATGCTCAGATTCTGTGTTGCAACATCTCGAATACACCAATCACCCAAATCTCCTATGATCATCGTGCCGTTGGCAATACTGATCCCTAAAAAGTAACGATTTAGCTTGTATTGATAACGCTGGTCATTCATTAGGTATATAATCGGAATCAAAGATAAGAATAAACAGAAAAGATCCAGCGCAATGTTGGCAATGATCAGATTATCCATAACCCATTCCCCCGATTCTCATAACCAAGCCGACAATATTATAACAAAACAGCTTAAAAATTGAATAGTAAGTCATGAAGATAAACACAGAGCTTCTGACCGCTCAGCAAAATTCTGTTTAAAATTGAAGCTTAATTTATACGTCGGAAATAGCTTTTTTGAGCTTGGGGTCGATCCTTCCCAATAAACGAAAAATCAGCGCAGCCGTTGTAGGGTTACGCTGATTAGAATTAAAATGGAAATCTTTGAAGCTGCGTTCAGATCAGCCTTGCGATTTGTCAATCTGACGCTTCAGGAACACGGCTCCGCCGATCAGAACCACAGCCGCAAACACCAGAATTCCAATCGCAAACGGGACGATGCTTCCGGTTTTTTTCGTTTCCGGTGCCGGATCTGCGGCTTTTTCCTTCACCTGTGCTTTCAGACTGTACTGATCGCCTTCTGCCGAATAGGTGCACGTTGTTTCTCCCACCTGCAGAGCTTTTACCGTGAAGCTGTCTTCGTTCTGTGTTACTTCCAGAATGGAGTGATCATATTCCCAGGTTCCGCCCGATGGGACAGGTTTTAACGTAGTTTGTTCACCAACCGTTAATGACAGCGAACCCGGCAGACCACTGATCTTCACCGGCACTTCCGAAAGTCCAATATAATCCGGCCAGGTTTTCAAAGTGATCGAAACTGTTCCTGACTTGACCTTCTTCGTTTCCTTCACCAACGTTTTATCCTGGCAGATCCACAGTTCCACTTCGGTTCCGTCTTTTTTATCCGTTGTGATTTCGACGGTCAGATCACCTTTGTACTTTCCGGCTTTAAGCTGCAGACGATGACCTGTGAGCCAGCCGGCAGCTTTTTGTTGTTCACGGATCGCGTCGCAGGCATCGCAGGTTCCTTCTTTATGCGGTAAATCAGCGGTTGTCGCCAGACTGGCATTGGTGGAAAAATCACCGCGGATCTCAAGCTGAGCTTCCTTGGATTTCAGCGTTTTGAATGTGTATTCCGGACCCGTTGCCGGGATGGCCTGCCATTCCAGCTGTCTTCCGCAGATGGTGCAGACTTTCTTTTTACTTCCAGCCTTGGTCGCCGTCGCCTTTTCAATAATAATCCAGTCACTCGGCGTATGCTCCGCGATTTCGGCCTTCGCCCCGTCGCCGTCCACACATTCGCGGTAATGCCACGTCGGATCGGACTGCATCGGCCCATAATCATGTTCATGTACCGGCTGAGGGGTTGGCGTTGGCGTCGGGGTTGGAGTTGGAGATGGAGATGGGGTTGGTTTCGGAGTTACCTTGATTGTCTTTTCCGCCCGCTGAACCCAGGTTCCCCAAGTGACATCACATTGATAGGTTCCGCCATGGCTGACCTGAGCCTGATCAATTTTTAGTGTTGAATTGGTTTGCGAGGCCATCGCGGTCCCGTTAAAACTCCATTGATACGTCACATTGATGCTGACTGGAAGCTTAACTGTCAGCTCCAGCGTTTCACCAGCCTGAATATCCTTGCCTTCAATGACCGGAGCTGCCGAACCGTTTGGCAGACCGGACAAATCTGAATATGCTTTGCCGTTTTCAAACATCAACAGAACCGACGGAACATTTTCAAAGGAATCTGCACTCCAATTCGGTTTGTTCTGCGGCAGGGCCAGAACTTTGAGTCCCGTGCAGTCTTTCAAGGCTTTCGCGCCCAGTTCTGTCAGCTTAAGCAAATTGACTTCGCTGATCGACGTGCAGCCCACAAAAGCTCCCTCACCGATCGTTTGGACCTTGGACAAATCAATCTGACTCAATGATGAGCATTGAGCGAAGGACCGCTTGCCGATGGCGCTTAAACCTGGATTCAAGTTTGTCTGTGCTTTCAGCTTCAGTGAGCTGCAGCCTTCAAAAGCGGAATCACCCAAAGAGGTCACCTGCGATAAATCGACTTCGCCAAGCTTGCTGCATTGATCGAAAGCGCTGGCTCCAATGGAGGTAACATGCGATAAATCTACAGTAGTCAGACTGCTGCAGCCATAGAAGGTCGAAGCATTAATTGTTGTATAATTTTCATTCAATCCGGTTCCGGCTTTTAATGTCAGCTTTTCGCAGTTCTTAAACGCACTGGCACCGATCTCCGTAACCTGAGACAGGTTGATTTCTGATAGATTTTTACAGCCTTCAAAAGCGAATTCACTGATCTGCTTCAGCGCTTCGTTGAATTGCGTATTGGCCGCCAACGTCAGCTGTGTACAGCCGGAAAAAGCTTTCTTTCCCAGCGCTTGTACCTGGGAAAGATCCACAGCCCCTAAAGCGGCGCAGTCCGCAAAAGCACTCTCGCCGATGGACGTAACCTTGGACAAATTCAAGGATTTTAATTGGGTGCATCCGGCAAAAGCCTGATCTTCAATCTTCATTAACGTATTGGGCAGAACAACGTTCTCCAGCTTCGTCATGCCCTGAAACGCCTGCGCTGAAATCTGGGTCAAAGATGTCTTTTCCAAATTCAGCGTCTTCAAATTCGTTAAGTTCGCACGAATATACTTGATATCGTCGTCATTCATGGCGCCTTCGATGAACAACGCCGCAATCTTTTCCGGTTTTACCTGTCCCTTTTTGATTCTTGTTTCCAGCTCGCCGGCCTTCATCGTCAGCCGCACATAGTTCTCCGGCAGCGTCGTTGGCTGAAAACCCGTCACCGTCACGATAATTTCCGGCAGACTGGCCGTTTTGCCAGGAAGATATCCCGCGCTTAATTCGGCAATGAACGTATAATCCTGAACCTTGGAAGGATCATACGCATCCCCTTTGTTTTTCCACGTTACCTTAATTTCCGCTGCCGTGTTCCCTTGTGAATCGATACCGGTCAGAGTCTTCGGCAGATTCAGCTTATTCTCCGGCGTGCCGACAGCCACACTTTGTTTTGCGATGGCAGACGGCAAAGGATCAAAGGAATCAATCGTCACCTCGCCGTGAGTTTGAGATGTTCGTTTCTTTGAAAGATCGAGATTCGTATTCCAATTCAGGGGCTCCGGATCCGCAAAATGAATTGAAGCCTGATCCTTCTGTTCTGTTGACGGCGTTTGAGCGGCAACAGGCTGCAGCGCGAAGAACATGCCCAGCGACAATCCTGCGATCAAAATCGAATGCCCTCTTTTCTTCTTCATGATATCCCTCCTTTGCATTCAAGTTATTCGGAAACCCTCTGTTATGTGATCCATCCGGTACTGACCAACAGGACTCTCCCATTCGAAAATACCGAAAAAATGCTGAATGATTCCTTTCAGCAGAGATCCTCAAGTTCTATGATTCTATTTTATGATTTCTGCTTTCGAGGATCATTTCGTTCATCAGTCTTTGCAGAATAGGTTCAGAGTTCTTTCCTAATTTTATTATACACGGTATTTTTTCGGTTGGATGCTGCGCCGGCGCAAAGTCATGGAAATGTAAGACTCTCATTCGTTTTTTGAAATTTTTAATTCTGCATCTTTCACTTTGTATTCATAGAAAACCCGCAGAACTCAATTTGCGGGCTGACAAGAATGAAATCACAGGCTGAATTCTTTAATGTTTTCGAACATGATTTCTAATTGATCCATTTCTTTTTCGGTATGATAATGTCCGGCATACCATTTTCTATAAGTGAGTTGGTTTTCAATCTGATTGAGCCACTGTTCCGTTGATTTATCGACCTGACTTTGATCGACACCTTCTAAAAACACTTCTGTAGGCTCATATTTTAACGGTACAGTATGACTCAGGACGACATCGACATTCCAATTTTGTTGTTCTAATTGCCGCTGGACATCCTGCTTTATCGCATCGGTTGGCTGTTCGTCCGGCCACCAGCCGAATCCATACATTAACCGAGTCCACTTATCCACACTGTAGGCCCCGCCGATGACTATCGTTCGTTTTCCATCCAGATCAAAGAGCTCGCCATCTTTGGCAAAACAGAGATGAGGATACTCCGCTTCCACGTAAACCTGACCGCCGTGCCATTCTTGAAGTTGATAGCCTGCGATGGTCTGAGGCCGTTTCTCATGGTTGCCATGGATGCAGAAAAGCGTGATCGGAAGGGAACTGAGAAACCGCTTCTTTTCCTGATCCCGCAGTCCTCCGCTGAAGTTAATTCCAGCGTCGCCGAGAATGATCAAAATGTCCTGAAGTTTTGTCTTCTGACTTTTACAAAACTGCTCGACCCGCTCAAACCGGCCATGCGTATCGCCTGTAATATAAATCATCTTTTCCCTCCTTGCCGGGCTGGCTTTACCCTTATCCAGCTTCATGATATTCATTTGAATTATCGATGTCAAGCGTTTGTTCCGCTATAAGAAAAGACCTGGCCGTCAGACCAAGTCTATAATGAAACTGAGTGATGATTATTCACAATCTTCAAACTGTGAATTATACAGGGAAGCGTAGAATCCATTGTCCGCCATCAGAGAATCATGTGTTCCGGCTTCGACGATGTCGCCTTCTTTCATAACCAGAATCAGATCGGCATCCCGAATCGTTGACAGACGGTGAGCAATGATGAAGCTTGTCCGGCCTTTCATCAAGGTTTCCATCCCTTTCTGAATCAGAACTTCGGTCCGGGTGTCTACAGAGGAAGTCGCTTCGTCAAGAATCAGAATCTTCGGATCCGCCAGGAAGGCCCGCGCGATTGTCAACAGCTGCTTCTGACCCTGAGAAATATTGCCGGAATCGCCGTCGATCATCGTCTGATAGCCGTGATCCAGCGTCCGGATGAAGTGATCGACATGTGCTGCCTTCGCCGCCGCGATGACTTCCTGATCCGTCGCATCCAGCCGTCCGTAACGAAGGTTCTCCATCACCGTTCCGTTAAACAGCCAGGCATCCTGAAGCACCATGCCAAACAACGAACGCAGATCAGACCGCCGGTAATTGCGGATATCCTGACCATCCACATAGATCGTACCGCTGTTCAGTTCATAGAAGCGCATCAGCAGCTTAACAATCGTCGTCTTGCCGGCGCCTGTCGGACCGACGATCGCCACGCGCTTGCCGGCATTGATGAACATTGAGAAATCATTGATGATGATCTTATCCGGATTGTAGCCGAAATGGACGTTTTCAAAAGTAACCTGTCCCTGAATCAGGGATTTTCCATGCCGGTCGCGAACCGGAACCGGATTTTCGGTTTCTGCTATTTCTTCTTCTTCATTTAAGAATTCAAAGACACGTTCCGCCGCCGCGGCTGTGGACTGCAGCACATTTACTGCCTGCGACAGCTGATTGATCGGCTGGTTAAAGTTGCGGACATACTGGATGAACGCCTGAATATCACCGATTTCAATAGCGCCCTTAATCGTCAGCCAGCCGCCTAAGATACAAACACCGACATACCCGATATTGCCGATCAAGGTGGTCAGCGGCTGCATCATGCCGCTTAGAAACTGAGATTTCCAGGCTGAATCATACAGCTTCTGGTTGTGCTCACTGAATTCTTGAATTGAACGGGCCTCGCCATTGAAGGCTTTCATGACGATATGCCCGGAATACATTTCTTCAATATGTCCGTTTACCGCGCCCAAAGCCGCCTGCTGACGAGCGAAGAAACGCTGCGAACGCTTGACGATCTGCAGAACCAGAATTGCCGAAAGCGGCAGGACACAGAAGGCCATTAAGGTCATTTCCCAGCTGATCGACAACATGATGATCGTAAAGCCGATGAGCTGAACCATAGCGGTAATGATATTAGCCAATGATTGATTCAACGTTTGCGATACCGTATCGACGTCGTTGGTCGCCCTAGACAGAAGATCACCATGGGAATGCCCGTCGAAGTATTTAAACGGCAGCCGGTCAATCTTTTCCGCCAGCGCTTTGCGCAGATCATAGGAAGCCTTCTGCGCGACGCCGGCCATCAGCCAGTGCTGGAAATAATTAAACAAGGCGGATAAGCCGTACAGACACAGTAAGAAAATCAGAATTTCAGCGATCCGGCCGAAGTTGATTCCCCCTGTACCAACCGCTTTGGCATGCAGTCCAACGGCCAGCTCCGTCGTCGCTTTGCCGAGTATCTTCGGTCCGACAACGGTCATCACCGTGGCCACCGCTGCAAACAAAATGCCAAAGAACATCGACAGCGAATAAGGCTTGATATAGCGCAGAAGCTGTTTCATTGTCCCATTGAAATCTTTGGCTTTTTCGCCTGTGCCGCGCATTCCATGACCCCCGCCCATCGGACCGCGGCGCATCGTCGGTTTCGGATTATGTTTAGTGTTCGTCATGACCCAATTCCTCCTTTGACAGCTGCGAATACGCAATTTCCTGATAGACTTCGCAGGTTTTCATCAGCTCATCATGCGTGCCGATGCCGGCGATATGGCCTTTATCCATGACCACGATCTGATCCGCATGCATGATCGATGAAATCCGCTGAGCGACCAACAGCACAGTACTGCCGGTCTTCTCACACAATTCATTCAAAGCCTTTCGCAGCGCGACATCGGTCTTGAAGTCCAGCGCCGAGAACGAATCGTCAAAGATATAGATTTCCGGATTGCGGACTAACGCACGGGCAATTGACAGCCGCTGCTTCTGACCGCCGGACACATTGGTGCCGCCCTGAGCGATCGGGGAATCATAACCTTCCGGCTTGGAATCAATAAATTCACTGGCCTGCGCAATTTCCGCAGCGCCCTTCAGCTGCGGCCAGTCGGCATTTTCATCGGCATAGCGCAGATTGGATTCAATCGTCCCGGAAAACAGCATGCCCTTCTGCGGAACATAACCAATTTTATGCCGAAGTTCCTGCTGACTGACTTCCCGGATATCTACCCCGTCAACCTCAATCGAGCCGGCTGTGACATCAAAGAAACGCGGGACCAGATTCACAATCGTCGATTTGCCGGAACCGGTCGAGCCGATAAAAGCTGTCGTCTGTCCCGGACGAGCTAAGAAGGAAATGTTTTCTACGACATTTTCTTCAGCGCCCGGATAGCGGAAGGCAACATCTTTAAACTCCACATAGCCATGCTGAGCAGGATCGAAAGCCTTCGGCTGTTTCGGATCTTTGATAGAAAGATCACAGTTGAGCACTTCCATGACCCGCTTGATCGAAACCGCTGCCCGCGGCAGCATGACAGAAACCATCGTAATCATCAAAAACGCCATGATAATCTGCATGCTGTATTGGATGAACGCCATCATGTTGCCAACCTGCAGCGTTCCCATATCAATCTGATGACCGCCAACCCAGACGATCAGAATGCCGACGCAATTCATCACCAGCATCATCATCGGCATCAATAAAGCTAAGGTCCGCTGGACAAAGAGATTGGTTTTGGTGACCTCGTTATTGACCTTGTCGAAGCGCTTTTCTTCATGTGCCTGGGTATTGAAAGCCCGGATAACCGGCAGACCGTCCAGGAACTCACGCAGAACCGCGTTCATCTTATCGAGCAGCTTCTGGATGATTGAGAACTTCGGCAGAACAACCGCAAAGGCAATGCCCATGATCGCCATGATAATCACAACCACTAACGCAATAATCCAGGTCATCGATGCATTCGTATTGAGCACCTTGATAATCGCTCCGATGCCGATGATCGGCGCGTAGACGACGATCCGCATAAACATCACCAGAACCTGCTGAATCTGCTGGACATCGTTGGTTGTCCGGGTGATCAGCGTGCCGGTGGAGAACTGATTGAACTCCGCCGAGGAAAAGTTCTCAACCTTGCTGAAAACCGCTAAGCGCAGGTTGCGGGAAACGCCGGCGGCGATCCGCGATGCCAAAAACGTGACGACAATCGCGCAGACCGTGCCGAACAAAGCAACCCCCAGCATACGCAGACCGCTGCTGAAAATATAGTTGAGCTGAATGGAATCAGTATTGATGCCGATCGCCCGATATTCCATTTTGACAAATTGAGCCGACGCTACCGTTGAAGCATTCTCAGCCGCATCCTGAATGCCGGCGTTGATCTGCGTCATAACCGCGTCGAATTGTTCCTGCGGCATCTGCGAAAGCAGGGAAAACAGATCTACGTCCTCCGGCAGATTCAATTCCTGAAAGGCCTCGGTTTCTTTAAAGCTCGGAATTGTCAGAACAATCATTTCCGCTGGCGACAGTGCCGCGCTCAGCTGGCTGCGCTGCTCCTCCTCCAGCGAATTCAGGAAATAAACCGGCTCCTGTTCGGCCGTCGGGGCTTTCTTGATCTGCTGAGCACTGGCCTGACCTGCCTCGACTAAAGTATAGCTGGACTGAAACAGCTGCCGGTCTTCTTCATTCATAAACAGAAACAGCTTTTCCGCTTCGCTCTCCCGGATGACTTCCGGAACCGCGCTGCTGATCCCGCTGCTTTGAATTCCGACATCGACGATATCGGCCATGTAATCCGGCAAAGCCAGTTCACATTGAGCCTGGGCAAACAACAGCACAATGACCGCCGCGATGGATAACGCGAACGGCTTAAGATATTTGACCATAGGTTACTCCTTTCTCACATTTCCTTAGAACCGCAGTTCGCAGGGTTTTGACAATAATCGACCGTCCGCTCCAGAATTCGGACCAAAGCCAGACTGTCGGCTTCGCCCAGATAGCGGAAATACGCCCCGATCTGTTCGCAGAACTCCTGTTCCCGCTGCTGCATCAGCTGACGTCCCTTTTCCGTAATCTGAATGTAGACGCTGCGCCGGTCGCTGTCAAGAATGACCCGTTCCACCCAGCCTTGCTGCTCAAAGGAGCGGATGCCCTGGGAAACGGCGGCTGGACTGACATGAAAATAATCCTTGATCTGACTCATCTTGATCATCCCTTCAGGATTGAGATGGATAATGCCATGCAGAATCATCATGTCGCGGGGGTTCATCGTCAGTTTCTTCCGGCCGCGGGGTTCGCTGCGCTGACGAAAGACATAAGCCAGCCGCAGAATCTTCTGAGCGATTTCCTGTTCATTCACGTCGATCACCTCTTTTGTTTTAATAGTTAACCACCTTAATATTTAACTATGTGAACAGATTATACTCCACTCTCTATAAAATGCAAGCGTGTTTTTCATGTTTCCTACAAATTGGGGAAATTGACTATTTTGTGTAAAAAATGTCATATTGTCTTTTTTTGTTTTTCAAGTTGCACCATGAAGCTGCATCCAGCCAAATACTGCAGAATTACGTTTCCGTAGACATGGAAAAAATACAAAAGAAGGCCGTTATGCTTTTTTGGCCTTCCCCTTCATTTTTTGCTTTATTTCTGCTTTTGAATCTGATGATAATTCCCGTTTTAATCGTTATTTGCAGCTTCAGCTCCGGCTACCCGACCCTGAACGACATTGGCCATAATCGCATCGCCGCTCATGCGGTTATTCCCGCTGAGTCCGCCGACAATTTCTCCCGCGGCAAACAAACCGGAAATCGGTTCATCCTGTTGGTTAAGAACCTGAGCTTTGGCATTGATCTTCAAGCCGCCCATCGTATGATGCACACTTGGAATGACCGGCGTTGCATAGAATGGGGCGGTAAGCAGCTTGTCCTCTTCGTTCAGGATCGTCCGGCCGAATTCCGGATCCTGCTTCTGATCAATAGCTGCATTAAACTGCTCAATCGTCTGGGTGAGAACTGCCGGATCGATCTGCAGCTGCTGCGCTAGCGCTTCAATTGTATCGGCTTTAAAGACATATCCCTGCGCAACGGCTTCTTCCAAATCCCGGCCGCCGCTGGTTTTGCCTTCGGTGATATTGCTGTTATGAGCATCCGCCAACAGGAAAGCCTTGTGATGGCTCTGACTGAGAATGGCTATGGATACGTCTGTTTCACTGCCGTATTCGTTAGTAAAGCGCTGTCCTTGTTCGTTGATCAGCAGGTTGGAGAACGCGGCGGCGATGCAGTCCGTTCCGCCTAAGTCATAATGTGTGATCTTGTTGACCTGAATTTTCTCCATGTCGATCAGCTGGGCCCCGGCAGCTTTGGCCATAACAAGACCATCGCCGGTATCCGTTGCTACATTCGTGGAATGCACCTGTTCGCCCAAATACGGATAAATCGTATTGTATTCTTCCCGCAGTTCAACGCCGGATGCAAATCCTCCGCTGGCTAAAACAACGCCGTTGTTGGCCGTAATCGTATAAGGCGTACCATCGCTTCCCAGCGCTTTAATTCCAACAACTCGGCCTTCATCCAGGATGAGTTCCGTTGCGGCGACATTGGTATAGATTGAGGTATCCGATCCGACGGCCTGAGCCTGCTGGGACAGAATGTCAATCATCTGTGTTGCCGGACGGCCGTATTCGCTGTCCGCAACCAGACGGCGGCAGCGTTCGATATCCGGTTCAATGACGGCATTATCGCCATTCTTACCGATGACTACCTTATCGCTCCAATGATAACCATGTTCCTCAAGCCAGGCATAGCCTTCGTCAGCATTCGCGCACGTCCACTCAATCAAATCCGGATCGCCGGTCATTCCGCCGTCCACATAGACACAGAGCATGTAATATTCTTCGCTGTCAAACATCGCTTCGCTGCCGCTGTTCAGATATTGCTGGTACTGTTCTTTTACCTGGTCCTGCCAGTTTTTCATCTGTTCGCAATTGGGTTCCATTGCCAGCAACCTAACTACTTGATCCCGCATCGTATCATTCATTTTTGAACGCTTTGCCAGTTCCGGATCGCCGGTGCTGTAAAAAGCGCCGGAGGTAATCGTCGTGCCTCCCAGATTGCCGGCCTTCTCGACAACAATGACCGAAGCCTTGTTTTCCGCGGCGCTTAAGGCAGCGGATAACCCGGCTCCGCCTCCGCCGACGACAACAACATCCGCATTTAACTGAATTTCATCCCGTGCCTCTGCCGTTGCCTTCGGCTTTGTCTGCAAGGCTTCCACATCGCCTCCCGCTTGTTTTAAACAGGCGGCAGCGGCTTCCAGAATTGCCTTGGAAGTATTGGTGGCGCCGGAAATGGTATCAATATTTAAGGATTGCTGGATAACAATGGCTTCCGGAATAGCCGTCAGCGCCGCATCCGCAATCCCCTCCGTTTCCGCATGTTCTTTGACTGTGACTGCTGTGATTGTCTGGGCATCCACCGTTACCTCGACGGTAACATCCCCATTGTTGCCCTTGGCTGAAGCGCTGTACGTTCCCGCCGTAAACGCTTTTTCTGACGAAGCTGCAGGTGATGAACAGGCCGTTAAACACAAAGCCATCATCAGGGTTAAGATTTTCTTTACTCCGTTCTTCATTGCTTTTTCCTCGCTTTCTAGTTTCATTAAAGACCCGACAGCCACTGTCGGGTCAAGTGCAAATATTCACAACAGCGAATATTTATTTCTGTTTTTGATCTTTTCTTCCATTTGGCTGCCAGGGTGTCCGCATGAATCTCTTATAGAGAAAAGAAGCTCCGATGATTGCGGATCGTTTGTGCTTTTGCAGGGAAATCAGGATTAAAATTAAAAAAAACACTTGCATAACAAATCGTTTTAGTGTAATATATAAAAGCAGTCGGCAAATCGGCTGTTTAATATACATGCGGTAGTGGCGAAATCGGCAGACGCGCACGTTTCAGGGGCGTGTGGGTAAAACCATGTGGGTTCAAGTCCCACCTACCGCACCATATTGATTCTTCAGCTGAACGCAGTGAGCGGGCAGCTTTTTTGTTTTTATCCGTCTTTACTCTCCTCCATCGGATAAGCCAACAGAGATCCGTCCGGACAGAGGAATCATTTGGATATCAATGTGTCGTTTTTTGATTTCTTCTGTCTTTCTTAAGGGATGTTATGCCTTTCCTTAATTTAAATACTGTTGTGTTCACTGTGAATACTCGCAATTTATTTTGACATACAAATTATTTTCTGCTATACTGTTTCCTCGTTCAGGTTCCTTGTGAACCAACCTGAAAAGAGGATGCATCATCATGAAGAAAAAAACAAAAATTTTAATATTCGTTCTCGTTCTGGCAGCCGCTGTTCTGACAGCCGGCAGCTTCGGAGCCGGCAATTATTTAGTGGACTATGCTCTCTATCGGACAGATCAGGCGCCGGAATCTGCCCATGACGGCAAAGCTCCGGTTGGGGAAACGTATGGAAACGAAGAAGCCAACAAAGCTCAGGAACAGGCCTTGACTGATGCTTGGCTGGAAACTGTCAGTATTGAAAAAACGGAGATTGTCAGTGAAGACGGACTGACTCTGCGTGCCCTGCAGTATACCGCGGATCCGTCCGCTCATCGTTATGCCCTGGTTATTCATGGCTACACATCCAACAAAGAAGCGATGCAGACTGAAGCCCGGCACTTTTCCGAACTGGGCTATACTGTGATCACGCCGGACAATCGTGCGCATGGTGAAAGCGGCGGTTCATATATCGGCATGGGCTGGCTCGACCGCAAGGATCTGCTGCTTTGGATCCAACAGATCGTGAATCAGGATTCTCAGGCTGAAATCATCTTATATGGAGTTTCCATGGGCGGTGCAACCGTCATGATGACGGCTGGTGAACAACTACCAGATAACGTCAAAGCTGTGATTGAAGACTGCGGCTACACCTCTGTCTACGATATGTTTAAAAATCAGTTAGACTATCGCTTCGGCCTTCCCGAATTTCCGTTTTTAGCCACTGCCGATGTCATGACCGGTATTCGCGCGGGTTATCATTTCAAGGAGGCCTCCGCTCTTGAGCAGCTGAAAAAAGCATCCGTTCCAATGATGTTTATCCACGGAAGCAACGATACCTATGTGCCGACAGACATGGTTTACCAGGTTTTTGAAGCTTGTCCAACTGAAAAAGAATTATTAGTCATTGAAGGTGCTGCCCATGCAGCCAGCGCGGATGTCGATCCTGAATTGTACTGGAATTCTGTTACCGCCTTTCTCAACCGTTTCCTTAATTAAATTGTCAGAATGACTTGCTTGCAGATCATTCAATGGTGAATAAAGAAAAGAAAGAAACCATATCTTCGCTGTATAGCTAAAGGCATGGTTTTTTTAATCTGGAAATTCCATCTCAATATTTCTTTTTATAGCTTTTTATATTCTATGGATCTTAATCATCATCGACATCATCAAAAATTTTCGAATCAAAAAATTCAATCATAGACATGTTCATGCCTTTGCATATTTTAAATAAGATTTTAATCTTTATATCATCATGAATCCCCTGCATAAACTGCCTAATCGTAGGGTCTGGAACACCTGCATTTTGAGCAAGAGCGTGCAGCGATATATTAAACTCCTCACAAATTTCTTTTATTCTATATCTAACGGCATCATTTATTTTCATATCACATTTCCCTACTTACCCTTTAAAGGCATTATATAATCCTCGGAAAATATAAATAGACTAGCATTTCTAAAAATTGACTTACTTCATTCGAACGAATATACTAGAATAAAAGTGAGGAGCTTATTATGCAAGCAATGAATGATAAACAAATAGATTCCCATCTTGAGGAGGAAGAATTAAAAATAAAATTGGAAAATTTGTTTAATCAAAGAAAAATGTCTTATGCAAAATTAGAGATCAAAACGGATTACTCTCAAGAAAAGCTAAGAAGCATCATAAAGGGCGAAGTCGATCCAGGAATTAATGAATTAAATACTATACTTAAAGCTCTAGGTTCTAGCTTGATTGAAATTTACAGAAAGAGGCCTCTTTAATTTTTTATTAGTTAGGCATGTAGACTGTATGACCGTACATCATAACAGGATTTAACGGAGTCCCTGTTAAGAAAATTGCGGTTAAAACAATCAAAAATGTTTTTCTCATCTGTACCTCCTTTTTAACAAGCGCTTGTATGATTTGATTATATTAACGTATTCTCTAATTAACAATGACTTATAGTTGCACAAAATAGGTGCCAGAGAATAGTTTTAAGCTAAGGATGTAAGAACAAATTTCAAAAGAGGTAATATATGAATAATAAAGAACTTATCGGCTTGATCATTAGAAACAAAAGGAATGACCTTGATTTAAAGTCTTTGTATGTAGCCAAAAAAGCCAATATATCTGCACCCTATTTTAGTCATATAGAAAATGGACATGTTCATGCCGATCCCTTAGTTTTATCTGCAATATACGATATATTGCAGATCGAGTTTAATAATGACGAAAAATGGCTGAACAAGAAAATCAAAGAAATCAAAATGTTGCACCAATCTATTTATGATTACGACATAGAACATAGGAATAAACTATATGAGAAGATGATCCACGATGAGGAAAAATTGGTTAGTTCTATCTTAATCCTCGATTATTTAATTGCGAAATTAGCCTATAATTCCACAAGTTATAAAAGCGACGAATGCAAAAAAATTATAAATTTTTTAGATTGTGTCCAAGATAGAATGACGGCAGAACAGCAAAACTTCTATATTTATTATGTTGCGGTTTATTATAAAAATGAAAATCAACTCACTAAATCCAAAATTATGTTATATGATTTGTTACAAAAAGGATCGCAAGAAACAATAATTCCAATGATATATTATCAGCTAGGACAAATTGAAACACGATTAAATAACTTAAGCCAGAGTTATTTCTGCAATAAGCAAGCCTTAACTCTATTTGAAAATACCGGAAATATTCGCAGGATATTTCAAGTATTATCCGCTATGGCCTCGATCCAGACGTATGAGAAAAATTATAAAGAAGCGGATAAAAAGTTTCAAGAAGTTATCAAAATGACAAAGATATTAGCTGTTTCTAGTCTTGAAAAAAACATCATATATTGCAACGCTAGTTGGAATGCGATTTGTTCCAAAGATTATAGAAAAGCATTAAAATATTTAGAGCATGTTACAGAACTGAACAATAACCCATCAGAATATTATTTTAACAAAGCATGGAGTTTATATCATCTTAAAAGAAATCAAGAATTAGATGAATTCTTAAAAGATGTATCTAAACAACAGGTTAATGATAAGTATATATGGGATTGCCTGACCTTTGTCAAACTATCAAATTCTAAAGGGAACAACAAAGTTATTGAAGATCACCTGCTTCAGATGGAAAACTATATTAGTGTAGAAGGGGATTACGAAGCAAAGGCCTTTCTTTATACGCAGCTAATTAGTTTTTATAAAAGAACTCGCCAGTATAAAAAAGCCTTACACTTTGCAGAAAATTATATTAACAGCTAATCAGTATTCTTTCTGTTGAATCGGGCAATGATTTTTCAACAATGTATTAATCTTCATTCGATCATTTTTGAATTTAGTTATAGCAGTCTATGGATAAGCAAGATTACTGTCCAATGAGAAATTTTGACTGGGGGGGAATCAAAAAAAACAATCATAACCCCGATGATGTCCTAAATCATAACTCCCCGGGCATTCATTTACTTTCTTATTTAATCATGAAGTTAAGAAATCTCTGATAAAATTTAAGTCATCCGTCCCGCTTTCCATCATGTTCTCCCTTGGACTCTAAGCAATTTCTTTACACAAACAGACTTTTTAAAAATCGCGTTTTTCTGTTATGAATATAACCTGTTTAAACTAGCTTGCAATACCGAGCGAGCCTTTATCTCGGACTTTAAAATTATAAATAACATGATCATTCTATGTGAATAACAAAAAAGCTTATATATTAGGAGGGATAATGCAATGGAAATAAAAGAATTATTTGCACAGATCACAGAAAGCAATAAAAAAACTGGAAACGAAAATGGAAAGTGTATGAAAAATATATTTGATCTTCTTTATTATGGAGACCTACGCCCATCCGAGGCTATGCCCAAGTCAACAGAATATAATGAAGCCGTAACGGAAACGTCTAAACTCAGTGAAGAAATTGTTGATTATTTACAAAAAGTAATGCAAGATCAAGAAGCTTTAGATTTATTCCGCAACTATGAAGCGGCAGAATCCAATGTTACAGACTTAGAAAAAAATATGTATTCGAGCTAGGTTTTATGTTAGCCTATAAAATTCATCATCAGATGGCACTAGATGAATTCGGAACTCAGGAAGAAATATAATATGGAAAAAGAACTCATAAGAGAACTTTATCTTGGAAATTTTAGGCCCTTTCATACAGCCCAATCCCAGACAAAACAAATCTGTAGAATAAAAGAAGAACTGGAAGAAATAATGAACGAAATTAAGCACACTAAGGACAATGTGGAAATAGAAAATTTATTGTTCAAACTAGATGAATGCATAAATAAACTGGTCGATGAAAATGGGCTTTTCTATTTTAAAGCAGGAATTAAATTTGCAACTGATTTTTATACAGAGATTAACGATGATGCATTATATAATATTTAATCGTTGAACAAGTCGTTAGGAAGTGAAGAATGCCTCTTCTCCTTAGCTGAGTGCCTTCCATACTTGCCTACAGTCCCAAATATCGTTTTTAAGACTTGGCACATCCAACACCAATAACTTGACTATTGATCTTGAGATAGGATTTTGGTTTTCCCTTTGACTCGCAGGTGTTCCCTCAACATATTTCAATTAGAGTTGCACAAACTGTTTATAAGAACTATCGATAAATAATAATAATTTAATAAGAAATTTCAACGCATTTCAAAAGCGAAGAATAAATGCATTAATAAAAACTAATATACAAAAGATGAATAATACAAAAAGTCGTTTCACTGAAATTGTTAATAACGAAATAAAACATAAAGAAAAGAAAAAACCATGTCTTCGCTGTGAAGCTGAATGCTCCCCTTTGAAGGCATGGTTTTTTTTATCTGAAAATTCAGTCTAAGTCTTCGCCGTTGGAGGCGATGACCTTCTTATACCAGGCAAAAGATTTCTTTTTGAACCGCTGTAAGGTTCCCTGACCAAAATCATCACGGTCAACATAAATAAATCCATAACGTTTCGACATCTCACCCGTTCCGGCAGATACCAGATCAATCGGACCCCAGGTCGTATAGCCCAATAAGTCAATCCCATCCTGCTCGACCGCTTCCTTCATCGCCTGAATATGCGCGCGCAGATATTCAATCCGATAGTCATCCTGAATCTCACCGTTTTCATCCGGAACATCCACAGCTCCCAATCCGTTTTCCACAATGAACAGCGGTTTCTGATAGCGGTCATATAGCTCGTTCATGGTGATCCGCAAACCCAGCGGATCGATCTGCCAGCCCCATTGCGAGACTTCCAGATAGGGGTTTTTAACTCCTTTCATCATATTGCCTTCCCCTTGGAGCTGCGGATCACTGCTGGCAACACGGGAAGAATAGTAGCTGAAGGAAATGAAATCGACCGTATTTTCTTTCAGCAGTTTCTTCTCTTCCTCACTCATCGGCAATTCAAAATGATGCCGTTCAAATTCTTTTAAAGCGTAAGCAGGATAGGCTCCGCGGCTCTGAACATCAATGAAGAAATAGTTTTTATGATTTTCCTGCTGTGCGGCGAACACATCTTCCGGCTTACAGGAATAGGGATAATAACTGCCTGTCGCCAACATGCAGCCCAGCTTGTTTTCCGGATCAATTTCATGTCCGATCTTCACAGCCCAGGCACTCGCGACCAGTTCATGATGCGCCGCGGTATAGAGCGTTTTAAAGCGATCCTCATCGAATTCAAAACAGATGCCGGCACCCATAAACGAACCGTGAAGCAGCACGTTAATCTCGTTAAATGTCAGCCAGTAATGAACCAACCCTTTATACCGCGTAAATAACGTGGTGACCAAGCGCTTGTAAAAGGTCACCAGCTTGGGATTCCGCCATCCGCCGTAAGCCTTAATCAAATGCATTGGACAATCAAAGTGGGTAATTGTGACTAACGGTTCAATGCCATAACGGTGACATTCGCGGAAAACTTCCTCATAGAAACGCAGGCCTTCTTCATTGGGCTGTTCTTCATCTCCCTGCGGATAAATCCGGCTCCAGGCGATGCTCATGCGGTAGGTCTTAAATCCCATCTCGCCAAACAGGCGGATATCTTCTTTGTAATGATGATAAAAGTCAATGGCTTGTTTAGCCGGATAATAATAGCCTTCTTCAAAATCCAGCATGCGGCGGTTGCCGGAAACGACAGCCCAGCGTTCACTGCCATGGGGAATGACATCAACGTTGGCCAGTCCGCGCCCACCTTCATTATAAGCCCCTTCGCATTGGTTCGCCGCCGTTGCACCGCCCCATAAAAAATCCTTTCTTAGTGGCATGTTTTTCCTCCTTCATCCTGCCTGCCGCAGGATCATTTCTGCTTTCATTATAAGAAGATCAGAATCTTTTTTCCATGTTCTTTTTTATAGTTTTTTTATAAAAAAACACCATCCAATTGGAGAACTTGAATCGTTCATTAGCCATTCATGGCATCTCCTATGGTAAAATGATGAAGCTTAGTAAGCTCAATTTTATCAGGATTTTTTTATTTTCCTCACCCTACAGCTTGTTATAGGTATCAATAACATTAATGATTGACAGGTACCCTGCACAATTTTAAAGAGTCAAGATATGATTAAATGATTATTTTACAAGAATAAACTTTTTATTAAGGCTTCTTCCAAATGCTTTCATAAAAATCACTATTCTCATCCTCGAATAATCCTTTAACAAAATCTGTATACCTATATTCTTCTAATTTGTCAGTTGTGGCAGCTGATAAAGAAAAATAACAGTGTGGTAATTCACCGAACATTTCTTTTATTTCCAAAAACAAAGAATTATATAGTTCTTCCGTATTTATAGTTGGAGCCAAAGTTTTTTTATCAATTAAAAGAGAAATAAAAACAGCGAAATTATTTTCACTTAAAACTGAATTCATAATGGACTTTTCATTATTATCAACAATTTCTGATTCAAGAGTTGCGGAATGACTAAAAATAATATGAAACTTATATTGAGTCTCATCACCAATAGTCGATGAGAAAATAGGGTCTAGTTTATTATGAAAAAAAGAAGAATAAGTTAATGAATTAAGTATGCCATATAAGTTGTATCGATCGCTATTCGTCATTTCTTCATCCATGAACTGATCCAATCTTGATTTAGGAATCACAATTGCAGCATAAGCTTGATTCTCAGGATAGAGAATGAGATCATAATCCCAGTCCTCAAAATAGAGATCCTTGCGTAAATTTAGTAAATAGCTCTTATATTCATCCATTTCATGTTTAGGTTTAGCTCTGTTAAGTCCTTCTCCATATTGACGAGGTAAACTAAATTCTTCTTTAATTCTATATATACCTAAGAGAACGATGATCAAAGCAAGCGGGAAATAGATAAGTACTTTTAAATGAGAGCCTTTTTTCACAACATCCACTCCTTATTACTGTTTATATAATAAACTGTTTTTATAAGTTAATCAAATGTAGGTACAAGCTTTAATGTTTAGTGAATAGAAAAGCTACAGTCAAAATTATTTTTATTCCAATAAATTTGACTGCAGCCTATTTTTTAATCAATATAAATCAGATTTGGAAATAATGCCAATTATTCAAATCAACTTGAACATATCCGCTGGTTTTATTGTACGATGCTTTAACCCACTGATAACCATCCGATTGAAAGCCAGGGATTAATTCTTCTACCTTCATTTTTGCCCCCGCGGGAACAAAAGTTGGTGTACCTGATGGAATAGAAGTTCTGATATTAGCACCTTTAGCCGAAGCAACTAAGTATAATGGCTTTGGATGATATTTCCTCCGATGTTTGGATCCATAACAGATGTATCTGTTAAAACTACTGTATAATATCCTTTTGTGTCAAGCTGAAAAAAACCATTTATGCCAATTAAATTAGTGTCTTTATTTATTTCATATGATTATTTTGATAAGAGTCAAGATCACTTTTAGACTCATTATTGTCTAGATCTAGAAAAGTAGATGATATCAATTATTCAAAACGATTTAGATTAATTTTCAGAAAAGTAATTATTATTAGCTTAAGATAATTTAATCTCATCCTCAGTGGTATTAAAAAACAAAGCATGTATAAAACAAGCTTGCAAAATAATAATCTATTGCAAATTATAAATATACTGTATAATTTGCATAGAAACATATAAATATTACTATTGGAGGAAATATGAAATTAATCATTGCTTTCATTTTAATTTTATGCACGAGTTGTTCTAATAACACGAAGGTTGATTCTGATCAACAAAGTGAAAAACCAGATAGCACACCCAATTCAGGACTGATTGATAAGCAAAATGAAGAGAATGACAATTCAACTAAGGTAGATGAAATTCAATTTAACTATAAGGTAGAAATTGATCCAATAGAATTTAGACAAACACATTCAGAGATTATCATTGAAGAAGTACAAAAGAATGTGTTTAAGGGGCAATATGATTATATCGATTCTTACTATGTAAACTTGAATACATATAGCGAAATTAGATTGGTTGAAGATGGAGACAAAAATTACTATAGTGAAATTTTAAACTTTAAAGACGCCTCTCTTACTATTGGAAATTGTGTATACAGCTTTAAAGACGGACTTAATCACCACAGTGATTGTGAAAAATTTTGGAGTTTCGAGAATGATGAAATTGCTTATATCTCAACACGTAGTAGATTCGATGAATTCTTGCGAAGTTATAATCAAGAATATTTTGAGAATTCATTAAAATATTTTAGAAGCGATAATTCTTCTAAAGCAAATACTTATCATGAGATATTCACTCAAGAGGTGATTGAGAATTGCCTTAATGCTTTAGTTGAATATGTTGACCAAAATTATGATCTAGATCCAAGTATCCAAAACGATAGTCTTTCAGAAGAGTTAATCCAAGAAAGTATAGCTAAGTTTTCAAAGTAATAGAATTAATATTCTTTGATATTATTGCTCTTACATAAATTATCATATAAACAAGGATCGCCAGACTTCAGTGTGCTATATTCATCTATAATAGTATGATCAACGTATTCTAATAGGCATTTTTCTATATCGTTGATATAGAAAAAGTTACGCTGCATAAAAAATTCTACATAATCATCATTTGTCACTTTCATTTTTAGCTTATTTAAACTAAAGTTATCGTGAGCATTATTTAAATAAATTGCAAAAATATTATGACAATTCAAATTTACCATAGGTTTATTGCTATATTTGACGTTCAGTTTTGGATATGATGTGCATCCATAATTATATAGATATACAAATATACCATCAGTACAAACTTTAATATGAATATTTTGGTTTGTATTTTCTAACTTTAGTGGTAGAAAAAAGAAACAGAGCAATAACAAAGCAAATAAAATTCTTTTTTTTAACTTGGTCATAGAGCTTTTTCCTTATACAGTCTTTATTAATTTATTTTAGCATCTAGCAATAAGAAATACTATATTTAGTTAGATATATTATTTCATAGATAATCACTTTAATTATTAATGATTATTATCAAAGATTCTATTAAAAATTATATTCAGAAGTCTATAATTATACCTTTAAGTCTAAAAATATTTTTTAATTTATTAAATGCGGACTTGCTTTCAATCATGAATTGTATGAAGTTAGAGCCTAGCTTATTTTTTGAAATTTTTAATTAGAATAACTTTATTTAATGAAAAGGTACCTGAATAAATACAATCTAAAAAATTAGCTCTACGAGAATCAAAAAAATCACATTAAACAGTAGAATATCATCGAGAAGAAAGGTATTCTACTATGAAGCTAAAGCGAACTAGTAGAGGACATCTCTAAATTTACATCGTATCAAAAAGATAAACTTACTAGATTTGTCATTGATTCCCTGAATATTAACGAATAGGACTTAAACAAGAAATCAAAAACGTGTCTCTGTTCCTGCAAAGAGAGCAGAATGATCAAAAGAGGATTTAAGAATAGAAAGCAGCGGGTCCAGTGTAAGGATTGCCGACATATCTTTACCTATGATTCCCATATTTCTAAAATCGAAAGAAGCTTGTTTAAGATACAATAGACGAATATTCTATGAACAGGTTTGTTTCGTCTCGACAACTAACAGAAATAGAAAAGAGATATCCACCACCAATAGTATACTCGAATCCTTCACAAGAATAATAACCCTAAAATCAACAATTTATTCGGGTGGTTACTATTCACCGAGGAGCGAGGAAAAAGAAAACCGGATCAGCTTAAAACTGCCGGTTGATTCTGAGGCCATCCTGAATCTAGGATATTCTCAAGGGCCTCTAAGGTATTCAGCTTTTGCTTCTTTGCCGTTTGAAGCACGCTAAGCATCGCCATTTTATGCTTCCCGGTTTCCAATGTTGCACATTGACCCGAGACCTTTTTGTAGAGTTTACAGACTCTTGCTTGTCTTTCTGCTTCGTTATTATCAAAAGGGACACTAAAATCTCGAAGAAATAAAAGATGTTCCTTCTTGTATTCCTTCATCCGTTTCAAGGTTTTTATCGCTTCTGGAATATGGATCGACTTCATAAAGGGGTGTTTCTCATTGTATTCCCTGATGACTCGTTCCGCGATCTCCAAGTACTTTTGTTCAATCGTTTTGTATTCTGCTTCCTCCATTTGTTAGATTCCCTGTTCCTGGAGTTCATGCTTCCTATGCAGGGCTGTTTGAAGCAGTGTGATCATCTCCTGACATTCTTGGACATCATCAAAATCAACCTCGCCTTTCAAGGATCTTAAGATATGTTCGTTGCACTCAGCGTGAATGCAGTTCTTAAGATCATAATAGGCTTTATAATGATCATGAACTAAGACATTCTCAAACAGTTCAAGGATCTTAAGCGGCCCGTTCTCTACGTCTTTCCTCTTTTTTGTCATGAGGAAATACGCATAGCCTTTTGTACTCAATACATGGATCTAGGCAGGATTCCCGTTTATTTTATATCCTGTTTCATCCACATGGACTACCCATGATCTTAAAATCTCACCGAGGATCCAGCTTCCGCAAAGCCTCCTCTTTATGAATAAAAGTTTGAATTTCTTGAGGTAAGCCCAGCGCCTTTGCGCAATGTCCCTTCTGAACCCGCTTATTGGCTGCGATCAGATAATAACGCAGTTTTTTCCGGTCAAGCTGCTGCATATCCGCACCTGCTTCCTGAAGCGTACGGGCGATCAGCCTCAGCAGGTGAATATAGTTTTCATGGCTAAAGCATTCCGTCCAGGGCTCCCCTTGGCGCAGAACACCGATTTTAAACCAGTTGTAAACCGCCGCCAGACATCTACGCTGCTGCAGCTCCTGAGCTTGAAGGCGAATTCCATGATGGGGAATATTCTCAATCTGGATATTGTAGCTGCTGATGAATTCACGGGCTAGTTTTAACGGCGCGCGGATAATGCTGCGGGAATATCCCAATCGCTCCGCAATCGTATCAATCTGAATAAAACCTTCAGTTCCCAGAAGCATCTCGCAGATTTCAAATTGCAGCAGCATTTTGTCATGGAAATCACCGCGAAAATTATACTGTTCATAAAATCCGCACAAGCTCCGATACGTATCATTAAACAATGCGGCATCGACAATCGAAAAGGTAATCTGATCGCGGTCCGCCTGAATTTTCAAGCCATAGTTTGACTGCAGGACTTCAATCTTTTCCAGATCCTGCGCAAATTCGTACTGACTGAGTGAAAAGTGATGAATAAACTCAGCGGGCCTTACTCGTTTATTGGAAATCAGATATCCGATTTCCTGATAAATCCGCAATGAATATAAATTTGTCATCCTGCTCCCCCTTACAGCTTGAAATCGCATCTCCACTGTTCCAAGAATTCCACTGGGGGGATACTGACTTGCACCGCTTTCTTTTATCATACCAAAATTATTACAAAATGGACAATCAGGGACTGATCTAACTTTTGATTTAAATTGGAAAAAGCGATTTTCAGAAAAAAAGCCGCACTTCCAAAAGACGAAAGACGGCATTAACTTCATTCAAACTTGAATTGGAATATACGATTAATAAAACTGCCGGAACTGACTTTCCCGCTGTGTAGCTTGTCTTAACGCCTTGACGATTTCCTCAAAGGAGCGGTCATCGACATGAAAATCAAAGCGCAGACGAACTCGCTCGCGCAGCGTTTCGTCGTCCAGTCCGCCGCCTGCCTGAAGCTGAACGCCGATGTACTCGATCACTTCATTCATCTGCTTTTCGCTTGGCATCCACTGAGCCTGCTTCAGACAAAAATCCTTTTCCGTATCTTCGATTTCAAAACCCGCCTTGCAGCGCGAACAGGCAATTCCCCAATGCTTGCCCCAGCGCACAACCGGGACAAAAAACAGTGAAACCTGCTGTGCTTGTTCCATCAGGTAAAAATGACTTAATTTGCCGCAGTGCGGACAAATCCGTACTCCCAGATAAGCTTTTTTACGATGCCCAGAACCGGCGCCGATCATGATGAACATAGCGTTCCTCCTCGTTTGCTGTTTTTTTATTTCTTACGGTGCTGCTTCTGCCACGCTTCGATCTGTTCCATGCGCTCCACAATCCGGCTTTCCCGTCCCTGCCGGGTCGGCACGTAGTATTTCCGATTCGCCAGCGCATCCGGAAGGCATTGCAAGGTTGTCAGTTTTTCTTCTGTATCGTGGGCATATTGATATCCTTCGCCATAATGCAGCTCCTTCATCAACGACGTCGGGGCGTTGCGGATCGCCAGCGGCACCGGCTCCGCCAAATGTTCCAGCGCGTCCTTTTTGGCCGCTTCATACGCCATATACAAAGCATTGGACTTGGGGGAAAGCGCCATATACACCACCGCCTGCGTCAGATTGACGCTGCACTCCGGCATGCCGTTAAAATGACAGGCCTGATAAGCCGCGACTGCAACCTCCATCGCCCGGCTGTCCGCCATTCCAATATCCTCGCTGGCAAACCGCACAACCCGGCGCGCTACATACAGCGGATCCTCGCCCGCTTCCAGCATCCGTGCCAGCCAGTAGATGGAAGCCTGAACATCGCTGTTGCGCATCGACTTATGCAGCGCGGAGATCAAATTGTAATGTTCCTCGCCCTTTTTGTCATATAACAAGGATTTGCGGTTGATGCACTGTTCCAGATGTTCCTTTGTTACATGAATTTCCTCACCGTTCTTCTCGCCGTTGAGCACGACCATTTCCAGCGTATTCAGCGCCGTTCGGGCATCGCCGTTGGCAAAGTTGGCGATCATCCACAACAGATCATCGTTGAGATCGACCTGATAATTGCCAAAACCCCGCGGATCCTTTAATGCCCGGCTCAGCAGTTCCATTAAGTCTTCGGTAGATAAAGCCTGCAGTACAAAGACCTTACAGCGTGAAAGCAGCGCCGCGTTGATCTCAAAGGATGGATTTTCCGTCGTCGCGCCGATCAGAATAATGCTGCCCTTTTCCACAAACGGCAGAAACGCATCCTGCTGAGCCTTGTTAAAGCGATGGATTTCATCAACGAACAGAATTGTCTTCTCGCCCATCTGGCGGTTCAGTTCCGCTTTATTCATGACCTCTTTGATTTCTTTGATCCCGCTGGTCACCGCGCTGAAATCCACGAAATGCGACTGCGTGCGTTCGGCGATGATGCGGGCCAAGGTTGTCTTGCCGACCCCCGGCGGGCCCCAGAAGATCATCGAGGACACCTGATCCTGTTCGATCAGCTGCCGCAGAATTTTCCCTTCGCCCAACAGATGTTTTTGTCCGGCCACTTCTTCCAGCATCTTCGGCCGCAGCCGGCTGGCCAGGGGACTGTTCAGATCGCGATCGTCAAACAAGGATTTCTGTTCCATGATCATCGCCTCCTGTGCTTATTATACAACATTTTTATCCATTTCATCGCTTCAGTTTGAATTTTATTCAACTTCACCTTTATTCCGCAACAATCTGATCTTTCCCCTGCCGTTTGCCACGATACATTCGTTCATCTGCCAGTTTGACCAGATTCTCAATGTTCTTATCCAACAAACCGCAGGTTAAACCAAATGTCATCGTAATGCGGATCGGATAGCCGTCATAGGAAAACGGATAGCCGCGGATTTTCTGAGCGATGACCTGAAGCTTTTGCTGAGCCTGCGTCAAATTGTCATCCGCGAACACAAGCAAAAATTCTTCTCCGCCCCAGCGGCAGACCCGCGTTTCTTCACTTTCCTGCATGAGCCGGGTGGCCGTAGCCAGCACATAATCCCCGCAGATATGCCCATACGTATCGTTGACCTGTTTAAAATCATCCAAGTCCCCTAAAGCAACACAGATCGCGCTTCCCTTGAGCGGGGCTAACTGATCGTTCAGCCCGTAACGGCTGAGCGCACCGGTTAAACCGTCTATGGAAGCGGCTTCCTGCAGTTCTTCATTGCGACGCTGCAGCCGCCCCTGAATCAAGGATGAGGAAACGTTGAAGATCGCTGAAGAAATCAAAATGATCAGAAAACTAGCCAAGGAATTGAACAGATAGATACTGTTGATCACCACGGCAGGAAGCTCCACGCTGGCCTCAATCCAGCTGCCGCCTAATTTCAAACTGAAAAACAAAACGATCTCCAATATCGAAAACAGATAAGGAACCGCACTGCGGCGGTATGGCCGGATATACACCAGAGAAGCCATGGCGATCAAATACATCGGCATTCCTGCTTCCCAGCCCAGCATTACTGTGCTTACTGTTACAAACACTCCGACTTCCAGATGAATCAATGTGACCGCCAGCCGATAGCGGCTATAACAGACCAGCAGCGACATGATCATATAAAAGACGGTGCTGAAAACATTATAATATACTAACGGCGTGACCTGCAGCCAGCCGCTCAGGGCAATATAAAGCATATGCACAAGCATGCCGAGAACGATAATCTGCTGATAGACGCGGCCGACGGTACTTGGATTATCTATATTTCCATTCACGGCTTATGCCCCCTTCCTGCCTCTCAGACTGAGCTTGAGCTGATAGGCCTTCAGCTGCAGCGATCCGCATTCTGCCCAACGGCAACGTTGTTTCATCCGATCTATCCCCATGACAGCCGTTTGCCGCCTTTCTTTTATCTTTCCTTTATTATAACAGAAATCTTTCCTCCCGCATCAAAGCAAAGCCAATCCTGGATTTCAATTTTACTCGGATTCAGACATTTTTTGATGAATAAAAGAAAAGGCAGCCTGTATCTTGACTGCCTCACCGTCAAATTTTCAGTTTGCGCGCGTAATCAAAGACGCCACGGGATAACCGTGATCCTCCAATAACTTCCGCATCCTCTTCGGATCAACGCCGCGGGCCCGGATGACGACATCGGTCTGTTCTGCTTTTCGATAAACCGCCAGATTGGTAATCTGAGCTTTCTCACCGAAGAACAGCCCCGTTAGATCCGCCAGAATTCCCGGCTTATCTTCAACGGGAATCACATACCGGCTGCCTTCCTCATAATAGCCTAACAGATCGATAAAAGCTTCAAAGATATCATTCTGCGTGATAATTCCGACAACTTTGGAACCTTCCGTGACAACCAGACATCCGATATCATGCTGACGCATCAGCACCGCCGCTTCTTCCAGCAAGGCATCGGGATGAATCGTTACGACGTCCTTGATCATGACCGATTCCACGGTGCTCTTGGCCAGCAGATAATTAAGCTCGTACACCGAAAGACTGGTAGCCTTGCTCGGTGTGTTCTCGGCAATCGTGCCTTCGGTTACCAGTCCGACCAGATTTTGTCCGGCAACCACCGGAATTCGATGGAAATCCCGTTCCGCCATCAAATCCAGTGCCGCACTGATTGAGGTATCCTTACTGATGCAGTAAGGATTCGCGGTCATGCGATCTTTCACCAACATACTCTTATCCTCCTAAATAGGCTTTCTTAATGTCTTCACTGGCTGCCAATTCCGCCCCGGTGCCGCTCAGCACAACGCTGCCGGTTTCCAGCACATAGGCCCGATCAGCAATTCCCAGCGCCATCTTCGCGTTTTGTTCAACCAGCAGCACCGTCGTTCCCTGGGCATTGATATCCTGAATAATTGAAAAGATTTCCTTGACCAGAAGCGGGGACAGGCCCATGCTCGGCTCATCCAGAAGCAGCAGCTTCGGTTTGGCCATCAAAGCCCGGCCCATCGCCAGCATCTGCTGCTCGCCGCCCGACAACGTTCCGGCCAGCTGTTTCTTACGTTCCGCCAGCCGCGGAAAGCGCTGATACACACTTTCCAGATCCCTTTCAATTCCGGCTTTATCCTTGCGCAGATACGCCCCCATCTGCAGGTTTTCGGCAACGCTCATATCGGGAAAAATTCTTCTTCCTTCCGGTACCTGCGTAATCCCGGCTTTTACGATATCCCGGGCGTTTTTCTTCGTCATCGGCTGACCCAGAAATTCAATCTCGCCGCCGCTTTTTTTCAGCAGACCGCTGATCGCATGCAGCAGCGTTGTTTTCCCAGCCCCATTGGCGCCGATCAGCGCGACGATTTCCTTTTCCCGCACTTCCAGGGATACGCCTTTTAAGGCTTGAATAACACCATAATGGACACTTAAATCGGTTATTTTCAGCATCTTAATCCTCCCCCAGATACGCTTCGATGACACGGCGGTTATTCTTGATCGCTTCCGGTGTTCCCTGCGCGATGCACTTCCCATAATCCAGAACGTAAATCCGCTCGCAGATTTTCATGACCAGCGACATGTCATGTTCAATCAAAACCACAGTTAAATTGAATTGTTCCTTAATCTGATGGATCAGCTCGGTCAGTTCGGTAGTTTCCTGCGGATTCATGCCCGCTGCCGGTTCATCGAGGAATAAAATCTTCGGTTTGGCGGCCAAAGCGCGGGCAATTTCCAGTTTGCGCTGCTGTCCATACGGCAGATTTTTGGCCAGCACCTGCTTTTTCTCAGCCAGGCCGACCACTTCCAACAGTTCCATGGCTTCATTCAGAATGCGCTGTTCTTCGCGGTAATACGAAGGAAGCCGCAGAACCGCCGCCAGTGCGGAATACCGGACCGATTTGTTCATCGCCAGTTTGACATTATCCAGCACCGTCATATTCTTAAACAACCGAATATTCTGGAATGTCCGTGCCAGCCCCAAGCCAGTGATCACATACGGCTTCAATCCGCCGATGCTTTTCATCTGACCGTCTACGTTCAGTTCGATTTTGCCCTCGCTGGGCTCGTACACGCCAGTCAACAGATTAAACAGCGTCGTTTTTCCCGCACCGTTCGGTCCGATCAGTCCGATCAGTTCGCGTTCCTCAATTTCCAGATTGACATTGGAGACCGCGGCCAGACCGCCGAAGTTTTTTGTCAGACTGCTTACCTTTAATACGGTCATTCCCGCACCTCCTTTCGCCGGCTGAACCGGTTAAACAGAGCGGAAAAGGTGAATTCCTTCGTTCCCAACAAGCCGCTTGGACGGAAAATCATAATTCCGACCAGCATTAAGCCATACAGGATCATCCGAATATCGGAGAACTGCTGCAAAACTGTGTTCAGCACGCCGATCACCCCAGCAGCGATAAAGGAGCCGGTAAAGCTGCCCATGCCGCCAAAGACGACCAGGACAAGGATATCAATAGATTTATTAAACGTAAACATTTCCGGCTTAATGACATAGAACGCGCCAGCATACAGCGCTCCGGCTACGCTGGCAATCATCGCCCCTAAGACAAACGCCATGATTTTATACTTAGTCGTATTGATGCCCATCGCTTCGGCGGCGATTTCATCTTCGCGCACGGAGATGCAAGCCCGCCCCTGAGCTGACCGGCAGAAATTGATGATGATCACCGTGCAGATCACAACCGCCGCAAAAATGATTCGCCAATCGACCAACTTCGGCAGAATCATGCCGGCCGCGCCGTTGGTGATTTTCATATTCAGAATCACAATTCGGATAATCTCGCCGAAACCGAGCGTTGCGATGGCCAAATAATCCCCGCGCAGCCGCAGGGTTGGAATCGCCACGACGAGCGCGACCAGTCCGCTGATTGCGATTCCGATCAGCATGCCGGTCAAAATCCCGCCTAAGCTTGCGGAGATTTGTTTAACGGCAACCCCGGCACAATACGCGCCGATGATCATAAATCCGGCATGCCCCAGCGAAAACTGACCGGTTACACCGATGATTAAATTCAGACTGATCGCCAAAATGATGTTGATGCCGATGGTCATCAGCACGGTCAGATAGACATTGTTGACCACGCCGGCACTGATTAACAGGGAGATCAAACCGTAGCTGCCCGCAATCAGAAGCAGCCAGCAGGCATTCTTTTTATTTAACAGATTCTTCATGCGCCTACACCTTTTCCTTTACATTTTTCCCCAGCAAGCCTGCCGGCTTAACCACCAGAATGATGATCAGAATGATGTAAACAACAGCGTCCTTATACAGCGAACTGCCATAGCCGCTGACCAGCGTTTCGACGATGCCGATGAAGAAGCCCCCGAACATCGCGCCGGGAATGATTCCAATCCCGCCGAAAACCGCAGCGATAAACGCCTTCACGCCCGGCAACATGCCCATCAGCGGATTGATCGAATTATAATACAGGCCAACTAAAACTCCGGCCGCGCCGGCTAATGCCGAACCGATCGCAAACGTATAGGAAATCGTCATATCGACGTTGACGCCCATTAAGCGCGCCGCATCGGCATCGACCGAAACCGCCCGCATCGCTCGGCCGACCTTGGTCTTGCGGACAATATATTGAAGCAAAAGCATCAAGACAATCGTAATCACAAAAATCGCAATCTGCTGGGTTGTGATCATGACGCCGCCAAGCATGATTTTCTGATTTGCCAGCACCTGCGGAAAGGTTTTCACGCCGGTTCCCATGACTTTCTGGGTACTGGCTTCTAAGAAATAGCTGACGCCGATCGCCGTGATCAGCGCGGTGATCCGGGTTGCATTGCGCAGCGGCTTATACGCAATCCGCTCAATCACAACCCCGATCAAAGCACACAGGGCCATCGCTGTGATTAGCGCGGAAAAAAAGCCCATGCCTAACTGAGCAGTACAGATAAATCCGATATACGCCCCCAGCATATAAATATCCCCATGGGCAAAGTTGATCAGTTTGATGATGCCGTACACCATCGTGTATCCCAGCGCGATCAGGGCATAGATGCTCCCCAGCGACAATCCGTTGATCAGCTGCTGCAAAAACTGGGTCATATTGTTTCCTCCTCTTCTCAATGGGAAAAAATAGGAGAACGGCTTCCCCTATTTTTCTTTTGTTTTGCTTTGCGTGCGTTAGTCCAGCTTCGGAGTGACCGCAACCGCATCCGTCTGGACACCATCAACCAGATTGACGACCAGAACCGGTTTGATCGGCGTATGCGTCGCATCAAAGGTAAATGAACCGGTAACACCGTTGAAGCTGATCTTGGCCAAAGCCGCCTGTACCGCCGCGCCCTCTGACGAACCGGCTTCTTCAATCGCCTGAATCAAAACGTTAGTTGCATCGTAAGCCAAAGCCGCAAACATATTCGGTTCTTCATTGTATTCCGCTTTGTAAGCATCAATGAAGGCCTGCAGCTGTGCCGAAGCGCCAACCGTTGTGTACGCTGTTGTGAAGTAAACATCATTCAGATTCTCAGCGCCGCCCAGTTCAACCAGGGTAACGGAATCAAAGCCGTCAGAACCGACAACCGCCTGATCAATCCCCATATCCCGCGCCTGCTTGATGATCAGGCCAGCCTCATTATAATAGCCAGGGATATACAGGACATCAAAATCCAAGCCTTTGATTTTGGTTAAGACAGAGGAGAAATCCGTATCCTTGCTGACATAATTTTCTTTTGCAACAATCGTGCCGCCCAGTTTGGTGAACTGCTTCTCAAAGGCTTCCGTCAGCCCCTTGGCGTAATCGGTTGTGGAGTCGCCATAGATGACAGCTTTGGTCTTGCCCAACGTATCATAGGCATACTGCGCCATCGCCGCGCCTTGGTAGGAATCCTCAAAGCAAACGCGATAGACATAATCGTATGGAGCACTGTCAATTTTATCCGGATCGGTCAGCGTGACGTTGTTCTGTGTCGCGGATGGCGATAAGACAGGGATTTTCGCATCGTTTAAAATCTGATACGAAGCCGCGCTTGCACCAGAAGTGGCCGGACCGACTACGCCGGCTACTCCATCCGAAGCCAGCTGAGCTGCCAAAGTGACGGCTTCAGTAGGATCCGACTTGTTATCATATTTGACATAACCATATTTTTCACTGCCGGCAGCGGCATTCGCCTGTTTAATCGCCAATAAGGAACCGTTCAATTCAGCTTTGCCGTAATCGGCGACTTCGCCCGTCAGTTCATAATGCAGACCGATCTTCACAGCCCCCGCTGCCTCTGATCCTGTGCTGCCCCCAGCATCCGGGGTTGTTGCTGAACCGTTTCCTGAACCGGAATTCCCGCATCCAGCCATGGAAACTGCCATCATCAGAGCAGCAGCACCCATGAATACTTTCTTCATTGTTTTCATCATTTCATCTCCCGTTTCTTTCTAGAACCTGCAATACAAAAGGTAATAGTGGCTTTATTATAGCGCTGCCGTTTCATGATTACAACACATTTTTTCATTTTTACAAAATGTTTTCATGAAAATATTTTCAGATTTGTTAAATTTCTGAATCTTTTTCCATCTCTGTGTGCTTTTGTTTATAATGATGATAAGAGGTGAGCAAAGATGAAAAACGACATTTCTTTGATATTGAATGAATTCCATCGCCGCAGACAGTTTTTCACCCTTCAGGCTGAACTTGAAACAAGGCAGACCGACATCCTGGCTCTGGATTATGAAATGGATCATGCTTCCAGCCCATTTCAATCTAAGAAAAAGCAGTCGCTGATTCAAAAACGAGAGGTTCTGCAGGCGCAGCTGACCTCCCTGAAAGAGGAAATCTCGCGTTCCGTTTTCCCTTCTCTGCGATCTCTAGCCGATCAGTGGGATCGCCTAATGCATAAAGATCCTCTTTCCTCAGGTCAGAATATCGCTGAGATTCTGCATTTTGCCCTGGCTACTGAACGCTATTATGAAGCTTTAGAAGGATTGGATCAAGCACTTAACGAATGTTTTGTGGAACTGATCCGCGTTCCCAATCAAGCCGCCATTACCAACAAGGCTGTAAATCTGACTCCGATTCTTTCACTGCTCCCTGAGTTTTTGCAGCATGATCAGCAATACCGCCGCGCCGTTCATCAATTGAATCAGAAAGCCTTGCTTCCCGCTCCGCTTCGTTTGTACCGCGTGGATTTTACCGGAATCCCAGAAATCGACAAGCGCAGTGAACTGCGTTTTATCGGAAAGCAATGCCAGAAATTAAAAAACAATCTCAGCGATATCCTTGGACAGCTTGAAGATCAGGCAATTTGTTTGATTTCCGAAATAAATCAGGAATCCCGCGATGACGAAAAAGCATAGATTTTTCGCTTCCTCCTGCTTTTGAAAAGTCTTTTACCCTGGCTTTTCACCGAAGCAACTGAAATCTGTCAAAGGACTTGCTTCCTCAAGAAAATATAAGAGTCAACTACCCACCACTTAAGGGTAGTGAGTTTCCGCCTATTGCAAAAGTTAGGATTTTATTTATGAAAACCCTCTGCTCCGCCATTTTCATCGCGGTTGATTTTCGATAATCCATTTCATTCCCATGCTAAAATTTCAAAAAATTCCTCATTAAAATGCATTTCAACCGCTCCATAATTCCGCGAATCTGATACACTATATTATTAATAGGGGATGAGAATTTTATGAAACCAATTCAGCTTGTAATCTGTGATATCGACAATACGTTAGTTCCCAAGCATCACAATGTCACCCCGCGGGCCCAAACCTGCATCAATCAGCTTAAGAAAAAAGGCATTGGATTTGGCCTGGCCTCCGGCCGCTCCATTGACCAGCTCCATATCTTAGAAGAAATGTGGAATATTCAATGCGAAATCCTCATTGGCCTGAACGGTTCGGAAATCTACGATGGAATTGCCGGCACTACAGAAAGTCTGTATTCCATGGAACCAGAATGGATCCGTCAGTGTCTGGAAATCATGGCGCCTTTTCCCTGCAATCCCACGCTGGGCAGAAACGGTGTCGCTTATGTCCGAAGTCTGGATCAGAATGTTTCTTCATCCGCAGCCTTTGTGAAAAACAAAGTTCTTCCGCATGTGGTCAAAGATGATTCTGAATTCTGGCAGCAGCCCGCCGCTAAGATCGGCTTTCGGGTTCGGGCGGAAGATATGGAAGCCATTGAAAAGCGAGTTGCGGAATATCCGATGTCAGGGTTTGTCGGATTTAAAACGGAGAACACCATGTTTGAGTTCTGCAATGCTAAAGCTTCCAAAGGTGCACTGCTTCTGAAATTCTGTCAGGATCATCACATCGATACTGAATCGGTCTGGGCTTTCGGCGATATGACCAACGATATCAGCATGCTTCAAGTGGCTGGCGTCGGCGTCTGTATGCTGAATGGTTCAGAAGACACCAAAGCTGCCGCGGATCTCATTACTGAAAAATCAGTGGAAGATGAGGGATGGGCTGATTTTGTGGAAAAGCATATTTTAGCCAAACTCGATTAAATTAAAAATTTTGCCGTTGATGAAACGGCTTTTTTTTATCCCTTTCGGTCAACGGCCCGACATGGAATTATTCTTAGGCTTGCCTGTTTTTTTTCATTCCCGCAAGAAAAAAGACGAGCAGGGTATGTGAGAACTTCCCCTTTCACTCGTCTTGTATTCATCGCTTCGCTTTTTGATCGTCTTAGTTCATCAATCAGTCGATCTTATACTCCTGCAAAAAGCTCTCATTGAACGGACTCTTTTCTACGGCCCGGTCAAAGACTTTGCGGCCTTCAACATACGTGGCTACAACGTTATAATCCTCATCGATGACGACCAGATCCAGATCCTTGTCCACGGCCAGTTCACCTTTGTTTTTGAGGTTATATTTGCGGGCTGGATTCGCGCTGCTCATCCGCACGACTTCTTCCAGCGGCATATGCAGTTTCTTCACCAAATTGCCAATGCCATACAAAACCGGCATGCTGGAACCGGTCAGCCGGCCTGTCTGACTCAGCACAAATCCTTCCGGGGTCACTTCCAGCACTGCACGGTCGCTGTTTTCATTCTTTTTGCCGCCCTTGTAATGGCCGACCGGCGCGCCTAAGAAAGCTCCGTTATCCGAAACCAACATAATCCGGTCATGGTCTTTCATCTTCATGATCAGCTGAATCATCGGCAGACAGACATGCAGACCGTCGCAGATCAATTCGCAGTCCACCTCATCCCGCAGAATGCAGGCTCCCATTGTGCCGATATCCCGATGATGCAGTCCGGTCATGACATTGCCCAGATGAGTCGCCACCGTAATGCCATGATCGATGCCGCGATTCGCTTCCGCATAGTTCGCGTTGGTATGATAAGCGGCTACCGTAACACCTTGAGAAACAAAATAATCGATGGCCTCCAACGCACCCGGCACTTCCGGCGCGATATCCACCAGCACCAATTTTCCATGCGCCTCTTCGATCATCTTTTTCGCGTGGTCAAGATCCACAGGCGGATAACCGGTATTAATCCCTTTTTCTCCGACTCGAGCACCCCAAGGGCCTTCTGAATGAATGCCTGCGATTCGTGCCCCATCCAACGTTTCCTCTGCCAGTTTGGCTAAAATCGGAAACTGAGATACGATCGTCGTCGTTGGCAGAATCGCCGTTACGCCATGCGCCGCCTGAGCTTTCAGCAGCTGTTTCAGTTCTTCTTCATTCGCATCATCAAAGCGATAACCGGCCGCTCCATGATTATGGGTATCAATAATTCCCGGAATAATCCGCTGATTTCCATAATCAACGTCAGCTTTCAATCCCGCTTCCTTGCCGGCAACGGCTTTAATTCTGCCGTTTTCCTCAATCAGATAAGCAGGCCGGATTCCATCTGGAAGACAAACACGTTCAGAGTAAATAATCATTCCAATTTCTCCTTCTCTAATCAAATCATGGCCGCTGATCAAACGCTCTAACCAGCTCTGTCGTCAAGACCCTAATCCTTATCCAAAATCAAGAATTACCCAAGGTTTCTGACCGCCTTATCTGACCTCCTTTCTTTCTCCTTCAATAAACAGCCGCATGAAACATCTCTGAAATCCGAAGTCTTGTCCAGCAATTCCTTTCTGATAACCAACAATCTTAACGCAAGATTTTACGTCCTCCGCTAGCACAGCAATAAGTCAGACTCATTCAACTGACCAAGGAATTCACTGCAAGACTTCTCTATCTTCTGTTATAAACGAGCCGGCTGTACTTGTCCAGATATAAACATAAAATGATTTCATTTTCAAACGAAAATCCTGTCAAAATCTCCTGGATACAACAATTCCGAGAGTCTTATTTATTATAGATAAAGAGCAATCATAAAATTGAAACACACGGCGAAAGCCACGGAAGAAAGAAACCGGAAAGGCCTGCGGAGATTTTAAAATCAGCCGCCTTTTAATCCAACTGGAAGCTCACTCTAGCTTATCATTCACCGATAGTTATCCTGATCCTCCGCTTGCCCAAAATTGCCAACGTATTCTTGTCAAAATTCAGAAGTCTTGTTATAATATCTGAGTATGCGCGTGTGGCGAAATTGGTAGACGCACCAGACTTAGGATCTGGCGGTTCATCCATGGGGGTTCGAGTCCCTTCACGCGCACCATTTCAGTTCAAAGCTTCTCTGCTATAAAACAGCAGAGATTTTTTTATTATTTATTGACTAGATTAATCATTTGTATTGGCAATCCGCTGATTCTATGCTTACGTTTGTTCAATATTGTTTTAATAGTTTAAGATTATCCGAGTCTGGGCATTTCCATAGTGTTCCCTGAACAACCCCTAAACAACATTGACTTTAAGCGATCAGCCGATGCTGCATTGAAAGAAAAAGGTTTAAATTATACTGCTTGACAGGCACATGTCTTTATCCGTATCTTTATTTAATATATAAATTATTGCTTATCTTTTCATTCTTTTTTATATGATAACAGATGTAAATGAGCTGTTATTTCCGAATCAGGCCCTCAGCGCTGAATCCCGGCCGCTCACACAGCAGTTTGGAATGAATCAGACAATCACATAAATCCTGATAGACTTGTTCATCATACCATTCGATAAACCATTCGTTAAAGTACCAATCCAGGGCATGCTTATACTGACCGCCGATATATTCCGGATAAACCAGATCCATCTCTGCAATCATTTCCTGAACTTCCGCCTCCGAGGCAGGTTCATAACGGTCATAATGCAGCACATGCTTCATCGCCAGGCGTCCGCGGGTCTGTTGAGGATCCTTGTCGGTATAGCCCAGCACGACCTGAATCACAGGAAAGCAATATTCCTGCGGCATATTCAGCAGCTTCATGATTTCCTGCGGCTTATGCCGATGCGAAAAATTGGTCATCAGCGAATCCATGCCCAGTGATTTGGCCGCGATGACCGCTGTCTGGGCGGCCGCACAGACATCTGCAATCATGATAAAGAAATTATACAGCCGATGCCAGGGCTGATATTCCTCATAGCCTAACGCTTCGGCACATTTTATAATCCGCGTCTGATCAATCGCATAGACAAGACAGGTCAGGGCCTGGCCGCCGGACTCCCCTTCCGTAAGCTGGCTTAGAATTTCGGGATCCGTTACGGCAATGACAGAATAATCGGTCAGATTGTCACTATTGGCCGCACGCAGGCTGTGCTCAACAATCGTTTCAATATCCTCACGGGAAACCGGCTTTTCGTTAAACTGCCAATGGATCGAGCGCAGGGACTGCAGTGTTTTGAGCGTTTCATTCATGTTGGCTTTCCTCCTCATAGTTTTGCAGAATCCGTTTTAACATCGCTTCAAATTGCTGAATCTCTAATTGGGTAAACCCGGCATAAAAGATTGCGTTGTTTTTTTCCGATACTTCATCATACGCATCCTGCAGCCGCCTCGCTTTGGGCGTCAGCTGAATTAGAATCCGGCGGCGGTTGTGCTGATCGGGAATCCGGACAACTAGACCCTGCGCCTCCATCCGATCCAGCATTCCCGTCAGCGTCGTATTGGCCAACGAAGTCAGCCGGGCAATATCGGTAATCGATAACTCGCCTTATTCCCACAGTACATACAAAATTCTGCCCTGCGGCCCGTTAAAGGCGTCGATGCCTTTTTCCTTTAATATTTTTTCAAAGGTACGGCCGCTGAGCTGACGAATCTGCGATATCAGAAATCCTCCGTATGTTTTCATGATTCATCTCCTTACCTCAAAGGATATTCCTATATAGTAATGTTGTCAAGAAAGACATGATCTCTGTTCTATATAAAGATCGGCGTTAAAACACAGCTGTTTTTTCAGGGATCACGGACTTATGGTCAGTCCTTCGGTATCATCCAGGAAAATCGGGACAAGAAGCTGTCATTCAGCCGGCTTGGGATTTGTTTTTTAGCCCTGAGTGTGCTAGTATTTAGTTTAGAAATGAACATTTTAATTTGAAATTTTCAATCCCGAAATATCCTGAAGAAGAAAGAAGGCATGGGCGATGCGAACTGTCAGCTTTTTATACAAAGACGAAGTCTCTTTGAAAGCGCTGATTGAAGAACAAGCGCTGGACTGCACTGTGCCTTATCTGATCCGGATTTATACAGCGATTGCCAGCCGCAAAGAAGCCGCCCAGCTGGCCCGGACGCTGCAGGCTCAGTTTCCGCAGGCTCAGATCATCGGCTGCAGCGCCAGTGGAGTCATTTTCCAGGATCAGCAATATTCAGATCAAACTTTAGTCTTAATCGACGACTATGAAAAGGCGCATTTTCAGACGGCGTTTTTCACGTGGAAAAATAAATCAGCGGCTGAAATCGGACGTGAACTCGCGGCGTTCGCCAACCGCGCCGAAGCCCAACTCATGCATGTGCTTTGTTCTGATCATTATTACGATATTCATGCCTGTATTGAAGCGTTTAACCATTCCAATTCCACAACCAAGCTGGTCGGCGGAATTGCCGGCGACATCCTGCCGCTGAATGTCACTTCTTATGTTTTTAACGGCAGCGGCGTACTGGATCAGGCAATTGTCGCGGCGGCTATCGGCGGCAGCGCGCTGACGGTTTACAATGAGGTCAATATTTCGCATGAACCGGTCAGTGAAAAATATAGGCTGACCGGCTGCGATGGTTCTTATTGGGACAGCGTCGACGGAATTCCTGCTGAGGCCTGGCTGCGCGAACAGCTTGGCATTGAACAGGCCGCCGGTTACAGCAGCTGGCAGGAAATTGCCGAGAATGATGAAATCGTTCGCTTCCCGATGATCTTGGAAAATCATCACGGAGCCAGCCGGATGCTGAAATATGATGCGTCGGCGGGACGGATCAGCCAGTATTTCAGTCAGATTCCGGTCAACACCGAATTTCGGATCGGCTATACCAGTCCCACCGCCTGCATTCAGCGCTGTTATGAGATCTGCTCCACGATCAGCGATATCCCAATTGAAAACCTGTTTGTTTACGATTGTCTGTTCCGCCGTCTTTATCTGCACAATTGCGCGGAATGGGAACTTAGTCCCTTCCGTGGTTACGGAGTCTGCGGCGCCTTCATCCTCGGTGAAATTTCCAATCTTAACGGCGTCAACGAATTTCTCAACGGGGCCTGCTGCCTAGTCGGCACCGCGGAAAATCAGGTTTATCTCCGGCCTGACAGCCGTGTCTTTGACGACCTGGGCGAAATTGCGGATGACACCCAGGATCTGCTGAATTATGTTCTGAAAAAACAGCGTGAGGCTGTGACGCGGAAAAACGAATATCTGATGGGAGAACTGCTGAAAAAGCAGCAGGGCTTTCAGGAAAAGCTGATGGTGGACGTTCATACCGGACTGGGTAATTACATTAAATATAAGGAAGAAAACAAGCTTCGCTCGTATGACAAGCTGGTCATGATTCAAATTGAAAACGCGGAAGCGATTCGCTCACAGCTCGGGCAGGATCAATATTTAGCCTTGCTGGGACAAGCTGCCGATCAGATTCAGACCTTTCTACGCACCCTCGTACAGGATCAGGGACTGACCAGCTATCTGCTCAATGAAGAAACGCTGTTTGCCGCGGCCGGTCCGGCCATGAGTGAAGATCAGTTTCTGAGCCTTGTTCACGCGCTCTTTGATAAGTTTCAATTCATCAAAATTCACGATATCCAAAAAACGGTTCTCTGCCGTTTTGTCGTCGTGCTCCATCAGCAGGACATGGTGGAGCGGGCCTTGAATACCCTTCATGCCAACCGGCATCGTCAGACTTCCTTTCTGATCTGCGATCACGAAGCCGACGAACCGCTCAGCAGCATTGAAGAATTCAAAATCATCGACGTTCTGACCCGAGCTCTGGAAAATGACGGCGTTGTCCCCTACTTTCAGGGAATTCGGGATAATCAAACCCAGTCGATCAGCCATTATGAAGCCTTGATGCGGATCATCGACGTGGACGGCACGGTCTATGCACCGGCGTTCTTTATGGATACAGCGAAAAAATATCATCTGTATTCCTATCTCAGCGAACGGATGTATGAACGGGTATTCTCCCTGTTTGCCGGGCGTGGTGAAAGTGTTTCACTGAACTTCTCCGCTTACGATATCAATTCTCAGAAAATGCAGCAGCTGATTTTCGAGCAGCTGGAAAAAGCCGCTCACCCGGAACACTTCATTCTGGAAATTCTGGAGGATGAACCTTTCCGCGATGTGGAAACACTCCGCCGCTTCATCCATAAAATCCGTCAATACGGCGTTCAGATCGCGATTGATGACTTCGGCTCCGGGTATTCCAATTTCCTGCAGCTGATGGAACTCAATCCGGATTATCTTAAAATAGACGGTGAGATCATCCGTCATCTGCATCAAAGCGAAACTCACCGCAAACTGCTGCGGGCGATCACCGTTCTGGGCCGTGAATTCAACATGAAGATCGTCGCTGAGTTTGTGGAAAACAAAGCCATCCAGAGTCACATTCTGGATTACGGCATTCAATATTCTCAGGGCTTCTATTTCTATAAACCTGCCGGCTTTGATCAGCTGGCTCTGTCCGGTATTGACGCTGCGGCGCAGCAAGGAGGATCCCGCGATGTTTCATTGTAAATTACAAGTTCTGATCATCAGTTCAAGTCCCGCATGGGAACGCGCGATGTCTCTGGCGCTGACGCCTCAGCGCTTTGAATTGGAATTAAAAACCACTCCTGAGCTCGCGGATCAGCCGCTGGCAAAGATCGACATGCTGGTTCTGGATGAACCGCCGCTGGAAGATCTGGCCGCGCTGCGTAAGCGCTGCGGCAGCCAAACCCTGCTGATCGTCTGCACCGGGGCTTCAGCGGATGCCCCCATCTGGACAACGCTGTGCCGGCTCTGTGATGATATATGGCGCACACCGATGCCTCAGCCTTTAATCACACAGACCTTTCAGCGCTGGCTGGATTCGCTGAAAACCCAAAAAGAGCTGTGGCTGACAAACAATTATCTGGAATCAACAATCAACAGTATTCCGGATCTTGTCTGGTTTAAGGATATCCGCGGCGTCCATCTCAACGTCAACGACGCCTTCTGCCACGCTGTCGGCAAGACAAAAGAGGATGTCATCGGCCGAGGTCATTATTACATCTGGGATCTGAAGCAGGAAGAATATGAGAAAGGCGAGTATGTCTGTCTGGAAACGGAAGAAATGGTGCTGAAGGCCCGCAAAACCTGTCTGTTTGATGAAAAAGTCAAAAGCAAACATGGACTGCGCCAGTTCAAGACCTACAAAACGCCGATTTTGGATGAGGACGGAGAACCGATGGGAACCGTCGGTATCGCGCATGACGTCACAGATCTGGAAAATATGGGAACTGAGATGGCGATTCTTCTGCGCAGCATGCCCTTTTCCATTTTGGTTGTCAACAGTGATAATGTGATCATCAATGTCAATGAACGCTTTGAGGATTACTTCTCTGTTCATCCGGATGAAATCCTCGGTCAAAACTACAGTCAATGGCAGGCCCGGGTTTTTCCCGACCTGCACGGCGCAGAAACTTCAGAATTTCGGGAAGCGACAATCCAGGATGAAAAAGGCGAGCGGCTGCTGGAAATCCGCAAAGAGCCGATCTATGATATATTCATGAACCTGGCCGGACAGCTGTATATTTTCCGCGATATCACAACTCAGCGTCAGATGGAGCAGCAGATTCTCTTTAATTCCAATACCGATTTTCTCACCGGATTGTTCAACCGCCGGCATTTCTATGAGATTTTGGCTAAGGAACGAGGTGATCAGCGGGTCAGTCTGATTTATGTGGATCTGGATTATTTTAAGCTGCTCAATGATACCCAGGGACATCAGGCCGGCGACGAAGCGCTGATCCTGACCTCAGACTTATTGAAGCAATGTTTCCCGGACGCTGTATTGACACGGCTGGGAGGGGATGAGTTTCTGATTTTATATCTGGGGAATTGGGAATTGAACGATTTGAAGCACCGAGCTGAGATTTTCCTCAGGGAAATGAGCGAACAATGCCGCTCGCATTCAGAATTGCCGCATCTGACCGCCAGCATCGGTATTGCCCAAACCGATGATCCGCAGCTTTCCGTGGATCAATTAATGCAGCGCAGCGATCAGGCGCTGTATCAGGCAAAACAACAGGGCCGCGATCAAATCTGCATCTATGGGACTGAAAAATGACGACAATTCAGATTGTAAAAGCGCTGATTCTCAAACGTTTCCGCTCAGACGGATAAGCTGAAGGATAGATGTTCATTCCGGCTCCGGCCTGGTCCATCTTCTAAAAAGGAAAAACGATCCTTTGTCAGAAACACTGACGGAAGGATCGTTTTTCTTGATTGGATCTTCAATGAATCTTCTGCGCGCTGATCTCATCCAGATACAAAACAGCGTGCGGATGCATGGGCAGATTACTGGTCAAACAGGCGGTGACCGCCGAACCGTTGATCGTCTTGCCAATCGGGCGGTCTTGGTTTTTCTCAGTACCATGCCAAGTATCTATCTTGAAAAGATTATATCATGCAGAAAGAGAAATCCTTCACGCTCATCATGAAAATTTCCTGTCATTTCCCCATTTTCCTAAATCAGTTTCGATTTCTCTTTTCAATTTGGAAAAATCAGGGGTGCAGAATTCTGTGAACGCGGGCCTGTTTGTCGGAATTTCCCAGGAAATAAAGCAGAAGACAGGCCGCCGTTTTTCTTTGCTTGAAATTCCCGGACAGGGGCGTATAATACTTTCGAGACTTAAGGGGGAACTTTTTACTGTGAAAAAATCTTATGCCGTGGATATGGTCAACGGTCCGCTGTTCAGCCGCATCCTCATCTACGCCTTTCCGCTGATTTTATCAGGGGTGCTACAGCTTCTGTTTAATGCCGCAGATATCGTCGTTGTTGGAAAGTTTACCGGCAGCCATGCCTTGGCAGCCGTTGGCTCAACCAGTGCTCTGATCAATCTATTAGTCAATCTGTTTATCGGAATTTCAATCGGCACCAACGTCATGGTCGCCCGGTATTGCGGAGCCCGCGACTGGCAGAACTGTGAAGACACAGTTCATACATCCATTGCCATTTCAATCATCGGCGGAATTTTGATGATTTTTGTCGGGGTCCTGTTTGCCAAGCCGTTGTTGGAACTGATGGGCACTCCGGCCGACGTCATCACGCATTCCGTTCTGTATATGCGGATTTATTTCCTCGGCATGCCGGCGTTTATGATCTACAACTTCGGCGCAGCGATTCTGCGGGCGATTGGCGATACCAAACGGCCGCTGTATTTTTTGACCGCGGCCGGCGTGGTCAATGTGATTTTCAACTTGTTCTTTGTCATTGTCTTCAACATGGGCGTAGCTGGGGTCGCCGTCGCCACCGTCATTTCTCAGGTGATTTCAGCCGTGCTGATCTTGATGTGTCTGTTAAAAATGGATGGGATGTGTCAGCTGCACAAAAACAAGATCCGGCTGCATGCCGGCAAAGTGAAGGAAATGCTGCGGATTGGAATTCCGGCCGGACTGCAGGGAATTGTTTTCAGCATATCGAACGTCCTGATCCAGTCCTCCATCAATTCCTTCGGTTCCGTCGTCATGGCCGGCAACACGGCCGCCAGCAACATCGAAGGCTTTGTCTATACGGCGATGAACGCGATCTATCAAACCTCGCTCAGCTTCACCAGACAAAACCTGGGCGCCGGCAATACCGCGCGGATCAAGAAAATCCTGTTTTACTGCCTGGGCATTGTCACAGTGATCGGTTTAGTTTTAGGTCAGGGTGCCTACCTGCTCGGCCGGCCGCTGCTTTCGATCTATTCTTCGGATCCGGCGGTTGTGGATTTTGGTTTAGTCCGGCTTTCGATTGTCAGCGCTTCCTATTTTTTCTGCGGTCTGATGGACGTCTGCTGCGGAAGCATCCGCGGTCTGGGCTATTCCATCATGCCGATGCTGGTCTCTCTGACCGGGGCCTGTGCCTTCCGCGTCTTGTGGATCTTCACCTTTTTCCAGATCGAGCATACTTTGTTCAGTTTGTATATTTCCTATCCTATCTCCTGGATTCTGACCTTTGCGGTTCATCTTCTCTGTTTTATTTATGCTTACCGCAAGCTGATGAAAACCAAGCTGAATCTTCAGCCTGCAGAAGCCTGAGCGTAAAAACCACAGGAAATTTCGCATCGCGGTTCAGACGCATCGAAAATTTTCATAAGTTGTTCACATTCTTAGACTACACAAATTAAAAAATGTGTGGTCTTTTCTTTTATCAATGAAATTCTTTTTGTTTTTTTCCAAAAGAAGACTTTACTTGACACGATGTTCACGGTACATTATAGATGTCTGGTTTCCCTTAATTAGATGTTCTAACTTTGTAAACCAGAAGAATCAGAGTTGATAATAAGTGGGGGGCTTTTTGATGAAAACAATCATTACAACTGAGAGCTGTTCTGACATCCCGGTTTCCATGCTGGAAAAGTTTAATGTTCCGATGGTACCTTTCAGCGTCAATTTTCCCGATCGGACTGTGCTTGACGGTGAGCTTCCGATTCAGGAAATTTATGATTTCTACGATTCTACGCGGCAGATCCCAAAGACCTGCGCGATCAGTCCTTATCAATACAGTCAGTTTTTTAACCGGCTGCTAGAAGATCCGGAAGTGGAAATCGTCCATATCGGATATTCCTCAGCATGTTCCTGTTCGTTTCAAAACGCGACGATCAGTTTGCAGGACTGCGATGAAAAACGCATCCATCTGATCGACTGTCTGAACGTTTCCGGCGGTTTCGGCTTACTGACGCTGAAAGCCGTGGAGCTGCATACCCGCAATCCGCAATGGAGCGCCGCAGAGCTGGCGGATGAAATCCGCAAGTGGGTGCCGCGGATTAAAACCTTGTTCATCCCGGAAAAGCTGGATTTTCTGGCGGCCGGCGGCCGTGTCAGCAATGCGGCGGCATTAGGAGCTTCTTTGTTAAGGATCAAGCCGCGGATTGACATTCTCAAGGGCGAGCTGATCAATACGAAAAAATATTACGGCACGATGAAAAAAGCGGCTTCTCAGCTGGTTGAGGATTTCCTCAGCGAAGAACCGCTGGACCGCACTTTAGCGCTGATCATCTATGCCAAAGGAGCAGATCCGGATCTGCTGGAAAAACTGCGGCAGCGTGTGCTGAACGATGGTTTCCAGGAGGTCCTAGTGTTTGAATTGGGCGCGGTCATGACCGTGCATGGCGGCAAAGGGGCGATGGGCATCACCGGCTTCCGCAGAGAAGCGGCCTGATTTCTTTCTTGTTGAGATCTTCTTTAGGTTTCTGTACGCTAAAAAGAATTCTAAAAAAGATCAGCGGATTTTTGTTTATTCTGTGACTGGACGTTCTGTCCAGTTTTTTTT
>NZ_HE998568.1:990891-1000126 GCF_000327285.1 Holdemania massiliensis AP2 | reverse complement strand
GTCTTCTTTTTCATTTTACTGGTGATTTTTCAGACTAATAAACCAATACATCGTTACTAGTTGAATATTTACTTAAGAAATCAAAAAATTTTAAGCCATGAAAAAGCGCTTCAATCAAATAAAGGTAATAATTAACAAAAAAATAAAAGTTATTGACAACGCTTACATTGTTTGCAATAATATAAATATATTAAGACAGCACATTAGGATTGTTATTGTGTTAAGCAAGCGAGACCTATTTGCACATTGTTGCGGATAGGTCTTTTATGTATTTAAAAGGAGATACTTTATGAATGTTTATAGTGTTGTTCAAGGATTGGCTAAGAATTTAGATAATGTAAGTGATCCGGTTTTTTCCAAACGGATGTTAGGCGATGGAGTAGCTGTCGAACCAAGCAATTCAAGAATATTCAGTCCTGTCGATGGAAAAATTATAATGTTTTTTGAAACAAAACATGCTTTAGGAATTCGAGCAGAAGACGGTGCTGAACTATTGCTTCATATTGGAATTGATACGGTGGAATTGAATGGTAAACCCTTTAAAGAACGAGTTAAGATTGGAGATTCCGTGTCACGGGGTGATTTATTATTGGAGGTTGACTTCCCAATGATAAAAAAATCAGGCTATGATACAACCGTAATGCTTATTGCTACTAACCGAAAAATTCAGTTGATTAAGGATACTGGGCAAATCAGCATGTATGAACCAGTTTTCAGATTATTATAAAGCAAGCGAGGTGAGAAGAAATGATAGCCACTAAAATATTTAATAACAATAGTATCGTTTCTATGAATGATAAAGGCGAAGAAATTATTTTAGTTGGAGGAGGCATTGGATTTGGTATCAGAAAGAATGACGAAATTGATGAGCGGAAAATCGAGAAAGTTTTCTGTTTAGAAAAAGAAACTAATTATAAGTTTCAAAGCATTGTCAGGAATACTCCTTTGCAGTATATTCTTGCTGCTGATCAGATTATTACATATATAAAGAAGAACTCTTCTAAAAAAATTAATGACTTTATTTATGTGACACTCACCGATCATATTTATACAACGATAGAGCGCGTTAAAAACCATATTGAATTTGATCAAGTTCTGCTGACCAATGTAAAAAATTTATATCATGAAGAGTATATCTTAGGCTTAGATGCCTTAAAAGTTCTTCAATCCCGGTTACATATTAATATCCCAGATTCTGAAGCAAATTTTATTGCATTGCATATTATTAATGCTGAAATGAATTGTTCTATGCCAATGATTTATGAAATCACATCAACAATTGCTGAAATTGCACATTATGTGTCTGAAACCTTGCATACAGAACAGAATACCATTTCTTTTGATCGATTCATGACCCATTGCCGTTTTCTGATTCAACGAATTTTTAATAAAAATGAAGATGAAGTCAATAACGCATTATTTGAAAACATTCTCACAGACATAGAAAAATCGCATACTGAGGAATTGAACTGTGTTGAACATATTATGGATATTATCAAAGAAAAATGTCAGTATGAAATTAACGAAGATGAAAAAATGTATTTAATGATTCACTTAATTCGCTTAAAGAATAGTAAGTATCAGAATAGACAATAGTCTGTTTTAGATAAAGGATTAGACTTGCGCAAGTTTAATGTGCGGCTTACTGCAGACGGCTGTACAAATCCAGCATGTAGATAGTTGATAAGGAGGATAAACTATGACAAAGTTTTCAAAACTATCTGAGCAGCTTTTAAAGGGAATCGGGGGTTTGAGTAATATTACTTATATTACTCATTGTGCCACTCGTTTGCGCGTAAGTTACCGTAACAAGGAACTGCTTAAAATGGAATTGCTAGAAAATCTGCCGAATTCATCAGGAATTATTGCACTAGCGGGAACTGTTCAGATTATTATTGGAACCGATGTTCACGATGCGTACAATGAATTTTTAGAGTATACAGGTTGGACTGAATCAGAAAATTCGGAGGGAATTGTAACAGAATCAGAAGAATCGCAATCTTATGAAAAGCGAGATTTTCAGTATTATTTATTGAAATTCAGCAATTTTATTGCACCGATATTCATGCCGATTATTCCTGCGTTAATTACAGGAGGTATGATTTTAGCTATTAAGAATTTGTTGGTTAACTACTTCGGTGTTTCAATTGACAGCGGTACTGCACAATGGATGTTAAATATTTTTGATGCTGCTTTTAAATTCCTGCCTATTTATATTGGTTATACAATGGCTCAGCAGCTAAAAATGCAGCCGATTATGGGCGCCATGCTCGGTGCAGTTTTGATTTCTCCCACATTTGAAAACGGTCTGATTCCTGATATTTTCGGATTACTAGTTCCGCAAGTCAGCTACAGATCTACAATCCTTCCAGTTATCTTGGGAGTTGCCCTGATGTATTTTGTTGACAAGGGATTAAAAAAAGTATTACCGAAGACGTTATCTTACTTTTTGAAACCACTCCTGACTATGATTATTGTTACTCCTGTCGTATTGATTCTCTTAGCCCCTGCCGGAAATTTGCTGAGCGGATATGTAGCGGATTTTGTGCTTTGGGTATCCAACACCTTAGGTATTATCGCATTGCCTTTGCTTTCGATGATTTATCCATATATGGTCATGTTTGGTCTTGATAAAGGACTGCATCCAATTGCTTTGGAATTGTTGGACAAACTGGGATATAATCCAGTAACAATTGTAATTGGGTTTATTTCTAATATCTGTATTGGTGCAACAACACTGGCGCTGGCATTCTCCATGAAAGACAAAGCCCAGAAAGCGACCGCAGTTTCCTCAGGAATCACTGCGTTGTGTGGCGTAACGGAACCTGCCTTTTATGGACAGTTAATATCACATCCTAAATGTATGATCGGCCATGCTGTCGGGGCATTATGTGCTGGCTTATTTGCAGGATTCTTTCATTTGAAAACATTTGTGCATGGAGGATGTCCGGGTTGGCTCACGCTTTTATTCTTTGTCGATCAAAATGGAAATATTAATTATGTCCTAATTGCCATCGTAACGGCTCTGATTGGAATGATTGTATCTTTCTTTGCGACCTGCATAATCTTAAGAAGAGAAGGCAAATTGGAGAATAATAAAAAGTTTAGCAATGAAGTAATTAACTAGTGATCGTTTCTGTTTGTTTAAGAAAAATATACAGATTGTAATTCCAAGGATAAAAAGTAATAAAGGAGGTAATAGGAATGATAAAAATGATAAACGGAGATCAGATGCTTTGGGGTTCTGCGACGGCAGCCTATCAATGCGAAGGAGCATGGCAGGAAGATGGAAAAGGAACCAGCATTTGGGATGATTTTGTACATAGCAATAAGAATACGAAGGGCATAACTGCGGATGTTGCCTGTGACTTCTATCATCATTTTGAAGAAGATATCCGGATGTTAGCTGAAGGAGGACAGAATACATTTCGCTTCTCCATTAGCTGGTCGCGAATTTTCCCTCATGATGATGGTATCGTAAATGAGGCAGGAGTCCAGTTTTACAATCAAGTTTTAGATATTTGTGAAAAGTATAAAGTACTTCCCAATGTAACCTTATTGCACTACGATTTACCAAGCTACATTGGTGCTGATGGATGGGAAAAAAGAGAAACAATTGATAAGTTTGCAGCTTATTGCAAAAGATGTTTTGAGATTTTCGGTGATCGAATTCCATATTATGCAACGATTAATGAGCCTAATCACAATTCCTATTGTTCATATTTAGTGGGGAATTATCCACCGAATCATGTTGGCGATGTCCAGAATTTAGTTAAAGTTTGTTATCACAATATGGTTGCGAATGCAAAGGCAATTCAGGAATTCCGAAAGCTGAAATTGAAAGCCAAGATTGGAATTGTAAATTCCGGGGCAAGTCGTGCAGATATTTTAAAAGATACACCCGAATATCGAGAAGCCAAACGATATGCTAATATGCTGTTTCATGGATGGTTGATTGGAGCAGCTGTACTCGGAAAATTTCCTGACGATTTAGGGGATACACTGCGGAATTTAGGGGTTGATTTATCCTTTGTTAAACAAGAAGACTTAGATTTAATTAGAGAAAATACAGTTGACTGGATTGGGGATAATATTTATGCTCGAAAAGTAGTAAAACCGTATGAATTTGGAGAGACACAAATGGTCGTTAATAACGATCCGCATCATTCTCAAGCTTTAGAGGGCGTGACGGTCAAAGGATTGTTCCAGCCGGATATCGATCCAACAACAAGAAAAAATCCTTGGGGTCGTGAGATATATCCCAAGTGCGGCTATGATGCGCTGATTCGTTTGCGAGATGAATATAATAATATACCGGTGTTCATAACAGAGAATGGACATGGAATGTTTGAAACGGTAGACGAAAAGGGTGAAATTAATGATCAGGAACGAATCGAATTCTTAGAAGAGTATTTAGATTTCTTTGCTAAAGCAAAGGAAGAGGGATGTAATTTGCAGGGTTACTATATCTGGAGTACAATGGATTTATACAGTTGGATCAATGGTTATGAAAAACGCTACGGTCTTGTTCATGTTGATTATGAAAATAACTGTAAACGTATACCTAAAAAAAGTTATTATTGGTATCGTGACTACATTGAATTTCAAAAGAATCAGTAGTTTTTGTAAGCAACGATTCATTTCTAATCAGGAAAATGCCTGTGCTTAAGTCAGTAAAGCACAGGCATTTTATACAGTCGAGGAAGCGCTGATGGAAAGTTGGTCTAATTCGAGTTGTCTTTGTCGAAACACACCATTAAGTCCATCAAAAATAAGCAGGCCTGTCAGCTTTGAAATTTCCTCCAGTGAAGATGAATGATCATCGGATGAAAACCATTGCTGATATACGGAGATCAATCCGGATGCAATGAATTCAAGCACATATTGAGGAAGAACATTGTCATTTGGAAAATATTTATCAAATTGAATGAGAAGATGATCTTTGACGACTTCTTTTACTTTATTCAGCAAATGACTGTGGCCGGAAGATTGGAGCAAGCTGTGAAAAAAGAGGGCGTCCTGATTGATCATGGTTGTCAGTTTTTCAAACAATGGATAGGGATTAAGCCGCTCTGCGGAAAAATCAGTGCTGTCAAGAATTTCGATTAAAGACTGAATAATGTCATTTTCAATATCATTGAGCACATCATAGATGGAGTTATAATGCGTATAAAAAGTCTTGCGGTTAATCAAAGCGGTATCGGCGATTTCCTTTATCGTGATCTGCTCAATGGATTTCATACTCATTAATTGAATTGTGGCATGGATGATTGCTTTACGCGTCTTGATCACGCGTTTGTCTTTTTTATTTAAGTTCTTTTCCATTTCATCACCTGATTTGAACATAGTATAATCCTCAGATGTTGCTTATGTCAATGAAGAAACAAATATGTAGAGAAAAGCTAAATTAATCTGTAATGATCTCAGCTTAATCAACATAATAATTTCATATTGCCCAATAAGAAACGATAAAAGCGAATTTGACCATTGCTTCAAAGGTTTGATAGGCTTATACTTCTATCGTCGAATAAGTAGCAAGTGTTGCTTATTCTTTGAAAAGCGCGAAAAACATCTAAACTTAAACTTTATCAAAGGAGGACTACTGAATGAGTGATTTTATTCTGATAACCGACAGTACTGCAGATATGCCAGAATCCTTCTATGCCCAACATCAAATTCCAGTTTTATCCTTAACCTATACCATGCGTGGCCGGACTTACACACAAACTGACAGCTTGCCGATGAAGGAATTCTATGACCAGCTGCGCCAAGGCGAAATGCCTGTGACCTCGCAGGTAAATCCGGAAGCAGCGCTGACAGGTTTCCGTAAAGCAGCTCAACAGAATAAAGATATCCTGTGCCTTTGTTTTTCCTCAGCTTTAAGCGGAACCTATAACAGCTGCCGGATCGCGGCGGAAATGTTGAAGGAAGAAGGCTTTGCCCGCAAGATCATCGTGATCGATTCGCTCTGTGCATCGACCGGAATGGGCCTGCTGCTGCATAAAGTCTGTGAAATGAAGCAAAAGGGTGCTTCATTGGAAGAAACGGCAGACTGGATTGAAGCCCATAAACTAAATGTCTGTCACATCTTTACTGTTGATGATCTCAATCACTTATACCGCGGCGGGCGGGTGTCTAAGACAACGGCAATCGTCGGTACGATGATCAACATCAAACCGATTCTGCATGTCGATAAGGCAGGAACGCTGCAGGTGATCGGGAAGGTGCATGGCCGCACAAAATCACTGAAAACGCTTGTTGATCTGATGGAAGAAAAGATGGGCAGCTGGAAGGATAAGAATGATATCTTCATGATCTGTCAGGGAGATGTTCAATCAGAAGCCCAACAAGTAGCCCAAATGGTCAAAGAACGCTTCGGAATTTCTCAGTCGCTGATCAGCTATACCGGCCCAGTAATCGGCAGTCATACCGGCGCGGGAGTTATAGGCTTGTTTTTCATGGGCGACGAACGCTGAGTTTCCCAAAAATTAAAAGTGATTCTCAGTTCCTTTCCTCCTATTCAGCATGAACATTGATCAGCCTGATGAAACAAGGCCGGTATTTTTAAGCATGTCTGACTTTTATGACAGCTGAGGATTGCGTTTTTTACTCGCACCTAACATACAGCAGGTGCTTTTTTATGTTTTAGAGAACAGTCGGCGATGTTTTTTGCATTCTTCAGTGAAAAAGAAAAGAAAAGACTTGCTTGTGACGCAGCGTCATTCGTTATACTAAAACTAAGGCGGTGAAATGATGGAAAAACAAAAAGCGATTCCTGAAGGATTTATGGCAATTGGCGAAGCTGCCAAAAAACTGGGGGTTACTGTAAGAACGCTGCAGCATTACGATAAAGAAGGATTGCTTTCTCCTTCGGCAGTCAGTTCGGGCGGCCGACGCTTATATACAAATAAAGATTTGGTCATGGTGCATCAGATCCTATCCCTGAAGCATCTTGGATTTTCGCTGTCCGATATTAAAAACAGACTGATTCCGCTGGACAGTCCGGCAGAAGTGGCCAGTGCTTTAAGTGATCAGGCGAAGGCCCTGCGTGAAAAAATTGAGGGCCTGTCGCAGTCCCTGCAGGAAATTGAGACGCTTCACCAAGAAGTGTTGAAAATGGAAGCCGTGGATTTCAAAAAATATGCGGATATCATTGTGAATCTACAAATGAAGAACGATTTTTACTGGCTGATCAAACACTTTGATGATCAAATGCTGGATCATATCCGGCAACGATTTGATCAGGAAAGCGGAATGAGTTTCATTCGGACATTTATGCGGATTCAGGAACAAGCGATTCAACTGTATGAAGATGGGATATCGCCGGATAGTGATCAGGGTCAGGCTCTGGCGGAAGCCTTCTGGAAATTGATTGATGAGTTCACCGGCGGTGATCTGAGTCTGCTGCCGAAACTGGTGGAAATCGGAAAATTTGAAGGCAGCGAGCCGGGCTGGAAAGCGAAACAGTCGGAAGCTAATGCTTTCATTGGGCCAGCTTTGAATACCTATTTTGAAAGGAACGGATTTAATCCGATGCAGGAGGAGAAAGGATGAATACAGCGATTGAGGTTCACGGACTGACCAAGCAATACGGGAATCACATTGTTTTAAAGAACCTGAATTTTACAGTGTATGAAGGGGAGATTTTCGCTTTGCTGGGCGTCAACGGAGCGGGAAAAACAACGACCCTGGAATGCATCGAAGGTTTAAAAAAGGCGGATGACGGTCAGATCCGGATTAACGGTAAAATGGGCATCCAGCTTCAATCCGCTTCCCTGCCGGAACGCATCCAGGCCCGCGAGGCTGTCAGCTTGTTTGCTTATTGGAACCAAACCGAGCCGGATCCGGGGTTATTGGAAACAATGGGAATTCAGGAGTTTGCGAAAAAACAATATGTTCAGCTGTCAACCGGTCAAAAACGGCGGCTTCATTTAGCTCTGGCGCTGATCGGGAATCCGGATATTCTTATTTTGGATGAGCCCACAGCCGGACTGGACGTCGAGGGCCGGATCGCGCTTCATGAACAAATTCGCCAGCTGAAAGCGCAGGGAAAGACAATGGTGCTGGCCAGCCATGATATGGTGGAAGTAGAAAGTCTGTGCGATCGGATTGGGATTTTGATTGAAGGCAAGCTTGCTTTTGTCGGAACGGTTGCGCAGCTGAATGAAAAGATTGGAAAACAATATAATATTTCAATTCGCTCAGAGGCAGGAGTGGCTCAGTTTGCCACTGAAGATATTGCTGAAACACTGCTTACACTTTTAGCTCAATACAAGGCTGAAGGCAAAGGCATCAGCGATATTCATGTAGACCGGGGTTCGCTTGAACAACATTTCATTTCGATGACACGAGGAGAAAAATGATGAAGGCATTTTTATACGGAATTGCATTGCAGGGGCGTCTGGACATCCGAAGCAAGACGCTTTTGATTACCTGCTACCTTGTACCCCTGCTGTTTTTTGTTGTCATGGGCGGAATTTTCACTTCGATCATGCCCGGAACTGAAGCGACGTTGATTCCCGCGATGACGGTGTTCGGCGTAACGATGGGAGCTTTGATCGGTCTGCCGCCGACATTGGTTGAAATCTATGGAACGGATATCAGGAAAGTCTATCAGGCGAACGGCGTGCCTTTGGTGCTGGGACTTGTTCTCTGCAACATTTCAGCTTTTGTTCACTTATTCATTATGAGCCTGATTCTTTATTTTGCAGCGCCGCTGTTGTTCCAAGCCGAATTCCCGATACAGACTGGAGCGTACTTTGGCTGTCTTGCGATTTTTATCGCAGTATCGCTGAGCATCGCCAGCGTGATTGGATTGGCCGTTCGCGATCAGGCGAAAACCTCGATGGTTTCAATTTTATTCTTCCTGCCTTCGATTCTGCTTTCCGGCATTATGTTTCCGGCCGAAATGCTGCCGAAAGGGTTCGCGGCGGCAGGGCGGTTTTTCCCTGCCTCCTGGGGCTATCCGCTGATGAGCGGAGCTGTCTTTCAGGCGGAACTGCTTATTCCGCTGCTTGCGATGTTTTTGACCGCTGGATTGATCTGCGCTGCACTGCTGAAAAGAATCAGTCGGAAATAATCAAAGCAGTCTGCTGAAAACTGACAATATTGAACACTAAATGCGGAGATCCGAGGAATGAGAATTTCTGTTATCGGCTGAATGGGCCTCCATGATAAAAGGAATGACAAAATTACGCAGAGAACTGCGCCTTATTTTGCCATTCCTCTTTTTTAT
>NZ_HE998568.1:814460-989320 GCF_000327285.1 Holdemania massiliensis AP2 | reverse complement strand
TAATGCGTCAAAATCCTTGAGCAGTAATCGAAAAGACGGACCGCCGTTTCACTGAGAATGGGCATTCGCTCGGTCACTTCAGCGAAAATTATTTCCGCCTCTCCAATTATGGAAAATATGAGAACTAGGTGTTGCAGCTGACGTGATCCCAGTCATTTTGCTGATCGGCATCAATCAGCCAGTTCAAGCCCCAATGCCGTTCATAAACGACTTCGCTGTTTAATCCTGCCGGAGCGGGTTCGCCTTTAATCCTGGCGTCAACACAAGCCCAATCGTAGCGGAAAATCAAGTCCGCAGCGTCGAGAATTTCCTCAATGGAACGCAGTGAGGTATCCTTCATGAATTCATCAAATGTAGCTTTGGTGCTGACGACCTCAATCGCTTTCTGGCAATCGCAGATCTGATCCGGAAAATCAAGCGAATCAATCAGTCCCAAGGCCCAGATCAAAGGCCAGTAAGCCTCATATTTCCAGACCATGTTGACCCAGTCCTGTTCACTGGCCGTTCCTTCAAAAATGGCTTTTTCTTTTTCTGTCAGAAACAGCCGGACGCCAAAGCGATCCAGAAGTCCGGTCATAAACAGCCGGGAGTCTTCTACCTCCTGTTGATTCTGCAGGTCGCAGGCCAGCTGAATGGTGATCAGACAGCAGATCGCGCGCCGAGCGATTTCCTCAGCACTGCGTAGCCGGACTTCATCCGCCGTTTCAATTCCCGGCAAATGTTCGATATAAGGCACACCCTGCTCTTTCAGCAAAGCGATGGATTGTTGCTTTCGTTCTTCAGCGCTTTTCATGGCAGCCTCCTTTTTTCTTTTTATTTTATCACGAACAGGTGACGAAAAGCTGATGTCTTTAAGAAGGAATGCTGAAATTTTCTAATTTCACTTGAATTTCGTTCAAGAAAAGCTTGCTAGGGCGGTGAACTCCCCTTATAATAAGGAAGAAGTAGCCATTCCCAAGCATTTTTTTTAAGAATGATGTACAATAGAAGCACTCTTGGGAAAGCTATATGAAGCGAGGTGTAAGAACATGCAACATGATAAAATTATTATTAAAGGCGCGCGTGAGAACAACCTTAAGAATATCGATTTGACGATTCCGCGGGATAAGCTGGTCATTATGACCGGATTGTCCGGTTCCGGGAAGACATCGCTGGCGTTTGATACGATCTATGCGGAAGGTCAGCGGCGGTATGTTGAATCGTTAAGCGCTTATGCGCGGATGTTTTTAGGCGGCGTTGAGAAACCGGATGTGGATTTGATTGAAGGCTTATCGCCATCCATCTCCATTGATCAGAAGACAACGAGCAATAATCCGCGATCCACTGTCGGTACGGTAACTGAAATTTATGATTACCTGCGGCTTTTGTATGCCCGAGTGGGTGTCCCTTATTGTCCGGTCCACAATGAACCGATCGTTTCTCAAACGATTACCCAGATGGTGGACCGAATTATGGAACAGCCGGAAAAGACGCGTCTGGAAATCCTGGCGCCGGTTGCGCATCGGGAAAAAGGAACGTTTAAAGATGTTTTTGAAAAGCTGCTGAAGGATGGCTACCTGCGGGCTCGGGTTGATGGTCAGATGATTCTGCTGGAAGAAGTCAAACCGTTAGAGAAGAACAAGAAGCATTCCATTGATGTTGTCGTCGATCGGATCGTCAAGAATGACGGGATTCGTTCCCGGCTGCACGATTCTCTTGAAACAGCGCTCAAGCTGGCTAACGGCATCGTCGTCGTTTTGGCGGGAGACAATGAACTGTTGTTTTCACAGAACTATTCCTGCCCGAAATGCGGCTTCTCCGTTCCGCGTCTGGAACCGCGTCTGTTTTCGTTTAACTCGCCTTTGGGAGCGTGTGACGAATGCAAGGGGTTGGGTATTACTCAGCGGGTGGACGTCGACTATCTGATTCCGGATCGTTCCAAGTCGATCCGCAAGGGCGGCATTGTTTACTACAAGAATATTGTGGACACGGAGAATATTGAATGGCAGACATTCAATACGCTGTGCCGGCATTATCATATTGATCTGGATAAACCAATTCAGGATTTTACGCCGGAAGAACTGGAAATCGTTTTGTATGGTTCCAAAGAACCGATTGCCTACAGCATTGCTTCTCGTTCCGGCAACCGTTTCAGCCGCAATGATTACATCGAAGGGGTTAAAACGTTGATTGAGCGGCGTTTTGTTGAAACAACGTCAACGATGTCGCGGGAATGGTATGCCTCGTTCATGGCCGAATCCCCTTGTCCGAAGTGCGGCGGCAAGCGTCTGAATGAGATGGCGCTGAGCGTGCGTGTGGGCGGCAAGAACATTTATGAATGGACAACGATGTCCGTCATTCAGGCGCTGGATTTTATGAAGAATTTACAGCTTGATCCCATGCGGGCGGAAATTGCGCGGTTAGTCATTAAGGAAATCGTCAGCCGTTTAACATTCTTAAAGGATGTTGGATTGGAATATTTGACTTTGGACCGGCTGGCCGGGACTTTATCCGGAGGTGAAGCGCAGCGGATTCGGCTGGCAACGCAGATTGGTTCACAGCTCACCGGCGTTTTGTATGTTCTGGATGAACCTTCAATCGGGCTGCATCAGCGCGACAATGCGCGGCTGATCAGAACCTTGAAAAATATGCGCGATCTGGGCAACTCCTTAATCGTTGTCGAGCATGATGAAGAAACCATGATGGAATCCGACTGGATTGTCGATATCGGGCCGGGTGCGGGCGTGCATGGCGGTGAGGTGATCGCCAGCGGTACGCCGCAGATGGTCATGCAGTGCGAAAGCTCGACTACCGGTCAATACCTCAGCGGACGCAAAAAGATCGACGTACCGGAAAAACGCCGCAAAGGCAACGGCTTATTTCTGGAAATCAAGGGCGCGCAGGAGAACAATCTGAAAAACGTCAATGTGAAGTTCCCATTGGGTACGCTGACGGTCGTAACGGGCGTCAGCGGCAGCGGCAAGTCTTCATTGGTCAATGAAATCCTGTGCAAAGCGGTGCAGCATTCCTTAGGCCGTACCCGCATCAAGCCGGGCAAGCACAAGGCCATTCTCGGCTTGGAAAATCTTGATAAAGTCATCGAGATCTCGCAGGATCCGATCGGCCGTACGCCGCGCTCCAATCCGGTGACCTACACCGGCGTCTTTGATGATATCCGGGATCTGTTTACCCAGACTCCGGAAGCCAAGCTGCGCGGCTATGACAAAGGACGGTTTTCCTTCAACGTTCGAGGCGGGCGCTGCGAAGCTTGTCAGGGCGACGGGGTGAAACGCATTTCCATGCACTTTTTACCGGATGTTTATGTTCCGTGTGAGGAATGCCATGGCAAGCGGTACAATGAAGAAACGCTGCAGGTTACCTACAAAGGCAAAAATATTTACGATGTGCTGGAAATGACGGTGGAAGAAGCGATTGAGTTCTTCTCCTCGATTCACCGAATCAAATCCAAGCTTCAGACACTGCATGACGTCGGCTTGGACTATGTCAAGCTTGGCCAGCCGGCAACCACTTTGTCTGGCGGCGAGGCTCAGCGCGTGAAGCTGGCAAGCGAGCTGCAGCGCAAGGCAACCGGCAAGACCGTCTTCATCCTGGACGAGCCGACAACCGGTCTGCATACGCATGACGTTAAAAAATTACTTGCGGTCTTACAGCGAATCGTCGATAATGGAGATACGGTCATTGTCATCGAACACAATCTCGATGTGATTAAATGCGCCGATTACATTATTGATATTGGTCCGGAAGGCGGCGATCAGGGCGGTACGATTATCGCCAAAGGCACCCCGGAGCAGATCGTAAAAGTGGAAAAAAGCTACACTGGCCAATATCTGAAATCCATGCTTGAGAAAGGATGAGGCTATGGAATACGAAGGCAAGGTTATGATCAGCGAGCTGCAGAACTACTTCAAATTTGAACAGCTCAGCGGCAATGAGGAATCGCTGAATCGATGGGTGATCGTTCCGGACGTCAACCGTCCGGGACTGGAACTGGCAGGGTTTTACAAACATACAGAACCACGCCGGATCGTCATCATCGGAGATAAAGAACAAGCGTACATCGATACGCTTTCCGTGGAAATTCAGCGGGAGCGTTTTGAGCAGCTGACCGACGGCTACACGCCGACGATTATTTTAACCCATCATCGTGAATGTCCGCCGGTGTTGCTGGAGGTTGCGGGATATAAAAATTTTCCGATCTTCCGCACCGCCATGACAACTTCCCGGCTGATGGTGGATCTGATCAGCTTTTTGGATGAACGTCTGGCGCCGTCGGACAGCATTCACGGCGTCTTGATCAGCGTGTATGGCAAAGGTGTGCTGATCTGCGGCGAAAGTGGGATGGGCAAGAGTGAAACAGCGCTGGAACTCATCCGCAAAGGTCACATTCTGGTGGCGGATGACCGCGTAGATGTCGTGCGTGTCCACAATAGCATCATCGGACATTCCCCGGAACTGCTTCAGGGCATGCTGGAAATCCGCGGTATCGGCATCATCGATGTGGCGAAGATGTTCGGCGCCAGCGCGCTGCTGCCTTCGGCTCAGATTGACCTGGTCGTTTCGCTGGAAAAGTTTGACTCCAACGCCGAATATGCCCGGGTTGGAATTGAAACCGAACAGTTTATGCACATCCTGGAAGTGGATGTGCCGAAGATCGTATTGCCGGTGAAGGAAGGCCGGACGATTGCTGTGCTGATTGAATCAGCAGTCACGAATTTCCGTTTGAAAGAAATGGGATTTGACAGCGCGAAAGCATTTGAGAACCGGGTGTACGACTACATTGAGCGGCAGAATGCAGCCAATGCCGTACTCCCTGAAAAAGAAAAGGAGTAATCAACAATGCAGTTTTTTCCTGATCCGCAGACTTTTATTGCCATCGGAAGTCTGTCTATTAAGTGGTACGCGGTGATCATTCTCTGCGGAGCCGTTTTGGCGTATTCATTCTGCGTCAAGGAAATCAAAAAGATGGGATACAAAGCAGAAACAGCGGAGGATCTGTTTTTGGGCTGCCTGATTTGCGGGCTGATCGGCGCCAGACTGTGGTACTGCGCCTTCTACAATCTGGAATATTATCTGGCCAATCCGCTCCATATTCTTTATACGTTTGAGGGCGGTCTGGCAATTCAGGGCGGCTTGTTCGGCGGGGTGCTGTTTGGACTTTGGTATGCCCATAAACACAAGATTAATTTTATGCGGATGGCCGACGCGATCGTGCCGAATGTGCTGTTGGCGCAGGGAATTGGCCGCTGGGGCAATTTCATCAATCAGGAGGCTTTCGGCAGGACAGTCAGCGAATCCTTTTATCGGTTTTATCCGGAATGGTTTAAAAATCAGATGTTCATTCAAGGAGCTTATCGGGAACCTACGTTCTTTTATGAGAGCGTCGGCGATATCTTGGGCTTCATTTTGATCGTTTTTGTGTATAAAAAGTTCTCTAAGCCAAAGCGCGGCGATGGAGTTTACGCCTATATGCTTTGGTACGGCGCGGTCCGGCTTGTCGTTGAAGGACTGCGGACAGACAGTCTGATGTTAGGAAGACTGCGGATGGCACAGGTCATTTCAGTGATCTTTATCGTCGTAGGTCTGTTAGGCATGCTGGGGGTTTTCCGCAAACTGATGAAAAATCCAAAACCCGTTATTTTGTTTGATTTAGACGGAACGCTGCTGAACACAGAGCCGGCGATTTTGGCGAGCTACCGCGAACTGTTTAAAAAATACAGAACAGAAGAAGAATTTACTCGGGATAAGCAGCTCGCGGTGCTGGGGCCTTCCCTGAAAGCCATGTTTGCCGAATATTTCCCTGATCAGGATGCCGACCAGCTGACAAAAGAATACCGTGAACATAACCGTGCCTTCCACGCGGATCTGGTTAAGCCGATGGATGGCGCTGTGGAAATGCTGGACTATTTAAAAGCAGAGGGCTATAAACTAGGCATTGTTTCCACCAAAATCAAGGAAATGGTGCTGCTGGGTCTGACCTTGAATCAGATGGAGGGCTATTTTGATGTGATCATCGGTCAGGATGAAGTGAAAAACGGAAAACCGGATCCGGAGGGCATTCTGACAGCCTGCCGGATGATGAACGAAGGCCATGACAGCGTGATCTATGTTGGCGACAGTCCGATGGACATTCAGGCCGCCCGCAATGCCGGTGTTTTCTCCGTCGGCTATCTGTTTAATCCGGAGCGCCGGGAACAGCTTGAAAATGAAAAACCGAATCGGATCATTGATGATCTGCGGCAGATCGAAATTCTGGTAAAGGAGGATTTGACGTGGACCAGCAATATGATGTAATCATTATCGGAGCCGGACCTGCCGGCATGACTGCCGCGGTCTATGCCAGTCGGGCAGGCTTAAAAACCGCAATGCTGGAAAAAGCGGCACCCGGCGGCAAGATGATCAAGACCTATGAAATTCAGAATTGGCCGGGAATTAAGGAAATCAATGGGGCGGATCTGGCCTATCAGATGTTCGAGCATTCCACGCACTTCGGGGCCGAATATCTGTATGGCGACGTGGAAAAAATTATCGGGGGTCCAATCAAGCAGGTTGTCTGCGCTGATGGTCAGATTTATACCGCCGCGGCTGTGATCATTGCAACCGGGACCCGCGAACGGCTGTTAAACATACCGAATGAAAAAGAACTGACCGGCAAGGGGGTATCCTATTGCGCGGTGTGTGACGGCAGTTTCTTCCGCAATCAGCCGGTGACCGTCATCGGCGGCGGGAATTCAGCGCTGGAAGAATCGTTGTATTTGACACAGTTTGCCAGCGCGGTTCATATCGTAATCCGCCGCGACGTATTCCGAGCCGAGCCGATTATTCAGCAGGCGATCGAACAGAATCCGAAGATTGATATTATCCGCAGTCATGTTCCGGTGGAAATTCTGGATTTGGATGGCAAGGTCGGCGGCATCGTCTTAAAAAATGTTCATGATGGGAAGCTGACAACGCTGAACACCAAAGCGGTATTCCCGTATATTGGCGCGGATCCCTGCACGGAGTTTGCGCAGGATTTGGGAATTCTCGACGATCATGGCTACATCCTTGTCAACAACAATATGGAAACTGCTAGTCCGGGGATTTACGGGGTGGGCGATGCGACGGCAAAAACGCTGCGTCAGGTAGTCACTGCCGCCAATGATGGCGCGATTGCCGCTCAGCAGGCCTTCCATCAAATCAAACATTAATGGATCTGAGGCAAGATTTCTGCATAGATAAAAAGAGAGAACGTTTCGCGGATTCCCTTGAAGCGGGAACATCGGGAAACGTAAAGGAGGAATAAAAAATGGCATCAAGAGCAATTCGGTTTGAGAATGGATTTCAGGGTGAACTGCAGTTAGATGAAGGCGTTGTTAAAATTGGCCGGGAACCCGGTTCCGCTGCGCCTTACGACATGCTTTACGGGGCGCTGGCCTCTTGCCTGTATGTGACATTCTTAGGCATATTGGAAAAGAAACGAATCGCAATCGAAGGTGCGGAGATTGTTGTGGAAGGTGAAAAACGGACAGAAGTTCCGACCACGTTAAAAACCGTGCATCTGACTGTGACGATCCGCGGGACACAGAAGGAAGAGGCAGTACGCAAATCCTTCGAGCTGGCGACAAAATATTGTTCTGTTTATCAGACGATCAGCCATGTTGCTGAAATGAGCTACGAACTGCATTTCGCTTAAGCTTTCGCTGCCGAACCTGAACCCTTATCCGGTTCAGGTTTTTTCAAATGCGTTTGCTTGATCATCGAAACGGAAAAGAGGAATTCTATGATTTATACCGTTACATTAAATCCGGCGCTGGATTATTACTGCACCGTTGAATCTTTAAAACTGGGTGAAACCAACCGCTGTATCCGTGAAGCGCTGATCGGCGGCGGCAAAGGGATTAACGTATCGTTGATGCTGGCGCAGCTGAAGGTACCAACAACCGCCTTGGGCTTTGCGGCCGGCTTTACCGGCGAGGAACTGATTCGTCAGCTGCAGGCGCAGGCGATCACGGCGGATTTTATCCGCTGTGAAAAAGGACAGACACGAATCAACGTCAAGATCAGCGCTGAGGAGGAAACGGAAATCAATGGCCGCGGGCCTGCGGTCAGTGCAGCAGAAAGGGAAGCACTGTTGGAAAAAATTCGCGGCATCCGTCCTCAGGATACGCTGGTGCTTTCCGGGAATGTACCGCCGACCTTACCGGAATCAATCTACGAACAGATCCTTTCCCAGCTGGAAGATTCCACCATTCGCGTCGTCGTGGATGCGGAAGGAAATCTGCTGAAAAAGACGCTGCGGTTTCATCCGTTTCTGATCAAACCGAATTTAGCTGAGCTCCGGCAGATGGTATCCAATCCCCAAGCTTCCTTAGAGGATCAAATTCAGGAGCTGCGTCAGCTGGGTGCTCAGCATGTCCTAGTATCGATGGGGGCAGAGGGTTCAGTTTTATTTGCTGCGGATGGCAGCTTGTACCGTCAATTACCGCTGTCTGGCGAAATGATCAGCACGGTGGGCGCCGGGGATTCGATGGTCGCCGGATTTTTAGCTTCGTTGGAAAACCCATCTGCATCCTTTGAGGAAAGTCTGCGCTGGGCAGCAGCCTGTGGTACGGCAACGGCCTTCAGCCGCGGGATCGCGCAGCGCAAACAGGTGGAAGCACTGTTAAAACAGATCCAAATTGAAGAGTAGGATAATGCTAAGGAAGTCAGGAACATCAAAGAATTTCGGATAATCACGGTGAATCCGAAAATGGGACAAGATTAGAATTGAAATTTTCTAAGGAAAGCCAAAATTGTTTGATGTCCAGAGAGCTCGTATAGTAAACCGCTTCTATGAATTGAGTTTGTTCTGCCACTATTTTCTGCTTGATGACAAGGATTGTCGGTTTTCCATGATAATGAAACTGAGCAGGGGTCAGGAAATACAAAGTTTCTTGATTGCTCAGATAAAGGCCGGTGCTGTTGATTGCGGGAAATTCTCTGTTGGCCAAAAGCATGTCACCGTAACGGAAGCCATTTCTTGAAACAGGAGTTAAGCTGTGGATAAAGGCATCAATTTTATTCTCCTGATCCATCTGAAAAGCGAAATGATGATAATCCGATTCCTCAAGATTTTTATAAAAATTTTGATTTCTGACATATCGTTGATAAGCATCCAGGTTTAGTCTGGAAAGATCATCGACAAAAAGTGTGTTTTGAAAGGGAGTTAAAAACAGATAAGCGGTCACTGTCAGCAAGAGGAAAGGCATTATTTTTCGTAACGATTTGATTATACGCTTCATCATCTTCACTCCTTTAAGAGAATTATACAAAGGAAACGGAAGAATAAAAAGGTTGGATTGTGTTTGGAAAAACTGCGTGAAGCGTTTGTTTCTGCTTCCTTGGATCACCCTTGGTTCCGTCAAAGAGAAACAGAAATCGGGCAAAAGCAAACATTGAATTGATGACAGGACATACGATAGAAAAGATGGCTTCCCTGTGCGTCAAGAAAGGCCGTGAAAAGTCAGATTCAGAAAAACAAGGGGGTTCCCGATTGAGAACCGCCAGGGGCTGTGGTAAAATACAGCTAACAAACAAGAGGTGATCGAGATGAAGAAAAAACGGGTTATCCTGGTCAGCGGGATGTCCGGAGCGGGCAAAACAAGCGCAACCAGCGTTTTGGAAGATATGGGATATCACTGCATCGACCAGTTCCCGGTTCAGCTGTTAAGTCTGTTGGTAGATTTGATCGAAAACAGTACCGATCCGCGTTATTCGTATTTAGCGTTGGCGACGTCCGCGAAAGATTTTCCGGAATTCCTCAAAGCCTTTGAAGGCGAGGACATGGATGTGCGCGTATTGTTTCTGGATGCATCCAATGAAGAATTGCTGCACCGCTATAAATCAACACGGCGGACGCATCCGCTTTTAATCTCCAATGCGTGCAATACGCTGGAGGAAGCGATCAGCGTGGAGCGGCAGATGTTTCAGAATTATAAAGATACCGCCTTTCTGTTAGTGGACACGACGTTTTTAAAAGCTTCGGAACTGAAGCAGAAGATCGAGAAATATTTTTCATTGAGCAGCGCGCCGGTCTTTTCGATCAGCTTCATTTCGTTCGGCTATAAGCATGGCGTGCCGCTGGACGCGGATCTGATGATCGATGTGCGTTTTCTGCCTAATCCGTATTGGGAAGTGGAGCTTCGGCCGTACTCCGGCGATGATCCGCAGGTCTATCATTATGTCATGGATAAACCGGAAACTCAGGAATTTATCAAACGTCTGCTGGAATTCCTTGATTATGCGTTTACGGAATATGTTAAGGAAGGCAAGAATCATTTCACTGTGGCGATTGGCTGTACCGGCGGCCAGCATCGCTCTGTTTCGATCACGAATTTCCTGTATGACCACTATAAAATTCAATATAACTGTTATAAAGAACACCGCGATAAGCGGGAATTAGATGAACAATAGTCCGTTGAAAGTGGTCGTCATCGGCGGCGGGCATGGCCAATCGGTCATTCTGCGCGGCATTAAGTTTATTCAGGATATTCAGATTTCAGCGATCGTCACAGTAGCGGATGACGGCGGCAGTACCGGTCGGCTGCGGCGTCAGTTTCATATCCCGGCGATGGGGGATATTCGCGCCGTCCTGATCGCGCTGGCGGAATCAGAGACGTTATTGAAAAATCTTATGGAATACCGGTTTGAAGGGGAAGCGGATCCCCAACAAGCAGATCAGGGCGTAATGGGACATAATCTCGGCAACCTGATTCTGACGGCGTTAACGCAAAGCTGCGGAAGCTTTCTGGAAAGCATCGGGATCTTGTCCAAGGTGCTGAATGTACGCGGCGATATTATCCCGGCTACAACCCAGGTGATCACGCTGTTCGCCCGAATGGCGGATGGAACGATCGTCCGCGGGGAGTCCAACATTCCGAATATGAATAATCGGATCGATACCGTGTTTTATCAGGAACCGGTCAAGGCCTCGGAAAAGGCTGTCCATGCGATCCAGGAAGCGGATCTGATCGTTTACGGGATCGGCAGTATTTTCACCAGCATCCTGCCGAATCTGATCATTCCGGAAATTGCCGAAGCGATTCATCAATCGCACGCTTACGGCGTTTACCTGTGCAATGCGATGAGTCAGCCAGGGGAAACGGATGATTTTACGATGGAAGATCATGTCGACGCCCTGATTCGTCATGGTGCTAAAATTAATGAAGTGCTGTTTGCCCAGGATCCGATCCCGGAAACAATTTTAACCCGTTATGCGGCGGAGGGCGGAAGACCGGTTAAAATGGTTCAGGATCAGCATGCCTATCGGGTCACCCCAGTTTCCCTGCTCGATTTCAGCGATGAACTCGTCCGCCATGATGCCGATAAAATCCGCCGCAGTCTGCAGCAGCTGTTAGCGAAATTGAAGGAGTAAGTATGTCATTTACCACAGAAGTCAAATCCGAAATTGCTCAAAATGAGCTGAAAACCTGCTGCCAGAAGGCGGAACTTTCTGCTTTGGTGCAGCTGTGCTCCAGCCTGACGATCAATGCTCAGGGCATGTCGCTAATGATTAAGACGGAGAATGCCTCGACAGCGAAACGGATTCTTAAATTGTTGAAGGAAAACTATGCGGTTGAAACGGACTTATCCGTCATCAAAAAGATGAACTTAAAGAAAAATAACATCTATCGTTTACAGGTGCTGAATAAAACAACGGAGATTCTGAATGATCTGGGCTTGTTTACGGATCACGGCTTGCAGAATCATCCGACCCGCAAATTAGTTCAGAAGGAATGCTGCGCCAGAGCTTATCTGGCAGGAGCTTTTATGGCGATGGGTTCGGTTAACTCGCCGCAAAAGACAAATTATCATCTGGAAATTGTTACCAATGATGAATCGCACGCTTTGTTCATTCAGAAGCTGATGCATAAATTTGATATGCCGGCCAAAGTGATTTCCCGTCGGACAGCGTATGTAGTGTATCTGAAAGCGGCTGATAAAATCGCTGATTTTCTGCGCTGTGTCGGGGCTTATGAAGCGCTGATGAAGTTTGAGGATATCCGCATCCATCGGGATTTCCGCAACAACCTGACGCGGTTGGATAATTGTGAAGTGGCCAATGAGATGAAAAGTCAGGCTGCGGCGAAGAAGCAGCTGGCCGATATCGCGCGGATTGAAAAAGCCGGTCGGCTGCGGTTTCTCGACGAAAAGCTGAAAGCTGTGGCTCAGCTGAGAGTGCAGTATCCGGAAGCCAGTCTGAACGAATTGAGCGCGGAATATGAAAAACAGACGGGCGTCGCTATGTCCAAGTCCGGCATGAAGCATCGCTTCGGCAAGCTTCATGAAATTGCGGAACAGCTTCCGGAATAAACGGTTTTTGGATCCCTAAACCCAGAGAATCAGCATAAAAAAGCCAACTTTAACCATACTGCTAGAGAGGTGATGGAGTTGACTTTTTTTCTTTTATTGATCCAGCTGGCCGGTTTGTCTTGGAATTTAACTTATACGGCGGAAGAATGGAACTGCGATCAGGGACAGATCACCGTGGTGCTTCACGAACAATCACTGCCGGTAACCCTGTTTGATATTGAACTGACGGAAACGGGGAAAACCCGAGCCTGTGAAATCCTCAATCAGGCCGCATCCGTAACCTTTGAAATTGATGATCATGTCGCCCAAACCACGCCGCTTCCCGTTTGGCTGTTTGCGGATGGAGAGTTGGTTCAGCGTTTATTGGTTGAAGAAGGGGCGGCGTCCGTTTCCATTTCCAATCCCGACTACACGTATGCCGCCCAACTGAAGGCCGCTTCTTCAAAGCCGGTCATTGCCCGCAGTGCAGTCAGTTCGGTTGTGGAGTACAACCGCCGGCGGGGCGAGGTAGGGCTGGCCTTTTTGTGCTTTGCGACCTCCGGTTTTTTGATCGTTTGGATGCTTTCAGCCAGCCTGAGGCGCCGCCGAAGTGAAAGAAATTCTTAAATTTGATGTTAGAGTTGCAAAACTTTTCTCTTTTGCGTTCTTTTAGGATATAATGAAACCGGTGATAACATGAGATTTTTAACGATGATTCTTACAGTTCTGCTGATCATCGCCTTTATCAGCATGGCCTGGCCGTTTATTCTGGCAATGCTGGTGATGTTGGTGGCCTTCGGCGTATTCGGTTTGTTTCGGGTACGGAAAATGACAAAAACGATGAGCGATCAATGGGCGTCGATGGATCAGAATCAGGATTCGATTTGGATTGATGAACAAACTCAGGACAGCCCGTTTGAACAGCGGGTATCGCAGCCTGAGGTTTTCGAAGCGGAATATACTGAAAGAAGGACAGATGAGGATGGACGCCAGTCAGATACTAAGGGATTTTGATCCCGTTACCATAGACGATTATCCGCTGATCCAGCGTTATTTAGCACTGGCCCAGTATGAAGAAAGCAATCACAACTTAGTCAACATGATCCTGTGGATCGACTCTTATCCGTTGTTTAAGTGTCAGCATGACAACTGGCTGCTGCTTTTAGGCGTGCATGAGGGAACGTTGTTCATTTACATGCCGCTGTGCCGTCCGGAATATTTCAAGGAAGCGATTCTGGCGGCAAAGGCGATCTTTGAGCGTTACCATCTGCCGTTTGTACTCAGCTGTTTCACGAAGGAAGCGGCGCAGTGGTTTGCGGATACCTTTCCAAACACCTGTCTGGAAGAAAACCGCGACAGTGCCGATTACGTCTACTTGTGTGAAAAGCTGAAAACGTTCGCGGGCAAGAAGCTGCAGAAAAAACGCAATCATTTAAATGCGTTTTATAAGGAGTACGAAGGCCGCTGGCAATATGAATCATTCAATTCGGACAATGTTGCTGAATGTGTGGAATTTCTGAAACAATGGCATGCTGACGACCCGGATGCGTTTCTGCAGGCAGAGCGGCGCGGGGTATTCAGAATTTTATCCTTGTTTGGTCAGATTCCCTACCGCGGGGGACTGATCCGCATCGACGGTCAGGTGAAGGCGTTCGCGGTCGGCTCCTGGCTGAGTGATCGGATGTGTCAGGAAAATATTGAAAAAGCTGATGATGAAATTCGCGGATTATATCAGGCGGTCATGAAGGAATGGCTGATCCATGAATTTGATCAGGCGGAGTATGTCAATCGGGAAGATGATATGGGGCATGAGAATATCCGCCAAGCCAAGCTTGCCTATCATCCTGAATTCTTAATTGAAAAGTATCGGCTTTGCGGAAAGGAGAATCAGCTATGATCAGTAAAGCGCTGCCTCAGGAAAAAAAGACGATCTACGGAATCTGGAAACAGGTGTTCGCCGGCGATGACGGCGGCTATACGGATTATTTTTTCCGCACGCTTTACAAGCCGGAAAATACGCTGGTCCTCAAAGAATCTGGAAATATTGTTTCCACGCTGATGCGGATTCCGCATGCGATCATGCTGAATGGCCGGATCGTACAGACTTCGATGATTCTGGGGGTAGCAACGCTGCCGTCCTACCGCAAGCGCGGCTGCATGCATGAGCTGATGAATGATGTGCTGGATGAGGTTGAACATCGTGAACTGGTGACGCTGATCCAGGCTTACAATCCATCAATGTATATTCAGTTTGGCTTTGAGATGGTGTATTACCGAAGACGTTATAAGGTGCAGCGTTCACAGATTCCCACCTGCAGCAATGAGGGACTGACCTATAAGATTAAATCAGAAGATCTGCTTGAGGTGTATACGGCGTATGTCCGCCGGTTTGATGGATTCTATCTGCGCACGAAAGAGGATTTTGATCATCTGCAGGAGGAATGTAATGCCGAGGGCGGAAAGCTGATTGCCTATTACGATCAGAACCAGCAGATTCAAGGCTATGCTTCTTTATATCAGACGGCTCAGGGGATTGAAGTGCGGGAGTGCATTTATCTCAACAGTGTGGCGTTGTTCAAATTATTGAATCTGGCGCTGCAGCTGAAGAATGAAATCCTTGTGCATACGACTGCCGATGAACATTTAGAGAAGATTATCAAGGGTGTGACTTGGCAGGATTATGGTTTTACAATGGCGCGGGTGAATGATTATGATTTGTTCAATCGGCTTTACGGCACAACCGTGGCTTCGCCGAAAGAGGCTTTTGCGCTCAGCGGGAAACCGTTGTTTATGCACGAATATGCCTAGGGTGATTGATGAACAATCAGGAATTAACGAAGCGGGTGCACACGGCAATGGCTAACCAATGCAAAGTCCGCGGATATACGACTCCGGTAGATGTGCTGATGGAGATCGGGGTTCTGTCCAAAGCAAATTATAAAAACTGGCGACACGGCCGTGGATATACTGGATCGGGTCTATACCTCTATTTCAGCAAGCTTTCGCTGATCATGCATGAAATTCGCTCCTATGCTAAGAAAAATAAATTAAAACCTTCATTCACCGTTTACAAGCAATGGAAAACAAAACAGAAAATTATCCTGTTTCAGCAAACATGGGAATGCTTCGATTGAAAAAGGCTATGCCACGCATTATATTGACTCCGTACAGATTCAAGCCTTGAAAAACAACGAAGACAGCGATAAAAATAAAAGGGATTAACTTAAGGGGGACTTTAACGATGTTTATGGTACTCATCATTGCGTTTTGTTTCTGGTTCGGTGGGTATGCATTTTCTAATCCTGAGAAAGTTTGGGAGTTTCAGCATTTCCTCTATGTCAAAGATGGAATGCCGACCTCGTTTTCTATCTTTATGATCAAATTTTGCGGTATCCTTTTTATCATCATGGCCATCGTTATGTTATTTCCTTTTATAGATGTGATTTTGCAGAAAACAATATTCAAATAAATATGACACATATTTCCATGCTATAAGCATGGATATGCCGTTCCAGTCGATGTTTTGAATCAGATTGGAGTTCTGATCCAAAATACGTTGCTAAAGGATTAACAAATACACCTGTCAGGCAATCAGCGATTTATCAATCATCAGTTAAGTTCAATTTACGAATTATGCTTTCAAAAAAGACATGACCTATGCCAGATCATGTCTTTTTACGCTGTAAACTAGTTGCGTCTTATTTATATATCTCCCGTCGATGTCCTATGCTTAACGCTAGAATAATTAATTCGTTGTCTTGGATCATACAAATTAAACGGTAATCTCCTATCCGATAACGCCATTGACCACTCCGGTTTGCAGTAAGTCCTTTTCCGTGCAGACGGGGATTCGGAGAATCAATGAGATATTTTTCAATCCATGCTTTAATCATCTGTTGCGTATAACGATCTAACTTCCTGAACTCTTTATCAAATCTTGGAGTTGTTTGTATGTTGTATTTCATAGATCTAATTCCCGCCATAGCTTAGAAATAGGTTCGCTTTTTTTGCCTTTTTTAACATATTCTTCATAGGCTTCTTCTGCTACTGCGATATCGTATTCGTCCTCAATTTTTTCAAATAAGGCTTTTTTGAAGGCTTCAGCCAAAGACATTCCATGCAATGCTGCATAACTATCAGCCAATTTCCGTTCTTCATCGTTCATATGAATTGAGAATGCCATCTTTACCACCTCTTTTCAACTATATTATACTATACTATAATATAGTCGTCAAGCTGAGCAATCTTGCCTATGAAACATAATTCAATCTTCCACAATGTATTATATTAATGGTCTTAATCATATTATGATTATATTTCCTGGATACGCCTAATTTTTCCTGTTTTAATCGCTTTCATTTTTTTACAACGAAACTATCTATTATAATAGAATAAAAAGGCGGTGGAGGGTAAGTTATGAATAAAGTGAATGACAGTTCAGATGATCAATGCTTTCAAGGAACTAAAGGAATATTTTATTCAGTAAATCTAATGAAAAAAGTAATTTTATGCTGGGTTATCATCATGATTTCTCTTTTAGGTGGCTGCAAGACCATAACAAAGGATGAACCTCTTTCCAGGAATATGCCTGTGGATCAAATCGAAACAGACTATCAGGTATCATCATTTCAGTTAGATGATAGTAAGATATTGGAATACAGGGATGTTTATCACAACAATTTAAGTGTAGTTGAATTAGAAGATCATGAAGCCTATTCTGTTTCAAAGCATTTATATTTAATGGATTTAAAGAGCAAAGAAATAACAGAAGTCACAGCTATTAATAGAGGTAATGATGAGGGTAGAATTTGGAATTTTATAGAATTATCAGATAAGTCATATTTATATACGAATGTTACTTATACAGGGTTGTCTGATTTCACCTTCATGGATTTTGAAGTAATCCATTTAAAAGAGGGCGACAAAAAGATTATCACAAAAGGCAGCGTTGATAATATTTATGAATTACCAGAATTTACGGTCGATAAGGATTCAATTTACATTTCCGTTTCTTCTTATGATGATGCGCAGGATAAAACCGAGGGGAAATATAGAATTGAATTATGGAAATTCGACGCCAATACTTGTGAGAAAATCATTTCCAGCACAGGGGGATATCATGTTAGCGAGCATGATCATTATAGCTTAGATGATGAATGTGAATTTTTATTTGATCAAAAGATCCATGTTAATAACAATAAAATTTATTTTATTACAGGGAATAGTGATCAAACAACGATGAATAAAATTGAAAAGGGCCGCATATCAAAAACACCTTTAACAGAAAAGCTAGTTAATGCAGCTCCATTAGGGAATAAAATATTAATCACGGAATGGCTTAAGAATACCGCTGAGCCAGATGCTTTAATATCGTATGTACTGGAAGATCACGGGGTGAAATATGATTTGAAGACAACGTTAAGATTAGAAAATTATTGTGTCTTAGAGAAAGGCATTGTTGGTTTTTATAATGGAGAAATTGTGATCTTGAAAGATTTAGGGGATAGAATTGGAATGACCGCTGTCCCAGAACTTAATGGGGGTATTTATTTCCGAAAGGTGGATGAAAATTCTGTATTAGTTTTTGATCATAATGGAACCTGTTATAATCTGACAGTGAAATAGTTGTGGCGATGAATATAGAAAAATACAGGGATAAGGGAAGGATTGCGTACCATAGTGAAAAAAGAAATTCTGTATACCAGTAAAAACTTTTGCATAATCTCAGAAATTATAATGGAAAACTCTGTGCCAAAATGGAAATCTTGCCGGCGGTGCAGGAGAAAGTGTAATTTATGTCGATCCGGAAACAGGCAAGCGCTATGTTGAAGAATCAGCGAACACGATGTTCTGCTTGATGGCAGCTTTGAAAACGGCATAAGCGAAGCCATAGCGAAGGAATTAGGCTTGAAGTATGTTCCGGGAATCTACGTTGAAATTTCCAATGTGGGAACAACGGCCGGATCGCAGGAAACAGCGCTTTAAATCAAAAATAAACTTGAATCAGCCATGAAGAATCCAGAAAGCGGAAGCTCCAAGGTTTTCTTTGTGGGGATTGGCAAGTTCTCAGACTGAATTCCTTTACTCTAATGCGCGTGAACCGTGCAAGAACTGGCATTTCCCGTGAGGTCTTCCGATTCAATCAGAGAAGCAGATTTGAGAAACATCCAAGCGAACAGGGATGTTTCTCAAAGAAGGAAGCTGACGATTTTGTTTTTTTAAGTTTATTATGAATTGATGCGCTTTCGCTGGTAAGAAGCAGGAATACCCGCTTTCCTCCGCAGCTTGGCGATTAACTGCCGGGAACACTGAATCTGTTTTTCCTGCAGCTGCATCATGATCTGTAAGTCACTAAGCGGAAAATCCGATGATTCCTGGGCAATTACCGTGCGGATTTGTGAAATAAGTTCATCCTGACTGAGATCGTTCGCGCTAAAGGACGCAAACAACATGTCAATGGGAAGCAGCTTTCCTTCAAATAAGAAATATTTATCGTGAACAGCCCGCGTAATTGTGGAAGGATGCAGCCCCAGCTTCTCCGCAATTTCTTTTTTCTGACATGCCCGCAGGGGCTGATGATGAATTAACGCGTTTTCCTGGATCAGAAGCAGCTCATTCATGATCAAACTCAAGGTCAGATTGCGTTGGGACAGGGCGTCGAGAAAGAAGCGTGCTTCCTGCAGCGCCTGCCGCAAGGCGGGCGGAGGCTGCTGATCCAGGCTCAGGTTCGGTTCTTCAATACTTTCCAAGATGCAGTGATGATCCTCCACCCGTACCTCAAACTCCGGCAAAATCCACTGCACATTCGCTGCTTCATAGCTTGCGCAGGGTGCGGGAGAACATTCCTGAAGCTGATGAAAATAATTTAAAATTTCAGCAGGACTGCATGCCATTTTTACGGCGGCTTTTTGCCAGTCATGAGTTAGGATTTCAGCTTCACAAACAGTTAAAAATTCGATCGCTTTCTGATAACCAAAACGCTGCAGCTGTAAAATCAAGCATTCCTGCGGATTCCTTGCCCCCCACCCCAGCCGGTTCCAGCTGCTGCAGCCAGCTTAAATGCAATTCCAGGACAGGCAGCGGAACATGAAATGTCTGAGCTAAATCCTGCAGAGAGTCGTCAAGGAAACCTTGATCATTCAGCGATTCGATTAAAATCTGACAGATATGCTTCTGAATCGGCTGTTTCAGATTGGATAGCTGTCCGCAGAGGTCTGCTTTTAAAGAGGTTGGCGATGAGGTAAAGTTCAGCCAGTCACTCTGAATTGTTCGTAAGTAAGGATTGTTTTTCTGCCTAAGCCGCAGCTGACGCATCAACTCGGCCCGATTCCATGTCAGAACCTGAAGCGATTTTTCCATCGCCTGCGTATAGTGAAGTTCCAGTTTTGGCTGCGGACGAAGTGTGACCGAGGTTTTCATAGCTTTCTCCTTTCTCTTGAATGTCAGGCTGTTAAAAGTGGAATTCATGGAAAATAATGGTTCTATAAAAGATTACCTTTCCTTGAATAACAATTGATTCGTGCTTCTGAAATGATTATACTAAATTTAAAGTAAAACTTACATAACGCTTTAAAGGAGATGCGATGAGAGAAAATCAGCTCACAGTCCAGAATCAGATTTTATCCTTGTTAAAGTCCGAGGAATTAAATGAAAAGCAGGCGGATCATTTCACTGCCGCCTGGTTGGCCCAGAAACTGAATTACAGCCGCAACTTTATCAGTCAGCTGCTGAACGATTTAACCGAACAGCGGCTTTGTGTCAAAATCAATACCCGTCCGGTATATTATTTTAGCCGCGAGCGTCTGCTTCAGCAGGGCTACGCGATCCCTGAAACACTCAGCTCCTTGTCAGGCTGGCCACAGCTGAATGAGTATAAGCTGCGGAAAGAGAACGATGTGTTTGATCGGCTTGTCGGGCGAAACGGGAGCCTTTCCTATGCCATCGAACAAGCGAAAGCCGCGATTACCTATCCGCCGCAAGGCTTGCCTATGCTTTTGACCGGAGCGACGGGAACCGGAAAAAGCTACCTGGCCCGCTTAATGTATCAATACGCCTGCCAACAGGGAACTTTGAGCAAAGACAGTCCCTTCGTTACGATCAACTGCGCTGAATATGCGGATAATCCGGAACTGTTCCTGACGCACTTGTTCGGCTATAAAAAAGGAGCATACACAGGTGCGGACAGCGATCGGCAGGGTTTTTTGGCAGCGGCGGACGGCGGCGTTTTGTTTCTGGATGAAGTTCATGCGCTGAAACCGGAATGTCAGGAAAAGATATTCTTGTTTTTGGATCAAGGAATTTATCATATGATTGGTGATAACGAAACCTGGTATTCCAGTCATGTCCGCGTATTGATGGCCACCACGGAAAATCCGCAGGAAATCCTGCTGAAAACATTACTGCGGCGAATTCCAATTCACGTGCAGCTGCCAGATTTGGAGCATCGGCCTTTATCAGAAAAGCGGGAGCTGATCGTTACCCTGTTTCATAAGGAACAAAAGAAGCTGGACTGCACGGTATTAATCAGCGATTTGGCTTATCATACGTTGGAATCCGTGCATTACTCAGGCAATGTCGGAGAGCTGGAAAATGCAGTCAAGGTCAGCGTTGCCAATGCCTTTCTGCGCAGAAAAGCACAATCGCTGGAAATTCATATTCACGATTTGCCGGCTGGCCTGACTTCAGCGATTACCTATGACCTGCTTCAATGCTCTGATCAGACACTGCATCCGCTGCATGCGGTTGTGCCGCAGATTTGCAATGTGAGCAGCTATGAGGTATTCAACCATGCGCTGCTGCACAGCTTCCACAGCTATAAACAGCGCCAGATGAGCTTTGACAGTTTTCTGGCTGTAGCCTATACCAAACTGGAAACCTATGCGGATACCTTGATTCAGGATCGCTGGATTACGCCGCAGCAGGAGATATTCCGCAATTTATCCAGTTTGATTTTAACGCTGAGTGTTTCCCACTCTCCCCGCCGGCAGCTGTCCAACAATTCAATCAAGATTCTGGCTCGTTATTTGGCTGACGCTGCCCGTCAGCGTCAGCAGGAATTTTCCTTGAATGCTGAGGAGAAGGAAAGCGCGGAAGCCTTTCTGCAGCTGATCCTGCAGCGGTATCCGTTGGAAGCCCGTCAGATCCGCAAGATTCTGGATCTGGCTGTCAATACTCTGTCCTTCACTTCCACGCTGCTGCCTACCTTGGATCTGTTTATCTTTATGCAGTATTTCAGCCGGGATCTGCAGCGAGCCTCCATTCCTGTTGTAATTCTGGCGCATGGCTATGCGGTTGCCAGCGGCATGGCCGAGGTTGGCAATCAGCTTCTGCGCAGATGTTTGATGCAATCGATATGCCGGCAGATTGCCGCTTTGACGATGTCACAGCCCGGTTGAACGAATACATTGACTCCCTGGAAGGTTGCTTGGAGCTGATTGTTCTGGTCGATATGGGATCGCTGGAAAATATCAGCGACGCTTTAGGCACTCAACGCACGATGAACATCGGCATTCTCTCTAATGTGTCAACCAAGCTGATGCTGGACATCGGTTCGATGATCATGGAAGGAACGCGTTCATTAAAAGAAATTCTCAAAGAAGCCAGGTTGCGCAGCGTTCATCATTACGAAATCCTGGAGAACCAACAGAAGCCTAATGCCATTGTGGCCGTCTGTTCAACCGGAATCGCCACGGCGGAAAAAGTGCTGGCTTTGTTTCAAAACAGTCTGCCCGCTTCAGTTAAGGTGGAATTAATTCCCGTAGACTATTCCTCGCTCAATCAGGGGCGGATCACCAGCTTGACGGCCCAGTATCATATTCTGCTAATTGTCGGCACCCTGGATGCATCGGTGGCGGGAATTCCTTTTGTATCCGTGGAAGAATTGATCGATCAGAAAAATATGGACGCGCTGGATCAATGCTTGAAAGGCATTCTATCTCAAGATCAGCTGCATGTTTTCAAACGGAAGATCATCAAGAATTTCTCCATGGAAAACCTGATGAATTATCTGACGATTCTCAATCCCAACCGGATATTAATATACGTCGAGGAAATTCTGGATCAGATTCAGGAGAAACGCCAATGCAGTTTCAGCGGCCGCACGATCATCGGCTTGTATTTGCATATCAGTTGTTTGATCGAACGGCTGGTGATCGGCAAGGCGCCGGCGCAGTATCCGGATCTGGAAACCTTCACACACAGCCAAACTGAGTTTATTCGTACCGTTCAGGACAGCTTTGCTTCTGTCTGCAAGGCATACAACATCGTGCTGCCGGTCAGTGAAATCGGGTATCTGTACGATTATATTGAACAGGGCAGTGTCGCGGAAAACCCAGACAGTGTCGCAGTCCGCGGTCAGCCGGATTTCTTCGCCGAAGATTAACCTAATTTAACCGCCGAAATCAAGAAAAAGGATGAACTTTACCGAAAAAGGAAGAAAGTTCGTCTTTTTTTATTGCAAGACTGAAAAAAATGGCAGGTTGCCATGAAAATTGCTAAGAAGAGGGCAGAACGATCAGAAGGAGGTGGAAACAAGAATGATTAAATTATTGCGGGTAGACGACAGGCTGATTCATGGTCAAGTGGCAACCACCTGGACGAAAACGCTGCAGGCAGATTCCATCATCGTCGCCAATGATGAAGTCATTCACAATGAGCTTCAGATTATTGCGCTGAAGCTGGCGGTACCCGCGGGGATGAAGGTGGCGATCCGCAGTGTCGATGACGCAATCGCATTGCTTCAAAATCCAAAGGCCCGGCCGATGAAGATCTTTGTCGTCGTCAATCATCCGCGGGACGCTTTGCGGATTGCCGCGGCGGTTAGGGAAACCGTGGAGGGGATCAACATCGGGAATTACTACGGAAGCAAACAACTGCGGACTGAGGAAAAAATCAAACTCGACCGCAATATCTATCTCGACCCGGAAGACGTGGATACGTTAAAGAAAATCTGCGCGCTGGCGATTGAATTTACAATACAGATGGTACCGCATGAACCGAAGAAAAAGGTCAGCGACTGTCTGCAGCACCTGGGATGTTAAGGAGGAATGAAATATGATGATCGTCCAAGGTTTGTTAGTGGCATTGGTATTCTATGTTATTAGCTTGCTCTCATTATCATGGTGTGCCAATCCAATGCTGGATCGTCCGATTGTATTAGGTCCGTTAGTCGGCCTGGTGCTCGGTGATCTCCAACAGGGAATTTTACTCGGAGCTTCAATTGAACTGATCTTCTTAGGTGTTGCCAGCATTGGACCGTCGATGCCAGCAAATGCAGGGTTAGGCGGAACGATTGCCACGGCATTCGTTATTCTAACCGGCGCGGAAATGGAAGTGGCGCTGGCTCTCGCCGTGCCGATTGGCTTGCTTGGTGTCTTCACCTTTGAATTGCAGAAGTTAATTACAGCCAGCTTCCTGCCGATGTTTGATCGTTTTGCTGAAACTGGCAATACCAAGGGTTATGACCATGCCATCTTATGGGTGTCGGCTTTAGTTTATTGTTTCCAAGCATCGCTGGTCTTTCTCTGCATTGCTTTTGGAACCCATTCGATCGATGTGCTGCTCGCTGCGATTCCAGCTCCGATTATTGACGGTATCAAAGTGGCAGGCGGGATGCTTCCTGCTGTTGGGCTAGGAATCCTTACGATTATGCTTTTAGGGAAGAAAGGCGCATTCCTGTATTATCTGCTTGGCTTCGTCCTCGTTATCTTCTTTAACGTTTCCACGACTGCCGTAGCCTTAATTGCCTTTATTCTGGCGGGTATTGAACTTTACCGGGAACTTGACTTCCAGGCGCTGATCAAACTGAAACAGCCTGCGGCGGAAACAACTGAAAAAGAGGAGGAATTCTTTCTATGAATAAAAATTTACAAGCTTATCCAAAAGAAGAAGCCGCCGCTTTAAAACGGATGTATTGGCGTTCTAACTTTCTGGAATCCTGCTTCAACATGGTTCGGCTGCAAGGCTTGGGTTTTGGCTTCGCAATGATTCCAATGCTTCAATATTATTATAAGGATAATCCTGAAGGACTGAAGGCTGCGATGATTCGGCATTCTCAGTTTTTCAATACCTGTCCCAATGTCGCCACCTTTAACTTAGGCGTAGCTGCGGCAATGGAAAAGGAAGCGGCATCCAATCCAAACTTTGATCCCGCCGCGATCAACTCTGTCAAGACCGCGCTGTTAGGCCCAACCGCGGGAATCGGCGATGCAATTTTCTGGGTTGTCCTGCGCACGCTAGCTGCCGGTATCGGTATTTCCTTGGCGCAGACAGGGTCTGTCTTAGGTGCGATCGTGTTTGTCCTGTTGATCAATGTGCCAAGCTTTATCGGCCGTTGGTATTTGGAAATTGCAGCTTATACGACAGGAACCAAGCTGGTTCAGAAAATGGATGAAAGCGGTCTGATCACGCTGATTTCCAAAGCCGCCGGGATTGTTGGTCTGACAATGGTCGGGGCAATGGTCGCTTCCAACGTCAGCTTATCTACACCGCTGACCTTGAATTTTGGCAATGTTCCGTTTGAGCTGCAGAGTGCCTTTGATATGATTATGCCCGGTTTCCTGCCGCTGATGCTTTCCTTACTGGTCATCGTGCTGCTGCGCAGGAACGTCAAAGCTAACTGGATTATTATCGGAATGATGGTCGTCGCCATTGCGGGGCGGTTTATCGGGATCTTGTAACAATGCGGAAGTTCTTAATCGCAACCCACGGCACAATGGCCGCCGGGATTCAGAATGCGCTGCAGATCATTACCGGCGACACTCAGCGGCTGGCGGTGATCAATGCCTTTGTCGGTGTGGAAAATCCGAGTGATCTTATCCAAGCCTATTTTCAAAATCAAGATGAACAGGATGAAATCATCATTCTTACCGATCTGCCTGGCGGCAGCGTGAACCAGTTATTGATTCATTATTTGAAACGGCCGCATACGCATCTGGTCAGCGGTATCAACTTAAGTCTGGTTTTGGCGTTAGTACTGGATCCGCAGCAGACTGATACTGCAGCCATGATCCGTGAAGCGATTGATGCCAGCCGGGAACAGATCTTATATATCAATGAGAAGGTGAAACAGATCAATGCGGATCTGAGCACGATCTTCTAAACAGGTTGAGGAAGCTGAAATTCAGGCATAGAATAGAATTAAGAGCGCAGAAAGGAAAATGAAAATTATGAAAAGTTATCGCAGTCACCGGATTGTGACAGAAACTGAAATTGTTGATGGTTGGCTGAGTGCGGATGAACAGGGGAAGATTGCGGCGATTGAGGCATCGCCTTCAGGTGAACCGGTGCTCAATTATCAAGATCACTGGTTGTTTCCTGGATTGATCGACCCCCATCTGCATGGCTTCATGGGATGGAATGCTTCGAAAACAACCGATCCTAACCAGATTCTCCGCATGGCGGACGCGTTGTTATGGACGGGGGTGACGGCCTGCGTGCCTTCCTGTATTTCTTCCGGCTTTATGCTGGAAAACGTTAAAGCGCTGCATGCGGCAAAGGCTGCTCAGAAGCAGGGGGCAGAGATTTTGGGATTATATATGGAAGGCCCTTTCTATAATCCTGAATACAATGGCGGAACGCCGATTGAAACGTTTGAAAAACCAACGCTGGAAAGAGCCATGGAATATTTTGAAGCAGCTGACGGAGACTTAGTCAGTATGGGTTTGGCTCCGGAGCTGTCAGGATCGATGGAAGTGATTCGTGAATTAGGCGGGCGAGGCGTGCGGATGGGCATTGCGCATACCGGCGCGGATTATAGCCAGACAATCGCGGCGATTGACGCTGGCTGCCAAATGGCAACGCATTCGTTCAACGCGATGCGCGGATTACATCACAGAGAGGTTGGCGTTACCGGTGCGATTCTCCTTGATCCGCGGATTTACAATGAAATCAACTGCGACTTGATCCATGTCTGTCCGCAGATGATTGAGATCCTGCTGAGAATGAAATCCTGGGATAAGATTCTGATGATGACCGATAACGACAGCATGACCGGCATGCCGGCGGGAGATTATCAGATTGACGGGGTGATTGAACGGCTGGAGTCCAGCGGAAAAATCGTGCTGGAGGACGGAACGATCTACGGAAGCGGCCGAACACTGCTGCAGGATGTGTTCAACCTGATTGATGAGCTGCATCTGCCGGTGCCGCAGGCCGTGGCGATGGCTTCGCTGAATGCGGCGGTGTTCTTAGATCAGCAGGACCGAATCGGATCGCTGAGAAAGGGAAAACAAGCAGATTTTATTGTGGTCAATGATGAACATCAATGCTTAGCGACTTATCAGAAAGGAATTCAGGTCTGCCGAATTGAAGACCGAGCGCGACTTGCCAATCCTGAATTCATGAAGTACAAAGTCGCCTGAGTAAAAGTCAGTCTTGATCAGACAGGCAAACTCCCTTACAGATATCATTCAATTATAAAAAGGAACGGCATGACTGCCAGCGAGGCAGTAACTTACCGTTCCTTTTATCTTGACCAAGGTTCGTTTTAATAGTTAGGATCAGAATTCATTCGGCATAAGCCAAAAAAACGAATCAGCCGGCGATTCCTTGATCATGCCGGTTTGTTCTGATTGTAAAGCATACGGAAATCTCCCACCGGCATCGGTTTGCCAAACAGATATCCCTGGCCTAAGCGGCATTGCAGTTGCAGCAGCATCGCCCGCTGAGCTTCGGTTTCTACGCCTTCGGCAATGACGCTGACGCCCAATTGGTGACACATTTGAATGATACTGGCGACGATGATCTGATTCTGGGCAGAATCCGCCAGGCCTTGAATTAGGCTGCGGTCCAGCTTCAAAACATCGAAGTCAGCGACGGTCAGCAGGCTCAGATTGGTATATTTGGTTCCGAAATCATCCAGTGAAATTCTTAACCGCAGCCGTTTCAGCGATTGAATGATCGAACGCAGTGTTGCTTTTTCCAGCTCGCCGACCGTTTCCGTGATTTCGATTTCTATTAAGCCGGGATCGAAATCATATTGGGAAAGAATCTTTTCCACTTCCAGCGCCATGTTGTCTTCCAACAATGTAATCCGTGAGAAATTGAGTGAGAGCACAACGGCGTCTTTGCTTTCATGCTGACGGCGCTGCTGAATGCGGCAGACTTCATTCAGTACAAAGAAGTCAATCATGCGGATCAGATGTTCTTTTTCAAGGCCCGGCACAAAGCGTGACGGAGGCATGATTCCCAGCTGCGGATGCAGATAGCGGATCAAAGCTTCGCCGCCCAGAATCCGCCCGCTTTTAAGATCCGCCTTCGGCTGGATATAGACAAGGAAACGATTTTCTTGGAGCGCTTCTTTTAACCGCTGCAGGGATTGAGGATGATAATGCTTGGTCACGGTTTCCGTTGTTTTATAATAATTTTGCTTAGCGATGATCATCAGCTGATTGGCATGGCTCAGCAGGCTGTTGATGTCCGCTTCATCCTCACTCCAGCTGCCGCCCAGGGAAACACCGTTGAGAATTAACGTGAACGCTTTTTTCAGCCGGGCTAGACTTTGCTGGAAGTCGGCATGCGTAATTTTTTCATAAACTGCGATAAACTCGTCGCCGCCCAGACGAAACAGCTGATCGGTACAGGCTTGCAGCTTTAGAATGCGGGCGACTTCGACCAGAACCTGATCCCCATAATGATGACCATATAATTCGTTGAGTTCCTTCAACCCATTGACATCGAAGACGGCAACTCCCGCTTGAGCCGGCGGATTCTGCTGCCAGTTTTCCAGTAATTGAACATACTGATTGCGGTTATACAAGCCGGTCAGCGGATCCCGGTAACTCATGAACCGCAGTTTTTCCACCGCCTGATATTTCATCAGTTCGCTGACTAGGAAAGTGGCCAGAGATTGGGCGAAGCTTAAATCCTGACCCTGGGCTGTCGGATTGATGATTACGCAGCAGCCGAGAATCTGATCTTGGCAAAGCAGCGGAACCGCCAGCAGAGAATGCAGTCCCAGACGCATAAAACTGCGCGCCAGTTCTGCATTCTGACTCTTCATCAGATCCATATCCAGCAGCACAAAATCGGAATGCGTATGAAAATAGGCGCAATCTGGTCCGAATAATGTTGCTGTCAAGGCCGTCCAGGTTTCAGCCAGTCCCGACAGCGAAGGCCCAGGCCACTCATGCAGAGAATGGGACTCGCCGGTAAAGCTGAGCAGGGTACGTTCCGCTTTATAATAATGACCGATATCAGCAAGACAAAGCTTTATGGCTTCGGTCATGGACTGAGCCACGACGATGCGGCGAACACTGCTCAGCAAAGCATTGCCGCGTTCCAGCTGCAGCGACAGCTCTTTACTTAAATGATTGTGTTCGGCGATGTCCATCGCAAATTCCATGCGCGCTGTCCGGCCCTGCCACTGAATCAGCTTATCCTTGACGATGAAGTCCCGGTTCATCAATTCATTGGTGTGCTCCCAGACATAATACTCATTGAATTTCAGCTTGCTGTTGGTGCAGAACGGACAGGGGGAATCCCGTCCCTGCAGCACCGCATAGCATTTTTTGCCGATATAATCATCAATGATGTTGAGATCCTCTTTAATCGTGCGGTTGATAAACAGCAGCTCATAGGTGTTAGGGTCGCTGACATAGATCACGTCGTTCAGCTCTTCCAGCAGCTGTGAGGTCAAATGTTCCTCCAGCTCCGGGATGATCGAAACATCCGGCGCCGTGTCCGGCTGATCGTCAATCTTGGTATTGTTGACCTTCCAGCTTTCCTGCTTCATCGAAGGCAGATAGAACTGCACCTGATTTTTCCCTTGGCGTTTGGACTGATACAGGGCGATATCGGCATTTTGATAAAGCTTGTAAAAATAAGTGCCGTCTTTGGAATAAAAAGAAACGCCGACGCTGCAGGAGATGCTGCCGGAAAACAGGGCGGCGACGGCCTGACTCAGCTGTTCTGCTTTCTCTTTGACGATCTGTTCCGTTCGGCAGTTTTTCATAAAGATCGCAAATTCATCGCCGCCGATCCGCCCTAATACGTCGTCGGCGCGGAAAACCTCGCGGATCTGCCGGGCGATGCGGGCCAGAACCTGATCCCCATAGAGATGCCCAAAGGTATCGTTGATATGCTTGAACTCATCAATATCCAGAATCAGAAGCGCATGCAGCGCCTGCGGATGACTTTCCAGGACAGACTGAATCTGCGCCTCCGTGGAGCCTTTGTTAAGCAGTCCGGTCAGGGAATCCCGCTGGGACTGATACTGCAGAATCAGTTCATGGCGCTTTTCCTTGTCGATGTTGCGGATAAAAAACAGCACTTTCAAATGCGCGGTAGCCGGATCCTGAATAATATGCGCGGTCGTTTCCACCCAGACCATCTGGCGTTTTTCCGAAAGCCGGCGGTACTGCAGCGTGATCTCGCGTTGATCCTGACCGTAGGCGGATTTGATCGCTTCCCGGCTGAAGGTCTTAAGGAAGGCTTTCCGCTCATCCGGATGAATCTGCTGGCGGGCGACGTTCTTTTGAAATTGATCGTAAGGGGTCTGGACGGCCTCGCTGATCAAAAAGCTCCATTCGCCGCTGATTTTTTCGACAAGGTTGTCGCAGAGATTGATCTCGATCATTAAGCAGGCCCCGGCGGCGATTGCCTGGCGGTACTGCTGTTCCTTGGCATAAGCCAGTTCAGCGTCCTTCTGCAGCGTGACATCTTCAAGAATGCCGACAGCCTGCTCCTGGGATCCGTATTCATTGTGCAGCGCAGTTAATGTCAGCTGGGTCCAATGATAGATTCCATCATGACCTCGGGTTTTGATCAGGCTGCCGGCATGATTCTCGCCCTGCCGCAGCTGACTGAAGACCATAAGAAAAGCTTCGCTGAACTGCGGCTGAATATAACCCTGTTCAATGAAAAATTCAGGATTGGCCGGCTGTGATGGAAAATCATAGCGTTCGCAGGTCCGCGGACTTCCAATAATTTCATTTTTCCGGATATTGTAGTCGAATAAAAGGCAGCCCGTTTGATCCAGAAGAACCTGAAACCGCTGGTCGTTGGCCTGACTTTGGAGCGCCTGCTGCTTGTCGGCGGTGATGTCCACGACTACGCAGTTGATTGTCTGAAGACTGCCGGTTTGGGCAAACGCGGCATAGATCAATAGATACTGAACACCAGATCCGCCGTTCAGCCGCAGCTGAAATTTCAAACCCGGTTTTCCAGCGGCAAAGGCTTCCTTGATCTGACTCAGGACACGCTTGTGATCTTCCTTTGGAATCAGCCGGCTTAGTTCATTATGAAAGGTGCTGCGGATCTGATCGGCACTTCGCTGAAGAATCCCATAGAACCGCAGATTCGCATACAGCAGCGTCAGCGCGTCGTCCACCTGGACCAGACAAATACCGCCGGGCAGATGATCGGTCAGCATCGCCATTTCCGCATTTCGCTGCTGCAGAGTATTCAGCTCTGACTGCAGTTCGCTCTGACGAAGCATCGCCGCTTGAATGTCGGAAAAAAAGATCAGCACTGCGATTCGTCCCTGATCGGTCAAAAAGCGGAAACCCCGGCACTGCCGCCATAAAACGGAACGGTCCCGGCGGGTTAAACGCAGTGTAAGTTCAAATTGATTGGCTTGCTGAAGCGCTTGGCGGGCCTGGGCTTTAGCCGGGCCGACGTCGTCGGGATAAAGAAGCAGATCCAGTTGTCCTTGACATTGCAGATAAAATTCATCATAGGTGAAGTTCAAGGCTTTTAACAAAGAGGAGCTGATATAGAACAACGGCAGGTTCTCTTCCCAATAAACACCGACCGTTTCCTGATCGATCGCGGCTTCCAGCATTGTAAATGAAGGCTGCGGAGCACTGACGCCGGCATTGGGCAGCTTTAAGGCTGAAGGCAGATCCAGATCCAGCAGCAGGACCGAAAACCGCGGCGTTTCCGCTTCCAGACGCAGCTGAATCCGGATCGCGGGACGGTCTGGATAGCCGAGCTGAAAAGCAGCGAACAAAACGCACAGGCGCGGCTGCTTCCGCACAACCTCAATGTGAATCCAATGCAGCGAAACGGGCTGCGGAGTTTGACGGTAATAGCGGTTCAGCCAAAGCAGAAGATCTTCGCGACCCAGCGCCGTTTCCCGATCGACGCCGCGGCACAGCAGTGTTTCATTCAGCACCGTTTTAAATGATTTGAGATCCCGCTGAAGCAATACCGCCTCGGCCGTTTTTTTAAAGAACTCACTGACTCTAAAAGTGGGATTTTCCATTCTATCCTACCTCGTTTTCAATTTTATATCCGTCTTTTATTATCATAAGAATAGCATAACCTCAGGCGGAAAACCAGCAAGCGGCGAAAAACAAAACAGAAATAAGAGAACTGCGGAAAAGGCTTGAAATCAGGCTGCTTTCCAGATCGCTGCGGAAGGCGTAAACCGCCGTTCGTTTCCTGGAAAGCTTGGGAAAAAGCTGAGTCAATAACAAAAAAACCGCCCGAAGGCGGAAAGACTTACTTCTGCTTGTGTACCAGATCGTCGATCAGGCCGTAATTCTTCGCTTCCTCAGCACTGAAATACCGGTCGCGATCGCTGTCCTCGGAAATTTCCCTCAGGCTGCGGCCAGTATCCGCTGCCAGCAGGGTGTTGAGCCGTTGGCGGATCTGGAGAATATGCTCGGCGGCGATCTTCACATCAGCGGCTTGTCCCTGAACACCGCCTAAGGGTTGATGGATCATGATTTCACTGTTGGGCAGGGCGAAGCGTTTGCCGCGGGTGCCTCCGGCTAACAAAACGGCTGCCATGCTGGCGGCCATGCCCATGCAGATGGTGGAAACATCGCAGCGAATTAAGCGCATCGTATCATAAATCGCCAAACCGGCGCTGACGCTGCCGCCAGGGGAATTGATATACAGCTGAATATCCTGACCTGAGCGGGAGGCCAGATATAAAAGCTGGGCGCACAGGTTGCCGGATACCGTATCGTCGATCGGTGCGGTCAGCAGGATGATCCGCTCTTTCAGCAGGCAGGAGATCAGATCGTAAGCCCGCTCGCTGCGGGCGGACTGTTCAATAATCGTAGGAATTAAGGTCATGGAGAAGACTCCTTTCCTTTTACAGTATGCCAGAATTCAGCCCGTCAATACTTGGGAATCAAAAAATTGTAAAGCAATCGTGAAAATGGCTAAGTGAAGTCATTCACAATTGACATTTAACGCCTTAAACACTATAATTAAGTCGTGTCATAAGGAGGTCTATAAAATGACAGTAAAAGTTGCGATTAATGGTTTTGGACGCATCGGACGTCTTGCTTTCCGCCAGATGTTTGTTGCCGAAGGTTATGAAGTTGTAGCCATCAACGATCTGACAAGCCCTAGAATGTTAGCTCATCTGTTGAAATATGATTCAGCTCAGGGCCCTTTCACAGGCCATACCGTTGAAGCGAAGGAATCTTCAATCGTCGTTGACGGACATGAAATCGAAATCTATGCTAAGGCTGATGCGAAAGAACTGCCTTGGGGTGAACTGGGTGTCGATGTTGTTCTGGAATGCACAGGCTTCTATACATCGAAAGCGAAGGCTTCCGCTCATATCGAAGCTGGCGCTAAGAAAGTCGTTATTTCCGCTCCTGCTGGAAACGATCTGCCGACCGTTGTCTTCGGCGTTAACGAAGACGTTCTGACAAAGGAAGACACAGTTATTTCCGCTGCTTCCTGCACGACAAACTGCTTAGCTCCAATGGCGAACACATTGAACAAATATGCTCCAATCGTCAGCGGTATCATGACCACAGTTCATGCTTACACAGGCGATCAGATGACTCTGGACGGCCCTCAGCGCAAAGGGGATCTGCGTCGTGCCCGCGCGGCTGCCATCAACATCGTTCCAAACAGCACAGGTGCTGCGAAGGCGATCGGTCTGGTTATTCCAGAACTGAACGGCAAGCTGATCGGTTCGGCTCAGCGTGTACCGGTTCCGACAGGTTCAACAACTCTGCTGGTTGCGGTTGTTAAGGGCAAAGACGTCACAAAAGAAGGCATCAATGCTGCCATGAAGGCTGCGGCTAACGCTTCTTTCGGTTATACTGAAGAAGAACTGGTTTCCAGCGATATCATCGGTATCACTTATGGTTCTCTGTTTGATGCAACACAGACCATGGTTACAAAGATTGATGACGAAACCTATCAGGTTCAGGTTGTTTCTTGGTACGATAACGAAAACAGCTACACAAGCCAGATGGTTCGTACAATCAAATACTTCGCTGAACTGTAAGAGCGAACAACACAGAATAAAGAAGAATGAGCTGATGCAATGTCGGCTCATTTTTTTGTGGATTTGCTGAAAGAACGATCAGAAGAGCAGATGATGCATCGCGAAATATCTGAACCAAGAAAGACGGCGGCAGAAGAAAACCCGGAAATTCCATTCCTGATCAAATTGAATATGGTATGATCTATAAAAGGCATAGGGAATGGCTCATTCTGTCAGGATTGTTCATGACCGTGTTTTGAAGTGGGTCAAACAGTCCGGTGAGATCAAGGGATTACCGATCAATCAGAAACATGAGGTTGGGTGAAGAAGCCATGCTGGCAGAAAGGAAGTGCACCATGCAAAAGAACAGGGATACAAAGCTGGAAAATGGATATGTGATCGGCAATGGTCAGGTATTGATCACAGCCGGACTGGGTGTAGAAATCCAGCGTCATGGAAAACCGGTGCTGACCGACCATCCGTGCAGCAAAACGGCGGTGGCGGCAGTAAGCGGCCCGGATTATGTCTGCAATAATCTGGCTTTTGGCTTTACCATCGAGGCTCAAGAACCGTGGACGGAAGAAAGGGCAGGCATGCCGGATGCGGAGTGCGCATTCTATCATGTGCTGTGTCAGGGAAGAGAGGCTTCGGTGCGGGTGGAGGACGGGGTATTTGTCAGCGACAGCGTCTGGATACGGACCCTGCGCTCAACCGCGGCTTTGGCAGTGCGTGTCCGAATCGAAGCCGACCCGCGCAATGGTGAGTTTCTCTGGTGGGAAGGTACGCCGGTGGAGCCGGAAAGCGAACTGTATGCGCCCTCAGTCGAGCCAGATCAATTCGTGCAGGTTCAGGATGAACAGCTGATCTTTCAGGGGGCGCCCCGCCGGTTGTTTCAGGATATTTCCAATGCTTATTGCTATGCGGGGAAGCCGCGTTATCTGGCTGTTCAGTGCAATGCGCCGGTTTGCGTGGATCCAACCGGATTCAGACTTCAGCTTGAACCGGATCATCCGGTTTCACTGGTCAGTTGTCTGAGCTTGAACCGGGAAGCCGCATCCGCTTCTGCAGCCCAGCTGGCAAAATTGAGCAGTGACGAACTGCAGCGCCGCTGCTTACGGAAGCAGCAGGATCGGTTTCTGACGCCGAGGGCCTTGCCTTCAGATCCGCTTGTGAAAATCTTGCAGGGAACGGAGGATCTGATTCAGGCTGTGACGGCTGCGAATGGAGCAGGTTTAGCGCAAAGTTTTATCTATCCCATGAATTACATCCGGGATCAATATGGGATTTTCCGGTTTCATCAGCAATGTTTAAATCATTCGGAAATGAAGCGGATCTGTCAGACATATCTCGACTTTGAAAGTCAATTTGGAATTCAAAATGCCTATGATCCGATAACGCCGCAGCGGTCTTTTGCGCAGCAGCCTTTTCCACCGATGTCAACGGAATGGGAGAAGACGGAACTGCCCAGCTATATCAATCTGTTTGTTCTGGATTATGTTCAGCTCACTCAGGATCTCGACTTTGCGGCTGAGGCGTATCCGCTTCTGCGCTATAACGTTTTGTGTCAATCGCTTTCTGAAGCTTCGCTGCTTTCCGGCAGCGGGGATGAAACCTATGTGCATATCAGCGGACTGGGTAAGGAAGCGGATTTCACCGATTCCTGTTTTCTCTATCTGAAAAACTGTCAGGGGATGACGGAGCTGGCAGAGAAGCTGAATCAAAATGCCGACGCGGCCTTGTTTGAACAACGCTTAGCACAGGTGAGCGAAGCGCTTGTGAAACAGAATTATTGTCAGGAAGGACAGTATTTTCAGATCAGTCAATCCCAGCCGGACTGGATCAGCGACGTGCTGTTAATGCCCTACTGGATCAATATGAATGAGCCGTGGAAACGCTTGGGCCGATCTGGGGTTGAACGGGTGAAGAAGGAGGCGGTTAGACCGTATCGAAGCCGGAATCGGGAGGATCGCTGCACAGGAATGATGCCGGCGATGCTGCTGAGCGCGCTGTGTCAGCTAAAAGATCCAGCGATGCTGGAAGTCTGTGACGATTTAGGTAAAATGGCGTCGCCGTTCGGCTTGTTTTGCGAATATTATCAACTGCAGGAAAAAACGATGATCGGGTATTCCGGCGGGCAGCGGCCGTGGGAAAGTGCCTGCGCGGCGTCGGCGCTGATCGAGATGCTGGCGGGGATGAAGATGAACCCGATCACCCGCACGCTGACCTTGAATATCCATGTTCCTCCTTCGTGGCAAGGTTTTGCGACCCGCTGGATTGAACTGTTTGACGGCAGTGAAATCAAACTGGATGTCACGCTTCATCATTTGACATTGACGCGCCGAAAAGCGGAAAAATCCCTGCAGCTGAACGGGTGCTGGCATGCATTTCAGGGGGTGAAGACCTTGCGGGGAGAGATGATGAACCAATGGGAATGTTCGGACTCTGAATTTATGAAATGAGAAAAAAAGGATTTGCTTACATTGAAAAGAACGGATATGTTTTCAGGAAATTTTGACTGACAAGGTAGATAAGATTATGTTTTGAAAGCAAAAATAACTCCTTGGGGTTGAATATGCAAACGCTTACAATTATAATTAAAGAAGAAAGGTACGAAGGAGGAAAATCATCGTATGAAGAAATTAGTAGCGTTAGCCGCGATGCTGGCCATGGCTTTAACTGTGTCAGCCTGCGGCAGCAATGGCGGAGGAAGCGGAAATGACGGAGGAAATTCCGGCACAGACGCAGCCAAAACGTTAATCGTTTATCAGAACAAAGCGGAAGTTACCACGCCGATGCAGGATTATGCAGAAAAGTGGGGCGCCGACAACGGCGTGAAGGTTGTCGTAAAAACCTGCACCGGCAGCTGTGATTACGGCGCGGCGATGAAAGCGGATATCAATGCGGGGGAAACGCCGGATATCTTCGTCATCGAAGGCATCACAGGCTATAATCTGTATAAGGACATCATGGAACCGATGGATGGCGAAGCTTGGGTCGATCAGACACAGTATGAATTTGTCCAGGACGGCAAAGTTTACGGCTATCCGGTTGCGGTTGAAGGCTATGGCTTAGCTTACAACGCAGAAATTCTGGAAAAAGCAGGTGTGGATCCGAAGACATTGACGAATTTGCCGGCTTATGAAGAAGCGTTTGCTAAAATTGACGGCATGAAGGATGAACTGGGTCTGACTGCAGTTGTTTCCTTAGTTAGTGCTGAAGGTTCAACTTGGGTTTTAGGCAATCATAACTTTGCGGGTTACCTGTCATCCGGTTTGGCTTATGACGATACATCCGTTACAGATATGGCGTTAAAGGGTGAAGTGGACGCAGCGCGTTTGTCCACCTATGCTGATTGGGTTGAATTGCTGTTTAACTACACAGATAAGAAGATGCTGACCGTCAATTCCAATGATGAACAGATGGCGGAATTCGGCGCTGGAAAATATGCTTTCCTGCATCAGGGAACATGGGCTGATCAGCCGGTTCTTGAAGCAGGCGGAACATTCAAAATGGGCTTTGCGCCACATGCTCCTTTAGGCGCTGAAGAGACAAACGGACTGTTTGCGGGCGCGCCTTCCTGGTACTGCCTGAATAAAGATTCCGCGAATCTGGATCTGGCTAAGAAATTCTTGAATGATCTGTGCTTCAGCGAAGAAGGCCAGAAGATGATGACGGAAGAAGTCGGTCTGGTTTCTGCATTTGAAAACAATACGCATCGTCCAACGGGCCCGCTGTCTTCAGCGCTGGCGGATTGGATTGAACAGGGCGGTACGGCTTACAGCTTCACCAACCAGTATTCCCTGCCGGATGGATTCAATATGAATACCTTAGGTCCGATCTATGGTCAGTTTGCATTAGGCAATATTGACAAAGCAACATTCATCCAGATGTTTGCGGATGCCATCGCAACATTGGGAAAATAAGAACAAGTAGGCTGAGGGGGTAGGCGAGCGGAACTCGTCTGCCCTCTTTTCTTTAAGAAAGGGGAATGTTCCATGGCTGCAAAAAAGAAAACGCTGACTTCCCGAAAGAGGGCGGATCGGCTGACGTACATGTTGTTTCTGGCGCCGGCGCTGCTGTCCTTTCTGCTGGTCATTGCCGTTCCGTTCTTTATGGGAATTTACTTTTCTCTGACCAACTGGACGGGCATTACACAGAGCGGATTTGATTTCGTGGGTCTGCAGAATTATATCAACAGTATTAAGGATATTCGTTTCCAATATTCATCCATGATCACGATTGTCTTTGCGCTGATCAACTTCATCTCGGTCAACGTTGTGGCTTTCTCACTGGCCTTGTTGGTTTCTTCCAAGATCAAGGGAAGAAATATTTATCGGACCGGCTTCTTCCTGCCGAACTTGATCGGCGGCATTGTTCTGGGCTACATCTGGCAGTTCATCTTCAACAATGTCCTGATCAGCATCGGCGAGAACTACGGTATTTCGCTCTTGGCGAACACCTTCTTTCTGACCGATCCAAAGCTGGCAGTGCTGGCCTTGGTCATCGCGGGAACCTGGCAGTACGCCGGCTATATCATGATGATCTATTACACGGCTTTGCAGAATGTGCCGAAGGAGCTGCTGGAATCCGCCGATCTCGACGGCGCGAACGCCTGGCAGCGGCTGCGCCACATCACCATTCCGATGATCATGCCGGCCTTTACCGTCGCGCTGTTCTTAACCCTCAGCAGCAGCTTTAAATCGTATGACGTCGTCATGTCGCTGACCAACGGCGGCCCGTCGATGCTCTGGCAGGGACAGGCGATCAAGGCCACAGAGCTGATTTCCGTCAACATTTACAACACCGCTTCCGTCAACAACCTGATGGCTGAGGGCCAGGCCCGCGCCGTTATGCTGTTTGTGGTTCTGGTCGTGGTTTCCGTAATTCAGACGTCGATTACCAAACGAAAGGAGATTGAATCCTGATGACAAAAAGAAAATGGCACCTGGTGCTGCTGGAGGTTTTTGCGATCTGCGTGTTCCTTCTCTATATTTCACCGATTGTTCTGGTGGTCATCAACTCAGCCAAGCATAGCGGTGATATCGTATTGAATCCGTTGGGCCTGCCGAGCGATTGGGGCGTGCTGTTTGAGAACATCAAAGCCGTAGTTACCGATCGGACGGTTCATTATTCTTCGGCGTTTATTTCCAGTACGATTATCACCGTCGGTTCTTTGATCACGATCGTCCTGTTTGCGACAATGGCGGCCTGGGTCTTAGTCCGGCATAAAAGCCGCTTTTCCACGCTGGTTTATTTTATGTTTGTCGCGGCGATGGTCATCCCGTTTCAGGTTGTCATGTATCCGCTGGTATCCTGGTTTAAGGAATTGGGAACTTTTCTCAACATTCCGTTGTTAAGAAGCTATCCGGGCGCAATCTTTGCGTACACGGGTTTCGGCATGTCGATGTCGGTTTTCATGTTCTGCGGATTTATCAAGGGAATCCCGTATGAGATTGAAGAAGCGGCGACGATTGACGGATGCAGCAAGTGGCAGGTCTTTGCTTATATCATTCTGCCGATGCTCAAGCCGATCATCGTGACTGTCATCATCCTCAACGGAATCTGGATCTGGAACGACTTCCTGCTGCCATTGATGGTGTTGGGCAAAGGCAATGCGATTCAGACGCTGCCGCTGGCGGTATCCAACTTCGTCGGGGCCTATACCAAGCGGTGGGATATGATCCTGACGTCCACTTTCCTGGCGATCCTGCCGATGCTGATCCTGTTTTTGTTCGCGCAGAAGCATATTATCAAAGGCATGACCGAAGGAGCAATCAAATCCTAACGAGCTTAAGTTTAACCACTTAAGTTCTCTTTTTTTGCGTGAGAGAGGAAAAAACGATGGAAAAAATCATTTTTGATACGGATATCGGCAGCGATATCGACGACGCGTTTGCGTTGGGCTATTTGCTGAATCATCCGGAATGCGAGTTATTAGGGATTACGACGGTAAGCGGGGAAGCGGAAAAACGCGCGGCCCTGTGCCAGCTGTTTGTTGATCGCAGCGGGAAAACCGTACCCGTGCACAGTGGCATTAGCAAGCCGATTGCCTATGAAGAATTACAGCCCCGCTGTCCTCAAGCACGGGTGCTGGAGCGCTTTAGCCCAACCGGTTTGGCGATGGAGAAATCCGCAGTGGACTTCATCCGTCAGACGGTGCTGAAATATCCGCATGAGGTGACGCTGATCAGCGTTGCGCCGTTGACCAATCTCGGTGTGCTGTTCACACTGGATCCTGACATTGCCCGCCTGTTAAAACGGGTGATCATCATGGGCTGCAAAGTGGACAATCATCCCGATTTTGTCGGCCGGCTGGACTGGAATGTGCTGTGCGATCCAATTGCCGCGAAGATTGTGCTGGATGCAGACATTCCGGAACTCATCATTTATCCCTGCGATGTGACGTATAAACTGCACCATTCGCCGGACTATCTGAAAACCCATGTCAAGGGGAAGTATCGTGAACTGATCGAAGCGATGTCCGAGGTCTGGTTTGAGCGGTTTGACGGATACAGCTATCATGATCCGATGGCCGCGGCCTATGCTTTCCGCCCGGAATTAGTTCAGGTACAACGGGGACAGATGCGCGTCGATTTGATGAAAAGCGGAACACTCAGCTATACCGCATGGCAGCCGCTGTCAAAGGGGCATCATGCGATTGCCTGTGAATTGGACGAAGACGGGTTTCTGGAAGAACTCTACACCCATCTCAATCGTGAGGAAGAACAATGAGGAAGCTGGAAGACGCGGTTTATGCCGGCGTTTTAGGCAAGATCATCGGTGTTTATTTCGGCCGCCCGGTCGAGGGCTGGAGTTATGCGCGGATTCAGGAACAGTTCGGTCAGATCCGCAGCTATGTGCATTCCCAGGTGGGATCTTCGATCATTGAAGTAGATGATGATATTTCCGGGACGTTCACGTTTGTGAAGGCGCTGCGGGAAAACGGCATGCCCTCGTCTTTGGAAAGCAGACAGATCGGACTTCACTGGCTGAATAAGGTGATCGAGGAAAAAACGATTTTCTGGTGGGGCGGGTTGTTTCGCTCGACTGAACATACTGCTTATCTGCGGTTAAAGGAAGGCATTGACGCGCCGGACAGCGGATCCATGGCCTATAATGGAAAAACGGTTGCCGAACAGATCGGCAGTCAGATTTTTATTGACGGCTGGGGACTGATCAATTTAGGACATCCGGAAATGGCACTGGCAATGGCTGCGGAGGCAGCGAAGGTGAGCCATGATGGCATTGCGGTTTCGATGGCGGCCTGGATCGCGGTTCTGGAAGCCGTGGTGTTTGAGGAGAAAGACATCCGGCAAGCCATGCGCCAAGCCAATACGATCGTCAATGATCCTGAAGTCAGTGAGCTGGTGGAATGGATGATCAACGTTTGTGAGGAAAGCACACATTGGCGGCAGGCTCGGGATCAGATTGAAGCCTGTCATCCATACTCCCGTTATGGCGGCAACTGTCCGATCATTACGAATTTTCTGGTCATTGTCATGAGCTGCATCCTGGATCACGATGATTTTCTGGAAGCCATCAGCATTGCAACTTCGGCGGGTTATGATACCGACTGCAACGCTGGAAATGTCGGCTGCATCGAAGCCATTCGCTTAGGCCTGGAAAACCTGGATCGGCATGCGTTTCTGCGCTCCCAGGTGAATGAACGAATGTGGGTTGTCAGTGCGGAGGGCGGTGCGACGATTGAAAACGCCAGCACGGTGGCTCAGCAGCTGATCACGGATGCCCGGCAGCTGCATGAAAAAACACAAAGCTTGTGGCCGCGCTACGCCTTTCTGTTTCCTGGCTGCACGCATGGCTTTGAAGCGTTCCAGGGAACAACGGTAAACCGGGTTCCTGGAATTGAACTGATTCCTCAAGCAGGAAAAATGATGGAGTGGCGAACTGAGGTTTTCTATGATCTGCTTCATGAAAAAGCTGGCGGTTATGCCTTGGTCGCTTCTCCGCTGTTGTATTGGGGACAGCGCATCTATGGCGAGGTGCAGTCTGGCGGATTGACTGAGGTCACGCTGTTTGTCGACTTTTTCAATGCAGAAGAACAAGTAGAACGCTTTCAGTCGGATCTCATTCTCATAGATGGGAAACAATCGCTGAACTGGCCGCTTCCGCCTGGCCGCGGTTATCCGATCTGGCGGATGGGCTTGCTTGTCAAAGGGCAGCCGCTGTTTGTGCATCATCTCGATCATGGCGGAGAACCAGCGCTGACCTATACGGAGATTTCGACGATGAGTCCCAACTATACAACCGGTCGGGCTGTGCCAAGCTGGTATCGGGCCTTTACCGACAGCACCCGCTGCAGCACGGTCGATCATCTCTCTACATTCTGTCTTTCCCATACGGAAGATAACGGTCTAGTCTATATCGGCAATCAGGACTGGCACCACCTCAGCATCGCCTCCACCTTAATCTTAACCCTTCAGAAAACGGCCGGTCTGGTGCTGCGCCTGACGGGTCTGCAGCGCTACTATGCGGCAGTGCTGCAAGACCAGAAGCTGCGGATTGTGTGCCGCAAGGATCGGGACGTGCAGATTCTCGCAGAGTGTGACTTCGCCTATGCCGCGGATCAGGAAGTCGCGATGAAATTTGAAGCTTTTTTTGATCAGCTGAAAGTCAGCATGGATGGGGAAGTCTGTTTAATCTGTCATGACAGCACCTATTCCTGCGGTGCGGCCGGCTTCCTGGTTGAAAAAGGAACAGTGCAGGCAAGGGGTCTGAGTCTGCAGGAGGTTACACATGCGTAAATATTTGATCATCAACGCCGATGACTTCGGCATGTGTCACAGCGCCAACATGGCAGTGCTGGATCTGTTTCAATCCGGCTGCATCCATTCCGCGACCTTAATGGCCTGCTGCCCATGGGCCAAGGAAGCAGCGGCGCTGTGTCATCAACATCCGGAAATTCACGTCGGTCTGCATGTCACGCATACCGCGGAATGGGAGAATTACCGTTGGGGGCCGATGAGTTCACAGGCTGCTTCCCTGCGGGATGAGGAAGGTTATTTCTTTCACCGCACCGAGGACGTGCTGCATCAGGCCAATTCAGAGGATCTGATGCGGGAAATGCAGGCTCAGGTTCAATGGCTGCGGAAGCAGGAAATTCCGTTTACCCACCTGGATAATCACATGCTGACGCTGCAGAACCATCTGATCGAAACCTTAAAGTATTGCCAGAAAGAAGGGTTCAGCTTCCGTCTGGCTCGAGCGAAGGCTCAAACGAACCCGCAGGCCGCGGCAGCCGTCGCCTATGCAGATACGCATGGAATTGCGATCATCGACTATCTCAATCCCAACAGTGACCGTTTTCCGAATGACCGTTATACCTATGCCTCCATCCGCGACAGCTATTTGGCGATGTTAGCGCATCTGCCGGAGGGCGTCAGTGAATTTTTCACGCATCCTGCGGTCGAAAGTGAAGAACTCAAGGCGATTGCCCCGGACTGGAGAGTGCGTGTCGGCGATTATCAGTTTTTAAAGGATCCCGTTTTCCGGCAAAGTCTGCGTGAAAATCAGATCACGCTGGTCGGCTGGGAGGATGCGGCACTGCTGAACAGTGCCTCCGCGTTAAGGAAATGAGGTGTAAAGATGCAGTACGATAAAAAATTAATCGACTCGTTGATCCCGAAAGAAGAAAGCAGCGAAGTTCAGGTGGAGAAGCTGCGTCCGGGACAGCTGATAAAACGGCTGGACGACTTTCCGGTGGTCTATCAGCCCTTAGGGACACTGGAATGGCACGGCCGTCAGAATCCCTTGGGCTGCGATGCGATCAAAGCCGCGGCCCTGTGCGAAGCCGTGGCTCAAAAGATCGGCGGCGTGGTAATGCCGGCGATTCACTTTGCGGCCGATGTCGATATTGAAGGACCGCAGGGGATCGGTTATGGCATGGATGGCTTTGCCGGAATGAAGCTGCCGGGCAGTTTTTATCAAATTCCGCTGCCGTTGTTAACCGAACTGCTGATCCACGCCTGCGGCAATTACTTTGACCGCGGAGCCCAACTGGTCGTTTTGATCAGCGGTCACAATCCGCCGATCCAGCAACAAGTCATGGATCAGGTACGCGATCATTTCGCTCCGCTGGGCAAACTTGTTCTGACGTCGATGGAGTTTGAACTGGCGGATAAGCCGGAATATCGGATCAGCGATCATGCCGGAGGCTATGAAACAGCGATGATGCTGGCGCTCTCTCTCGCCCAGGTTAATCAACAGGCCAATGTTGGACTGGAGCGTGAGGATCTGGGCATTGCCAGCTCCCTGTCGGTCACCGAGGCGACAGGCGAACAGGGGAAGGCGTATTTTGAAAGTCAGGTACGCGGCATGAGCCTGTGGGTTCAGGCTGAATTTCAGCGCCTGAAAGAACATGCGGACTGAAATCCTGGAACCGATCCTGCCGGGGGATTATCCCGATCCCTCGATTTTGCGGGTGGGTTCGGAATATTATCTGACGTTTTCCTCGCTGCAGTATCGTCCCTGTCTGACACTGCTGCGTTCCGCGGATCTGATTCACTGGGATTTCGTCACCCACTGCTTCAACGACTTTGATTATGACATTTGGGCACCGGATCTGGTTGAAGTAAAGGGACGCTTCTACATTTATTTTTACGCGGAGCAGGAAAACTGGGTTACCTGGGCCGATCATATCGAAGGTCCCTGGAGCCAGCCTTTGCCGCTGGATATTCCGGATTATATCGATCCCGGTCATGCGGTGGATGATCAAGGCCAGCGTTATCTGTTTTTAAGCCGGGGCATGCGCGTGAAGCTGAGTGATGACGGACTTCAGCGAATCAGCGAACCGGAGATGGTTTTTCCTGTTTATCAGATAGACAGCCGCGAAGACATAGAAGGCGATTTTATGGAAGGACCGAAGCTTTGCCGCCGCGGCGGCTGGTTTTACTACACGTTTGCGACCGGCGGGACAGCCGGGCCGGCCACCGGCCATCGCGTTGTTTCGGCCCGCAGCCGCAGTCTGGACGGCCCCTGGGAATTTTCTCCTTATGATCCTGTCCTGCAATGCCGCAGCCGCAGCGAACCCTGGCACTGCAAAGGCCATGGCACGCTGATTGACGATCCCGAAGGCAACGCTTATCTTGTTTATCATGCTTACCGCAAGGATCGGCAGCTTTGGGGAAGACAGATGCTTATCGAACGGGTCAGCTTTGATGAAAACGGCTGGTTTTACGTCGATTCCGCCCATCCGATAACAACCGCGGCTTTGCCGCAAACCATTCAGTTTGATTTCAGCAATGGAATTCCCTGGACGCTGCGCAGCTTCCGAAACCATGATTTAACTCGCTTCGAGGCGGCTTCCAATACTCTGCGAATGCAGGGACGGGGCTGGACGCTGGGGGAGAGTGAGCCGTTACTTATGACGGTGAATGAGGATGATTTCCAGATCGACGTGCACGTGAAGCTGCAGGGGGAAGTTTCAGCCGGACTGTGCTGTTTCTACAATCCTGAACACTGTGCCGGAATTTTGGCCGATGCCCATGGCGTCAGCATCATCCGTCACAACCGGGTGCTGGCAAGACACGAAGGGACAGGTGAACAGCTCTGGCTGAGGATGGAACTGAAGCAGCTGTACCTGAGATTTTATGTTAGTCAGGATGGCCGCCAATATCAAAAGATCAACAATGTGATCGACATATCCGGTTACAATCACAATAACTATGACGGATTCCTCAGCGTGAAGCCGGGATTCAGCGTCATCGGCAAAGGCCAGGCGGAACTTTCCGATCTGACCTATCGGTCCAAAGCAAGGAGAAAACAAAAATGAAAACATGGTGGAAAGAAGCGGTAGGGTATCAGATTTATCCACGCACGTTTTATGATGCCAACGGGGACGGGATCGGCGATTTGAAAGGCATTACGTTCAAGCTGGATTATCTGAAAGCGCTGGGCGTCGATCTGTTGTGGATCGGTCCGTTTTTCAAGTCGCCGATGGATGACAATGGCTATGACGTCAGCGATTATTATGCCGTCGATCCGATCTTCGGGACTCTGGATGACGCCCGTGAATTGATTCAGGAAGCGCATCAGCGGGGATTGCGGATCATTTTGGATCTTGTGCTGAATCACACGTCGGATGAACATCCCTGGTTTATCGAAGCCCGCCGCAATCAGGAAAGTGAAGAACACAGCTATTATATCTGGAAGAAGGGGCGGATCAACGCGCAGGGCCAGCGGATTCCGCCGACCAACTGGTCGAGCTTTTTCTCCGATTCCGCCTGGTGCTACAATGCAGCGACCGACGAATATTATATGAAGATTTTTTCAGAGAAAATGCCGGATCTGAACTGGGCCGAACCCAAGCTCAGAGAACGCATGATGGAAGTGGCCCGCTTCTGGCTGGATGAAGGCGTCGATGGCTTCCGCGTCGATGCCGTCGCGCATTTGGCCAAGGATCTGCGCTTTGAGGACAGCACGATGCCGCTGGATGCCCAGGGCAACGCTCCGGACTGGTCGAAGTTTTCCAATCTGCCGGCGCTGTTTGATTATCTGGATGAATTGAAGGATCAAGTTCTGCGGCATTACGATATTGTGACGGTCGGCGAGGTCGGCGGCGGGGCCTCCCCGGATATGGCGCTGAACTATGCCGACGCGCAAACCGGAGCGTTCAACATGGTATTCACGTTTGATCATTGCTGGGCGAACGGGATCAGCGCTGGAACCGTCAGTTTCCCAGAACAGGTGAAAACCGACGTGATCGCCCTGAAGAAAACGTTTGCCGCCTGGTACGACGGTCTGCACGAGCGCGCCTGGCTGCCGGTTTACTGGCTGAATCACGATCATCCGCGGGTTGTCAGTCAATACGGCGATCCTGTGCATTATCACAAGCCTTCCGCCAAGATGCTCTGCAACACACTGTATTTGATGTATGGTACGCCGTTTATGTACAACGGTGAAGAAATCGGCATGACCAACGTGGACTACACCGAACTTTCCGATTTTCAGGACGTGTGGGTCAAAAATTTATATGAGGGCGTCAAGGATCAATATCCGCTGGCGGTGCTGATGGATCATTTCCGGAGAACTTCGCGGGATAACGCCCGCACCCCGATGCAATGGAGCGCCGCGCCCAACGCCGGGTTTTCCATGCGAACGCCGGTCAGTAAGGTTAACGGCAACTACCGCACGATCAATGTCGAAGCGCAGGATCAAGATCCCGATTCCATTTTGAATCACTACCGGGCGGTGCTGAAACTGAGAAAGTCAGCGGAATACAAGCCGGTGTTTATCGAAGGTGAATTTGCGCTTTTGGATGAAGATCATCCGGATGTCTTTGCCTACCGAAGGGACGATCGCGGAAAAACCATTTTCGTTGTCAGCAATTTTACCGGGAAGGATACGGAATATACGATTCCCGCCCGGCATGTCCGCTGTTTGTTAAGCAGCTATCCTGACAGTCATCCCCAACCGCCCAAGCTGATCCTGCGTCCATTTGAATCCGTCGTGCTGGACGTGCTGGAATGATATGGAAAGCTATGCCTTATTTTTAGCGGATCATCCGGTCGATCAGTCGATTCTGGAAACCGTTTTAACCGAAAATCTCGGCGCTCCATATGAGCTGTATTTGACGGAAGCCGGACGCGGGGTGATCAGCAGTGAAGCGGATTTAAAAACATTGTTTGATTCACTGCTTCCGATCTTAAGCGATGATCTACATCAGCCGCTCACGATCCTGATCACGCATCGCTCAGATACCCTTTCCGAGGCTGCACTGAACTTCTGTCACCGACATAAAAAAGGCCTCTGCCTGATGTTGGCGGAGGCGGTGATCCTAGCCTATCTGAACCGGGAACCAAAGCTGACCACTTTGGCTGAGCATTATTTCGACGATGTCAGCTTTGAAGCGATGGCGACCGCCAAAGCGTTTGTCAGCACCGGTTTAAATGCCATCCGGGTTGCTCAGAAGCTGTATCTGCACCGCAATACCGTCAATTATCGGCTGCAGAAATTTATAGAACAATCCGGTCTGGATATCCGCGATTACCACAACGCTCAGCTGCTTTACTTCTGCACGCTGATCAAGGAAAACGCCATTCGCTGATCCTCTGTGCTTCCCTGAAAAGGAAAGCGTCGGAGGATAGTCGATCTAATAAAGAGTTCAGAGATGAAAATAAAATAATGAGATTTGTGCAGTGTGCACAGGAAAGAAATGAAGAAAACCGATATAATCAAATCAGAGGTGGAAACAATATGGCAAATTTACAATTGAAGAACGTGAACAAGATTTATGACAATAAGGTACAGGCGGTATTTGACTTCAATCTGGAAATTGAGGATAAGGAATTTATCGTCTTTGTCGGACCTTCCGGCTGCGGCAAGTCGACGACGCTGCGGATGATCGCTGGTCTGGAAGAAATCACTTCCGGCGAGCTTTACATTGATGGGCAGAAGATGAACGACGTGCTGCCGAAAGATCGTGACATCGCGATGGTCTTCCAGTCCTACGCGTTGTATCCGCACATGACGGTGTATGACAACATGGCCTTTGGTCTGAAACTGAAAAAAATGCCGAAAGAAGAAATTGATCAGCGTGTCCGGCATGCGGCGGAAATTCTGGAAATCACGCCGTATCTGAAACGTAAGCCGAAAGCGCTGTCCGGCGGCCAGCGCCAGCGTGTTGCCTTAGGCCGCGCCATCGTGCGCAATGCCAAAGTCTTCCTGATGGATGAACCGTTGAGTAATCTGGATGCGAAGCTGCGCGTGCAGATGCGTACGGAAATCATCAAGCTGCATGAAAGCCTGGGCGCCACGACAATTTATGTTACCCATGATCAGACCGAAGCGATGACGATGGCTTCCCGGATTGTCGTCATGAAAGACGGCTATATCCAGCAGATCGGTTCGCCGAAAATGATTTACAACTATCCGGCCAACATGTTTGTCGCGGGCTTCATTGGCTCACCGGCCATGAACTTCTTAAACGGAGTATGCAAAGAAGCAGGCAAAATTGAAATTGACGGCCGCAGCTTCAACATTCCGGAAATGTTCAAGGATGATCTGAAGCCGTATATCGGCAAGGAAATCGTGCTGGGCATCCGCCCGGAAGATATTCATTATGAAGGCATTGTGGCGGAAGCATTCCCGGACACCCCGTTTGATTTCAAAGTGGAAGTCTGCGAGCTGCTGGGTCATGAATTTATTCTCCACGGGCATTTTGGACCGCAGGAGCTGTTGGCGAAGGTATCTTCCCGCGTCGATGTCAAGGCCGGGGATGAAATCAAGCTGGCGATGGATGTGACGAAGCTGCATTTCTTTGATCAAGAAACCGGAATTGCGATCAATCATTAGGAGGAATAAGGCATGTCAAAGCGAACGACGGCAAAAGACCGCAGCTTGAGTCTGTATCAGGTCTTTGTCCGCAATTATGCTCCATCCGGGACTTTCCGTGAGGTTGAAAAGGATCTGGACCGCATTGCCGCGATGGGGTTTGATTACCTCTACCTGCTTCCGATTCATCCGATCGGTGTCCAGCAGCGCAAAGGCGATCTGGGCAGTCCGTATGCAATTTCAGATTACTGGGCGATCAATCCGGAATATGGAACGCTGGAAGAATTCAAGCTGCTGATTCAGGCAACGCATGATCATCATATGAAGATCATGATCGACATTGTGATTAATCATACGGCGTATGACCATCCGTTTACCCAAACGCATCCGGAATATTATTATCATAAGCCAGACGGCAACTTTGGCAACCGGGTTGGGGATTGGACCGATATCCTCGATTTGAATTATAGCTGTGAGGCTTTGCGAGAGGAAATGATCAATATGCTTTGTTACTGGGCAAAGCTGGGCGTTGATGGCTATCGCTGCGACGTGGCCAGTCTGGTGCCGGTTTCGTTCTGGCAGCAGGCGGCAGAAGCTGTGGCGAAGATCAATCCGGATCATTTCTGGCTGGCGGAAAGCGTGGAGCCGGAATTCATCCGCGCCCTGCGTTCAGAAGGCTTTGAGGTGGCAACCGACAGTGAATTATATACGGCGTTTGACTGCTTATATGATTATGACATCTATGATCAGTTCAAAGCGGCGGTATCTGAAAAATCTTCTTTGCAGCCATACAAGCAGGCTGTCCGTGATCAGCAGTGGCGCTATCCGGCTAATTTCCTGAAGCTGCGGTTTCTGGAAAATCATGATCAGCCGCGGATTGCCAGTTATACGCAGGATCACGATAAAATCCTGAACTGGGTGGGGTATTCGTTCTTTGCACAGGGCACGGCGTTTGTCTATGCCGGACAGGAAGCCTGGAATACGCATCAGCCAAGCTTATTTACGAAGGATCCGGTCGACTGGACGCATCTGGATCCGGCTTATGAAGCGCTGATTCGCCGTCTGAATGAAATCCGCCGTATGGACTTCATGGGTACACATCGGCAGTTTATTCTGCACGATAACCCGCAGGAAGTCTTGGTTTGCGAATATCAATGCGAAGACAGCCGGGTTTTTGGAATCTTTAATGTCCGCGGTCTGGAAGGGGAACTTCCATTAACAAAGGTGGAAGGTGAATTTGTCAATCTGATCGACAATCAGCCGGTGATTGTCGAAAAGGGTCAGTTGAAGCTGAGCCGGAAGCCGCAGATCTTTGTGTGCTCCAATCTCTCGGCGGAATAAGCTTTTCTAGCCTTGCCGCTGAAATTGAAAAGGATAAGGCAGTCTGTCCGCAGACAGAAAGTGGATCAGAATTTCAATCGAGGATGTGACTTCGGTCATGTCCTTTTTGTTTGCGAAAATTTCATGTTGAAACAGAGTGGGAAGAAACAGCGATCAATCCCATCAAGAAAGCTTCATCCAGATCAGCCTGCCGGCAGGATACCTACAGAAAGGTTAAGCGCAGGGGAAAGGAAACAAAGCCATCGACAGCACAAAGCTGACTTTTTCCGAGGATTAGCGGGAAACTTTGGCAAAAGATTGCTGGAAATCCACGGGAATATTGGACTTTGCCTGGCTCAACGGTTGACAATCGGCGTAAAAACAGGGATGATATTAATGGATTTTTATGACCCTTTTTATAGAAACGAAGAGAAAGGAGCGCTGATTTATGAATAAGCTGCCTGAGAAATTAACACAGCTGAGAAAATATAACGGCTTATCTCAACAAGCCGCGGCCGAGAAAGCCGAGGTTTCGGTTCTGGATTATATGGCTTGGGAAAACGGGGGAGCGATTCCTGATCTTGACCATTTGATTCTGCTGGCGGACGCTTTCCACATCAGTTTGGATGAGATGATCCGTAATGAGGTGCCGGTACTGCCGGAGAAAGATGTTCATGAAACATTAGATATTCCCTTTATGAAAAAAACGGAGGAAGAGTATCCGACGTCGGAGATAAGCATGAAGGAGCCAATTCAGCCGCAGCCGGATCTGGGACAGACCCGGGTGATTCCGGCTGTGAAGGATTTGGAAAAAACCAAACCGCTGAGGGCGGTTAAGGAGCCGGAATTACAGGTGCATTCGGCAGCGGGAGCCGGCGCGAATCGGCCTCAGCCGCAAGCGATGAAGTCCAAAAAGAACAATCAGACCAAGCTGATCGGGGCAGCGGCTGGCCTGGGGCTCGTCGTGCTGCTTCTCATCCTGGTTTTCAACAGCTTGGGCGGTGGGAAAAAAGAGGAAGTAACCAACATCATGACCGCAGAGAACCGCATTGCGGCCGGCAGTGAATTTACCCTTGTTTTGAATACCGATGGAACCGTCAAAGGCCAGGGAAGCAATGACGAGGGTCAGATCAACGTTGGCAGCTGGGCCAATATCACTTCGATCAAAGCCGGAGCGCAGCACAGTGTCGGCTTAAAGAAAAACGGAACGGTTGTCGCCGCCGGCAGTTCCCGACAGAAGCAGACAGAGGTCGCCGAGTGGAGCGGGATCACAGCGATTGCGGCGGGGGATCATCATACCTTGGGTTTAAAGAAGGACGGCACAGTCGTCTGTACCGGCGACAACAGCAATAAGCAATGTGAAGTGTCGGAATGGAAAGATGTCGCTAAAATTGCTGCCGGAGCCAACATCAGCGTTGGAATTACCCAGGAAGGGAAAGTGCTGATTGCCGGCAGTCAGGCTGACGTTTCCACGCTCAGCGATATTCAGAATGTTGTCATCAGTGGGGATACGCTGTTAATTCTGACTAAGAACGGCAGTCTGGACTGCATCGAAGGCAAAACCGGCGTCTGTCCGGCTAAAACGCCGTCTAAGATTACAATGGCGGCAGCTTCATCTGAGCATCTGTTGATGCTCAGCAGCGACGGCACAGTGAGTGCCGAGGGCGACAAGGAATATGGCCGGCTGGAAGTTGGGGAGTGGAAAGACGTGATCGCAATTGCGGCGGGCAAGAACCATTCCGTTGGCTTACTGAAAAACGGCAGTTTGGTTGCGGCCGGCGACAACAGCCGTGGTCAAAGTGAAATGAACGGCGGCAGTGAAGAAGAAAAACAGCTGGAAGCCGTGAAGAATATCAAGATTATCCAGGACGGAGATCAGATCAAAATCAGCTGGGATAAAGTGACGGATGCGGATTACTATGAGGTATCCGCGGCCTTGAAAAAGGAATATTCCGCCAAAGTGGACGGGACTTCTGTATCCTTAAACGGTAATTTGTTTGAGGATGGCAAACAGGTGACATTCAGTATTGTTGCCAATTCACGCGAAAACAACGTCAAACCGTCAGAACCGGCAACGCAGATCTTTAATTACTTTGCCCCGACCGCTACGCCGTCAGTGACCCTCGCCTCCGTGGCCAACGTCAAAATCAGCCAGGATGCCAACAATGTCCGAATCAGCTGGGATGCGGTGGAAAACGCCGATTATTATGAAGTCAGCGTGACTAACCAGAGCGGCTATCACGAAAAGGTCAGCGGCACTTCCGTCACGCTTCCGAACAGTTCTTTTGAAGACGGCAAGCAGGTGACGATCACGATTGTTGCCGGATCCAACAGTACGCTGTACGAGAACTCCGTGGAGTCCGTCACCAATTACAATTATATTGCCCCGACGCCGGTACCTACTCCGGAATTGACGCCGGTTCCGACGCCGGAACTCACGCCGGAGCCAACCCCATCGGAAACTACGGAACCTTCCACAACGCCGGCCGGCGAAGGGGAAGGCGGAGATTCACAGCCGGAAAGCGAGGGAAATCATGGAAACGAATAACCGCTGGTATGTACGCCGAAAAGACGGCAAAAAGGACGGCAGTTTCTCTGACAGTGAGTTAGCCGCACTGATCCGCAAAGGGATTGTCGAACCGGAGGATGAAATCTGGACGATGAAGATGGCCGACTGGATGGCTTTGAAAGATTCCATTTACAGCTTCTATCTGCCGCAGGAAGAAAAACCATTTGTCTTAGAAGACACGGTTGTTGAACTGGAGCTGGATGTCCATTCAGATTCAGAGATTCTGTTGTAAGCTGGATCAAAAAAGTAAAAAGGTCAATTCCTGACATTGAAAGCCGGGAATTGATTTTTTGTTTAATGGGAAAGTTCGATTAGAAAAAGAAAATCATGAAGTAAGCTCAATTGCGTTGCTTCCGCCTTGGCGTTTGTATATCATTATCTCAACCGGAAGCTGGGCTGTACTGTGCATTTAGCGGCAGTCCAAGGAATTGAATCATGAACAGTAAAACATCACAGTTCTTCAATCGGATTCGGATGGGTATCACAGGATAGAGGATAGTTTTTAGGATCGGAGTGAAACTGAAGAACTGTGAGCCGTAAACAGACTGGAAGGGAAAAACCTTCGCGAAAGACTTGAGCTTTGAAAGCAGAACAAGAGTAGGCAGGAATCAGAGATTGGGTTTCCCCACCGGACAAGAAACAGAGTGAGATTCTAGGCGGTTTTGACTTTTGAATGATGCGCAGTATCATTTTCTTGTTGTTTTGAATCTATATTTGGAGAACAGATTTTTGCCGTTATCCAAAGCAGGCGGCAGAAAAACAGCGCTTACGCTTCTTGATTGCAGCGCTGTGTTTTCAAAATGAACAGACAGTTTAATAAACTTAATGTTTCCGTATCCGCCAGATCCAGATTGAGTTCTTCACGAAGTTTACTGATTCGATAGAATACCGTATTTTTATGTACGCTTAGCAGATCGGCGGTTTCTTTGATATTGCCATTGCAGCGCAGAAACGCCTGAACAGTTTTCAAATACTCGGTGCCATTTTGTTGATCCCAGATTTCCATCGCCGCTAAAGGACTGTTATCGAGAAGTGAAGCCGTTTGTTCAGACGGAATCAGGGATAATAAATAATTCAGCTGATATTCGCTGAAGGGGGCTAACCCCAGTCTTCCGGTTTGCTTTGCAAATTGCAGGCTGCAGCGGGCTTGATCATACGAACGCTGCAATGCGGTTAGGGTGTTCCCCGGACTTCCAACGCCAACGGTCAGTCGATTATCTTTTAAATACTGTGTTAATTGAGGCTGATGCGACCGCAATTCTTCAGCGCCGGCTAAAATGACAAAACCCTGATCATAATTCGTCATGCAGGTGGATAGTCCGGCAAAGGCTTGTTGATAAAGCGGCAGGTTGCTTGTGTAATCGGGATAATATTCAGGGATGAACCATAAGAGGCAGAGGTTATTCCAGGTGGGGATGGAAGCGGAGAACATCGTATGCAGATCCACCAAAGAAGCATCCAGTTTATTATTTAACAAATTCCACAGACAATTTTCACCTTCGCTTCGTGTATTGCGCAGAACATAAGCCATACCAATCAGTCTTGCTGTAGCCTGAACTAAATCCATATCCATATCTTCCAGACGGTTGCCGATGTCGGGCAAACGAATGCCGCCGACATGCCGGCCATAAACCAGACATCCGCAGATCAGGCGTTTGCGGCGAATGTGCGGCCATACGAGTACCTGCGGAATACCGGTACGGGATAAAGCGGTGACATAATCCGTATCCTTTTGATATTCTTCATCACTGATCTGTTTTCGGCGGTAAGCTTTATCCTCCATGTCCTCTCGGGGATAATGGACGGAGCGTGTTGTTTCATTCTGCGCGGTATCAATAAAGGCAACAGGATTGCCAAGGACCATTTCAGCCTTGTCAAGGACTTCGGAAAATTCTGCACCTTTGAGCAGTAAATCAAATAAAGGATGTTCCATCTTCTTCCTCCTGGATAAATGAACAAAACTTAACGTTGTTTTTGGATATTATCCAAGCAAAAATCAATATGTTAAAAAGAAATCATGTTCATTATATGAAACATTGTACAGATTGACAAGTATGGAAAAAACATTTGAAATTCTTACTATTTCTCTGCCGGAAGGGAAATGCTATGCTGTACCACAGGAGGTAAGGAAATGAAGAAAATGAAAAAAACGGTGGGACTGGCTTTGCTTTTAGCATTGTCCGCCTGTGCCGCCGCGCCGAATCAAGAGGATCTGAATACACCCTCTGCACAAACTGAAGTTCGGGAAGAAACCACGGACGTTGTTGTCGTGGGAGCAGGCGGAGCCGGGCTGACCGCGGCTTATTTTGTCCAGCAGGGAGGTCATGAGGTTGTGCTGCTGGAAAAGCGCGCGATGACAGGCGGGAATACTGCTTTGGCCGGATTCTTTGCGGCCAACAGTACGAAAATGCAGGAAGCGATGGGAGATGTTTATACCCAGCAGGATCAAATTGACTTTTTGATGGAAACTGAAGGTACAGATCCGGAGTTTGCCAAGCTGTTTGCGGAAAATTCAGGTCCGACCGCGGAATGGGCAGTGGATACACTGGGAATTGAAGTGACGCGTGTCAACGGTCGGGAAATCTATGCCGTGGATGAGAAGGGGACTAAGTTCCCAGCTCAATTTGTCAGTAAGCTGACGGCACTGAATCAACAGATTGGCGTCGATCTGCGGACGGAATGTCCGGCAACTTCATTGATCCTCGAAGATGGAAAAGTAGTTGGCGTGGAAGCAGAAGACGCACAGGGGAAAATCATCATTCATGCTCAGGCAGTCATTCTGGCCAGCGGCGGATTTGCGGCAAACCAGGAAATGCTTCAGCAATATGCTCCTGAATGGGCAGGAGGAACGACATCCAATACGGCAGCGACAACGGGGGATGGCATTTTGATGGCCGAGGCAGCCGGAGCAGCTTTAAGCAACATGGATCAGCTGACGTTGAATCCAACATTCTATGATGATCACGGAACAACGATGTCCGTCAGCGGCGTCCGCTATGAAGGTGGAATTCTTGTTGATCCAACCGGCAAACGGTTTGCCAATGAAATGGCGAATTATACGGAGGTTTCAGAAGCGGAAAAAGCGATTGGGTCAAAAGCGTTTGCGATCATGGATTCAACATCTCTGGCCTGCAATCCGAAATATGCAGTAGAAGCGGATACCATTGAAGATCTGGCTGAAAAAATCGGCGTTGATCCTGCAGCGTTAAATGAAACCGTTACGAATTATCAAAGATACTATGATCATCAAAATGATGAAGAATTCGGCCGCACGGATATGCGCAGCCGGATTGACACGGCTCCGTTTTATGCCGTACCGGTTTTCCCGGGTGTTCATCATACCCGCGGAGGGGTGACAATTAATCTGCGTTCGCAGGTGTTGGATACGGAAGGTCATTCAATCCCAGGTTTATATGGTGCAGGGGAAGTTACGGATAATAAACTGATGGGCAATGATCCGGTAGCTGCCGGCATTACGTTTGGCAGACTCTGTGCGCAGTCGGTATTGGAGGATTTGCAGTAAATTCTTGGATCTATGCTTTTATTTTAATAAAATGAACGATAAAAATTAATAATTAAAGGCTCGTTGGCGGCTGTTCTTGCAAATCAAAGTGGGAACGGCCGCTTTTTTGTCTAATCGCCGCTGCAATACACTTGGAGGATATTTAAGGATCCTTGTTAAGAAAAAGGACTAATTCGTGTTCTTGATTAGAATTAGTCCTTATCCTCATTTCTATTTTTTAAATAAGCGCTTTATTCCGAGTTATCCTCTTTTTTTTGTACTTCGTGGCAGGAATATCATAAAGTTAATAAAATGAATGCAAAGATCATAGAAAGACCTGCAAAAAAAGTTGCCCGTTCCTGAAGTAAAGAATAAAACGACTAAGTTTACCATCAGACCGACAATGAAGAAATAAACTCCATTCATGATTTACACTTATTCGTTTATCCAGATCAAAGAATAATTTTTAACTAGACAGCAGCACTTCTAAACAAAGCGCAGTAATAGGAAATGACCAGCCTAATCAGCACAGTGAAAACATTACAGCCGTTAAACTATGCATCTTTCTGATCATCGAGGATCAGAATGAAAGATTAGTTTTCGTGTTGGGCTACAGTGGCGTTTTGAATCTTTTCCGCTTCGACTAACCGGAAGGCTACTTTGCCATAGCGAATTAAGGAGATCAGATTTTCTGCCAACATGTCAACCTGACCGATGACATTGGTGTATTCAACGCCAGGCATGCTTTTCAATGCGATCTGCAGTTCCCCTTCATATTTGCCCGAGAGCTCGTTGTCCAGCGTGATGCACAATTTATCGCGATCAGAAACGGGCTGAGCGCAAACTGAACCCAGGCCGCGAGTCTGAGTTGCCCGTAAAATAAATTCCGGCTGATCACTGCGCGACTTTAAGACTATGTTCAACAGCTTTTGGCGCAGGTCCGTATCCAGGCTGGAGTTAAAGTAAACCGGTACGCAGACACAATGGTTGTGGACAATTTCCTGAACCTGTTCCATCTCTGTCCGCGAAGGATTGCCATCGCCAAAAAAGATGTAGTCGAACATACCGGTTGCCGTGAGTTCCCCAGCACTCAAATAAGCCGGTTTGTAACGATGATTTTCCACAGTACATAAGCCGTGGCCATAGGCAAACAACAAATTGTCGGCATCCAGCGAATTGATGAATACACCGGTGCGGATCCCGCAGGCCTTAAACAGCTTCGCATTTTTATACGTGTCAATAAACGACATTCCGGTATCCGGATGCGGGAAGAAATTATGGACAGCGACGTAATTTTCCAGATTGCCATGACGCTGAATCGCTTTGATCCGATTGATGGGTTCCGCCTGCATCGAAGCATTGTCCTCGATCAACACACCGTCTTCATTGCAGGTCATCTGAGCGACCAGCTCGTGATCTTCCTCAAATCCAAAATCTAGCCGTACAATCCGAATTCCCAGATGAACAAAAGGAGACAGATCGTTGGGTTCCGCATGCAGCTGATCCATGATCCGTCGATTGATATCCACATGCAGCGTCAGGCCCATCTTCCGGCACTCGCTGATCAGCCATTGAAACGGTGCCTTTAACTGGTTGGGTGCACTCCAGGCCTGCGGCGATTGAACGGTCGTATAAACTTGGCTGTAGCCCAGTGTGACCGCTAAATCTAATTGTTGTTTCATCACCGCTTCTGACTGCAGATGCGGGTAGAGAGAGATCCCTAAAAGACTCATGGTATATTCCTCTTTCTTGTTTATTCCTTTCTCATTATAACGCACTCCGGAAAAAAGAAAAAGGCAGACTTGATCCGGAAGAGAGCTCCGAAACAGTCTGCCCTGATATTCAGTTATTTTTCAAATTCCTGAACGACTTTGTTCATCTCGTTCGGGATGTCGATATGCTGCGGACATTTCGTCTTGCAGGCGCCGCATTTTTGACAATGCGAAGCTTTTTCCGTAATCTCCATAGCATCATAACCGGCTTTTTGGGCGGCCTGAACATTGTAGACATGCGCGGTGTTCAGCAGCCGGAAATTTTTCGGAATATCCAGCCCGAATGGGCATGGCATGCAATAGCGGCAGCCGGTGCAAGGAACCTGAATTCGAGCCTGGAATAATTGCCGGGCCTGTTCAATTGTATTCAGTTCTTCTGTGCTGAGCGGTTCGATCTCACTGAAGGTTTTGACATTGTCGATGACCTGTTCCAGCGTACTCATGCCGGAAAGGACAGTCTGCACATTATCGTGATCGCCGACCCAGCGCAGCGCCCAGGAAGCATCGCTCCAATCCGGATGGACACGGCGGAATTCCGCTTTGATTTCTTCCGGAACATCGGCTAACATCCCGCCCTTGACCGGTTCCATGATCGTTATCGGAATGTTCTTGGATTTGGCCAGCTCATAACCGCGCAGACCTGCCTGAATGTCGGTATCCATATAATTGAACTGAATCTGACAGAAATCCCAGTCATAAGCATTGAGGATTTCTTCAAACACTTCGTAATCATCGTGGAATGAGAAACCGATCCGGCGAACCTTGCCGCTTTCCAGCACGGATTTTAAATGCGGAATCAGATTCATTTCCTGAATGTGTTCCCAACGCTCACGGCTCAGGGCGTGCAGCAGATAGAAATCAACATAAGATGTCTGCAGCTTGGTCAGCTGTTCATCTAAAATCCGATCAAAATCCGCGATGTCCTTGCACATCCAGGTCGGGGATTTGGTGACTAAGTAGAAACTGTCGCGAGGTTTGGTGGCGACCCACTGGCCTACGACGACTTCACTTTCAAAGTTGTGATACGGATAGGCCGTGTCGATATAATTGACGCCGTGTTCATAGGCATAATCAAGCATTTTCATCGTCTCCGGACGGTTGATTTTTCCATCCTCGGTGACTGGAAAACGCATGCAGCCGAAGCCCAGCAGCGAAGTCTTTGCCGGGATTTTGCCTTTTTCTCTGTATTTCATAACAATCCTCTTTCTATGATTCACAACGGATTCCGCTGTTCAATCCAAATTCCTGATTTAATTATACTGCATTGTAGTTCCGGATGTATTTATAAAACGTACTTTTTTTATTTGCAGCTGATCCAGAGCTTGTTGAAGCGTACATTCATGACGCAGATAGCAGGCGGCCACTTCGCTGAAATTTTTCGGCGGGATGTAGCGCGGCCGGCCTAAATGCTTGCCCTTCTCTTTGGCAATCCGGATGCCCTCAGCCTGCCGTGTTTTGATGTTGATCCGCTCATTTTCAGCGACAAAGCTGAGGATCTGGAGTACAAGATCACTGATGAAACAGCCGACCAGATTATCCGGACGGCTGCGGGTGTCCAGCAAAGGCATATCCAACACGACAATCTGGACTTCCAGACGCTTGGTTAAATCCGCCCATTCCTCCAGGATGGCCTGATAATTGCGGCCCAGCCGATCGATGCTTTTTATCACCAACAAGTCCTGCGGTTGCAGGACTTGCTTTAACCGGCGGTAAGCTTGACGATCAAAATCCTTGCCGCTCTGGCAATCAACATAGAGTTGGGCCTCGCTCAATCCGAACATTTTTAATTCTTCGATTTGACGATCCAGATTCTGACTTTTAGAAGAGACTCGCGCATAGCCATAATTCACGTTTAATTCCTCCTTGGCAAACGTTGGCATGGAAGACAAAAACAGCTATTCCCTCCCTTGAATAGCTGAAATTGTCTGCCTGTTTATAAAGGTACACCTTTATAAAAGCGCTTTCATGTTTTTATTATAACATCACCAGTTGAAAACGCAAGCGCTTTCAAATTGAAAATAGATAAAATATCCTTCATTTGCGCGAGAAAGGTGAATAAACGATTTAATTTTTACCTGTTTTAGTTCTGTTCTTTCCTGTCTTGCATAAGTTTTATAAAGGTGTACCTTTGCGGACACAAAAAAGAGAGAGGAGCCGTTATGAACAAAGAGGAAATTTTTCAACAGATTCGAGGAAAACTGATCGTTTCCTGCCAAGCCAATGAGGAAGAAAATCCATTCAATCCACCGGAAGAAATGACCCGCATGGCTCAGGCCGCGGCGATCGGCGGCTGCGCCGGCTTCCGGGCAAACCGGCCGGAGAACGTTCAGATGATCAAAGAAGCCTTCCCGGATAAAGTCATGATCGGGATTTGGAAAGTCGAAACTGAGGGCTGTGACGTGTATATCACACCGACGATGAAGGAAGTTGAAGTGCTGCGGGAAATCGGCAGCGACATCATTGCTGTCGATGGGACTGACCGCCTCAACTGCAACGGCCGAAAAGCCTATGAGCTGATTCGGGAAATCAAGGAAAAATATCCGGATCAGGTGGTCATGGCCGATATCGCTACGATCAACGATGCCCGTCTTTGCGTTCAGGCCGGAGCCGATATCATCTCTACGACCTTGTCCGGGTACACGGCGGACAGTCTGGACCGTTATGCGCTAGGCGCTGACTTTGAACTCATCGAACAGATCCGCAAAGAATTCCCGGATGTCTTCATCAATGCGGAAGGTCGGATCTGGACGCGTGAAGAAGCGAAGAAAGCTTATGAATGCGGTGCGGATGTGATCGTTGTCGGTACGGCGATTACCAATCCAATGAGCATTACAAAACGATTTGTTGATTATATCAAGAAATAGGCATGGCGAATCTGCCGGCTGAATTAAATAGAATAGGAGGTTGAGAAAACAAAAAGCGAGAGTGGGAATGAAAGTAAATCCTAGAGAGGAGGTACAATATGAATATTGGACTAGGATATGCTTTATTTGTTTCTGTTGTCTGTGCATTCTTTGGATGGACAAACTATGGCTTTGTCAACTTGCAGACAACCAAACCTGTCGTCTGCGGCGCTTTGGTCGGTCTTATTTTGGGGGATTTAAGAACGGGCATTATTATCGGCGGTACGCTGACTTTGGTTTATATGGGCGTCCAGGGTGTCGGTGCGGCGATTCCGGTCAATGCTACGACAGCGACTACGGTTACGACAGCGCTCTGCATTATTACCGGCGTTGAAATGGAAACCGCGATTGCGATCGCCGTTCCGGTTTCAGTCATGGGTCAGTTAGGCCGTATGGCAGCGTGGACGATCAATACACCGCTGATGCACATTGCGGATAAGTATGCGGAAACCGCAGATTATAAGAAGATGACGCGGCTGCAGCTGGTGGGTTCGCTGGTCTTCTTTATCACCGAATTCATTCCGGTCTTCCTGTGCATCTATTTCGGGTCCAGCTTTGTTACGATGGTCAACGAAAATATGCCGGTTTGGATTTCTGAATGGCTCTCAGCCGCAACCGGTATGCTTCCGGCGCTTGGCTTCGGCATGCTGCTGGCAATGATGTATAAAGTCAAATACATTCCGTTCTTTATCGTAGGCTTTGTTATGTGTGCTGTATTCGGCGGTTCACTGCTGGCGATCGCATTGCTGGGCGTTTCGATGGCGATCTTCGTCTTCTTCTTCGGCCCGCAGGGTAAACGGAGAAAAGGAGGTGCGATGTAATGACTGAAAACAGAATGGAACAACCGATGAACGAAAACAAGATCATTTCATTAGACCGCAAGGAACTGATGGGCGTCTTCTTACGCTTCTCCTGCTTCCCAATGGTGACGATCAACTACGAACGTTTCCAGACACTGCAGTATTTCTCAGCATTGGCACCAGTTCTGAAAAAATTATATCCAAATAAAGAAGATCAGATCTCAGCGGCGAAGCGTCACATGGCGTTCTACAACACAACGCCGGAATGGATGGGCTTTACCCTGGGCATGAACTGTGCGCAGGAAGAACAGATCGCCAATATGCCGCAGGGTGAAGAACGGTCGGCTTTAGAAGATTCTGTTAATACGATTAAGGCTTCCTTAATGGGTCCGCTGGCGGGCATCGGTGATTCATTGCGCGCGACGGTTGAAGCAATTATCGGTGCGCTGGCGGCCGGCTTCGCGATGAATGGATCGATCTTCGGCGCAATCTTATTCTTTGTCTTAGGCAACGCTTACTACTTCGGTATTTCCTATTTCGGATTCTTCTATACCTATAAAAACGGTATGAAAGTTATCCGTGATATGAATAAATCCGGAATTTTGGATCGCTTGATGGAAAGCGCGACGATCTTAGGCATGACCGCGGTCGGTGCTTTGATTCCGTCCTGGGTTGGTTTTAAGCTGACCAGCGCGATCCAGATCGGCGATTACGTCTTAAATATTCAGCAGGAATTGGACAACATTATTCCGGGTCTGGCGCCGTTAGCGCTGACGATCTGTCTGGCTTGGCTGTATAAGAAGAATATTTCTTCTTTGAAACTGGTCGGTTTAATCTTTGTCTTCTCGCTGATCATTTCCCTGATTCTGTAATTGCGGAGATTCAAGGGCGGAAACACTACGATTTGAAAGGAGAAATAAAATATGGCAGTTATTCAGTATCGGCTGGACGGAAGAATGCTGCATGGTCAGGTCAGTAACTTTGCACGGGCGCTGAACATCGAGGAATTTGTGGTGGTCAACGAAAAAACGGCGAATGATCCGACGCAGGTCATGCTGCTGGAACTGGCGGCGCTCAATGCGGAGGTCGACGCCGTTTCCCCGGAGGATGCTTATGATTTATTAACCGGCGATGAGCTGGAAGACTACCGCGTGATGGTCGTGTTTAAAGAGATCTTTGACGCCGTGGAGCTTGTGAAGCTCGGTTATTCCATGCCGGAGATCGTTATCAGCGGCATGTACGCTAAAGACAATGAAAATAAGGTCAAAGCGGAAGCATGCCTGTTTGTCGATGACAAAGATAAGGAAGCGTTCCGTTATCTGGAAGATCATGGTGTTCTGCTCACGCATCAGATTTCCCCGGAATATAACAAAAAAATGGTTCATGATCTCGTAAAGTTTTAATGAACAGGGCCGACGGTATTTGTCGGCCTTTTCTCACTGGGAAAGGAAAGAATCGCTATGGATGGGCAGGATAACATGAAGGAACGGCTGCTGGTGCTGTCGCAAAGGATGGCGCGGCGCAAGAGTCCGAAACAGAAAAAACGCACGCTGTATCAGCTGAGTGAAATGTTCAGCGCCCTGGGATACCGGGTGACGCTGATGGGAAAAAAGGGTATCCATGGACAGCTGCTGTTGGGCGGCGATCCCTCACACGCCAAGGTTATTGTCGCCGCCGATTTTAATCTGCGGGAAGCCCGCTTGATTCCCGCTCGCCAACAGCTATTAAACCAGTCGGCAAACCGCCGGAATCAGCTGGATAATCTGACGGTATCTTTGGTCCTGACGGTGCTGTTAGCCAGCATGGGCGTGCTGCTTTGCATCGCGGGGACCAAACAGGAAGGGCGGTGGTATCTGTTTGTCCTGGCAGCCGGCGTGTTTTTGCTGGCCTTCTGGCTGGGGCGGTGGCAGACCGCGGGCAACGCCGGGAAAAACGCGGCGATGTTTGCGCTTCTGGAATGCGCCCGGCAATACCGGAAAGAACCGGCTGCTTTCTGTTTCCTGGAAGAAACAGGAACAGAATTGGGACTCAGGCAGCTGCGTGAGAATTTTCCGCAGGCAAGACTGGTTTACATCCATCAGCTGGGGCGGGAAAAAGCGCTTTGTGCGATGCTGAAAGGCAAACAGACAAGGCTGCGGGAAGCGCTTGCTGAAAACTGGCCGTCGCTGATGGTGCAAAGTTTGCAGGAAAATGACGACAGTTTGATCCGCAGCTGGAACGAGGGTATTTTGATCAGTACGGCGGATCCCGCGACGATGACCTGTGAAATGCCGGGCGGTAAATTCGATGTGCAGGTGGATTGCGATCAGATCCAACTGGCCGTGGAAGTCATCGGCGGACTGATCCATCCCGATCTAAAACAAGATGATCACAGCTCTGGAAAATAAGACTCAATAACCAAGAAACAAGTACGCAAAATGGAGGCAGTTTTCAATAAGACTGCGAGGAGGTAGAAATGCAGGGAATTTTATTAATCAGTCATGGTCCGTTAGCCGAGGGCATGTTAAAAACCGCGGAGATTTTCTTTGGCGAGAACATCCCGCAGATGAAAGCGCTGGTACTGAATACCCAGGACGATCCGGAAGACTTCCGCGGGCGGCTGCAGGAAGCGGCTGCGGAAGTGGATACCGGAGAAGGCGTATTGGTCTTCGCTGATCTGTTAGGCGGCACGCCGTGCAATCAGTCTGCTTTTGTGCTGAATGAGAAGGTCACAGTGCTGACCGGGATGAATCTGCCGATGGTCATGGAATGTCTGGGCTTGCGGATGGGCGGCGAGGTTTCGGTGGACCAGCTGGAAGAAACCGCAAAAACCGGCATTGTCAACTTCAACAAAATGCTGGAAGAGAAGAAAAAAGCCGGCCGCAGCCGCCGGCGCGGCAAAGAAGAAGCCGAATAAATTTCTTTTATCAATCCAATCGGAGATCAGAAACCGCAGGTTCTTTTAGAACTTGTGGTTTCTGTTTTTTGTCGCGGCGGCAAAGCGGATACGGCAAAAGCTCAGTAAAGAAGGAGTTCAATTTTGACAGTTGAACGATTTTGAATACAATTGAAGAGAAAAGATTGCAAGTCGCAGGGACCCCGATTAAAATAGGAAATATGTTTGGAAAGAGGGAAAACGCATGAAGAAAAGATTCAACTGGAATTCGTTTATTTATAACTTTGTCTTTATCACGATGATTTTGTCTGTCATCTTCTTAACGATTCGGATTGTTTTGGCGCCTTCTGAGGCCATGGCCGAAGATGTGCGTGTCAAGAGCGACTACGTGCTGATGCTGGTGCAGTGTATATTGGGCGTGGTGGCGATGCGGCTGCCGGACTTTATCGAACATAAAATCCAGATCCAGATTCCCAGCTACATGCTTTTGTTGTATGCCATCTTTCTGTACTGTGCGATCTATTTGGGGGAAGTTCGGGCATTCTATTACAATGTGCCGCATTGGGATACGATTCTGCATACTTTCAGCGGCGGAATGTTAGGAGCGCTGGGCTTTTCCTTCGTCACGATTCTGAATAAGTCGGAAAAGATTCCGATGAATCTTTCGCCGGTGTTCGTCGCCGTGTTTGCTTTTTGCTTTGCGGTGACATTAGGTGTCTTTTGGGAAATCTATGAATTCACATTTGATGGAATTCTGCATTTGAACATGCAGAAGTTCATGCTGGAAAACGGGACGCCGTTTATCGGTCGGGCGGCTTTAATGGATACGATGAAGGATCTGATTGTCGATTGTCTGGGCGCGTTCATCATGTCGTTTGTAGGGTATCTGTCGCTGCGCTATAAGACAGGCTTGATCGAAAAACTGCAGCTGAAATGGCGCAAGGGTGCAATCAAGGAAAATAAAACTCTGTAAATCGGATTGAGTCAGCGCTATCAGGCCTAAGCTAAAGTTGATCCAGGGCAAATTTTGGGGTATACTGAGCTTAATCAGAAAGTCAGATCATGGATCTAAAACGGAAGGTTAGGCGATAACATGAAACGAAAAACCGAAATCCGCAGCACACGTTCAGGCGCGATGGGCAACATCGTCGGCGGGATTCTCTTCATTGTTTTTGGAATTTTTGCTTCCTCAATGCTTGGTTTTCATGATTCGATGGGAATGGGCTTTGGCGGTCCATCGCTGAATCCGGGCCTGTTTTTCATGGGGTTTGGATTGATCGGCGGAACAATCAGCATCCTTTACGGGCTCTTCGCGTTCAAGCGCGGCGGCATTGCCGAACATGAAATCATAACTGAAACATTACCGGAACAAGAAACCCAAGCGGAGGGGGATCCGGCGGAGCAGTTAAGAAAGCTGAAAGCACTGGCAGACGAAGGAATTATATCTGAGTCCGAGTATGCGATGAAAAAACGGGAAATTCTGAATAAAAAGTGGTAGAATAAAAAAGGAAAACCGATGATGAGAACGAGTAATCCGGGAAGGCTTCGCAAAGAGAAGGTCTGGCAGGTGAAAAGACCAGGGAGCGCCGGGATGAATGCCTCTTGGAGGGCCGGTCTGAAAAGAAGTAGGATGGCCGCAGCCGGCGTTAACGGCAGAATGAGCGGAACAGAAGTCTTTCTGTTCAAGAAGAGTGGAACCGCGCGGAAAGCGTCTCTTGACGGGAGATGCTTTTTTTGTGGAAAACTGGATTTTCATCATTGTGGAAAAGCATCTGGTCAAAGGTCCGAAGGGACAAGCTGGATTAAAGGAGGAAAACAGAAATGAGTATACGTCTTTACAACACCCTGTCGGGGAAAATTGAAGAATTTCAGCCGATCAAACCGAATGAGGTCAGCATGTATGTCTGCGGACCGACGGTCTACAACCATGCCCACATCGGCAATGCCCGGCCGATCATTGTCTTCGATACGCTGCGCCGGTTATTTGAGGCACAGGGCTACACGGTAAAATATGTGTCCAACTACACGGATGTGGATGACAAGATCATCAAGAAAGCGCATGAGGAAAACGTCCCGGAGGGCGTGATTTCAGCAAGGTATATCGAAGCCTACCAAAAGGTTCGGGAAAGTCTAAATACTGAAACCCTGTACGCTACCCCGCGGGTGACGGAAACGATGGATGAAATCATTCACTTCATCGACGAACTGGTCAGCACTGGTCATGCTTATGCCGTGGGCGGCGATGTGTATTTCCGCGTCAGCAGCGTTCCTTCCTACGGTACTTTCTCGAAGCAGAATCTGGAAGACCTGCAGGTCGGTGCGCGGATTGAAGAAAACGCCAAAAAGGAAAATCCGCTGGATTTTGCCTTGTGGAAAGAAACCGATATGGGGATTAAGTGGCAGTCTCCTTGGGGAGAAGGCCGTCCGGGCTGGCATACAGAATGCGTCGTGATGATCCATAAGGAATTCGGCGATCAGATCGATATCCACGGCGGCGGCATGGATCTGCGCTTCCCGCATCATGAAAATGAAGTCGCCCAATCACAGGCACTTTTCCACAATTCGATTGCCCGTTATTGGCTGCATAATGCAATGATCAATATCAATGGTGAAAAAATGTCAAAATCACTGGGCAATGTGTCCTGGGCAAAAGATGTCATTGAAAAGTTGGGTGCCGATTTGGTGCGCTGGCTGATGCTGAGCGTGCACTACCGCGGGGAACTGAACTTCTCGGATGAAACGATTGAAACGGCCCGCAAGGAGCTGGATAAGGTCAGAATGCCAATGAAGCAGGCGTATATTAAGAGCCAGCTGGCAGGTGCTGAGTTGAGCGGCCGCGATGAAGAAGCGGTGCAGCGGTTTATTGCCGCGATGAACGATGATCTCAACACACCGAATGGATATGCGGAAATTTTTGAAACGGTGAAAAAATTGAATCAGGCATTACGTCAGCGGGAAATCCAGTGGGATCAGGTCGGCGCGCAAACCGCGGCGCTGGAAGCGATGCTGGAAATCTTGGGCATTCGTCTGCCAAAGGTGGAGCTGAGCGAGGATGACAAAGAGGTTTTCGCGCAGTGGAATGCGGCCAAGGCGGAAAAAGATTTTGCCGCCGCGGATGCAAAGCGGGCGATTTTGATCGAGCGAGGGCTGATGTAATGCAGCTCAACGAATTGTCCGGAAGTACGCTGGCCTATATCGGCGACGCCGTGTGGTCGCTGCTTGTGCGGGAATATTTAGTGGAGCTGGGGTATGGCCGCGCCAAGGATCTGCAGCGCTTAAGCGTTCAGTTTGTCAGTGCGAAAGCTCAGGCGCGGTTTTACGAGCAGCTGCATGATGCCGGCCAGCTGAGTGAGGAGGAGGAAGAAATCTTCCGCCGCGGACGCAATTTCAAAAGCGGCAGTGTTCCAAAGCATACCGACGTTCAGATTTATCGAATTTCAACGGGCTTTGAAGCGTTAGCCGGGTGGTGGCATTTGAGCGGCCAGCAGGAGCGGCTGCGGAAGGTCTGGGAACAGGTCAGAACGTCTGTGAAGCTGGCGGCAGAGCCGCGATAAAAAAATCATTTCGGCTGTCCGGAATGGATATCACAGTAAACAACGCAGGATGAAGGTAAATTGCTCAGTAGGGCAGTGGGGAAAAGCGGCGGAATCAGCTTTAAAGCTTATTTGCGGATGAAAGAGGAATGCGAAAATAATCACGATTTTCTGTTTGCATTTTCTTGCATATTGTGTATACTGATCGTGACCGTAGTACCCGCACCTCTTACTTTTGTAATGTGGCCCAGGGTACTCTTTTTTTGATCAATAAAAAGAAATGGATGGGTTAATTCTGCAGGGGTGTTCAAGATATTTTCTTGAATCCGCGAAGCAACTTGAACTGCGAAACGATTTGGGATTAAAACAGGACTAGAACAGGACGAAACAGGAGGTCAGAGTATGGCACAATGGATATACGGGAAAAACGCAGCAATGCAGATTCTGAAAAGCAAGAAAAAGGTTGAGAAAGCACTCGTAGCGGAAGGCATGCGGTTTCCGGAAGCAGAAACACTGTTAAAAAGCCGCCGCATTCCAACCCAGAGAGTCAGCCGCAAGGAGTTGGACAAAGCCTGCATGGATACGCACCATCAGGGCATTGCTTTGTATTGTGAGGATTACAAAACGGTGAGCGTGGAAGAAATGCTCAGCCGGATTCCGCAGGGGAAGCTTGGAACGATAGTCGTGCTTGACGAGCTGGAAGATCCGCACAATCTGGGCGCGGTGTTAAGAACCTGCGATGCGGTTGGAGCGGATGGGGTGATTCTGCGCAAGAACCGATCGGTATCGCTGAATTCCACGGTGGCTAAAGTCTCAACCGGTGCCATCGAAACCGTTCCGGTGGCGATGGTAGCCAATCTGACTCAGACGCTCAAACAGCTGAAAGAAGCAGGGTATTGGGTGTATGGTACAGATATGCAGAACGCTCAGGATTATCGGCAGCCGGCCTTTGATACGCCGGTTGTGCTGGTCATCGGATCGGAAGGTAAGGGTATATCGAGGCTTGTTAAGGAAGAATGCGACGTCATGCTGACATTGCCGATGGAAGGCACGATTTCTTCGCTGAATGCCTCCGTGGCCTGCGCGGTTCTGCTTTATCAGATTCATGAGAAGCGTTTCCCTCTGAAATAAGAGGAGGAAAAAATATGACCGAGGAAGTATCCACAGATAACGAACTGCTGTATATGATGCACCAACAGGACGACTGGGCGGTGGAAGACCTGCTGAACAAATACAAACCGATGATCTGCGGGATGATTTTCCGCTTCGGACAATTTGACAGCTGCTCGGTTTCCAGCGATGCTTATCGGGAAGATCTTGAACAGGAAAGCCGGATGATGCTGGTCGGAGCTGCGGAAAACTACCGCGAGGATTATCCCTGCAGCTTTAAGACCTATCTGCAGAACTGTCTGAGGAAACATTTATTAACGATTTACCGGCACTCACAATGCTCCAGTGACGCTGCGTTTTACGCCTGTGATTCTCTGGATATCATCGTGGGTGAAAATCATGCTACATACAAAGCTGAGCTGCTGGCGTCCAATGACCGCTTCTTTGATCCGGTTTACTGCTTTGCGTTAAACGAAGCTTCCAAACAGATCAAACATCTGCGCCGATACTTTACACCGAAGGAATGGAAGATATTGTGCCTGTCATTGGAAAGCACCTCATACCAGGAAGCAGCGGCCCTTTTGAACATCACTCGGAAGAGTTACGGCAACCAATTAAGCCGGGTTCGCAAAAAACTGGAATACATCACTCGGAAATTTTCTGAAGAGGCTTGAAAAGATCTCGGGAAGGTGCTATAATCCGCTTAAGTTAAGGGTTGTTTGACGAACCCTTTTCTTTATGGTAAAGTGGATAAGCACGGTAAGGAGGGACCTCGATGGCGAAAGAAACAAAAGTGATTCTGACCTGCACAGAGTGCCTTTCACGCAACTATGTAACACACCGGAATCCCAAGACGCATAATCAACGTCTTGAATTGATGAAATACTGTAAAAAATGTGGAAAACATACACTTCATAAAGAAACGAAGTAGGAGGATACAGATATGTTAAAATGGTTTAGTTTCAGCGGTATCTCCAAAGAAGTCAAGCGTATTCGCTGGCCGAAGAAAGAAGAACTGGGCGGAAATTCAATGGAAGTTCTGATTTTCTGCGCGTCGTTCGGCGTTTTCTTCGTAGCCTGTGAATTTTTCGTTTCCTTCTTCCTGAAATTGATTGGAATCGGAGCGTAAGTCATGACAGAGTCTAAAAAAGAATGGTACGTGGTTAACACCTACGCCGGGCATGAGAACCGAGTAAAGGAAAATCTGCAGCGTCGTGTGGATACGATGGGCATTTCCGACTATCTGTTTCGCATCCTGGTTGCGGAAGAACCGGAGATTGAAATTAAAAACGGAAAAAAAGTAGAGAAGATGCACAATCTGTTTCCAGGTTATCTGTTCGTTGAAATGATTATGACGGATGAAGCTTGGTACATTGTCCGAAATACACCGGGGGTTACCGGATTTATCGGTTCCAGCGGCGGCGGCGCCAAGCCGTTTCCAGTATCGCCGGAGGAAATTGATTCGATTCTGCGTCGGATTGGCATGAGCGACCGCAAGGTCAGCGTCAACTTTACGACGGGCGACCGCGTCAAGATTCTGACCGGTCCGTTCAGCGGGATCGAAGGCTCGATTGATGCGATGAACGACGATACGCAGACCGCGACGGTTCTGTGCATTCTGTTTGGCCGTGAAACACCGACAGAGATCGCTTATAACGATTTGGAGAAAGTCGAACTGTAAACAGAAAGATCTGTGCGCCGCAGACTGATTTGAGACGCGGCCGGAAAATTTAACGGATCCAAGAATACAAAACGAAAGCCGCATTTGCTGCGGTTTTTTTATATGCGATGGAAAGAGGGTTTAGCGCAGGCTCTTTGTATTTGACAGATCCAACGGATACGGAGCCTGTTTGATTGCCTGTTTCTCAGCGATAAGATGAGAAACGGCCATTCCGCGGGATAAAATACAGCTGAAAATTCAGAAAGCGAGGTTTATCCCCTGCAAGCAGGAATTATTTTACGGTTTTCAACTTTTTAGGAGTAGGTTATATTTTTCTTTGTGCTATAATGGGACATATAAAATCAATTGTTGTAAGAAGGGTCTGCGATAATTTCAGAAAAGGTTCGGGGTTCTCTTTCGGAGAACGGCGGTCCTTTTCTTTCAACCCCAGAGATTGTCCGCTTTGAAGTCAGATTCCGCAGCTCTCTGTCGAGATTGATCAGACCCGCCGGCATCGTTGTCCGGTTTTTGAAGCATAAGAAAAGATGACGAACTCGATTCAGGAATCAGGCTCGGACAGTTCGGAGGCAAAACTATGACGTTTAATATTAATCATCAATTCGGCATTGCGGCAAGCTGGCATGCGCTGGATGAAAAGCTGACGCTGGTGTCGGCCAGCAGCGAATTTTGCGAATTAGCCAAGATTTATGAGAATCCTCCCCAGTTCTTGACCTTCTTTGAGGCTGCGGGACAAGCTGACTTGCTGAGGGCAGTCCGCGCTGTCCCAAAGGGGGAAGCGCTGACTTTGGACCTGCCGATGAAGCTGAACCGGACGAAACAATGGTTTCGGCTGAGAGGCATCGTTAAAATGCGGGAAGCGGCAGAACCGCTGCTGCAGCTGACCTATACGCCGATAGAGGATCTGATTCAGCGTGAGCGTGAGCTGGATCGGAACGTAAAGGAAATGACGGAGCTGGCTGAATGGCTGATGGCGGAATATCCGGGAAATGTTTATATCAGCGATCAGGATAATTATGAATTGTTGTATGTCAATCCCATCGCCTGCGATACTCTGCAGGCCGCCCGCAGTCAGGTGACGGGCAAGCCCTGTTACGCCGTGATTCAGGGACTGGATAAACCTTGTTCTTTCTGCACCAATTCCTTCTTAAAAGAACATGAATCGTACGTATGGAATTTTGAAAATCAGAAGCTGAAACGGGCCTTTAAAATCAAAGACCGGCCGATTCGCTGGCAAAATCGCCGTTGCCGGATTGAGCTTTCCTATGATATGTACAGCTCTGAGTACAAGCTGGCTAAAAAAGACCGGGAGCGGGAAGTGATTTTGAACACGATTCCGGTGGGGATGGCGCGATTGGATGCGTGCGATCTCAGCACTGTCCTGTGGTACAATGAAAAGTTTCTGGAGATGATCGGTTATACCGAAACGCAGTTTGAATCGGAGCTGCATTGTCAATGCAATTACATTCATCCCGACGATATGGCGCGGCTGCAGGAAATAGCCGGGAATTTGAAAACTACGGGGGAAAACGCGGTGTTTGACAAGCGTATCCGCAAACGGGATGGAGAGGAACGCATTCTGACGACAACGCTAGGCTACGTCAGCGCTCAGGACAGCTGGGATGGAATTGCCTCCTATTACAGCATCGGACTGGATGTCACTGATGAGCGCAGGCAGATTGAAACACTGCAGCACAAGGCTGAAAAAGATGCCTTAACCAGTATTTATAATCGAGCGGAAACAGAAAGTCAGATCAGCAGCTACATCGCTGAAAATCCGCAGTCGATGGGTGCGCTGTTTATGATCGATACTGATGATTTCAAGCAGATCAACGATACCCAGGGACATATGGTTGGCGATGTGGTGCTGACGGAACTGGCGATGGCCATGAAAAAAATTATGCGGTCCAGCGATGTTGTGGGCCGGATTGGCGGCGATGAATTTACAATTTTCATGAAACCGATTAGTCGGGTGGAGGATGCCCGGCAAAAAGCGGAAGTCATGTTGAATATTTTCCGCAGTCTGTTCAAAAAAGATAAAAATGCCGTGCAGGTTACCTGCAGCATTGGGATTGCAATCTATCCGGAACATGGAAAAACTTTTAAAGAATTGTATGCCGGCGCCGATAAAGCTTTATATCAGGTGAAGCTGCAGGGGAAGAACAACTATCAGATCTATAACCCGCAGATGAATGAAACTTTAGGCACTCTAGAATATTCCGGCTTGCGGACAGCGATTGATTCGGAGATGAAGCCGCAGCCGAATTCGGACCGTACGGTTTCCAGTGTTTTTCAGATATTATATCACACCGAGAATCTGGATCAGGCAATCATGACGATTCTGGAAAGAATCGGCAGACAGTTTGATGTCAGCCGAGCCTATGTGTTTGAAAGCAGTGAGGATGGTCTGTATTGCGATAATACGTATGAATGGTGCAAGCCGGGAATTGAACCGCAGAAAGAGAATCTGCAGCATATGAATTATCATGGGCTGGACGATTATCAAAGCTTATATTCTGAAGATTTAATTTTCTATTGCCGTGATATCAGTACGCTTTCCCCAGCCCAGCAGGCTTTGTTTGCTGCTCAGCATATTCATTCCACGCTGCAGTGCGCTTTTAAGGTGGACGGCCGGTTTGCGGGCTTTGTCGGCTTTGATGAGTGTACCGGAAGCCGATTGTGGAGTGCGGAGGAAGTCCGCGTACTGACGCTGGTTTCCCAGATCCTGACGATGTTTCTGCAGAAAAAGCAGGCTCAGGAAACCGCGAAGAAAATGAATTTCTATCAGATGATTCTGGACGCGCAGGAAGAATCTCTTTATGTGATCCGACAGGATACATTTGAGCTGCTGTACGCCAATCAACGATCCTTAGGATCACAGACTGATCATGGCAAGGGGACGCCGTGTTACCGAGTGCTGCATGGCCGTTCAGCTGTCTGCGAGGATTGTCCGTTTGGCGAATCGGCGGCGGCATCGGCGAAGAAAACCGTTCGCGTATCCTGGCGCGGCCTTGCAGCTTGTCTGGTGATCAAAAATAAACAGGAAGAAGAATAACCCCGTCTGCTTTTTTGCGGAGAATCGAGCGGAATTTAAGACGCATGGGAAGCTCTGCGTAACAAGCTCAAGCAAGGAAGATCAAGAAGGTTCAGTTTCACCCGGGCAGAAAAGAGGGGACGCGCATGAAAGACAAACGCAGTTTATTGATCTATACGATGATCTGGGGCGTAGCCGTCCTGATTCTTGTCGTTTTGTTTTTGGAAAATCTGGGCTTTGCCAAAGTGATTAATTACAGCGGAATTGTCCGCGGCGCAACCCAAAAGCTAGTCAAGGAAGAATTGAACAATGAACCGGATGATGCGCTCATTCAATATTTGGACGATATACTTGAGGGTCTGCAGCACGGCGGGGGAACGTATGATCTGACGCTGATCAGCGCCCGTGATTATCAATACCGGCTTAAGCAAATGCGGTTTGCCTGGAATGCGATGAAGGAAGAAATTGCGGAGGTTCGGGCAGGAAAAAACAAGGACGTCCTGTATGAAGCCAGTCAGGAATACTTTGTTATGGCTGATGAAATGGTCGCAACCGCGGAAAGTATATCCAACCGCCGGCTGGTGTTGGCGATCGGAATCTTTTTTACTTATTTAATTTTATCGGGCGGCTTTTTCCTGCTTTGGTTTTTCAATAAACAAAAACAATTGGATAAAGTCCGTTATGTCGATGAGCTGACCGGCTTGGCGAATCTGTCAGGGTTTGAATTGTCCTTGCGAACACTCACGGATACCTTGAATGAAGGAGAATTGGCGCTCGCGTATTTTGATCTGGATGATTTTAAATATGTCAATGCAACCTACGGCTATGCGGTGGGTGATCAGATTTTGTCCTCGATCGGATCCATTCTTGCAGCCGCCTATGGAAAGGATCATTGCGCTCGCGCCGGCAATGACAATTTTTATGTCTGTGTGAAATTGGAAAAGGAATGTTTGGAAAAGCTGAGGCGGAAGCTGCGGAAACAGCTGAAGAAAACGCTGGCTTTGGATGTGATTGACGAAACGACAATCACGGTCGGTGCCTGTATCATGAATAAAAAAGATGAGCTTCATGATATGCTGGACAACGCGATGCTGGCGCATAAGCGCGCGAAACAAAGCGGAAAAGGCAGCCTTGTCTGGTATGATCAGCAGCTGCTGAACCGGATGAATCAGGAAACGTTGTTAATAAAACAACGGCATGCCGCTTTGGCTCAGCATGAATTCAAATTGTACCTGCAGCCTAAATTTGAAATTCCTTCGCTGGAAGTTTACGGTGCGGAAGCACTGGTGCGCTGGAGCCGCAAGGACGGCACCCAACTGCCTCCGGATGATTTTATTCCGCTGTTTGAGGAGAATGGATTTATTCATGAACTGGATTTTTATATGTTGAAACAAGTATGCCGGTTTATCCGCGAGCGGAATTTGCAGGATCATTTCATGATTTCTGTTAACTTTTCGCGGGTGACGATTCATCATCGGGACTTCTATGAAAAATTTCATGCCATTGTCGACGCCTATGCCATTCCAGCCCGCTGTCTGCAGATCGAAATCACCGAGAGTGCTTTTAACGGTTTGGCCAAAACGGTTCTGGATATGCTGAATCAACTGAAACGGGAAGGCTTCATTTTGTCAATTGACGATTTTGGATCCGGTTATTCATCGCTGAATCTGCTGAACACATTGATGATGGATGAGATTAAAATCGACCGGGTTTTTCTGAATGAAGAAAACGCGCGCCGCGAACAGATTATCGGCTTGATTGTCGATATCGCGGCTACGCTGGAGATCGATGTGATCTGCGAGGGAGTAGAAACTCAGGCCGATGTGGATATGCTGCGGCGGCTGCATTGCGGACGGGGACAGGGGTTTTATTTGTCCAGGCCGCTGCCGGAACAGGAGTTTGCGGATCAGTTTCTTGCTGCTCCGGTTGCAGCCGGAGAATAATATCGTTCTGATTCAGAGGCCTGCGGTCTTTCGCAATAACAATAGAATTAGAAGCAAAAAAACGCTGAGGAATCACAACGGCAGATTCACCCGCGTTTTTTTGTTTGAGTGAGGCTCAGCAAACTTAGGCATTGAGATTACATCAGCATCTTTTCGACCATGCGGTATAACGTCGGCTTGAGATGATCGATCGAAGCCGGCTGTTCCTCGATAATCGAGGAATAACAAACCGAACCGACCAGCTCAACAATCATGTAGAGGATCCGGAAAGCCTCATCCTGATCCAGCCGCCGCATCTGCGGATAGCTCAGCAGTTCTTCCAGAATCGCATTGATCTCCGCCTGATTGCCTTCACTAAGATATTCTACGACCAGAGGCCAGGAGAAATTCCGTTCAATCAGCTTAAGCAGATCTTTGTTGGATTTGAAATATTCGATGATCGTATCGATGAAAAACAGCACAGCCGGCAGAAAATCCGAAATCTGCTGCTGCTGGGTTTGGGCGTAGGCCCGGATGACGATCTGTGAACTGATTTGGATGACAAGATGCTTCATGATGTCTTCTTTGTCATGAAAATAAAGATAAAACGTGCCTTTGGCGACCTGAGCTCGCTGAACGATATCATCGATGGTCGTCTTGGCGAAGCCTTTGTTCAGAAAACAGTGATACGCTGAATTTAATAAATCGCCTTGCTTCTGTTCTTTTTGCTGCTTTAACGTACGCTGGGCCATAAACTCACTTCCTCAGCCTCATTGTAGCATAGCGGGTAAAAGAGTTAAATATGCAATGACTGATCGTCATTATGCTAGACAAATCTATTTATCTGTCGATTGACCAACAGTCATTTCGGCGGTATCCTGTCAAACGTAATGACCAATAGTCATTGGAAAGGGAGAGTGAACTGCAGTGAGAAAAATTGCAGAACAGATCGTAAAAAAACGAGTTCTGATTCTGGTGCTGGCTACGGTGCTGCTGGTGCCGTCGTTAGTCGGCTATATCGGCACGCGTATCAACTATGACATTCTGAGTTATCTGCCGGAGCAGCTGGATTCCATACAAGGGCAGGAAATTCTGGATCAGCAATTCCACGCCGCCAGTATGTCGATGATCACGGTCGAAAACATGGAAAAGAAACAGGTTGACCGGATTGAAGAAAAAATCCGCGGGATTGACGGTGTCCGCGACGTCATGGGATTGGGGGATTTCTTACAGACCATGCCGCCGGAGATGGTTCCTCAGGATTTGCGGGGAATGCTGGACAACGGCGTCTGTCAGCTGCTGCTTGTGACGTTTGAAGAAGGCAACGGCTCCGACCGAACGCTGAAAGCGGTGGATGAAATCAAGGCGATGATGAATTCGCAGATGTTCTTAGGCGGACTGGCCGCGGTCATCAACGATACGAAGATGCTGATCGAACAGGAGCTGCCGCTGTATGTGGCGGTTGCCGTGGGGTTGTCCTTAGCGGTCTTGTTTCTGGGTCTGCGCTACAGCGTCGCGCCTTTGATTTTCTTATTGGGGATTCTGTATGCCGTACTGTATAACTTCGGAACGAATATTTTTCTAGGTGAGGTTTCCTATATCACTTCGGCACTGGCGGCGATTCTGCAGCTGGCGGTGTCGATGGACTTCTCGATCTTTTTGCTGGAGCGCTATGACGAGGAGCTGCACAAAGGCTTAAAAAGTGAAGAAGCCATGACGGAGGCTGTGGTCAATACCTTCACGGCGATCAGCGCCAGTTCCTTAACGACAATCGCCGGCTTTCTGGCGATGTGCATCATGGATTTAAAGCTGGGCACCGACATGGGCGTGGTCATGGCCAAGGGCGTTGTGCTGGGCGTGTTCTCGGCCGTCGTCATTCTGCCGGCGCTGATTCTGGTGTTTGACAAACCCATTCATAAGCATAAGCACAAGGTTCTGATTCCCAAGCTCCGCGGGGTTGCGAAACTGACAACGACGCATTACAAAGCGATCCTGATCATCGCGGTCGCACTGCTGATCCCGTTTGGCCTGGCTCAGAAGAAAACCGATGTGTATTATAATCTGCTGGATTCCCTGCCGCAGGATCTGACCTCCACCGCGGGAACCCAAAAGCTGCGCGATGAATTCGACATGCCGACGACCCATTTCATTCTCGTCAGCGATCAGCTCAGCCGTCCGCAGATGGATAAGGTGCTGGAAGTCATTCGGACGACCGAAGGCATCAATTCTGTGATGACGCTCGACAAGTTTCTCGGCGCGGGCATTCCGGAAGCCATGCTGCCCGAAAGTATCCGATCAGTCTTCAGCGCCGGAGGCTGGAAAATGATCATGGCTAATTCCAGCTATACCTCGGCCACCCCTGCCCAAAACGCCCAGATCAGCGAGCTGGAAAACCGGGTCAAAGCGATTGATCCGACCGCTTTGATCACCGGCGAAGGCGCGCTGAACCGGGATCTGGTGCTGATTGCCGATCACGATATTCAAATGGTCAATATTGTTTCGATTCTGGCAGTGTTTGCGATTATTGCGATTTCGTTTAAGTCGCTCAGTGTTCCGATCGTTCTGGTGGCGGCGATTGAAATGGCGATTACGATCAATATGGGCATTCCCTATTTTGAAGGAGAAACCATTCCCTTTATCGCCAGCATCGTCATTGGAACGATTCAGCTGGGCGCGACGATCGACTATGCGATCTTAATGATGACGCGTTATCAGGAAGAACGCCGTTTAGGCAAAGTGCGCAAGGACGCTGTGGAGCATGCCGTCTATACGTGCAGCTCCTCGATTTTGACCAGCGGGCTGAGCTTCTTTTCGGCAACGGTCGGCGTGGCGATGGTTTCCAAGATCGATTTGATCCGCTCGCTGTGCGGCATGCTGGCGCGCGGGGCACTGATCAGCATGGCGGTGATTCTGCTGGTGCTGCCGGCGTTGCTGATGGTTTTCGGACCGATTGTTGAAAAGACGTCATTTCAATTTTTGAATAAAAAAGGAGAGGAACATTGATGAAGAAGAAAACAGGCTTCCTGTCGCTGGCACTTTCCGGCGTGCTGGCGATGAATTTGTGGACACCGGTCCTGGCGGAAGAGCAGCCGGAGGAAAAAACCAGAAAAGAAGAAACCGTTTATGCCTTTCTGGACTGGCAGGGAGAGCTGAAATCCGCAACGGTCAGCGAATGGCTGCATAATGAACAAGGCTTTCATCAAACTGCGGATCAGAGCCTTTTAGAGAATATTAAAAATATCAGCGGGGATGACCTGCCGCAGCAAAACGGCAGTTCGCTGGTGTGGAATTCTGCTGAACACGATCTGTATTATCAAGGCACAACGGCCGCGCCGCTGCCCTTATCGATGCAGATCCGCTACGAATTTAACGGCAAAGCCGTAGAACCGCAGGAGATCGTCGGACAAAACGGCAGTTTGAAGATCACGATCAAGCTGATTAATCATCTGGAAAAAACCGAAACGATCAACGGAAAAACAAAATACATTTCCACACTGTTTCCCTGCGCAATTGTGACCGATCTGCCGACGGAAACATTTAAGGATGTTAAGGCGGAGTCGGGTCTGATTTTCAATGAATCTAAAAATCAAATCGTGGCGCTGGCAACGATTTCCGGCATGAGTCAGATGCTGCAGGACTCCCAGATCAGCGCGCTGGATGAAATCAAGGATAAACTGAAAGATGAGTTTGTCATTACGGCGGAAGTGGAAAACTTTGAAATGCCGTCGATCATCCTGGCGGCTGCGGCCCCCTCCCATCTGGAAGATCAGGAAGTGGACCGCAGCGATCTTGATCAGCTGAACACCGGTGTCAATGATCTGAAGGAGGCTACGGCCAAGATTCTGGACGGCACGGTGCAGCTGCATGACGCCAACATTGAACTCAATGATAAAATGGGTGAGTTTCAGTCTGAATATAAAACGTTTTCCGACGGCCTGAACACAGCTTCCACGTCGTCAAAAGACTTGCAGGAAGGCGCGCGGAAATTGTCGGAGGGCGTAGGCGAGATCCAGCAGCAGCTGAGCGCGATGCTGCAGAAATACAATCTGACGGATGAACAGCTGATGGGGTTGCTGCGGCAGCTCAACGACAGTCTGACCCAGCTGCAGAATGCTTCGGCGCTGATGCAGCAGCTGGCGCACTCGATGCAGGGATTGGCGGAAATGCCGCAGGCAACCGGCGATGCGATCCGCGGTGCGGCACAAAGTGAAAGCTTCAATACAGCCTGGGCATCGGCAACGGATCAGGTCAAAGCGGGGGTAACCGCAAATTTGCCGGATGTTTCGATTGAAGTGAATCAGGAAGCGCTGGTTTCTGCAATCAGTCAGGCGCTGATTGAGCAGGGCATCGAGGAGGGGCAGATTCCGGATTTAACCCAGGCGGTTGCCGGGAAGGTGAAAGAACAGCTGGATGCTCAGCTGACCACCGCACAGCAGACATGGAAAGCGGGGTTAGGGCAGGCTGCTGAGGCCGGCGTGGATGCCATGGGGCAGGCGGGGAAGCAGGTCGCTGCCGGTACAATTGAAACAATTGCCGCATCCGTTCAGGAAACGATGAATGAGAAGGTTCAGGAAATGGCCGGATTAATGAGCCAGGCCCAGCAGCTGACCACGGAAATGATCGCCATGATCGAGCAGATCAACGGCATGATTGAACAGATCGGCGGCGTGGATGCGCTGAAAAATGCATTGGGCGCGCTGCAGCAGCTGCCGGAAGGACTCAAAACGCTGAAAACAGGAACCGATCAGCTGGCTGAGGGAACCGCGGCGATGAAGGCAGGCTTGGATAAACTCAACGGTGCTTCCGGAGAGATTGCGGATGCCATTGATAAGTTTAAAGCCGCGACGCAAAAACTGGCGGAAAAGACCGGCGAACTGAATGACGGAGTTCATGAATTCAGCCGCGAGGGCATCGATGAATTAAGCGGCAAGGTGACGGAGGCCATGGATGATCTCAACGAGGTGCTGGATACGGCGCATGCGGCGCTGGATCAATCTCAGGAATACCGCAGTTATGCAGGAGCGAGTGACGACATGGAAACTTCCGTCAAGTTCATCATGAAAACAGATGAGATCAAACGCCCGGAAGAAAAAACACCGGATGCCGAAGCTCAGCCGGAAGTAAAAACCACATTCTGGGAGCGGGTTAAGAACTTGTTTCATTAAACCGTCGAAAATAAGTCGGAAGAAAACGGATGATCGAATTTGTCATCAGATTGAGCAGCAAACAATGAAGGCGGGAAATTCCGCCTTTTTGCATGCCTGAGCCGGAGGTGAATTTACTTTGAACAAAACAGAAAAGGCAAGCCGATTAAGCGGCAGAAGGACGCCGATGCCGAATATCATAGACGGTGTTGAGGGAAGGACGGGATCAAACTGAATACTTTTTAAAATAGTTTTAAAAATAGATTGACAGAAAGCGCTTTCTGACTTATTATTAAAATAGATTTAAAAAGTAATTTAAAAAGTTACTGAGGAGGAAAAGAAGATGGAAATTGTCAACGTAAGAATTGACGAACGCATGATCCACGGTCAGGTAGCGGCGTTTTGGACGAATTCATTAAACGCTACACGTATTTTAGTCATCGACGATCAGGCTGCGTCGGATGACATTCAGAAAATGGCGCTGCGCATGGCTTGTCCGTCTACTGTTAAACTGTCAATTCTCAGCGCTGAGAAAGCAGTTCAGCGTCTGCAGCAGCAAGCTTATCCCAACGAAAGACTGTTTGTCGTCATGCGCGGTGTTGCAACGGCAAAAAAAGTTTTAGATCTGGGGTACACCTTTCCTGTGATTAACGTCGGAAATATCTCCAACAAATTGGGTTCTGTTCGTGTTGTCGGAACGACCAGCGTCACGCCTGAGGAAGCGCAGCAGTTTCGCGAGCTAGCGGGAAAAGGTATTCGGATCACCGCGCAGATGGTGCCGAGCGATGAACTGAAGGAATTCATGCCGCTGCTTGAACGGGCGTTCTGAAATCTGCGCCGGCCGGAATCGCTTTCAATCATGAAAATTCGCAGTCAAAATGCGGAGGAAAAGGAGGATGGATATGACAAATTCACCGGTTCTTAATGAAATCAATCGTGAGAAGTTAAAGGAAGTTCTAGCAAACGGATATCCGATGAGCAAAGCGGCGCTGGCAGAAATGACAGGACTTGATCTGCCGCTTGTCATTAGGCTTGTAGATGAATTAGTAAAAACACGGGAAATCCAAGCGGTTGGAACGCAGTCCACCGGAAAAGGAAAGAGCTGCCGGGTTTATCAATACAATCCCGACTGCCGCAGCGTTATTGGGCTGATGCTGCAGGGACAGACGCTTGACTGGTTTCTGTTGGACAGCCTGGGGATGACCAAAAATCAGGGGCAAATTGAAGTTGAATCAGATCGGCAGGAAACAATGCGGCTTCTGCTTCAGACAATGCGCCGCTGTGAGCCTTCGCTTTGCTGCTTTGCTTTGGGCGTGGATTTTGAAGCTGAGGGTGAAGCTGACGATGATCTGCTGAAAGAGCTGGAAATGGCCAGCGGATTAAAAGGAATAATCGGCAGCCGCATGCACTTCAGCGCTGAGGGCAGCGGCCAGCGGCTGCGGTTAAAAGAAAACAATTCACTGATCAGTTTCGGTTTTGGACAATCCGGTTTGAGCGGCAGCTTCGTGGTCAACGGCAAAGTTCAAAAGGACATGCCGAATTGGACTGACGCATCGAAACCATTACCGGAGCTTCATGCTGAAAATTCTTCGGGCGAACTTCTGTCAGCGCAGCTGCAGTGGATCGAAAACAGCGTGCTTGCCGCGAGTCCGGATGTCGTTGTGTTCTATGCGCATCCTTTCTTTGAACAGCATAAAGAAGAGATCCTTGCTGGTTTAAAGCAACGTTATAACACCCTGCCGGTTCCGAAGATCGTAACTGCGGAAAACTTCCAATTGGATTATGAAATCGGCCTAAGCAGGCAGGCTATGGCACTGCTGGAGGAATTCAAAGATCGGCAGGTTTAAGCTTGATAATGGATTAAATCATTGGGGTCAGGAAAAAGCGGGCAGGGCAACAGCTTGTCCGCTTATCCATGACATCCGAAAGAGGAAGAACCGTTGAATACAGCGGTTTTTTGTATTTTCAGAGAGGGGAATTCTGAAATTCATAAGTTAGGCAAAGCCAAGGCAACGGATCGGTTTGTTTTTCAGAACGCGTTGATCTCAAGGCCTGCCGTAAGGATAATGTTATAGCAGGCAAGCAGGCAAGCAGGCAGAAGGCCGGGGTTAAGCAGGCCTGCATTCTTTTTGCTTTAAGGCGCTGGGCGGATGCCGGAATAAACACAGCCCAGGAAATTACCGGCAGTGAAAAGCCGAAACAGAACGGAATAAAAAACGATAAATCATGAAATGTCAGCATTTATCGTTGATTAAATAAGCGCACTTCTTTAAAATGAGAAAAGTAAAATCACGGATAGTCCGAAATCGTTCAATTATGCAAAGGCGGCGGATATCCAAAAACGATGACTTGAGGAGGCTGCAATGTTTAATTTATTTAAAAAACCTGTGCGATGTGAGATCGTGTCACCTGTGGACGGCGTCAGCATACCCCTGGAGGAAGTGCCGGATCCGGTTTTTGCCCAGAAAATGATGGGGGAGGGCATTGGTTTTCGCTATGCGGGAGAATGGGTGGCCTCTCCGATGAACGCAACGGTGCTGCTGGTGGCGGAAACCCGCCATGCGGTAGGTCTGAAAGGCGCTAACGGAGCGGAAGTGCTGCTGCATATCGGCATGGATACGGTCGAGCTTCAGGGCCGCGGGTTGGAAGTCTTTGTTAAGCCCGGGCAGAAGGTCAAAGCCGGCGATCCGTTGGTTCGGATTGACCGGGCGTTTATGGAGCAGAAACAGATCGATTTGACGACGATGATCGTTGTGACCAACAGCCGGGAATATCAGATTGAAATCATGCCGGCGGGTCAGGTGAAGACCGGGGATCTTGTCCTTTGCGCGAATCGCTGAAAAAACCGCTCAAACTCGGCTTAAAATCAAAAATAGCCCTTGACTAAAGGCGAAAAGGCGCTTAGAATAGTAATGCTGTCGAAGGCAGCAAGTTTTATTATGCGTGGGAGGACGGTGTTGCACCTGTCCACAAAACCACAGCACAGACAATCAATTTTAAGGAGGAATGTCTTGTGAGCAAGAAAGTTGCAAAAATTTGTAAGCTCCAGTTCCAGGCAGGCGGAGCCCGTCCGGGACCGGCACTGGCTTCTGCAGGCATCAACATGCCGCAGTTCTGCAACGCATTTAACGATGCGACCAAGGATCGTGCAGGCGATATCGTCCCTGTCATCATCACAGCGTATGAAGACAAGAGCTTTGATTTCGTTCTGAAAACGACACCAGCCTCAGTTCTGATTAAGAAGGCTGCCGGTATCAAGTCCGGATCAGGCAGCGCCAAAGCCAACATCGTCGGAAAGATCTCTCTGGAAAAGTGCAGAGAAATCGCTGAGTACAAGATGCCGGATCTGAACGCCAATGATGTAGAAGCAGCAATGCGGATTATCGCCGGAACAGCGCGCAATATGGGCGTAGCTGTTGAAGGCATGGAATAAGAGAGGGACATCACGATGGCAAAAAGAGGTAAGAAATACACAGAGGCACTGAAGCAGGTCGATGCAGCGAAGCTGTACAGCCTGACTGAAGCGGTCGCTCTGGCGAAGAAAATCAACACTGCAAAATTCGACGCATCTGTCGAAATCTCCTTCAACCTGAACGTTGACCCACGTCACGCAGATCAGCAGATCCGCGGCGCGATGGTTCTGCCAAACGGCACAGGCCGTTCCCAGAAAGTCTTAGTCGTCACTCAGGGCGCGAAGGAACAGGAAGCCAAGGACGCCGGCGCAGATTTTGTCGGCGGCAAGGAAATCCTGGAAGATATCAAAAAGGGCTGGTTCGGATTTGACGTTATCGTCGCGACTCCGGATATGATGGGCGAACTCGGTAAGCTGGGTAAAATTCTGGGTCCGAAAGGCTTAATGCCAAACCCGAAGACGGGCACCGTGACGATGAACATCGCCAACGCTGTCAACGAAATTAAGAAAGGTAAGGTTACTTACCGCGTTGACAAGGAAGGCAACATCAACGTCATGATCGGCAAGTGCTCCTTCACCGATGAACAGCTGGCAGAAAACGCAAAAGCGCTGTACGGCGTCATTGCCAAGGCTCGTCCGGCTGCAGTTAAGGGTAACTACATGAAGAGCATCACGGTTTCCACAACCATGGGACCGGCAATTCGTGTTGCTGCTGAGTAATTGCTTGACAATTACGAAAACCCTGTTAAGATTAGTTTGTTATCAATATACCATAGACAGCAACGGCCGCACGGCTTAATCATGTTGCCGAGGTAGGAAGATCAACTTTGAACTTTCAAAACCCGTGCTGTCTTGAGTGCGGGTTTTTATATTCAGGTATATTGTGACAGTATAAAATGGAGGTGTACGGAATGAAAGATGCGGTATTAGAATCCAAAAAGGCAATCGTCTCTGCGATTCAGGAAAAGATGACGAACAGCCAGTCAACAGTTGTTGTTGAATACCGTGGTCTGACAGTTGCCGAAGTCACTGAATTGAGAAGAAGCCTGCGGGCTGAAGGCATTGAATTCAAGGTTTACAAGAATTCCATGTCCCAGCGTGCCGCTGAGGCTGCCGGATTCAATGAGCTGACAGAACAGCTGACCGGACCAAACGCAATCGCATTCTCTGATGATGCTGTTGCGCCAAGCCGCGTGCTGGCGAAGTTCGCCAAGAAGCACGACAAATTAGTTCTGAAGGGTGCGATCGTCGAAGGCAAAGTCGTCGGCGTCGATACGATTAAAGAACTCTCCAGCCTGCCGAACCGTGATGGCATGCTGTCGATGCTGCTGAGCTGCCTGCAGGCACCGGTTCGCAGCTTCGCTTGCGCTGTTAAAGCAGTCGCAGACAAAGACGGAGAAGCTGCTCCCGCTGAAGAAGCAGCTGCTGAATAACAAAACTGACCAAGGAGGAATAAGAACATGGCAAAGTTAACAAATGCTGAAATCATCGAATCTCTGAAAGAGATGACAATTCTGGAACTGAACGAACTGGTAAAAGCGATCGAAGAAGAATTCGGCGTAACGGCTGCGGCTCCGGTTGCAGCAGCGGCTCCAGCTGAAGCTGCAGCGCCTACAGGACCGACAGAAGTTTCCGTATTCCTGAAGGAAGTCGGCGCTTCAAAGGTTGGCGTTATCAAGATCGTTCGTGAAATCACAGGCTTAGGTCTGGTTGAAGCGAAGGGCTTAGTTGATAAGTGCCCAAGCGCAATCAAGGAAAACATCAAACCGGAAGAAGCCGAAGAAATCAAGAAGAAACTGATGGATGCCGGCGCTTCTGTCGAAATCAAATAAGTTTCGCAAACACACGTTATCCATTCCGCAAAATCTGCGGAATGAAATTAGCCCATGGGAGGCGATGGAATGAGTCATTACTTTACTGACAATCGTCAACTACCACAAAACCGGAAGGAGATTTCTTTCCGGTTTTCGGGCTTTATTATCCCTCTTATTACAGACAATGGAGTGTTCTGTAAAGGCGAAGTGGATTTTGGATCGTATGTCCTGTTGAAAACGATTAAGGAAGAACCGCTGGGTGATCATGTCCTGGATCTGGGCTGCGGCTACGGCGTCATCGGCGTCACGGTAAAGAAATTATTTCCCGATGCTGAAATGCTGATGGTGGATGTCAATCCCCGGGCGGTAGAGCTGGCTGTTCTTAATGCGCAGAAGAACAGTGTGGAAGCTGAAGTTCGGGTATCGGATATCTTTGAGAATGTCACTGAAACGTTGAGCGATATTCTGACCAATCCGCCGATCCGTGCCGGCAAGAAAGTGATTTACGCGATGTTTGAGCAGGCGTATGATCATTTGCGTCCGCAGGGGCATCTGTACGTGGTGATCCGCAAGCAGCAGGGCGCACTCAGTGCGAAAGCCAAGATTGAGGAACTATTTGGCAACTGTGAAGTAATCAACAAAGAAAAAGGATATTACATTTTAAAATCGACAAAAACAGATTGACAACTTGTTTTAAGTTTGGTATTATATTAAATTGCAAAAATGTATAAAAGTTAAGGGGGTTTTAGGCCCTTTTAGCCGTTGTTAACACTGTTATGAAAGGATGGCGTACATGGAAAAAATGCAGAACTACCGTATTGAAAAACTGGGTAAAAAGGCAGAACGCCGGAATTATTCCAAAGTCAGCGGCAGCCTCGATCTTCCCGATCTGGTTGAAGTGCAGACTCAGTCTTTTGAATGGTTTATCAGAGAAGGCATCAGAGAAGTTTTTGAAGATATTTACCCGATTCAGAACTACGGTGGAAATATTCGCCTGAAATTCGTAGACTACGAATTCGGCACGCCAAAGTATACCGTCAACGAGTGCAAATACCGGGAGGCGAACTTCGCCGCGCCATTGAAAGCGAAAATGGAGCTGGAAATGGTCGACAATACAACCGGTGAGGTACTGACAAAATGGGAAGACGTTTTCCTGGGCGAATTCCCAATGATGACGGAAACCGGAACTTTCATTATCAACGGCGCTGAACGTGTTATCGTTTCTCAGATCGTACGTTCGCCAGGCGCTTATTTTGATATTGCTTCCGAAGACAAAACTGGCAAAGATAGCTTCAACTGTGAACTGATCCCAAGCCGCGGTACGTGGCTGGAGTTCATGACCGACGGCAAGAAGGCGGCATTGGGCCGCATTGTCAACATGTCGGTAGACCGCAAACGTAAAATTTTATCCACGATTCTGTTCAAAGCCATTGGTATGTCTTTGAATTTGGAAAAGAGCGAGGATGGCTTTGATACGGCGGAAATCCGCCGCTTCTTAAAAGCCTTGGGTCTGGAAGTGTTCGAGGAGAACATCGTCGAGGGTGAACCGCGCGAATTCCTGAACCTGTATATGCTGCTGTATACTTCGTTCTTCGGCAACTATGAAGAAATCCGCAACACGCTGGCTGCCGATAAGATCAAGACGAGCAACGAAGCGCTGCTGGCGATTTATGAAAACCAGCGTTCTGATGAAGTTCCGACGATCGACGGCTCGATCAACTTGATGAACGCCAAGTTCTTCGATCACCGCCGGTATGATCTGACCAAAGCCGGACGTTATAAATTAAATAAGAAACTGTCGCTGACCGACCGCATGGAAGGGACCTACCTGGCGGAAGACGTACTCAGCGGCGAAGGCAAAGTGCTGTTTGAAAAGGGTACGTTTGTGACCAAGAAGGAACGGAATGTCCTGCGTGAAGAAATGCTGAAGGGCAGCCATGTAACAGCATTCCCATTCGTTCATGATTTCTCTCATCCAGATACTTCCATGATGGATACATCCTGGAGTTTGGGCTTGATCGGCCGTATTCTGGCCAATGATGTGGACTGCGGCGAACGCCTGTTTGAAAAAGGCACGGTTCTGACTGAAAAAGACATCGAAGCCCTGGCGAAGGAAGTCAAGGAAGTCCGCGTTTATTCCGGGCTGGTTGCCAAACCGGTCGCTTTGACAGCGGAAAATGCTTCGGCAGTGCTGAACTATGGTCATCGTTTCTTTGTCATCGGCCGTCTGACTGCCAATAATGAAGATATGACCAACAATGGCGAGCTGGTTGTTGAACGCTACATCCCGGATGAAGAGTATTCCAAACTGAGCGCTTCCGAGCAGCAGGTCATCATTGAACGCGCGCATCAGAACCAGGCGATCACCGCGTGGTTAGTCGGAGCTGCGGTTCAGACGATTCTGGTTTCCACTTCTTCCGACTGCAGCAATCCGATTAAGATCGTGGCGATTGACCCGATCAATCAGAAGAAAACCATCACGATTTCCGACATGTATGCCTTTTACAGCTATGAGCTGAACATGATGGACGGCGTCGGCAGCGTTGATGATATCGATATGCTGGGCAACCGCCGCATTCGGACGGTCGGCGAACTGATTCAAAATCAGTTCCGCATCGGTTTGAGCCGGATGGAACGGGTCGTTAAAGAAAGAATGTCGATTGCGGAAGCTGCCGGCTTAACGCCGAAGCAGCTGACCAATATCCGTCCGTTAACCGCGGCGATCAAGGAGTTCTTCTCCTCTTCGCAGCTGTCGCAGTTTATGGATCAGCAGAATCCGTTAGCTGAACTGACCAACAAGCGCCGTATTTCCGCGTTAGGTCCGGGCGGTTTAACCCGTGAGCGCGCCGGCTTTGAAGTCCGTGACGTTCACAACAGCCATTACGGCCGAATCTGTCCGATTGAAACGCCGGAAGGTCCGAATATCGGTCTGATTTCCAACCTGACGACCTATGCCAAAATCAACGAATACGGTTTTATCGAAACACCGTACCGGTTAGTGAAAGCCGATGGCGAAGTCACGGAAGACTATGTTTATCTGTCCGCGGATGAAGAAAATGATTTTGTCATCGCCCAGGCCAACGAAGTTCACGAAGGCCGGCTGATCAACGATATGGTCGTTGCCCGTAAAGCGGGTGAAACGATCATGGCGCACCGTGATCAGGTAGAACTGGCGGACGTTTCGCCGAAACAGATTGTTTCGGTTGCGACCGCATGTATTCCGTTCTTGGAAAATGACGATGCTTCCCGTGCCCTGATGGGGGCGAACATGCAGCGTCAGGCGGTTCCGCTGCTCAATCCGCATTCGCCTTATGTCGGAACCGGCATGGAGCACCGCATTGCGCGGGATTCCGGCAGCGCCTGTATTTGCACCGGCAACGGCGTCGTTACCTATGTGGACGCCAATAAGATCGTCGTCACGGAAGACGAAGGCGAACAGCGCGTCTACGAGCTGCAGAAATTCCGCCGTTCCAACGCCGGCACCTGCATCAATCAGCGGCCGATCGTCAAGCATGGCGAACGCGTTGAACGCGGGGATATTCTGGCTGACGGTCCTTCGATGGAAAAAGGCGAACTGGCTTTGGGTCAGAATGTGACGATCGCGTTTATGACCTGGCATGGCTACAATTACGAAGATGCGATCATCATGTCCGAGCGGATGGTTCGCGACGATGTCTACACTTCTATTCATATTGAGGAATATGACATTGAATGCCGAGAAACCAAGCTGGGACCGGAAGAAATTACCCGCGATATTCCAAACGTCAGTGAAAATGCCTGCCGTCATCTTGACGGACGCGGGATTGTCATGGTCGGTGCGGAAGTGAAGGAAGGCGACATCCTGGTCGGTAAGGTGACCCCGAAAGGCCAGAGCGAAATTTCCCCGGAAGAAAAGCTGTTATTGGCGATCTTTGGTGAAAAATCCCGAGAAGTCCGTGATAACTCGCTGAAAGTGCCGCACGGCGGCGCCGGTATCGTTCACTCCATCCGGATTTTCAAACGGAATGAAGGCCACGATCTGCCGCCGGGAGTCAATGAAGTGGTTAAAGTCTACATCGTTCAGAAACGTAAAATTTCTGAAGGTGATAAAATGGCTGGCCGTCATGGCAACAAGGGCGTTATCTCCAAGATCCTGCCGATCGAAGATATGCCGTATCTGCCGGATGGCACCCCGATTGATATCATGCTGAACCCGTTCGGCGTTCCGTCCCGTATGAACATCGGACAGGTTCTGGAAATCCATCTGGGCATGGCTGCGAAAGCCTTGGGCATCAAATTTGCAACCCCGGTTTTCGACGGGATTTCCAATGATGAACTGAAGTCGATCATGGAAGAAGCGCAGACCTCTCAAGACGGCAAGCTGGTGCTGCATGACGGCAAGACCGGCGAACCGTACGATGAACGGATTTCGGTCGGCGTTATGTATATGATCAAGCTGGCGCACATGGTTGACGATAAGCTGCACGCCCGTGCTACCGGCCCATACAGCTTAGTTACGCAGCAGCCGTTAGGCGGTAAGGCGCAAAATGGCGGTCAGCGTTTCGGTGAAATGGAAGTCTGGGCGCTGGAAGCTTACGGCGCCGCGCATACGCTGCAGGAAATTCTGACTGTGAAGTCGGATGATATCGTCGGCCGGACGAAGACCTATGAAGCCATCATCAAGGGCAGAGATCTGCCGGAACCGGGAATTCCTGAATCCTTCCGCGTTCTTAAGCACGAGCTGCAGGCGTTGGCCATCGACGTCAAGATGCTGGATGAAGAAGGTCTGGAAGTCGATATGAAGAAGATGGAAGCAGACGAAATTAACGAAGTTGCAGCCCTGGAGAACGTCGTATCCGAAACCTCGACAGAGATTCCGGCCCAGGTCATCGACGAGGAGGATCTGCCGGAAGAAGCGGCTGTAATCGGATTTGATGACGAAGACGTTGAGTAAAGGAGGCGTAAGCGATGAGTGTCAATAAATTTGCCGCCATTCAGGTCGGTCTGGCATCCCCGGAACGAATCCGCGAATGGTCCTATGGCGAAGTCAAAAAGCCGGAAACGATTAACTACCGTTCTCAGAAACCAGAACGGGACGGCTTATTCTGCGAACGGATTTTCGGTCCCTCAAAGGACTGGGAGTGCTATTGCGGAAAATACAAGAAAGTACGCTATAAGGGCGTAATCTGTGACCGCTGCGGCGTAGAAATCACCAAGAGTTCTGTCCGCCGTGAACGGATGGGTCACATTGAACTGGCAGCTCCGGTTGCGCATATCTGGTATCTGCGCGGCATTCCAAGCCGCATGAGCCTGCTGCTCAACATCACGCCGAAAGCGCTGGAAGAAGTGGTTTACTTCGTATCCTGGGTCGTTACCGATCCGATGGACACCCCGCTGGCTGTCAAACAGATTTTGTCTGAAAAAGAATATCGCGAAAATACCGCGCTGTACGGTCCGGGCAGCTTTGTCGCCCAGACCGGCGCCGAAGCGGTCAAGACCTTGTTGGAAAAGGTTGACATCGAAAAAGAACATGAGATTGTCATCAAAGAACTGGAAAACGCGAACGGCGATAAGCGCAAGAAACTGATCAAGCGTTTGGAAACGATCGACGCTTTCCGGCATTCCGACAACAAGCCGGAATGGATGGTTTTGAGTGTTCTGCCGGTTATTCCGCCGGATCTGCGTCCGATGCTGCAGCTGGACGGCGGCCGCTTTGCGACCTCTGACTTAAACGATCTGTACCGCCGCGTCATCACCCGCAACAACCGTTTGAAGAAACTGTTGGAGCTGGGTACACCGGCGATCATCGTGCAGAACGAAAAACGTATGCTGCAGGAAGCGGTCGATGCTCTAATCGACAACGGCCGCCGTTCCAAGCCGATCACCGGCGCGGGCGGACGCGCCTTGAAATCCCTGTCGCATTCCTTAAAGGGAAAGCAGGGACGTTTCCGTCAGAACCTGTTAGGCAAGCGTGTCGATTTCTCCGGCCGTTCCGTTATCGCGGTTGGACCGGACTTAAAGATGTATCAGTGCGGAATTCCGCGTGAAATGGCGATTCAGCTGTATAAGCCGTTCGTCATCAATGAAATTGTCAATCAGGGCATTGCCGGCAATCCGAAGACGGCTGAGAAACTGATCGACCGTCAGGATCCGCGCGTCTGGGACGTCGTGGAACAGGTCATTGACAATCACCCGGTTTTCCTGAACCGTGCTCCGACGCTGCACCGCTTAGGTATTCAGGCATTTAAGCCGAAGCTGGTTGAAGGCCGTGCGATCCGTCTGCATCCATTAGTCTGTACGGCGTTTAACGCCGACTTTGACGGTGACCAGATGGCTGTCCATCTGCCGTTGTCGGAAGAAGCTCGGGCGGAAGCTGAAATCCTGATGCTGGGTTCCAACAATATCCTCGGTCCGAAAGATGGTAAGCCGATCGTTACGCCGGGCCAGGACATGGTTTTGGGCAACTTCTATCTAAACATGGAAGAAACCGCCGATGAATTCTTTGCGAAAGCTGATTTCCTGGATTCGCTGGGCGATCATGAAGCCGCTGAGATGTGGCGCCGGTTCGGTACCAATGAAGGCCATGTCTTCAAGGATACCAATGAAATCCGGATCGCATATCAGAACAAGCAGGTGCATCTGCATACCCGTATTGCTTTGCCGGGTTATGCGCTGAATAAGAGCTGCTTTACCGAAAAGCAGAATCATTCCTATCTGGTAACGACGGTCGGTAAGGTTATTTTCAACGAAATGTTCCCAGCCGACTTCCCGTATATCAACGATGTCAACAAGGCCAGTCTGCAGGCAACACCGGAGAAGTTCTTCCTGCCGTTAGGCACGAATATCAAGGAAGCGATTGCCGCGATGCCGCTGAATCCGGAATTTAAGAAGAAGGATCTGTCCAATGTCATCGCGGAAGTGTTCAATCGCTACAGAACCGAAGGCACTTCCGATATCATGGACAACATCAAGGATCTGGGCTTTGAATATTCCACGGTGGCGGGCATGACCGTTTCCCTGGCGGATATCAACGTCGTTCCAAACAAGCAGAAATATGTTGAGGAAGGCCGTGCTCAGGCCGATAAGCTGGATAAGCTGCTGCAGCGAGGCATGCTGACGCCGCCGGAATGGGAGCGTCACTTCTCGAAGCTGTGGGCGGATATCAAGGATGAAATCGGCGATGCCGTTATGAAATCCCTGCCGCGTAAGAATCCGATCAACATGATGGCGGTTTCCGGAGCGCGAGGCAATAAATCTCACTTTACTCAGCTGTGCGGCATGCGCGGCCTGATGGCGCGTCCGACGCAGTCCAAGTCGAAGAAAGAATATCAGCCTTCGATTATCGAGGTTCCGATTTATTCTTCCTTCCGTGAAGGCTTGAATGTGTCTGAATTCTTTATTTCGACTCACGGCGTGCGTAAAGGTCTGACCGATACCGCGCTGAAGACGGCGGAATCCGGATACCTGACCCGCCGACTGGTCGATGTTGCGCAGGATGTCGTCATTATTGAAGAAGACTGCGGCACCGACCGCGGCTATCTGGTTGAGGATATCATCGACCGCAAGACCAACACGATTCTCGAACCGCTGGCGGAACGGTTAATCGGCCGTTACAGCCAGGATGCGATTGTCGATCCGAAGACCGGTGAGGTTCTGGTTGAAGCCGATACCTATATGGATGAAGCCATGGCGCAGCGTGTTGTCAACGCCGGCGTCACGCAGGCCTATATCCGCAATACCTTTACCTGCGAAAGCACCAACGGCGTCTGCCGCAAGTGCTACGGCCGCAACATGGCGACCGGCAAGCTGGCGGAAGCGGGTGAAGCGATTGGGATCATGGCGGCTCAGTCGATTGGTGAACCCGGTACTCAGCTGACCATGCGTACTTTCCATACCGGCGGCGTAGCTTCCGGCAATGATGGTGATATCACACAGGGTCTGCCGCGAGTTGAAGAACTGTTTGAAGCGCGCTGTCCGAAACATGTCGCAGTCCTGTCCAAGATTGACGGTGAAATCACCGACATCAGCGAACTGGAAAACAAGAGCGGCATGCGGATTGTCGTCACCAATGAAAAAGAAAGCATCGAACACAAATGCGATTTGACACAGACAATTCGCTCCTGGCTGAAAGTCGGATCGAAAGTCGTTGCCGGCGATAAGCTGACCGAAGGTCAGGTCAATCCGAAGGAACTGCTGGAAGTCGCAGGCGTAATGGAAGTACAGAACTATATCCTGAAGGAAGTGAAGAAAGTTTATGCTTCTCAGGGTATCGAAATTTCCGATAAGCATATCGAAGTCATGATCCGGCAGATGCTGCGGAAGATCATTGTCATCGACGGCGGAGATACGGGCTTAAGCGCGGGTCAGACGTTGTCGCTGAACAACATCACCGGCATCAACCGAGCCTGTCTGTTGGCGGGCAAGCATCCGGCTGTCTTTGGACCTACGCTGTTAGGTATTTCCAAGGCTTCTGTTGAAACGGATTCCTTCCTGTCTGCGGCATCCTTCCAGGAAACCACCAAGGTTCTGACGGAAGCGGCGATCAAGGGTAAAGTTGACCATCTGATCGGCTTGAAGGAAAACGTCATCATCGGCAAACTGATTCCAGCGGGAACCGGCTCGAAATTTGAGCGTGAAACAACCCGGCTGATTGAAGAACGGGCCGCCGAACTGCGTGAAGAACGCGAAGAACGGGCTGCTGATCTGGAAGAAGAGGTTAAGCTTCCGGAAGAAATGCTGAGCAATCACGCTGAACCAGCGGCATAAATCACTCAAAGAGGGAGTATCTGAAACAGATGCCCCTTTTTTTCATTGAATTTTCAGCGTGAGTATCATATCATAGTAAAAAAGGTGGGATAACAATGAATCACTATTGCGAACGAGTTTTACATCAGCTGAAAGAAAAGGACGCTTCACAGCCGGAGTTTCTGCAGGCCGTCGAGGAAGTTCTGAATTCCGTCAGCTTGATTTTTGATCAGCATCCGGAATATGAAAAGATGGCGATCCTGGAACGATTAACGGAACCGGAGCGGATGATTCAGTTCAAAGTACCATGGATGGACGATCAGGGACAGATGCATGTCAATCGCGGCTACCGCGTCCAGTACAGCAGCGTTTTAGGCCCGTATAAAGGCGGACTGCGTTTTCATCCGGCTGTTACGCTGGGAATGATGAAATTTCTGGCGTTTGAGCAGATATTTAAGAACGCCCTGACGACACTGCCGATCGGCGGCGGCAAGGGCGGCAGCGACTTTGATCCGAAAGGCAAGAGTGATCAGGAAGTGATGCGGTTCTGTCAGAGCTTCATGATCGAATTGTCCAAGCATATCGGTCCGGATGTCGATGTCCCGGCTGGGGATATGGGCGTCGGCGCGCGGGAAATCGGATATTTGTACGGCCAATACCGGCGCCTGAAAGGAGTCAGTGAACGCGGCGTGCTGACTGGCAAAGGCATAGGCTACGGCGGCAGTCTGGCGCGCAAGGAAGCAACCGGCTATGGTTTGATCTATTTTGTGCTGGAAATGATGCGGGCTCACCAGCTGGATCCTCAAGGCAAGCGGGCGATTGTCAGCGGCAGCGGCAACGTCGCGATCTATGCGGCGGAAAAAGCGATGCAAAATGGCATTCAGGTCATAGCGATGAGCGATTCCCGCGGCTACATTGTCGATGACCAGCTGGATCTGAACGTCGTGAAGAAGATTAAAGAGCAGCTGCGGACATCCTTGTCCGCTTATCCGGAAATGGCCGGGCATGGTGAATATCATGAAGGATCGGTCTATGATGCCGGGTTGAAGGCTGAGCTGGCGCTGCCGTGTGCCACGCAGAATGAAATCAACAAGGAGCGGGCGGGGCGGCTGTTGGATCAAGGCTGCCTGTTAGTCGCGGAAGGCGCCAATATGCCTAACAATAACGAGGCCATCGCGCTGTATCACGAAAAAGGCATTCTGTTTGCCCCAGGGAAAGCTTCCAATGCCGGCGGAGTTGCGACATCGGCCTTGGAAATGAGCCAGAACAGCATGCGGTTAGCCTGGACGTTTGAGGAAGTGGATGATAAGCTGCGCGGGATCATGCGGTCGATTCATGAACAATGTCAGGCTGCGATGAACCAGTATCTGCTTGACCCGAAAGACTATGTGACGGCCGCAAATATTGCGGGCGTTCAAAAGGTCATCGACGGAATGATCGCCATGGGCGATTATTAATCAATTCTTCCTGTTCATCTTACCCCTGACAGGATTCACAGATAAAAGGAGAATCACAATGAAGCAACCGAACGAATTAACCATAGGCAATACAGGGGGAGGCTGGCGATGAAGCTGGCCCTTCTCTTTCTTGGAATGGCTGTCCTTTACCTTTTCATTGGCTGGCTTGTCAGTTTTCCAATAAAACTGCGGACTTATTCCCTGTCCAGTTCCAAGCTCTCATCTTCGGTGCGGATCGCGGTGGTATCGGATCTGCACAGTACGATTTATGGACAGAATCAGCAGCGTCTGCTTCATAAGCTGCGGCAGTCGCAATGTGATCTGATACTAATGCCGGGCGATATCATTGACGACATCAAGCCGCTGAAAGGGGCTGAACAATTCCTGGATCAGGCGCCGGCGATCGCGCCCTGTTATTACTGTACAGGCAACCATGAGAACATCGATACGCTGATTTCGCTGGAAGAAGTGAAAAAGCGGGTGCGTCAGGCTGGAATTACCGTGCTGGACAGCAAAAAAGAAACGATTAAGATTCGGGGAACAGCGCTGACAATCTGCGGGATTGACGATCCCCGTCAATACGCCTATGTGGATCGTGACCGCCAGGAAGAAATTCAGCTGATGAAAAATCTAGGCGATATGAAGGCCAGTTCAGAGTATACAATCTTGTTAGCCCACCGGCCGGAGCGGGCAGAGATCTACGCGCAGTTTGGCTTCGACCTGATTGTGTCCGGGCATGCCCATGGCGGACAAGTACGGATTCCCGGATTGATCAACGGATTGTTCGCTCCCCGGCAAGGCTGGTTCCCGAAGCGGGCAGGCGGTCTGTATCATGAAAAGAACACGGAACTGATCGTTTCCCGCGGCTTGTGTCAGCGCTGGTATCTGCCGCGCATTTACAATCCCGTCGAAATTCCAATTCTTGAAATCCATCCTCTAGACAAGTAAAAGAACAGTTTTCCTGTTCTTTTGTTTTTGTTCAGTCTAAAAAGTGAAAATTAGCGTTTAATTCACATTAAATTCAGTAAATATCTATCGTTTTCCGTGAATTTTGATTTATAATGAAGCCAAGAAAGGAGTGAGTTCATGAATCAAATTCGGGACGTAGTGAATTTAGATACGAAGGCGTTTATCATGTTTTCTGATCTGATCAAACAATTTTATGAAGTCAAATCAGAAACCTTGAAAGTTTTGGATCTGAAGCTATCCCATCTTAAAATCCTCCATCTGTTGTCTGATCATAATGGAATCAACCAACAGGAAATTGCGGTCATTTCCGCCAGCAAGCGCTCTACAATCTCAGAAATTATATCAGAAATGGAGAGTGAAGATCTTGTGGTGCGGATCGGCAACGATACAGACCGCCGAGTAATGAACATCTTCCTGACAGAGAAAGGAAAATCCGCTTCAGATCTTATTCAGTCTGAATTCCGAAGCTACTGCATGCAGTGCATGGAAGGCTTTTCCGATGCCGAGGTTCTGTTGTTTCAGCAGCTGCTCAATCGTTTTCAGTTTCAAAAAGGGAAAAAGTAAATTCACGGAACCAAACAGCTGAGAAGTTTTCCTGCCGAGGGAGGACTTCTTTTCATCAGTGGGAAATGGACTGTTCATAGCGGCAAGCTTGCTTGCTTCCCCTTTCGTTTCGCCGTATAATTAAAAAAGAATTTCTGTCGGGAATGGACAGAAACAGGAGGAATTTATGCGAGAATGTTCACTGCACTTTGATTTTTCCAATGCGGAAGGAAAATTGGATCTGGATAAAGCCGATGCCTTAATGGATATGGCGCTGAAATTAGACATTCATACGTTTAACACTTATTGGAATCAAAATGTCTATCCGGAAGCGGAGGACGAAGATCGAGCTTTTGCCGAACAGATTCATGCGCTGGCAAAGAAGAAAGGGATGAAGCTGTCGTCATATCATTTTATCGGTTCGGTATTGGATGAGGATGATCCTGAACAAAAACGAGTACGTCATTATATGCAGAAAAGCTTAGACCTATACAGTGTCTTGGAGCCGGGGGTGTTTGTCGTTCATCCTGGAACGTTTTCTGACGGCGGATTTAAGAAAAACAAGCTGGTGCATCAAGCTTCCTTGGAAAAATGGGGAGCTGAGGAAACCCACCGGCGGGTAGTTGAAAACCTGCGCTGGTTTGGAGATCGCGCTGCTGAAAAAGGGATTCGGCTGGCGGTTGAGAATATCTACGGCGGCCGGTTCTACAGTCAGATCGATGAACTGATTCAGTTGGTGGAAGAAGTCAGTCGGGACAACGTCGGTTTCTGTCTGGACGTCGGACATGCGAATATCGACGGTGTTGATATCCCGTCTGCTGTCCAACGGATGGGCCGGAAACTCTATGAAATTCATCTGCATGACAACGATGGAAAAAAAGATCAGCATCTGCCGATTGGATTTGGCACCGTGAATTGGATTGAAGTGATCGAAGCGCTGAATTCTATCCGCTACCCAGGCGCCGCGACCTTTGAGTTTTTCCGCTGGCCGCTGCCGGATTATGAACAGGGACTAACCTATGCGGTTCAAATGTGGCGGACTCTGGAATCCATTCAGGAAAACGGATATTTTACAACGACTTGGAAGTAAAATACTTCTTTGAGTATCAGAAAGTCTGTTGTTAATTCAGAACTAATAAAAGCCGGAGTTTCGGGGAGGTTTAATCCTGAGACTCCGGCTTTGCTTGCTGTTGGATATAGGTTAACAGCGCTTCTTTTTGATTAGGTACTTGGTCTTCAATCACCGCAGACAGCGCTTGATTTAAACAGACGGAAATCTCTGTTTTCGGACAACCGGCGGCGATCAGATCATAGCCGTTGACCGCCAGCTGCTTCAAGGTTAAACAATCAGAACTTTGAATTTCTTCAATCGCGGCGATCCACTGTCCAGCTTGTTTTGCACTGAGGCGGCGCAGTGCCTGCTGAAGCTGAATCCATTCTACACTCAGATCAGGAAGCTCACAAATCAGCCGGCGCAGATCGATTCGATTTTTCGGCAGCGGCCGGTTCTGATTCTGAACGAGTTGAGTCAGGCTTTTCCGGTCATGATTGGAAAGCTTCAACTGCCGGCTCCAGCGCTGAGCCTGATCAAGGCAGAACGCCAGCGGGGTTTGCTGCGACACAAGAAAAAAGCACGCCAAACGCGGCAGGGTTATCCGAGGACAAAGGCGGAAAGCGCCGAAAGCTTTTTGGATGGCTGCCAGTGATTGGAGAGCGGGAAGCTGCGGAAACAAGACGGCCAGTAATTCGTGATAAACAGTGAAGACTTCCGGCCAGCGCCGGCCGATCACCATTTTCTCTATTTCCCGGGCAATGCGTTCTGCGGAAAGAACACGCAGCAGCTCCTTTTTTTGAAACAGCGCCGCATGAGTTTCGGACTCAATCGTAAAATCCAAGGCTGCGGAAAAACGCAGCGCCCGCAGGATCCGCAGGGCATCCTCATCCAACCGCTGACAAGGATTACCAATGCAGCGGATGCTTTTCATTTTCAGATCCTGCTGCCCGCCGAAATAATCCTGCAAGCCAAGTTCAGGATGCCAGCATAAGGCATTGACCGTGAAGTCCCGGCGAGCGCAATCCTCTTTTAAAGATCGGACAAATTGAATGGAATGGGGATGACGATGATCCTGATAATCCCTGTCGGTTCGATAAACGGTGACTTCAATCGGGAAATTCTGCATCATGACGGTGACTGTGCCATGCTTTATCCCGGTCGGAATTACGGTGTGACCCTGACTTTGAAAGCATTCCATCGTTTGTTCCGGAAGCGCTGAGGTGGTAATATCGATATCCTGTACGGGACGTCCTATTAACCCATCGCGAACACATCCGCCGACCCACCAGGCCTCATAACCCGCGTCGTTCAGCAGCTTCAGACAGGTTAGTCCGGCGCAGCGCAGGGCCTCATTCATCTGTGCCTTCTTTGCGGATTGTATCCAAATAACTGTAAAGCGTAAATTTGGAGATGTCGAGGAAGGAGCAGATTTTATCGCCGCTCTTGGTAATCAGGAAAGCCCCCTTATGATCGAGAAAGCGCACGATTTCCATCTTTTCTTCTTTATTCATATCCTTTGCCGGCTTATCCATATGCTTGCGGCATTCCTGCAGAAGCAGCTCCAGGATCTGATTGACGTCATTGGTAAACGGTTCCTTGCCACCGTTATTTTCTTCCTGCGGAAGCAAGGTAAACGAATCCAGCTTTTTCTGCGCCTCCACCAGCGGCGTAATATCGGTGTTCAGACACAGTGAGCCGATATTCTGTCCCTGTTCATTCTGAAAGAAAATTGAACTGTTGCGGATAATCCGGCCGTCATCCGTGACCATGACCTTATTATAGCGGTGCGATTCAGTCTGTTCGCTGGAAAGAACCTCCAAACCCCAGGCTCCGCCGCCGTCGCCGATCTGCCGGCCGCTGATCTGTCCGTTGCGGATATCAATAATCGTGTGCGCGTAATCTTTTGTGTTGTCATGCAGAACAATTTCGCACTGCGGTCCGAAATGATGTTCAAGCAAGTCCATAATCTGTGAAAAAAGCAGACGTTGTTCTTCGATTGAATTCACCTGCGCTCCCTCCTTTATTCTCTAAAGAATATTGTTCCAGAGGAGCAGAAAAAAGTCAAGCCAGACCTGAATATAACCTAAAATATTTTTAGTATATAAGTGAATATCTAAAAAAAAGTTAGAACCGCTCTTTACAATTAAGGGAAAGCATGTATACTAGAAGTGTATCAACTCATTCAAGGAAAAGGAGTGGAAATCATGGATGCAATTTTAGAAAAAATCAGCCGGATCGGCATTGTGCCGGTCATCAAAATCGACCGGATAGAAGACGCTGAACCGCTGGCAAAAGCGCTGTGCGAGGGCGGACTGCCTGTCGCTGAGGTCACCTTCCGGACTGAACATGCCAAAAAAGCAATGCAGATCATCAACGAGAAGTTTCCGGAAATGATTCTGGGCGCCGGCACCGTATTAACGGCAAAGCAGGTCGACGATGCGATAGAGGCCGGGGCCAAGTTCATTGTTTCACCGGGACTGAATCCGGAAATTGTCCGTTACTGTCAGTCTAAAAACATCATGATTCTGCCGGGCTGCGCCAATGCCAGCGATATTGAAGCGGCGCTGTCCTTCGGGTTAACGACGGTTAAATTCTTTCCAGCTGAGCCGTTAGGCGGTCTGAAGATGATTAAAGCGCTGGCTGCTCCGTATGTGAATGTCAACTTTATGCCAACCGGCGGCGTCAAAGAAAATAATATCTGCGATTATCTGGCGTATGATCGGATTGTCGCCTGCGGCGGTACCTGGATGATCGATTCCAAGCTGATTGCCAACGGCGAGTTCGATAAGATTAAGGAACTGACGCAGCAGGCAGTCAAGACGATGCTGGGGCTGAAGCTGGATCATGTCGGCATCAATGCAACACCGTCCACCTCTGAGGGCATTGCGAAGGAAATGGCGGGTCTGCTTCAGTGTGATATCCGTGCGACATCCAAGAGCTTCTTTGCGGGGGATACCGTTGAAGTCATGAACGAAAATGGCCGCGGAACTCATGGTCATATCTGCTATACTGTGAATTCAGTTGATCGTGCGGTTCGTTATTTTGAAGCCCGCGGCTACAAGTTTGCTGAGGAAACAAAACAGTTTGATGCGAAAGGTCATCTGACGTTCGCTTACTTTGAAGGCGAAATCGGCGGCTTTGCAATCCATCTGAAAAATGCGGCATAAGGAAAGGATAAATTCATTATGAAAATTATTACATTAGGCGAAATCATGCTTCGTCTGTCCACTCCGGGCAACACTCGTTTTGTTCAGTCCGATGCCTTTGACGTCGTTTACGGCGGCGGAGAAGCCAATGTGGCGGTTTCTCTGGCCAATTATGGTCACGATGCGTATTATGTCACTAAACTGCCGAAACATGAAATCGGTCAGTCGGCCGTCAACGCTTTGCGCCGGTTTGGCGTCCACACGGATTACATCGCCCGCGGCGGTAATCGGGTGGGTATCTATTATCTGGAAACCGGAGCTTCAATGCGGGCTTCCAAGGTTATTTATGACCGCGCCGGATCTTCGATTGCTGAAGCTTCCGTGGAAGATTTTGATTTTGATGCGATCATGGAAGGGGCAGATTGGTTCCATTGGTCAGGCATCACGCCGGCGATCAGCGCCAACGGTGCGGCGTTAACCAAGGCTGCCTGCATCGCAGCGAAGAAACATGGTGTAACGGTATCCTGCGATTTAAACTACCGCAAGAAATTATGGACACCCGCCGAAGCTCAGACCGTCATGAAAGATCTGATGCAGTACGTAGATGTCTGCATCGGCAATGAAGAAGATGCTGAACTGTGCTTGGGCTTTAAGCCGGAGGGAACGGATGTTTCCAGCGGCAAGCTGGATCTGAATGGTTATAAGACCATTTTTGAACAGATGCGCACTCAGTTTGGTTTCAAGACTGTCTGCACCACGCTGCGGGAAAGCTTCTCGGCCACGCATAACGGCTGGTCAGCTCTGATCTATGACGGCGAGGAATTCTATCAGTCCAAACGTTATGAAATCAATCCGATTGTTGACCGGGTCGGCGGCGGTGATTCCTTCTCTGGGGGTCTGATCCATGGTCTGCTGACCAAGAAAACACAGGGCGAAGCTCTCGAATTCGCGGTTGCGGCTTCTGCGTTGAAGCATACAATCAACGGTGATTTCAACCTAGTTAGTGCGGAAGAAGTCGAAGCCTTAGCCAACGGCGATGGTTCAGGCCGGGTTCAGCGTTAATTACAGAATAGAGTTTTCACAAAAAAGCCTTTGTTCACTGGGAACAGAGGCTTTTTATCTACTGGAAAAGTTCTATCCGTTAAAGAAAATAATGAAGATCGATATAACTTGAATCATTTAAAATTAACGCGAATTACTTACTATTAAAAGTAAAATGTATTAATTTTAAAGCTCGAGGTGAGTCTGTGAATTATAATATTTAAACCATTTAGCATCGATTGTGTTTGAATTTGTGAAAACTCTAAAAGACTCCTCTTTACATACCTAGCATATCTATGTATAATGGAAGCATAGAAACTCTAGGTATGAAGGGGGACTAATCATGAACTATGATAAAGGGCTGATTGCCGGCAGTTCCGGGATGTTGGTGCTGAGCTTGCTGCAGGAAAAGGAATGCTATGGTTATGAGCTGATCAAACTGCTGAAAGAACGTTCCAGCGACGCCTTTGATTTCAAAGAAGGGACGCTTTATCCGATCCTGCACAAAATGGAAAATGAAGGCTGGATCCGTTCAGCAAACAAAGCGGTGAATGGCCGGACACGCCGTTATTATGCGATTACAGCCCAAGGGTTAAGGCAGCTGAAGGCGCAGCAGGAACAGTGGATCAGTTTTTCTTCCGCGGTAAATCAAGTGCTTTCCTTTCAGGGGAACGGATGATGAATTCCATTGAAGAATACATTCAGACGGTCACTTCGCAGGTTCATTTTATTTGGGACCGCACGGCGATTGCAGAAGAACTGCGGGATCATCTGACAGACAGTGCTGAAGCTTTAATGGAAGAAGAAAATCTGTCAGCCGAGGAAGCGCAGGCGGAAGCTGTGAAGCGAATGGGGGATGGAAAAACGATTGGACAGCAGTTCAATCAAATCCATCACCCGGTAATCGGCTGGATCTGGCTGATTACGCTGTCGCTGGCTTTCATTGCGGGGATTGCCCTGGTTGGTTTAACGGTGAATTATGCGTGGGATATCTTCTCCTGCAGTTTTCCGGTTCATCCCAAGGCGGCGGTGAAAATCAGAGATCTAAACGAAAGTGTGGATATGGCAGGCCATGTTGTTCGGTTTGATGCTGTGTGGGAAGAGCAGGAAGACCAGTTAATCCTGACCTATCGAATCCAGAATAAGCTGAATTATTCCCGATCTGGCTGGTCGGTTACTTTATTTCAGATCGTAGATCAAGACGGAAATGAGGGAATCAGTCCGTACTTTGAGGGAAATTCACTGCTGGGATCCCGGGGAATGATTCGGATTGAACGTCCTGATTCGGGAAAAGTGAAACTGACCTTTATTGATGGGCAGCAGAGAATTTTGAATGTGTCAGAACAGGAGGGGCAGCCTTGAAAAGAATAAAACAGATTGGAATAAGCCTGGGTGTGCTGATTCTGACCCTTTTCTTAATTTATTGGACAAGCGGATTCTATTTTTCGCCGCAGGCTTGCGTTGAGGATTCATTGAGAGGACTCTATTTCATGCCGGCAGAGAAAATATTTGATATTCGTACAGAGAATTATGTTTATTATCTGTACGCCAACGATCATCAGTACGCGCTGCACAGTGTCAGAAAAACAGCTTTGTTTTTCTATGTCGCAGCCGGCGGCAGCACGCATAACGATTATCCGAAATCAACGGAACCTTTTGATCTGGACTTCAGTGCCGATCAAGTGAATGAAGTTTTTCTGGTTCATCGAAATCGTCCTGATATTGCGAAAGTAGAATGGGAATTGGCAGAAGACAGCCGCAAGGTTCTCTTGGATCAATGGAAGGATGATTTTGCCATGATAGTTTTGCCCCGCAGCGGCGCTGATTCCGTTTTTTGGCAGGGAACAGTCCGAGCCTATGACGCACAGGGAAAGCTGGTAGATGAACGTGTTTTTCCGTAATCTATTTTGGATAAAGGCCTGTATTTGTTCGTTTCGTTGACAAAGCAGCCGGGTTGTCTAGTGGAAAACCTTAAAAAATTGTGTAGAATAAACCTACCATAAGGGAGGAATGTCTATGTTCTACGCATTTTACGATATTTTTTATTTATTAGTTTTGTTGGCGATTGGTTTTTCCATGTGGGCCAGCGCCCGGGTGAATTCGACATTTCGTACGTATAGTCAACAGCGTACGCGCAACGGAATGACCGGATATGACGCCGCGCGTGAGGTGCTCGATGCCAACGGCTTGCATGATGTCCGAATTGAACGCACGGCAGGAAATTTAACCGATCATTTTGATCCGCGAACGAATGTGATCCGGCTCTCGGATTCAGTTTATAGCTCTGCTTCCACGGCGGCCGTCGGCGTGGCTGCGCATGAAGCCGGTCATGCGATACAATATGCCAAGGGCTATGCACCGTTAAAAATTCGCAATGCAATCATTCCGCTGACCAATATTGGTTCCCGGTTGTCAACTCCATTAATTTTAATGGGTTTGCTTTTTTCCGGGCTGGGTCAGTTTGCGATCACACTTGCTTATGTGGGTGTGGCTTGTTTTGCACTCAGCGTTGTGTTTCAGCTGGTCACATTGCCGACAGAATTTGACGCCAGCCGCCGGGCAGTCGCGGCGATTGAAGGATGCGGCTTGCTGAGCAGCGAGGAAGTCGGCTCCACGAAAAAAGTTCTTTCCGCGGCGGCGATGACGTATGTCGCGGCCTTGGCCGTCGCCATTACACAATTTCTACGCTTGCTGAATATGGTGCAGCGCAATGACCGGCAGTAGAAAAAAGCTGGATATCCATCTTCTGAATCCAACTTTGCAGGAAGATCTGATTCCCTATTCTTTAAGACAGGAAGAATGCGCGGCCGAGCAGCTTAGAGGTCAGCTGCTTGTCTGGACGGTTTCCGGCCGTGCCTTAATCGGCATGGATCAGCAGGGGTCCTTATTTGATTTTGACTGCAGCAGATTGATTTAGCTGTAATCGGCATAGGAAAGCAGTTGATACAGCTGTGAATTTTAGTTCTCAATTGAACAAAGAAAAGCTCGAATCTTAAGGAATCCGAGCTTTTTATTTATTTTAGAAATTCAGCCAAGCTTAGGCATAGAAACCTGTCGCGTAGCCGACAAAGGTTAAGAGGCAGGCCAGAACCAGAATCAAACCCATCAGTTTCAGCGGCGACCATTTCTTTTTGGCATACAGGCCGTAAACGCCTAAGGTCAAGCTCAACGGCAGAATCTGCGGGAAGATCGAGTTCAAGACGGAATCGGCATTAAACAAAACCTGACTTTCCAGAATTGTGTTGGTTGTTGCATCGTAAACATCTTTGACAATTTGAATCGGCAGTGTGCAGGAAACGAAGGAAGCGGTTAACGCTCCGACCACGATCAGGCCCAAAACCGTCATGGTATCTGTCAGTAAGTTCAGCCGGCCCGTTGCCATAAACGTCTGCATGCCTTCCAATCCGGATTTATAACCCAGTTTGAATAAAAACCAGCTCAGTGCCGCGGTGCCGATCGGATAGACAAGCATGTAGATCACCGGTCCCAGCCAAAGCATATTGGCGGAAGCTTGGGAGATTGACAGACAGATCGTTAACAGAATCGGAATGATCGTGGCAACCCACAGGGAATCGCCGATTGCCGAAGTCGGACCGATCAATGCGACCTTGACGCTGCTGATCAGCTCCGGCGTACATTGCCCGTTGGCATTGGCTTCTTCCAGACCGCAGACAATACCATTGCAGATGGAGCCTACCTGAGCTTCGGTGTTGAACAGTGTGATATGCCGCTGCAGAGCCGCTGCCTTTTCTTCCTGAGTATCATATAATTCATCAATCACCGGCGCCATGGCCTGGCCGAAGGCCATACCCAGCATGGATTCAGCCTGTTGGGAACAGCCGTTCCAGAAGAACCAGGTTCTAAAAGATTTCTTTAATGTTTTTTCACTGATTTTCTTAGCCATGATTATGCTCCTTTCCGATCAGCCTGCGAAGAAGCTGCGACATAATAGAGAATTGCGGTGATGATCGCGACGACGGCGACGGCCATTGTGCTTAAACCGAAGTAGGTCACCAGAATGAACCCGGCTAAGAAGATCACAATATGATATTTCTTCTTTAATAAGAAGGACAGGATAATGCCCATTCCCAGCGATGCCATCATGCCGCCGAAAATGCTCAGCGCGGTGGTGACCCAGCCTGGAATCAGGGTGGCAAAATCAGCTTGTCCGGAAGCTGCGGTCATGGAAGTCAGAACCAGCACCGCCGGAACAAAGCGGCATAAGAAACCAATCGCCTGTCCCATCACAACGTTCGGGATGATCATTTTCTTTGTTTCTCCCGCTTCAGCATAGTTTGCGGCAAAGCGGTTCAGCGGCAGATTTAAGGCGTAGGACAGGTTCCACATAACCTGACCGACCAATCCGCCGATCCCGGCGAAGACGACAGCTAAACCAATCGCTCCGGTGGCATCCATACCCTGACCGAAGACGATGGCCGCGGCGACGCCGATATAGGTCGCATACGATAAGTCCCAGGCCACGGCGCCCCCTGGCGTGACGTTGCCCATATACATGATCTGCAACGGAATCCCGACGACCATGGCCGTCTGAATATCCCCTAAAATTACGCCGACAACGAAGGCCGCGACTAACGGACGGCCTAAGGTGTACCAGCCGATCGTATTGCCGACGATAGAACCGATGGATCCCAGATACACAAAGAGTGCGATCAGGATGATTTGAATGATTGACATAATTACCCCTCTGACTTTCTATTCAATCGTTTTGCGGAAAGCGTCCCAGCTTGTCCGTAGCGTGTTAGGCAGCTGCTGGAAGCAGACGTCTGCCCCTTTGGCACTCAGCGCGTCGATCACTTCAACGTCCTGCTGGCTGAGGTAGAAGATCCCGGTAGCTCCGGAAACCTTATGCACGGAATCCGGACGTTTAGCGATATTGCCGAGCATGACAAATTCAGCGCTGAGAACGGTTTCTTCCAGATCTGCCAGCTGCTTCGGGAAGCGCACGATCACCAAACGGTTGGCGGCGCTCTGTTCGCTCAACAGCGAGCGCGCTTCCTCCGTAGTGACAATATGCGTTTTATATAGCGGCGGTACGCTCATCGTCATGATCGATTTCAGCATTGGATTTTTGGCGCTTTCATCGTCGATCGCAATGATTTCTTGGATCGCCAAGGTTGGACACCAGGCGACAATGGTCTGACCGTGAATCAGCCGGTCATCGACGCGGATTACAATTTTACCCATGGTTTATTCTCCTCTCTTTCATCACCACAGCTGCGGTTCGATCAGACTCGCATACATATACGCAACGGTATAGCCGCTGTTGTTGGACTCAATTTGGCGGACTTGGCCGATCGTCGGATAATACTGCTGATAAGGGAAATTGTTGACTTCGCCGCGGAACACAGCGTATTCTTGCATCGCACTGTACCACTGGTCAATTTCTTCCTGATTCAGCGTGAAATAGGCCTGCGGGATAAAGCCGACAAGATCCTCAAAGGTTTCGCCATAGACTAAGCGGATCGGATTGCCCTTTTCCCGCAGCCGTTTAACAGCGGTTACGACCGCGTCATGGGTGTTGATGTGACGGGGATGCATGGATCCGCGCCAGTGGGTGATGACCAGATCGACTTTCTCATCAATGAAATAGTGTTCCATCCGCTGGCTGAATTCCTCCAGGGAAGGCATGCTGCTGGAAACGTAGCCAAGCCAAAGCGTATCGGCTCCCAGCTTTTCCGCGGCTTTCTGATTCATCGTTAACAAATCCTTCAGATAAGCCTGTTTGGCTTCCTCTGTGGCAGCCGGATCTTCCAACCGGCCTTGAGTGACGTGGATCAGTGTGCAGTGCGCGCCTTGTTTGGCATATTTGAGAACCAGAGGTCCGCCCATCAGCTCCGCGTCCAGAGAATGAGCGCCGATGCTGACGACGCGTTGAATCGATGTCATATTTGTTCTTCCTTTCTTTTGCTTTTTATTAATCTAAATTCTTACGGTAATCGGTAAAGGTGCGGAAAACGGTAATCCCATGGCGTTGGTAGAAGCGCCGGCCGGGAGCGTCGGTAGAAACAAAATACATGTGGTAGATCCCGCGTTTTTCCATTTCCAGCTGCATGAGGTCCAGCAGAATGCTGCCTAAGCCCCAATTGCGCTGGGAAGCTTTGACGCCGATCGGGCCGAAGCGCATCGGATTGCCGTCGATCTGCCGCATGCAGAAGCCGGCAATCTGGTCGTTTTGATCAACACACAATAATACGTTGTCTTCCGCCAGGCTGTTCTGCATGCTGATCAGCAGATTGCGCTTCCAGCCTCCGCCAAATTCGACCTTGGCAAATTCAAGCAGATCCACGCAGTATTTCCAGCTGAATGGAACGAAACGAAACCCTGCAGCTTCCGCTTTTGCTTTGCGGGACAGCGCTGTTTCATCCAACTGATAACCATGCAGATCCTTGCACATGGAGTAACTTTCTTCTCCGCTCTGATATCCCATCGCGTCAAAGAAAGCCGCGGCCTGCGGATAGTTCTGTTTATCAATCCCCGGAAAGAAATAATTCGGACTGTAAGCGGCGACAGTCACATTGTTTGCCCCGCGTTCTTTCATGTCGGTTTCGGCTTTTTCCACCAGCCTCCGTCCAATTCCCTGACGGCGGTAATCCGGATGAACAAATAAGACGTTGATCCAGCCCCGTTCCGGCTCTAAACCGCGTTCAAGATAAGGAAATTTGCGGCGGGTCGCCAATAGGAAGCCAACCGGCTTCTGATCGCAGAGTGCAGCATAACAAAGTGACGGGTCAAAATTGTCATCCAGTAAGGCTTGTTTGCGGAATTTGTGAACAGTCAGCGGATCGAAGGGCAGACACTGATTCCACAGATCAACAACAGCCTGTTCATAGTTCTGATTATAATTCTGAATTTCCATGCTTTCTCCATTCCTCCTCAGTCAAGTATATTAACAAAGCAATCAGAAATACTCATAATATTGATATGTTAACATATTAACTGATTTCATTATACGGTGTCCTTTGATTTTATGCAAGCCCTTTCACAGAAAAAAGAACATTCGCTCGAAGAATGTCCTTTAAACTTTAATATTGACGGTTACAGAATACCAATCCTTATTGAAATAGGTTTCAGCATATTCGATGATTTCATCCCGCTGATCAAAGGTCAGACGCTTGACGAAGAAGGTCGCGGTGTTTTTGCGGATATTCATCAGCTTTGCGATTGGGGCGTCGCCCACTTCCCGAACAGAATAATTTTCATTGACCCAAACAGGCGTGACATTAACCTGAGCCAGGGTTTTGTAAAAGGATTTCGTTTCATGGACTGTCTGTGCTTTTTCCAGCGGAAGCAGACGGCTGTCAACAAAGGAGCTTTGGTAAGCAATGGGCTCTCCGTTGGCCAGTCGAATGCGGCGGACGCAGACAATCGGCTGCTGCGGATCAATCGTCAGTTTCTCCGCAATCTGTGTATTGGTGATCAGTTCAATCTTATCGACATGCATGTCGATTTCATAGCCTTGCTGAAGCAGCTCATCACTGAAACTCAAGGAGGTCAGCCCGCGGATCATCTGTTTTTTGGCGACAAACGTTCCCAACCCCTGAATGCCGGTGAGATAACCCTCATTAATCAGATCGGTGAAAGCTTTGCGCACCGTGATTGTGGAAACATTATATTTCTTTTTCAGCACGGATTCGCTGTCAACTTTATCTCCGGGTTTCAGTCTGCCGGATTTGATGGCTTCAATAATATCCTGTTCGATTTGGAAATACTTAGCGACTTTGTATTCCATACCCTTTCACTCCCTAACTTAATATGTTAACTTTAAAAGGATTATAACAGATTCTTTTTTTAAAAGATAGTGTCATTCCAGGAAAAAACGGCTGTCATCCGGCTGAAAAAAGACGCTTGGGCAAAGTGGAGGAAGACAAGGACAGTTTAGAAGCGGTGGATTGACTGCGGCTGGGCTTTGTTCTTTAAATAAAGAACGAGCTTTCCTTGATCGTCTAAGGTTGCCAGTGCAATCTCATCTATCCTGCATGCTTTCTGCGTCTGGATTTGATCAAGCAGTTTATCTGCGCTTTGTCCGAGGGCTTGCAGATTTTGATGGAGAATCTGTCCGTCGATGATGACGTTGGCCGGCAATGCTGCCGGAATGAAATCCTGTTTCAGATCGGTAAGCTTCAGCGGCCGGGCGGCATCATGGGGCAGAACGGACAGATTTCCTGTCGGCTCTAAGACCGCATAGTTCACTTCTTCAAGATTAAAATAACCGCCGCTGCGCAGACAGCTGAGCAGTTCGTTAATATTCAGCCGGGCTTGTTTTAAGCCCGTCCATTGAATTTGTCCCTGCGCAATAACGACAATCGGCGTTCCGGTTAAAACGCGCCGCATCAGCCTATTTTTATTGGTCAGTTTTGACATGAAGATGCCCGCCAGCAGAAAGAAGGCAATCGCAGCCAGTCCATGAAGCAAAGGAATATCTGCGGATAAAGCGGTTGTGGCCGCTAAGGAACCGGTAGTAATTCCCACGATGTAATCATAGAACGTCATTTGTGAAATCTGCTTCGGTCCGTTCAGCCGGGCGACCAGAACGAGAACCAGAATTGCACCCACACTGCGCAGGATCATTTCAAAAAAAGTCATGCGTTCAACTCCTTTTGTCTTAGCATGGCCGGATTGAACTGGATTATCATCTCTATTCAATCCGGTAATCGATGCTTATCAACAAGGCGTCAAGACAGATCAACTTTGCCGCAGAGAGTTTTATTTGCCGCAAAACAGAATTTCGATCAGCCCTAATCCCAAAAGTAGCATGGAAGTATCGCTGATTAAGATCAGGCGGAAAGCATTGAACTGCGGCGCGGTCAAAGAGAGCAGAAAGAGATAAAGCAAGCCGATGCAGAAAGCGGAAATGATTGAGGCTTTGGAAATCTTTTGGATGTCTTTGCGGTGGAATGCCAGTCCGATAAACAAACCGAAAGTGAAATACGCTGCGATGACTGCTTGAGGATTAAAAAGAAGCAGTGTTTTTCGATAAGCATTGATCGCAAATAACAAGGCTGACAATCCGAGAACCAAAAGGACAGTGTTGAAGACATTCAGTTTTTTCATAAAACGCATCCTTTCCCGTGATGAAATAAAAAACAATTGTCTTGATAAGGTGGCAATGCGGACCGGATGAAACGGATTAAACCTATGAAAGTTATGTTTTATAAATTAATTATATCATTTTTATGGATTAAGACATCAATATCAAAGATAAAAAGCTTGGATAAAAGGCCTGGATCAGCGTTTTGAATCATGATGGAAAGCCCGGGGAAAGAAAAAAATTTGTCTATAGATTCAAGATTCTTTTTGTTAAATTCCCCTTATTTTCCACGGCTTTAAACCGAAGTTAGAAAATAGACAGGAAGTCATAGCCAAAAACTAAAAAGGGAAAAAAGCAAAGGGAACAGATTATTTGCTTTTGGGTGAAGTTAGGACTATGATTAGGGATATCGAATGATGCGAAAGAAAAGAAAGGGGCGGTAATCATGTCGGCAATTTTGTTTCCCGAGGCGATGTGTTTGGTGGAGCCGGTCAGCGGTCAGGTGAGCTGGGGTGCGAATCAGCTGTGGTATGGCGATTTATGGCAGCGTAAAGCAGGCTGCGGTCCGAGTGCGGCGGCTTCCCTGATCTTTTATCAAAAACAGAAGCAGCGTCTTCTGCAGCGCAAACCGTTGTTGTCAAGCCGTCAGTGTCTGCTGGATCAGATGATGGAAATGTGGAATTACATTCAGCCCGGGCCAGGCGGAGTCAACCGCGTAGCCCAATTCACGGAAGGCCTGGAAAAATACCGCGCCGCGCAGAACCTGAACTTTGAAATTTCGGCGCTGGCGATTGCGGAGGATCCATCCCAACGATGCGGATGGCCGCAAGTCAGTCAGTTTTTGGAAACGGCCTTAAAGCAGGATGAGCCTGTTGCCTTTTTGAATTTGTGCGCCGGTGAAGAAAAGCGGATTGATGAATGGCATTGGGTGATGATCAGCACGCTGAATCCGGAAACCGGAATCATCACGTTCTTGGATGAAAGCAAGATCAAGGAAGCCGATCTGGCGTTGTGGCTGCGCTCGACAACCAAGCGCGGCGGATTTGTCACGCTGCATTGGCCGCCAAAGCATTCTGATTTGTAAAGAAAGATTAACAATTCCCTAAAAACGGATTATAATTATTTCTAATTAAGTTAAAAAGCGATAAGGGGGAAACGCATGGCAACGAAACAACGTGGTTTAATGACTTCCGGTGTGATCTGGAAGGAACTGTTACTCTTTTCAATTCCATTATTGCTGGGGAATTTGTTCCAGCTGCTCTACAACACGGTCGACTCGATTGTCGTCGGCAACTTTGTCGGTCATCAGGCGCTGGCTGCGGTGGGAGCCAGTACGCCGCTGATCAATATGCTGATCGGTTTTTTCATGGGTGTGGCCGCGGGGGCCGGTGTTCTCGTATCCCGGTTTTTCGGCGCAAGAAAGCTGGAGGAAATGCATACGGCGATCCATACCTTTGTAGCCTTCACGCTTTGTTTTGGAGTTTTGATGATGATTGCCGGAATCACGTTAACGCCGCTGTTTTTGAAATGGATGGGAACACCGGCAGACATCATGGAAATGGCCGTGCTGTATCTGCGGATCTATTTTCTGGGGATTATTCCAACGATGCTGTATAACTCCGGAGCTGGAATTCTGCAGGCCGTAGGCGATTCCCGCCGTCCGCTGTACTTCCTGACCATTGCCAGTGTATTGAATATTATTTTGGACTTGGTCTTTGTTATCAATATGAAGATGGGGGTTGCCGGGGTGGCTTGGGCCACGCTGATCGCTCAGAGCGTGTCTTGTATTCTTGTGGCTTTCACGCTGCTGCGCACAAAAGAGAGCTATCGGCTCCTTCCGAATAAAATCCGCATTGATAAACCGATGCTGATTCAAATCGTGCGGGTCGGCATACCCAGCGGTTTACAACAAATGATCGTTTCTTTCTCGAATGTATTAGTGATGTCGTATGTCAACCGCTTTGGTTCAGCGGCCATCGCCGGATTCAGTTCGGCGAATAAGTTTGATAACTTCCTCGGTCTGCCGGTCAACAGCTTTATGCTGGCCATTACTACATTTGTCGGACAGAATATGGGCGCCAATCAGATTGAGCGCGTCAAAAAAGGAATCCACACCTGTATTTTCATGGGGATTGGTATTGTCATTGCGATTGGCATTCCTGCCTATCTGTTCTCGGATCTGTGCATCCGGATGTTCTCGCAAGAAGCCGATGTCATTTATTATGGATCGTGGATGATGCGCACCCTGGTGCCGTTCTATTCGATTTTGAATATCGCTCAGGTGCTGACCGGAGCGGTGCGCGGAACCGGCAACACGACTGTTCCGATGCTGGTCAATGTTTTCTATTACTGCATTATCCGTCAGGTATTTCTGGCGCTGGCGATGTTGTTCGTCAATTCAATTGTCGTTGTTTTCTGGAGTTATCCTCTGACCTGGAGTCTGTCGGCAGTCACCCTGTTTCTTTACTATAAACGAGGCAGCTGGCTGAAGCACAGCGGAGTACAGGGTTGATGCTGGATCATTCCTGCATTCGTTATCAGGATCTGAGTCAGAACCGCGCGCTCTTTATATCCGATATCCATGGCGAGGGCGAGCTGCTGAAGGAATTACTGCGCAAGGTTCACTATGTGCCAGGGCAGGATTCGCTGTTTCTGCTGGGCGATCTGATTGAAAAAGGCCGTGCCAGTCTGGATACGCTGCATCAGGTGATGGCCTTAAGCCGGCAAAAACGTGTCGTCGTTTTAAAAGGCAATAATGATGAAGCTGAACAGCTGCTGGAAGAAACCATTCCGCTGCCGATGAAGCTGGGATATCTGCGGACGCGGCAGTCGCTGATCAGTGAGATGGCGCAGGCCCAGGGCATTACGATTGATGAAAAAACGGATTTTGGGATTCTGCGCCAACGATTGACGGCGGCGTATGCCGAGGAATTTGCTTTCTTAAGAGATTTGCCGCTGCTTGCTGCGGGGCAGGGCTATGCCGCGGTGCATTCCAGTATTCAGAACATTGAGAATTTACGTCAGAATCATCCGCGCTTGATGCTGAAGGATAATGATTTTCTGCTGAATTCTGACTGCCGTTTTTCAGTTCCGGTGATCGTTGGTCACATGCCGACGGTGGCGCTCAGTGACCGGCAGGCTGACTGCGGCGTTCACTATTTGAAAGACAGGAATTTATTTGCGATTGACGGCGGGTGCGGTATGCATGCCCATGGTCAGCTCAATGCCTTGATTGTCGAACAGGGGGATTTCCAGCACTTTCAGACAGCCTATGCCGATCATCTAATCCGGCGCAGGGTCATTGGAGAACAAGTCGGAACCCCAAAGGAGCTGCAGGTTTTTGTGCGTTATTTTGAAAGTGAAATTGAAGTGTTGGAAGAGGACGGGGCGTTTCTTAAGGTTCGTCATCTCAAAACAAATAGGCTGCTGGAAATTCCGCGCGGCGCCCTGCGGATCATCGAGGGGAAAACGCATTGCTTCAACAGCACCAGCTGCTGGCTGCCTTTGCATTCAGGACAGGAAGTGGCGGTGATTCAGGAATATGGCGACCGGGTCTTCTGCAAACACGAGGGCCGCTTGGGCTGGGTCAGCAGCACTGTGTTAGAAAATCTTGTAAAATAAGACTAACTGAGAAAATCAGAAGAAAGCACAGAAAGTCCAATGCAAAGCGATCGAGAAAAAAATAAAAGAAGTCGAAATCAACGGTCGGGAAATAGACCAACAATTAAAAGAATTATTCAGAAAAACAAAACAAGGGAAACAAACTGAAGCGGATTACTTACTTTAAAGTGCAACAGCTGCGTCCTGAACGAAAACGATTCAAGAACATTGGAATACACACCTCACAAGAAACAGAGAGGGACTCTGAAGATTTAGACTTTCAGAGTGATGCTCGCCTCACTTTCTTGCGATGATATTTTAGCGAGAAGTTAACATCGTAATGGGAAGTCAATTGTTTTTTACAAATCCGCAAAATAATCTAAAAAAATAGATTTTTGCGGTTATAATCTAAAAAACTATTTATAATTTTCGGAATAAGCGGTAGACTATTAAACAGGAGGTGGCATTTATGATTTACAGACCTATTTACGTTGAAAAGATAATGACTTATGTGAATGCGCCGTTTATCAAAATTCTGACCGGAATCCGTCGTTGTGGTAAATCAACCATTTTAAAAATGTTGATAGACGAAATGAAAAAAAAAGGTATCCGGGAGAACCAGATTTTACATTACAGCTTTGATTCTCTGGAATATGAGGATATTAAAACAGCAAAAGCGCTTTTTTCCCACTTGAAGCAGCACTTGTCTTCGGAAGGGAAAACCTATCTTTTCCTCGATGAGATTCAGGAAGTGAAATCATGGGAAAAGGTTGTAAACTCCCTTATGACAGACTATGATGTGGACATTTATGTAACCGGTTCTAATTCAAGGATGATGTCCTCTGAAATTTCGACCTATCTGACAGGGCGTTATATTGCATTTCGTATTTATCCTTTGTCCTTTTCAGAATATATGATCTTTCGAAAGGAATACGCAGAAGTCCTCGATCTTCACGCAGAACTTGCAAATTATGTGCGGCTCGGTGGTTTCCCTGCGGCTCATCTGCAAAAATATACACCGGATGAGGTTTATACTATTGTTAAGGATATTTATAATTCCACGATCTTTACAGACATTGTAAGACGTAATCAAATCCGCAAGGTGGATCAACTGGAGCGTATTGTGAAGTTTGCCTTTGACAATGTTGGGCGGACTTTTTCAGCCGCTTCTATTTCCAAGTATCTAAAAAGTGAGAATCGTTCTATTGATAACGAAACAGTTTACAATTATCTCAGCAAGCTTGAGAACGCTTACATCCTCTATCGTTGCGGCCGTTTCGATATACAAGGAAAAGAAATTTTGAAAACCCAGGAGAAATTCTATTTGGCGGACACAGCTCTACGTTACAGTGTATTGGGATATTCGCCAGACAGCGTGGCCGCTATGCTTGAGAATGTTGTTTATCTGGAATTGCTCCGCCGCGGATATAAAGTTTATGTTGGGAAGGTAGACAACGCTGAAATAGATTTTATTGCCGTTAAACAGGGAAACAAACTATACATCCAAGTAGCACAGGAGATCGGTTCCCCTGAGACAGAACGACGAGAGTACGGTAGACTGCTTGATATCCGGGACAACTACCCTAAATATGTGTTGCGCACAGACGTATTTGCAGGAGGTAATTACGAGGGAATCAAGACCATGCACATTGCAGATTTCTTGCTAAATGATGAGTATTGAAGAAATGAGCTGAACTTATGTATATTTCAAAAGTGATGATACGCAATTTTAGGATTTTTGACTATGTGGGTATTACAGCTTCATTTAAAAAGGGTATTAATGCAATTATTAGTGGAAGCAACTGTGGAAAAGGGGAATCATTTGATGCCACACTACTGATTGTTGACAATACCAAATCTTAACTCTGCTCCATTGGATAATGAACTTATGCGAATTGCTTATGTTGCTATGACAAGGCTAAGAAAAATTTTAATGGTTTCTATACCTAAACAAAAATCTACAGATAAATTGAGCAGATTTCCGTCTGACTTATGGGAGTATCAAGAATATAGGATTCCTGTTTAAAAGTTAAAAAGTCCCCTTACATAGACGACTGTCTTTGCGGTCAATCCAAGCTATGGAAAGGGGGCTTTATTTTCAGGATTGTCTGCGCAGGGTCAGAGCCAGCTGGGAAAGCATCACTTCATGTTTTTGTATAAACGCCTGATAGCCGCAGAACTGATCATCGAAGTAACAAACGTTCATCCGCCGGCATTGCCCATGGCAGATTCGCGCGTAGCGGCAGGTTTTGCATAGCGGCGTCGTCCGATGCGGTTCATGTAAAAACTGGGGCAGCGTTGGGGATTTCATCAGCTCGTTCAGTGATAAATCGCGCAGATTTCCCAGCTTGTACTGATCTAGGACATAGAAGTCGCAGGGATAGACGCTGCCGTCGCTTTCAACCACAAACTGCATGCTGCAAAAGCCAAGATAACCGCACTGCTGCGGCGGAACACCCGCAAATAGTGGAATCAGATTATCAAACAGCGTCACGCTGATATAGTGATTCTGTTTCAGCTCTTCCAGCCACAGCGTAAAGAATTCATCATAGAAATGAAAGAAAGCCTGCGGCGTCAGCGAATAGGCGTCGTTGAGTTCTTCAAACGGCGGCAGGCACGGAATAATCTGGATATAATCAAAATGATGATGCAGATAGAAATCAAACAGTTCCTTAGGATGCTGAGCCAGCTGTCGGGTTAATACCGTCAGAATGTTGAATTCTATTTTGGCCCGGCGCATTTTTTCAATGTTCTCCATAATCCGTGAAAAGGTCCCCTGACCTTCGGCGTCCGGCCGCATCGCGTCATGCTGCGCGGCATAGCCGTCTAACGAAACCCCAACCAGAAAACGATTCTGTTTCATAAAGGCAATCCATTCATCATTCAGTAAGGTGGCATTGGTCTGTAAGGCATATTGGAAATGATGAAAACGCTTCTTTTTAAGATGGACCCGGCGGATAAATCGGCGGAAATAATCCAGTCCTGCCACGGTAGGCTCTCCCCCCTGAAAGGCAAAGGTGATCGTGACTTCCTCATGGAAGAAGCCCAGCGTTTTGTCGATGAGTAAATTCATGGTTGCTTCATCCATGATTCCATATGTTGGAATTTTCCGGTTTTTGGCGACGTCGCAGTAAAAACAATATTGACAGCGCAGATTGCAGGCGCTGGAAGCCGGTTTGATCAACATCGAAAAGTATTTCATGAATGACGACTCTCTTTCTGTTTCTTAGCGTTTGCTTTTAAGGTATTATAGCATGTTCTAAGTAAAATGGCAGAAAACGCCGTCCTCAGCGAAGAAACTAAAAAAACAGGACGGGCGCCAACTTCTGCGGAAGCGGGATTCAGCGGCTGAGCTTGCAGAAAAAATGAAGATTACGCTGGCGATATTCCTCGAACGTTTTGCATTGCCGCTAGATCCATCCCGAATCGGCGGATCCGGCAAAAGCAGGATTAAAGACGCATAGTATTCATATAATGGGAACTTCTCAGAAACGTGAAGGACAAACGATAAAAAAGCTATTTAGGCAGCCGTGTATTCCAACGTTCTACTTGATTATAAAATTGTTCACTTTCCGGGCTTTGCTTCTGCAGATAAGCGTCAGTAAAGGAATGCAGGAAACGGAAGAAGACCTGAGTGTAATGAATAGGGGTCGCCGGGTCATTGCGATGCCGAAGAATCTGAAGAAGAATCCCGCCGAAAAGGATATCGGCAGCTGCAATTAAGCTGTCTACATCCTCAGCTCGGAAATAACCATCTTCAACGCAGGGAAGCAGAATATTCTGATTCTTTTTTATAAAATCAGTTTCCTGAATTTGAGCGGAAAGTTTAGGGTTAAGCTGTTCCTGGATTTCAGGAAAAACCGCAAAATAATCCGGAATGCACTGATAAATCTTGGTTTTGTCCTCCATCTGAAAAAAATACAGGAAAAGACGCGGATGCTGAAATGACTCACGGCATTGTGCCAGCCATTGTCCAAGATAGTGATATAGTGAACTGTCGCATTTTGTCTGCAGCTGGGAAGCTTCAACCCAGATCCGGCTCATCCGGTCAATCAAGGTGAAAGCGATCAGCTGATTCATATTCTGAAAATAGTTATACAGCGTTGCGCTGTTATAGCCGGCTGCATCCGCGACCTGTCTTAGCGTGATCGCATCGACAGACAGGGTATCAGCAAGAGAGATTACAGCATCGATGAAGTAGCGGTTCATTCGGGATTTTTTTAATTGGGCATTACGTTCATTCATGGTCGCGTCCTCTTTGCCTGTCATTATAGCACAAATTCATAGTTAAGAAAATTAATTGGACAATTGTAAAAATAATCAATTGATTGTTGAAAAATGGACAAAGCCTGATACAATGAAAGGGACGAGGGAGGATTTAGAAATGAAAAAGGAAATATCACGTCGAAATTTCATTAAAGGCACTGCCGCTTTAACCGCCGGAGCAGCATTAATGGGCTTGGCAGGGTGCGCCCAGGAAGAAGCGCCGACAACCCCGGAAGCACCAAAATCGAAACATGTAAAGGTTGCGGTTTTTTCACCAACGGAAGGAACGAAGAATGCGGCTGCGATGTTGGCTGCGAAGTTCTCGGATGATGTTGAATTCACTGACCTGACCAACGCCGCATCTCGGACTGAGGAAGTCACGTTTACCGCAGAGGATCTGGCGATTGTAGCCGCGCCGTCCTATGGCGGACAGATTCCAATGATCGAAGGTCTGTTTACTAATTTAAAAGGAGATAATACACCTTGCGTAGTTGTTTGTGCTTTTGGCAACCGAGCCGCGGAAAACGTCTATGCCAACATTGCCAACATTGTGTCGGCTCAGGGGTTTGTGGTTGTCGGAGCGATCGGTCTGGTTACGCCGCATGTTTTCTCCAGCAACGCCAAAGCAGGCCACAGCCGGCCCAATGTTGAGGACAATCAGACCATGGCGGAATTTGCGAAGAAAGTCATGGATAAGCTGAACAGCGGTACGATTGAGGCGATGAAGCTGGAAGGTTCCGCGGAAGTTGATTTCGCTAAGGAAATCTCCGTAGCACCGAAAGAATTCAAAGCGGAAAACTGCGTAAAGTGCGGAGCTTGTGCTACGAATTGTTCTACAGGAGCGATTGATCCGCAGACTTTAGAAATTGATGAATCAAAATGCATCAACTGCATGCGCTGTTCCTTTGTCTGTGAATTCAATGCCCGTTCTTATGACACGGCTGTTAAGCGTGAATTCATTGAAGGAAAACTGTCAACAAAGAAACCTGTTGAATATTTTGTTTAATTAGACAATAAAGAAATTGGAATTGGGTCATACAGACCATTAAAAGCCGCAGATCACCTGCGGTTTTTAAATGTTTCATTTCAAATATTTACTTTGATAGAACTGAAAAAAAGGATTAAGCTTAAAGAAAGGAAACAGCATACGAATTGTGTGGGGGTCATGATGAAATATAAAACAAACTGGTTGGGAATTATTCTTATTTCTATGGCATTGCTCGTTTTAGGCGTTGTTTTTATCTTGAATCTTGGTTGTGAAGAACAAGAATTCAGGGGATTAAAAACACTTTCGGTTTTCCAATTTGGTAATGATGTCGATGATGTGAAGCCGCAGGGAAGAATGGAACTGGAAAGTACTGTTGATTTTCTTGTGCTGGAATTGAATGGACAGACCTGCCGGATTGCTAAGCCGGAAGGTTTGGTTGGGGCATATCCAGGCGGACCTTATTTTTGTGAAAGTGATGTTTTGTGGGCAATCTATTTTGGGAAGCATTATGATACGATTGGAATTGCTGAACTGACTCATGTCTTAATTCAAGGCGATCAACGCAGTTTCCAGTATACAGGAAGCTATTTTCTATGCTTTATTCAAAATGAATCCGATAAGCAGAACAAACAAGAATGTATCCGGCGCTTTAAAAAATTAACCTCTGCTTTTGCCCTATGGGATTAAACAAAAAAAGCATAAGAAAATCCGGCAAACATAGACTCGCCGGATTATTCAATTCAATTAAAGCTCAGCCAATTCGCGGCCTAACAAATAGGACAATGTGCAGCAGACAGCCCCTAAGTTCTGTCCAGGCATAACGAAGTTGTACGAGTTGGCATAGAAATCGCCGACCATGATGCCTGTGTTGTACAAGCCCTCAATCGGCTGATCATTCGCGTCACAGACCTGCAGATGATCGTTCGTGCGCAGACCGCCGCAGACGGTTAAGAAAGTTGCGCCTGTGACTTTGGAGCCATAGAACGGAGCGGTGTCGATCGGATAGAGAACTTCCGGATTAACATGATATTCCTCATCCAGGCCAGCCTTGGCATATTCATTGTAGCGCTTGATGCTGGCGAGGGCATTGGCTTTGACTTCATCGCTGTAGCCTTCATACATCTTTTCAACCAATTCCTCTAAGGTATCCGCTTTGAAGTAGTTGGAATTGCTGTTCCACATTTCAATATATTCTTCCGGTGAATAAGCCTTAATTCCGTTTTCTTCATCGACGCAGTGGCCAAACGGTTCCCATTGATCCTGGGTGTAAGCATAGTTGACATCCCAAACCCCGAAAGCAGTCCGTTCCGGCAGCTGCAGGACAGACATGGCGCCATAGGCAAAATTGGTCACTTCATTCTGGTACCGCTGACCGCGGACATCCAGATTCAATCCCCAGAAGTTGGAAATAACCGCATGAGAAGGTCCCGGAACACCGCCGTTGATCATCGGAGCACAAGGATAAGTTTTCTGCCAGGCTGCGCCGACCCACAATCCCATTTTCTGTCCATCGCCCGGCATTAAACCGTTGTAGACTAAACCGGCATCGTAATCAACCTCATCCGACAGTGTATCCTTGAAAATTTCATACGCCCATGGTGAATACTTGGCCATCATATCCTTATTGCGGGAGAAGTCGCCGGTGGCCAGGACAATCGCCTTGCGTCCGACATATTTAACATAGCTGCCGTCTTCTTTCTGCGCGATGACCGCGGATACTCGGCCGGTATTCTCATTTTCGCGAATCAGATATTTTGCGATCGTTTTATAATGAATTTCACCGCCCATGTCAGCGATATGGCTGGCATAAGCCTGAGCCTGCAGCGGGGCGCCGAATAAAGCGCCGAACGGCTGTTCCTCATTCCAGAAATTGTGGGAAGCACTCGGTACAGTCAGGACTCCGTCAGGATCATAATAACCTGGCTCCAGGCATACATGTAAACCTTTGGCTTCCATCTTGTCAATCATCCAGTCTACAGATTCAGCACTGTTGTTGATCCAGCGTTCCCATTTCTTTTTATCCATGAAATAAGTGCCGGAAGTCTGTTCGGTTTTAACGATTTTCCGGGCAATCTCTGGTGAATAATCAATTCCCTTCGCTTTTTGATATTTGGAACCCACGGCATGATTGGAACCGCCGCGGGAATACGGCTGCGAACCGGCGGAGAACATCAGAACGTCAGCTCCCTGTTCCATCGCGGAACACATGGTACATAAACCCGCCATACCGGAACCGATGACAATGATATCATGTTCGATCGTTTCCTTAATCTCTGATTCGGGAATCGGATCAGGGGCAATTTCAAATGACCATTTTGTCTGCGTAAAGGTCTCTGCGGTTAAAACGTTGTTTCCAGCAGGGGCTGATGAAGCTTCCGGCGTTTTGACTTCGTTGTCTGAGGCACATCCGCCCAACATACCGGCTGCGGCTAAGCCGACGGCTCCGGCCGCCGCGCCTTTGATAAAGTCCCGTCGGGAGATTCCAGATGTTGCTTTGTCTGTGTTTTTCATTTCTTTCCTCCTCGTTTTATGAGCTTTGTTCGCTTATGTCAGGATTGACAATAAATGCACAATGCTCTTTAATGGTTATTGTAGGCGTTTTCTGACCAAGTAAAAAGCAGTCTTTTTTTGCGAAGGCGCAAGAGAAAATTACTTTGTTCAGAAATGATCAAGTTTAGTTTCAGTCAGAAAAGACAGGGGGAGTATGGATGGATATCCAGCATCTGCGTTATTTCTTAACCGTCAGCCGAACGCTCAACTATACCAAAGCCGCGGAGGAATTATATATCAGCCGCCAAGCCGTTGCTCAGGCTGTCCGGCAGCTGGAAACTGAGCTGCAGTCACCGTTGTTGATCAATCGCAAAAATACATTGGCACTGACGCCTTTAGGGAAAGTGTTTCAGAAGGAAGCCAGTAAAGTTGTGCGGTCATTCGGCCAGTTTGAGGCGGCAATGCTGAAACAGGCAGAGGATAAGAAAAACGAATTACGGATAGTCATGGGCGCGGGAATTGTCTTAAATCTTTCAGCGGAGATGTTTGCGAACTTTTCCACTGCGTATACTTCGATTCTATTGTCCACAAAAGAAGAAGACAATGAAGCGATTCTGCGCCATGTTGAAGAAGGCGAGGCGGACCTGGGGTTAATCGGAACAACCCCAGCGTATATTCAAGGCTTTCGTTCGTGCTTAATCAAGAAGAGTGATCTGCATGTCTGCCTGCACGTTGATCATCCCTTAGCGAAAAAGGAATCGTTGACCTTTCAGGATTTAAAAGGCGTACCGATGGTCGGCTTTGGGGAAAAGTATGATCTGCATCGCTATTATGTTCAGAAGTGTCATGAAAATGGCTTTGCGCCCACCTTTTCGATCATTACGGCCGATGTGAATATATCCCGCAATCTGGTCCTGGAAAATCGATCGGTCAGTTTCGCTTTTCCGGATTACCGCAAGGACAGCCATCCCTCTGTTTCCAAAGTGAAGGTGCTGCCGTTAAATCTGGGAGAAACCGATGCGTGGGGTATTTATGCCATTACCCGAAGTGACGAAGAGATTACCCTGCCCCAACAGCTGTTCATTGAGTTTATGCAGCGTCAGGCAGGGACGGCCCTGTCCTGTTAGGCTTTAGCGTCGGCTTTAATCTGAGTGCTGCGCTTATTTTCTAAGAGCAGGAACAGGAAGCCTTAAAGGAGCTTTGATTATGCTTCTTTGACCGTCTGACGTCTTTAATTGTGCAGTAAAAGCAGCAGCTAAATTAAAATTTGTCAGGGATTCTGTTCAGCCATCTTGCTTTTCTTGATATAATAGATCCAGAAGAACAGATTTCAGTAGAAATGCAAATGCAAATGTAAATAAATCATCGCGTTGAAAAATTTTACAATTTTTAAGAAAACATTTGTCATCATGCCGCATTTGCGGTATAACTACATTATGAAATCTTAGGGAGGGGCGAGTTTATGGCAAAAGGATTGGTAGTGATTCTCAGCGGCGTCAGCAGTATTGGTAAAGATCAGGTTCGTCAGAAGCTGCTGAATGATCCGGAATTGGGCTTAATGGATATCATATCCCTGACCACACGGCCAAAGAAGGAAACGGAACGGGATGGTTCAGATTATTATTTTGTCAATCATAAGGATTTTGCGGATGCCGTGCGGGATCATCGAATGCTGGAATATACAGAATTCAATGGGTATTATTACGGAACACCGGCAGAACATGTGGAGTTTTTGACAGCTATGGGTAAGCATGTACTGATCTCAGTGGAAGCTCAGGGTGTTGGTCAAATTCGGATTAAACATCCGGATAACAAAGCTTTTTTCCTCGTGCCGACAAGTCTGGCCGTATTGGAAAAACAGATCCGACAGCGGTATCATTCGGATGAGGCAAGTATTAATCTGCGTATGAACAAAGCGAAAACGGAATTAGAGCTGGCGAATATCTTTGGGACGTGTGTACCGCTGACCTCGGATGAAGAAGTTTTCAGCATCATTAAAAAGGAATTGTTGGAAGAATTGAAAAATCGCGAACAGAATTCATAAGAGCTGGCAGCTGCCGGCTTTTTTGTATTGCCAGACAAGCAAGGTGGATAGAAACCGGACATTTAATCCTTATTCATGGATGTAAAAATCAGCTGAATGCAGGAATGATTCTGAAGTTTAAGAATGGAGAATGGAAGGATGTTCATCATCATGGCCAGCTTAATCATAATCTATCTGGGATGGTTTATCTTTTCCAAACCGGAAAAAATGTGGGAAATGCGGTATCAGTTCTTTGTCAAAGGCGGAGAACCTACGCGGTACGCTATTTTCTGCATCAGACTCCCGGGTATTATTTTGCTTCTTGCAGGAGCGATGTTAACTGCGCTCTATATCCTTGAAATCATCAGCAATGTTTCTTCAAAAGGTTGAAATACTGCCTAAGAAGTTTCGGAAAATGAAAGTGAAGATCACGGAGAACACAGCGATCGGTTTCTGGGTGGAATCGCCGTTATGATGGCGCTGCTGTTCTTTTCTTATTCCATTTAGGAATAAAAAAGAAAGAAACAGGAGAAACACTTACAGTGAACTTAAGGTTTTCTGACTTTCCCCGTATTTTAAATAGAATATGATATTCTAACAGGGGAAAGGCAGGTGACGAAGATGAACAGAAAAAGAATTTTAATCATTTTAGGAGGCCTTTGCTTGGGGTATGCCTGCCTGACATGGATTACGGTTTCACTGCAGTTCGGCAATGCTTTTTTTCTAATTCTGGGCATGATGCTGATTGGTGAGGCCCTCATTCATGAAAAGCTGGGAAAACGCGGTCAACGGCGAGTAAATTGTCTGGGGCTGATCGGCAGCGGTATGGCTCTTATTTTAATTGTCCTGATGATCAGTGCGGCCCATGTTCGTTTCTTTTCTGCGGATGATCAGGGGTCCACTGTCATCGTCCTGGGCGCGAAGATCAATGAAGATCGTCCCAGCCTGATTCTGCAGCGTCGTCTGCAGGCCGCTTTAACGTATGCTCAGGAACATCCTGAGAGTCAGATCATTGTGACAGGCGGACAGGGCGAAGGCGAAACCTATACAGAAAGTGCTGTAATGAAAAAGTGGCTGACGGATAACGGACTGGAAGCCGAACGGATTCTTGAGGAAAATCAGGCGCGGAACACAGGCGAAAATTTGAAGTATTCGCTTAAAGTGTTAAGACAAAACGAACTGAGTGAAAAGGTTGTGATTGTTACGGACAGCTTCCATCAGCTGCGGGCGTCAATTCTGGCTAAACAGTTGGGGATCGAACAAATTGAAGCCGTGAACTCGGATACTCCGCCTTCGCTGATTCCGATGTATACCGTAAGAGAATGGTTCGGATTGGTGAAAGCCTTGGTTCTTCAAAGATAAGCAGATAAGATTTCTTGGCGAATGTCTGAGAAATCTTTTTGCAATTTCGGGGAGCATTTCCGCCTTCCGGTGAAAGAGAATTAAGAAAGAGCTTTGAAAAGCCTAAAATTTCAGCTCGCGGATAAAGTTAGAATAAGAATTAAAAACGAGAAATTAAGAATTAAAATGAAAACTTGTTTTAACCTTTAGTCAACATGGAAATTCCAGATATAATCGCGATTTATTTCGCTGAACGTCGTAAAGTTAGATTCTGTATTCTTCAATAACACTTGTATAAAAGACTTTCAACGATATATAAGTATAATTTATAGATTAGTAAATATTACTTATGGATTGGAAATGCTTATTGGACAAGCTTCTTTTCCCATGCTAAATTGAAAACGTGATAACGCTTACAAACTTTTTCTTATTTCTTTATCCGACTGCGGATAATTAAGGAATGAAAAGGGGCGGAAGCAGGGGAAGAGAGGAAAGTAAGATGAAAAAACTGTTCAGTTTTCTGGCAGCCATTGTCACAGCATTGACTGTGATCGTTCCAAGTCAGGCTGTCCCGATCTTGGCTGAGCCGACAGCGTCGCCGGTGACCCTTCGTGTCGGAACCTGGAATATTGCGGCGGGTAAATATTCCAGTCTTGGCGAAATGTCCGGTGTGATTGCGGAAAACAGCCTGGAGGTTGTTGCGGTTCAGGAAGTCGATATGTTCAATAACCGTAATAATGTGGATATGTTGGCAGGCTTAACGAGTTCCGAATTATCGCATACGGACTTTGCGAAATTCCGCAATTATGAGGGTGGGGAATTTGGGATCGGATTTGTTTCGCATTATCCGATTCTGCAATCTTCCGCAAGTCCTCTGGAAACTTACGAGTTAGAAGCAACCAAGGTTGCTCAGCGGATCGTAATTGAAAAAGAAGGCAAACAGATTGCGCTGTACAATGTCCATCTGAGCGCACAGACGCCAAAACAAATGACCGCCAGGGAACTGCGTCAGGTGCAGTTTCTGCAGCTGGCCAACATGATTGCGAAGGATCCGATCGAATACAAAGTGATCATGGGTGATTTCAATGCGGATCAGGATACCTATGAGTTTTCCCGCATGCTGGATTTCTTCAATATGGCGAATGGCCGCAATGATCAGTGGCAAAGAACTTACTGGCCTGACGATGATCCGGCAATGAAAGTGTTTGCTGTGGATAATATTCTGGCGACGAAAAATATCCAGATCGACAATTTTGAAGTGGTTCAGAATCAGCTTTCCGATCATTATCTGCTGTGTGCGGATCTGACGCTTTCCGAAGAAAAAGCTCCGGATCTGCGTAAGAATTTAGCCCTGGGAGCTGCTGTTGAGGTAAGCTCCAGTGATGAAGGGACCTCAGCCTTCAGCCTAGTTGATTATCAATATGGAAAAGGCTGGACTTCGACCGAGGCCAGTGCTGAAATTACCGTGCAGCTGGATCATGCGGTTGAAAATGCCCAGGTGAAGCTGCATTGGGGAGAGCAGAAACCATCGCATTATACGCTCAGCACTTCTATTTCAGGGAAGACCTGGACAAAAGTGGCAGAAGTGAATCAGCCGCAGGTTATGGATTCGCTTTCCGCAGGCAATGCCCGTTACATCAAGCTGGAGCTGATGGAGAAAACGACAGATCTTTACGATCTGCGGGAAATCGAAGTGTTTGGTCAGTTCAATGCGGCTTTGGATGCAACCAACGAGAATATCCTCGACAACAGTGGATTTGAAATGTGGGAACCCGTCGTAATTCCGCATCCGCAGCAGCCAGCGAAGACTTGGTGGGATAAAGATATCTGGGAAAATGATCTGAAGACCCAGCCATGGATTTATCAAATCTATGATGGCAATCAAGCCTTAACTCAATATTACATGGCTTATCAGGATAAGCAGGATAAGCATGAAGGCGAATGTTCCGTGCGTGTTGAAAAACGCGTTGGTGCGACCAATGAAGCGTATTTCAAACTTCAGAATTATCCGTTTGTCGAAGGCCAGACCTACAAGATTTCATTTTGGTACAAGACTGCAGATATGAGCTCTGAGAGCTTAAATTTGAAAATCTTTAACGTAGATCACCCGATCAAAAACAATACCGAGTGGACGCATTTTGAAGGTGAATACAAAGCGGATAAACCGACATCGTTAGTCAATCTTTACTTAAAATCTGGAAAAAGTACCGGTACTTTCTGGATTGATGATTTCCAGATCATTCCGGTATCTACATCTGAACCGCTTCCAGTTTACGCACAGTCACTGGAAGTCCAGATGAATGTTTCTCGATTAGCGGTGAATGACACAGCCCAGGCAGCAGTTCAGGTTATTCCGGAGGAGGCTGAGGATCAGGATGTCATTTGGTCTTCATCCAACTCTAAGGCAGCGACGGTTGATAAAAATGGGAAAGTAAGTGCTGTCGGGCGAGGTAAGACGTTGATTACAGCCACCTCAACATCCAATTCCTTGATGAGAGCTTCGGTTCCGCTGACAGTTTACAGCGATAAGATTGAGATTCAGGCTTTGGAAGAAGCAATTTCTGAAGCTGAAACCTTGTCTTCTGAGAATTATACGCAGGGAAGCTGGGCTCGTTTGGAAACAGCATTGACTGAAGCCAAGGCACTGCTCAGTTCATCAGAGCTGGATCAGGATGCGGTCGATGCGGCGCTGGAGTCTATAAAGCAGGCGATGAAATACCTGGTCGAAACCAGTGAAATCGATACGGCTTATGAAAAGATCATGAATTACTGGGTGAATGAATTAGTCGGTGATTCCTCAGGAACCTTCCAGGATCCTGTTTATCTGGAGAATGTTCAAAGTCTGGATCAGAAATCCCGGAATTATCTGGATACGATGAAAGATCCGATGTCCCCGGATACCAGCGAATTGTGGACAGACAAAGCGATGAATGATGCGGAAATGGGGGCAAAGGTAACGGAAGCCCTGGATCGCCTGAAGATGATCGCGACCCAGTATCAGACACCGCAGTCCGCTTTGTATCAGAAGGATGCGGTAAGAATTCAGATTTTAGAAGCCATGGAATTCATTTTGGCCAATAAATATGGACCGAATACCAAAAAAGGCTCGTCAAACTGGTGGGATTGGGAAATCGGCAGCCCGCGTTCAATGATGGATGTTTCCTTCCTGATGCGCGATGAAATGCCGGCAACGATGAAACAGTCTGTTGTGGCAACCATCGACCGGTTTGTTCCGAAAGCTGATTATCGGCTCAACAGCAGTCTGAAAGAAACCGGCGCCAATCTGATTGATAAAGTTTCCATCGTGATCAAGCGCGCCGCCTTTGAAGGCAGCAGCAGCCGTCTTGAGCATGCTCAGTCCTGCATGGCGCCGCTGTTTACTTATGTCACCTCCGGCGACGGCTTCTACAAGGACGGCAGCTTCATCCAGCATACTTCCATTCCTTATAATGGCTCCTATGGCTTTGTCCTGTTGGATGAGCTGACGAACTGCATCATCATGCTGAACTTTACCGAGCAGGCCGTCAGTCCGGAAAACGTCGCCCTGTATGAAACATTCCTGAATGATTCCTTTATCCCATTCTTATCCTACGGCGGCAACGTTCTGGATTTAGTCCGCGGCCGTGCGGTATCCCGAATGGCTCAGCAGGGCGATACCATGGGCATGAAGATGATGGGAACGATTCTGCAGTATGCGGAAACTGTCGATACGGAATCGGCAGCCCAGATCCGTGCAAAACTGAAAACAATTGCCCAGGAGAAATTCAGTCAGACGCAAACCCAGGATTTCTCATTGGTTCCTTACAGTGATTACATTCGCGTTCAGGTACTGCGGAATACTGAGGATGTCGAGGCTGCGACCCGTCAGAGCAGTTATAACGTTTACTCCTATATGGACAGAACAGTGGTTCATCGTGAAGATTTCACCTTCACCGTTTCCAACTCATCCAAGCGGATGTACAACACCGAGCAGGGAAATAATGAAAACAACAAAGGCCGTTATCAGGGAATGGGACATACCCAGATCTATACCTCCGATATCAGTCAGTATAACGACCATTACTTTGCGACTGTGGATAACTACCGTGTCAGCGGCGTGACCACGGCCCATCAGGATATCAGCTTTAACACCAGCGGTCAGTCTGCCTGGGCGGGCGGCGTCACGCTGGATGGCGTCAATGGGGTCAGCGGTCTGATTCTGACCGGCGATAAACCGTTCAGTAAGCCGAGTGCCAGCGGAACCGGGAATGATTCCAATGTCAGCGGCAGCCGTTCCGGCATCAGCGCTTATAAATCCTACTTTGTCTTTGGCGATCAGCTGATTTTCTTAGGCACAGGGATTACGAACGACGGCAGCGACCCGAAGGTTGCCACCGTTGAAACGATTGTGGATAACCGCAAGATCAAAGCGGATGGATCCAATACTTTAATTGTGGATGGAAACGCTTATCTCAATGCTAATGGCGAAGAAGTGCTGAGCAATCCTGGCTATGCCTGGCTGGAAGGCAATGCCGATGATGCCATCGGGTATGTCTTCCTGGATTCCGCGGATGTCCTGATTAAAAAGGAAACACGAACAGGAACCTGGAATGACGTCAACAAGCTTGCCAAATTTACGGATTATACAGAAAGAACCAACAACTTCTTATCGCTTGCGGTTCAGCATGGTCAAAAACCAACAGACAGCCAGTATGCTTACATCGTTCTGCCGCAGGCAAGTCAGGAAGAAACAGCCAGCTATCGTGCGGATGAACACATTGCCATTATCAAGCAGGAAGGCGGAGTTCATGCCCTGAAAGATTTGGCCAGCGGTCAGATCGCCATGAATTTCTTTGTCGCCGGTACAGCGGGGGATGTCACCGTTGACAAGCCGTCCGCTGTGATTCTGGATAAGGCGGACAATGCAGAAACGCTGCGTCTGGCTGTCAGTGATCCTACGCGGTCATTGAGTGAAATCACAATTACGATTGACAATGTCAATCCGCAGCATTTAAGCATCCTGAGCGGCGATGCTCAGATCATCCGGGCGGAAGGCAATTCTGTTTCGCTGAAGGTTCGTTTTGACATCAAGGATGGTCAGCCAAGAGGGATTGAACTCGGAACTTCCTATGACAATCAGTCGATCAACTATGCTTCGCAGGCTAACGGTGCGCATGCTGCAACGGGAACTTCACAAGTAGGTGAAAACCGTGCCCCGGCTTTCGCTAATGATGGCGATTCCTCAACCCGCTGGGCATCAAATTATACCAAAGGCAATGACGAACAGGGCAGCAATCTTGATGCGGAAACCAAAGCGAGAGAAAACGACCAGTGGCTGGATATCAACCTTGGACAAAAGCGCACGATTTCCCAAGTCGTCATTACCTGGGAAGCCGGCAACGCCCGCGAATATCTGCTGCAGGGATCCTTGGATGGGGAAACATATTTTGATCTGTACCATGCGGTCATTGCCAATGCGGGCAAGACCCCGCGTAACGATACCCTGAGCTTTGACGCCGCAGAAACACAGTATCTGCGGATGCAGGGAATTGAACGTTCGCATTATCAGGGCGGATATTCGATCTTCGAGATTGAGGCCTATGAAAAGGTTTCGTTAAGTGCCTCGATGGATAAAGCAAAAACGTTATTGGAACAGTACGGTGATGCTTCAGCATTTGTTTCAGAAGCCGTGTACAATCAACTCAGAGAAAAGGTGGAAGAAGCGCTGGCAGCCGCGGAAGCCTTAATAAAATTGGGTGCCGCCTATGAGGATGCCGAATTGGCAAGAATCGTCAATGAGTTGGAAATGGCTAGCCGTGATTTCAACGCTGCGGTACTGCACGTTGAGCAAGTGATCATCAGCGAAGGTGATTCGTACTTATTAGGCAAGAATGAAGGCGTGCAGCTGCATGCGTCGATCCTGCCGGCGAATGCCTACAATTCAGCAATTCGATGGGAAAGCAGTGATCCTGCAGTCGCTGCTGTGAATGAGAGCGGCTATGTTCAGGCAGTCAATGGCGGAACAGCTGTGATCAAGGCGATTGCTCTGGATAACGAAGTCAGTGCCCAAATTGAGATTACGGTTGAATCGAAGGTTACAGGCATCTCATTAAATCAGACAGAAGTGAAAGTGATGCGCGGGGAAACGGTGACGCTTCAGGCCAACGTTGAACCGGCAGACGCCAACAATAAGAATGTAACATGGACTTCTTCGGATGAAAGCGTAGCGACAGTCGATGAAAACGGCGTCGTGACCACCCATGCCATTGGTATCGCGACGATTACCGCGGCTGCGGAAGAGGGTGGCTATCAAGCAACTTGTACAATCAAGGCAGACGTTGATATCAAGGGTACCGAAAATCTGATGGTAGGTGCGGCGGCAACCGCTTCGTCCACTGTTAATCGGCCAAGCGCAAATCCACCGATAACACCAGCTGGCGCAGTCGATCAGAATACTAAGACCCGCTGGGCATCGAATTATGAAGGAATCACGGATGCGGAAGCTGAGGATCAATGGCTGTTGATGGAGCTGCCGGAAGCCCGGACCATCAATGAAGTTCGGATTACCTGGTTCTCAGAAACGGTTTACGGCAAAGAATATCAGATTCTGGGTTCCATGGACGGCATAAACTTTGAAGTCATGGCGGATATTACCGACGGTCAGAATCGACAGTTCGTCATCAACTGCAATGAAATGACAGTCAAATTCGTCAAATTCCAGGGAATTAAGCGCACAGCAACCAACGGCGGTTACGGCATTGTTGAATTTGAAGCGTATTACAATCCGGAAATTGTGGATCAGCTGATTGAAGCCAAAGTGCTGGCAAGCCGTTACAGTGAAGATTTGGTCGGCAGCTATGCTGGTTATCAGCAGCTGAAAAATGCCATCGCTGAAACAGAAGCGCTGATTGACAGAGAGTTCACCGGTGCTGAAATTCAACAGATGCGTGAAGCTCTGATCGCAGGCATGGAAGCCTATCGTGCGGAGATTGTTGAAGTCACAGGCGTTCAAGTATCCCAGCCGGAAATGACATTGGAGATTCAGATTCAGGCTCAGATTGAAGCTTCCGTCACGCCGGAAAAGGCAACGGATAAGCAGTTAATCTATACGTCAGGCAATGATTCTATTGCAGAAGTAGACGCGGCGGGTTTGATTACGGCGAAACAGAAAGGTCAGGCTGTGATTACCGTGACTTCCCGCGACGGCGGACATCAGGCAACGGTGAATGTGACAGTCACGGCCTTCACAGATAATCCGCCGGTGATCACCGCCAACAATGTCGCGATTGCGTTGGGAAGTGAGTTCAATCCGCTTGATTACGCTATCATCAGCGATGCGGAAGATCAGGAACTTACTCTGACTTCTGAGCATGTCATCGCCAATGATGTCGATACCACGGTTGCCGGAGTTTATCATGTCACCTACAAGGTCACGGATTCCGCCGGCAATGAAGCTGAAAAGACCATTACGGTGACTGTAATGCCGAACCCGGAAGAAATGACGCTGATCAGTGAACAGGGAATTAAAGTTATCGGCTTGTTTACCGATACGGACTCGCTGGAAGTTAAGGATGTGACTGCTGATCATGAAAACTTCGACCGTCAGGAAATTGTCAAGGCTTGGCAGTTGAAAATGGGCAGTTCCAGAAGCCGCGGCTTAACGCGGTATGAAGTCCGCATTCCATTTGCAGGAAAGAAAGACGGAATTCATTTGGTTCGTTATCATGTTTCTTATCAGCCGATCTCCGATTTCAAATTTGAAGGCGATGAGCTCGTATTCCATACGACGGTGCTCGACGGCGTCTATGTGATTACCCGCAGCCTGCCGGACCCTGTTCCCAACCCGCCGTCAGATTCCTCAGATGAGGTGAATTCCGCGAATCCGGCCGTACCGGCAGCTCCGGAAAAACCAAAATCCACCGGCAGCTTCTGGAGTTCCTTGTTTGGAAACAAGCAGCAAACAGAAGAAGAATCGACATCCGTTGAAGAATCAGAGTCCCAGGTTCAGAATGAACCGCAGCCGGAAACTGCTGCGCCAACAGCTCAGCCGGAAAAGACACCGGAAGTGAAGCCGGAAGAAAAATCCGCATCTTCCCCATGGATGTTGATCGGCGGCGCTGTTGTGATCGTGGCCGTGGGTGCAGCCTTATGGATGCTGAAGAAAAGAAAATAATCAGTGATTCAGGATTTTCTAACGCTGAAACACAAATACCAGAAAAGCAGACTTCAAAGTGAGGCCTGCTTTTCTGTTTGTTTTTATCAGCTTTCATTTTTTATGCTCAGCCGCGGTGGAGGATTGGCTGTTAAAATAGCGGCCAATGCTTCGCTGCTTTGCTTAAAGCAAAGATTTCAGGAGGTCTTCCCGGATCTCTTTTTTGTTTTTTTAGACTCTGAAATTCAGCTTGGATAGAGAGTATCTACGATGTTTCGTTCATTATAGTCAACGATCTGTTCAAAGAATTTCCGCTTAAAGCGGAATTAAGGAATGATTTCTGTTTCTGTCTGGATGCTAGAATAGGCACAGAAAGGAGAATTTTGATGAATATTCTGAACTATCGTGTGGACGACCGCCTAGTGCATGGCTGTGTCGCTACAATGTGGGTGCCGAAGCTTCACATTGAACGGGTGATTTGCATCGACGACGAAAGCGCCAATAATCCAATGCTGAAAAATGCCTTGCGCATGGCGACGCCCAACGGCGTCTTCCTGTCTGTTTTAACGCACGAAAAAGCCATTGAAAACCTCAAAGCCGACCGTTATCAAAATCAATCCGTCATGATCGTGGCCAAAAGCCCCAAAACTTTCCTTAAACTGGTGGAAAACGGAATTGCTGTGCCGCTGTTAACCATGGGGAATCTTGGAAACATTGACAAGACTGCAGATTCGGTGGCGATCAGCCGCTACATCACGGTCAACGACGAGGAAGCCGAAGTTTTAAAGCAGCTGCATGAAAAAGGGGTAGAGCTGGAGGCTAAACTGCAGCCGACGGATGATTCGATTTCCAATTTCTATCAGGTGATGATGGAAAAGCGGAAATAATGGAGAGAGGAGAGAATTGAATGTTTAACCCGATACAGATCATTTTACTGATTTTAGCCTGTCATATCATCGGAACTTTAGGTCAAAATGTTCAGTTGGTCGCAAAGTTCGGCGGTCAGCAGGTATTCCGCGGCTTGATTGCCGGCGCGATTATGGGGGACGTGAAAACCGGCCTGCTGATCGGCGGTACCTTCCAGCTGATGGCAATGGGACTCGCTGCTTACGGCGGAGCCTCCATCCCTAACTTCAATACCGCTTTGTGGATTTCCGTACCGTTTGCGATTGCCTCCGGTACCGACGCTCCGCTGGAGCTGGCGATGGCCGTCGGTGTTCCGGTCGCCACGCTGGGCATCCAGCTGGACGTCATTGCCAAGACGGTTAATTCCTATTGGTATCACCGTGCGGAAAAACATGTCGAGAAACGGGAATACAAGAAATTATACCGCGATATCCTGATTGGCGAATACGGTTTCGGCCGCGCCGCGTTAGGTCAGACCTTGCCGGTCATCATCTTCTTACTGTTCGGCGAACCGATTGTTCAGCTGATTATCAACTATATGCCGGCCTGGCTGACGACGGCGTTGGGAACGGTATCCGGGGTTCTTCCGGCTTTGGGCATGGCGCTGTTAATGCTGTACATGCCGGTGAAGGAAAACTTCCATTATCTGATTCTTGGGTTTGTTCTCTATGTCTTCTTCGGGCAGTCCATCCTGGCGATTACCTTGGTAGGCGCCGTGATCGCGGTCGTCTTGTTTAAGCGAATGGAAAAAGAATCCAAGGCGCAGGCCAATGCGTATTTGAATGTGGATGCAGGAGGAATTGGTGATGAGTGAAAATAATCAGAAATTGACAAAAAAAGAACTGCGGAAATTCTCGCTGCGCTATGCGATTACCGCTCAGGCCAGTCAGAGCTACGAAGCGATGCAGGGAATTGCCTGCGTCTATTCCATGGGGCCTTTCTTTGAAAAATGGTTTGCGGATGATCCTGACTTAATGCAGAAAAAGTTTCAGAACAACCTGAAATTCTTCAACTGTCAGACTTATTTCGGCGCCGCGATTACCGCAGCCGCTTTGGCGATTGAACAAGATCGAGATCCATCCTCGCTGCAGTTGGCAGCCTCATTAAAGACATCCTTGATGGGCCCGTTTTCGGGGATCGGCGATGCTCTGTTCAACACGATTCCGAAAGTGGTTATGGGCGCCATGACGGCCTATGCCGCGATTGAAGGCAACTGGATTACCTGTATTATCATGATTGCGATTTTTACGCCGCTGATCACCTGGGTTCGTCAGAAACTGATTGAAATCGGGTATTACGGCGGAGCGGAGCTGATCACTTCGCGCAAGGATCAGCTGAACAATATCCGCGATGCGGTTTCGGTCTTGGGCGTTATTGTCATCGGTGCGCTGATTCCATCCTTAGTTAAGGTAACAACACCGGTGGCAATCACCATCGGCGATGCTTCACAGACCATTCAATCCATTCTGGATGGAATCCTGCCGGCTCTGCTTCCATGTATCGTCACGGCTGTCACCTATTTTGGGCTGACGAAGGTCAAAGGCATGAATACGGTCAAGATGGTCTGGATTATGATCGTGGCTACGATTCTTCTGTCTTACTTCGGCATCCTGGCTTAAAAGGACGGAACTTAGTTCCATTTGAGCGAATGAGGACGTCAATGTCAAAAATCCGGCTGGCCGCTTTCGATTTCGATGGTACGTTAGTCCCCAAAGATATTCCCAACCTTGATCTGGAAACGGACATTGTGGCGCTGCTGCAGAAGCTGCGGCAGCAGGGTGTTTACATCACGGTTGCGACCGGCCGGCATCCTTCCTATATTCTTAAACGTATCCATCGATTTACCTTCGATGCGATTGTCGGCTATTCCGGCAATGTCACGCTGATTGCCAATCAGCTGCAGGCTTTTATCTTTGACCCCGCCGTTGTTCGGCAGATTGCAGCCTATGCCGGGCAGCTGCCCCAGCTGGACGTCACGGCCTATACAAGGGAAGGGATTGCCTGCTGCGGCAGCCGGAAGCATCAGGCTGAACTGAAAGCCCGGCTGGCTCAGACAGAACGCATCTGTGATCTCAACGGTGTAACCGAATTTCTGCTTTCTGAGGAGTCTTCCGTGCCGGCGATGAGGGTAAGCCGGATTTGTCTGCACTATGCTGATTCCGCGCAGGCCTCCGCAATCCAGACGGCTTTTCCAAAACAGTTTCATGATTATCGGTTGGTCAGAACCGGAAACCGGCAGATGGAAGTCCTGCATGCCGGCCGCTCTAAAGCAACGGAAACGCTGAAGCTTGCCGCCCGCTTTCAAGTAAGGGCGGATCAGGTTGCCGCCGTGGGAGATGATGAAAACGATCTGGAAATGCTGCAGCGGTTTCATCCCAGCTACTATGTCGGTTCCCATCATCCGCTTCTGCAGCAGGCCGCGACTTATACGGCTGCCAGCTGCCGCGATGTCTTAGCCGCATTGACCAACAAAGAGGGAGAAAGGAATGCTTAAAATCTTATTAGCCAGTCATGGCAATCTGTGCCTGGGTATGTTGGAAACGCTCCAGCTTTTTACCCAGGAAACTCATCACATTCAGGCGATTCCATTTTATACGGAAGACCCTGAGCGCAATCCGGAAGCGGAATTGGAGGATTTCATCCGCAGGCTTCAGGAAACCGATACCGCGATTGTCTTGACCGATATCCTGTGGGGAAGCGTGAATCAGCAGCTGATGATGAAGCTGAACGACAAACCGCAGGTTCATCTGATCACAGGGCTGAATCTGCCCCTGCTGCTGGAGCTGGTCACAATGAATCCGGAATCGATCAATCCGGAAACAATCGCTGAAAAAGTGAATGCCTGCCGTGACTCGATTGTTTATATGCGTCAATATGCCATTGAAAATCTGGATGGCGATGAATAGGAGGACTTTATGGTAAAAGTAACGACAACCACAACCGTGAATATTACGCCGGATCATCCGACCTATATAGCCGGACATGCCATGCGGACGGAGAAGTTCAAAGGAGTTCATGATGAAATTGAAGCAACGTGTTTGGGATTGGAGGTCGATGGAAAACGATTTCTCTGGATTGAAGCCGACATTTCCAATTTTGACAGCAATTTCGTCCGTTTGTTTAAATATCATCTTGTGGAATACGATCATATCCCGTATGATCATATCATTCTGAGTGCTGATCACAGTCATTCCGCTCCGCTGCTTTTGACACGGAATCCGGAAATGCCGCATGATGATGGCTGGCGGAAAGAAGTTCTTGAAAAATTGATCCACGGTGCTGAAGAAACCTTGAACAAAGAGTTCCATGAAGTCGCCCGCGTGCAGTACACGACAGGAGAATCGCAGGGTTTTTACGGCAACCGCAATGCCCGGGATAAATACGGCGATACCCAGATCGTGGTCATCGAATTCAAAGATGCGGCGGAGAAGACGATATCCGCTTTAGTCAATATGTCCTGCCATTCCACTGTATTATCGCCGGAAGAATATCAGATTTCAGGGGATTTATTAGCCGCGGTGCGGCGCGAGCTGATCCCGTATCTGAATGTGACGCCGCTTGTCTGCAACGGCAACGCCGGGGATATGTCCAACCGCCTGTATCGGCAGAACAATGATTTTGCGGAGCTGAAGCGTGTCAGCCGCGGTATTGCTGAGCAGATATCTCAGTTCACTCAGACATGCGATCTGGAATTGGCCAAGCCGGAGGTCCGGAGTTTTGTTTACAAGGTCGAATATGATCCGGACATCGCGGTGCTGAAAGAGCGGCTGGCACAGTCAAAGGCAAAACTAAAACAGGCTGAAGCTTACGATGAACGCAAGTGGCTGATTTCTGAAATCAATGGTTTTGAGCGCAAGATCAAAGCCGGGCATGTGAAACTGGAGCTGGAAACAACGATTATCCGCATGCAGGATCTGGAAATTGTCGTTTTGCCTTGCGAGCTGGTTTCCGCGTTTGGCCGTCAGATCAAGAAAAGCTCTCAGGCCAAGGCCTGCTTCGTCTGGGGTTATGCCAACGGTCAGAACGGATATGTTGTGGAAGCCAGCGAATTCGGCGGCGGTCATGACGGGATTTCCACTCAGATGCCTAAGGGCAAGGCGGAAGAATACGTCGCTCTGATCATTCAGAATTTGTTTGATAATTAAACCATGAAAGAATCCCCGTTGAAAGCGTTCTGCCTTTGATGGGGATTCTTTGTTAGAACAGGAGGGAGCTTATGGTCTACAATTTTACTTCCCGTGAGAAGAATATCCTGCACTATTTGTCAATCAGCGAGACTTATATTTTGGGAAAACAGCTGGCTGCCGTAACCGGGGTGAGCGAGCGGACGATCCGCGATGATATCAAACGCATCAATCAGGTATTGTATTCTGAAGAACTGGATGATGCCTTCAAGCTGGTCAGCTGTCATACCAAAGGTTATAAAGTTCTGATCAAGGATCCCCGGCAGTTTAAGCAGTTTATGAAGGATCTGGATTATGATGTCAACACGATGGAACGGGAGCTGATCAATTTCCGAGAGCGGGAAATCCGGCTTCTGGCGATGCTGATGAAGGACGTCACGCTATACCGGCTGTCACAAATGCTGTATTTCAGCGAATCCACGATCCGCGCACTGATCAAGAAATCCAACAGCACTTCGGTAAAAAGTCATTATACGATGAAGGTTGCCAACGGAAAGCTGAGGGTCAACGGCAATGAGATTTCAATCCGGATCGCAGCCTTGAAAACCATTTATGTCAATCCTGAATATAAAGGCATTCCTGATCATATTTACCGTGAGATTGCCAATCCTGAATTTGAGGGGAATGTGTATTCAGTCCTGCAGACGATATTTAAAAAGACTTCAACGCTGAGCGTTCCGTCGCTGTTGTTTCAGTATCTGTCCAAGTCGCTGTGGATTGCCTACCGGCGCAATCAATTTAAAAAGACTGTGAAATTCACTGAGGATGAGAAGCGGATGCTGGAGGCGTATGATGTTGAATTTGATACGGCTGAAGCCATCGTAAAACTGCTGGATCGCCGATATCATTATGAATTTCTGCGGGAGGATATTTATTTTCTGGCGATGATCCTAATTTCTTTCGGCAACCGCCGGAATTTGATGATTCAGGAAATGGATAATGAATCGTATGCGCTGTGCAAATTTGTCACTGCGGAAATAATGAAGGATTTCTTTGCCGGGAGTCATCCTGAGATGGCGGATTCCCTGATGGAAAACCTGTCTTTGTTTTTCTGGGGTTTCCGTGTGCGCAATCATTTTGACATCAGCCGGCAGACGATGGGCGTGACGCGGGTGAAGCGCAAGCTGATCACGGCGTCCGAATACAGCCGTAAGATTGCGCGCTTGCTGGAAACCAAGATTCAGGCTAAAATCTCAGACAAAGAAATGGTTTTTCTGACCGTGTGCATGGCGGAAGGGTTGGAAGCCAGTAAGGAACGGAAGCGGCAGAGTATTCTTGTGACCAGCAAGTACGGAGTGTGTGAGGCAAAACGCTACGCGGCTCAGCTGCAGCATCATTTCCACAACACCATTCAGCGGATCGGAATCTGTGAGCTGTATGAGATTGAACAGGTCTATGCGGATTATGACGTCATCTTGGTCAATGACCGCAAGCTGGCCAGCCAGGATGAAAAATTTGCTTATTACCGATCGTACAGTACGGTCAACACAATCAGCCGGCAGACCCGCTATCGGATCTGTCAGATTTGCGATGCTTATTGGTTTTATCATCAGCTCAGCGCCGACTGTTTTCTGACGAATTTAAATTTAAAATCCAAGCTTGAAGTCTTCCGATTCATTGCGAAGAAGCTGCTTCCGAAGACGCAGGATCAAAAAGAACAGGTGAATCTTCTGCTGGATAACGATAAACGGCTGACTTGTGAGTGTGGTTATCGGGTTGCGTTGATCGCCTTGGTAGAACCGGAATTTGAAAAGAATGAGATTTATTTCATGATTCTTAAAAACGCAATCTCCTGGAATCAGCGGTTTGTTCAGAATATCATCTTATTAAAAATGAAAAGTGATTTAGATCTGCAGAATGTTGAAATGGGATTGCAGGAAATGTTGATCGATCCGGATAAATGCAGCCTGCTGATCGGAGAACCGAACTTAAATACGCTGCGGAAAATATTGAAAGTGGAGGAATAAGTATGAAAATGAAAGAAGCAGATCATGCCGATGAGAAAAAGGTCAGAATCGGCGCAAAGCCCAAAATATCCTCAATCCTTTCTCTGATCTTCGCGGTGATGATGCTGGGATCCGGCAGTCCCGGATTGATGGGATTGGGGGCTGTTTTCGGCGGGATTTCCCTGATCGTCATCTTTGCGGTCCGAGATGAAATCAAGGCTGAAATTTCCGCCGGCCGCCTGCTTTTCTATCATCAAGCGGGGGAAGTTTTATGCGATGTAGCACTGGATGAGATCGTGGAATGGAATACGCTGAATAAGGGAATCGAGATTCAGACCCGGGATCAACAACGTTATTTCACGGATACCTATGATACGATCAAGGCTCATTATGTGCTGAAGAAGATTCTTCCGCAGCAGGAAACAGCGGCCTTGCTTCAACAGAAGCGTAAGCAGCGGAAGGGGTAAGTCCTGTCTGGCAGGAAAGCAGAAGCGGGAAGAGAAGTTTACAGCTGTTGAATAGGTTAGGAAAGTTTTGTGAGGAGTACGATGAAATAGAATGAACGTTGAAAACAGAAAAACTCTAGAATTGAAATCAGATCCTTTTCACAGAAAAATATATAAAAGTGTGATGAAAATCACGTTATTGTTTATCATTGTGTGATTTAAAGTGCTGAAACTGCATAACCAAGATAAAAAGAGAGCTTTTAATATAGAATCCAACAAGGAAAGAGGCCGCAGAAAGTATGCCGGGATACTGCAGAAGAAAGCGTTAATCCTCTGTATCGGCTCAGAAATAAGTCAGTCTTTTCCATTTGAAAATGGCTGTGGTATAATCAAGCTGAGGAGTATACGGTGATGAATTCTAAGGCCCTGGAGTGTTCAAAATCGATACAAAGCGGGAAATGGCTGCAGATTGAGTATGACAACACCACCGATCAGAAGCGGACATTTTTTTGGATCGCGATCGAAGATATTGAACCGCAGACCCGGAAAATGAAAGTCAAAATGTTCAATCCGGAGAAGTCGATGGATGTTCTGGACGGCACGGTCTATTTTGATAAAATTCAGTCGGCGCGGGTCATTGAAAGTACAACGTTTCCGCTGCAGGAAGCCTTGATCGATAAAATCCGCACCTGTTATCATGATTATGATTTTTTGGAATATACCGGGATTAATGAGCGGGTGCTGGGCTATTACCGCCAATGCTACCTTTTAGATCAGGATACTTCCGTTCATAGCTATTCTTTGGTGGAGGGACTGGATCCGGAGATTCTGAGGAAAAATACGATGCCGTTAGCTCCGCGGCAGTTTGATCAAATGGTGCGCCGGCTGCAGAATGAGCTGCGTTTACAGCGCCGGCGTCAGGCTCCGGCCTGGCTGAAGCTGGCGATCAACGTGCTTTCGCTGCAGCGCCGGGACGGCATGATTCCGATTGTTTACCGGGATCTGCTTTTGGATCTTGTCCACCGCAAACTGATCGTTTCTCCCGATTTGGGTTTCAACATCAAGGTCAGCGATGAGGAAGATCAGCCGCGCTTTCTGCTTCAACGATACCTGGACTGTTCAGCGGCTGAGTTTATTGACCGCTATCCGAGTCAGCCGCAGAGCATGAGCGAACAGATCGCTGTTAACTGCAGCCGTGGAGAAACCGTCGATGAACGCCCATATCTGTTTGAACTTAGACGGCGGATGAAGTTCAACATTGAAACAGAATACAATGAAATTCAGAATCAGATGCAGAATCAGACGCTCTGTGCTCCGTTAAAAGCTTTTTTTGGTATGCCGGAAAAAGCCAGCCGACGCCGGAAGCTGCCGATTCTGACGCTGGGTTCTCAGGTCAATATCAATCAATACCGCGCCATTTATAATGCGGTGAATCAGGATGTCGTCTATGTCCAGGGGCCGCCGGGCACGGGCAAAAGCGCGACGATTGTCAACGTGTTGCTTTCGTGTTTTCTCAATGATCAAACGGCTTTGATCGTTTCCAATAACAACGAAGCGATTGACAACCTTGACCGCAAGCTGAGCTCACTGGAAAGCGAACATCAGCGGATTTCATTTCCGATTCTGCGCTTAGGCTCCAATCAGCGAATTGAAGAAGCGTTCGTTCAAATTAAATTGCTTTGCGATCAAGCCCGTGCGCATCCTCCAACCCGCGAAGAACGGGAAGAACTCAAAGCGTTAACAAAGAAGCTTTCCGGCAGCCGGAAGCAGAAAAATCAACTTTTGGAACAGATCGAAACCCGCCTGGAACTCAATGAACAAATCGAATCTTTGGAAGGGGTGCTGCAGGAGCTGCGCTTAAGCGGAAAGCAGGAACCGAGCGCGCAGATGACGGCCATGGCGATCGAAACACAGCTGGCTGAACTGCAGCGGCAGCGTCAGGCACTCGCCGGCGTGAGTGAAGATGAGATCCAAGCTGCCCAATCCCCGCAGGAAGTTCTGCGTTTTCTCTATTTAAAATCCAAAGTCAGACTGCAGCATCTTCTGTGGGGTAAAAATGAACGCCTTAAAGAAATTGTATCGATGAACAATCAGGAAGATCGGTTCTTGGAATTTCGAGCGCTGATTCAGCAGCGGGAAGGTTTGCAGCAGCTGCTGGATTGTTTCCCGTTCTTGATTTCGACGAATGTTTCCTGCAGCAAGCTGGCCAAAGCGGAACCGATCTTTGATCTGATGATCATGGATGAAGCCGGACAGTGCAGCAATCCGCTCTCCCTGCTGCCGATGGCACGCTGCTGGAGGGCGCTGTTTGTCGGCGATCCCAGTCAGCTGCAGCCGGTGATCACGCTGCCTTCTTCCCGCAATACCCGTCTGGTCTGGGACTACGATATCCCTCAGGCTTATGATTATAAGATGAATTCGATTCTCAGTACGATGTTAAAGGTCGATACGCTCTCCAAATTCATTCTGCTGAAGCATCACTACCGCTGTGCGGATCCGATCATCGCGTTTTCCAATCAGAAGTATTACGGTGGAGAACTGGTGTTGAGCGGGCCGGCAGGTTCAGAGGATGCGCTGACGCTGGTTGATGTGCAGTCAACGCCGCAGACTCAGAAAAATGTAGCGATGGAAGAGGTCGCGGAAGTTGTGAGGCAGATCCGATCGCACCCGCAGAAGGAGATTGCGGTGATCACGCCGTTTCGCCGTCAGGCGCAGATGATCCAGCGGGTTCTGTCAGATCAGAAGCTGGATTATGTGAAGGTGGGAACGATCCACACCTTCCAGGGAGATGAAAAGGATACCGTGATCCTGAGCTGCGCGCTGACCGAATCCACATCACAGGGAACCTTTGATTGGGTAAAAAACAATCAGGAGCTGATCAATGTCGGGGTGACCCGGGCCAAGCAGCACTTTACGATGATTGCCGACCGCAGTCAGATCGCCCGGCTTTCCCAAGGCAAAAGCAATGATCTGCTGGAGCTGATGCAGTATGTTGGAAAGCAGGGAAAAACACAGATCAGCGCGCGTGAAAGTCAGCTATTTCAATCAAAGGTAAAGAACTTCAAATATTTCAATACCGCGGCGGAAGAGGAATTTTTAAAGACTCTGCTGCACATCAAATCGGTCTTCGGCCAGATTCTGGTTGAACAGAAGGTCAAAATTACCGATGTTTTAAACGTTGATGCCAGTGATCGACAATTGTTTACCTATGGCAATCAGGCACACTTTGATTTCGTGATCTATGACTTAAGCCATCGTCCGCTGCTGGCAGTTGAGGTTGGCGGAACTGAGCATTTCAGCGATGCTAAAGTTCGCAGCCGGGATCAGAAGAAACGTCAGATCTGCGATGCCCATCAGCTTCGGCTGATCACGATCCGCAACGACTACGTCCGCCGTTATACGTTTATTAAAGAATCAATACTGGAAGCGCTGGGCGAATAACGCAGCGTAACTCATTTGCAAATCGAGGAACAGGGGGGAAGACATGCAGGAAGAAGCTAAACGGAAGGCGGGTCTGTTGATCGGCATTCATCGCCGCCGGCGGCTTAAGGAAGATCCGGGCGGAGGCTGGACACAGGATCAGTTTATTCTGGATGCGCTGACCGGCGAGGCCATTTGTTCCCGAATGACGTTATATAAATTAGAACAGGGACAGGGGATCCAGGATGAAGATCGGCTGGAGCTGCTTTTACGAAAACTTGATGAAACACCGCTAAAACAGCCGGAACAGATCCTGGAGGATCAGGCTATAATTCAACGCTTAAAGCAGGCCTATGATGCCATGGATTTGGCGGCGCTGGCCGCCTTGTATGCAGAGATTGAAGCTTTGCCGCCTACCGATCAGGTGATCCTCAAAGAAACACAGTCCTGTCTGAGATTGATTGTCGAACATCTTGCGTTTGCCGATGTGCCGCCGGATAAGCGGCTGTATATTGAGTATCGCAAAGGGGATGCGAAGCTGAAGGAGCAGGTTTCGGCGATGCTGGATCTGGCTCAGGTGCTGGATGAGGATTTGTATGCTATGCTGATCAGCGTCTTCTGGCAGATCAATCTGAATCAGTGGTCAGACTGGAAATTGTCAGAAACACTGCTGGTTCGTTTAGAGCAGTGCCAGCGGCAGGACGGGATCTGGCTGTACCGCAAAGGGGCGTTTCTTTCAGCGCTCAACCGCAAAGCGGAAGCCTTGGATTGTTTGAATGCCGTGCTGAAGAGTTCTTATTTGCTTCCGGATGCCGTCCGTGCGATCTCGGAAATTCTGCGTTTTCGGATCTGGAAACAGTTAGACCAAAACGATGCTTTCCGCCAGAGTCCGGCTTTTGAACAGACATTACTCTCCCTGCCCAATGACCTGACAAGCCAGGGGTGGATGGAACTGGGTCTGTGTCTGTGTGAGGGCGGGGAACAAAGCGGCGTCCAGCGAATTGAACGAGCATTGCTTCAGGCTCCGTATCTGGCTCTGTTTTATCTGCCGCATCTCGATCGTTGCCCGCTGGATTTTTCTGTTGTCCTAAGCTCCGCGGCGGCCTATCTGGACGCTTGGACAAGTCCTGGAACAGGGGCGATCTATCGTTATTATCAGGCGAAGCATCAAAAAGAAGCACTAATCTCGCTGCAGCAGCGTATCCTCAAAGAAATCCTGCCGCAGATGGAAGATACCGTTTATCGTCCGCAGGAGCTGATTCCTATCCTGCATGATGAGCTCTTAACGTTGGTACAGAAAACTGGAAGTTATAAGGGATTGGCAGACTTTGAGTTAGCTGTGAAAAGACGCAAGCCAGCTTTGAATCGCAGTTTTGGCATGTCGGGATAAAACGGCGCAGACTGGCAATAACAATCAAGGAAGCAAAGGAGAAAATGATGAATAAATTACCCCCAATCGCTAAAGTTTATGAAGCGCTGAGTGCGATTGCCGACCAGCGCGTGGAAATGCATGCTGATCATGCGATCGTGACTTCCTCCGATCATACGAAGGACTACACTGTAAAATTCTTGCCGGACGGCTATTCCAGCAATGACAATGCCACGCTCTGGCAGCATTACCCGGGTTATCCCATTCTGGCGGTGATGATCATTCAGGGAAAGCTGAAGTCCAATCCAGAATGTCTGCCTTGGTTTCAGGCCGTAAATTGGAAGCAACTGAATACTCAGGCTAAAAATGATTATGACAAAGCAATTTCCGTCTTTCTTCAACCCTTTTCCAAAACCATTCAAAATCAGATTGTGGATGAAGTTCAGAACTTGTTTGATCAGCTGAGTTCGATGGAGATCACGGTGAAGGGCAATCGTGCCCCGCGCAGTCAGGAAAGCAGAACAAAATAAAAATTAGCCAAATCATGATTTACCAAATCGTACTTGACTAAATAAACTCGCTGCTTTATAGTATGATTCATCGGGAAGGGCGGTGTTCAAGTGTTTATCGGAAGAGAACGTGAGTTAGCGAAGCTGAAACAGCTTTATCAATCTGATCAATTTGAATTTGTCGTTATCTATGGCCGCAGACGAGTTGGAAAAACGGCGCTGATCAATCAGTTTATCCAAGATAAAAAAGCCATCTATTTTATGGGTGTAGAAAGTAATGCTAAGCAAAATCTGGAAAATCTTAGCTATAGTATTATGGAATTTGGAATGGGACAGGAAACTAAATCCAGTTTTCTATCCTTTCAGTCTGCTTTAGAATCAGTGTTTCAACTCGCTGAAAAACAACGTCTGATCCTGGCGATTGACGAATATCCGTATGTTGCCCGCGCTTCTTCCAGTTTAGCTTCGACCCTTCAGCTGCTGATCGATAAGTATAAAGAAAATTCTAAACTAATGCTTATCTTATGCGGATCCTCGATGTCTTATATGGAAGATCATGTGCTTGCTTACAAAGCTCCCTTATATGGCAGAAGGACAGCACAGATGAAGATTCTTCCCTTTGATTTTGAAGAAGTATGCCGATATTTTCCCCGTTTTTCATCAGAAGAAAAGGCAATGATTTATGGTCTTGTCGGAGGTACTCCGCAATATCTGATGCAGATGGACGATCGTATAAGTGTTGAAGAAAACATTAAAAATACTTTCTTAGATCCTGCTTCCGCATTGTTTGAAGAACCCGAGAATTTATTAAAACAGGAAGTACGTGAACCGGCACTGTACAATGCCATTATTTCCGCGATCGCCGGCGGAGCTGCCCGTTTATCGGAGATTTCATCAAAAGTAGGAGAGAGTACAAATGTTTGCTCAGTTTATTTAAAAAATCTGTTGGATTTGGGATTAATCCAAAAAGAATTTCCTTATGGTGATCAAGCTTCCAGAAAGGCTCTCTATTCTATCAGCGATAACCTGTTTCGGTTTTGGTATCGGTTTATTCCTGAAAACAGTTCGATTATTGCCCGGGGTGCAAAGGAGCTGGCTTATCAACGCATTGAGCCTTATTTATCTGAATATATGGGAAAAGTCTTTGAGGAGATCTGTATTCAAATGCTTTGGAAACTACTTTTAATGGGAAAGTCACCGGTCTTTTTCTCTGAACTTGGTCGCTGGTGGGGAACGGATCCGAAAGAGAAAAAACAGACTGAAATCGACATTATGGGTGTCCAGGATAAAAATACAGCCTTATTTGCGGAATGCAAGTGGACCAATGAGAAGATAGATCAAAACGTCTTGAAAACTTTGATTAGACGCAGCCAATTATTTAATTATACCCAAGTTTTTCTGTTTTGCTTTTCCAAATCGGGTTTTACACAAGGCTGTTTGGAAATGGCAGAAACGTTGGGCAATGTCCAATTAATAACCTTCGCTCAGATGATGAAATGGATAGAAACCGATACTTTGAATAAAGAATGAAGGTTCTCAATCTCATACGATAAGGATCAATGATCTGAGCTGTCACCTGGCTTTGGGCTAGAAAAGCAAAATGAATCTTAAAGTGACAAATTCAAAAAAATCATGGATCATCCACGAATTGCAGATCAATGAATAATCGGCGGATTTTTTTAATCCGCTTTTGGTATAGTCAGTGTGGGTGATAATTTCAATGAAAGAAACGAAACAAAACTTAGAAGTTCAGGAAGCCAGAAAATCCAAGAAAGGGGCACTGCTGCGCAACCGCAGCTATTTACTGCTGCTGCAGGGCAACCTGTTTTCAGGCTTCGGCGATGTCCTTTTCAGCATTGCAGCCGGAATCTGGGTTTATCAAGAAACAGGCTCCACGATGATGATGAGTCTGATGAGCTCGATTTCGATGGCAGTTTCCGTTCTGGTAACGCCGCTGTTAGGTCCTTATATTGATCGAAAAAGCAAGAAAACGATCATGGTTTCGATGGATACGCTACGCGGGATAGCCTTGCTGGCCGCAGGGCTGTGGGTTTGGGGCCAATCGCTGTCTGTTCCGGTTTTAATTCTGTGTGCTGTTTTGATGGCGCTGTGCAACGCTTTGTTCACTCCGGCGGCTACGGCGGCGTTTGCGCTGGTTGTTTCCCGCAGTGAATTCATGCAGGCACAGTCATGGAATACCGGCTTGTTTCTTCTGATCAATCTGAGCGGCAAGGGCATCAGCGGTTTGCTGGCACTGAGCTTTGGTCCGGCTGGGTTATTGATGGTAAACGGGATTCTCTATCTGCTTTCGGCAGTTTCAGAATGCTTTATCACGCTGCGCAAAACGGAATTACCGGCACCCGAATCGCACGCCTTCATCGCGGACTTTAAAGCAGGACTTCAGGTGACGTTCGGCAATTCTTCCCTGCGGACACTCTTGGCTCTGCTCGTTCTGTGGAATATTCTGATTCCGGGCTTATCTTCGGTCTTACTGCCCTTTTTGCAGCAGAAGGGCCTGACCGATGAATTTTACAGCTTATATTTGACCTGCGGCAGCATCGGTGCGGTGGCCGGAACGCTGATTCCAGGAATTCTGCCGGTTTCGGTTCGGGATAAATTATGCAGCCTGATGCCGATGGCGCTGGGGTGTTTGGCGGGAATTGTGATTGCGCTAAGCCGCAGTCCGATTGTCTTATGCCTTGCCTATCTGCTTACAAATTTGCTGAATTCGGTAGGCAACATCATCGTTTCCTCGGCGATGATCTTAGGCTGTGACGAAGCGCTGCGCGGACGGTTCCTGTCGCTGCAGACTGCTTTGTTGACAGCCGGCCGACTGATCTCCACGTTGGCGTTTGGATTTTTCGGAGAGTTTGTTCCGCTGGCGATTCTCGCCCTGATCGGTGAAGGACTCTGCTTCCTGCTCTATCTGCCGTTTCTGCGCAGCTCTTCCCTGAAAGATTTCCTCAAACTGGGAGTGAGTGACGAAGCGCAAACCTTGGAATAAATCAACTTATGACAATCAAGAAAAAGCCGCATGTCCATCCTAGGATCTGCGGCTTTTTCATCTTCGGTTTTTCTTAACAAGCTTTATCTGCGGTATACTTGATATTTCCGGTTTTTCCGTCCAGGCGGTTTTCTTGTTCGTCGACGGCTTGGGCAATGAAGAATTCGATGCCATGGGTGATAATCCTCTGGCCGCTGGCCCGGCCTTCAAGAATAGCGTTGCAGCATTCGATCACATTGCCTAACAGTTCTTTCGGTGAGGTGAAGGTTCCGTGGTTGCGCAGAATCAAATCATATTGATCCTCAATCCTCTGAATTTTTTCCAAACTTTTTTTGTATGCGGAAACCGTGGATGAGTTTTCACCGAACAACAAGACCCCGACGCCGCAGCCATCTCCGAAAATAATCGTGCGTTCCTCGCGGACTAACGGCATCATCATGCCCTGAGTATGTCCCGGACAAGCGATCATCTGGATGCTTACGCCGCCCAGATCAAAGTCTTGTCCATCCTGGATATCCCGATATTTGCCAGTAAAGTCCGGGCAGTAATCGGCCTGCGGAATCGTTTGGTTCTGCGGATCAGCAGAAAACCGTTCAAGCCGGTAACTGCGTGAGGCGTGTTGATGAACAAGCTTCAGGTCCGCATGATTCAGGTAGACTTCATCAAACCAGCAGGCTCCCGGCGCATGATCGATATGACCATGCGTCAGAATGACAAACAACGGTTTGTCCGTCAGGGTTTCCGCATATTCGCGGATGTTGCCGAAGCCGTTGCAGGTATCCAGCAGGCAGGCTTTTTCCTCTCCTTCCACCAAGTAGCAGCAGACGCCGGTGAAGTCGGTAATGCGGGTGATCGACGGGCTTAAACGTTGAGATGTATAATAGTTCATTGTACAGTTCCTCCTGTCTTCATTATAGAAAAGTTCGATGATTTTACCATGAGTTTCAGTTCACTAATATTGTGGAAAAACAGTAAACGAAAATGAAGATCGAACTTTGAATAACTCAAGATGTCCGGAAACGTCCAGATGCCCTAGCCCAAGAAGCGGATCTAAAAGGCAGCTTTAATTTGCTGAAACAGCGTGCGGATTCCGATCAGGACAATGAAAATCTCCAGTCTTCCCAAAAGCATGCCTGCCATCTCGACAATCAGAGCCAGAGGCGGTGTCAGCGGTCCGGTAATGCCGATGGACAAGCCGACGGTGCCCAAAGAGGAAGCAAAGTCAAACATGGCCTCCATCAGTGAACAGTTCGCTGTCAGCATTAGCAGGAAGGTGCCGATAAAATAGATCAGCAAGTAACTGAAAACAAAGCAGGAAGTATCCGCAAGCAGCTTTGGGTCGATTAGGGTCCGACCTTGCGGGCGGGTATAGAAGGAAAGCGATATGGCGCCGGCGGGAGCACTTTTGTTTTGCAGATGATTGTTCATGGCCCGCAGCATCAAATACACACGGGTCAGTTTGATGCCTCCAGCCGTTGAGCCGATGCCGCCGCCAATGAGCATCATCACGATCAGAACCAACACTGCTGCCTGCGGCCAGCGTACATAGCCGACGGTGGAAAAGCCCGAGGTCGATAAGGCTGAAACGACTTCGAACAAAGCGATCCGAAAGCTGTCCGAAAGGCGGGCATAAGCGGCGCTGAATAGAACCAGCGCAGTGAGCGGAACAGCCCCTGCTAAAAGAAGGCCCATAAACCGAACCTCGCTGACGGCCAGAAACTGCCGCACCTGTCTGCGCATCAACAATAACAAGGCTGCGAAGTTGGTCGTCCCGATCAACATCAGGATGATCGTGATGAATTCAATCAGCGGGCTGTTGTAATATCCGATACTTTCCACGCGTGTCGAGAAGCCGCCGGTAGACAACGCGCACATCGCGTGGATCAGGCCGTCAAACAGGCTCATGCCGGCAATTCTGTAGGCCGCGACGCCGAAGATCAGAAACGTTGTATACATCAGGACGATGACGCGGACTGTTCGTCCCAGGTTGGGGGTCAGCTGATCACTGTGGCCTTCGGCCTGGAACAAATTCATACTCTGTTTGTTTTGAATAAACAACGTCATCACCATGACGAAACCCAAACCGCCGCAATACTGCATAAAACCTCGGTGAAACAGGAACAAGGGTGAAGTCTGAGCGATGTCCATCACAGATAATCCGGTCGTTGTCCAGCCGCTGACCGATTCAAACAAACTCTGAACCCAGGAAAGCTGACCGGCCAGAACAAACGGCAGCGCCCCGATAACAACGCCGTAACTCCAGGCAAACAAAACGAAGAAGCTGCCTTTTTTGATCCGCTGCGGACGCGGCGCTTCGTTATCCTGCGGCTGATTCTTCAGGCAAACAACAGCTCCAGCGATCAGCGAACTCAGCGCAGGAATCGCAAAGGCGGCCAGATCGGAAAGCGTTTCCGGATAAAAACAAGCAGTGAGCATCGGGATCGCAGTCAGAGCTCCACAGAGCATCATCAGCTTTCCTTCAATGCAGCCGGATTGGATCCGTTTTAATCCAAAGTGTTTCATCGTCCGGTCAGCACCTTGACGGCTTCCGCCTCTTTCTGAGCGGCGGCGATCAGGATCAAAATATCCTGAGCCCACAGCACGGTGTCTCCATGAGGAACCAGATGCTGATCCTGGCGCAGAATCGCGGCAATGATGACCTCGTGGCTTAAACCAATCGCACTCAGTGTTTTGCCAATGACCGGAGAACTGGCGTTTAACCGCAGCTCAGAAATGCGCAGCTCGCCATGGCCCAGCGGCAAAAGTGTTGTAAATTCATCAAGAAACGCCTGTTGTTCGACAATCTGGGTAATCGTTGATAAAGCACAGACGACAGAGTCGATTCCCATGCTGTAGAAGAAGCTGATTTTTTCCGGATCCGCGGCTAATGAAACCGTTTTTCGGACATGAAACCGCTTCTTGCACAGCTGGCAAATGACCAGGTTATCTTCATCAAACGGGGTGAGCGCAATCGCAATATCGGCCTTTTCGGCTCCGGCGTCTTCCAGAACAAAGGGTTTCGAGCCATCTCCGATCAAAACAGTCAGCTCCGCGATTTGTGCCAGCGTATGACAATGTTCGGGGTTTTTATTGATCACGGTAACGGCATATCCCCGATGAAGAAAGGATTTGGCCAGCGACTCGGCCTTGTGATAACCACCGATAATTAAAATACGTTTTTTCATAACGTATCGCTTCCTTTCTGATCCGCTGCGGCTTTTGCTTGGAGCCGTTGTTCAATTGCCTGGGAAGACAGTGTCGTCGGACAGATCGTCTGAATGCCAAACTCCCGATAAACACATTCCCGCTGCGGATCATACAGACGGCAGATGACATGCGGAACCTGAAATATTTCCCGGGCCAGCTGGGCAATCAGGATGTTGGTATTGTCATGATTTGTGACGATGACCAGATGATCGGCTTTTTCAATCTGGGCTTGTTTGAGAACTTCCACGTTGGCTGCATCACCGACCAAGGTCAGGCCGGCGTAGGATGGAGATAACTTCCGGAAGGCTTCGGCCTGCCGGTCAATTAATATGACATTCTGACTTTCATTGGACAGGGTGCTGGCTAATGTTGAACCCAGCCGTCCGCACCCAATGATCAAAGTCAGTTCCGGCTTGCCCAGCCAGTCGTGACGGATACTCATCATTGCCGCTTCCTCCTTACTAAATGACCCACGCCTTTTTCATCCCAAATCACCTTCCACGGATTGACGGGCTGCGTCAGGGAACAATCTTGTTCTTCATAGGCAAAGCTTCCCGAGCTGTTCAAGGAGGTACACAGCTCCAGATTGCATCGGGCGGGGATATAAGTCGGCTCCAGCGCGGCGGCGGCCCGAAAATGCTTCATTGCCCTCAAAGGTTCGTTTTGTTGGCTGAGAAGAATTCCCATCAGGTTGTGCGGAACGGGGGAATGGGGATACTGCTGCATCGCCTGAGCGATCCTCTGTTCGCAATCGGCGGTCTGACAAAGCTGAATTTGGTCACGGATTTGATGGATTAACACCTGCATGTCCAGGTTTTCTGCGATTTGATTCATAGGAACACCTCCGCTTCCTTGGACATCATCAGCATAACGCACAGGCTGTGAGGATGGTGTGAGAAACCCGGCGTCAGGTGTGAGAATGGTGTGAGAATTAAAATGGACGGAGGCAAGATTCTTTTCGCAGACTGTGTGTAAAATAAAAAAATCAGTCCGCTTCCGGTTGGCGGCCAGACGCTTCCTGACTCTGATGAATAAACGCTGAAAAGCGGAAGGGATGAAGCTTATGGGCAGAGAAGGCCGCCAGGAAATCTTCTTCCAATGCCTTCTGCAAAACCGCCGGAATTAGACCTTTGCCTTCCGTCTATTTATGGTTCCAGCCATAATACTCCGCATCTTTTTCCGGGGAAATTTCTGCGGATTCAGCCGGCTCGTAAATCCAGAATTGAGCGCCGGCAAACAACGACTGCCATTCCTCAACGCTCAGCGTATAGCGGCTCTGCGCATTCTGAACCCGAATCCGATCCCGCACATAAGCATAGAACTGCGGCTGATTGTCTTGAAGCGTCATGAGGATTTCGCCGTTTTTTAACGCCGGCAGCCCTTCCTGAGTTTGGATTTTCTGCATCGTGAGTTATCCTTTCCGTGATTCCTGATCAACCAATCGGTAGCCAACCCCGATTTCGGTGACAATGTAGCGAGGTTTGGCCGGATTTTCTTCAATCTTGCGCCGCAGTCCGGCCATTAATGCCCGCAGTGCCTGAGTATCCTCACCATAACCGCTGCCCCAGATGTGGGTGATGAGATAGCGCGTAGTCAGCACTTTTCCGCTGTTGCGCAGAAACAGGCTCAACAAGTTGTATTCCATCGGCGTCAAATGCAGCGCTTCCCCGCGCAGCGTGACCTGATGTTTTTCCAGATCCAGAGATAAATCCTGAACTGTCAGTTTCTTTGGCGTTGTTTTGGCGTTCTGTTTAAAAGCATGCCGAATCGCAACGCGGATGCGGGCCATCAGCTCGGTGGTGGAAAACGGCTTGGTCAGATAATCGTCAGCCCCTGAATCCAGAGCCTGAGCCTTTTCCTGATCCTGATCGCGCGCGGAAACGACGATGATCGGAATCTCCGACCATTCGCGAACCTTGCGGATGACGTCCATCCCATCATAATCCGGCAGTCCTAAATCCAGCAGCATTAAGTCATAGAGATTGGCTGTCAACAGCGCCATGGCGCTTTGCGCTGTTGCGGCATTGTCGCTGGCAAATCCTTCGGCGCTTAAAACATAGCTGATAAAATTGCGGATCTGCGGATCATCTTCGACAATTAAAATCCGCTGGGTAAAAGAGTTCATAATCAATCCTCCAATGGCAGTCGAAATGTAAATTCGGCGCCGTGCTGATCGGTACGGTTGCGCGCGCTGATCGATCCATGATGAGCTTTGACGATGGATTCACAGATGGATAAGCCCAGTCCGATCCCATGCTGGGCATCCGGCTGGCGGGTGCGCGTAGTATAAAAGGTCTGAAAGATATGCGCAAGATCTTTTTCAGCGATGCCTTCGCCGCCATCCCGGACAGTAAACACGGCTTCCGTCTGTTCCCGCCGCAGCGTCAGAGAAATCTCATCCTGGGGGTGGGTATGCTTTAAGGCATTATCCAATAAATTGATCAGCACCTGCTGGATCAGCTTGCCGTCCATGGGAATCATCAGCACTTCCGGCGGAATGGAAACGTTGATCTGCCGCTGCGGAGCCCGTTTGGCGATATGTTCTAGGGCAGAGGCAATAATTTCTTCCGCGGCTTCTTTTTCCAGATGCAGATTCAGATGCCCATCCTGAATCCGGGTCAGACTGAGAATGTTCTCGACTAGCGAATGCAGCCAGTCGGCATCCTGATAAATATCCTGAGCTAAAGCATGCCGAGGATCGTGTTCTTCGCTCATGTCCAGAATCATTTCTGAGGTGCCCATAATGGCGGAGAGCGGCGTGCGCAGATCGTGGGAAATGGCCCGAAGCAGATTGCTTCGATACCGTTCCTGCGCTGCTTCTTCTTCCGAGCGGATTTTCTGCTTTGCGCTGCGGAAGCGGTCCAGCGCCAGTGTGAGCGTTTCACATAAGGACTGAAGCAGCTGATGATCGGATTCACTGAAAGCGGTCATCGCCGCCGCGGGAAGTTTCAGCCTGGCCAGCTGCACGCCGTTGTTTTGCAGCGGCAGGCAGGTGAAGGGGGCTGCTGAGTTCAACGCAGTATCTGAATTGAACTGATCGCAGGGCAGGGCTTGGGCCGCTTGGCAGGGCTGGGCAGCATACAGTACAGCCGGCTGTTCTTTTTCATCCAGACACAGACAGCTGACTTCGCAATGGAAAGCGGAAGACAGCACTTCGGTAGCCAGCCTGGCAATTTGGCGAATCTCAATCTGTTCGTTCAATCCGCGGCTGAGCGCGTACATCGTTTTGATTTCCTGTTCCCGCTGCAAGGCGTTCTGCGCGTTTAATTTGGCTTTGGATGTCAGGGCACTGGTAATAAAGGCGGTTGCGGTCATAATGATAAATGTGATCCAATAGCTCGGATCATCGACCGACAGCGACCAGTACGGTGCGGTAAAAAAATAATTGAAGATCAGCGTAGCCAACAGGGAAGCAAAGACACCGTAGCCATAACCACGGGTCATCCAGGCTGTCAGCAGGACTGCCAATAAATAAAGCAGGACAATGTTGGTTTCAGGAAAGCCCAGCTGTCTGAACAACAGTCCGCCCGCTGTGGCCGCGGCCAACAAGCCAGCCATCTGTAATCCATGCCTCAAAGTCGTCCAGGAAACTGAAATTCGGGAATTGGACATCGCGCTCATCTCCTGGTACTGATTGTAGCCTAAAATGCGGAAACTGTCCATTTTAGATGCAGATCCTTTCAGCACTTTCAAACCGAAATGGCATCGGCCCTAATGTCTGTTCTTTGAATGGGATGATCAAGTCGGGATCGGGAAAGCTGGATGTTTCCGGTGCTTATGCAGACAGGGTGGCAATTTCGAAAACCTCATTAAAGACATTTGGCGCGAAGTCCGATATAATAGAAGCAATGAATTCGTCTGCTGCCCAGACAGGCTGTCCGATAGGCAAGGTTTAAAGCCTGGGTCGATCAGCGGCGGAAGGCTTGAATTTCACTGGCAGACAAGGAGAAATCAAAATGACAAATTTAAAGAATCCGGAAAATTTTTGCCAATTTCTCTGGCATGAGTATTTGGAAAATCAGAACTACGCGATGCTGGGCGAATGCTTTGTCCCGGAAACCTCAGTGATTGGAACCGGTGAGCATGAAGTCAGCGCCAATCTGGCGGAGTTTGAAAATAAAATTGCAGCGGAAATCCAAGGCCGCAACGTTATCTTTAAAATTGAGGAACAATGGTACCAGACCCAGTCGATCAGCGAGGATTGTGTGATTGTGATCGGTGAGCTGCGGGTAAAGGAACAATCCGGCAATCCGCTTGAATTTGAAAGCCGGTTCCGCTTTACCTTTGTCCTGCAGCGCCAAAAGGGACAGTGGAAGGTGCTGCACGTTCATCATTCTGTGCCGGATCCGGAACAAGGCGCGGATGAATTTTTCCCGCACCGCTTAATGGAACAATCCAACCGGCAGCTGATTCAGCTGGTAGAAGAGAAGACCAAGGCCTTGGAACAATCCTATCGTCAGATGGAATACAATGCTCACCATGATTCATTGACGCAGCTGCTGAACCGTCGCTCGGCAGAAGCTCAGATCAGTGAAGTCATGCGGAAGGAGCTGACGGGTGTCATGGTGATGCTGGACGTCGACTGCTTTAAACAAATCAATGATACGTATGGACATCCGGCCGGTGATCAGGCTCTGGAAACCTTGGGCGAAGCCATTCGGCGAACCTTTCCGCAGGGACTCAACGGCCGCATCGGCGGGGATGAATTTATCGTGTATCAGATCCATTCTCAGAAATCACAGGCTGAACTTCGGAATGAACTGGAATCACTGCAGCACCTCTGGGATCAGATCAGAGCGGAGAAGGGCCTGGAACTGCCGGTTACGGTCAGCTCCGGCATCGCGTTCTTCCCACAGCATGGTCAGCGTTTTGATCAGCTCTGGTCCCATGCCGATCAGGCCTTGTACCAAGCAAAAGCAGAAGGACGGCAGCGTCTGTGTTTCTGGGAAGAGGAAGATTGAGATTCAGGCTAACAGTCAGGCAGGATTGAATTGAAAATCCAGGAGGAAAGCATGATGAAACTGCAGGAACAGATTGAGCTCTGGAACGAAACGGATCAGTATGAAGCGATTATCGAAGCGATTGAGGCCTTGCCGGAAGCTGAACAGACTCCCGAGCTGATCAGTGAGCTGGCGCGGGCTTATAACAATACGGCTGGACTGGACGATACACAGAATTATGAAAAAGCAATTGCCTTGCTGAAATCGGTGGAAGAAGAGCTGGGGGAAGAACACAGCTGGAATTTCAGAATCGCCTACGCGTATTATTATCTTGATCAGGAAGGGCCGGCGCTGACCTATTTTGAAAGAGCATTGGACGCTCGTCCGAAGGATGAAGATACGCTGGCTTTTATTGAAGATTGCCGCAAACGGTTAGCCCTGCCGCGCTTTGAGAGACCGTTCAAACAAAGAGTTCAGGAATGCTGGAGTCAGTTTGAGAAGGAGGAACAGGTCCTGCGGGTGCGGATGCGCAATCGCTTGGAGAGTGAAGTGATTGTGGATCAGACGCATCGGCTGCTTCACACCGCCTTCACCAATATCGCCTACGAAATGGGGTGTGCTCAAGATCATTACGATTTGATTCTGACACCGGAAGGCAATCGTGTTTCGCTGTTTGCCCTCGATTATTTTTGCCGACAGATGCCGGACCGCCTGAAAAAGTGGTGGCATGTGATGGCAGGACGTCAGCCGTCGCGGCAAACTTCACTGCGGATTGCCGGACAGGAATTGAGTGCAGAAGAGGTTCAGGTGTGGATTGAGGAGCAGGGGGAAAAGTCCGTCAAGCTGGCTGTTCATTGTGCTTCATTCGACGCGCTGATGCCGGAAAATGAGAACCAGGTCTGGTGGATGCTTTCCATTCTGATCGATCAGACATTGGGAGAGATCGCTGCTATGGCGGTGATCGATGATGTCACTTTGCTTGCGCAGCCGCGGCAAGAAGGCGGCCTTTCACTAGCTCAGCTGCCGGATCAGCTCGTCGATCTGGGCCTGGATCTGAGCCGGGATCCGGCACGCATTTTAGAGGGCTATACAGCGTATCGCATGGAACCCACAGAAGCGAGCCTGGAACAGGTACGCGGGGATGTAACGGTGGGAGTCACCTGCTGCCCTGCTTTGATCCAGCAATATCTGCGGGGAATGACGCAGGCGGTAGACGATCTGCATCAGGATGGCATCGCGGCAGGATACTTTTATTACCCCCTGGATTGTTTCACCGGTGAAGATCGGGCGAAAGCGATGCTGGATTTCCGCGATGCTCTGTCTGAAAAGATCAGCGAACAGGCCGGCACCGATACGGTGACCTGGATCGGCGGGGCTTCGGGCCTGAACTGCGGATATCTGGACTTTATCGCTTGGGATATTCAGGCGGTCATGGACAGTGCCGTCAAGGTGTTCGCTCAGCAGCCGGTGGCGTGGGCAGCCTTTCAGACCTTCCGCACTTCGGTTGGCGGCATCTTGTTAAAAAGCGATGAAGAATCATTGCAGACTGAAATAAAATAAGCGAGTTTACGACATAAAAAAACGATGGACTTCTTCCGCTGCTGGGAATAAGAAAATCGTTTTTTTTTTGTGTTTTGGGACGGGAGAAGGAAGAAAAATGATTGATTCCGCGCAGATCCGTTGCAGCTTTCCAGGATTTTTGTTTCTTTGCTTATCGAAGGGAATTTTTAGGATCGCTGATCGAGATGATTTTGCCGTAGGAGGAATAATCCAGATCTTCTAAAAGACGTTCTGTAATGATCACTGCATCTTCTTTTTCCGCAAACTTAATGTTGCTGATCTGATTGAATTTACTGCTGTCGGCAAGAATATAGGCATTTTCTGTTTTAGAGATAATCATTTTTTTAAGCATGGCTTCAATTTCATTGGTTGTTGAAAATCCGAACAAAGAATGGATCCCATTGCAGCCGAGAAAGGAGATGTTGAAATTCATGTTTGCCATTTTTTCAATCGTATCGTTATCAATAATAATATTTGTGGAAAATTTGACATAACCGCCTAAGGTATAACATCGAATCTGTCTTTCATAGAGCCGGTCTAAGATAGAAAGCGCCTGTGTAACGACGAGAATATTTTTGGCATGGATATAATCAATCATCATTTCTGTTGTCGTGCCGGCATCGATATAAACGATGTCATTATCCTTGATCAATGCGGCGGCATACTTCGCGATCTGGCTTTTTTTTGACATGTTGACCAGATGTTTTGCATTCATCGTTGGTTCGATTTCCATATCTTTATTCATCACCGCACCGCCGTAAAAACGATGGACTAATTTCATGTCTTCCATCTTCTGCAAGTCTCTGCGGATGGTGGCGCAGGAAACATTCAATGCCTCAGCGAGATCTTCAACCAGAACCTCTCGAGTTTGCTGACAAAGCTCATAAATCATCGCAATACGATCTTTTTTCATGTAAATTCCCTCTTCAAGTTAAGGTCATTATAGCAAATAAGGAAGAAAAAAGAAGCGGATAAACAAAAGGAATGTAATAAAAAAAACAGGAAATAAATGGAAGTCTCGATCAACCTGGACGAATAGATAAAAATCAAAATATTCAAAACGCGCAGTAATTTTGCGCGTTTATTCAAAAGGCTTGTAATGATTAATCGATAAATTAGACCAGTTCAGCAATCGTCTGTGATTGGCTTGAGATGCCGATTTGGCCATGGTATAAGTGAATCAGTGAAGGAGCTGCGGAGCAATGATATATACCATAACTTTTAATCCATCGTTAGACTACTTTGTATATCTGGATCAGGAACTGACGGAAGGCAGTATCATCAAAACGAAGAACACGGCAATCCGCGCCGGCGGCAAGGGTGTTAATATTTCGATCGTTTTGTCGCATATGGGGATACAGTCAAAAGCGATTCTGTTCTTGGGCGGCGGCATCGGCGAGCTGATTGACCGGGAGATATCAGAAAAACAGGGAATCGAGGTGATTCCAATCAGAATTGCTGAGGAAAATCGAATTAATGTAAAAATCAAAAATCAAACAGAAACCGCCATCAATGCTCTTGGCCCTCGTGTTTCAGCCGAGCAGCAGGAAGCGCTCCTAGCGGCTCTGAACGGTCTTACAAAAGAAGATTACGTCTTAATCTCCGGCAGTTTCTGTCAGGGAGTAAATGCAGAGCTGGTTGAGCGCATCGCTGAGCGGGTTCATCGAGCAGAAGCAAGATTGATTACCGATATCCCCAATCTGACTCTGGCCCATTATCGAAAAATCAAACCCTATCTGATCAAACCCAACCTGGAAGAATTGGCGATGATCTTCTCAGAAAAGATCGACGAAGTCAATTATCCACGATATGCTCAGGCGCTGATTGAAGCGGGGGTTGAAAATGTCCTGGTATCGCTGGGCAGGGAAGGAGCTTATTTTGCCAGTAAATGTAAGCGCTATCAGCTGTTTGGACCGGATGTTGAAGTCATCAATACTGTTGGCTGCGGCGATTCCATGCTGGCCTGCATGGTCGCTTCGCTTGCATCCCGGCACAGTTTAACGGAGGCTTTAAAATATGGCGAAGCTGCCGGAAGAGCGAAAGCGGCAGCCCGCGGTTTGCCTACCTGCGAGGACGTGGAGAGCTTGGTTGAGAAAGTGACAGTGGTTGAGGTACAGAGAAAGGAGGAACGTGAAAGACTCAATGAATGAATTATCTGAAGGATATTGAGTTCAGAAAGGGGGCGTTATTGAAAGTTTTTAACCGACACGGGTCAGCCATGAAATGACTTAGCCGAAACAAATCACGAAGGAGGGAGAAAATATGACCTTAGTTCATCTCAATGTCAGAAGCTGGTGTTTAAATACAAATACGGACATTGCGATCATCCTGCCCTCGATCAAACAGGGTGAGGATGCAAAAACATTCTATCAATCATCAAAAAAGTATCCGGTTTTATGGCTGCTTCATGGAACCTTAGGCTGTTATAACGATTACCTCAGAAGAACAAACATTGAATTGTATGCAACCGAAAATGATCTGATTGTCGTGATGCCTTCAGCCATGAACAGTAATTATTCCAACTGGAGCCAGGTGATTCCGCCGTTTAATATGTTCGATTACCTGACGGAAGAATTAATGCCGCTGATTTACGGGTGGTTTCCGGCTTCAGACAAACGGGAGGACAACTTCATCTGCGGATTATCAATGGGAGCCCGCGGCGGAGCGAGCAAGTTCGGCTTCAATTATCCGGAAAGGTTTGCGGGCGTAGCGTGTATGTCGGGTGTGCCGTCAGACATTCGTGAAATCTTGAAGAACCCAAATCATCCGATGTATGAAAGAGAGAAAATGACGATTGATCAAGCCGGAGGCTTAGAAAAATTCCTGAATTCTTATGAGAATGTCTGGGATAAAGTTGCCGACGTAGCAAAGCTGGAAAATCCGCCGCGGTTCTATTTCTGCTGCGGAACCCAAGACGGCGTCTATCCCAACTATCTGCATTTTAAAGAATATGCCCAAAGCGTCGGCTTAAAAGCAACCTTTGATGAACGTGAAGGCTATGCCCATGAATGGCGGTTCTGGGAACTAGAAATTCAGGAGATTCTGAAGTTCTTTGGTTTTGACAAGGGAATTGTTCATGGCCAATATGATCCGCGGGAAGAAGTCAAAATGGAAGGACGTTTGATTTAATTCTCAGTTTGAAAATAGAAGATCCGAAAGGGTAGAAAGCGAGGCAAAACAGAAATGATTGTACAACTTAGAATCGATGATCGATTGATCCATGGGCAGGTGGCCTTAGTGTGGTCTAAAGAATTGGGAACTCCCGGCATTCTTGTTGCCAACGATCAGGCCGCAGTCAACAATACCGTTAAAATGACTTTGAAAATGGCTTGTCCTCCTGGAATTAAACTGATTGTAAAGGGTGTTGATGATGCCGTTGGAGTGATTCAGGATCCACGGGCTGAAAAAATGCGGATCTTCGCACTGACGCGAAATGTAAAAGACGCATTGAAGCTGGTTAAAGCCTGCCAGGAGAAGATCTGCGAGGTTAACCTGGCGAATGCCGGAAAATTTGATTCCGACATGGGTGAAAAAATCAATTTCCCAGGGAATCGTGTTTCGCTGACTCCCTCAGAATTGGAAGCAGCCCGGGAATTGGCGGCAATCATGGGCGATAGATTCTTCAGTCAGCTGATTCCAACAACCTCGAAAGTGACGGTTACGGAAATGCTTCAATCATTGAAAAAGTAAAGGAGAGAAAAAATGTCAAATTTAATGATTGCCTGTATGGCAACTCTGGCGTATTTCATTTGTTATGGTGGAAACTGGCTGTTTGGTCAGTGCATGATCGAACGTCCGATCGTCGTCGGTACCATTACCGGCTTGTTTCTGGGAGATTTAACAACCGGAATTATTATCGGCGGTGCTTTAGAAGCGATTTATATGGGAGCTGTCAATATCGGCGGCGCCACTTCTGCCGAACCGGTTTCAGCGACCGTCATGTCGGTCACCTTTGCGATTACCGCAGGTCTAAGCATGGAGGAAGCGATTACGCTGGCTGTCCCGGTCGGTCTGATTTTTAATAGCTTATCGATGGTTTGGATCATGCTGACCAATATTTTTCAGCCGGCATATCAGAAGGTCTGTGACAATGGAGATGGCAAGGGACTGACACGAGTCATTCTGACAAGCTGGTTCACGATCTATTTCACCCGCGCGATCATTATCTTCTGCTGCGTCTATTTAGGCTCGGAAGCAGTTCAGGCGTTTATGAGTCAGCTGCCGGACAGCGTCATTCACGGTTTAGCGGTTGCGGCCGGTATGCTGGGGGCTGTCGGTATGGCTGTGCTGATGAAAATGCTGGTTAGCACCGAGAATATTGGTTGGCTGTTCGTCGGCTTTGTCCTTGCAAAATATCTGAGCTTGCCGGCAATCGTCATCGCGATCATCGCCGTTGTTATTGCCATTACGATTGGTTTAACAGATAAGAAGATTCATGACTTGAAACAGATGATGACCGAAGGGACGCCGATGGCGTTGACAGAAGAGGAGGAATTCTTTAATGAGTAAGTTATTCAACAATATTTCAGATGCCGACAAGAAGATGCTTACGAAGATTTACTGGCGGTCCTTCGCCGTCTTCGCTGGCCCTTGCGGGGCGGCTTACCGTCAGGCTCCAGGCTTTACGATGTCGATCATGCCGGCATTGGAACGGTACTATCCGGAACAGGAAAAACGGGCGGAAGCGATGCAGCGGCATATGACACCGTACAACATTACACAGAATGTCGGAACCTTCGCCATGGGACTGGCCGCTTCAATGGAACATGAGAATGCGGTTCATTATGGTGATTATGATCCAAGTTCGATCGTTTCGATTAAAACCGCTTTAATGGGTCCGCTCTCCGGAATTGGCGATTCCATTTACTGGGGCATCGTCCGATGCATCGCAGCCGGCGTTGGAATCGGCTTTGCGGCATCCGGATCGATTCTGGGACCAATTCTGTTCTTAGTCATCTATAACCTGCCAGGCATGCTGGGCCGTTATTATCTGACATTCCTGGGCTTCTCGATGGGTGAAAACTTCATCACCAAGGCGTATGAATCTGGAATGATCACGATTCTGACGAAGTGCGCGGGGATTATCGGTTTAATGATGGTTGGCTTTATGATCTCATCCAATGTCAGCCTCAGCCTTGCCTTAACCATGCCGGTGTCCGGCGCGGAACCGATTGCCGTGCAGCCGTATTTGGACAGCCTGCTTATGGGCGTGCTGCCGTTATCTCTGACGATGCTTTGCTACTGGGCGCTGAAAAAGAAAATGAATCAGAATACATTGTTATTTGTCGTCCTGGGCATCGGCTTTGTGCTCGGCCTGCTCGGCATTTGTTAAGCCGCAATGCGGACTCAGCATTTGCAGCGGGCCCAAGTGGAAGTGTCTCAGCTGACGCTTGGAACCTGGGCTTTAAGCGGAAGAAATAATTTTGGTCCTGTCGATCGACAGGAAGCGATTCAAGCCATCCGCACGGCGATAGAACTCGGTGTGAATCATATTGATACAGCGCCGGTCTATGGCAATGGATATTCTGAACAGCTGATCGCAGAAGCACTGGAGGGTGGATATCGGGATAAGGTTCTGATATCCACCAAATTCGGTCTTTCTCCTCATGCACTGCAGAAAATGACTCATGATGCCAGCTTTAAAACCGTTATCCGGGAAGTGGAAAGCTCACTCATGAATCTGAAAACGGATGTGATTGATTTTTACTTCATCCACTGGCCGGATCCCCATACTCCGATCGCGGAAACGATGAGTGCTTTGAATTTGCTGAAAAGTCTAGGCAAAATACGCTTCCTCGGCGTCTCCAATTTTACTCAGGAACAAATTGAGGAGGCCGAGAAATATGCCAGGATTGACGTCATGCAGCTGCAATATTCGATGGTTCATCAAAAGCATAAAGCGTTAATCGAATGGGGCAGCCAACGAGGCATTGACACCTTTACCTATGGCTCTTTAGGCGCCGGCATTTTATCCGGAAAATTCAGAACTTTGCCGCCATTGAAGCCAGGCGATACCCGAATTACTTTCTATGATTATTTTAAGGAACCTAAGTTTTCAAAAATTCAAAATGTACTGCAGGTTATGGATGAAATTGCAGCGTGTCATCAGGCATCGGTCAGTCAGGTCGCGATTAACTGGTGTACGCAAAGTCCGGGTGTTTCCACTGCCCTGATCGGCATGTCGAAACCCGCACATGTCCGGCAGAATTGTGATGCATTTGCGTGGCAGCTGAGCGATGATGAAATGACACGTTTGGATGCCGCGATGGAAAGAGAAAAAATTGCAGATTAATTAAGTCAAAACCGGAGGTTTTGGCTGGAAAGGAGTGTGAGTTATGCTTGTAACAATGAAAGAAATTCTGGATCGGGCCAGTGAACAGGGTTATGCCGTAGCAGCTCCCAACGTCGACAATGAACTGAACGCAAGAGCCTGTATTGAAGCCGCTGAGGAAACCCATGCCCCGCTGATTTTGGATGTTGCCTATCGGGCTGTTGCGGATCTGTATTTCTTTGGACAGCAGTTGAGAGTGTTGGCTCAGCAGTCGAATGTACCGATCGCGATTAATTTGGATCACGGCTCGGATTTAAGTCAGATTCAAAAAGCCATTCAGGCTGGTTTTACATCCGTGATGATCGACCGTTCGGCTTGCCCGGAGGCGGTCAATATCCGGGAAGTCAGTGAAATTGTCAAGCTTGCCCATGCCGCAGGCGTTTCCGTGGAGGCGGAATTCGGTCATGTCGGAGATGCGCAGCAAGACATGCAGGAGGCCGAAGCTGGTTTTACCGATCCTGCGCGCGTCAAACAGTATATTGATAAAACGCAGATTGACTGCCTGGCGGTTGCGATCGGGACTGCGCACGGTGCCTATCCATGCAATGTTGTTCCCAAGCTGGATTTAAAGCGCTTAGTTCAAATTAAAGAGGCATCCGGAAACTTTCCGCTGGTGCTGCATGGTTCCTCAGGCTGTGACATCGCGTCTTTGAAAGAAGCCTGCCGCTTAGGAATCAATAAAGTCAATATCAATCATGATTTATGCAAAGCCGCAGCTGAGGCCGTAAAGCAGGAATCGTTTGAAGGGAATCGAGCCTATATGATCTTTCGAACAGCCCAAATGGGACTGAAGCAGAAGCTCATTGAAATGATTCATGTCTATGGTTCTTCGGACAAAGCCTGGGATATTCCATCCCGCGGACTTCCGAAAACACAGCTGCCGCAGAGATGAAAAAAGTGCTGAAAGACAAGGGACAGTCCATGAATAAAGATAAAAATCAACTGTGGACACTGCCGTTTATACTGGTTCTCGCGGTCAATGCGCTGAATGGAATTTCCTCATATATGGTCAATCCATCGATGCCGCAGTTTCTGACGGCAAAAGGAATTCCGTTTGCCTTAACCGGCTTTATATCCAGCCTGCTTTCATGGGTCGCCTTGGGAATGAGACCGTTTTCCGGAGCGATGAGCGATCGGCTGAATAAGAAAAAAATTATGTTTGTCTCGTATTTGGCAACCGCAGTCTGTATGCTTGGTTATGCTTGGGTTCAGAAGATTCCGGCAGTGATTGGCATCCGTGTTTTGCATGGCATGGCCTTCGCGGTCAGCGGGACCATCAGCATGGCGTTTGCGACCTCCTTTGTGCCGGAAAAAAGAATTGCGGAAGGAATCAGTTATATCGGCATTGCAACCCTGTTGGGAACGATGATCGGTCCGCAGCTGGGCAGCACGATCAGTCAGCAGGCGGGAATGGACAAGCTGTTTTTGACCGCAGGTCTGCTTTGTTTAATCTGTCTGCTGATCATTGTTCTGATTCCCTACCCTGTCCAGGTTCCGGATTTTAAATCATCCGGTGCGAAGATCAAGCTGAGTGATTTATTCGCAAAAGAATTGTTGGTCTATGTCTTTCTGATCGGTTTATTCTCCTTTGGCAACGGAATTATTTCGTATTATTTGATTGATTTTGGACAGGTTCGCGGGATCAGCAGCATCGCTTATTTCTTTACTGTTTATTCTGTGGCCATGCTTCTGATGAAACCCTTTGTCGGTAAACTGCAGGATGCCCGCGGAATTCGGGTGATTCTGATTCCGGCCTTTCTAATCTATGCCTTAGGCATGGTGCTCTTGGCCAAGGCATTCAGTTTAACGCCAGTCTTGATCGCCGCGGTGTTCAAGGCCGTGGGTCAGGGCAATGGTTCGCCGGCAATTCAGGCGGAGTCGGTGAAAAAGTTGGGGATCCAGCGCAGCGGAGTGGCCATCTCTACCTGTTTGATCGGCCAGGATCTGGGCAATGCGATCGGCCCGATCTTTGCCAGCTATGTTGTGAATTTCAGTAATTACGGCACAATGTTCATGCTTTATGCAATGATGCTGTTGGCGGGATTGGGTGTTTATTGCCTCTCGCTGAAACGAGAGAATGAGAAGAGGAAAGCGGTATTCGCAAAGGAAGGGTAATCAATGATTGGAATTTTATTAATGAGCCATGGAAAAATGGCGGAAGGCATGCTGGATTCCAGCCAGCTGTTCTTCGGTGAAGAGATAGAGCAGCTCAAGACGCTTTGTTTAGCCAAAGAAGAAACGGTAGAAGGTTTCGATCTTCGGATTCGTCAAACTCTGGCAAGTCTGGATGAAGGTCAAGGCGTGCTTGTTCTATGTGATTTATTGGGTGGAACTCCGGCCAATCGATGCGTGAGTTTGTTGAGTGAGGGTCAGAAGATCCGCGTGATCACCGGAATGAATTTAGGCATGTTGATTGAAATTTTGGGAATTCGGCCCGCGCTGAGCTCTGTTGATCAGCTGGATCTGAATGAATTAGCCGAAGCCGCAAAAGGCGGTATTGTCGATCTCGCGGCCATGATGGAAGATCTGGAATCGAGTTTTCTTCAGGAATAAGGAAAATGGAAAAGAAGGAGGATACACAATGAAGAATAATCAGGCTTTGAATATGACACTGCTTTGCTTTGATCCCATTCATTATCCAAAAAATGAAGGAGTTATGCGCAGAATTCATTACGGTGGTTCAGAAGAAACCTTTCCTGTGGAAAACTGTGCAGTTTATAACGAGGATGGAAGTGTTTCCCTGAAGTATTATAATCCAACAGCGAAGAAGGTAGAATTACGTTACCGTCTGCACAATTATCAGCATTCCAAAAGCGAGTACCGCAAAGATCCTGATTTTTACAGTCGAGATTTTATTGTGGAACCCATGACACTGGAGCCGGATGGATATTGGCATATTACCATTGACCCGGGCGCAGGGTTTCACAGCGTTTATTTTATAGCTGATGGAGTACGGGTCATCAATACACGCGGACCCTATGGTTATGATGGCTTTGATATCCGTAATTTTGTGGATTTGCCGGATGATGAAGACACGCAGCTGCACGATGTGCCGCATGGGGCTATAACCCGGGAGATTTACTGGTCGAAAGAAACTCAGCGGTATCGCGCCTGCTGGGTTTATACACCCGCCTCGTATGCTTTCTCTGACCGCAAATACCCGATATTGTATTTGCAGCATGGTGGTTCACAGGATGAAGTTTGTTGGTTCCAATCCGGTAAGATCGACATGTTGATGGATAATCTGACTGCCCGTAAGGAAGCGGAAGAAATGATTATCGTCTGCAACAATGGTTATGTTTTAAAAGAAACGGAAAATGGGGAAGCACGGGAAGGACGGCTGGATCAGGTTATTATCCAGGACTGCATGCCGTTTATCGAAAAGAAATATCGCGTGATCGCTGACCGCAGAAAACGTGCTGCTGCTGGATTGTCGATGGGCGGCGGACATGTTCGCCGACTGGTTTTCGGTCATCCGGAACTGTTTGCCAACGTTGGCATTTTCTCTTCTGGTGAGTGTTTCCCGATCAAAACGGAAGACATGGACTTCTCAGAACTGTTTTCTGATGCGAAGCGGTTTAATGCAGCCATGGACGTGGTTTATATCACCTGCGGTGAAGCTGATTCCCGTTATGATCAAACCGTCGCTGACCTGAAGCCGCTGCAGGATCAAGGCTTTCATATTCAATTTCAAGGCTATCTGGGACAGCATGAATGGAACGTCTGGCGCTATAGTGCAAAAGACTATGTTAAAAAGTTGTTTCATGATGAGGTGAAAAACGATGAATTTTGAACATGGAAGAAAGACGACAGTCAAAACAGAGAAAGGCTGGATCCGCGGCTTCCGTTATCGGGATGTCTATCATTTCTACGGTGTTGAATACGCCCAGGCTCAGCGCTTTATGCCGCCGGAAGAAATTCCTGCCTGGGAAGGTGTGAAAGAAGCGGTCAATTATGGTTTTACCTGTTATCCTTTTCGCCCGGATCGGATCGGAAATAACCTGAAAAATCCGCATCGATTTTGGCCGCAGTCGGAAAATTGTCAGAATTTGAATGTCTGGACGAAGTCCATAGAAAAAGGTGTGAAAAAACCGGTTGTCGTTTGGTTTCACGGCGGTGGATTTTATTATGGTTCAGCCTTGGAACAAACTGCTTACGACGGCTTTAATTTATGTGCGTTCGGCGATGTTGTCGTTGTCACGGTGAACCATCGTATTAATGTGCTGGGTTATCTGGATCTGGCGCCGTTTTCGAATCGGTATTCACATTCGGCCAATGCCGGAAATCTGGATTTGATTGCCGCGTTGAAATGGGTTCACCGCAATATTGAAAATTTTGGCGGAGATCCGGATCAGGTCACGATTTTCGGCCAGTCCGGCGGCGGAGTAAAGGTGATATCGGTCATGAATATGCCGGATTCAGCCGGATTATATTGCCGGGCGATGATTATGAGCGGGACAATGGGAAAACATCTGAGCGATGCCGGCCGGGATATGACGCAAAATGTTAAACGAATGCTGAAAATCCTAAATATAGAAGAACAGGAGATCGAAAAATTAGAAGAAGTGAGTCATCGTGAGCTAGCGGAGGCCTATCTGAAAGCCCATCACGAATTAGGCGGCAAAGGACTGCCGTATATCGGACCGATTAAAAATCAGGATTATTTGGGTGATCCTGTGGTTTATGGTTTTTCAAAACAAGCTAAGAAAACACCGATGATTGTCGGATCTGTCTTCGCTGAGTTCTTTACTTTGCCGGCTTCGATTCAGCGGTATGCCTTGACCGATGAAGAAATGCGGGCGGAAGTGGAAGCAGAATTCGGCAGCGCGAAAAAAGATCGGCTGATTGATCTATTTCAACAGGCTTTCCCAGAGAAAAAAATCATTGATTTGTTAACGTATGACTGCGGAGCTGCCAGAGGTGCAGCCAAGGAGTTCATCCAAGCCAGAATTAAGGCAGGCTGTGCCGAAACCTATAACTATTTCTTTACTCCCGTTTTCGGGATCAATGAAGGACAAACCGCACTGCATAGTTCGGATATCCCCTTCATCTTTCACAATACCGATAAGGTGCCTTCATCGGATTTAGGTTCAGCTACAACGCTGCTGGAAAATGAGATGTCAGGCCGATTCATTGCTTTTGCCAAAACCGGAAAGCCGCAGCTGGAAAAGGGTATCGAGTGGCCGGCTTGTACCGCAGAAAAGGAAGCGACCATGGTCTTTGATTGTTCGACGGCAGTGAAATATGATTTTGATACAGAGCTGCTGGAAGAAATGCGCAAGCTTAAAACTTTTTCATTTGAATTGTCATGATTGGAGAAACGCAAAATATAGGTGTAAAAAAGGATTGATCAAGCGACCAATCCTTTTCTCATGCAGCAATCAGCGCGGCTTTCGCTGCGGCCGTCTGCCCATGAATAAAGCGAGGATGAACATCACCAGGGCGATTGTAATCCAGCCTAACGACTGTGAAGCCAGCGGCAGAGCATTGAGCAGGCTGGATAAGCCGGGAATTCTAAAACCCATGCTGTCCAGCTGGGAAAGAACACTGACAATGCCGGTGCTGAAAATCGTCAGCGGATAGACAAGCCGATTGGCTTTATACAGCGGATCGCCCAGCCCCAGCAAAATCAAAACTAACGCCATCGGATAAAGCATGCTCAATACCGGAACCGAAATGGACAGAATCGTTGAAAGTCCGAAGTTGGAAACAGCCAGCGCAAACAGCGTCAGAAACAGCAGCCATTTGGAATAGTTGATCTTCGGCGTCAGCGAAGAGAAAAATTCGCTGCAGCTGGTCAGAAGCCCCACGCAGGTCGTCATGCAGGCTAGTAAGAAGATGAAGGCCATGACCCAGCGCCCGCTCTCGCCAAACAGCAGGGTGACGGCCAGCGTTAAGGTCTGCGCGCCGTTAGCCCCGATCGGCATTGAGGATAACGAAGTTCCTAACAAGGTCAGCATGATATAAATCACAGCCAGAATGATTCCTGCCAGACAGCCGGCTTTCATACTGGTGGACATAACTTCCTGATCATCCGTAATTCCTAACGCTCGGATATTCAAAGAAACAACGATACCGAAATTCAGCGCTGCCAGCGCATCCATCGTCAGATAACCTTCAAGAAATCCCTGGATCAGCGGTGCTGAGGCATAGGCCGGCTGCGGCAGGGCCGCCTCACCGAGGGGATGAAGCATAGCCGCGGCGAAGACCGCCAGGATCAGAAGCAGAAGCACTGGGGTTAAAATTTTGCCTAAATGATCGACAAGCTTGCTTGGATTGCGCGACAAGAGCCAGGCGATCAGAAAAAAGCCAGCGGTGAACAACAACAGGGAAAGCTGCACGGAGGCGCCGTCAGGAAGCAGCGGCAAAATCGCCATTTCAAACGGCAGCGTTGCCGTGCGCGGTGTAGCCAGCAAAGGACCGATGGACAAATAGATCAAAACCGCGAAGAATAGACCAAATTTCGCATGAACCTTCTGCGCCAGTACGTCCAATCCGTTAAACCGGGAAACCACGGCGATCCCCAGGACTGGAAATCCCACCGCGGTGATCAGAAAGCCAATCAGCGCCGGCAGACTCTGCACCCCGGCATTCTGGCCAAGAAAAGGTGGGAAAATCAGATTGCCGGCCCCGAAAAACATCGAAAACAACGTCAGGCTCAACAGGATTAAATTCTTTTTGGAACATTTTTTCATAAAGCTCTCCTTTCTTCGATTGCACAAAAAAACCGTCGCACAAAGGACGGTTTGACCGCGGTACCACCTTGATTCCGGAATGTTTCCGGCACTCTTCCCATCCAACAATGGGCTGTGTCTTTAACGGGATCAGCGTCCGGCGCTTCCTACTGTCAGTTCAGAAGGCTTCTTCAAGAGGACTTCGGCTGGAATTCTGCCTGCCGGCTTGCACCTGGTCCGGCTCTCTGCAAGGTTCAGAAATTTCCGTCTACTTATTCTTGTCATCGAATCTATACCCTGATTGTATTCGAAAATGAATAAATGTCAATTCTTTTATGAAAGCGCGTCCAATTTTTACTGCGATTGTGATGAATTAGGAGTTTTCAGCTGACAAAGCTTTTCACTGAGTGCCGCTGGTTCCTGTAAGACAATGGCGGCGGCAGCCAAGGCCGGATGAAGACAATGCTCGATCGGCTTATCCTGACTTAAGCCCAGAAGCAGGCCGCTTAAAAACGCATCTCCGCAGCCTAACGGATAAGCTCCGTCCTGCAGCGCAGGGTAAGGGCGAATCCCCTCCATCGTGACCAACAAGGCTCCGTCTTTATCTAAGGTAATGATGATCCAGCTGACGCCTTTTTTTAACAAGGCTTTGGCCGCCTGAGCCATCGGCACAGCACCGGCATAAGCGTTCATTTCATCCCGGTTCACAACGATGCCTTCCCATTTTTCAAGCGTAGCTTCCGGCGGAATCTGACCGCTGAAAATCCACCGTGTCTGCAAAGTTTTGGACAAAAGTGTTTTCAAAAAAGCCGGATCGGTTTGATCGGTAATTCCCCAGGCACATTCGCTGATGACGCAGTAGGGCAGATCTTCCGCTTCGCCCTGAAACAGAAATTCCGGCTGGATTGAGGAAAAGTAAAGTCCCTTTTCCGAGTCGGATGCCGAGATGAACACCGGCGTGTTCTGATTGACAACCGGGCCGTAAACAAAGCAGGTTTTTTTCTGCAGCTCGTTAATGATGGCCAGTCCGGTATCATCCCGTCCGAACTTGCTGATAAAATGCGTTTCCAAGCCTAAACAGCCGCAGTTATAGGCCACATTATGCATGGATCCGCCAAAGCTGCGGACAATCTGCGCTTTGTTGCAGCGCTCCATTTCCATGGCCTGGCGGCAGAGGACAACCAGATCCATCATGGAAGTTCCGATCACGGCAATTCCGTTCATCACACTCACATCCTTTTCCTTCATGATAACAGAAATAACTGTGAAAGAAAACTGTCAATCCTTGCGGGAATTGCTCAGAATCTGATGGAAAAAGAGAATTCTAAATCTGAATCGAAATTGAGTTGTAAGCGGAGGCAATCCGAAAGCAGTTT
>NZ_HE998568.1:660785-812322 GCF_000327285.1 Holdemania massiliensis AP2 | reverse complement strand
AAAAAAAACGTGTGAACAGTCCGGCTCCCCTGAGTAGATTAACCACAGGAAGAACCGGAGATTCACACGTTTTAAGAATATCTGTCTATGAATTAAATCTTACGGGCAGTCAGATTTCCACTGGCAATCGCTTCGGCGATATTCCAAGGCCTTTCGCAGTCACCGACAGCATAACATTCAATTCCATCCAAGCCTTCAATCAGCGCTGTGTTCGGCAGCATATCCATGGCTTCGATCACAGTGTCGCAGGCGATTTCCATATCGACGCCGGTTTCCCCATGAATCGTGACCGTGCCTTCATTGATGCTGACGACCTGGGCATTCGGCCATAAGCGTGTCCCGCGGGCATACAGCATCGGGAGCGTAAAGGTCTTGACCCAGGCGGACTGTCCCTTATCCAGCTTGTCTTTGCCTTCGCTGGACACGAGGGTGACATGCTTGCCCTGGGCAATCAGGTACTGCGCGGCGTCCACGGCCTGTAAGTTTCCGCCGACAATGGTAACTTCATTGCCGATGGAAGCGGACGCGATGTCCTCAATCGAGATGACATGGGTCTTCGCCGTAGAATTCAGCCCCAGTGTGGAGCGAGCTCCGCCGACTGCCAGAATGACAACCTCCGGCGCTTCCTTTTTGATCAGTTCCGCGGTCACTTCGGTTCCCAGAACAACATTAACGTTTTTCAGTTCCTGCTGCCGGACTAAATATTTCTGGAAATCATTCAGATTTTCATGCGGCCCTTTGATGGCGTTGGCAAAGGATAACAGACCGCCCAGCACACCGCTCTTTTCGTAAAGCGTTACGCTGTGGCCGCGCTCTGCCGCAATTCGTGCTGCTTCCAAGCCGGCCGGACCGCCGCCGATCACCATAACCTTCCGGGCTTTTTCCGCCGGCAGCGGAACCTCTCCCTCCGGCATCGCTTCCCGATAGGCGCGCTGTGTTGTCGCGTTAACCCGGCAATGTTCATAAATCTTACCCTCTTCATCATAATCAAAGTGGCAATGCAGGCAGCGCGTACAAGGGGCGATTTCATCGATCCGTCCTTCTTTCAGCTTGTTGACATACTGCGGATCGACAGTCAGCGGACGGGTCATCAACAGGAAGTCGCACAGGCCGTCCTTCAAAGCATCTTCAAACATCTTCGGCGCATGAGCCGGATCCATATAAGTTACCGTTCCAACCGGAATTGATACGGCATCCTTGATCTGCTTTGCAACATTCAGCATCATGCCGCAGCCGGAATGATTGGCCAAAAGCTTGCCCTGGAAATGCCGGGAGAAATCAAACTGCGCGCCGTTGGCCGCTGTTCCTTCAATGCCGTAACCGGTGAAGTACAGATCGGACGCAAACTGATTGACGTGCATCCGGAAGACGCCCAGACGAACATGCAGGGAATCCGCGCCATAGGCTTCCAAGACCTTGCAGATCTCGCAGTTTTCTTCCACCGTGGTGGACAAGGAAGCCTCGCCCATGTCGATGTCGTTTTCTTCAATGCCGTTGATCAGAATCTGAACGGGGAAATCCGCGCCGCAGACTTCCTTGATTCCGGCGACGATCTCACCGACAAACCGCGCCCGGTTTTCAAACGACTGCGGTCCATATTCATCCTCACGATGATTGCGCTGGCGGGAGAAGAAAGCCTGACCAATATTGTTGCCCGCGGCATTGATTTCCACCGCGTCGAAACCCTGTTCCTTTAAATATTTTGCGCCGTTGATGAAATCGCTTTTCAAGTTTGCGATTTCTTCATCCGACAGATGCTCGGCATAGGCTGATTCATACTGTGCAGCGGTGGCCGGATCAAAACCGGTAAATTTCTGTCCCATGCAGGAAAGCTGATAGCCGATATAACCGCCGGCATCATGCACAGCCTTGGCCAATGCCGCTAACGGCGCCTCGGCTTTCGGTGTTTTCCGGGCGCTGGTATAATGATCAAAAACATTGACGAAGTCTTCGACCCAGACCATTTCTACGCCGCCCTTGGCAAAGTTGCTGTAATAGGCGCAGATCTCCTGTTCACTTCCGGCGGTATCCGAACCGGCTGCGGATTTCACCATGCGGTGATGTAAAGTCAAGCCGCCGAATTTCCAATCGGAAAACAACGTCGCAAAATCAGTGTTGGTATCCCGGTAATCATAATCCTGCGGATTCAGCGGATAAACCGAGGTTAAGGGCGAGCTTGGACAGGGCGGACATTCAGTTGAAGCCGCACCTTCATTTTTTGTTCCGCAGCCAGGCAAAACCGAAACGACAGCCGCGGAAACGGCCGTTACCGCGGCACCCTTCAAAAAAGCGCGGCGGGAAATTTCTTTTTTCTCCATGTCTTCTACTTTGTCAAAAAACTGACAATTCCTCCTTGATCTCATTATGGCATACTCCGATTCAATGCGGCGATGCGATCTGCGCATAGCCCTATCCATCTTTTGCATAGCGAATCAAGACTTGAACTTGCGTATGTTTTCGATTATAGTGGGGAAAAACAGAGGAATCCTTATGAATATAGAAAATCTGAAAATGCTGAAAATTCTAGACCGCTGCCAAAGTATTTCCAAGGCTGCCGCGTGTTTGTACCTTTCCCAATCCACCCTCACCCGCCAGCTCATCATGATGGAAAAGGAATTGGGCTTTGCGTTATTTCACCGCCTTCCTGAGGGGGTCAAGCCCACGCCCGGAGGACGTTATTTTATCGATCAGCTGGATGCCCTGCTGGACAGCTATGACAGCGCGGTGGCGGGAGCGCGTCAGCGATCCTTTGCGCTTGCCAAAACAATCCGCGTCGGGATTACCAGTTATATGATCCACTTTGTCCCTCAAGCCTGCCGGACGGCGCAGCCGCATTTTCAAAATGTGCGCTTTGATTATGTGGTCTGCCGGCTGCCGGAAACCTATCAGGCGCTGGATCAGGATAGGATCGATATTCAGCTGTTGGCGGACTGCAGCGAGCCGATTTCCATCCATTTGAATTGTATCCCGCTGTTTCATTGTCCTAACTGCTGCAAGATCCCGTTGGGACATCCGTTTTATGGAAAAGAAACGCTGCGGCTTGCGGATCTTGCGCATCAGCGGGTTCTGACATTGCCTCCGAGCCGGACTCAAAATGCCGCGCGCTTGGATCAGATTCTGCAATCGCCGGCGCTGGATATTGAGCGAATCTATTTTGAAACGCCCGAACAGGCCGAAGCCCTTTCTCTTGCTCAGAAGATTCCGATCATGACGCTGGCGTTTCCCAGCGAAAAAGATTGTTTCTCCGTTGCTTTGCTGAAGGAAGTTCCCTCTGTCAAGCTGGGCATGATCTTCCGGAAGAAAGACCAAGCAGAATTAGAACCCTTGCTGAATTATTTTCGCTCCTATTTTATCCGGCATCAGCAGGATTTCCTGCCGTTGAAGCCGCTGATATCCAACATGACAGCCTAGACCTTGGGGATAAAAAATGAAGTCTTAGCGTCTGAAATCAGCCCGCTGGCTGTGGGAATCAGGCAGAACGAGGGAATATCCAAAAAAAGAGCGAAAACGCAAAGGACAAGCCTCTTTGACGGTTTTCGCTCTTTATCCCATGATCCCCAAGACACAATCGGTCCGAGGAAAGGTTGCCGGATGGATAAGCTACATTTCTTTGTCAAATTTCAATCGGTAGTAAATGGAAATACAGACTACACACAGGTAGGCAATGACGAAAGACAGAATGACAAAGAGATCAGCATTCATCAGTGCATAGGTGACCATCAAAGCGCCAAACACATAGAGCACAGCGTCATAGGCTTTGCCCTTCGCTTTATTGGCGATCATCTGGTTCCGTTCGTCCTGTTGATCAATCTGCATCTGCTTCTGAATCTCAGGATTGTTTTTCACTGTCTGCCGGCTGATCAGTTCACCTAACCCATGGCCGAACACGCCGGCGCCCAAGCCGATGCATAAATAAGGCAGCGCCGGCAGCGATTTTACAAACTGCGGATCGCTTTTGAGTAAAATGATACCGGCTGCAAGCAGCATCATTCCCACTCCCGTCAGCAAAACTGCATTTCTTGTTTTCATACTTTTTCCTCCTCGTAAATGAAAACTTCTTCAATACTCACGTCAAAATAACGGGCGATCTTAAACGCTAAGAGAATCGATGGATTGTATCTTCCGTTTTCCAGCGAACCGATAGTTTGTCGGGAAACTTCCAGGGCAGCGGCTAATTCTTCTTGTTTGATGCCGCGTGATTTACGCAGCTCTTCTAATCTGTTTTTCATAAACCTCCTTCACCATTGCGGAAAGCTTGCTTTCCATTATAGTATAGCATGTCCACCCTTTATGTCAAGCTAACTTTCCATTTTCTTTTAAATAATCCTCTCTGACTTCATATTGGAAAATACGCGAAGTATTTCTGTCTTTCCTATTCAGAAGGGCGAAGGCATCAGAATACTTTCTTATCGGATATTCCATTTAAGCACGGAAACAACGCGAAAGGAAAGCAATCGTAAAATATTTGCAAGAAAGAGTGCAGAAGTGCGCCGCATTCTTTATAATAAAGGCATGAAGACTTTTTGATTTAAAAGGATTGAGGGCCGGTTATCGGTCATGCTCAGGTTTATGAACAAGATGAAACTGAGAATCAATAAAGAAAGAAGGATAGAAAATGTTTAGAATTGGACAGTCGAGCGATATTCATCAGTTGGCAGAAGGGCGCCGGCTCATTTTAGGCGGTGTTGAGATTGAACATACGAAAGGACTGGTCGGCCATTCCGATGCGGACGCTTTGCTTCATGCGATTGCAGAGGCCGTGATCGGCGCTCTGGGCGAAGGCGATCTGGGAAAGCATTTTCCCGATACTGATCCGCAATACAAAGGAATCAGCTCTTTGATTTTGCTGGAACATGTAACAAGACTGATGGAAGCCAAAGGCTTTCGCATCGGCAATGTCGATGCGCTGATCATGATCGAACGGCCGAAGATGGCGCCGCATATTTCAGCCATGCGCAAAAACATCGCCGCTGCTCTGCGTTGCGGTGAGGATCAGGTCAACGTCAAAGCTACGCGCGGGGAAAAACTGGGCTTTGTCGGACGGGAAGAAGGCGTGCTGGCTCAGGCTGTCGTCCTGCTGGAGAAAATGGAAGTATGAGTAGTTTCTGCCGCTTCTGGCTGCGGTTAAGCCTGATCCTAAACGCAGTGACCGCCGGTGAGAGTTTGGTCAGTCAGAACTGGATGATGCTGGGCATTGCGCTGATCAGCCTCTGGTGTCTGGTGCTGCTGATGCAGGGCAGACTGCTGGGACTACGATTATACTGGACAATGTGTGCGACGATTTTTATTATCAATATCATGAATGGGATCGATCTGTCGTTTAATCTGTTGAATTTGATCGATCCGGCCATTATGACGTTTCTGGTGCGGCGCAATCAGAAGGCTTTTCGCTGAACAAAAGACAAATTTAAAAAAGGGGATGCGGCAGTCACGCTGTTGAGTTTCGCTGCGGCATCCTGATTTCGTAAATGAGTCCGGAACACGGAATAAAAATTTGAAGGAGGTCTTGATTCCAATGACTTTTAAGATTATCCGGTTGGTCGATCAGCCGGAAATGAAGGAACAGGCAGCTCAATGGTTTCATGAAAAGTGGGGCATTCCGCTGCAGGCGTATCGAGAAAGTATGGAGGATTGTCTTGCAAATAAGCATTCGATTCCTCAATGGTATATCGCGATGGAAGGGGAAAGAATCATCGGCGGCATGGGCGTCATTGAAAATGATTTCCACGACAGGAAAGATCTTGCGCCGAATGTGTGCGCTGTCTATACAGAAAAACAGAAGCGCGGGCAAGGTGTTGCAGGAGCCTTGTTAAATTATGTTTGTTCGGATATGAAAAGCAAAGGAATAAGCACTTTGTATCTTGTAACCAATCATACTGGCTTTTACGAGCGCTACGGCTGGGAATTCCTCTGCCTGGTACAGGGCGAGGGTGAATCTGAACCTTCAAGAATGTATGTTCATAAATGAAATCCTAACTTTTGCAATAGGCAAAATCAGATTGGGGAGATGAGTCAGATGCTGGGATCATGGATAAAAGTAATTGTCGACAGACCTTTGGGAAGTACGCATCCGCAATATCAGGATCTTATCTATCCAGTCAACTACGGATACATTGAAGGAACGATGGCTCCGGATGGAGAAGAACAGGATGCTTACATCTTGGGCATCGAGGCGCCGCTTAAGGAGTTTGCCGGCAAAGTGATCGCCGTGATTCATCGGCATAACGACATTGAAGAAAAATGGGTCGTTGTCCCGGAAAGGGTTTATTTTTCAAAGGAGAAGATCCAGGAATTGACGTATTTTCAGGAACAATATTTTCATTCAGAAATTGTGATGGAGGAGGCAGAATAAATGAACGGCGGGGTGTTGTTGCTGCCTTTCCTGGCTGTCCGATTTGGGTTATTATTGCTTGTAGATAAAAAAGCGATTGGTCGTGCAGGTCATTTTGCACCAGTTCGAAGGGAAGAACAATGGGCCAGTTTTATCTATCAGCTATCCAATATTGGACTTTTTGCGTATTTGTTTTTTCTGACAATTCGGATTGATTTCTCACTGCAGTTCTATATGGGACTTGTCTTTTACTTTTCAGGAATCGTGTTATGCGCAGTTTCGGCAGTCTGTTTTGCATTGCCGGATGAATCGGGTTTGAATATCAATGGAATTTATCAGCTTTCCCGCAATCCCATGTATGTCGCTTATTTTATTTGCTTTGCAGGCATGGCTTTCTTAACGCAGTCCTGCCTTTTGCTGGGCATCGTCCTGATATTTCAGGTTTCAGCGCACTGGATCATTCTTTCAGAAGAAAGAGAATGCACAGCGAGATTTGGCAGACGGTATGAAGAATATAAACAGAAAGTTCGGCGTTACATTTAAGAACTTGATAGAAGGGAGAAGCGAACATGTTGACGAAGCCGGTATATGGCTGGAGTGATTTTCAGTTGGAGGGAACGGGGGTCTATGGTTTAAGTTATCTTGATGATATTGCGTTTGAGTGGGTGGAACAGGCGATCCATGGACTAGAAACCATGCGGCCCTTCTGTGTAAAAGGGTTCTTAGAACCGAACCGCTTTTTATGTACGGTCAGCTATTGGAACTGCCATCTTGTGTGCGAAGACGATGAACGTTATCCCTTGAATCAAGAAGAGTTAATCCATGAGCTTTCTCACACCAGCATGCTGCAGTTCTGTCAGTACCTTTATGAGGATGTCAGTCAAAACATCAATGAGTGGGCTTCATTTGTCGATTACGAAGATTTGGATATTGATAAACGAAAAGCAGAGCTTGATCAAAAATTAGAATGTCTCAAAAATCTAATTGCTGAGCGAACGGAATGGTTCGGTGAACACCGCTGTTTTCTTTAAAGAGAGAGTTCGTTTGAATATTGGAGAACAAAGGATAGGAGGGGATAAAAATGGTAAAAGTCATTTCACCGCAGGACACAACAAGAAATAGGGCCTACGAACTTTGGATGAAAGCGCCCAATCCGATGGTCACTTTTCTGAAAACCTTGGATGTGTCCAATCTGATCAAAGTCAGTAAGAAGAAGAAAATGAAGTTCAACATGCTTTTGGATTATTGTATTGGAAAAGCTGCGGTCAGTATAAACGAGTTTTACATCCTTCCAGTAGGGGATCAGCTTTTGCAGTATGATACGATTGCGGTGAATACGATCGTAAAAAATAAAACCGGTGAAGTCAGTTCCTGCGATCTCTTATATACGGAGAATCTTGAGATGTTCAATCAATCGTATTTAAAATATACGGCTCAGGTGGCGGAAACCTGTCAGGACAGAGATTTATCGAGCGACAGTATGGTGATCGGCACTTCCGCAATTATTGATACTGAAATTGATGGGGCGGTCGGCATGAACAGCGGGATTTTTAATAATCCTTTTATCATCTGGGGTCGGTATAAGAAGAAATTATTCAAAACTTATTTGACAATCTCTTTCCAATTCCATCATACGCAGATGGATGGAGCCCATGCGGGGAGATTCCTGGCAAATTTACAACAGGAAATCCATCGTTTGAAATGAGCTTTCGGCAGATAGCGAATGGGAATAAAATTCGTTGATAAAGAAGAAAATACCATGATCAACAACATTATTAAATTGTAATTTTCGGTATAAGAAGGCCATCTATCTTTTCATCATTATTATTTCGTGGTGGGGCTCTAAAGTGGAAAATGAAAAGCTATAAAAGAATTAGAGAAATTTGTTGAAATAGATAAATGAGAAAATTTGAAAGGAGCGCATGTTATGAAAATGCCTGATCATATTGAGGGTGTGATGTTTGCGCCCTGCGGAATGAATTGCAAAGTTTGTTATAAACATTGTTATTCCAGAAAACCTTGTGCTGGCTGCTTAAAAAGTGACATGGGAAAACCGGAACACTGCCGCCTATGCAAAATAAAGGATTGTGTCAAAATGAAAGAATTATCCTATTGTTTTGAGTGTGCTGAATATCCATGCAAACTTATAAAGAATCTTGAAACAAGCTACAGGAAACGATATCAAGCAAGTCTGATGGAGAACAGTGCTTTTGTCAAAGAATATGGATTAGATAAGTTTATGAAGCAGCAGAAAATGAAGTATCTTTGTCCTCAATGCGGCGGAATTATTTCTATCCACGATCATGTATGCAGCGAGTGCCAGATTCGAATGAAATAAACAGTATTTTAAGGAGCAAAAACAAATGTTAATCCATGAAAGAAATGATAAAATTTGGGAACCGATGAAATCAAATTGCTCAAAATGCTCAGGTTTGTGCTGTACGGCTCTGTTTTTTTCAAAAGCCGACGGTTTTCCTAAAGATAAAGGATCAGGACAACCTTGCATCAATTTGTTAAATGACTACCGGTGTAAAATACATCCGCAGCTTGAAAAACAAAAAATGAAAGGTTGTATTGGTTATGACTGCTTCGGAGCGGGGCAGCAGGTCACTCAGGTTATTTATCAAGGTCAGACTTGGAGGGATATGCCAAATCGAGCAACAGAAATTTTTGATGTTTTTATCATGGTATTTAAGCTTTATCAAATTAGATATTATTTAACAGAAGCCATGCTGCTTATTCCAGTACAGCCCTTAAAAAATTCTGTTCAGAGCTTAATCAAAGAGAATATAAAAATCTGTCAGGATCAACCGGGCAACATCTTATCTTTTGATTTAGAACAGTACAGACATAGAGCAAATCATATTTTAAAGCAGGTATGTAAGCTGCTTCCGCAGAGTATTCATAGTGAAGGCAAAAAAGTTCCCGCTAATTTTCTTGGCGGTAATTTCAAGGGACAAGACATGAGCGGAGCCGATCTCAGCGCAAAACTTTTGATCGCTGCGAATTTTGAAAAGAGTCTTTTCAATGGGACCTTGTTCTTAGGTGCGGATACCAGAGATACAAATTTTAAGAATGCGGATCTCAGTGAAGCTGTATTTTTGACACAAGGACAGGTTAATTCTGCGAAAGGAAATCGACAGACAAAATTGCCCTATCATTTGGATTATCCGGTAACTTGGAAGTAAGAGATGAAGGCGTTATGAGATTGCAGGATAGAGGGCATGTAATTCTGATCCCAAAACGCTTTGTACAAGTTTAATTCTTATTGGTACATTCCTTGAAGTATAGGATGGCGTATAAAGAATTAATAAGATATTGAGTTGAACAAGTTATTATAAAGGAGCTGTCGCTATGATAAATTGGAGTCAAGAATCTGAAATAGTAATGACGGAACGCTTTGGAAAAGATACGGTTATCGCACTGGCTACGATAGAAAATGAAGTGCCGGATGTCCGCTATGTGAATGCCTATTATGAGCAGGGGGCATTCTATGTGATTACGCATGCCTTGTCTAAGAAGATGAGGCAGATTGCCAATCATTCAACTGTGGCAATAGCGGGTGAATGGTTCACTGCGCAGGGAAAAGGCAACAGTTTAGGATATTTTGGGAAAGAAGAGAATCATGAGATCGCAGAGAAACTAAAAAATGTCTTTGCGGAATGGATAGAAAATGGACATTTTGACTTTACTGATGAGCATACGATCATCTTACGCATTGAGTTAACAAGCGGACTGCTGCTCAGCCACGGAACAAAGTACAAATTTTAAGTTCTCAGTGTTATTGGCTAAGAAAAGATAAACAAATAAAAGAGGGAAGAAAAATGATATTTCAGGGAATTGCCATCGCAGTTTTATCCGTATTCTACGGCTGTTATATAGTGAAAATGTTCTGTCAGAGAAAGAAAGGCATTCAGACAGATCAGATGGGAAAAGGCAAGACGGGACTGGTAAAAGGGATTGAAGTGACAATGAAGATCGCAGCGATACTCGTTTTTTCAGTAGGGTTGCTTTGTGTCCTTTTGAACGTGAATTTCAGTTCACTGCCTCTGCGGATTGGGGGCGCTGTTTTGAGCATTTCCGGTACCGCTGTATTTATTGCAGCTGTTATAACAATGCAGGATAATTGGCGGGCCGGGGTTTCACAAACCAACAAAACAGAACTTGTTACAAGTGGGATTTATCAATACAGCCGCAATCCAGCTTTTCTTGGCTTTGACCTTTTGTATCTCGGACTGTTGCTGATGTTTTTTAATTGGGCGTTATGTGTTGTATCCATCTTTGCCATGGTGATGTATCATTTGCAAATCGTTAAGGTGGAAGAAGCGTTTCTGCAGGCTGCCTTTGGCGAGGAATATCTGAAATATAAGAAAGAGGTATGCCGTTATCTTGGCAGAAAACGATAGTTTTAGGTTAAATATTAAGGAATAAACACGACCCGAATGTCCTCTTTTCCTGTTCAATTCAGAGGGAAAAGGGGTTTTTCATAAAATTAAGACCGAGCTGAAAAAAAGAATTGAAAAGATTCCAACTTTTTCCGCAGTTGTTTCACCTAATAATATAGGAGCCCAGAAAAAGATCTTTTTCTAAAATCGGAGGTGATACCGTGGCGGCAATCTGATTTTAGATCGGAAGGAGCGAGCCTGTGAACAAAGAAGAAAAAAAGGACTTATTAGAAAAAACAATTCTGGAACATCAGCGGATGCTGTACCGGATAGCATTTTCGATTATCAAAGACGAACAGTTAGCACTGGATGCGGTGCAGGAAACGATTGTCAAAGCGTATTCCCAAATCCATCAGCTTCGCCAGCCGGAGTATATCAAAACCTGGCTGGTGCGGATCTGCATGAATGAGGCTAATGGTCTGTGCCGCAAGCAGATCACGCAGCGGCAGCGTCAGACTGAGCTGCAGGCCTATCAGGGGGTAACCGAGGATGCTTCACCGACAGAATACAGCGATCTGTTTCAGGCAGTCATGGCGTTGGAACCGAAATTGCGGACGGTCATTGTTCTGCGGTTTTTTGAGGAACTGAAATTTGATGAAATTGCAGCGATGACGCAGACCAACGTCAATACGATTAAATCCCAAGTGTATAAAGGCTTGGATCTCTTAAAAGCCCAGTTAAAACAGGAGGTGTAAATTATGCAGGAACCTTGGAAAAAAGCCAGAGAAGAATATCAGAATCAGCCCATTCCCTCACAGCTGGAGGCTCGGGTAAAACAAGCGATTGGAGAAGGACGGCAGTCGTCGCCAAGGCAGCATTGGCTTAAAAAAGGATTGATTAGTTTGGCAGCCGCGGCTGCCTGCTTCACCCTCATGATGCATGGCTCTCCCGTCTTTGCGCAGACGGTGGCCAATCTGCCCGTGATCGGTGAATTTCTGAGAATTGTAACCGGCGTTCAGATTGAGAAGGAAGACGTCAATGAAGTGATTCACATTACGCTGCCAAAGGTGGAGAACAGCGGTAATCCGGAGTTTGAAAAACAGATTAATCAGCGGATTGAAGAAGAACTGGAAAATTTATCCCGGGAAGCCCGGACGCAGGCTGAAGATCTGAAAAACAATGCGGAAGGAAAAACAGGAACCTATCATCCTGTGGATTTCTATGCCGCCTATCAGATTTATTACAATCAAGGTGCATTGGTCAGCTTTTCAATTGATACCACAACAACGATGGCTAGTGCTTATGAACAGCGGTATTTCTTCAATTTGGATTTGGAAAGCGGAAAGGAACTGACGCTGGCTGAAGTCATCGGATCAGAAAACTTAGCTGCTGCAGATCAGCAAGTTCGTTCTCAGATTGAACAGCGGCTGGCCCAGGATCCGACCTCATTCTTTGATTTTAACGAAGAAGGTGGTTATACTGGATTGAGTGAGAATCAGAAATTTTATATCAATGAGAACCGCCAAGCTGTGATTGTCTTTGATGAATATGAAATTGCTCCGGGAGCTACGGGGACTCCGGAATTCATTCTGGATCTGCCGTTGTTAAAATAGAATTTTTGATGATAAGACAGGCTGTCATTTTTTGGACAGCTTGTTTTACTTTTAAGAATAAACGCGCTATCATAAGAAAAAATCAGGTTTCTGATTCTGTGGGAAAACTCCAAAGGTGAAAAAGCAGAGGGGAAGGTTGAAGTGGAAGCAAAAGAGAATGTACGGGGACGATTTGCGCCCAGCCCCAGCGGGCGAATGCATTTGGGCAATGTATGTGCGGCCCTGCTGAGCTGGTTGTCAGTCCGTTCGCAGCAAGGCGATTGGGTGCTGCGGATTGAAGATCTCGATCCTCGGCGCAGCCGTCGGGAATATGCTGAATGGATTCAGTCCGACTTACAGTGGCTGGGATTGGATTGGGATGAGGAACCAGTTTGGCAAAGTGAACGAACGTCAATTTATGAAGCGAAACTGGATCAGCTGCAGCGGCAGAATTTGATTTACCCCTGCTTTTGCAGCCGAGCGGATCTGCACAGTGCGAGTGCGCCGCATGGAACAGATGGCGAGCTGCTTTACAGCGGACGCTGCCGGAATTTAAGTGAGGAACAACGTCTTGCGCAGGCCAAAATCCGGCGCCCTGCCTTGCGGATAAGCGTTAACAAGGCACCGATATCTTTTACCGACGGACTTCAAGGACAGATCATTCAGCATCTAGATCAAACCTGCGGCGATTTTATTGTGCGGCGTTCTGACGGTGTTTTCGCTTATCAACTGGCAGTTGTGGTTGATGATGGTTTAATGGGAATGACCGAAGTGGTCCGTGGTCTGGATCTTTTGTCATCCACACCCCGTCAGCTTTATTTATACCGCTGTCTCGGTTTGCCGGAACCAAAATTCTACCACATTCCGCTTTTAATGAACGTTCAGGGACAGCGGTTGTCCAAGCGCGATCAGGCACTGGATTTAGGAGAACTGCGCCGGCGGTGGAGTGCGCCGGAGTTGATCGGCAAGCTGGCCTGGCTGCTCGGCCTGCGGGAAAGTGAGGAAGCCATAGAAGCCAAGGCGCTGATTCATGACTTTGACTGGGCCAAAGTAAAACGGGAGCCGATCTTTGTGCCGGAAACCCTTTTTATACGCTCCTATAAAATTGGATAAAAAAACAGCGGAGATCTTAATAACTCTTCCGCTGATTGAATCGTAGTGCACTTAGTATAGAGAGAAAAATGCAGATTGAATAGGAACAGAAAATGAATTTATTCAAAAGGAAGGCATTGCCTGTATTCCGCATGCTTTTCTTTTTGTACGTGGCTCTCCAGAAGATACCAGTGAATGGTTAAAAAATCCGGATATGAAATCTGATCTTCTTCAAGCCGGTAGAATGAATTCTTGATCCAAATCAGGTGACTGTCCATGATCATGCGGGTAAAAGCATGCCTCTCCTGTTCACTGCGCCAGGGAACCAGACAGCCTTGATCGCTCAGACACTGCAGGGAAAGTTCAAGATGTTCCTCAATCTGACTGACGGCGTTGACATTGTGCCGGTAGAATTCGGGTGTTGCTCGCCCTAATTCATCCACAGTATAGAAGAAACGATTGACGATCAGGCTGTCGATCATCGCCCTGATTAACGCAAAGAATTCTTCAAAATTGGATGCCGGAGCCTGGTTCATAAAATCTGGCCAGCGCAGCAGCGCAATCATCAGATCTTCCTTTTTATGATAGTGATAGGTCAGATTGCCTAGACTGATGTTGAGCGCACCGGCAATGTCCCGCATCGTTGTTTCCTGATACCCTTTTTCGTTGAAAAAAGTTTGGGCTGTGCGAAGAATCGCTTCTTTCAGATTTTCTCTCATAATGATCACCTGCCCCTCATTCTAGCATGCCCTGAAGTTTCTGGCAAACTGGGGAACAGGCTTGACAAAGCAAGAAAAAGTGTTTAGAATCCATATTAGTACAGCGTACTAATATGGGGGGAAAAATGAAGAAAAATTCAATTGCTTTGTTCCTGCTGGCCGGCTTGATGATGACGGCCTGTTCATCGACACCAGCGCCAACATCTGCGCCAACCCCAGAAACCACCCCAGCGCCAACCTCAACTCCGGAAGCACCGGCTGTTGAATACCGCAATATTGAGATCGAGAAGCTGGCTGCGGAAGGCATGAAAATGTCATTTGCGACAGTGTACGGGATCTATAACCAGGAAGGCGATGCAGTAGACAGTTCAATTCAAACGACGGTCTATGTTAATGATGAAACACAGGAAGTAGTCTATATTGATATTGAGGAGGCTCTGCTTCCGGTAACTGCCGCTGGTGCGGAAGGCTGGGCAGTGTTAACCGATGAATCTGCGGCGGCTCTGGGGGATGCCATTCTCACAGTCGGTGAAATTCAGGTTCCGGCAGCCTTTGAACTGAACGGACTGGTTTGGACTGGAACCGTGCAGAATGATCAAGTGACCTATACTTCTGCGGTGAACGGCGCAGACATGGAATTTATGGAATATATCACGACACAGGAAGGCGGCGCCTGGTATCATGCAAGTTTGGCTCAGCCGGCACGGCTGCTGGATAGTGAGGGAAAGCCGGCGGTGGAAATTAAAATCGGTACGAAGGCCTCGATTGAACACGGCGTTGGCTTCTGGCCGAGTCCAATCACTTTCCCAGGCAATATTGAACTGATAAAAAATTATGTTTATGACCACGGCACGAATTACGGAACTTATCCTGAAAACACGGATATTGTGAAGAATGAAGCCGGTGAATGGGTTGTTGCGGATGTGACGACAGGGGCGACCTTAGCAGGAACACCTAACTATCTGAACCTGATCAAACAAGCCAGTGAGTTGATTGCGGCCGGTCAGGGTATGGCGTATCCGGCAGAATAAGTAAAAAAAAGCAGAATTTGAAGGATTTAAAACTTTCAAATCTGCTTTTCCTTAACCCATTATTGAAATAAGCACAAACCCTAGCAGAAAACCAGTCAGCTGGAATACCAAAGGCCGGCGTCCGCTGTCCATCAACGTGACCTGCGGTAAGATTTCGTAGTAGGTGACATACAACATACATCCGGCTGCAAAGGCCAGGGTAAATCCGATGAAAACCGGACTGATCGAACCTAACAGTACACCGGCTATACCGCCGATCAAAGTCGGCAGTCCGCTCAGGGCTACCAGAAGCAGTGCTTTGCCCCGGCTGACGCCGCCGCTGCGCAGCGGAACAATCATGCCCATGCCTTCCGGCAGATTATGCAGAGCCAGAAGCAGTGCCATCATAACACCGGTTTTGATTTCATACAAGGCACTGGAACCGACCGCCATGCCTTCCGGGAAATTATGCAATGCAACAGAAGCGATCATCATCAGACCTAACTGGGTCAGTTTCTGATTGTTGACAGTTTCCATCGCATGATGGTGATGATGCAGATCATCCAGTTCATCCGGCTGCTGATCATGATGGTGGAAGACGCCGTCAAATTTTAATAAAAGCAGCACACCCAGCGCACACCCGATGACCGCTATCGTTAATCCGGCTTCCTCCAAGGCTTCCGGCATCAGATCGAAACAGATCATGCTGATCATCATTCCGGCGGAAAAGGCTAGCAGGCAGCTTAATGATTTTGAAGACCGCGGATCAATGCGCAGGCCGAGAATTCCTCCAGCCAAGGTGCCCAGCACTCCCGCGACAAACGTTAATAACACAGCAGCAAACATAAGGATCGCCTTCCTTTCAGCGTCTTTAATTATATCAAACGTGTCAAGATTGATTCGCTGTTCGTTTCCAGTCTGCCCGCTTTCCTATTCCCTAGTCCTTGTGAGGACTGTTTTCATACCTGTAAATTTCATCGCCAGAGTGAAGTTGAATGTGAAAAAAACGGCAATTTCAGGTATAATAAAATAAACAGTAAGACATTTTAGTTTCAACTTTTCACGCTTGTGGAATCTCAGATATCGTTGAGTTGAGAAATAAGGAATATCTGAAAAAAGGATCGCGATATCATGAGGCAGAATTATGAAAGATCGTCAGTGAAAGGAGGGGTAAAAAATGAAGAAATTCTCTGTTTTTGTGGCCATTCTGTTATGCTTGTTGGGATGTCAGGCTAAACCGACAACGGAAGAGACACTGAAAGCGCAGGCGGAACTGTTCTTACAAAAAGTCGATACGCTGCCGCAGCTTTCCGCAGCAGTTGAAGATGAGAAAACATCGCAGGAAGAGGCTTCCCAGCTTGTGGAAGAGTGGAATAAAGCGTTGGTGGAACACTTGAAGCCAGTGATGACAGACCAGGGGATAACCAATTTTGTCGCCAATCGCATGCCAACAGGTTTTAACCGATTTCTCGGAATCGGTGAAGAAGAGAGCACTGCAGAGCATCGTCAGGTCACATCCGTGGAACAGCTCAGCGGCGGCGATGTTGATGTCACGGTTACTTATACCACTGAAGAAAAGGAAGTTCGGCTTTTGCTCAACTTTAAGGAAACGGATGAAGGCTGGCGAATTGAATCGCTGCGCATCCGATAGATTGTAAAGCAACGCTGCGAAGGAGTAAGAAAGTCAGTGTGATTGAGAATGCACTGGCTTTTTCAATTTTCTAGCGAATCGGTCTGCCTAAGCGTATTTCTCTAGTTTTTAAGCTTATGAACTGGAATCTCATACGTAATGGAAATAAAATGGTATAATAAGGCCAACAGAAAGTGAGGACAGAAAATGATCAAATTTAATGAAAAACAACTGGTCATGCAGTCAGTGGAGGGCAAGGTGCATCCGCCGATCATGAAGCGTCAATATCGCACCGGCAGTGATGGAAGACCCTGGATTTTACCGGCTACCGGAGGAATTACATATAATTTCCAGATTGGGGATGGCTGCATGGGCTTGGCCGGCGATCATGTGGAGCCGGGCGTCAGTACAAAGAATCCGGATTCGGCGATGGATATGGCCTACAACACGCTGACCTGCGTTGGCAATCAGGCCAAGGTGATCACGGGTGAGGCCAAAGGGGCAATCGGTTATGTTACCGGAAAGCACGGCGGAATTGACCATGTCATGATTGCGTTTGAACAGGAAGTCCTGGAGAAACTGACGATTGATGATAAATTCTTAGTGAAGGCTTGTGGTCAGGGTATGACACTGACTGACTATCCGGAGATTACGGTCATGAATCTCGATCCACAGCTGCTTAATAAAATGGGAATCGAAGAAGTGGACGGATGTCTAATTGTTCCAGTTACCAAAGTCATTCCCGCAGCGTTGATGGGTTCCGGTCTGGGCAGCGATACCATGCTTAGTGGGGATTATGACATCATGACGCGGGATTCCAAGTCTTTTGAGGAATTAGGCTTGCAGGAACTGCGGTTCGGAGATATCGTGATGATTCAGGATCACTGCAATGATCACGGCCCGGATTATTGCCAGGGAGCGGTGACCATCGGTGTCATCATTCATGGTGACAGCTACATTTCAGGACATGGTCCGGGGGTTACGGTGCTGATGAGCTGCCGTCAGCCGAAGATCAAGGCAAAGCTGGATCCGAGTGCAAATCTGGCGAAATATCTTAATTTTAAAAAATAAACAGAGCTGCCGGTTTTCAATTGAGAACCGGCCTTTCTGAAGGAAAGGAGAGTTTATGGAGAAAACAATACCTTCCCGCGTTTTTCTTACCTTGCTGAAAGAGGGGAAGCGTCTGCAGGATCTGGTGGATCAAGGGGCCCAGCTGCTGAACAATCCGATTATGTTTGCCGATCACGATCATCAGCCACAGGCTTTTTCCGTTAATTATCCTGCTGATGATGTTCAAGATCGAATGCATGCTCAGCTCAATTCTGCCGAATTGAACAAGAAGGCTTTGGATAAAATTGCCGATCCTATTCCCTTCCTCAGTCAGAATCCAGCTTTTCGCCGGCGGCATCTTGTCTGCAAAGCCATTTGGAATGATCGGTGGATTGGTACATTGATGATTCCGGAGGTTGAATACAGCTTAGAAAATCTGGACTTGGAGCTGGTTCGGACCATTGCCGATGCCTGTGCAATTGCCGGAATGCTGGAACTGGAAACGGCGGCAGTGGATCAGCGTCGTCCAACTGTCTATGTTTTTAATGACTTAATTGATGATCGGATAGCGAATGCCTCCGCCTTGGAGAAACGGCTTGCAGGAGGTCCGCTGACACGTTTTTTTCCATATCGTGTGATTCATGTGCATTCCGCGGAATATGAAAATGATCCGCGGTTTCAATCGGTGATGACAGCGCAGCTTCGCGCTCGTCCGGAGGTTGACTGGATTTTTCGCGCCCGAGGCCGGGTTTTTCTGCTTTGTGAAGGTGAGCAGCTTCCCTTAGCGCTGACCCAGTTTCTGATTCAGCTGCATGATCAGTATGGTTTCGTTTATGGCGTCAGCGACTGTGCTCAGGATTTATGGAAGCTGAAATGGATGGTGCAGGAAGCCGTAACTACGACCAGATTTGCGGTTTATGCTGAACGCAAGCAAGCTATTCATAATTATGATGATTATAAGTTTTATGCAGTGGCCGATCTTGCCGAACCTGAACAGTGGGAGAATTATCTGACCGTCAGTTTCAAGGAAATTTTGGATTATGATGCAAAGAACGGCACAGAATATCTGAAAACCATCCAGTATTATCTTGTGAATGATGCTAATCTTCAAAAAGCCAGCGAAGCCATGTTTATGCACAAAAACACGTTAGTCTACCGCATGAAACGGATTCGCGAATTGTTCGGCGTTGATTTGGAAGTCAACAAGGATTTGCTGAAACTGTATTTCTCCTTTGCTTTATATAAGCTGCATCAGTTCCGCAGCCGGAATTTAGATCACTGAAAATGAAATAATTCTATTGCTCAGATAATCTAATCAAATGAAAAAGGCTTCTGATGGATACAACACCAGAGGCCTTTATTCATAGTTTTAGAACTAAGAATTCATGATCTTATTGCGAGGCTTCATCTAAGCAGGCAGCGACAGCTTGGAACAGTCGTTCACTGCTCAGCGTTGCGCCGGAAATGGCATCGATATTAATCGAATTGGCTTCAACAATAGCAGCCGGCAGCGTTTCTAACGCCGGACCGCCGACGGTCACCGTTTCTTTGTGATCCTTAACCGTAACCGCCTTGATTTTGCCTTCCTGGATGATGACCTCTACCGTCATCGGCCCATCCTGGCCGTCCACTGTTGCTTCATAAGTTCCATCCTTAAAGGTTTTTTCCATATCATAGCGCTGTACAGCGGTTGGCGATGAATCTGCGGTAAAGTACTCGGCAGGAATGCTGTCATCAGCGGGCTGAACTTTATACGATTCGATATAGTCTATCGTCATCGCGTTCTTTCCAGCTTCTCTGCCCATGAAACTGGCGCCCAGAATGGCCGTGCCGCTCATTGCACCGCCGCCCCAGAAGGAGGAAACGGCTCCGGCGACAAAAACGCCTGGAATCGCAGTGCCGAATTTATCCATCGGCTGCATCATGACATTCGGTTTAATGCCGCCTGAAGTTGCGATCAGCAGAGATTTGATCGGAACACAGTAGTATTTATCGCCTTCAACTTTGTTGATGGCAGCGTTGTAGAGATTATCATTCAATACAAATTCACGTCCAAATTCATCAGGTTCCTTACTGTCAACATGGGCGTTGTAATCTTCAATGGTTTTTTTCAGAGTGTCGGCAGGTACATTGATCTTCCCAGCGAGTTCCTCAATTGAATCCGCTTCGATCACATAACTTTTTCCAGCATCACTCATGAAGTAGACCTGCATCATCGGCGCATGGATGGTCGTTAACAGATCATCGCGAATCTTATCGGTGAAAATTTCATACATAACATTGCCTGGCTGGGCATCCAGTGCCCGTTCACGGACGACCTGCTGGCGGTGTGTTTCATCCACAAAGCGTTCGCCATTTTGATTGACGTTGATTCCGCCGGCATACATTGCCTTAGTATCCATAATTCTTCCGGTACCCGGGGCCAGCGGATTTTCCAGACCTACAGCTAGGGTTGCCATGCGGTCCATGTTATACGTCAGCGTGGCTCCTACTTCCTGAAGCATGCGCAGACCATTGCCGTCGCATTCTTTCAGACCTGCGGTCAGCACACTGTCCAGACCTTCCTTGTAGTAGGAAATCAGTTTCGGATTTCCGGCAAAATCGCCGGTTGCCATAATAATACCGCGGGCTGCCTGCAGCGTCGTTGTTTCGCCGCTTGTCAGATCCTGAACTTCCAGCCCAAGAATATGCCCGTTTTCGTTAGGAATCAGCTTCATGCCTTGGGTATTTAAGCGAATTTCAATTTCTGGCGTCCGCGCCAGCATTTCATCCATGACCTCATGGATGGCCGCGCGGTACTTTTCCGGATTATCCGGCAGCGGCTTATAGGTCCGAGGATAATTATAAAGGTCATGTTCCGGGGCAAAAACAGTTTTCTTGCCATCCGGCATGGTTGTGTATTCATTATCGTTTAGTCCATTTTCCCATAGCCAGTTTACAACATTTTTGGATTCGTTGGCGTACAGCCAGATAATATCTAGATTAGGCCGGCCACTGTTGTTCAGTGCAAAATGCGCAATATCTTCGTAATACAGTTCCGGGGAATCTTCCGTATAACCGTCGAGCTGCTGAATAATCGTATCTGCACCGCTCATGGAACCACTGGTATTTGTCATAGTGCCGCCGGTTGTATTGCGGCGCTCCAGCAAAATTACTTTTTCAGCTCCATTTTCCACAGCGCTTAAGGCGGCAGACATGCCGGCCGGCCCCGCACCCACAACGATGACATCCGCGTCCGCGGTTTGCGGCGAAGGCGGAGGAACTGCGTTGTTTCCCTGATTTACAGCGCAGCCCGTAATTAACGAACATAATAAGAAAGCAGATAGACAGAGTGCTGAGCGTTTTCTGTTCATTTTCATTATTTCCCTCATTTCTTCACAGTTTGAAATCCGGCCGGAACTCATTTCTGTGTCTTCATTATAAAAAATGTGAACAGATTTACAAGTGAGTGAAAGCGTTTCTGGTTAATTGCACAAAAGAGGGACTTTTTTTTGGCGAGGAAGCTAAGAAGTGAACTTATAAAATTATATTTGACTCGAATATCCGTTTTAAATATTTGGGGATAATCTCTAGTTCAGATTTGTGCTACACTGAATACAAAGAAACTAAAAGGAGGCCGAGGTCAATGAAACTGGCCGTTCTCAGTGATGTCCATGGAAAGGATGAAAAGCTCCGATCCATCGCCGGAAAGCTTTCAGCTGCAGATAAAATACTGTTTTTAGGGGATTTGTTCACAGAGGGTGATGATCCGAACGCGTGTTGGGAATTGTTGACTCAGCTGCATACTGATGTCTGGATTATGGGAAATACGGATGAGTGGTTATGTGAGGATTACGATGTTTCCACGCTGAATGCACTCTGTCGCCAGGAAGCATTAGAAGCTAAAGCCAAGATGAATCCAATCACGTTAAAGGCAATACAAAAATGGAATAAGGAAAAGAAATTCAAATTGGATTCCTGCAGTATTCTGTGTGTGCATGATTATCCGATGACAGACAGTTTGTCTGCGATGAAAAATAAAGTTTATTCCAGTGGGGCAGATCTTATTCTTTGCGGACATACCCATAAGCCCGCGCTTTTACGCTTTGAAAACAAAATGATCATCAATCCTGGAGCTGTCTGCGAAGGACAATATGTCCTGATTGAAATCGAAGAAAACATTGAAAGCATCGAATTTATTAGCTTCTGATTTTATAAAAAAGTCTGCGATCCTCCTGATCAGAAAATAAACTGACTGAACAAAACCGCTGATGTACGAATGCAATTTACTGAATATCCGGATCTTGTGCCTCCTTCAAGGCTTGAATCAACAGATCACAGCTGCGGGAACAATAATGATCTTTGCGGCGGATCAGGCAGATATCCCATGTCAGTTCCGGTTCGGCAAAAGGAATCGCAGGCAGTTCCTCTGGCTGGTTGGGGTTCAGATAATAAGTAGTCCCAATTCCAACCCCTTGATTGTCCTGGACTAATTGTTTCCAGGCAATTTCATTGGGTGAGGTCAGAGCATAAGAAAGACGCAGGTGCTGCTTCATAGCGCACTGTTCAACAGTCTGCCAGATTTTAAAGATCCGATTCTTGGTGATCAGCGGATACTGAGCACAGTCCTTTAATGTCGTTATTTTCTGTTTTGCCAGCGGATGCTCGGGATGAACGACAGCGCATAATTGATAATGCTGCAGCCGGGTGGTTTCAAAGAATTCCGGTTTATTTGGCAGATTGATGGATAGACCGAGATCACAGTCCTCCTGTTCGACCATTTGTTCGGCAAAGATATCCGGCAATTCTAAAAATTCAATTTCAATTTCCGGATGCTGATGTTTAAAATCATCGAAGACGGCATAGAAGCTCCCCTGCAGAATTCCATGACTGCAGGCAACACGGAGATGACTGTTCTCCTGACTGGCCATATTGTTTAAACGCTCCTCCGTGGCAGATACCTGATCGAGCAGAACGGTAATTTCTTTCAGCAGCGCCTGACCGAAGGTTGTCAGACACAGTTTGCCATGCTCTCGATAGAAAATTTCAGTATTGAACTCCTGGGCGAGATTACGCATGGATTTGCTTAAGGCCTGGGGCGTGATATACAAAGCCCGAGCTGCAGCTGGAAGACTAAGACATGCTGCAAGTTCTTTAAAATAAATCATTTGTCGAATTTCCATCTTATTTCACTCCTGGTTTAAGTTAAGCATTCACAACCCGGCTTGTCAACCTGGAGTGAAACTTAAAGTTTCAGTCGCGAAGAAAAAGGTTGATTGCATGTGAAAATAAAATCAAATACAATGAAGTCAGTTTCTAACGAACAGAGAAGAAACGGGGAGGAAATGATGAAGAAGATCACAACACTGCTTCTTAGCGCGGTTCTGCTGCTGTCCTTGACAGCCTGCCAGACGCCGAAGACAGAAACCGGCAAATATACACCGGGAACCTACAGTGCTGAAGCCCAGGGTTTCGGCGGGAAAGTCACAGCAACGATCACTACCGACGCTCAGACAATCACGAATGTCGTTTTGGAAGGTGCTGATGAAACACCGACGATCGGCGGAGCGGCCTTGGAAACATTAGCGGCTGCAGTAAAATCGGCGAACAGTGCGGAAATTGACGCGGTCAGCGGGGCAACCGTGACCAGCAATGCGGTTAAGACCGCGGTGGGTCTGGCTCTGGATCAGGCGCAGGGAAAAGAAACCGCGAAAGCGGATCTGAAAGATGGAACCTATTCAGTGAAGAGTACGGGCTACAGCTGGACAGGACAGATCAGCGCTGAGGTAACGATTGAACAAAATCAAATCAAAGCCGTAACGATTACGGAAGAACATGAAAGCGAAACTGGGGAAATGGCGCAGACCGCTTTTGACACGCTGATTCCGCGGATGATCGAAGCGCAGAGTCTGGCCGTTGACAACATCAGCGGTGCGACGGCCACTTCCAATGCGATTCGGGATGCCGTTGCTAAGGCGATCACAGCAGCAGGCGGCGATCCGGCTCAATGGCAGACCCCAGTGGAGAAGAAACAGGATACGGTGAAGCTGGAAGGCTATGATGTCATTGTTGTCGGTTTGGGCGGTTCCGGAATTCTGTCCTATTGCGCGGCAGCGGAATCCGGGGCTGCGGTCTTCGGAATTGAAACGACCGCCAAACTGGGCGGCCAGTCCGCAACGACAACCGGACCGATGGTAATCAATTCTCGCAATGAGGCTTACAAGGATGTTGCCTTTGCCAATCCGGATGATGTTTACAAGACCTGGATTGATTATGTCGAAACCGAAGACAAGGCCGATATCATTCATGAAGCAGTGTATAACAGCGGAACTTATCTGGACTATTACATCGATCAGTTCGGCTTTGAGTTTGCGGGAATGATCATGAGCTTTGCGAAGCCGGAATGGTCGCAGTTCTGGACACGGTACGTCGGTGAGAACAGCACTTCCAATATCTTTGGCCCAACCAAGACCAATCAGTTTAACCGGGCTATGGATAAAGCCGTGTCGCTGAATGAGAAAAATGGTTATCAGCTGGAATTGACAGCGGAGGAACTGATTTTTGACAACGATCAGGTTGCAGGCGTCAAAGCTGTTTCCTACGATGGAACGACCTATGAAATTTATGGGGATACCGTCATTCTGGCAACCGGCGGTTATATCGGCAATGAAGAAATGGTTCTGGAAAACTGGGGTGCTATGCCGAATACGGTCGCTTCCCTAGTCAATGATGGAACAGGAATTCAGATGGGACTGGCAGCCGGGGGAACAACGTATATGATGGGCGTTGATCCGATGATCCATATTCTGCAGGTTCCTAATCTGATCAAAAACGATGATCTGACAGCCGATCAGAAAGCTATTTTGTCGGCTTTGGCTCTGGTCAAAGGAGAAACCAGTGTAACCGTCAAAGGAGAAGCCCTGGATCCAACCCTTTCCGAAGCGATGATACCGGAGTATAAATACTATAACGTTTATTCCGCGGATCAGATGGAAGCTTTCAAAAACACCGGACTGACGGATAATTTTGCCACGGCAACAAGCATGTTTATGGGCCAGGGCGGCAGCTTTGAAGTCGGCCAGCCGATTGCGGATTTAGACACCATTTTGGAAGTGGGAATGCAGTATAAAAATGTTCTGAAAGCCGATTCCATTCAAGCGCTGGCAGATCAGATCGGCTGTGATGCGGCGGTTCTTGCGCAAACCCTGGGCGGGGAAGATACGGCTTACTATGCGGTCATTGTTTCCGGTTATACTTACGGAACGGTCGGCGGATTGGATGTCGACGTCAATATGAATGTGCTGCGCCAGGATGGTACGCCGATTGACAATCTTTTTGCGGTAGGTACAGATTCCATGGGTGTGGAAAACATTGAAGGAAAACCGTATACGCCATGGGGTGGACAGGCTCAGTCATGGACCTTTGTTTCCGGCTATTTAGGTGGAAAAGCGGCGGCAGCTGTCGGCATGGCAAAATAATAAAGTGTATTTGAAAAACGAAAAAACCTCGCTGCGAGGTTTTTTTGTTGAGCATGTTGAAGTTTTCAATCAAAGTTCTGGTAAGAAAAGCCATAATTTCTAAAAAGGCAGCTCTGATTAAAATATCATAAATGGCGTATGTTTTAAAATGAATCAACCCAGTCTTGTTTGAAGTGAAATCGAGAAAAGAAAGATCGCATTTGTTAAATAAAAGTATTTTTGCTGTGTGGAACAGTAATATATTTCTGATGTTTACTCTTCGGTGAATTAGGAATCGTCAGCTGCAATTTTCCCGTTTGGATCAGCGGACGTAAATATTTTGCAGTGACATAGGAAGGACTGTTTAATCCTAGGTGTCTTGTGATTTCTGCGCGACTACGCGGCTGAATACAATATTGTAAAATTTTCTGCATGGAACTCTGCTCCAAAAGCGATTCCGATGAAATGGACGATCTTAGCTTGTTGTAAAGCGTAACTTTAAATACACCACGGCGATTTTCAAAAACAGGAGGCATGAGATTTGCCCGCTCCATTTCGTTAATGATGGTTGGAATACCGGAAAAACGGTTTTCTGTCTGCAGCATGACTTCCAGGCCATTTGCTATAAATGGGTTGCGGGTATCAGCAGCCGTTTTTCCTAATTCATCCACTGTAATGCGACCATACAGACCACCAGGATTTTCGACTTCCAAACGATCGCGATAGAGTATGATTCGAATCGGTGAATGATCGGTGTGAATGCTGTAATCTCTGTGGATTAAAGCATTAAGAATAATTTCACGCACGGCAATCATGGGATATTCTGAGCGATCTGCTCGTGTTCCGTCGTCGTCGATAATCGTAGAGTTTCTTGTGTTTCTGCGGATAAAAGCTAAAGTATCCTCCAGCATTTGTGTTAAAGTTCCTTCAATTCTTTGATTATCAATAAATCGTTCTCCGCCGGTTCCCAATTCTGCAAATTCAGTACCATCAATAACCATGGCTGTAACACTGAGCTGAGGAAAGTAGGCTTGAGGGTATTCACCTAAAAGAAGTATACCTGCAACCGTAGGTTTATCATGATCAACAAGTCCCTGAAGCTGCAAAATTTTTGAGTTGGATTGTTTTGCTAAATTCGGTTTTGCCTTCCGCAGTGAGATAAAATATTCCTGTAATAAATTGGGATCAAAACTATTGAAATCAGCACGTTCAACAATCCGTAATTCATCCTGGATTTTTCTTTTAAAAACTTCAAAACTATAAATTTCATATTCAGTCATTGGCATATCCGCTTCCCCAACGCGGATATAAGAACCTCGGATACGTCCTGCACCTTTGTAAAAGCAAGGTTTATCAAAAATATCACACTCTGCGATTTCTGCACTGACTAAGGTTTTCCCATTGATACTAGCAACTGTAAATACAGGGCGTACAACAGGTTCCATTTGAAGCGCCTGATTTGTGACTTTCGTTTGTAAATCCTGAGCATCATAAACGCCTGTTAAAGCAAAATCATTTTTTTCATCAATTCCAAAAAGAATGATACCGCCGCCGGTTTGATTTGAAAAACTAGACAAGGTATCATAAAGTTTCTCCGGCGTTCCTTGACTGGCTCGTTTTAATTCAATGTTTTGATGTTCACATTTCATAGTAACAATATTTTGGACAAGCTCAGTTAATTCACTAGGCAGCATAATATTTCCTCACTTTCTTCTTGAATCATAATCTTTTTTTGGGAATAAATCAATATTTAAGCAATAAAAAATGATTTAGATCGATTTTAGATAAGAAAAAACTTAAATTAGTTAATCTAGATCAATTTTATGAAAATTACAATCGAAATAACTAAAAAATCCGTTATGTTCTTTTCTTTGAACACAGCGGATTTTATAAAATGAGGAATTCGACGCAGAGAATCAGATCTCTTCCATCAGTTTCTCAAACTGATCCAGAGTTTCTTCAAAATAACGGAAGGCATCGTTATAAACCTGTTCCCCACGCGGATCAGCCCCGGCTTCGATCAGCTGATCAATTGGAGCGCAGCTGCCGCCGCGGGTGAGGAAGCGCAGATAATCTTCCGTGTCACCCTTGAGAATGCGGGAGGCAAAGGATAAGGCGACAGACATGCCGATCGTGTATTTGTAGACATAGAAATTGTAGTAAAAATGCGGTACAGAATAGCATTTGTATTTTTCCAGCTCATGCACGGTCACAGCCGGACCATAATAATCCTGATTCAACTTGTAATAATAGTCTGTTAAATCGGAAGAGGACAGAGCCTGTCCGGCTTCCAGCTGCTGGTGCAGCCACGCTTCAAACTGCGCGAACATCGGCTGACGGTACAGCGTACCGACCAGCTGTTCCAGCATGTTGTATAACAAGGAAGCTTTCACTTTCGGATCATCGCTGTGCTGAAGCATGTACTGATTCAACAGAACCTCATTGACTGTTGAAGCAACCTCGGCGACAAAGATCCGATAATCGGCCAACAGCGGACGATTAGCCCGATGCGAGAAGAATGAATGCATGGAATGTCCAAGCTCATGCGCAAGCGTGCTCAAGGAATCATATCCCTCTGTAAAGTTAGTCATCACAAACGGATTGGAATCGTAGGTGCCCCATGAATACGCACCCCCACGCTTGCCCTGGTGCGGATAAAAATCAATCCATCGTTCTGTCCGCGCCCGTTTCAACAGCGCCTGATATTCTTTGCCTAACGGTGCTAAGGCCTGATCCAGAATTTCAAAGCACTGATCCAGATCATAATGCGTGTCAACAGACTGAACCAGCGGAACGTTCAAATCGTAGCTGGTGCAGTCATCCAGACCCATCAGCTTCTTTTTCAGTTCATTATACCGCCAGAATGCTCCATGATATTTCTGATTGGCGATGTCCAGAACCTGCTGGAACAGCGGAACATCGGCGCCGTCTTCAAACAGACTGGCCTGCAGGGCGCTGGAAAAGTGATGCAGTCTGGCCTGCAATACCTGACCCTGGGCATGGCCGATCAAGGTCGAACAAAAGACGTTCTGATGCCGGCGATATTGTTCATAGAAATGCTCAAAGGCCTGTTTGCGGATTTCCCGATCCGGATTGTGCAGCAGTTGATTCATAATCGCCTGATTTAAAAATTCTTCTTTCCCATCAATCAGCACCGGCTTGAATTCCGGCACAAAGGCTTTAAATGTTTTCTGCGGATTTTGAAACAGATCGTTCATCTGGGCCAGCAGCTGTTCTGTCTGGGCATCCGGACGATGCGGGATCGTGCGGAAAATCTCCTGGATTGGATAGCGGTAATCGGCGCAGTCGTCCTGTTTCAGATAATCTTCGACAAGCTGCTGATGTTCGATCAGCTCCTGATCAATAAAGGTCGTTGCGGCATAAACCTGATTGACGAACGTGACTGATTTGGCCAGGTTCTGCTGGACCTGCGGGTCTTCCGGTTCCACGTCGGCCCGCATCTGGGCATAGACCGTCAGATTTTCACACTGCCGCTGCAGGGCCTCCTGACTGTCCATAAACAGACGGAAGCTCTCACGGGTTTCTGTAATGTGTCCCTGCTTTTGCGTGAGCTGAGCCAGTGTTGCTTTGGCCTGTTCCAAAGCGGCGTCAAACTGAGCCTGATCGGCAAACAAACCGCTCAGATCCCAGGTGTCTTCAATGCGTATGTCTTTTCTTTCCATAATGATTTTCACCTCTGTCCTTTATTGTATCATTCTTTCCCGATTTTCCCCATTTCTTCCTGCTTGGAAAAGAAAAAACTTCCGCCTGTTCAAAGCGAAAGTCCATATTTAGTTCTATTTTCGACCTGGCTGACGCAAAGGGGGCGAGATCCAACGTATTTTCAGCATCGAAGATCAACATGGGTGCCTTACGCCAAGGGGCAGGCAGCTTACAACTTCTCCCTTTTTCGTCATTAAAACTTCTGTTTTGTAATTTCCGAAAAGGTTTGAGGCTTATGCCGTTTTCCCGCAGGGGGCAATGAATATCGTTAATGTTGTCCTTTTTCATTGAAGGCGTTTGCCTGTGGATCAGCATCGGCATCTTCGATATCAAAAGGAACGTCATAGGCAGAAACGACTGTAATTCCGCATTGGCGGAATACGGGGACAACCGAGCGATCCTGAGTCGTAAAGATGGATGCCCGCTGAAGCCGCGGAAACTGGCTTAACTCCTCTGGAGTAATGGCCTGAATATTAAACAGCTCATCTTCCCCATCCCAATTGGGGGCAAGCTGACAGTTAATTTCATCACCGCCGTCCATATCAATTCGGGTGATTTCCAAGGCTAGTCGGGCCGGGATGGGGTAACGCCGAAACCAGTTCGCCGCTTCCGGAATCATTTGATCATAGCCCTCAGTTTCCGGATCGATTCTGCGCCGGCTATATTCATCCGCAAATTCCCAGATGTCAAACTTGGGCTCCAATAACGCCTTGTCATACATCAGCACGTTCATCACCGCCAGCTTAAAATTCAGGTTTTTGAATTTCAGCACAGGCTCTACCAACTTGGACAGCTTGTATTGACAGGACTTTCCCCTGGACTTTGGCAGGGTGTGGGGGATGTTCGGGTAGGACGCAGAATAGCGAAGCCATTTTCCCAGTTTCTTCGGCTTGTTGGCTGTGCGCAGAAATGTCCAGAAATCTTCCGGTTGATGAAGGACACTGCCAATCTGGGAATGCCGGGTTGTGATCACAACCTGACCATCCGGCAGCGCCACGATATGATCAGGTTTTTGGAGTCCGAACATACCGGATCGGATGCGCAGGATTTCGTTTGTTTTTGGGTTCCAGAGCTGCGCAAAGTCGGTGCGGAAGTCCTCGCCGGAATTATAAATCAGCACCCAATCGCCAGTGAAATGCCGGATTTTTAAATTCTCACCCATGCCCGGCAGCGGAACAATTTGACAGTGTCCGTTGTCCATATCTAAATCAAAGAGATTGCCTTTCGTATCACCATCACCCCAGGTTTCTTTGATCATCAGCAGACGGGAGGTTCCAGGGATTGGGATGCTGTTGCCAAGGGCATCATAATCTTTCATGCGTAAAAACGGATAAGCCTTCAGATCCTGATTTTCATAACAGGTCAGCCGACTGTCGCGGCGATGACGCTGGGCAAAAATCCGGCCTTGTCCATCGGCGGCCAGCTTACATTCCTCATCGCTGGCGGATAAAATGAACCGCTGGGTGTTTTCGCAGCCGCGCTCATTCATTGTCAGGAAGAGAAGACTTTCTTCATCTCCGCAGCACAGCCGGTCGCAGAACCAGTACAGCCTGCCCAGTTTCTTCATCGACCTGGGTGTGAGCGCCGGCCAGTCATTGATCCGGGCCGGATCTTTGCCGCCAATGACGTGATCGGAATACGGCGAGGAATAGATCGCGGCATAAAAATCAAGTTCCTGAGAATAGGTCAACTCCCGGAAATCTTTCCATTGAACACGGATAGGCTGGAGCGGGGAATTCCTCAGATCAGCGACAAATTTTCCCTGCTGATCATCCTCTTTCGCAATCCAGATGCCGCTGGCAAAGTTTCCGGCAATTTCCTGAATAGTATAATAGGCGTCATCCGGAAAATAAACATCTTGACAGGGCATGACAGGCTGCAGACTCTGCGTTTTGGCCGGCTGCCCCCACTTGCGGCCGCGCTGCTTCATCCGTTTGAAGTTGTACTTTGCTTTGCGGCACTGTTTTTCAAAATCGTCTTTTTGAGCATCTGAAATCATGATAAACAAGTATTCATCCTCTTCACCCAAGTCATAAAGTCCCCAACCCAAAGCACTCAGCTCCTGGCCTAAAGCCTGAACACCGACTTCATGCTCAAAAGGTCTGTATTGCAAAACGATATGATCGAGACGAGCGTCAAACAGTGCCGGAACAGATTGGCCCCAATGCCTGCGCAGCTCCGTCAGCGTATCGCCAATTTCACCGTCAAAACGGAGGATGTCCAAGGCGGTTTCAGTCAGCGAATCAAGATCAAACATGATTATTTCCTCCTGACGGATCGTTCTTAAGCCTGAAAATCATATCGGCGGGCAGGCCATGGACAATTTCTCCACTGTCCTTCGTTGTCTTCTGCCTGTCCGGTAAGCAGGTCGATTGCCGCGTCCGCCACAAAGCCCAAATAACATTCCGCTGAAGTGTCAGAACAGAGCAGCTTCCACATCAGACCGCCGAACAGATAGGACTGGGCAAATTCCCGCCAGCTGTGCAGTTCCTGGGCAGCCCGCAGGGAGAGCTCCCGCAGCATTCCGATGGCTTCCCCTTCAGTAATCCAACCAAGGTAACAGCCCCAGCGCGTTAACATAGCCGCCCGGCCGGTATCCCAGCCCGTCATAAAGCTTGGAGAAAACCGCGTTTTGTAATGCTGGGCAAAACGCCAGGCACGGGCAAGGGCTTCGCGTTCTTCCTCATCCTCAGCTTCGTCGGTGAGCTCCTTGGCAGTGACGGTATCGCAGAAAAGCTGATAACGGAAAGTGTATCCTTCCTGTGAGAGGTAGCGAAGCGTATCCAACAATTCACTTCGTCCATGGATTCCCCACGACCGGCGGACCAACGAAGCGATTTGTTGCTCCATGACCGGAATGTGTTCTTCGACATCCATATCGTCTAACTGATGATCGTTTAAATTGCTGATGATCCCGGAGAGCAGGATGCCAAACTTTGCCCAGCGCGGGTCATCTTGGGTATAGAGTACCGGTTCGGGTTCCGGCAAAGACTGAATCTGAGCCAGTTTCTCATCTAAGACACGGTATAGTTCTTCCTCCAATGCCTGATCAAAATCGGAAGGCTCGGTTTCCTCATCCTCCTCATTTTCCATGGCCAGTGTTTCCAGCGCGGCGGCGATGACTCCCATGTCTTCGCCTAAAAGCTGATTCATCATGCCTTCCAGACCTAGTGCAGTAACTTCTTCGACTTTTTCGTCCACCTTCTGCTGGATCATCGCTTCCATGTCTGTCATCTGCGCCATGAATTCAGGGCTGAACATCTGACCTAAGATTTCCACCTGGCGCTGTTGATTCGCTGCGTTCTGAGCTTCTGCTTCCTGTTTGCGAAGCTGTTTTTCAGCTTCGGCTTTCTCTGCGTCGGCTTTGTTTTGTTCAGCGATCTTCCGGCTCTTTTCCATCGATTCGTTTAGCTGTTTGGATGCATTTTCACTGGCTTGTTGAGCTCGTTTCATCATTTCTTCAATGTTGACCATGGTGATCTGTTTCCTCCTTTTTTCTTTTTCAGATCTCTTCATTTTGTGCTGCCATGATTCAGGGAAAGCTGAGTGATTTCCGATTTTGTAAAGTAGACACACAAACGTTCCTTCTCCTTCACGATGGGGATACCCATGGTTTTGTGATCAAGGATATACCGAGTGATTTGTGATCTGAAATCCGCTTGTAATCTTTTCTTTGTCTTCTCAGCTTTCCTTTCAGAATCATTTTGATTCCTTGTTTTTTGATTGTTCGTACAGAGTTTCCATATATTCAAGAATGGTTTCTATTTGAAAGTCGATCATTTCATCGGAAGCCTCCGCAAAGAGAAACGGCAGTGTATCCGGAATGGCTTTGTGTAAAATTGCCGCAGAGAAGACTAAATTACCAAGAAGCTTGATATTTGATTCTTCTGTATGAATGCCTAGGATCTGGATCAGCTCTGTAAAAAAAGTGAGACGTTTTCTCTGGAACTCTTGTCGTTTTTCGTCGGATAAACACTTAAAGAGAGCCTGTTGTTCTTCTACGCTCATGATGGTAAAGCCTTCCTGACCGCCATAACAAATCTGGCGGAGAAACTGTGCGGCGCTCGCCCGCCAGCTGAGCTTAGGATCCTCCATCAGACTTTTGGCGTAGACCAGCATTTGCGGCTGCTGCCGATAGAAAGCCTGGATGACCAGATCTTCTTTAGCAGGGAAAAAAGAATAGAAAAAAGTTCGGGATATGCCGACGTTTTGGTAGATCTGTTCTACGGTTGTACGCTGAATGCCCTGGGTGGAAAAAAGTTTTAATCCAGTATCAATCAAGGCTTTTTTTATTTGTTCTCTTTCTGATTCGGAATAGGCGACTTTGGGCATAGAGATATCCTCCTGATAAAATAAAGACAAACTTCAAATTTTATCTTTATTTTATCAGGAGCGGCGGAACAGCACAAGCAGTAAATAACCTTTCTTGTTTTTGCTTTTTCCTGAAACAGCTAAGTTTTACTCAGCGGATTTCGAACATTGAGTAAAACAGCGAGAAATTCAAAAATTTGAAACGATCTAAATCGAAGCGGAGTTTGGCAGTGGGGATCAAAAGGAGGAGCTGGGATTGCTTAATTGAAAGCTTACATTCAGAAATTGTAAAGTGTCTGAAAGGGACTCACGCGAGCTTGCAAAAAGAATTCGTAAAGTTTTTTAACTTTTTATGGGGCTTTTTCTGATTTTCCGCAATATTAATGATGAAGGAGGATTTTTAAAATGAAGATCAGCAATACCCCACCCCATGATTTATACCATGAACTCCTGCCGCCTTTTCCTGGTTTAGCGCCGGTTCACGAACGTTTAATGCCGATTGATTATCGCGAAAATGTTGTGTTCCTACACACCTTCGGTTGTGCAGATGAAAAGTCTGAAAAGATTCGCTTGGCCTATTTTTCAGCACTGTTTCAGCATCAGTTCGTCCGGGCGGATGTAAAAAATCCGAAGCCTGCAAAATCCTATAAGCAGGAAAAAGAGGCTTGCTTGGATTTACTTATCCAGCTTGAAGACGACCAAGGCCAGATCCTGCTTGTAAATATGGAAATGCAGGATACTCAGCGGGAGAGGTATTTGTCATTGCGCTCTCAGGGATATGTGGCTCAGATCGTTGTCGATCAGTTGAGCGAGGGCGATTCTACTGAGTTTCATCCAATAGTTCAGATTACGCTTGCTAACCGCATCCTTAAAAAGCAGGACGATGATGATTATCTCTATGCGTTTTGTTATTGCAATGAAGTGAATAAAATCCGGATGCCGGATGAGCGGTGCCGGATACTCTGGATAGAAATGGATAAATTGGAGAGGTTGGAAAGCAAACCGTTAACCGAATGGAGAATGGATTAGAAAATCCATTACATGCTTCGATTCAACCAGTGTGCAGAGAAACAGAACATCATTCATGAATTAGTGGAGAAGGAGGAAATAATCAAGATGATGGAAGAAAAGAAAATGGATTTCTTAAGTGATACGTGTTTAGCCATTGCCCGCATTCGAGCTAAGTTTGACGAAGTAGAATATGAAATGGACTTGGCAGAAAGTCGTCTTCAAGGCAAGCTCGAAGGCAGAATTGAAGGTAAAAAAATGTTGATGAAACATTGGCTAAGCCAGCACTTTGAATTGAGTGAGAAAGAAGCGTATTGGATTGACCATTTAAGTGAAGAGGCACTGCTGGATCTCTGTCAGAATTTTGATAAAGCGCATGTGTCTGATAACCTTTGACAGGAAGTCGAAGCTTCACAGGAGAACATCAAAAAGGAATGCTGTGTTCTAATCATAAAATAGAAATCTTGGACACGGATAAAGTGAAAATCTAGCTTTGACAGGATCGGATCTCAATAGATTCTGAGGGCAAACTTCATTAGCTGGTGCAGTGTCATCTGCCGCTCTGAATTCTCTTAACCAAATCACAGAAGCGTTCGCTATGAGCCCAGTTCATCGATCGTTGGAACAGGAAAAAAGAACCCTTCCGGGACTCGGAGGGATTCTCAAATACTGCCTTGTTTTTAACGCTTAATGCATGAAATTGTGAGGATTCTGAAAATACTGGTTTAGGAATGCATGTGCAGACCACCATCGAGCATGAAGCTTTGACCATTGAGATAGCCTGAATCCTCAGAAGCCAAGAAGGCAATGATCGGTCCGCAGTCTTCCTCGGTGGTGCCGATGCGGTGCAGCGGAGAGCGACTTTCCAGCGCTTTTAAGGCCTCAGGTTGGGTAGTGCGGAAATTCTCGGTCGCGATGATCGGTAAAAATACGTTGGTTGTTATTCCGTATTGTCCCCACTCATTGGCGGCGGTACGGGTAATTGCGCGGATGGCTTCCTTTGCCATGCCGTAAGCGCCGAAGCCGTTGTTGCCATCATAACCTGCAGCAGAGGCTGTATTGATGATGCGCCCCCAATGATTTTCTTTCATGTACGGGAAGCAGCGCTGCATGAATTTGAGGCTGGCTAACGGGCCGGTCTTGTAGGCAAGCAGAGCATAGTCGGTGTCAATTTCTTCGATCGGACGGTAGAGCATGGCGCCTTGCGCACAGTTAACCAAGATGTGAACGGTGTGGAAGCGGGCGATTGTTTCGTCGACGACATGCTGAATCTGCGCTTCGTCGGAAACATCGCAGGTAACCGTCAGAATCTCGCCTTCAATTTCCTGCTTCTCGATTTCCTGGCGGATTTGATCCAACTTTTCCTGACGCCGCGCGCACAGCACCACGGAAGCGCCGTTGATGGCCAGAACCTTGGCCACACCTGCGCCTACGCCAGAACTGGCACCTGTAACAATAGCAATTTTTCCAGAGAGTTTACCCATAAATCTCACCTTCCTTTCTTCCAGTATAGCACTAGTTCGTGAAGAAAGTACAAATTTACACAAAGTATTGATTTCACAAATCAGTTTCGGAAAAGGAGAGAAAAAAGACAGAAAACATCTTTTTCAATTTAAAGCGTACGGCGCGGAATTATGATCTCAGGTTTTCGAGCAGCTTGGGCAAAACAGAACAAGGCTGGAATGTAGAAAGGCCAAATCCAGTCCCCCGCTGCGATAATTCCAAATTGAAACAGGACGACGTTCAGATCGCAGATTGCTAACAAAAACGTTCCGCCTGCGGTCCAGCACTGAACTGTCTTTCTGGTTTCCTGGGAATCGGATAAAGAAGGTTTCTGCGGATCGTGAGTTTCTTTCTTTAGCTTACGCAGTAGAATCATTCCTGAGAAAAACACGTTAAATCCCGTTTGGACGGCATAAAACAGACTGAGACAGAAAATTTTCGGCAGTCTCAGCACGAGAGCGGAAATGAAAATCAAGCCTGCCAGCGTGAGACACAGTTGAATCCAGCGTTCCTGCTGGATTACAATGAAACTCAAACAAAGCTGAACAAGGCAGAATAGGGCGATTCCGGTCTGCCAATCGGAAGTAAACAATAAAAAAAGATCAGCCAGACTGCAGCCAATTAAAGCCAATCCGGCTAACGGTTCAGCGGCGGGTGTTTTGATGCTGGACATCAGCGCACCGGCGGTACAAAATCCAACCCAGCTCCATTGCCAATAAGCGATTTCATTCATTGCCCACGGACCAGAGAACTCCAGGATTAATAAGCAAGACGCAAAAAAAACTGCGGTCAGGATGAACATGATGACTACCTCCGCAGTTTAGTCTTCCCTTCCCTTCCTCGCTTTATCAGCAAAGGTCCGGCAATGCTGTTTCGGGATAAGGAATCAATGGACGGCAGGACAGAAGCGTCAAGCAATCTCCGGCAACTTCCAGATCCAGGATATAACCTAAGCCGTTGGGAGCGTCAATCTTGAAGAAGTCCTCAGGTCCACGTTGTTCCAGCAGCATTCTGACAGCCCGGATTACGCCGCAGTGCGTGACGAGGGTGGCGCTGTTGATCTGGTTTTGGAGCAGATCAAAGGTCAGGGCATGCAGGGCATCGTGAATCCGTTTTTGAAATTGCGGCAGCGTTTCAGCTTTGCCGATAGTTTGCCCCTGCAGCCAGCGCCGAAAAAAATAAGCTGCGGACGGATCGATTTCAGATTTATTTTCCAGATCACCGAAATTGATTTCCCGGAATTGAGGAAGCAGACCATTCAGTTCAGCTTTCCCATCATATAAAATGTGAAAGGTTTCCGTACAGCGGCTCAGATCGGAACTATAATAACGCTGAGTCTGAGGATAAGCACAGCTGCGGCGCAGCCTGCGCAGTTCAGCACGGCCCCAGTCAGTCAGGGACACGTCGGTATGCCCCGCCAAAAGATGCTCTTGGTTGCCATACGAAAAACCATGCCGGACAAAAACATAACGGAATAAACTCATATTTCCTCCTGCGGGTCAAGTTCGACCGATAATAATTTAGAAGCCAGAATCAGCTTTCCGGAATAAACGCTGCGGGCCTGCTGGACTAAAAGTTCAGGTTCGCCATAGATTGGCAGATGCGACAACAACAGCGCGGACACCTGGGCCCGCTGCGCGAGCAAACCAGCTTCTTCGCCATTGAGATGCCCTGCCTGCTGACCCGATCGCGGAGCATACAGACTGCATTCACTGATCAATAAGTCCGCATTACGGCAAAACTCGGCCAGTTCGTCAAAATAGGCAGTATCTGCGGTATAGACAAGACACTGTCCCTGACATTCGACCTTGATGGCCAGACATTCAATTGGATGGCGAGTCTGCAGAAAGGTACAGTGAAAGGGACCGATTTGAAGTTCACTGTGAGCCTTGATCGCTGTCGCCTCGGAAAACGGGGCCCAGGTCAGCTGTGGGAAAACCTGTTCATCGCGCAGACCGTAAAAATGCAAAGGTTTGGATGTCTGCCCGAGCTGGGTTTGGATCAGCCGGCCATAGATGGCACTGCCGAAATCACTGTAATGATCGTAATGATAATGGGAAATCAGGATGTGATCCAGATCTTTCAGGTCAATTAGATTCTGAAGCGTGCTGAGGACACCGCTGCCGCAGTCAAGCAGAAGATGAAAACCATCCTGACTCAGCAGATAACCGGAACATGCCTCATTTTTCCGACAACAGCCGCCCCAGCAGCCGATTACTGTACAGCGCATAAAGCGTCCTCCGCAAACAACGAGCTGGAGATCAGGCTGGACGTGTAAGCCTGCTTGGGATGATGCATCAGCTCAGCTCCGACTCCTTGTTCAATCACCTGACCTTTGACTAAGACAAAGATCGTGTCCGACATGTAATGGACAACGCTCATATCATGGGAGATAAACAGATAGCTTGTGCCATAGCGGCGCTGCAGTGATTTTAACAAATTTAAAATCTGCGCCTGAATCGAGACGTCCAGGGCCGAAACACATTCATCGCAGACGATGACCTGGGGATTTAAAAGCAAAGCGCGGGCGATTGCAATCCGCTGGCATTGACCGCCGGACAGTTCAGCGGGTCTTCGCGACAGACAATCCGGCTCCAGGCCCACCTGCGGCAGGATCGTCTGGATTTTCTGCTGAGCCTGAGCCGGGGAAAAATCATCATCCAGCCGCTTCATTGGCTCCATCAGTATCTTTTCAATTGTGAAATAGGGATTCATCGATTCCTTGGGGTTCTGGAATATAAACTGAACATTGCGGCGAAACCGGCGGTATTCTGCCTGTTTCATTGTGCGCAGATTCTGTCCTTGATACAGGACCGTTCCTTTTGAGGGACGCTGCAGATCACCGAGAATTTCGCCAAGGGTGGATTTACCGCTGCCGCTTTCCCCGACGATGCCGACGGTTTGACCCTGGGCTAATTTCAGGCTCACGCCGCTTAGAGCCCGCAGCGTTTTTGGCTTTTCCCAGAACACTTCTTTTTTAAGCGGGTAATCTTTGACCAGATTCTGGCCTTCGAGGATTAATTCTGACATCCATTCACACTCCTTCTGCGTTTCGGCACCGCACAAAATGCGCGGTTTCTTCCTGAATTGTTAACGGCTGACGGCACTCCGGAGTGCACAGCCGGCAGCGGTCGGCAAACAGACAGCTTGTTCGATCGCGGTCTTTCTCTGGTACAAAGCCGGGAATTTCGGCAAGCGGAAGATTGGGGTCCTGATCCAGCTGCGGAATCACGGAAATCAAGGCTTGGGTATAGGGATGCTGAGGATAGTCATAAACCTCCGCGGTCGGTCCCGCCTCCACGATTTGACCGGCATACATCACGACGATCCGATCACAGTATTTACGCAGCAGGTTCAGATTGTGAGAAATCATCAGCAATGCGACATGACGGGTCTGATGCAGTTGGAAGAACAGCTCGGTGACCTGTTTCTGAACGATGGGATCGAGCGCGGTTGTCGGTTCATCCGCTAAAATCAGCTGCGGATCGCACATCAGCGCCATTGCAATGTTGACGCGCTGCCGCATGCCACCGGACAGCTCACCGGGATAGTTATTTAAAACCCGCTGCGGATCTTGGATGCCGACGCTGGCCAGCAGCTGTTCCGCTTTGACCAGCGCTTCCTTCGGCGTGCCTAAACCCTGAGCGAGATAGCCGTCGGTGATCTGATTGCGGATGCGGATTAAAGGATGCAGGTAAGCGACGGTGTTCTGCGGAACAAAGCCGATTGTCGAACTGATGACTTGGCGGCGGGCTTTGGGGCTCAGCGTCAGCAAATCCTGTCCGCCCAGTATCATTGCTTCCGCCTGCAGTTTTAAATCTTCGGACAGCAGGCCCAGCAAGGCCCGCGCCGTCATTGTCTTGCCGGATCCGGATTCACCGATAATGCCGATGCATTCCGATTCTCTGACGGATAAGGAAACATCATGGATCAGCGCCTGGCCGCGGGCGTCCATGACAGAGCAGTGACGGACATCAAGCAAAGAAGGGATCATCAGCGGCTCCCCCTTTTTACCAGGCGGTCATTCAGGCCATCCCCCACCAGATTAAAGCCCAGGGCTGCCACTAACAGCACGGCGCCGGGAGCAACTGCCAGAAAGGGATAGGACAGGACAAACTGCCGGGCTTCACTGAGCATCAGACCCCAGCTGGCTGAAGGCGGCTGGATGCCTAAACCTAAAAAGGAAAGCGAGGACTCCGTCAGAATGGCTCCGCCGACCGCGGAGGAAAACTGGGTGATCAAACGCGGCAGCATGTCCGGAAAGATATGACTGATGACGATCTGTCCTGAGCGGCAGCCATAGCTGCGTGCGGCTTTGACATACAACCGGGTTTTGTTTTCCAGGATCATCGAATACACCAGTCGGGAGAAAGAGGGAATCATAAAAATTCCGATTGCGATGACGGAATTGATCAGTCCCTTGCCTAAGACGGCGACCAGCATCATCGCCAGCAAGATCCCCGGGAAAGCCATGAAACCATCGATAATCCGCATGATTAAGGCCTGCAGTCGCGGTCCAGCCATGGCTGCCAGCGAACCCAACAACAGACCCGCTGCGGTTCCGACACTGACCGAACCTAAACCGACTAATAAGGCCGAACGGGAAGCGATCATCACGCGGCTCAGGACATCCCGGCCGAATTGATCCGTACCCAGCCAATGCGAGAAGGTCGGCAGTGCAAAGCGGTTGGCGGTGTCCATTTTATTGGGATCCATCGGCAGCCAGAAGAAAGAAATCAGGCACATAGCGAGGATCAGCGCGACCAGCAACAGGCCAGGCAGCAGGGACGAGTGTTTTTTCATACTTCGTTTCCTCCGGATTCCATGCGAATCAGCGGATTGGCTGCGATTACCAGCATATCCGTGATGAAATTAAACAGGACGACCATCAAGGTGATGAACAGGACAATTCCCTGAAGAAGCTGGATATCCCGTTGTTCCACCGAGGTCAGCAAGAGCCGGCCGATTCCCGGCAAAGCAAAGATCGTTTCAATGATGACCGTGCCGCCGAACAACTTGGCAGTCTGACTGCCAATCACGGTAATCGGCGCGATCATCGCGCTGCGCAGGGCATATTTGAGAATCGCCGTGGTGCGCGGCAGACCCTTGATCTGGGCACTTTGCATGAAGTCCTGATTTAGAGCGCTCAGCATCGAAGAACGAAACAGCCGGATTAAAACCCCGGACTCGCCGATCGCCAGAATGATCGAAGGTAATGCCAAACTGTGCAGATAGGCTGAAATGCCTTCTGCGGGCGGGGTATAGCCCGTGACGGGAAACCAATGCAGCTGCGCCGCAAAAAGAATCATGAAGATCATACCCAGCCAGAAAGCAGGAATCGCTGCACCCAGCTGCATCAGGGAACGGGACAGCCGGTCGATCCAGCTTCCCTGAAAAAGTGCGGAAACAATCCCAAGTCCAGCGGAAAAGCAGACCGCCAGGATCATCGAAAAGAGGGTCAGTGAGAAAGTGACCGGCAGCCGCTGCAGAATCAGCGTGCGGACGTTTTCACCAAACAGATATGAAGTCCCCCAGTCTCCCTGAAGCAGATTGCCAAGCCAGCGGGCATACTGAGCCGTCCAAGGCAGATTTAATCCCATCGATGTTCGCAGGGCTTCCAGACTTTCCGGCGTGGCTTCCGTCCCCAGAATCAGCTGGGCCGGATCACCGGGAATCCATTTTAAAACCATGAAGGTAATCAGGGAAACGACGAACATGACAGCCAAAGCGCTGAACAGCCGTTTGCTTATAAGTCTAAACATAAATGACTCCTTTCTTAAGAAAAGCCTGAGCCTCAGCGGCACAGGCCTGGGTCATGTTGCTTACTGAGTGAAGCGGACATCCTTCATTTCGTAGATGTCGATCGGATATGTCGCAAAGCCTTCAATGCCTTTCTGCAGGACATAGATTGAAATCGGATCCTGGATGTAGAGGGCCGGAACTTCTTCTGCCAAAATTTCTTCAACACGTTTGACGATCTCAGTGCGCTGGGCTTCCCGGCCTTCCGCCTTGTAATCGCTTAACAGCTGGTCGACTTCCGGATTGTTATAATTGAAGTAATTCTCTGAGCTGGCAGATTGATAGCGGGCTAACAGGACATAAGGATCGAGTCTTCCGGTGTGGCCGACGACCGTCAGATCGTACTGCCTTCCGTTATAGACGTCGCTCAGCCACGAGGCCCATTCTACAATTGAGATCTCGCAATGGATTCCGACAGCTTCGAGCTGATCCGCGATGACCTGACCGGCGTTGACGTAAGCCGTATAATTCTTCGGCAGCACCAGGTTCAGCGTCAGCCCATTTTCATAGCCGGCTTCTTTCAGCAGGGATTTGGCCATTTCCGGATCATAGCTGTAATCTTCACTGTGATCGACGTATTCTTTAAGGACGGTCGGATAATGGGAACCAATCTTTTCGCCATAACCCCACCAGACCGTATCAATCAGTGCGTCTTTGTCAACCGCGTAATTGATGGCCTGCCGTACCCGCAGATCGGAAAGAGCTTCATGGCTTAAATTCATCGCCATTAACTGCAGGGAATTGGCCGGCGCCTGAACTACGGTGTAGGCTGGATTGTTTTCAAACGCGGCCACCTGATCGCCGGAGACACTGATGATGTCCAGTTCACCGTTTTGAAAAGCGGAGATCTGCGAAGCGGCGTCCGGCATCATTTTAAACTGAATGGTTTCCAGGTTGACCGTTTCCGGGTAGTTTTCGTTTTTGACCAGGGTCAGCGACTGCTGCGGAACCCATTCCTTTAAGGTATAGGCCCCCGTGCCGACGGGTTGATTCTTTAATGTATCAGCGACTGTAACATCGACGATCGCAGCCCAAGGATAAGCAAATGTGGATAGAATCGCCACATCCAACGTTTCAGTTGTAAAGACGACGGTTTTCGCATCCGGTGCTTCCATCGTCATCAGGTTGGCGTAATCTGCAGCCCGTGGACTGCCTTCTGCCTTTAATCGTTCAAAAGAAGCAATGACTGCGGCGCTGTCGCAGGGATTGCCATTGGAAAACTGGGCGTTGCCGCGCAGCGTGAAGGTCAGCGTCATGCCGTCCTCGCTCACTGTCCAGGACTCGGCCAAACCAGCTTTCAACGTACCGTCAGTGGTGACTTTTAACAGGGGTTCATATAGATTGTTGGTAATCTGGAAAGTGCTGGCCGCGGTGGTGCGCTGCGGATCCAATCCATCCGGATCGACGCTCATCGCCATGATCAGCTCGTTTTTAACCGGCGCTGCACTGGGGCCGGCGGGATCGCTTGAAGGGGTTGGCTGAGCAGAACAGGCGCTCATTACGAGTATCAACAGACTCAGACCGAAACAGATCAGTTTCTTCATAGATTCGTTTTTCTCCTTTTTCCTCTTGTGGAAGACGAGCAGATTGTAACAAGCTTTTGTTAATGGAAAATTGCAGGAAAGTTAAAAAATGGTAAATTTCCCGCGGTTCGCAAAAAGCCAAGATCGGAATTAGGATTTCTTGAGAAACAAACAAAAGGGAGCGCTGCGGGCGCTCCCAGGTTCAGGCAGGGGATGATGCTTATCTGATCATGAAGAAGGCGTGATTATGGATCGCTTGAATTCCAGCTTCTTTTACATCAGAACAGCCGCAGCACAAACGCTGCCGCACTGCAGCACAGGATACCGCAGACCGTCGGAATCGCAATCGCCGCCAGCGTCCATTTCAGACTTTTGGTTTCTTTGTAAATCGTCAGGCAGGTCGTTGAACATGGCCAGTGAAACAGGACGAAGATCAGCGTACAGACTGCCGTGGTCAGGGTCCAGCCCTGGGCCAGAAACAGGTCTTTCATCGCGCTCAGACTGTTCATCTCAATCAGAGAGCCATTGGCCAGATAGGCCATGATGATGATCGGAATGACGATTTCATTGGCAGGAAAGCCGAGGATGAAGGCGATCAGAATGACTCCGTCCAGACCCATGAAGCGGCCTAACGGATCCAGGAAACCGGAAGCCCAGGCCAGAAGGGACTGACCATTGACGCCGATATTGGCCATAACCCAAAGCAGGATGCCGGCGGGAGCGGCGACGGTGATCGCCCGGCCTAAGACAAACAACGTGCGGTCAAAGACAGAACGTACCAGCACCTTGCCCAGCTGCGGTCTGCGATAAGGCGGCAGCTCCAGTGTAAACGAGGACGGTATGCCTTTCAGCACGGTGGCGGATAACAGCCGGCTGACCAGAAAGGTCATGCCCAGTCCCAATAAGATTGTTAGGGTTAACAACAGCGCTGAAAGCAGCGATTGCGACAAACCGGCAGCGGAGCCGAGAAAGAACATTGTCAGAATACTGATCAGCGTGGGAAAGCGGCCATTACAAGGAGCAAAGTTGTTCGTGAGAATTGCGATCAAACGTTCGCGTGATGAATCGATGATCCGGCAGCCGATGACGCCGGCGGCATTGCAGCCAAAACCCATGCAGGTGGTCAGGGCCTGCTTGCCGCAGGCATGCGCTTTCGCAAAGGTTTTATCCAGATTGAAGGCGACACGCGGCAGATAACCCAAATCTTCCAGATAGGTAAACAGCGGGAAGAAGATCGCCATCGGCGGAAGCATGACGGCGACAACCCAGGCTAAAACCCGATACATGCCCTCGCTCAGCATGATGACTAGAACCTCCGGCAGATGCAGTGCACGTAAACCTGCCGCCAGCGGCGCTTCCAGAGAAAACAGGAATTCCGCCAGCATCTGCGAAGGTACATTTGCCCCCGCCAGCGTGATCCACAAAACCAGGCACAGAAGCAGAATCATCAGTGGCACGCCTGCCCAGCGGGAGAACAGAATCTTATCAATCTGCCGGTCCCGCTTCATCGCCTCCGCTTCGTTCATCGTGACGGTTTGTTCGGCAAGCTCCTGCGCTTTTTCCACTGGGCATTGAATTAACAAGTCTTCCCAGCGTTCTTTTTTATACGCCTGATCCAGAACCTTGCGGCTGCGCAGTGCCAGACTGTGCAGTGTTTCGATATCAGCCTGGGTCATGGAGGTGGATTCATACAAGAGCTTCAGCGTGGTTTCCGGCGCGTTTAAGATCTGCAGGGCGATCCAGGGAATATCATAGGCTGGATCGAGCATCCGCAGCTGCCCACGCAGCCGATCCAGTTCATTTTGAATCGCAAACGGATAGTCCAGACAGGCGATCTCGGTTCGCGGATGCGCAGCCAGATCTGCCACCGCCTCCATCAGGGCGTTCAATCCTTTGTGGGAACGGGCGCTGGCGCCCACCACCGGGACATGAAGCAGCCGGCTGAGAGCCTCCAGATCGAGGGTGATGTTCTTTTTCTGAGCTTCATCCATCAGATTAACACAGACGACGACATTGGCGGTCATCTGGAGAATTTGAAGGACGAGATTCAGGTTTCGCTGCAGTGCGGTCGCATCGCAGACGACGATTGTCACCGCCGGCTTGTCAAAGCAGATGAATTCGCTGGCGATCGCTTCTTCCGCACTGTTGGCGATCAGAGAATACGTTCCCGGCAGATCGACCAGCGTGTAGTCCTGATTGCGATAACGCGTCACCCCTTTGGCCAAGGCGACCGTTTTTCCCGGCCAGTTGCCGGTATGCTGCTTCATGCCGGTCAGTTCATTGAATACCGTACTTTTTCCGACATTGGGATTGCCGGCCAGGGCTACCAGAATTTCCGAATCCGCAAAGCGGAAGCTGCGGCTGGCTTTCGCGCTGGTCGACTGTACAGTGAGTCCCATATTTATTCCTCGTCATGCTCGACAAGGATGGAGCGGGAATCTTTGTCGCGAATGGCAATGACGGTACCACGGATCAGATAAGCTACCGGATCGCCGGCACAGCTTTTGACCAGCGGAATCAGTTCCGTTCCCTGGACTAAACCGATATCCTGCAAACGGGTGCGGATGGAGCCGGTGCTGTTCAGCTGAGTCACTTTGCAGCGCTTCCCCAATGGGATTTGATTTAATGAACATTGGACAATACTCATAGTCAATTCCTCCTTTAAGTTGGTCATGAGAAATCTTGTTTCCCACTACCAACTTATGTGCAGGGGCAAAGTGCTGCTAGGCTTACACAACTGCTGGTACAAAGAATCTCTAAAATAAAAAACTTTCGGCTCTGAAGAATCATGAAGGAATTCTTACAATTCCTTTCCCACTGAAAAGAAAGAAAATGGGGATGATATAATTGATTCAAAGATGAAAAACAGGAAAGGGGAATTGGTAATGAAAGGAATGAGGCTGCTGGGATCCAAGATCATGACAGTGCTGCTTCTGATTTTAATTGTGGGAAATTGTTATGGTTTTCTCAGTCAGCGCTGGCATCATTTAACCCCTGTGGATTTCCGGCACTGCGGGGTATTCCGATTTAGTGGCGCCGATGGTTATGGTCAAGTGGAGTTTACCAATATCAAGGAAACCCTGAATATCACTCAGGAAGGACAGTTCTGCGCAAATGTGGAGTTCTTCGCACAAACGGCCGACGGGCTGATTGAATTGAGTGCTCTTTCAGATCTGCATAACGGCGATTTGCTGACGGTGATTCCGGTTTATGATTCCGTCTACTCTCAGCTTTTAAAAGTGGATCCGGACACTTCGCCAGTCAAGCTGGAAGTTGCGAATTTATTAGCACCAATTCACGAGTTGGACAGCCGGCTGGTTTCTGAGCGGAGCGATATTTTGCATAAGGTAAACCTGGGATTTGCCGGACATGCAAGCTGGATTACGCATGCTGTACGATTGGATGAAACAGGTGAAGGGATTCTGATTGTGATCTTTGAAGATCTGGAAAATGACGGAATCTATGCAGTGGAAGTCAAAGGTGCCTGCTTTGATGAGAATGATGTTTTTCATTTTGCGTCAAAAACGCTGCGCCGGATTGATCCGCAGACATTCCAGCAGCAGGCGGATGCTGATCCCACTTGGCAATGGGGCAATGGAAAGGGGCTGGTGCAGCAATGAAACGAACAGGACTGAACTGTCTTCTGGTTGTGATCGCCGCGCTGACGCTGACGTTGTTTGTCCGCAGTATGCTGCAGAAACCGTTGATTGAAATCAGCCGCGAGGCATGGGAGTATTATCATGTTTCCGTGTATTCCGGAGATTCCTATCCCAATCAGAAGGTATGGAATCAACGGCTGTTGGATGACGATCTGCGGTATGCCCGGCAGGCCGGTGATCTGGCGTGGCTGGATCAGCTGAAACGGGTTGAATCGGCTTTCAGCTGTCAGGCTCCCCGTTATAACTGGTATCCAGCCTGCAATATCAAACTGACTGACGAGCCGCGAATCCGAGGAACAATGCCGCTGCTGAGTCGGGAAGAAGCGCTGACACCAGATGTGCAGCAAGCTTTGGAGGAAATCATTTTCCGTTTTTCCAGTCTGCGCTACAATCATAATCCTGAAGGGATACTGACGATTGAAAAGGCGGTTTTTATTGATTCCGAGCTTGAAAATTCTGCTCAGCTGGTGGCCTGGGTAAGATTGGATAACGGTGAAAACGCTGTGCCGAAGACGATGGTTTTTGTCGCTAACAATCTGCGCCAGGGAACAAACCGCTGGGTTTACTGGAATGATCACTTCAGTTCCAATCGGGATATTGAAACTTTCCCGCTGCCGCCCAATGGCTACTGGCCTGAATATCATGCGGCAGAATTGCCGCTGCTGCAGGGAAAGTCCATGAAGTTCAGTGAAATGGAATGGATGGCGAACCTTTTCTTAAATGAATGATCGGCAAGGGAACATAAATTGTGAATGTGCCGAAAGAAATCGAAAGTTAATTGTAAGTGAAGATGGAGGAAGAATATGAAGATTATTGTCAACATCTATTATACAGGAATCCAGGGTCATGCCCGTCAATTTGCCGAAGAAATGGTTCAGAGCGAAACCGTTGCTCAGATTCGCCGGGAAGAAGGGAATCTGCGTTATGATTATTTCTTTTCCATGGAAGATCCGGAAACGGTCTTGTTGATTGATGCTTGGGAAAACCAGCAGGCGATTGACCGGCATCATGCCTCGCTGATGATGAAGAAAATTACGGAGCTTCGGTTGAAATATGATTTACACATGAAAGTTGAAAGAACTGTCTCGGCAGAAGAACCGCTCCCGGAATCAGACAAACAGTTTATCCGGGAATAAGTTTTATTTGATAGAAAATTACGTAAATAATTATAACTGTCTCATTGCATAGAAGGAAAGAACTGCTTATCCTTAAAGCAGGAGGGAACACTCATGGCCAATGAAGATAAAAAAGATTTTAACGCGATGCTCCATGACAGTAAGGATATGCCTAAGTTTCAGACGATCACCGATCAGAGCAGCATTGAGAAATACGGCGGAAGCAAAATGTATTTTGCACCACCTATCGATTATGACAGGGTAATGAAAAGAATTCCTTATGGCAAGCTGATGACCGTTGGAAAAATCCGGGAATATTTCGCCAAACAAAATCATGCGGATTTTACAGAACCGATCACTGCCGGTATTTTTGTTTCAATTGTGGCGTGGGCAAGCGAGCAGCGTACAGAAGACAAGACGCCTTACTGGAGAACGTTGAAAGCCAAGGGCGAGCTGAATGCCAAATACCCCGGCGGGATTGAAGCGCAGAAAGAAAAGCTGGAAGCCGAAGGACATACGATTATTCAAAAAGGTCGTAAAAATATACGATACTATGTCGAAGATTACGAGAAAGCTCTTTTTGACTTGAAATAGACCGAGCGGGATTGCCGGCAAGCGTCAGGTTTTCAACTGAAAAGAAAGGCAGAACTTCACTCAAATCGAAAATGGGTGGAAAGCATGAAAATGACTGAGGATAAAATTCTTTTGAAAGTGTTTGATCATCTTTTTAATCACGATCAAAAGCAATCGCTTAGAGCCAAACATCACTCAAAGAACATTTTGTTAATGTTCATCATTGCGTTTGGATTCTTGATCTCAGCTTGTACCCAGAAAGACGTTCAGCCACCTCAATCCGCTGAACCGCTTCCGAAAGTCTGTTTACGATCTCTGAACTTGGTTTTGATTTAGCGGAAAAGGAAACTTATCGGATTATCCTTTACGACAATGGTACAAAAGTCAGATCAATCCCATATCTTTTTTAACCATCAAATCTCCGCTGCTGAAAATGCGGATGAGAATCTTCAGCTTTTCACGGACTTTACGGTCCAGATCGTAGATAAAAACTACCGGAATATAGCTTTCCTAAAATTCCACGATGGAAATCAAATCACAAGCAAAGAGGTAACTTTTAAGGTAACGGATATCCCTTTCAATGAGAGGTTGAATTTAGAGGAAAAAAGTAAAAAAGCGCTTTTGTTCGGAGATCCGCTTCCGTTTGAAGTCTGGCTGCCACCGGTCATGGATTCGGTAACTATTGATTTCTGGTTTTCTTCCCGACTGGTTTTTACCGATTTCAAGTTTGCGGAAGCTTTTATCAGTGAGATAAAAGAATCGGTGATCTATCCTGAAGATTCACGATATTCCGAAGTTCACTGTCATGATCCAAGTTATGACTTGTTTTATGCTCCTGTTACGCTAACAGTCAACGATGCTCAGGATTATTCTGTCACGTTTATTCAATATTGCGGGGATGGGGTTAAAATCAACAGTCAGCGCTATGTGCTGTCGAATCATGATCTGATCTTGAATCTTGTCCATCTCTTAGAGGATAAATTATTTTCCTATATCCCCGATGATGGTTTAAATCGCAGGGAGTATTTAAGGCCGATTTATTTTTCCACTGATGAATTTTACATTGAATCAGAACCCTTTGAAGCTTCTCTTCAGCTAAGTGCTTTAGATTCTGCCCTAGTGGATTTTAAAACATTGGGACTAACAGCCTATGAAGATGGAAAAGAAGTGGATGTTCTTCCTGCTGAGCTTGGCGCCCATCGAATTGAGTTTCATGACCAGCATGGAAATATTTATGAATACCGGTATGTGAATCGGGAGCGAGACCATTAAAAGTGAGTATTCAGTAACGACTAAATGAAAGAGTCAAAGAACAAAAGAAGCAACAAAGTAAAAACCAGACTGATTCAGCGGCTTTGCTGAAAGTCTGGTTTTTGTGTTTCTGTGTTTTTAGTTTTAAGATGAAATGAAAGTGAATTTATTTCCCGGCGTTTTTCGCAGCGTTGGTGCCTGCAGTGTAGCCCGAGAAATTAGCCCAGCCCTGCATCATCGCTGTCATGGAATCCGCACCGTTGGCACCGCCGACAACACAGCCTGCACCATAGAGGTTGGCAATCGGATTGCCGTCCGCATCCACGATCTGGAGGTTCTCATTGGCTTTTAAGCCGCCTAACGTTGTTGCGAAGCGCGGCTTCTGTTCAACGATGACATAGGTACCTTCCTTCAGGGCAACGGGTTCCGGCTTGTTGAACTGCGTGTCTTTGCCAGCGGCGCACATGTCGTTGTATTCTGCGACTGTCGCACTCAGACCTTCGGCATCAATGCCCATCTGTCCGGCCAGTGCACTCAGATCATCCCCTTTGACAATGATCGGTTTTCCATTGTTGGATACGGAATACCAATCTTCGATGGAAGCTTCGCTAGGGATCAGCTTGTCCTCAACAGATTTGGCAAGATACGCGGCATAAGCCTCTTCATCCATAACCAGGTAAAGAATTTTGTCTTCCTGAGCTGTAGTGGCGTTAGTGATTTCACTTAAAGTACCGACTTCACTGACGACCCGTTCACCCTTGGAGTTCACATAAATCGCACCATGACCTGCTGTGGCTGCCGTCGAGCTGGCCGTCGCGGCCAGACCTTTGGTCGGCAGCTTTTCGACGCCCTGAGCATAAACCTTGACCAGATCCAGATTGATCGTGGCTGCGCCGACTTCTTCACCCATGACTAAGCCGTCGCCGGTGTCGCTGTCACGACCGTAGAACAGATAACCGTTCAGGGTTTCCGGCAGTAATTTCTGATTGGCGCCGAAGCTGCCGGTTGCCAGAACAACGGATTTGGCGTTAATCGTCACTTCTTTTCCCGTAGCATCGGTAGCCATGGCACCCACGACGGCACCGCTGTCATCGGTCAGAAGCTTGGAAGCCCGAACATCCGTGAACAGCTGGCCGTTGTTTTGGGCAAGCAGATCCTTCATCTGATCTAAGAAGGAAACTGAACGGCCGACAACGCCGATCTGCCGGGAAGCAGAGTGATCCGGATACTGCGTAGCTGCGGCATCGTAGGCAATCTTCAAATCATCCGTCAGCCAGTCGATGCATTCGCCAATGTTGTCGGCCAGCAGCTTGACTAAGACAGGATCGTTCTTTTGCAGACCGACCTGCATGATATCCTGGTACAGCAGTTCAGAAGAATCGTTGGTTTCATTTAAGACCTCTTTCTGAATCCGGGAGTTGGTCGCAACCATCGTTCCGGCATTGAGGACCGTATCACCGCCGATGAAGCCGTTCTTTTCAATACAGATGACGTCCGCGCCGGTCTGTGCCGCCCGCACGGCAGCGGTGATGCCGGATCCGCCTCCGCCGATGACCAATACGTCGCAGTCATAGCTGTCATTCAAGGCTTCTGCAGCGACTTCTGTGTTGAAGCTGGTGCTCAAGTCCGCTCCAGCCTGAGTCAGCGCGTCTTTGACGGCAGCCATGAAGGTAGCGCTGGTAATCGTCGATCCGGTAATCGTATCCAGATTCACTGTCTGATTGGCGATGATGTCGTTTGTCAGCTGATCCATCGCGTTGGTTCCAATTCCGGCGGTCTCCGAAGATTCAATGACCTGAATGGATTCGATCGCATGGTCGTTGACCGTGACTTCAATCGTAATTGGGGCGTTATGACCCGTAACTGTTGCGGTATACGTACCCGGCGTCAGCGACGAAGCTGACGTTGAGGGAGTTGGGGTGCTGGTTGTTCCTGAATTGCCGCAGCCGGTAACCGAAGCCGCAATAAGCAGGCACAAAGCCAGACGAATAAGCTTTTTCATTGTCTTTCCTCCTCTTGCAATGCAACAAGATAATAATTTAACAATGTGTTGAAAATATTTTGGTTTTGACACAGTTTTGACTAAATTCTGTTGTTAGTTATAATTAAAATGGGAGAACGAGTATGAAAACGATTTTAATAGTGGATGACAACGAATCCATCTGCAACATTTTGTATCATTATGGAAAAGAAGCGGGCTATACGATGCTGATCGCGCACAACGGACAGGAAGGTTTGGCCTATTTCACCAACTACAAGCCGGATGTGATCCTGTTGGACGTTATGCTTCCGGATATCGACGGCTTTGAAGTCTGTCAATGCATCCGCAAGGTATCGCGTGTTCCGATCCTGATGATTACCGCTAAGACAGCGGATCAGGATCGGGTTATGGGACTGGATATCGGCGCGGATGATTATATTCTCAAACCCTTTTCCTGCCAGGAAGTCATGGCGCGGATTCGCGCGGTGCTGCGCCGAACCGAGGAAAATCCGGAACAAGCCGACTTTGTCTATGGCAATTTAATGATTCAGGAAAGCCGGAATTTAGTCAGTCTGGATGGTAAACCGATCAATCTGACCAAGAAGGAAATGGAGTTGCTTGTCCTGCTTGCTTCCCATCCCGGCCGGGTTTATTCCCGTGAGATTCTGTTGGATCTGGTCTGGGGCTACAGTGGAGAGAGTTATGATCGGGCAGTGGATTCCTGTGTGAAGCGGCTGCGCGCCAAACTGGATGAAGTTCCGCATCCCTGTTTCTCAATCAAAACGATCTGGGGCGTAGGCTACAGTTTTGCTTACGAGGAAAAGAAGCATGAGCAAGCTGACCACTAAGTTAGTGCTGATGTTCGGCGTGGTCATTGTGAGCTATGCCGTGATTTTAGTTTACAATTTTTCGCATTTTACAGCGGATGTTTTAAACTCGCATCATGTTGATATTATTTTCCGCGGAGCAGAAAACGTAGCGGAAACGTTTGAACGGATGCTTCCGGAAAAAACAGGACCGGAGAATTTCATTCAGTCGATCAAAAGCCTGGAAAACGTGGAGTACAGTTTGGCGATGCTTTCGGATATCAGTGATTACAGCTATTCGCTGTGTGATCGAAATGGTCAATATCTCTACTTAAATGACAATCAGCTGATTGAAAAGCAGGATATAAGTTTAATTCCGGAAGCGGAAACCGTTCGAGATTCAGCGCTGGCGGGAGAAAGCTCCTGCATCGAGTTTCCCACTTCCGACGGGCATATCATTGCCGGCGCGGCGCCGATTCAAAATGTCAGCGGGGAAACGGTCGGCATCATTCTGATTCTGCATCAGGCCAGCGATTCCATCGCGATGCAGTCCAAGATCAACAGCTTTCTGTTTGGCTTGACGCTGGTGGTTTTACTGCTGCTTCTGTTGGTCATCGTTTTTATGTCGAATCGCTTTACCGCTCCGATCCGCAAGATCACGCTGATCGCCAAGGAGCTGGCACAGGGGAATTTAACGATCCAGACTCATATTCATCAGAAGGATGAAATCGGAGAGCTGGCTTATTCGATGGATCAGCTTGCGATTGAGCTTCGCAAAAGTAAGGAAATTCAGAAAAATGAAGCGAAAATGCACGATAACTTCCTGGCGGATATTTCCCATGAGCTGAAAACACCAGTCACCGTGATCCGCGGTTCACTGGAAGCTCTGGCCGACGGCGTGATCAAAAATCCGGAGGACGTCGCAGCTTATTATCAGCAGATGCTATCAGAAAGCCGGTATTTACAAAAACTGATTCAGGATCTGTTGATGATCTCAACGCTAAAAACCAAGGAATTCAAGATTAAACAGGAGCCCGTGCATCTGTCTGAGGTGATGTCGGACACGGCGATGAGCGCCCGCGGCATGGCGATGAAAAAGAAAATCCAATTCGTAACGCAGGCACCGGAAAATGATTTTGTCATGCTGGGAGATTATGAATTGATCCGCAAGCTGCTGATGTTGATTTTGGACAATGCGGTAAAATATACAGAATCCGGCAAGTCGATCTATTATTATCAAACGCAAAAGGGGGAGATTGTGATTCAGGATGAAGGTGTGGGGATGGATCAGGAAGCCCTCTCCAACATCTTCAAACGGTTTTATCGTCAGGGAAAGGGGATTGAATGCGGCAGCTCCGGCATGGGATTAGCGATCGCCAAAGAAATTGCCGTGCGTCATCAGATTGAGATTCAGGTTACGAGCAAACTTGGCGTTGGAACCACGTTTACACTGATCTTTCCGATTGATCATGATCAGGGAAAATGAGAACATCCCCAAGAATGGAGTAGGGATTGCGAAGAAGCTTCCGCCGGAGTAAGATTAGAAGCAGACAGGAAGTGATTTTATGGCGTTAGAACAAGCACGAGCCTATTTGAAAATCTGGGGCTGTGCCGATCAGATTATCGAATTGAAGCATTCCAGCGCAACGGTTGTCTTGGCTGCGGAAGCGTTGGGAACAGAAGCCGCGCGGATTGCGAAAACCTTGGCGTTTTGGGTTGAAGGCAAGCCGGTGTTGATTGTAACCGCCGGAGATCAGAAGATCGACAATGCGAAATTCAAGGCTTTCTTTCATGTCAAAGCCAAGATGTTGGGACAAGCAGAAGTGGATGTTCAGATCGGTCATCCCGTTGGCGGGGTGTGTCCGTTTGGGATTCAGCCAGGGATTCCTGTATATCTGGATGTATCGCTGCAGCGATTTGAAACCGTCTTTCCTGCCTGCGGCAGCGGCAACAGCGCAATTGAGCTGACGCCGGAGCGGCTGTTTGAGATTGCCCAGGCTGAAACCTGGATTGATGTATGTAAGTAAAGCACCGCAGAATGCAACAACTTCCGTTAAATTTCTGCGGCGCTTTTTAAAATAGTTGTGCGTCTGTCATAGATCGTTTTCAGATTAGGATGAACAGAATGCGAATGGAATTAAAGCATCAGATCTAAGTCCGATTACCCATGCACAGTCTTTATTTTGTATATCAATTTACAGAAGGATGTTTTTTTAAAAGTTTGCATTATAATTTAAAAAGTGTTTAAAAATCAAAAGTTTTTGCATTTCAATGCAAAAACTTTTGATAATCTTATGGATTTGATATATGATAAAACTAGAGGTGGTAAAAATGATTTCCAGAGATCAGTATTTAAATAATTTAATTCGGTTGAAAGATAAAGAAGTCATCAAAGTAGTCACCGGAATCCGGAGGTGTGGGAAATCAACATTATTCGAACTTTATCAGGAATATTTGATGAATCATGGGGTTTCCGCTCAACAAATCATAAAATTCAATTTGGAAGACGGTGATTATGCTGAGATAGAAGAATATAAGGCACTTTATCAGTTAGTAAAAGACAAAATAGTGCCGGATAAAATGAACTACATTTTTTTGGATGAAGTTCAGAGGGTCAAGGATTTTCAAAAAGCCGTCGATAGCTTGTATATAAAAAAGAATTGTGATGTTTATATTACAGGCTCGAATGCGTTTTTGCTTTCAGGTGAACTAGCGACATTGTTGTCGGGACGATATATTGAAATTAAAATGTTGCCATTGTCCTTTAAGGAGTATTGTTCGGTTTTTCCTACGGACAGAAATATTGATCGGCTTTATCAACAATATCTGATAGACAGTTCTTTTCCCTATGTTCTCCAGTTAGATCATCAAAGAGATATTCGGCAGTATCTGGAGGGAATTGTGGATTCGATTATTTTAAAGGACATTGTTGCCCGTAATCAAATTTCTGACGTGAATATGCTTCAAAGTGTTGTGCGTTTCCTATTTGATAATATTGGGAATTTGTGTACTACAAAAAAAATCGCAGATACCATGACCTCAGCGGGGCGTAAAATTACAGTGCATACGGTCGAACGTTACTGCACAGCTTTGATTGATAGTTTTATTTTCTATCGTGTAGGCCGATATGATATCAAAGGAAAACAGTATCTTAAAACCGGGGATAAATATTATGCCGCTGATGTGGGACTTAGAACCACGGTTTTGGGAAGAAAAAAGGCGGACGATGGGCATATTTTAGAAAACATCGTCTATTTAGAATTACTGCGCCGTGGTTATGAGGTCTATGTCGGCAAAATTGGCAGTGTTGAGGTGGATTTTATTGCCATTGGGGAAGAAGGCGAGGAATATTATCAAGTAGCCTATACCGTCAATGATGCTGATGGAAAAACACTGAAGCGCGAACTGGAACCGCTGGATGCGATTAAAGATCACAATCCAAAATATTTGCTGACAATGGATCCTGTTCCCTTTGTTTCCCACAATGGGATCAAGCAAATCAATGTTCTTGACTGGCTTTTGAAATAAAAGCTTGTCTTTAGTCTAAAGCTTAAGCAGAAATCACTCCAAACAACGAAAGCGTCACTGAAAATTTTACACTTAATATTTGTTTATAAGAAGGTGAAAAGGATGAAAAGAGTCTTCAAGTTGCTCGGCCTTGTACTCGCAGTGGTGGTCGCTTTGAAGCTGAACGATATTTACCATAATGCATATCCTAAATTCAAAAGTGAAGCCTGTGATGAGTGTCAGGAATTAACGGAGGCGCCCAATGGGAAAACGGTGAATTTGTTTTTTCGCGACACGATGGGCGAAGGCTGGTTTCAGGTCAGGGATATATATTACAAGCAAAATATTTGGGATCGAAGAAAGTGGATCGGGCAAGGCTTAGATTATAACGGTGGCAACCAAGACGCTGGCTTGCAAATGATGCTGTATTTTTCTTCCTATGAACTGCTGCCGTATATCACTCGCGGGAACATCCACGAGGAGGATTCCATGATGATTTCAGAGGTTCCCATTACGCTCATGAAGGGAGTGTATGATGACGCGGAACTTTTATTTTATGATTTTAAGTTTGAATACGATTCCTTATATGTCTGTGGAACAATGCGAATCACCCGCCGAGATGAAAAGCAATTTTCTTCTGATGAAGAAAAAAAAGAATGAATCGGGTTCATTTTAGAGAAGATGTTTTGGTCATCTCCAGCTTGAAGACTCGTTGAAATTGCACAGGCTCAGGATTAGATCAATGGATATAAGTAAAGACGCTGCGAAAAACCATCTTCCGGTTTTCACAGCGTCTTTATCATCTAAACTTTAATTCGCAAGGAAACCTTATCCGCTGATTTGATTTGTTTTCGCAATGATCGCGTCAACCGCTTCCAGCATCGCTGAGCGCAAACCCAGCGCTTCCGCTTTTTCCACACCGACAATCGTGCTGCCGGAAGGGGAACAAACCTGATCCTTTAACACACCGGGATGAAGACCCGTTTCACTCACCATCGCGCCTGCCCCTTTGACGGCTTGGGCGGCCATCGCATACGCTTGTGCGCGGGGTATTCCATGCTTAACCGCAGCGTCGGCCATGGCTTCAATCACCATGTAAATTAAGGCCGGAGTGCTGCCGGTCAGCGCTGATACCGCATTCATCTGAGCCTCTTCAATGACAGCGGTTTTCCCAGTCATCGCAAATAAAGAAATCACCTGTTGTTTCTGTGCTTCTGTTACTTTTGCGTTGAAGGTGAGTGCGGTGAAGCCTTCGCCGACCGCAGCGCAGGTGTTCGGCAAGGTTCGCACGATCGGTACATCCTGTCCTAACCGCTGGGCATACCAGTCCAGGGTCAGAGAAACCGCAATCGAAACCACCAGCGTTTCCGGCTTCAGCACATCCTTAATCTCCTCAAGGACTTCCGTCATCTTATACGGCTTGACCGCTAAAAATAAGATGTCGCTGGTCTTCGCCACCTCGGCTGCCGAAATGAGCTTCTGGGCGGGAAAATCCGTTTTTTTTGCTAAATTTGGCGAATATGCCGCCATCGTGTAGTCCTGCGTTTTCTGCGTGATGCCGCGAATGATCGCCGATGCCATGTTGCCGGTACCAATCCAGCCAATTGTTGTCATTGTCAATTCCTCCTGCTTTCTATTGTGAAAGTCTGACGATTAGAACTTTATTATACAACAAAGATGGGAAATCCACAGCAAGGCGAATTGTAATTCATCGGCGAAACCTTTAAAATAAAGACAGAAAGGCCAGGTGGAAACGATGTTTGAAAAACTCAGCGAAGTCAAAGTGCTTCGCGATCCAATTCATGGCTATATTCACGTCGATCTGCAGGTAATCTGGGACTGCATCAACAGCCGAGAGGTTCAGCGCTTAAAACGGATCCGGCAGCTGGGCGGAGCTTTTCAGGTCTATCATACGGCAGAACATTCCCGCTTTGCACACTCGTTAGGCGTGTATGAAATTGCCCGGCGGATGGTGGAAGAAATTCGCGATCTGCGCCAAACGCTGAGCGAGGAGGAAAAAATCACGGTGATGGTGGCCGGTCTGCTTCACGATCTGGGACATGGCCCGTTTTCGCATGCGTTTGAATCAGTCACGACCGCGAAGCACGAAGAGATGACGCGCCGGATCATTCTGGAGGATACCGAAGTGCATCGGGCGTTAGTCCGCTGCTGCCCATCACTGCCGGAAAGCGTAGCGGCAGTCATTGATCATACCCATCCCAATAAGATTCTGGTGCAGATGATCAGCGGCCAGCTGGATGCGGACCGCATGGACTATCTGTTAAGGGATGCTTATTTCACAGGGACAAAGTATGGTGAATTTGATCTGGAGCGCATCCTGCGGACGATTCGGGTCCGCGATCATAAAATGGTCGTGAAGGAAAGCGGAATGCATTCGGTAGAAGACTACATTATGGCCCGCTATCACATGTACTGGCAGGTTTATTTTCATCCGGTATCGCGCAGCTTTGAGTCGATGCTCGCCCTGACGTTTGCACGGTTAAAGCAGCTGCGCCAGCAGCACAGTCCGATTCTGGAACAGATTCCGATCTTCAATGCGTTTCTGGAAGGAAAAAGCGTCAGTCCGCAGGACCATTTTCTGATGGACGAATCCGCCTGCAACTATGGCTTTACACTTTTGCGCCAATGTGCAGATCCGATAGCTTCGGATTTAGCCCGGCGTTTATTGGACCGCGATCTGTTTCAATCATGTGAAATCCATTCGGAAAAGCAGTTGGAAGCGATGCGTGAGCGCCTGATCGAAAAGGGTTGGGATCCCGCTTATTATTTGACGGTGGATGAAGTTCGGCAGCGGCCTTATCAACCCTATCAGGGGAATGAAAATTCAATGGTCTGGGTGTTGATGGAGGATGGAAGCATCCGTGAACTCTCCGAGGCTTCGGTCATCGCTGCGGCGTTGGTTCATGGCGAATCCAAGAATGATCTGCGGATGTATTATCCCCGTGAAATGGTGAATTTGTAAAAGGATCGGGCAAAACGATGAAAATCAAACGTTGACCATCCAAAAAATGGAAAAGATGATATAATACAGCTGTTCGTCAAAGTGATCGCTTATTTTGCACAAACCGCAAAAAGTAGACTTTCCCTGACAGCCCTGAAAACTCCAAAATTCTTGGAAATCAGGGCTTTTTCTTTCGCTTTTTCGCTGTCATAAAATGTCTAATTAAATTGACAGAAGTGAAAAAGGGGGCGTTGGCTATGCGATGGGAATGGCTGACAGAAAAGGAATATAGCCAAAGGGCGGCTGACGGCCGGCTGCGGGATCCGCGGTTTTTAGATCCGGCTTTTCCCGTTCAGTTCCGCCGCTGCTTCAAGGCGCAGATCGAAGGGCAGGAAGTGATCGGCGTTGTTTGCAAATCAGGGAAACAGATGATTCTGGGCGGAATTCTGGATGAAAGTCCCCTCACACTGCAGCGAAGTCTGCGCTTTTTCAACTGCCTGATGTGGCGGTGGGGCTGTCAAAGCGGTTTAATTGGAAGTCAGCCCTGTCTGCTTGCGCTGCCGCTGGCTGCACCGGAGGATCAGCCATGGGAAATCCGCTCGCTGGGGAATATAAAAAAGTCCGGCCGATGCAGGGAGGGCGCATGCCGGATCGAATGGGTCAAAGAAAATCCAGGGGTGGGCATAATGAAGTGCCAGATTGATCCACAGACATTGATCCAGCGCCTGGAAAGTCAGATCATGACGGTTCAGGAAAAGGATGTTGTCCGACGGGGAAAAGCCATTGCCCAAATTCATCATTGGCATCAGCTGGCCGAAAAGCTGGGTCCTAAGATTGATGCCGGGGGTCTGCGGTTTGTCTGTATTCAAAATCAGGCATGGATCACCGCAAGTCTGTCTTCCGCCTATTCCGCCGATCCGCAGTATCTGCGCATGCAGCTGGTAAAAAAGCTGATGGAAATGGGGATCACGCTGCAGCCTGAACCGGTAACGGTGTGGGCTCAATGGCAGCGGCGCTTATTCATGCCGATAAAGCAGAAAGGCGATCAAGGCCATCTGGCAGGTTAAACAGGCTAGTCCGGCACTGGAGTGAGCCCAGAGAAGGGCTGGCCAGAGCTGTGCCGTCAACACGCCCAAGCCCGTTACCATCGCGGCCAGAGTGATTAAACATCCACGGTTCATCACGATACCTCCTGTTTTAGACTATGGGAAAACCATCGGAAAGGTTCGGCTGGCTGCCGTCCTTTTTTCTTTCAATGCTTCGCAGGATTCATGGATCCGTGCGGCGGAACCAGTAAAGTGAGCCGGCTGGATTGGGCTGACCGCTGATCGGATCGACGCGCCGCTCTTCCAGCTGCGGACTCAGCGTATACCAGGGACCGGGGGAATCTTGGGGATAGACGGTATTGAAGATCTGTTTCCAGATTAATTTCGGTACCCTCCGTTCTTCGTTGGTTTCCAGCCGTTCATTCTCGTCATAACCGCTCCACAAAACGACGGTCATTTGCGGATTATAGCCGGCGATCAGGCTGTCCCAGTCACTCGATCCGGATTTGGCGGCGGTCGTTGTATAAGGCTCATACCCCAGCAAAGAAGGCGACATGACCTGAAGATTTTTGATGTCAAACGGGGCTCTCAGCAGCTGTGAAAGCATCAGCGTTTCATCCCGGTGCAGCAGCTGTTTTGGATTTTCATGTCGCTGGTAGAGGATGTTGCCGGCATTGTCGGTGACCAGACGAATCATCGACGGTTCATCGACAAGACCTTCGGAGGCAAAGGTGTTGTAAATCTTGGCCAGATCAATTAACGGAAAGTGCGTGGCGCCCAAGGCCATCGCCGCGGTGGCTTCTTCCGATTCAATGCCAAAAGCCTTCAACCCGTCCGCCAACAAATCCATTCCCAAAAACAGATGAGTTTTGACGGCGTAAATATTATCGGAGACGCCGATCGCGTTGATCATGGAAATTTCCTTCTCCGGATAGACGTTGCGGTAATTGGTTGGAGAATAGAACACGCTTTGAGAAATCTGAAACTGCGTGGCGGTGGACAGAAACGTCGAGGAAGGCGACAAGCCCTGCTGCAGAGCGATGTAGTAAAGCAGCGGCTTCAATGTCGAGCCGACCTGACGGGTAGAATATAAGGCGCGGTTGTATTGGGAGGTTGTATAGTCGCGTCCGCCGACCATCGCCAGCACGTTGAAGGTGAACGGCTCGAGAATCAAGCCAGCGATCTGCTGATCGGTATCGGGCATGTGATCATCGACCGCGTCCTGCAGAATTGTCTGCATCTGCGGATCCAGATAGGTGTAGACGTTCAGTCCTTTTTCCAGAGTTTCCTGATCGAGAAAGCCCATTTCTTTCAGCTGAGCCAAGACGGCGTCTTTATAATACCCGCTGGAGCCCATGATTTTCTGACTTGAAAAGTCCGCTAACAGCACTGGTTCAGATTTAGCCAGGTCGGCTTCACTTTGAGAAAGTTTTTCATTATCGGCCATCGCCTGCAGCACGACCGCCTGCCGTCTGCGGGCATTCTCCATGGAAATAAACGGCGAAAATAACGACGGACCGTTGGGAATGCCGGCGAGCATCGCCATTTCCCCCAGCGTGCAGTCCTCCAGCTCCTTGCCGAAGAAAAAGGCCGCGGCCTTCTGAACGCCGTAAATTCCATGGCCGTAGTAGATTGTGTTAAGATAGGTTTCCAAAATCTGATCTTTGGAAAAATGCATTTCCAGTTTGGCCGCGTAGACGGCTTCCTGAAATTTCCTCGACCAGGTCTGATCCAGTGTCAGAAATAAGTTGCGGGCCAGCTGCTGGGTAATCGTCGATCCGCCTTCAACAATATCGCCGTTTTCAGCATTGACCATGACCGCCTTGGCAATCCGGATCGGATCCAGACCGTAATGTTGATAAAACCTGCGGTCTTCAATTGAGATGACGGCATCGATCATTGTCTGCGGAACATCCTCCAAATTTATCCATTCGCTGTTTTTCTGATAGGTTGATTCATAAATTAAACCGCCTTGGTTATTATATAGACGGATTCGGCTGTCCTGTCCCAGCAGCGGAACATAGGATAAGTAGGCATAGCCGTAAAAGCCCAAAAGAGCCAGTAATCCGCACAGTGTCAGCACGCATCCGGCTGTGATCAGTTTTTTCATCGCTTCTCACCTCAGTAAGATTATTGTGGCCTGTAGAAAGAATTTTAAACTTATTGAAATTGACTATTGACAACTATTCGACAACCGTTATAATCATAGGGAATAAAGGAAAAAGAAACATGATTTCAAAAGCAAAACGAGTTCGCGTTATCCGCACAGATCTCAATACCGGGCAGAAGGAATGCCTGAGTGAGGGGATCGGGGAGATCGTCGGCGGGAATCAGCTGTTCTATACGGAAGGCGGTTCTGCCGGGTGTCCGGTCCGGGTTGAAATACACAGCACAAGCATAACGATCCAACGCCAGGGTGAAACGGCAACGACGATGTTATTAGTCCTTCACCAGCGATCTGTATCCCGCATTCAGACAGAATTCGGGGTTTTTGAAATCGGCAATCTTACGACTCTACTGGAACAGAATGACGACTGTTGGCGCGTCGCCTATGAAATCGGCGAAGCCGGACAGCCGTCTGACCGTTTTCAGATTGAATGGTTTTTTAAGGAGGCAGAAGCGTGAATCAAATTGAAACGAATCTCAAAAACTGCATCATGAATGCTGTAAAACAGGCGTTTGATTTCGATTTAAAAAATGATGACGTCGTCATTGAAATTCCAAAAGAAAAGATCCACGGCGATTATTCAACCAACACAGCGATGCGGCTGACCAAGCAGCTTCATCAGAATCCGCGGATGATTGCGCAGCAGCTGATCGACCATTTGGATTTGAAGCAGGGCTCGATCGCCAAATGTGAAATCGCAGGCCCGGGATTTATCAACTTCTTCATGGAGAGCGCAAGTCTGGCTTCCGTGATCGGCGTCGTACTGCAGGAAAATGAAAACTACGGCCGTTCGGACGCCGGCCAAGGATTAAAGGTGGACGTGGAATACGTTTCAGCCAATCCGACGGGTGATCTGCATCCGGGTCATGCCCGGGGGGCGGCCATGGGCGATTCCGTTACGCGGCTGATGAAATTCGCGGGCTATGATGTCACGCGGGAATACTATGTCAACGATGCCGGCAACCAGATCCGCAATATGGCGCTGTCGCTGCAGGCGCGTTATCTGCAGGCGTGCGGCGTTGAAGCCGAGGTGCCGGAAGATGGCTATCACGGCCCGGATTTAATTAAAATCGCTCAGGATCTGAAACAGGAATACGGCGAAGAGCTGGCGCATAAGGATAAAGCAGAAACTTATTCCTTCTTCCGCCAACAAGGACTGCAGGCCGAGTTAGCGAAGCTGAAAGCCGATCTGGCGGCCTTCGGCGTTGAATTTGATGTCTGGACCAGTGAACAGAGCATTTATGACCGCGGCATGGTGGACAAAGCACTGACTACGTTAAAAGCGCAGGGCATGACGTATGAAAGCGAAGGCGCTCTGTGGTTAAGAACAACCGATTTCGGTGATGATAAAGACCGTGTGCTTGTCAAAAGCGACGGCAGCTATACGTATCTGACACCGGATATCGCATACCATGTTGATAAGTTTGATCGTGGCTATGATAAGCTGATCGATTTCTTCGGAGCAGATCATCACGGCTACATCGCCCGCTTAAAAGCAGCGGTGCAGTCGCTGGGCAAAAACAAGGACGATTTGGAAGTGGATATCATCCAGATGGCCCGGATGGTCAAAGACGGTGAAGAGTTTAAGATGTCCAAGCGGACCGGCAAAGCGGTTGCTTTAAAGGATCTGGTTGAGGAAGCGGGCGTCGATGCCGTTCGGTATTTCTTCGTTTCCCGCGCTGCGGATACGCACATGGATTTTGATATCGACATGGCGAAGAAGCAGACTAACGAAAACCCGGTCTATTATGCCCAATACGCGCATGCACGGATGTGTTCGATCCTGCGTTCGGGGGAGGACATCACCCTTGCGGATCATTATGAATTGATCACCCATGAAAAGGAACTCGATCTGCTTAAGCATATCAATGAGTTTGCATCCGCAGTAGCGGATGCCGCCAAAACCCGCCAGCCGCACAAAATGTGCAATTATATCACCCGTTTGGCGCAGCTGTTCCACACGTTCTATGCCGACTGCAAAGTCCTGGACAGAACAAATCTGGAACTGAGCGCTCAACGTCTGGCGTTGGTGAAGGCTTCTGAAATGACTCTGCGCAACGCCTTGACTTTGATTGGCGTCAGCGCACCGGAAAAAATGTAAGAAAGGACTGTTTCAAAGTGTCAAATCGTTCAATGACTGATGTTGCTTACCAACTGTTAAGCAAAAAGAAAAACAGCGTCACCTTCAACAAGCTGTGGGATGAGGTTTCTCAGATCATGGGCTATTCCGAAAATGTAGCGGAGCGGAAAATTGCTTCGTTCTACACCTCGATGATGCTGGATAACCGCTTTACTTCCCTGGGCAACAACAAATGGGATCTGCGGTCGCGGCATACGTATAACGAAACGCACTTTGATACCAGTGCGATCGTTCTCGAGGACGACAATAACGACGAGCTGGACGAACTGGACAGCTTCGAGGAAGAAGCGGAAGTTGAAAAAATTCCGTTTGAAGAAACAAACGAAGAAAGTTTCTAGGAATTGAAAGGGCAGCGGTGTCTGCCTTTTCATTTGGGACAGGCTGAATGCATAACAAAATAGAAGGGTTGGTGAAAACCATGAAAACTGTGGTTTGGGATTGGAATGGAACATTGCTGGATGATGTCGAGGTCTGTATTCAGACAGTCAACGCCATGCTTCGTCAACGGAATTTGCCGCTTATCGAAAGCGCCGGTCAATATCAGTCCGTGTTTACCTTTCCGGTGATCGATTATTACCGAAGTGTCGGTTTTGATCTAAAACGGGAACGGTTTGAGGATCTTTCCGAGGAATACATGGCAGGCTATCATGTGCGAGCAGCTGCCTGCGGTTTGTTCGCGGACGCAGAACCGGGGATTAATAAATTGCGGGAACAGAGAGTCCCGTCGCTGATCCTTTCAGCTTCACGGCAGGATCATCTGCGCAGACAGACCGAGCAATGCGGATGTACGGCCTGGTTCGATGATTTAATCGGTATTTCCGATATCTACGCCAAAGAAAAGCTCAGTGCAGCTCAAACCTGGCTGCGGCATCATCCGCAGAAGGATCGGGAGATGATCATGATCGGGGATTCCTTGCATGATTGGGAAGTCGCTGAGGCTTTGGGCTGGGAATGTATTTTGATTGATCGCGGCCATCAGAGCCGTGAACGTTTGGCTGGCTCAGGAAAACCGGTTGTGTCCAATATTCTTGAAGCGGTATCGCTGATCTTAGATTAAATGATCGAAATGGGCATCCTTTCCTTATTTCCTGGGGAATGATGTTTTTTTCATGCAAAAGGCGTCAGTTCAAGCGAAAAAAAAGGAGAACGAAATCTCCTTCATCAACGATGATACAGTTTTTTCTTCTGATAGACCGGTTCGCAGGTCAGGTTCATTCCCAGTTTTTTAAACGTGGAAGAATCCACTTCAGAAAGCAGAACTGTCGAATGGACTTCGCAATCCTTCAGCTTTTTCAGCTGCTGCATCGCCAGATGGGAAACTGGATTGTTGGTCGCGGCGATCGCCAGCGCAATCAGAATTTCATCGGTATGCAGACGGGGATTGTGGTTGCCGAGGTGCTGGACTTTCAGTTTCTGAATCGGTTCGATAACGTTCGGTGAGATCAGCGGAATGTTGTCGTTGATGCCGCCGATTTCCTTCAGCGCGTTCAGCAGGGCAGCGCTGGAAGCTCCCAATAAATCGGAGGTTTTGCCGGTAATGATCCGGCCGTCGTTCAGTTCAATCGCAACCGCAGGCGCCTCGGTTGCCGCCGCTTTCTGCAATGCGGCAGTGACTACCTTGCGGTCTTCCTTCACAATTCCGGCTTGGTTCATAATCAGTTCGATCTTCTGAACGGATTCCTCCGTTGCCATATCCCGACGGTAATCACACAGTGCCTGGTAATAACGGCGCAGAATTTCATCTTCGCTGGCCCGGCGCGCCGCTTCATCATCGACGATGCAGTTGCCAACCATATTTACGCCCATATCCGTCGGTGACTTATATGGGGAAACTCCGGCAATCTTTTCAAATAAAGTATTCAAAACCGGAAACACCTCCACATCGCGATTGTAGTTGATCGCCGTTTCACCATAGGCTTCTAAATGGAATGGATCGATCATGTTGACATCATTCAGATCCGCAGTCGCCGCTTCATAAGCCAGGTTGACTGGATGCTTCAGCGGCAGATTCCAGATCGGGAAGGTTTCAAATTTGGCATACCCCGCCTTGATGCCGCGCTTGTAATCATGATACAGCTGCGACAGACAGGTTGCCATCTTTCCGCTGCCCGGTCCCGGAGCGGTGATGACGATCAATTCACGGGTTGTTTCGATGTATTCGTTTTTGCCGTAGCCCTCATCGGAAACAATGTAGGACACATTGCTTGGATAACCAGGGATCGGATAATGCAGCACAACGTTGATTCCGAGATTCTCCAGTTTCTTCTTAAACAGGTCCGCGGTAATCTGCCCGGCATACTGGGCGATGACGACGCTGCCGACATACAGCTCGATGCTGCGGAAAGCATCGATCAGCCGCAGGACGTCCAGATCGTAAGTGATCCCCAAATCGCTGCGGACTTTATTCTTTTCAATATCGGTTGCATTGATGACAATAACGATTTCTACGGAATCTTTCAGTTCCATCAACATTTTAATTTTGCTGTCAGGCTGAAATCCCGGGAGGACACGGGAGGCATGATAATCATCGAAGAGCTTGCCGCCGAACTCCAAGTAAAGCTTGTTGTCAAACTGCTGGATGCGTTCTTTGATTTTGGCAGACTGCATCTGCACATATTTTTCATTATCAAAAGCCAGTCTTTTCATAGTCTATACCCCTCAAAAACTCAATTACATATTATATCAGAAAGCCTTCGGGAATACTATTGATTAAATGGTAAAATAAACGGAACCTGTGAATTTCAAAAGCCGCGGGCCAAGAGGAATCGGCTTGACCAAAAAGAAAAAACCCTTGCGGGTTTTTGTTTTAGAGAACGGTTACGTTGACTGCGCGGGACTTATTGCTGCGCGCATCGTTTTCAACTTCGAAGGAAACCTTCTGTCCTTCTTCTAATGACTTGTAGCCATTACCGTTGATGCCTGAGAAATGAACGAAGATATCGCCCTGTCCCTGATCATCCGTAATGAATCCGTAGCCTTTGTCACCGTTGAACCATTTTACTTTTCCTGTACTCATTTTAAGTACCTCCTTTAGTGGAAATAAGAAGCTACTCAAGGTATAAAAAATCGCATAACTTTAGGGATTTTTGTACATTGAGTGATAATTACAATCCCGATATGCGATCATAGCTATTGCTTAATATTACTTCTTCAGTATAACAGGTTTCCGGCGGATGTCAAACAATTTAAAAATTATTTTTCATGCCGAAGTTTTTTGATTTAGACGTTTTTATAAAAGTGAAGTCAGATTAATCCCAACAGCTCATGCAGGGCCCAGGCAATCCCGTCTTCATCATTGCTGCGTGTCTGACAGCGAATCTGGCGGCGCAGCTCAGGGTCGGCATTGCCCATAACGATACCATGAGGAAAGCCTGTCAACATTTCCAGATCGTTCCAATCATCGCCGAAGACTGCGATTTCATCAGGCTGCAGGCCAAGCTGGCGGCGCAGATGATCAATGCTTTGATATTTGCTGGTACGGGAGTTTGAGATCTGCAGCACTTTGCCTTGATCTGTCAGATAAATATTGGCCTGATCCTGACAAATCTGACGGCAGGATTCAACCAGGGAAATGGGCAGCGGCGTGACTGAATCGATAAGATTTTCAAAATAGATCAGGATTTTAACGGTCTGACAGAAAGCCGAAGCTTCCAGCGGGACAACGGACTGCGGGGCGATTCCCCACTGCCCATAAGCCGCCGCGGCTAAGGGGTGGTTAAAGGCGTGACGTTCTTCCTGCAGCTGCAGGGCAAGGTGCAAAGCAGGGATTGGATTGACCGTCTGCACGCAGCGAGTTACAAGCGGAGCGGGAAGAAAGGTGTAATGTGTTTGTCCATTCAGCTTCTCACAGGCTCCATTACAATAGATTCCTCCGTCAAACAGACGAAACTCCGCTTCTGTCCAGCCCAGCATTTTGTCCAGCAGGGGAGCGCGGGCTGTGGCAAGAAACAACCCAATGCCCTGCTTTTGACATTGCTGCAGCGCCGTTCGGGTTGAATCGGCCAACGTTTTTCGGGATGTCAGCAAGGTTCCATCCAGATCAAAAAATAAGGCGCGGATCATCGGCGGGTTCCTTTTTCGTCATGCAAAACGATATAAGCTAGGATAATCGTGCAGAATTGACCAGCGGGCTTCGTCACTGCAGCTTAACAATAGGCGCAGGCTTTCCATGCTGATCTGTCCGGCCGCAAGCAACCGCCGGGTCATTTCATCCGCAGGCAGCTGCAGGTCCTTTTCCAGCTGTTCGATCTTTTTTAAACCATAGCAGTAACAGGTGAAATAGCCGAACATGTCTTCCTGGGCCAAAACCTGACCGCGTGCTGTTTTAACGTCGAAGCCTAGTTCATCCTGATACAGCTGCACCGCTTCGCTGATCGGGCGATTTTCCCACCGCAGCATCAAGTCAGCCTGAATCCGCACGGAAGTATGATGCCGGCGGTAAGCGGTAAACAACGGGAAGTAGGGGTCCTCCGCAAAGATCGTTTCATACACGTGTTCGCTGCGGTGTGCTGTACCCTCGATTAACGGATCTGCTTTTGGGCCGCGGCGCATCGTTTCCGGCAGCGGATCGCTGTTGACGCGCAGAAACTGGATATGATGGCCGAAGTAAGCTTCGTGAATGGTGTTGACTTTGATCCAGCCGTCGCTGACAGCTGGATAGTTGGTTTCATTGAGAAACATCCGGCCATGCAGCGGCCGTTCATACGGGCAGCCGTCCATGTAGCCGCCCCACGGGAAAGAATCCCGCAGCTCTTCCGGAACACCGGTCAAATCGCACAGCTCGTCAATCGGATGCCACAGCGTCTGCCGGCTGACAGCCTTGACGCGGGCTAAATATTCATGCCCGCGCCGGAACATTTCCTCGGCGCTTTCACAAGCTCCGGCTTTGTCATCCAGCAAGGCGCGGACTTCCGCCATCGTGGTGATTGGGGTATCGCTCAGGCGATTGGCAATCGCAAAGACGTTGGCGCGGGTCGCTTCAATTTCATCCTGATACCAGGAAAGCAAATCGTCCAGATCTACGCCCAGCTTCATCGCCAGCGTGCGGCGGTAAACTTCCGGATCGGTATTCAGCCGCTGATCATCGGATCTGATCTTCTGATTTTCTGTAATGCCATCCGCGCGCAGCCATTCAATCCAAAGCGCCAAGGCTTCTACGCCTTCACTTAAGGCCTGTCGGGTCCGTGCTTCCTGCTCGTCCAAAAACGGAATGATCTGTTCTGCCTGATGCTTCAGCGCCTGACTGCGGGCAAGCACAAGCGGCAGATCAGTTTCATCCAAGTCGGAAAACCGCGCTTCCAAAGCGTGCAGGCAGGCGGGCAGTGCCGTCCACTGCTCGGCCAGAATCGTCATCCGCAGACTGCGGCGGCGCTGATCTGAAGACCAGAGCTGTTTTAAAGAATGCAGTATTTCACCGAGCTGAACCTGCGGATGAGCCCAGAAATCATCCGCTTCCCAGCTCAGAAAATCCAGACAGTCATGAAAATGATGAATGAAAAAATGTGAAACTTCATCATGGTCGCTTAGCTGATCAACCCGAACGGAAAGCTGTTCTAAAGTTTCCAGCAGGGCTTTGCGATGTTCTTCGTCAGGGATCCAGAGTGAACGTTGGTAAATCTGACGGCTGTGCAGTCGATCGCCGGCCAGCGCTAAATCGCGGTCCAGCTGGCGGATGATCATGATTTCCTGCGGTGAATGCATAATGATTCCTCCTGTTGATTTGGCTATAACTATAATGAAATTCTTGTCTGTTGGCAAGAACATTCAGCAATAAAACAAGGGATGGTATTCAATTCGGGGGACTTTGCTTAAAGTGAATCCGCAGAACCGGTTTCTGGGAAACCATTCAAGACATTTGGATGAAAAAAAGAACTGTCGCGAAGCAAAGCCCTGACAGTTCTTTCTGTTTTACGATAAATTTGCCGGTGATGAGGAGTTCTCAGTCCCGTTCGATTCCAACTCTTCCAGTTGTTCTTCCAGCCCGAAAGTAATGTCTTCCAGGGATGCAACTAAACCTTTCATCTGCTCGATGTTCTTTTTTAGTGTCTTGCAAGCCAATTCCAATGAAGCGGTAGCGTTTGGATCTGTTCCCTGAGCTCCTTTGCAAATGACGTTAAGGACGGAATCATCCAGGTTGTCTACGATCGAAGCGAGATCCCAAGCGATGTCGTAAATTTCTGAACTTTTATTCATACTATTCCTCCGGTTGGAATTATATCCAACAATTTCTTCTGTGACAATCATTTTTTCAGTGAAAATAAGTAAAATTTTCACTGAATCGGGTGATAACACTGACTTTACAGGTCTTGGATAGAAATATTATAACCAAAAAGACAGCTGTCAGCACCTCAATAACACTATTATACACAAAAATGTTAAAAATTCTTAATATTTTAACCGAAAATGGGTAAAAAATGGTTATTTTTTTAGATATCTCAGTTTCCAGGCTGAGGAAATCCTAAAATTGAGAGTTCTTGGAATTTTCTCACAAAGTGGCTTGTTGACATTTCAGGCAGAATCCAAAGGATTGTTCGGGTTGCGTGCTTTTTCCTTGAAAAGCGCTGCTGCAGACTTCTCAAATTTAGAAAAATGGAGTAGAATAAGGGCGTAGAAAATAGGAGGATACATTTATGGCATTAGTTTCCGCAAAAGAAATGATCGAAAAAGCTCATGAAGGTCATTATGCAGTAGGCGCATTCAACATCAATAACATGGAATGGATTAAATCCATTCTGGCCGCAGCTGAAGAAGCCAAATCACCGGTCATGTTAGGCGTTTCAGAAGGCGCTGGCAAGTATATGGCAGGCTTTAAGAACGTCGTGGCCATGGTCAGAGAAATTCATGATTCAATGGGCATTACCGTTCCGGTTGCGCTGCATCTGGATCACGGTTCATTTGAAGGCGCAAAGGCCTGCATTGAAGCGGGATTCACTTCTGTCATGTTTGACGGCTCGCATTATGATTTTGAAGAGAATGTAGCGAAGTCCAAAGAAATTCTGGAATTGGCTCACTCCAAAGGCATTTCCGTTGAATGTGAAGTCGGCGGCATCGGCGGCGAAGAAGACGGCGTTGCCAGCATGGGTGAATTGGCAGATCCTCAGGAATGTGCTAATATCGCGGCTCTGGGCGTTGATTTCCTGGCTGCGGGTATCGGCAACATTCACGGCAAATATCCGGCTGACTGGCAGGGATTGAACTTTGACCGTCTGGCTGAAATCCAGGCATCGACTAATGGCAAACCGTTGGTTCTGCACGGCGGCAGCGGTATCCCGGCGGATCAGGTAGCCAAGGCAATCTCGCTGGGCGTTTCCAAGATCAACGTCAATACCGAACTGCAGCTGGTTTTCGCAGCCGCAACCCGCAAGTATATTGAAGAAGGCAAAGATCTGGCCGGCAAGGGCTATGATCCGCGCAAACTGCTGAAACCAGGGGCTGATGCAATCACGAAGAAAGTCATTGAAATGATGAACCAGTTTGGTTCCGCAAACAAAGCGTAATCACTGAAAAACTCTTATTGAGAGAAACTCGCGGAGAAATCTGCGGGTTTTCTTTTTTTTCCGGCGGGGGAAAGCTTATAATAAGAGGGTGTATAAAAAACGAGGAGGACCGTGATGAAAACGTTAAAACAGAAGGGGAAAGATATCGTTTGGGTCGCAGCCGGCAATGCCGTTTTGGCACTGGCTGTCAGCATGTTTATTTTGCCGTATGATATTCTGTCCGGCGGCGTCGCCGGCATTGCCGTCGCTCTGCAGCCGTTAATTCCGCTGCCGGTCACGCTGATGGTGAATATTCTGGTAGTGGGGCTGTTTGTCATCGGCGCTTGCTTTTTGGGGAAGGAATTTGCCATGAAGACCATCCTGAGCTCACTGATTTATCCGGTATTTTTGACCTTTTTCAGCGGCCGGGTTCCGGTTTTGGATTTGGATCCGATTTTAGCTTCGCTCTACGGCGGCTTATTGGGCGGCATGGGCGTTGGGATGGCGTTAAGAACGGGGGCGAGTACCGGGGGAATGGACATTCCGCCGCTGATCGTGCATAAGCTGACGCACATTGAAATTGCCAAGCTAGTGCTGATCACCGATGCGCTGACCGTGCTGCTAGGTGCGTTTACCTATGGCTTGGAAGCGGTACTGGTAGGCTTTGTGTCGGTTTGGGCGTCTTCCGTAGCGATTGACAAGGTGCTGATGTTCGGCGGGCAGCAGGCCAAAGCGATTCAGATCATTTCAGATCAATATGAACAGATCATTGAACAGATTCATTCCCGCCTGGAACGGGGAACGACCCTGATTGAAGCCCAGGGCGGCTATACTTATGAGAAGCGCAAAATCGTGCTTGTCGTCATCACGAAGAACCAGTATCCCGCGCTGATGGAAATGGTAACGGCGATAGATAAGGAAGCATTTGTGATCGCCAATGATACCCATGAGGTCAAGGGCTTTGGCTTCAGCTTTGAATTCAAAGTTTAATCGGCAAATTGAAACACCGAGAACCTGACTGCGAAAAAACTGAGCATGGACAAGAAAAAATGAATCGGCAGCCCGGGAATGAAAGTCTTCCCGAATCCGCCGATTCTTTTTTGTCAAGGTGAAGCGAAGCTGCCGGAACCAGGGTCAGCGCGTTCAGTTTCTTCCGCAAGAGTAGTACGGGGAAATTCAAGAATTACCTGAGCTCCGCTGCCGTCCGGGACATTGCCGGGAATCATGCGTCCGCCTTCAATCTGCATCGCCTGCGATACCGTATACAGTCCTAAACCCGCGTGTCCGTTGCTGCTGCGGGCGGATTCATAACGATAGAAAGGTTCGCCGATATGCTTCAGACTTTCCGCGTGAAAGCCGGGACCTTCGTCACTGACCTTGATAATCCAATGGGTTTCCGTAATCTGTCCCATCAGCTGAACCGTTTTGCCATAAGGACAATACCGGATTGCATTATCCAGCAAATTGATCAGCGCCCGGCGCAGGGTTTCCGTATGCACCCAAGCGGAAAACGGCGGACAGAATACAGTTAGGGTCAAATCCTTATTGCGGCATAAGCCATCGACTTCTTCCGTACAGCGCCGGATTAACTCATCGATCGCGGTCAGTTTGGGCTGTTCAGCCTGATTTTGACGGCTGGCAGCCTGCTGGAGCTGATAGACATAATGACTCAGCTGCTCTAAGCGCCGGGCGATCACTTCCAGACTTTCCGCCGCCGTTTCCGGCAGTGCTTCTTCTTTTAACAGTTCCACATTGCCCGCAATGACAGCCAGCGGTGTTTTTAAGTCGTGGGCCAGCGCGGCAATCTGAATTTCCCGTTGATTCTGCATGTCCCATTGCTGAACAAGCGAGTCTTTCAGCGCCGTCCGCATCGTTTCGACGGAATCCAGAGCCTGGTTGAATTCATTCAGGGCCGTATCATGAATCTCAAAATCCAGATTGCCGGCGGCGATTTGGGTTGCGGATTCCTCCAAGGCGTTGAGTGCCTGTACTAATTTCTTTCCATAGCGATTGGTCATGCCTATCAATAAGATCAGGATCATCAGAGCGGAGAAGCCGACAAACACTCCCTGCAGATCCGGAATCAAAGCGGCGATGGCCGGCGAAGCGGGACGGACAGCATAGCGGAATAAAAGAATGACGGTTTCCGCTCTTAAATCTGTCCGCAGCCAGGCAGAAGCACCGATCATGCCGGTATAGCTGCCGGAATAATAGCTGTAATCCGCCAGGGCATCATCGGGCAGCAGAGAACTGTCCGCCCACTGTTCATGACTGAACAGGATATAATCAAGACCGTCGGGAACCTGATTGGGATCAAAGAAATCCTGCACCTGAATTTTGCCGATCAACTCCTGCGCCTGAATTTCGGCATGATTGGCCGGAGTGTACCAGCCGGCGTTTAACCCCAGCTGAAATAGGCCAAGGGCCCCCGCCAATAAGGCAAGCACACCCAGGGATGTGATTAAGAAATAACGCCGCAAAAACTGCGCTAAGGTTTGGGTTTTTCTGCGTCTTCGTTTTTCCATCGATAACCTATCCCCCATACGGTTTCAATCGGATCGCTGTGCCATTTTCGGCACTTGGACCGGATATTTTTAATGTGTTCGGTAATCGCAGCCGGTTCGCTACAGCGATCCCAGCCATTGATCAGCGCTAACAGCTGTTCTTTGGTCCAGATCCGGCCGGGCTGACGGCGTAAGGCCATCAGAATTTCCTTTTCACTGCGTGTCAGATTCAGCGGATGACCTTGGAAGCAGATCTGCTGATGCGGATCCAGCTGCCAATCGCAGGCATAATCCCAAAGCCGGCGATGTTCCCGCCGCAGGTGAGCCTGAATCCGGCTGCGCAGGACGCTCAGACTGAACGGCTTGGTCAGGTAGTCATCCGCGCCTAAGCCCAACCCCTCAATCATCATTTCATCTTCACTGCGCGCGCTGAGAAACAGGATCGGACAGTCCAGCTGACAGCGGATGTTCCGGCAAAGCTCGAAACCGGACTGATGCGGAAGCATGATATCCAGCAGGACTAAATCCGCTTTCGCCCAGATTTCTTCATCGACTTCAGCGGGATCTGTATAGCCGATGACGGTATGCCCGTCTTTCTCTAAAGCGATGCGAATTAATCGAAGCAGATCCGCGTCATCATCCACGGCGATGATCCGTGCCATATCCATTCCCTCCCTGCCGTTGTTTTCTCTATTATATCATTAAGCATGACAGAATATAAAACAGATAGATATGGGCGGGATAAAACCAGTAGAAGAAACGCTGATTGCGCGGTCCGCGCCGGCCGTTGTACAAGGCCATCAAACCCACCGCGAATAGTCCCATCCATTCATAACCTAGGGTCAAGACTTCAATGAAACTGAAATTCATCTGCCCCAGCATCAGCGCATACAGTCCGCCTATCGTCAGCGTAAAGACGCTCAGCTGAACGGCGCGGCGGGGGCGCAGGGCATAAAGCAGAAAACCGCCGATCAGATAGTAGATCCCGCCTTCGTTAAGAAACGGCAGCGGAAACAGCGTGCACTGCAGGAAATAGGCATAGGGCACCAGTGTCAGCGGCAGACTGGCAAACAGGAAATAGCCAATCCAGGGTAGCGCTAACAAGCCGATTCCGATCAGCCAGCGTTTTTTCTTTAATTCATCCAGCCCCTGCCACAAAAGGAAGCAGAGCAGAAAGGTAGCGAAGATGTTGTTGGCCGGGAAAAAACCATCGGCCCGCGTCCAGCCGAAAAACTGGATCGCATATTGAATCAATCCCATCGCTGCCGCGATGATGTAGCAGCGCAGAACATACCGCCGGCGATTGGAGGTGTGCGCAAAGCCTTCCGCCGTACAGAACAGAAACAGCCAGCCGGACAGCCGGCCAAGCTGAGAAAAAAGCAGCGGAATCCGTCCGGTAAAACCAAAGAAATAATGAATGTGATCCAGCACCATCAGGATCATCGCCAAACATTTCAGATCAAATCCGCTGAATCCGCGGAACCGTTTTTTAGATTTCATAGAAATCCCTCCTTCTGTTTCTGAGCATAAACCACAAGTCTAAGGAAATTCTAAGGAATGCGAAAACTATGCACCCGCATCGGGAAAGAGTGGCAATGCGGAACGGATCACGGTATAATAGTTACGTAAAAAGATAAGGATGAGATTATGCAGATACAACATCAGTTTCCCTGTTCCGCCGTTCAATTTTTCAACTTCATGGCCCGGCGGATTGCGCAGGACATTCAGATTGAAACCGATAAGAAATTGACGATTGCCCAGATTCGTCAGGGCCTGAAATACGACAAGAAGATTGTCGTTTCGGATAAGAAACAACGGATCGGCAAAGCCGAGCTGACGATTTTTGATAAACCGGCGCATGTGCAGCTGCGGGTCGATATGTTTGACGGAACGCAGGTCATTGATACCCAGTGCCGGCAGCTTGACGAACATAGCTGCATGGTTGTGTACAGCGAAGAATTCCGGCCTGCCAATATGGAAAAAAAGCTGGCGATTCTGAGCCTTTCGTGGATGGGAAAACGGAAAAACGAAAAGAAGCTGCAGCGGCTGATGGAACAATGGGAAAAGGAAATCCGTCAGCTGTACGGCTAAGCTGGGACAGCAATCAAAAACAATCACGTTTGAAACAAAACTTAATAGTATGATAGTGCAATGAAAGGAGCCCAACCGATGGAAGAAGTATTTAAGATTGAAGGCGGTCATCAGCTGAACGGAGAGGTCAGAATCAGCGGGGCAAAGAACGCGACGGTGGCCTTGATTCCGGCCTCCATTCTGGCCAGCGGCCCGGTGACGATCTGCGGTGTGCCGGATATTGCGGACGTGGAATCGTTATCCACCTTGTTAGAGGAACTGAACGTGGCGGTGGTGCATAAGGATCGGGGACATCTGATCATCGACCCGACTGAAATGATCAACCGCCCGCTGGAACATCCGGCGGTCACCAAGCTGCGGGCTTCCTATTATTTTATGGGAGCGTTGTTAGGCAAATACAAACATGTCAAAATCAAAATGTCGGGCGGCTGTTATCTGGGGCCGCGGCCGATTGATCTGCATCTCAAGGGTTTTGAAGCGCTGGGAGCGAAGGTCGATTATCAAAAAGGCTGTTATACGATCGAAGCAGAAGAGTTGATCGGAACGAAAATCTTTCTTGATATTTCTTCGGTCGGTGCGACGATCAACATCATGATGGCAGCGGTCTACGCAAAGGGCCGGACAACGATTGAAAACGCCGCCAAGGAGCCGGAAATTATCGACGTCGCTACGCTGCTCAACAAGATGGGCGCGCATATCCGCGGCGCCGGCACCAATGTGATCACGATTGACGGCGTGGATTATTTATCCGGCTGTTTCCATGAGATCATTCCGGATCGGATTGAAGCGGGAACGTTTATCATCATGGCCGCGGCCGCTGCGAAGGAAATGAAAATTACGAATATCATTCCGCAGCATTTGGAATCGCTGCTTTCCAAGCTGCAGGAAATGGGTGTGGATATGGAAGTCGACGTCGACAGCGTTCTGATCCGCGGCGGCGGTAAGCTGCAGGGCGTCGATATTAAAACGCTGCCGTATCCGGGCTTTGCGACCGATCTGCAGCAGCCGTTGTCAGCTCTTTTGACGCAGGCGGAAGGCAAATCAACAATTCGGGAAACCATTTATCCGGAACGGTTTAAGCACTGCATTGAATTGCAGCGGATGGGCGCGGACATCAGCGTCGGGCAGGGCAGCTGTACGATTGAAGGGATAACCCCTCTGTACGGCGACCGTGTCACCGCGACGGATCTGCGCTGCGGAGCCAGTCTGGTTGTTGCCGGACTGTTGGCGGAAGGCGTGACGGAAATTCATGAAATCTATCATATCGAGCGGGGATATGATGATTTGGACGGCAAACTGCGGGCGTTAGGCGCGAATATCTGGCGGGAAACGGTAGAATAAAATAAGCGGAACGGCCAAACCGTTGAGCATTTTTTATCTCTTCATCAAGTTATCGAAAAAATAGCCGAAAAAAAGGAACGAGGACAGGCAGCGATGCGCGAATCGTTCCTTTTTTGGTATAGATGCTGATCATGAGTCAGCGGGGTTTATTCTTAAAGGCAATCGGCGTCATGCCGGTGTAATTTTTAAACGCCCGGCTGAAATAGTGCTGGGAGCTGTAGCCGCACTGCAGCGCCACTTCATTCATCGTCATGCCCGGATTTTCCAGCATCAGCGATTCAGCCAGATCAATTCTTAACCGGTTCAGGTAATCGGTAAAGGAAAGACTGGTTTTTTCTTTGATGATTCGGGACAGATAGGACGGACTGAGATAAAAACGCTGGGCAGCGTCGGTGAGATTCAGGGTATTTTCAGTAAAGTGATCCCGGACATAATGAAAGGCAGCCAGTCCTTTATCTTGAAAAGCATCTTCTTCATTGAAGGAGGCCGGATTGGCTTTACGGTGAAGCTGGGTCCAGCTGTCCATCGCCTGTTGGAGAATCGGCACAAAGCCATGGATATCCAGCGGTTTTAACAAATATTTGCAGACGCCTAAATCAATCGCCTGCTGGGCGTAAGCAAAATCGCTGTAACCGGATACGATCAGAATCCGGCAGTCCGGTGAGCTTTTGCGGATTTCCCCAATCGCTTCCAGTCCATTGAGCTGAGGCATGTTGATATCCATAATGATGATTTCCGGATCCAGCTTCTGAACCAGCTCCACCGCTTCCCGGCCATCTTCGGCAGTCCCGGCTACTTTTAAATCCAGACCGCTGGATTCGATCAGATGAACAATTCCATTGCGGATGACCGGTTCATCATCGGCTACAATGACGCGAAGCATGTGTTTTCCTCCTCAGCCGGGAACGTTAATGTGATCCGAAAGCCTTTTCCCAACGGACTTTCCAGAGTCAAGCGGTACTGATCACGATAGGTCAGGTACAGCCGTTCGTTGATGTTGTATAAACCATAATGATCCGATTCCTGATGGCTGGCCAACTCCTGCATCAAACGCTGCAGACGCTGCGGATCCAGCCCCTTGCCGTTATCCTGAACCGACAACACGATCAATTCACCCTGACGGCGGATTTCAATCGCGATCTGTCCATCTTTTCGTTTCCGATCCAAACCATGAACCAAGCAGTTTTCCACCAAAGGCTGCAGGATCAGCTTGGGAATCAGGATTTCGCTGCATCCCGGCTCAACGTTCAGCGTATAGGCAAACTGATCAGGAAGCCGCATTTTCTGCAGCGTCAGATAACTTTCCACATGCCGGATTTCATCGGCAACGGGAATCAGCTCGCGGCCGTCGTTTAACGCGATGCGGAACATTTGAGAAAGCTGCCAGATCATATCCGAAACCTCCCCGGCGTCATGTTCCAGCGCTTTCCATTGAATCGTATCCAATGTGTTATATAAAAAATGGGGATTGATCTGCGCCTGCAGCGCCCTTAATTCCGCTTTGCGTTTCTGCTGCTGAACCGAAATAACCTGATTGATCAATTGTCTGAGCTGGGTCACCATCTCGTTGAAGGAACGGCCCAGCCGGACAATTTCATCCGATCCCGAATTATGGAACACCGTATTCAAATTTCCGTTGGCGACGGCCAGAACACTCTGTTCAAGGCGTTTTAACGGCGCGGTGATAGAATTGGACAGCCGCCAGGCTAAAAGCGCGGCGCAGATTAACAAAAAGAAGGCGAAGCCGATCATCATCCCAACAACCTGATCGAACGAAGAAAACAGTTTCGCATCGCTGACCTGAACGCAGTACAGCCACCCTGGGGCATAGGGAACCGAGGCATAGAAGATCGTGTCGGAACGGTCGGAATCCAACTTTAAATAACCGGTGACTTCAGCCTGCCCGGCAAGCGCCTGAAGATCATCATCAGTCAGCTGAATTTCATCGAAAACCTCAGGCGCCGCGGTATAGGCCAGACCTTCGCGGTTCATGATCCATGAAAATCCATCGTAAATGCTGACGGAGGACAGGATATCCGTAAATTTATCCAGATTGACAGATCCGTTGATAAAGCCGATTTTTTTATCGTTCTCATTGCGGATCGGATAACAGATCAGAAAGATCGGCTTGGCGTCGGACTTGGAGATGACCGGCTTGCTGATGACATACTCCTGGTCGGTGGCCATGGCTTCAATAAAATAGGGACGCTGATGCACGTCAATCGTCAGTTTGTCATTAATCCAGCCCTGTCCATCCAAGCCTCCAACCGCGAAGGCTTCCTCGGGGTTGCCGTACTGCTGGCGCAGAACTTCGTTGAGGGAAGAAAGATAGGGGCGAAGCTGATCAAAATCCAGCGACTGCGTGCCGGGAAATTCATGGATAATCCGGATTTCACTGATCCGCTGGTTCAGCCAGGAACCCACTTCCGCGGCTTTCGCATTGACCAGCTGACGGGTCTGCTGCAAAGTCTGTTTTTCACTGGCCGGGCGCAGCTGGGTTTCGGTAATGGTCAGAATCGGCAAGAACACAATCAGAATGCAGGCCAGAAACGACCAGCAGAGTTTTGTCCGCAATGTCATCATATCCCTCTTTTCCCCTGGTTAAGACGCGTGAGCATCCTTGTTTTTTAGTATAAATGAAGCTTGCTGGGATGACAAGCAGGCTGTGTTGAAAGTGCAAAAAATAACAAACCAGTGCAAAGCCAACATGATTGCAGCATGATAAAATAGCATTGTCAATAAGTTAACAAAAGGAGGAAAACAAATGAAGAAATTATGTGCGCTGATGTTGTCCGGGCTATTGATCCTGGGACTGGCCGGCTGCGGGGATCAGTCGAAAACACCGGCACAGCCATCAACAGCGAATGCGATTGCAGATGGAACTTATGCCGGTGAAGGCAATGGCCGCGGCGGAATTATCGGGGTAGAAGTCACGATCAAGGACGATACGATTACAGCGATCACGATCACCAAGAATGATGAAACCGCCGGTATTGACAAGGCGATGGATACGCTGACGGAAGCGATTCTGGCAACCAACAGCGTCGATCAGGATGCCGTTTCGGGGGCGACTGCGACATCCAACGGCTTCTTAGAGGCTGTTAATAACGCATTGGCGGCAGCCGGGGCAAGCAAAGAAATGCTGAAAAAGATCGATGCCGGAACACCGGAATCCGCAGAACGGACAGCGAAGGAAGAAACCCATGATGTAGTGGTTATCGGGGCCGGCGGGGCTGGTTTTGCGGCGGCAATTACAGCGAAGATGAACGGCGCCGATGTGATTATTGTTGAAAAAATGCCGATGGCCGGAGGCAATACGCTGATTTCCGGAGCTGAATATGCCGCGCCGGGCAACTGGCTGCAGGCAGCGGAAGGCATTGAAGACAACGCTGAGCTGATGGCGCAGGATATGCTGACGGGCGGCGATCATCTGAATGATCCGGAGCTGGTCAAGGTTGTTGCGGACAATGCCTTGGCGGGGGCAGAATGGCTGCGGGATACCTGCAACGTAGTATGGGAAGACGAGCTGATGTTCTTCGGCGGTCACTCGGTTAAGCGTTCGCTGATTCCTTTAGGCGCCAGCGGAGCTGAGATCATTAAAAAGGAACAGGCGAAAGCCGAGGAACTGGGAATTCCGCTGCTGCTGGATACCCGCGCTACCGAGCTGATCACCGATGAAACCGGCCGTGTTATCGGCGTGAAAGCGGAAGGTAAAAATACCGATTACACCTTTACCGCAAAAAATGTGATTTTAACCACCGGCGGGTTCGGCTCAAATATTGAAATGCGCAAGCAGTATGATCCGCAGATAGACGAATCCATTCTGTCCACGAATTCAGTGGGCTCCACCGGCGACGGCATCACCATGGCGACGAAGGTTGGAGCGAATCTGGTCGGGATGGAATACATTCAGACTTATCCGATCTGTGATCCGACAACCGGAGCCCTGCTGTATTATGACGATGCTCGTCTGTACGGCTACACGGTGATTGTCAACAAAGAAGGCAAGCGGTTTGTCGAGGAACTAGGACGGCGCGACGTTATGTCGATGGCAATTAAGGATCAGACCGGTCATGTTTGTTACGAATTGGTGGATCAGAACGGCTTTGATCTGAGCAAACTGCAGGAAAATCATGCGGCAGAGTTGGATTATCTGACCCAGGCAGGATTGATGGTCAAGGCGGATACGCTGGAAGAAGCGGCAAATTTCTTTGGTATTGATGCTGAAGAACTGAAAAAGACGGTGGAAAATTACAACAGCTATGTTGAAGCGGGTGTGGATCCGGAATTCAACAAGCGCTCGATGCCGGCTAAGATCGAAACGGGACCTTACTACATTGTCAAGGCAGCCCCGGCTGTTCATCATACGATGGGTGGTGTTCAGATCAATGCGAACGCGCAGGTCATCAATCAGGACGGCAACGTGATTGAGGGTCTGTACGCGGCAGGTGAGGTCACCGGCGGCATTCATGGAACCAATCGTTTAGGTTCGGATGCGCTGTCGGATATCACGGTATTCGGACGCATCGCGGGCGAAAACGCTTCAAAATAAGAATTAAAAAAATGATGGCTGATTATCTCTGGGGGGAGAAAGGCCATCATTTTTACTGCATCGCCGTGAAGCACGAAAGATATGATGAACAATACGTTAAAAAAGCGGAATCCATCCGTATTTACCAGATCATCTCCGAAAGCATGATGACAACCGGCAAGGTGAAAAGACAGAGTATGGTGGACAAGCTGACAATTTCTGCACCCAGACTGATATCGCGGTGAAACATCTGGGCAAAAACCGGTGCCAAAGCGGCAGAGGGGGCGCAGGCAGAAACCAGAATCACCGTCCGGATCGTTGCGAAGGTGTCCGGTACCAGACTCAGCGCCGCCAGTAAAAACGCGGGAATCAAAACTAGCCGGTAAACACTGATCCGGTAAGCCGCGATGTTTTTAAACATATGAATAAGCGGACTTTTTGCCAGATAAGCGCCCAGCACCAACATTGCCAGCGGTGTATTCATGGAGCCCAGCGAAGCGACGGCTTCCATGACGGGTACCGGTGGTTTCTGCGGAAGCAGAAAGACAAGCACGCCCACAGCCATCGCCCAGATACAGGGATTGGTCAGAATCTTTTTGAACGTGACGCCCTCCCGGGTACCGGACATCACAATCACTCCATACGTCCAGGCGTACAAATAGAAGCAGACGATGAAGGGCGATAAATAAAAAACCGCTTCAATGCCCAAGAGCCCAGTCACCAGCGGAATTCCGAGAAATCCGGCATTGGAGAAGACCAAGGCGAATTTTTCTACCCGTTCTTCCCGCTTGCACAGTACGCCGGCGATCATGATATTAGCGGCATAGACGGCCAGACTCAGCCCAAAAGCCAGGATCAGTCCCTGCAGCTTTTCCGGCGTGTAGGTCTGGTTAAACGAAGTGATAATTGTGCAGGGAGTAGCCACCATCAGTAAAATATTTGAGAGCCGTGCGGTTGTATCGTCGTTGATTGTTTTTTTGCGGTAAAGCAAAAAGCCGACGCTCATCATCAGAAACATTTTCAGAATTTGATTAAATATCGTGACTGCAGATTCCATAAGGTCCTCCTCAACGCAAAATCTACGCTGGTTTTAATTATAACGAAGTTCGCGTCAGAAAGGATAAGAAAAGTTTCTTTCTTATAAATTTTTTCAGCTTTGCAAAGAATAATACTGAAGTTAAGAAGCTTTATGAAAGGAATAACTGTTTTTCCCTCGCTTTTTAGTTTGATATAAAGCGGCGTCAGCACTTTGATACAGCGTTTCAAAGTCACAGCCATCCTGCGGTGCCAGCGCGATGCCGATGCTGGCGCTCATCATCCAGGTGCAGCCCAGCGCGGTATGCGTTTTATTTAAAGCCTTCGATAAAGCTTTTGCCTTATCTTCAACATCGGCAGAGCCGGTGATGGGAATGAAGACTGCGAATTCATCGCCGCCGATCCGCCCGATAATGTCATCCTGCCGAAACTGGGAGCAAAGCACAGCGGCAAAGTCTTCAATCACCGAATCTCCAAAAACATGGCCGTAACGGTCGTTCGCTTCTTTAAATGTATCAATATCGAAGATGAAAAAAGCAAATTGCTGATTCGGGCAAGCTTGAAGCTTTTGTTCAATATGCCGCCGCGTTGCACTTTTTGTCAGCAGATGCGTCATCTCATCGATCTGAGCCAAAGCCTGAAGCCGTTTTTCCTGCCGTTTTTCAGCATCAATATTCTGCCGATATGTCAGCATGTGCAGCGACTGATCCTTTTCCTGCTGAATGATCCGTGCCGTTATCCGCATCCAGAAATAATCCCCGCCGGTGGAAATCATGAATTCATAGGTCAAAGTATCCTGTCCGTTTTCATACGCGCGGATCACATTGACAGGCGTAAAGGTATCGACATACCCCTGCCGGAATTCCGCTTTGATCTGTTTTTCAGCAACGACCTGCAGGGCCTGATCATAAGGCGTACCGGCCGGCGCACCCAGACTTTCAAAATACTTCTGCGTTTCTGCATCGGCCGGACAATTATGCGTGATGTCCAATTCATAGATGTTGTCAAACAATTCCTCGGTTGCTTTTTCAAAGGTGGACCGTTTTTCCTGTTCAACGGACTGCGTCAGTTCAATAATCTGTTGGTTAAAGCTTCGGATAACCCGTGTGATAATATATAGAATAAAGAGTATGATCAAAACGATGATGAAGGCGGACAGCCATAGCTGCCGCTGCAGTGATTTTAATAATTTACCAGTATCCTGCCGGACAAACAAATGCCATTGCAGCTGTGGAATGCTGCGCGAAATTACGTAATCTCGTCCCTGACTGTCCTGCGGGTCAGCAACCCAGAAAGGACTTGAAGCGTCGCCTCCCTGCCAGTTTAAAACGGCATCCTGTACCTCATCGGGATAGGGATATAATGAAAACAAGTTCACTTTTTCATAGCCGGTGTGGTGCGAGGAAATTTCAATATCTCCGGCGTTATTGATCAAAAATGCCTGTACCTGATACTGTTCCTCATAGCTTTGAATCAAAGCCTGCAGAGAATCAATCTGCAAACCGACGCCGACGATCCCCAAAAGCTGTCCCTGATCATCTGTAATCTTGCAGTTCACAAATACGGTAATCTCGTTATTTTTAGCTTTAACTTCATCGTTGTCGACATTCATTGCATATTCTTGATCCGATTCCGCCATTGTATAATACCAGTCATCTTCCGGGTTTTCCGGTGTGAGAATTCGATCCAGTCCGTCATAATTGTAATAACGCTGAGAAGCGGATGAAACTAAAAATACGGAGTCGTAATTCGTTTGATCATGATAAGTTTTCAGATATTCTGTCAGAACCGCTTCATACTTCGGATTATTCAGATTAGCACTTTCTTCAATTAACGCACTGCGCAGCAGACTGTCGTTCGCCATGGTCAGCGAAATATTAACCGGCTTGGTAAACAACATCGTCATTTGATAATAAATGCCTTCCGAAGTCAGTTCGGATACTTGTTCTATATTTTTGACGGAAGCGGAATAATTCATCTGATAGCTCAGCACAGCCGTGGCTAAAAAGCCGAGAAAAACAACCAGACAGACTAAGATATTGGTTTTCAGTAAGATATTATGTTTCATATTTTCCCTCTTCCTGTATGATGCTTGGATTTCAACTTTATATCTTAATGGGCAGTGTTTTCCAATTGAAATTGTTAATTTGATGGACTCAGCCTTGAGCTGCATGTTTGGTTAGCCTGATCCCGACTGGGATAACTCTATTGTAATTCATATTTCAAAAATCCTGCGAAGATTTTCAGAAAAAGAAAAACTATTTTCGTAAAACGAAACCGGCAGGCATGACGAAAAAACAGAAGTTTTAGCAAAAGGCTTTATTTTGAGTGGGCTTAAGAATCAGACAGAAATAAGACATCTTTGAATAGGACTCAGCTGCGGCTGCGGGAAATCCCCACACGCAGCGCAATGGTGAAGGTCGACTGACCTTAATGAACGATAAGGAACATTTTGCACATATCCATGATCAGAAAGAAGTGCTGCGATTGAATTTTCAGCATGGCTTTGCGGCAGAAAAATTGCTGGTTAAAATGATTTTTCCGCTGCTGCGATTTTAATGAAATCTTAATGCGGTGAAGAAGTCCAAACTGATTGGATGTGATACAATAGCGGCAGAAAAGAGGCGGATAAGATGGAACAGCGCGTGAATCCGGATGTACTGCTGAAGCAGATTGAATCACAATCGCAGCAGGGAACCCGCGGTCATTTAAAAATCTTTTTCGGCTATGCCGCCGGTGTCGGCAAAACCTATGCGATGCTGGAAGCGGCGCATGCCGTCTTGGAGCAGGGGACAGATGTGGTTGCTGGATATATCGAACCGCATGCCCGCCCGCAGACGATGAATTTGCTTGCCGGTTTGGAACTGCTGCCGCCGTTGAAATTGGAATACAAAGGGATTCATCTGCAGGAATTGGATCTGGATGGCGCGCTGAAGCGTCAGCCGCAGTTGATTTTGGTGGATGAACTGGCCCATACCAATGCTGCGGGCTGCCGTCACCTCAAACGATATCAGGATATCGAAGAACTGCTGAAAGCCGGGATCGATGTGTATACCACGGTCAATGTGCAGCATATTGAGAGTCTGAATGATATTGTGGCTTCTATTACCGGCGTGCTGGTGCAGGAGCGGATTCCGGATTCCGTATTTGATGAAGCTGATCAGGTAGAGCTGGTGGATATTGAACCGCAGGATTTGATTCAGCGGCTTCAGGAAGGTCAGATTTATCAAGCTGATCGGGCCAGAACCGCACTGGATCGGTTTTTCTCGGTGGAAAATTTAACAGCGCTGCGGGAAATTGCCTTGCGGCGCACAGCGGACCGGGTCAATCAGACAACGGAAAAGGTGAAGGCGCAGGCTTCAGATTATTATACCGGCGAACATATTCTTGTCTGTCTTTCCGCATCGCCGACCAACGGCCGGATTATTCGGACGGCTGCCCGGCTGGCAAAAGCTTTTAAGGGAAAATTTACAGCGCTGTTTGTAGAAACTTCAGCATTCAGCTCCATGACGGACTCGGATCGTCAGCGGCTGCGCGGCAACATTCAGTTAGCTCAGCAGCTGGGGGCGCAGATCGAGCTGCTGATGGGGGACGATATTCCTTATCAGATCGCGGAGTTTGCCCGTCTTTCCGGAGTATCCAAAATTGTCTTAGGCCGTAGCAATACCCGCCGTCCGCGGTTGGGCTTAGGCCAGGAGTCATTTTCAGAAAAACTCAGCGCGCTGGCGCCCAATCTGGATATTTATATCATTCCAGATCAGGCGAATCAGCCTCAAGCTTACCGCCCGCTCAGGAAGAAACGGCCGTCTTTTCAATTCAACCGCCGTGATACGCTGCTTACGCTGGCGGTGTTGATGATCTGTACTTGTATTTCGCTGGGATTTAGGCAGATCGGCTTCAGTGAAGCGAATATCATAACGGTTTATATTCTTGGCGTCCAGATTATCGCGGTTCTTTTGAGCGAGCAGGGCTACAGTATGATTGCCGCGGTTGCTGCTGTGCTGACGTTTAATTTCTTGTTTACCGAGCCGCGATTTACACTTGATGCTTATGATGAAGGATATCCGATAACCTTTGTGATTATGTTGGCGGCGGGACTCTTAACGAGTTCGCTGGCGTCCAAGATTAAGCGGCATGCCGTGCAGTCAGCCCGTACAGCGTACCGCATGAAAGTACTGCTGGAAACCAGCCAGCAGCTGCAGCAGCAGACCACCCGCCAGGGAATGATTGAAGTCACCGCCAGACAGTTAGTTAAAATGTTGAATAAAACGATCGTCATGTATGATTCTGAGGAAAAGAACGATGCGCGGAGTTTAAGCGAGCCGCAGATTTTTCAGGCGGAGCCGCAGATTTCGGAAAATGAGTTGGTGAACACCAATGAACGCGCGGTTGCGGAGTGGGTATTCCGCAATAATAAACATGCCGGAGCCTCCACCGCGACCTTGGGTAGCGCTCGTTGTCTGTATCTGGCGATTCGTACGGCAGAAACAGTTTATGGCGTGGTCGGCATCGCTTTAAAACAGCGGGCGCTGGATCCCTTTGAAAACAATCTTGTTTTATCCACTCTCAGCGAATGCGCGCTGGCGCTGGATAAAGAAATCCTGGCGCGGCGGCGGCAGGAAGCGCTGACTCAGGCTAAAAATGAACAGCTTCGAGCTAATTTGCTGCGATCAATTTCGCATGATCTGCGTACGCCGCTGACGAGCATATCCGGCAATGCCGGGATTTTACTAAAACGAAAATCACTGCTTGAGGATGAACGCAGCCGGGAATTGATTGCCGATATCGCGGAGGATTCCGCCTGGCTGATCGATTTAGTTGAAAATCTGCTTTCGATCACAAAAATTGAAAACGGAACAATGAGTCTGAACTTACAGACGGAAATGATGGAAGATGTGATCAACGAAGCGCTTCAGCATATCAGCCGGCATGTCCGGGACCATCAGCTTCATCATGAAGAATGTGAAAAGATCGTCCTGGTTCGGATTGATTCTCAGCTGATGATGCAGGTGATTATCAATCTGGTGAACAATGCGGTCCAGTACACGCCGAAGGGATCAGAGATCATCGTAGCTTCCCGGCTTGAGGGGAGCGATCTTGTCGTCAGCGTGGCGGATAATGGCCCCGGTGTGCCGGATGCCATGAAAGAACGAATTTTTGATCTGTTTTATACCTCGCGCGGACAGATTGCCGACAGCCGGCGGGGAATGGGCTTGGGTCTGGCCTTGTGCCAGTCGATTATCCATGCCCATGGCGGTACGCTGAAAGTCCGAGATCAGCTGCCGCATGGATCAATCTTTGAATTTCGGATAAAAGCAGAGGAGGTTCATGCTTATGAATAAACCGTTAATTCTGGTGATTGAGGATGACAAAGCGGTCCGTAATTTGATCACGGCGACTCTGGAAACGCAGGATTACCGTTATCTGACGGCGGGTACAGGACGGCAGGGTATTCAGGAAGCGACGTTGAAACAGCCGGATATCATTCTTTTGGATCTGGGACTGCCGGACAGAGATGGGATTGAGGTCATCCAAACCCTTCGTTCCTGGAGCCGCATGCCGATCATTGTAATCAGCGCCCGCAGTGAAGACCGCGATAAAATTGAAGCCTTGGACGCCGGGGCTGACGATTATCTGACCAAACCCTTTTCCGTGGAAGAACTGTTGGCGCGTGTGCGCGTTACGCTGCGCCGAATGCGTTACATTCAGACGCAAAATGAGGAAAGTCCGATTTTCACCAACGGTGATTTGAAGATTGATTACAGCTCCGGCTGCGTTTGGCTTCAGGATCGGGAACTGCATTTGACGCCCAGCGAATACAAACTGCTGTGTCTGCTGGCGCACAATGTCGGCAAGGTCATGACCCATACTGCGATATTAAAAGCGATCTGGGGCAGTACGCTGGACAGTGATGTCGCTTCATTGCGGGTATTTATGACAACGCTGCGCAAAAAGCTGGAAAGCAGCACTTCCTCTTTACCCTATATCCAGACGCATGTCGGAGTGGGATATCGCATGCTGCGGATTGAGAAGCCGGATGATGACGCGGCTTTGCCGGAGAATAAGCCGCATAGATAGGGAAGGCCGGTTAGATTTTACCGGCGCTGTCATTAAAAAATATGACGGATAGTTAAAAAAATGAATCAAAACCTGCGGAACGTTCAGTTGTCAGCACTGAGGTGTCTTGATAAGATAAAGTCAGGATAGGCCTATCCTTGCGGTACATCTAAAAATGTCCGGCAGAAAGGAAATCAGGATGAAAATCAATGAAATAATCCGCCAGCGGCGGAAGGCATTGGGACTCACACAGGAACAAATTGCTCAGCGCTTGGGGGTGAGCGCGCCGGCTGTCAACAAATGGGAAAGCGGTGCCAGCTATCCCGATATCACGCTGCTTCCGCCTTTGGCTCGTCTATTAAAAATCGATTTGAATACACTTCTTTCGTTTAAAGAGGAATTAACGGAAGCGGAAATCGCTGATCTTGTCCGCGAACTGACACAGGTGATCCAGACGGGACAAGTCGAGGCGGCGTTGATCTATGCTCGGGAACAGGCCGAAGAATATCCAAGCTGTCTGCCTTTGCTTTATGCTTTGGCTTCGGTTTTAAAAAGCTGTTCAATGCTGCTGTCGGAACATTCGGAGGAAGCGGACGCCTTGATTCGTCAATGGCTGGAACAGTGCGCGCAGGGAGAGGATGGACAGGTTCGCGATGGAGCGATTGGATTTTTATTTCTCGACGCTTTGAAACAAGAACAGTTTGAAGAAGCCCGCCAACTGCTGAATCGCTTGCCGCAGCCGCCGATGATCGATAAGCAGCAGCTGCAGGTCAACTTGTATCTGCGCTCCAAGGAAACGGAAAAGGCGTTGGAGATGATGGAACGGCGGCTGATCAAAACTGCCAATGATCTGTCAATGCAGTTGGGAACCTTGGCGAATTTGACGATCAAGGACCAGCCGGAAACCGCACAGCGCTATCTGCAGCTGTGCCGGTGGATTGGTGAACAATTGGATCTGATGCCGTATAATCTGGCTTATGCAGACTGGACAGCCGCGACGGATCGGCAGGACAGCGAAGCTGCGCTGGCCGCATTGGAAGCGATGTTTCAGGCGTTAAAAACACCCTGGATCGCTTCACATTCCGCCCTTTATCCGCATATTCAGGATCAAAATGACATGAGTACGTTCGGTGCGCTGCTCAGCCAATCGCTGCTGAAAGCTCTTCAGCAGGATGAAACGATGCAATTTCTTCGTCAATCTCCGCGTTATGAACAGGTCCTTCATAAGCTTCACGAAATCACAGAATCTCACATTGAAAAGTAAGCTGCATCCATAAAAAATCAAAAGCGAAGACTGCCGTTTGGGCAGTCTTCTTTTCTATACTTTGCAAGTCAGCCGGCAGCGTGAATAGAAAAATCGTTTGCGGATTTTGTCTTAATGCAATCTTAATTTCAAAGTCATAGATCCTAGCACTATCCTAATTCCCCTGATGCTAAACTTTCTTCATCCGTAAGAGGAGGGAGCAAGATGCAAATTGTGATCGGATTGATTGGAATCGCCGCGGCGGCGGTTCTGATCTACTTCGTTGTTGTGCTTATGAAAGGAGAGAAGCTTGGATGAATAACGCTATTCCAATGACTTTCTACGTCATTATTTTAGTGGCGCTCGCATTTCCGTTAGGCGGATATATCGGCAAAGTAATGAATGGCGAACCTGTTTTTCTCAGCCGAATTCTGAAGCCGGCTGAGCAATGGATCTATCGCTTGCTGCATGTTGATGCGGGCGAGCAGATGAGCTGGAAGAAATATGCCCTGTGCACAGTGGTTTTCAGTGTTTTCTGTTTAATCGGATTGATGGGCATGCAGATGATTCAGCAGTTTCTTCCGGGCAATCCGGAAAATCTGCCGAATCCGTCATGGCATCTGGCATTCAATACAGCTGCCAGCTTTATGACCAATACCAATTGGCAGGCATACAGCGGTGAAAGTACACTGAGTTATTTCACACAGATGATGGGGCTGACAGTTCAGAACTTCGTTTCCCCGGCCGTCGGCATTGCGGTGTTGTTCGTCTTGATCCGCGGCTTTGTCCAGGTCAGAAAAGAAGGCTTAGGAAGCTTCTGGACCGATGTAACACGAATTCTATTATACATTTTAATTCCCTTGAGCGTGGTCTTGACCTTGGGGCAGGTTTCCCAGGGCGTTGTTCAGAACTTTAAGCCTTATGAAACAGTCAGTCTGGTGGAACCGATTGTGCTAAAGGACGGGACTACCGTTACAAAGCAAATTGTACCGATGGGACCGGCGGCCAGTCAGATTGCGATTAAACAGCTGGGAACCAATGGCGGCGGTTTCTTCGGCGTTAATTCTGCCCATCCGCTAGAAAATCCAACGCCGTTTTCCAATTTGCTGGAAATGATCTCACTGCTGTTGATTCCGGCTGCCTTATGCTTTACCTTCGGCCGCAATGTAAAGGATAAGCGGCAAGGCTTTGCACTGTTTGCCGCGATGACGATCGTACTGGTTGTCTGCTTGGGGCTTGTCGCATTCTGCGAACAAAACGGAACACCGCAGCTGGCGCAAAACGGCGCCGTCAATCTCACGGCGGTTAATCAAGCGGGCGGAAATATGGAAGGTAAGGAAACCCGCTTTGGGATTGCCGCTTCATCCACCTGGGCCGTCTTCACAACGGCGGCTTCCAATGGTTCGGTGAATTCCATGCACGACAGTTATACGCCGATCGGCGGTATGATTCCAATGTTATTAATGCAGCTGGGCGAAGTCATCTTCGGCGGCACGGGCTGCGGCCTTTACGGAATGATCGGGTTTGCTATCCTGACAGTGTTTATTGCCGGTTTGATGGTCGGACGGACACCGGAATATCTGGGGAAGAAAATTGAGCCGTTTGAAATGAAGATGGCGGTTCTGGTTTGTTTGGCAACCCCAGTCGCGATTCTGATCGGCAGCGGCATTGCTGCGCTGCTTCCGGAAGTCGCAGATAGTTTAAACAACCCGGGAGCGCACGGTTTGTCGGAAGTGCTGTACGCTTATTCGTCGGCCGGCGGCAACAATGGTTCTGCATTTGCCGGCTTTAACGCCAACACGGTTTTCCTCAATGTGTCGATTGGGCTTGTGATGATCTTCGCACGGTTTGTTCCTATGCTGGCAACCTTGGCGATTGCCGGCAGTATGGCGAAGAAGAAAACCGTCGCAGTCAGCGCGGGTACCCTGTCAACGTGCAACGTCATGTTTGTGTTTTTGCTGATCTTCATTGTTCTGCTGGTCGGCGCTCTGAGCTTCTTCCCGGCGCTTTCGCTGGGGCCGATTGCAGAGTTCTTTGAGATGATCGCTTAATGAAGGAGGGGACAAGGAATATGAAAAATGAAAAAAATAAGAGTGCTCTCAGCGATCCGAGAATGATTCGTCAGGCGATCCAAGATTCGTTTGCTAAACTTGATCCGCGCGTCCAGATCAAAAATCCGGTGATGTTTCTGGTTTATATTTCCACGATTTTAACCGCCATGCTGACAATTCTATCCCTGTTTGGAATCAAGGATGCAGACACGGGGTTTACCCTCAGCGTCACAATAATTCTTGGATTTACGGTCTTATTTGCTAATTTTGCCGAAGCGATTGCGGAAGGCCGGGGCAAAGCACAGGCGGATACGCTGCGCAAAGCCCGCAAGGATGTTCAGGCTTATCGGCTTTCGGATCCGCACCGCCATGATCAATTTACGGTTGTTTCTTCTGCCGAACTGAAAAAAGGCGATATCGTGATTGTAAAAGCCGGCGAGCAGATTCCTGGCGACGGCGAAGTGATTGAAGGCGCGGCCTCGGTGGATGAAAGCGCGATTACAGGCGAATCCGCGCCGGTCATTCGCGAAAGCGGCGGCGACCGCAGTGCGGTGACCGGCGGAACGACGGTATTGTCTGACTGGATCGTTGTTCAAATGACAAGCGAACCGGGAGCCAGCTTTCTGGATAAGATGATCGCGATGGTAGAGGGAGCGGCGCGCAAGAAAACCCCGAATGAAATCGCACTGCAGATTTTATTGGTAGCGTTGTCGATAATCTTCGTTCTGGTGACCGTTTCCCTTTATGCCTATTCCCTGTTCTCAGCTCGTCAGCAAGGTCAGCCGAATCCGACATCAGTCACTTCGTTAGTCGCCCTGCTGATCTGCCTGGCTCCGACCACGATAGGCGCGCTGCTTTCCGCCATCGGCATTGCCGGGATGAGCCGGCTCAATCAAGCGAATGTTCTGGCGATGAGCGGCCGGGCCATTGAAGCCGCGGGCGATGTTGATGTTCTGATGCTCGATAAGACCGGAACGATTACGCTTGGCAATCGTCAGGCGTCGGCTTTGATTCCTGCCGAGGGCGTCAGTGAAGCTGAATTGGCCGATGCTGCACAGCTGTCCTCGCTGGCAGATGAAACCCCGGAAGGCCGCAGCATCGTGATCTTGGCTAAAGAACAATTTAATCTGCGCGGGCGTAATCTTCAGGAAAAGCCGATGCACTTCGTTCCCTTTACCGCTAAAACCCGTATGAGCGGTGTTGATTATGAAGGCGTTTGTATTCGTAAGGGCGCAGCCGACGCGATCAAAAAACATGTTGAGGCGTTAGGCGGTCATTTCAGCCTTCAATGTCAGGAAGTCGTTGACCAGATCGCCCGGCAGGGAGGAACGCCGTTAGTCGTGTCCAAGAACGAGAAAGTAATGGGTGTGATTCATCTCAAGGATATTATCAAGCAGGGTGTGAAAGAAAAATTTGCGGATCTGCGCAAAATGGGAATCAAAACGATCATGATTACCGGAGACAACCCGCTGACCGCGGCCGCGATTGCGGCGGAAGCCGGGGTTGACGATTTCTTAGCCGAAGCCACCCCGGAAACCAAGCTTCAGCTGATTCGGGATTATCAGGCTCAGGGACATTTGGTCGCCATGACGGGCGATGGAACCAACGATGCCCCGGCGCTGGCACAGGCCGATGTGGCAGTCGCGATGAATACGGGAACGCAGGCCGCAAAAGAAGCCGGCAATATGGTGGATCTTGATTCGTCGCCGACCAAATTGATTCAAATTGTGCAGATTGGCAAACAGCTGTTGATGACGCGCGGATCGCTGACGACGTTTTCCATCGCCAACGATGTGGCGAAATATTTTGCGGTTATTCCGGCAATGTTTGTCGGCTTATATCCAGGACTTCAGGCTTTGAATATCATGCGGCTTCACAGTCCGGAAAGCGCGATTTTCTCAGCGATTCTCTACAACGCGCTGATCATTGTCGCTTTAATTCCTTTAGCACTAAAAGGCGTCCGCTACCGCGAGGTTCCGGCCAGTAAGATGCTGAGTCATAACTTGTTGGTCTATGGTTTAGGCGGAATTCTTGCACCGTTTCTTTTCATTAAATTGTTTGATGTGATTCTTGGCTTTTTGGGCATTTTGTAAGGAGGATCAAAGCATGAAAAAGTGGAAAAGTATTTTTAGCCGGGCCTTGGGATTCTTTTTAATCCTGACCGTTCTGTGCGGCGGTTTGTATACACTGGCCATGACAGGTCTCAGTCAGCTGATTTTTCCGGATCAGGCCAACGGCAGTTTGATTGAAGTTGACGGTCAATGCTACGGCAGTGAATTACTAGCCCAGCAGTTTGCGGATGAAGATCATCTGTGGGGCCGGATCATGAAGCTGGATACCGCGACGTTCACCGATGCGGATGGCAATCCGGTCATGTATGCGGCGCCGTCCAACTTATCCCCGGCCAGCGAAGAATATCAGGCGCTGGTTGCTGAGCGGGTGGCTATGATTGAGGCTGCCCATCCGGAACAGCAGGGAAAGCCAATTCCAGTCGATCTCGTCACGAATTCCGGCAGCGGACTTGACCCGCATATTTCACCGGCGGCGGCAGAGTATCAGGTATCCCGGCTTGCCAGAACAACGGGCAAGAGTGAAGAAGAAATCCGGGCCGTTATAAAAAAATATACGGAAAGCCGGTTTCTGGGATTGTTTGGAGAACCGCGCGTTAATGTCTTGAAGGTGAATCTGGCGCTGGATGGAATTCTGGATTAAATATTAAGCCCTGTTGTATTAGGCAGGGTTTTTGGTTTGTCTACGCTTTCGACAGTCAGCCCGGACTGTCTATTTGCAAACCGGCAGAAAGCGCTATGATACAAGTAGGATCCGATGAAAGCGATCCGAGAAGGAGTGGGATTGTATGAAAAATTCAATGACGCGTGTGTTATGGTTTATTGCCGGAATCCTGCTGATCATCTCCGGCTGTACCTTATTGTTTAGGCCGGACGCCTCGCTGATCTCCATGGCGGGAATGATCGGGTTTGTGATTTTGATCAACGGTATTTTCAGTCTGACGATCTACTTTGTGTTTCACAATGTAATGCTGGGAGCTTTGTGGCAGCTGCTGGACGGTATTCTGGGAATCCTGGTCGGCTTTATGTTTCTGGCCAACAGTGTTCTGGTCGCCTCTGTTCTGCCTTATGTTTTCGGCATGTGGATCATGTTTTCCGGATTGTCCAAGCTGGTCGGCGGATTTGATTTGCGGAAGCTTAATTTTGACGGGTGGGGCTGGCTGGTGCTGCTGGGAGCGGCGATGACGGTGCTGGGCCTGCTGACCTTCTTTAAACCGGTAATCGGTACGGTGGCGCTGTCAACTTTGTTTGCTATGGCTTTGATTGTAGAAGGCGCCCACGCACTGATCCGCGGAATCTATTATCAACGCTTTTGGCTGTAATGAAGGGTTGATTCTTGGTTTGTAAATTACGGGGATTGCCAGCTGAAATTTGAATTCAAAGGATTTCTTGGCTGCGATCCCTTTTTTTGTTTCCGGAATATTTTTCATGTTCGCGAATCAGTTTGACAGTCCTGTCACCGTCCCTTACAATCCCGTCTTTAACACTTGGTAAAATAAAAAATGGCTATAAACCGCTTAACGAAGGGGTAAAATGCCATTTTTTGCTTTGTAAAAGTTTATAGTAATTTTTTCTTGGTTTTGCTTTTATTGATCATTTCTCTCATTTTTGATTTGCGTATGATCTCTGTGTCTGTACGAAATCCGAATCTCTCATGTAAATCATCTGTTAGGTCTGTCCGCTTATATGTAGGGATATAGCCGTATCCTTGGATTTCACATACATTCATATTTCTGATGGTATCCAGTGTTTCTTCCACTGTATATCTGTTTCCCAGCTTTGTTTCCAGTATCCGGTATACCAGCAGGGACAGGAAACAGATCAGAAAATGCGCTTTGATTCTGTCGTCCAGTTGTAAATAGACAGGTCTGGCTTCAAATTCCGTTTTCATGATGCGAAAACATTCTTCAATCTGCCATCTTCTCTTGTTGATGGCTATAATTTCTGATACATCACTTTCCATATCAGTAGTTACCGCATAGAATCCGTCGTACATCTCTTCTCTGTCTATAACATCCTGATCCATTTCCCAGAATGCACTGTCTGCGATTTCTCCGTTTTCTGTGACGGATGTTTTTCTGATGAATCTTGCAGGATCATTCGGGTTTTTGCGGTTTTTCTTAGGCTTTCCGCCTTCACCGATCATCTTCATCGCCCGGTCGATCTGTGCCTGTCTGATTTTTTTCTGGTATTCTTTGTACTTCGGTGAATAGGTGACAATCAGGGTTTCGGAGATTGATTTTCCTTCCACGGGAACTTCCTTGTAGTATATCGAATTAAATACCTCCTGATCCTCTTCATCCAGATCCTCCAGATTGATCAATTGATCACTGCCCAGCCTGCGGTATTGTCTTGGATCCAGCGCTATATCACGGTCTTCTTTCTTTAACTTTTTCAGTGACTGGGTGATGACATAGGATCGGGTGCCTATATCATTGAAGAGTTTGTTTTTCTGTGAACCCAGTCCGCTGTCGGAACAGAACACAAATTCTGAACAGCCAAAATCACGGATCACTTTTTGTTCCAGCGGTTTCAGTGACAGCTGCTCATTCTGATTTCCGGGATAAAGATCGAAAGCTAACGGATAACCGTCCGCATCCATAAACAGTCCCATCCCAATGATAGGGTTTGGTCTGTGCTCTTTGCTTTTACCATACTTCTTGCTATTCTCTTCCTGTTCAATCTCAAAATAGTAATTGGTGCAGTCATAGTAAAGGATCTTCGTGTTCCGTTTATGGATGAAATTGCTGTTGCGGTATGTTTCGGCCTGGATGTAGTCGGATTCTTGTGCCAGAATGGAAAGGGCACGGTAAATATGATGTAGATTGTATGTAGGCTGCTCCAGCAGTGTCTGTGCGAAATCATAAGAACTTCTTTTACTGGAAGGATGAAGAACTCTGGAACAGATGAGATCGGAAAAAATGGCTTTCAGATCATAATTGTTTTTGTGACGGTTCTTTATATTTCTGAATACATTATCAAAACGGAGCTCACTCAGAATGGACTGGATGAAGAGATAACCGCAGTTGAATGAGCGTTGTGCATCTTTTTCAATGATACGTCCGGGTGCAAAAGGAATAGAAACACTTTCCTTTTCTTTATTGTATTCAAGGGTAGCGATTCTTGCCTGCTCTTTGGCCCAGGCCATGACACCGTCACGGTCAGTGCCGAGTTTTTCGGAAAGCTCTTTGAGAGTGCCAAGTTTCCTGTAAATCCTTGAAGTGCTTTTACCATTTTTATCAACATAAGCGAAGTTGATATAAAAAGATTCAGAGTTTTTAGATTTGGTGGTAGTAACACGCATAAGATCACCGCCCTAGTCATATTATACCATAGAACGCAACAGAATACAATAAAATACGATATAAAATAACGATTAATTTGACAAGGCTTAACATAAAAAAAGACTTTGGTTAAAGCCTTAATGAATGGTCGTGATTTTTGACAAGTGTTAAAGACCCGGGATTGCCAGCTGAAATTTGAATTCAAAGGATTTCTTGGCTGCGATCCCTTTTTTTGTTTCCGGAATATTTTTCATGTTCGCGAATCAGTTTGACAGTCCTGTCACCGTCCCTTACAATGAGATTGAAACAAATAAGATATTGATGATTGTAATTAAAGAAAAATCAGGATGAGAATATGAAATCGCTGCGGATCAGTCTGGAAAATGGTTGTAATTCAGAAGCGTAAAGGTTTGATAGCTCATAAATAAACAACCAATAGAGGGAGCGGCGGCATGGATCTTAATGAACAGTTAAACATGAATTTAAACGGGGTGCCGCAGTTCGTTTCCATTCGCGCGGAAAAAGCTGAAGCGCCACTTTTGGTTTATCTGCATGGCGGTCCCGGGGATGCGGCTCTGCCTCTGGTCAAGAAATATAATAAACAATTGGAGCAGCATTTTACGGTTGTGATCTGGGAACAGCGCGGGGCTGGAAAATCGTATTCTCCATTTGACGGCGCAGTGACAATCGAGATGTTTCTTCAGGATCTCGATGTGCTGGTAACGGATTTGCTGAGGCGGTTTAAGCAGCGTTCACTGTATTTGGTAGGTCATTCGTGGGGGAGTATTTTGGGACTTCGCTTTACACAGTCCCATCCGGAACGCGTGCGGACTTATATTGGCTGCGGACAAGTCGTGAATATGAAAAAATCGAGTAGGATTGCCTATGATTATGCGTTAGCCCATGCCGACCGAAAGAGTCTGGAAAAACTGAAAACAATCGACTGCAGTTACCAGTCGGAGAACTGGCTGAACGATCTGCTTTTTGTCACACAGCAAGTTGTTAAACATAAGGGCTCACTCTATGGAGCGAAAAATTACAATCGTTTGATTCTGCCGTTTCTGTTTTCGAAAGATTACACCATCGGGGATTTGATCCGACGTCAGAAGGGCAGCCTGCAGGCCATACAATCCTTGTAGCAGGAAGTCATGCAGACAAACTTTGAAGCGCAGACACGTTTTGAAGCGCCGGTCATTCTGATAGAAGGGCGCTTTGACAGCCATGTTTCCGCAACTCTGGCGAAGGACTACTTTGATCGGATAGAAACGGAAAAACGGTTTTACTGGTTTGAAAATTCCTGCCACTTTCCTCAATGGAGCGAAAATGAGAAATTTAATCAGCTGATGTGTGATTTGCTTGGATAATCCCGAATCAGAGCAGACGATATGGAAATCATCGGGATCATTCAGCAACAAGACCGATGTGATAATAACGATCAATGGCGTAGGTATAAAATCTAAATAAAAAGCATTTCGAGCATAAATGCTTTTTAGGTGCGGATAGATCGTCATCCGGCGATATCTGCTTTTCAGAATGATCGCTATGGAACATTTTTTTCTTAACTGATAGAGATAAAGTCAAATACAATTTGTGAGAGAACGCTTGGCATAGATTTCGGCATTGATCTGCCACTCACCGTTTTCTTTGATAGTTACATTCTGCCATTGAAATTCATCATCATCAATTTTGACAAAAACCCACTTTCTGTTTTCGTCGTTAGTATCAGTAAGAACAATCATTTCCCCTTGCTTTCTGGCTTCAAGACGAATTATCTTGCCGGTGTAGCCGTAAGCAACGTCCCAGGCGTGAGTGTTGGGATTGAAGATACGAAGGGATGTGCCGTATTCATAATCCGGCAGGATAATCACGTCTTGGATGGCCATTCCTTCAAGAACCCATGCGAAATGCCATTCCCCCTGGATGGCCGCAGAATGGCTGCTTTCAACGTAATCAATTTTCCAACTGCCGATCAGTTTTCCAAAATAATTAAACGTTTCCGGTAATTCTGTATTTTTTTCTTCGCTTACCAGAGCCTTAATAAAATCTTGCATAGATGAATCCTCCTTAGGATAAAAGATGCTGGGACAGACAGCCGTTAAATTTTCATGCTGCGGGGACGTTATTCCGCTGACAGAAGGACCGGCTTTGCGATGCGGTGCAAGGAATGGTTTTATTCTATACATACAGCAAGTTTGATCTTATCCTTCACCGCATTGTATCGGTTCTCAGCTAAGGAGTCAACCGAAAGGAAGTCAGTGCGGTTGCAAAATCAGCACAATAGTAAACAGGCAAAGATCGTATTCCATAATATTTTTTCTCATAAAAAGCCGCCTCATCGGAATTCCCAGATAAGGCGGCTCGAGATTTTTCACAGACGTCAAAATCTGCGCTGTTAATTCTGAAGCAGATCATGCAGAAGCTGATAAAGGTAGTTGACATCCAGCGGTTTAGGCACAAAACCATTCATCCCGGCTGCTATCGCAGCCTCTACATCTTCTTTAAAGGTATTTGCTGTCATGGCTACAATCGGGATAACAGAGGCATCCGGACGGGTCAAGGAACGAATAGCCCGTGCGGCTTCCAGACCATTCATGTTCGGCATTTGAATGTCCATCAAAATCATCTGAAAAGTTCCTGGTTTGTTGGCTATAAATTGTTCCACAGCCTGTTTGCCATCCAGACAGCGTTGGACAACAGCTCCTTGAATTTCCAGAAGCTGAATGGCAATTTCGGCATTCAAATCGTTATCCTCTGCCAGCAGAATTGAAATGTCTTTTAACAATGTATGGTCCTGAGGTTTAATAAATCGGTTTGGGATTTCTTTCGGATCGGGATTCAGCTGCAATGTAACGGTGAAAAAGAATTCACTGCCTTCGTCCGGCTGACTTTGAACCTGAAGGACACCGCCCATACTGTGAACGATACTGCTGCTGATGGGAAGGCCTAAACCGGTTCCTTGGCTTTTTGCCTGACTGGTTCCGACCTGCTCAAAGCTTTCAAAAATTCGCTGCTGATCTTCTTTGGGAATCCCAAAGCCATTGTCGATCACTTGAAAAAAGAAGGAAGCCTCTTTCTCCGTGTTTGATTGTTCTGTAACCCGAAGCTGAATCCTGCCGTCTTTAGGGGTGAATTTAAACGCATTGGAAAGCAGATTGGTCAAAACCTGACGAAGCCGAATACTGTCGCCTAAGAGCTGGCCGTGCGTCACTGCTTTTTCAACTGTGCAGGTCAGTCCGCGCTGAGTCGCTTCGATTTCCATCATTGCCTGAATTTCGTCCAGCATGCAATTTAAGGAAAACGGTTCATGAGCCAGAGTCAGTTTTCCGTTATCAATCCGGCTCATATCGAGGATATCGTTGATGAGATCCAGCATGTAATGCGATGAATTCCGCAGCTTGGATAAGTTTTCCTGAACTTCGGCAGGTACGCCGTCCAGCATGCTGGTAAGGTCGGTCAGACCGATGACCGCATTCATCGGCGTGCGCAGTTCATGGCTCATACGGGAAAGAAATTCGCCTTTTGCCCGGCTCTCAGCCTTGGCTTTTTCCAGATTGCTCTGCATCAGGACCGCCTGCATCCGCGCCCGGTATATGCCTAAGACTGCAATGACCACGACGATCAAAAACGCCGTAAGAACCAGAATAAAGGTCACGGGATTGGCATAAATAAGTTCGGTTAGGGTCATGCTGGAAGTGCCGATGGAAATCATATTGCGGTCTAATATTTCTGAACGTTCCTTCTCGGAAAGACTGTTGATCGATTTGTTGAGAATGGTCAGCAAATCCGGATCAGAGGGCCGTTTTAATGCAAAACTGAGATCGCTGCGGTTGTTTATCGGCGTGACCGGTACAAGATTGGAAAAATGATAACGTTGAATATCCATTTCCAGCCGGCTGCCCAAACCGTAGATAAAGTCTGCTTTGCCGCTGTTTACGGCTTTGAGCGCATCGGTGACGGTAGGATAGGTTTGGATTTCAGCTGCGCTGATTTCGGGAGGCAGGGACTGACCTTCGACAATCGCACAGATCAATCCGGCTGCCGGATAAGAAGACATTTTATTGCGGACAACAATGTTATTAAGATTGACATACGGAGAAGTCAAGGTTAAGCCCTGATCGATGGATTGTTCCTCCGTTCCTGTGTAGAATCCAAGTAGATCTGCTTCTCCCTGCTGAACTAACTGCATCGCTTCCAGATACGTGTCGGTAAAATGATAAGTGAAACTCAGTCCGGTATATTCGGCAATCACATCCAGCACATCGCAGATAACACCGCGGTGCAGTGTGCTTGAAGTATTCAGACAGAACAGCGGATGATAACTTCTTGGAACTGCGACGCTTATCGGATCACGCTGCTGAATATATTCTTTTTCCGCAGAAGAAAGCGGGATATCCACATCCGTTCCATTCTGAAAATTGGCGGCGTAGCGGTCAACACTGAAACTGGGATTGGAATCTGTAATTTTCTTCAGAGCCATATTCAACCCGTCGAGTACCTTTTGATTGCCAACCGTAGTGACAATGTAATAAGGTTGAGAATCGAAGGAGGCGACGATGCGGAATCCAGGAGGATTTTCAAAGTTATTTCCCAGCAATAAATCGACTTCTCCATTCTCTAAATAGAGATAGAGGTTCCCTTCAGCAGAGAGCTCTTCATAACTGTAAGTTCGGATTTCGCAGTCAAGGTTGTGAATGGTCAGATATTCCTGCAGTCTGCTGATATTTTCCAGGGCCCTTTCATAGACTCCGATAGTTTTTCCATTTAAACTGTATAAATTAAAGTTACTGATGCTGCTGTCATCTTTGCGTGCCATTAATACAGCTTTGCTGTAGCCGATATTGTATTTAGGGTAAGCAAAATATTGTTCAAAAGAAGGCGAGTAATAAGTCCCGCCCATCAAATCAAAGCGCCCTTCTATAAATTCATCAATCAAATGATCGCCGTCGGTATCAATATACTCATATTCCCACCCCGTATATTTAGCGATTTCGTTAAGATAATCTACGACGATTCCTTTTCGTCTTCCATCCTCTGTCAGCTCCATAATGCCGGGAATCTGTGAAAACGCGACTTTAAGTACGGTTGGCTGCTCTTCCTCGGCATGGGTGATGACGGGAGCAATCATAGATAAGAGGGTTAAGAGCATGATCGCGCTCCATTTTATTTGCTTCAGGATTCGTTTTCTCATGGATTATCCCGCTCCTTTATCGTAATTAAAACAGACGCAAGCTTTTAATTCTTTGTTCATCCGATAATTTCTTGACTTTTGTTTGCTGAACAATATAAGGCTTGTTTGTTTTATTATAAACCTAATTGAAAAGTAAATATAGAACAAATTTAAAGCTCATGCTGGCAAAGTCATGTAAAATGGTTGTTAAACGAAAGCCTCCGGTTTCAAAGTTGAAAGCGACGCAGGGGAAAACGGGAACAGAAAACTTTTCGTCCGGTTCTTTTATCTGTAAGCGTTGCCGATAAACTTGCGGCGGCAGAAGAAAATATCCGGCTTGGTTTTCAGCGGAATTCCCGCAGACTATCCTGATCCGATGAGATGTAAGAAAAGCGCTTAACTAAGGCGAAAAATAAGAAATTTAGGATTGCTTTTAACAGGGGGCTATGCTAAGATATATAAGCACTTACTTTGGACACGCAAAGAGGTCCAAGGCGGAAGGAGAGTAATTATGAAAAAAGGAATTCATCCAAACTACCATAAGGTCACAGTCACCTGCACAACTTGCGGCAACACATTTGAAACCGGATCAGTAAAAGACGATATCCGCGTCGATACCTGCTCTAACTGCCATCCGTTCTACACTGGAAGACAGCGCTTCGCAGCGGCTCAGGGTCGGATCGAAAAGTTCAATCAGAAGTACGGATTGAAGAAATAACAACGCGAAAAAGGATAAGGGAGCGCAAGCCCCTTATTTTTTTGTTGACTGGGAAAGTTCTATGAGAAAATGAAAATGACGAGGTGAACTCAATTGCGCTACTTTCGCTTTGGCGTATGTTGTAAACAGACCACCAGGAAGAAACCTTCGAGAATGACTTGAACAATGCAAGCTGAGCAAGCGTAGGAAGGAATCTAAAATAAGGATAAAAAATATTGTTTCTTTCAGCTTTTAGTCCGTGTCCAAGGGTGGAAAGTCAGCGGCAATTCCTGTACAATAGGTACGGATAAATGAAACATAAACGATAAGAGAAGAAGAGGAGCGGAATTATGATGTATCATCAATACCGCCCGGGATATGTCGAAGTGATTTCCGGGTGTATGTTTGCGGGAAAAACAGAAGAATTGATCCGGCGGATTAAGGTGTTGGAATTTGCAAAGAAAAAAGTGCTTGTGTTTAAGCCTGCGATTGATAACCGTTACAGCGAAACCAAGGTGGTTTCCCATGCCGGCAGTGAAGTCGACAGCATTGTGATTCGGGAAGCGAAGGAAATTTTGAACTATGTCGATGATACAATTGATGTCGTTGCGATTGACGAGGTTCAGTTCTTTGATGAAGATATTATAGAAATCTGCGATTATTACGCGAAGAAAGGCAAACGGGTCATGGCTGCGGGACTGGATATGGACTTTAAAGGCGAGCCGTTCGGCGTGATGCCGATTTTGATCACCAAGGCCGAATTTGTCACGAAGCTGACTGCGGTTTGTACGATTTGCGGGGCTCCGGCGACCCGCACCCAGCGCTTAGTCAACGGCAAACCGGCCAGTTTTGATGATCCGATCATCTTAGTCGGGGCTTCTGAAAGTTATGAAGCCCGCTGCCGGCATTGCCACCAGATAAAAAATAAGCCGTCCCATTTGGGGCTGGATTATGACTGAAACCTTCAAAAGGTGGATCGCGCCGAAAGATTTCTATAAGAAAGTATTTCTGATTTCTGTTCCCTTAGCCTTGCAGCAGCTGCTCAACAGCGCTATGGGGATTGCCGACAGCATGATGGTGTCGTGGATCGGACAGGTCACGGCGGTCGGTACGGCCGCGCAGGTGGAAAACCTGATGATGACCGTCGGCTTCGGCGTTGCCAGCGGAGCGGGAATCTTTATGTCGCAGTTCTTCGGCAAGCAGGACTTAAAGAGTGAGAAGAAAGCCTTTGGTCTGGGCATGATCTTAAGCCTGATCAATGCTCTGGTTTGGATGGGCGCTTCGGTTTTCTTCGGCCGGCAGCTGATGGGCTTTTACATTCAGGATCCAACCGTGATCGAATCAGCGCTGCAGTATTTGATGATCGCGATGATATCTTATCTGCCGGGGGCTTTGATTACTATGTTTTCCTTCGCCTACCGCTGTATTCAAAAAACGCATGTTCCGATGCTGATCGGGCTTGTCAGCATGTCTGTCAATATCGTGCTGAATTATTGTCTGATCTTCGGCCATTTTGGATTTCCGACGCTGGGCGTGCAGGGGGCGGCACTGGGAACGCTGATTGCGCAGACAACAGGCCTGGTGATACATATCATCTACGCATATAAGTCCAACCAGTCGTTCATCGGTACACCGCGGGAAATGTTTGCGCTCAACGCTGATTTTGTCCAGCCGATTCTTCGGCGGGCTTATCCGTTAGTGCTGAATGAATTATTTTTCGGATTCGGCAATACTTTATATATCCGGGCGTTCGGCCGCTTGGGAACGGAAGCGATGGACGCCTACTATGTCGGCAATCAGATTTCCAATATGTTCTTCTTTATCGTCCAGGGCTTAAACAGCGCTAACGGCGCGATTCTGGGCGCCTCTTTGGGACAAGGGGATCTGGCGCTGGCGAAGCGGCAGGGAAATTGGTTTGTCGCCTTGGCCGTCGTGCTGTCGGCGGTTTCATCGCTTTTAATCTTAACCTTTGCCCATCCGATGGTCGATCTGTTTGGCCTGCAGAATGCCAATGTCATTCGTGAAGCCGTACTGATCGTTCGGATTTTCTCAATCCGCATTTCACTGCGGATGTTCAACGTGCTGGTATTCTCGGCATTAAGAGCGGGCGGCGATTCCAAATTCCTGGCGTTTCTGGATGCCGGAATCATGTGGATTGTCGGTCTGCCGCTGGCCTTCCTGTTAGTGGAAGGTCTGCATTTCACCAGCATCGCCTTAGTCTTTTTGATCATTCAGATGGAACAGCTCGTCCGCATGGTCATCGGTCTGAAACGTTATTTTAAAGGGGCTTGGCTGATTGATCTCACACAGGAAGTAAAAACTGCATAAGGAGGAATAAGCATGGATGCAATGATGAAACGGCTTCAGTCGATTGAAGCTCGATACGATGAAATCAACGAAGAAATGATGTCGCCGGCGATCGTTTCCGATCCCAAACGGCTGGCTCAGCTGGGCAAGGAACAGGCTTCGCTGAAACAGTCGGTCGAAGCGTATGAGGAATTAAAGAGTCTGAACTCACATATTGAACAGGCGGAGGAAATGCTGAAGGAGCATGATCCGGAACTCAAGGAAATGGCGCAGATGGAGTTGGATGAACTGCTGCCGAAGAAAGAAGCGCTGATTGAAAAGATCGAAGTGCTGCTGATCCCGAAGGATCCGAATGATGATCACGACTGCATTGTGGAAATCCGCGGGGCTGCCGGCGGTGATGAAGGCAATATTTTCGCCGGCGATCTATATCGGATGTATGTTCGGTATGCTGAAACACAAGGATGGAAGATTCAGGTGCTGGAAATGAGCGAATCGGAAGCCGGCGGCTTTTCCGAAATATCATTTTTAGTCAAAGGCAATGAGGTTTATCGTCAGCTGAAATTTGAATCCGGGGCGCATCGTGTGCAGCGCGTGCCGAAGACGGAAACTCAAGGCCGTATTCATACGTCAACCGCAACGGTGCTGGTGCTGCCGGATGCCGAGGAAGCCGATATCGAAATCGATCCGGCCGATTTGACGATTGAAACACACCGCGCTTCCGGCGCCGGCGGACAGCACATCAACAAAACAGATTCCGCGGTGCGGATTGTGCATGTGCCGACCGGGATTACCGTCAACTGCCAGGAGGGCCGTTCTCAGCACGAAAACCGGGAAACCGCAATGCGTTTAATCCGCGCCCGCGTCTATGAAGAGCTGAGCCGGCAGAAGGAAGAAGCGGAAGGGGCAATCCGCCGGGCAAAGATCGGGACCGGCGACCGTTCTGAAAAAATCCGAACCTACAATTATCCGCAGAACCGTGTTACTGACCATCGAATTGGCTTCACGGTCAATCAGCTGGATCGGATTATGGAAGGGAAGCTGGACGATGTCATCGCCGCTCTGTTAGCGGAGGAACAGCGTCAGAAACTGGCTGGAGAACAGAATCATGCCTAGTTTCCGCGAACTGATTCATGCGTCGCTGCCGCTTTTGCAGCAGGCGCAGATTCCGCAGGAAACCGCTCAGGTATTTCTTTTGGAGCTGAGCCAGAAGGAAAGCTACGATCTGTATCTGCATTATGAGGAGGAAGTCCCGGCCGAGCTGGCCAAACAGTATCAGGAAGGGATGACACGGATCCTGAAACAGGAGCCGATGCAGTATGTATTGGGATATTCCTGGTTTTACGGCTATCGTTTTCAGGTCAATGAAAACGTGCTGATACCGCGTCCGGAAACAGAAGAGCTGGTGGCGAACATTCTGGCGGATGTGGACGCTTATTTCGCTGACGCGGAAACGGTGGAAGCGGTGGATATCGGGACCGGCAGCGGGGCGATCGCCCTCGCATTAGCCAAAGAAGAACCGAAAATCCGCATGAGCGCGACGGATATCAGCGCCCAAGCCGTAGAAGTTGCCAAAGCCAATGCTGCCAATTTAGGCGTCGATGTGAAATTTATGGTCGGTGACATGGCGCAGCCGGTCATTGAGGCTGGGATGAAGGTGGATCTGTTGATCTGCAATCCGCCTTATATTCCTCAAGAAGAAGAACTGGAAGCTTCGGTCAAGGATTACGAACCGCATGTCGCGCTGTTCGGCGGGGAGGATGGTTTGAAATTCTATCGTCAGGTTTTTGCGGCAGCCCCGCGGGTGTTAAAGGAAAAAGCAATGATGGCCTTTGAAATCGGCTGGAATCAGAAAGAAGCGTTGTTGGCGGAGGTCAGAAAAACCTTTGGCGAGGTGCGGGCGGAAGTCGTGCAGGATATCAACGGCAAAGACCGGATGTTGTTTGTGTACTTTAATCTGTAAGGGTCTTTTGAAGTCATTTTGTATAAACAGCGAAAACCCGTCCATCCTGAAGCTAACAGGAAGGACGGATTTTTTATGAAGAAGCTGATTGTGATGATAAGCCTTGGTTTGTTTTGTTCCCTCTGCACACTGGTTGGAGAAACGGAAGAAGTGCGCTTCCAGATTCAGGCCGATTCTCAAATTCATCAGGAAGCTGAACTGAAAAATCAAATCTATACCGTCTATTCAGAGCTGACCGCCGGCGTGGATGCGGACAGCCGTCCGGTGATCGTCGCGCAGAATATCAGCGCCTTTGAAATTGCGGATGATATTGAAGCCGAATACCGCAGCAATACCGTCATCATCATTCAGGGAGACGGCAAAGGAAGCCTGATCCACGGCAGTTTTGATGCTTTCAGCTGCGGACGTCCAGTAAATCCGAAATCCTGGCTTGCGGAGATTTTAGGATAGAGATAAGAATTAAAACAAAAATTTCGCAAGGGATTCAGATTAGCGGTATTTGATTCACAATGGACAAACGAATAAAATCATATCTATGAGCATACAGAGAAAACTGCGGAGAGTGAAGTTCGGATGCGCTAAGTCAGCTGAGCAGGCGAAGCAAATGATAAAATCACCTGCATTGCGGGTGATTTTGATTTCCGTGGATTAAGAAACAATTCATAAAATAAATTTCTAAGATCGGATAAATATGTCCTTTAATATAATTATATTATTTTTAATATTATTCCTAAAAGTAGAATCATATCATGGCAGAAAAAAATTAAATTAGATTATTCAGGGATTAGAAAAGAGTTAAAGTTATTAGAAGATAATCTAAGTCCATTAACCTTTGAAGAACAAAAACAGATTGTAAGAGACTTAGTCAATGAAATGCTTGAACAAAAAAACAATGATTTGATAGAAAAAACATTTGTATTGTATTTATGTTATGAATTTACAGAATTAATCGCTGAGTACGAGCACATACTATCTCAAAGCTATGATACTCGGGATATTGATCCACTTTATCAGCCGCCTAGTTTTATGACGGGCTATTATTTTTATACAACGAATGTTAAAAATACGTATAATCTAGAGGAAATAAAAATCCTGTCGGATACGTTAATCAAACGGCATCGTAAACTTAAAACAGAAATTCAAAAATATTTAATAAGTACAGATTGGTATGTAAAGAATCTTCTAGATAGCGAATTTCATGGCTTTTCCAAATTGAAAATCCAATCCGCAAATTTTGACTTCCGCGTAAATCATGAGATTACTACTTCTAATAAAATGTTAAATAGTTTAAGTTACTTTATTCCAGCCTATTTGGAAGAATTATTAAAAGATTCATAGTAATGCCAAGCTTCTTATCTAACTCTCTTTGTGATCTCTTGGATCCAATGACTTTATTAGCATCATCCATTCCGATGGAGAAACTGCAACAGGAAAAAACTGGTTATCTCGTTGATGGGGAAGGTCAATTCACGTTGGAATATAGTATGTGATAAGCAGGCTTGAAGTTGATGATTACTCCATTTTCCAATCATCCGGAACATTCTGACTGCCCCAGCGGCACAGTTCACTTAAGATGGGCATCATTGATTTTCCTTTTTGGGAAAGACGGTATTCCACTTTAGGCGGAACCTGCGGATATTCCAGACGCAGGATCAGACCATCAGCTTCCAGTTCTTTCAGTTGGCTTGACAACATTTTATGGGTCACCTTGCCCAAGGATCGTTTCAGTTCGCTGTATCGCAGTGTGTCTTGTTTCCAAAGCCAAAATAAAATGTGCATCTTCCATTTTCCCTCGACGCAGGTCATAGCATAAGCAAAGGGGCGGACGTTGACTTCTTTTAATTCTTTCTGATTTTGCATCATGCTCTCCTTTTGGATAGTACCTTACTTATTCGTGCGTACTCGTTTGTTCGATAGAATTATGGTATAAATAAGATATTAAGTCAACAGGAGGAATAAATCATGTCTTTACTTTCATCGTCACTGGTTCTTCATTCACTGCAGTTAAAAAATCGGATCGTCATGCCGCCGATGGCAACCTCTAAAGCTGAAGAAGGAAAGATTACAGCCGACTTAATTCAATATTATGAAGAGAAATCCGCAGATGAAGCGATCGGCCTCATCATTGCGGAGCACAGCTATGTTTCGATGGCAGGCAAGGCCAGCATGAATCAGGTGTCCCTAGCTGCAGATGCCGACATGCAAGGCTTGAAGGCACTGACGGATGCGATTCATGCCCATCATACGCCGGTCTTTGCGCAGATCAATCATGCCGGAAGCGCCGCGAAAGCGGAAATTACAGGTTTCCCTCCGCTGGCGCCCAGCGCGGTGAAACATCCAAGAGCCAAAGAAGAGGAATTGCCGCAGATGATGAATGCGGAAGATCTGGAAAAAGTCATTTCCGATTTTGCCCTGGCTGCGAACCGGGCGAAAGAAGCAGGATTTGACGGTGTGGAAATTCATTCCGCTCACGGATATCTGTTAAATCAGTTTTATTCCCCGATCACCAATCAAAGAACAGATCAATATGGGGGATCCCTGGTGAATCGTATTCGGCTGCATATCCAGATCATTGAAAGAATCCGTCAGACTGTCGGCGGCGACTATCCGCTGACCCTGCGTTTAGGTGTCTATGATAGATTGGAAAACGGGAGTACAATGGACGAAGCGGTTCAAGCCTGTGTGATGTTTGAAAAAGCAGGCTTGGATTTCATTGATCTGTCCGGCGGATTAAATGGTTATCTGCGTCCGGGCCACAGTGAACAGGGTTATTTTCAGGATTTTTCTGAAGCTGTTAAACAACAAGTCAAAATGCCTGTCCTTTTGACCGGCGGAATTACCGAAGCTCAAGCTGCGGAAGCGCTGCTTCAGGCGCAGAAAGCTGATCTGATCGGCATTGGCCGGGCGATTTTGAAAGATTCAAAATGGGCGGAAAAGGCTTTAAAAACAATAAAGTAGAAATGCGGAAACACTCAATACTTTGAATTAATGAGAAAAAGTCAGAAATAATTGAGAAGCAAGCAGAATCATAAACAAAGCAGAGAGAGTCTTTTATGGCTGGATCTGCTTTTTATGTGCGGACGCTCAGAGCCAGGCTTCAAGATTTCCAGATTGGATCTCGGACAGATGCTGCGCAATCTGCTGCTCAGACCAGTCCCACCATTTTACTTTCAGCAGGCGATCCATTGTATTTGAATCAAATCGTTTTCGTATCAGCTTTGCGGGAACACCGCCAACAATCGTATAGGGCGGAACATCTTTTGTAACAACTGCCCGTGTTCCAATAATCGCGCCGTCGCCAATCGTAACACCGGATAAAATAACCGCTTCATAACCAATCCAAACGTCATTGCCGATGACAATATTCCCCTTGTTGTCCCAAGCCTTTGTGATCTCATTGACCGCTAATCCCCATTCCTCAAAAAAGATGGGGAAGGGATAGGTCGATAACGAAGATAATGTATGGTTTGCGCTGTTGAAGATGAATTTTGCTCCGCAGGCAAGGGAACAGAATTTTCCGATGATCAGTTGATCCTGGTTGACAGGGTAATGATATAAAACATTGTTTCTTTCAAAAGCTTTCGGGTCGTTGACAAAATCGTTATAGATCGTATAATCGCCGACGATTATGTTGGGATTGGTGATCACATTTTTCAGATACACTGTTTCTTTATCATTTGAACGTGGATAGATTTTCTGTGGCATGATGATTCTCCTTTTGTTCTTTTAATGGAAATCCAAACTTTTTAAACTCCTTGAAGTTGTTGTTCTCGGTATAATAGACGGCCTGTTCCTTCACGGAGTAAAGAAATGAAACCCGAGTAGCCCATTTCCCCTCTTGGCAAGTGACCTGAAGCAAATCCTGAGCGTCTGAAATTGAGAAATGTGATTGACAGCGGCTGAGGAATTCCAGCGCTCGTTCAAACCGGTCATCATCCGGGACAATAAATTTTTCAGTGCTTTCCGGCTTGATTAAAGAATAATTTGTAATCAGGGAATAGCGTTTCTGTTCCTGCCGATATCCGATTCCCGGCTCAAGGATCAATACACGCCCCTGAGCATCGGATAACAGGGCCTGCATCGAAGCATCCGGGGCATACGTTATCTTTTTTGTTTTTGCGATTTCAAGAACCTCATCAAAAGACAGCTGGCCCTGGATAAACTGTTCCGTTAAAGCGGCAATGGTAATGCAGTTTTCACCCGCTTGATAAACTCCGTCAGGGTTTTCCTGCACATACAATAACGTTCCAACATTTCCGTTTCTGTTGACTCCATGATAAGAATGATATATTCCGTCAGGTCTTAAAATCCCGATATAGAATCGATCTTTTTCTATCCGTACCTTGTGTTTCCATACTGAAAGGTCAATATCAAAATTAAACCCTGTAATCACATCCTGGCCATGATAAACAAATCGCGTACACATTGTTGTTTCCTCTTATATTTTCTTTCTATGTTGATTATTTTACAGTCAGAATACAAAACAGGCTATACACAGTCTGATACAGAATTAAACGGGATAAAGGAAAAGGCTGCTTCAGCAGCCCTGACCGTTATTTTTGATAAATGATTTTTCTGATGGCATAGATGGATAAGCCATATTCTTCTGACAGACATTTCATAGAAACTCCGCCGCGATATTCTTTTCTTATCTGTCTGTTGCGCTGTTCTAGTTCTTTCCGATAGCCGGAAACTTCTCCCCAGCGCTTTTGCTTTTTCTGTTCAATCGGAACATAAATATATTCACCCTGAACATACTTCTGCAGCTCTTTTACCAGAGCATCGGGAAGAATCACTTTTGCATTGCCATATTTCATGCGGGCTTCCTCCTTGATTGCATCTCAAGCAGCAAAGCCAGTATTTTTACACTGCGGCGCTATTCCTCCATGCAACGGCCGCAGTCTGCCGGCTTTGCATGGAGGAAATCATCGTTTTGCCTTTTCTTGTTTTCACACATTTGAATCACTTCCTTCTTTTCCTTAAAATTGATCTTGATTGTTCTCAGTGTAGCATGTTCATCCTTTTCGATCAAGGATCCATAGCTTTTTTGTCCGAGTCTTGGAAATGGAAGAAGGTGGCCGCAATTTGAAGCTTAATATTCAACCGATGACAAACCGCTGTTGTGTCCTTCGCCGCCGCGGTTTTTATTTTGCTTGATTCAGCGATCTCACAGCGTGTCCGCTGAAAGTTTTTTGTCAGGAATAGAAGAACTTCACCCGGGCTTCTGCTTTTATTATATAATGGGGAAGAAAATGACGCTGAGTGATGGAGCGTCAGGAGGAAGCTTTATGATCGTTGAAATCCATGAAATTCTGATACAGAAAGAAAAACTGAGCTATCCCTGCGATCAGTTAACCGTCGGTTTTATCAGCGAAGCTGAATTCCAGGCTTTCGTGAAACAGGCGGATTTGTCTTTGCCGATGCCCAAGCAAACAGAAACGCTGATGCGCAATGCAGTCAGCGTGAATGAAGAGGCGTTCTGGTGCGTTCTGCATCTCATCAATCCCGGACAGATTCTGGGCGAACGCGATCAGATCGGTTTGCTGATCCTGAAAAACTGCTTTTTAGTGGTGGATCTGGCGGATGCGGATGACAGTACCGGAGAAGCGGTAAACCGCATGCTTCAGACACTGCGGCCGCAGAAGGCGACGCTGCCGCGGCTGATTTGCGGTTTTTTTCGGGAAATATTAATTCAGGATCCGGATATTCATGAAGAATTGGAACTCAGGATCGATACGCTGGAAAAGGAAGTATTTGATTGGAAAGCGCCTCATTTCCGCCGTCAGGTGATGCAGCTGGGAAAAGAACTGTTGACCTTGAACCGCTATTATGAACAGCTGATCAATATGAGCGATCATTTAGAGGAGAATCTCAATGATCTGTTTGAAGAAAATGAACTGCGCAGCTTTCATCTGCTGAATGACCGGCTGCTTCGTTATCGCGATAATGTGCAGCTGCTGCGCGACCGCCTGACGCAGACGCAGCAGTCTTATCAAGCCCAGCTGGATTATCAGTTGAATAAATCAATGAAAACTTTGTCGCTGGTAACGACAATCTGTCTTCCGCTGTCGCTGATTGCCGGGTGGTACGGAATGAACTTTACAACGATGCCGGAACTGCAGTGGACGTATGGCTATCTCTATGTCATTGTTCTGAGCACTGCGGTTGTGAGCTTGGTCGTCGGTTTGTTAAAACATAAAAAAGGATAAAAATGGTGTTTTCTTAACCTTGGCTTAACCTCCGGTTCGGTATAATCAAGACTGTCCGGGAATGGAAAGGAGCAGCGCATGAAACTGTTAATTGTGGAAGATGAGGAAGATCTGGCGATGGGCTTAAAACGCGGCTTACGCAAAAATGGCTATGATATCGAGTGGTGCAGTGAAGGCCGCGAGGGATTGGAGCTGGCGTTGATCGAGGATTACGAATGTATTTTGCTGGATTTGAATCTGCCGGGAATCGATGGGCTGGATCTGCTTCGTCAGCTGCGTCAAAAGAAACCGCAGCAGAAGGTTCTGATCTTATCAGCCCGGGGAACTGTGCACGATAAGGTGGAAGGGCTTGACCTGGGAGCCGATGATTATCTGGTCAAACCGTTTCACTTTGAAGAGCTGCTGGCGCGAATCCGCAATCTGACCGGACGCCGCTTTGTGCGTCAGGAAGCGGTTGTCTGCCGTGGGAAGCTTCGGATTGACGTTGAAAGACATCAGGTTTTTGTGCAGGATCAACGGCTGAGGCTGACCGCCAAAGAAATTCAGATCCTGGAAACACTGGCGCTGAATGAAGGCCGACTGCTGAGCGCGGAAGCGATTATCGCGCAGGTATGGAGTGAAGATGAAGACTTGTTTTCCAACGCGTTTAAAGTCCATTTGTCTTCCCTGCGGCGCAAACTGACGCTTGCAACGGGAAAGGACTGGATTGAATGTCAGCGCGGATTGGGATATCGCCTGAAGGAGAACGATTATGAAAAAGCTTAGTCTTCAGGTTAAAATAACCCTGTTGTGCGCGATGATTTTGACCGCGGCCTGTCTGCTTCTGACCGTGACTTCGATGATTTTCAGTTCCCGAAGTCTGACTGGTGTGGCGCAGCAGGCAACGACGGTGATCACGGATTTCGCCGTTACGTTTGAAGACTATGCCGCGGCGGTTTCGGCTGCCCGGGCGGTCGATGTGAAGGAAAAAACAGATGCCGCTGAACTGGAAAAGGCTCCTGAATCAACCTGGCTGGACGATCAGGTTGTGTTTACATCGAATCTGGAGTCTTTTCTCAGCGGCGAGGTGCCGGTAGAGCTGCAGCAGGATATGATTCAGATTACAACGGCGGTCAATGACCGGCTGCAGGTTCAGGTTCTGGCACTGATGGTGGCAATTATTATCCTAGGTATTTTGGGGATCTATTTGACGGTTTCCCGGCTGACACGGCCGCTGCGGGACTTATCCACTTCTATTGGAACGCTGGATGAAGAGAAGCTGTCCACGCGCTTAGAAGAAAATGGCATCCGCGAGGTTGCGGAACTCAGCCGAGCCTTCAATCAGATGATCACGCGGCTGGATGACGCTTTTGAGAGGCAAAAACGCTTTACCGCGGACGCCGCCCATGAGTTGAAAACACCACTGGCGTCGATTCAGGTCAATCTGGATTCGCTGCGGCAGGATGAGGAATACACCGCCGAGGAAGCCGCGGAAGTTCTGGAAGTGACGCAGCGCAATATCCGCCGCTTGAATCAGCTGGCAGAAAATCTGCTTCAGCTCAACAGCGCTCAAATGATCGAACAGCGGCAGCGCTGTTCCGTTCATGACTGTCTGTGTACGATCTTGGAAGAACTAAAACCGCGGATCAAACAGAAACAGCTGACGATTCAGCTGGCGGAGGTCTATCCTTGTCTGGATTCGGAACCGACGCTGCTGCTGCGCTGCTTGTATAACTGTGTGGAAAACGCGGTGAAGTATTCGCCGGAGAACAGTACGATCCGAATTGAACTGGAAAAAACCGAACAGGAGGTTCGGATTGGGATTATCAATCCGTCGGAGCCGATCAGTGAAAGTCAATGCGCTCAGCTGTTTCAGCCGTTTTACCGGCTGGATGCCTCGCGCAGCCGTAAGCTGGGAGGTAGCGGTTTAGGCTTGGCGATCACGCAGGAAATTGTTCAGCGTTTAGGCGGATCCGTCCGGGCTTTATGGCAGGACGGCGAGTTCAAAATGGAGATTCGCCTGCAGGTCATGCCGGATTCATAAGGCGCTTGTCGTTTCTATCATCACCCTAAAGGCAGTTTGTTTTTGGCCGCAGGGAAACCGAATTGAATCAGCCATTATCTAAAAATAAGCTTTCAATGAAAAGTTGTTTTCATTGCACCCTGAGAAAGGAGATTCACTATGAATTTTATGCAGCGTGCCCTACGGCACTTAACTCGCAGTAAGACCAAATCCCTGCTTCTGACCCTGACTTTCTTTTTGATCGCAAACTTTGTCGTCGTCGGATTTTCAATCAGTTCCGCCGCCGCTCAGGCCAAAACTGAAACCCGGCGCAAAATGAATCCGGTCATCGCCTTTCAGGTTGATTTTGACGCCTGGTACGAAAAATACATGCAGCTAGAGGGGGACGAACGGAAGAACTTCACCTCCCCGAAGCCCGATCCGGAGCGGGTGCGCAAGATGCTTGCGGATTCCCGCGTGAAAGCGGCGGATTGGATGCGCTCCACTGTCGGGTATGCCGACGGCTTTGAGCCGGTGCCGATTCAGCGGCCAGCTTCCAATGAAGACGATGAGGATGCACTCTTCGGTACTTCGGTTGTCATGTCGGAAACGATATCCGGCAGCGGTCAGCAGAACAGCCAGACTCCGGACATGACGATGTTGGGCGTTATGGCGCCGCAGTTGACCAAGCTGGCAGACGGCACCTGGAAGCTGGCTTCCGGACGGATGCTTACACAGGAAGAAATTGACAACGGCAGCGCCGTCGCCGTGATCGACAAGCGGCTGGCGGAAGCAAACAATCTGAACGTCGGGGATTTTCTGAAGCTGAAATTGTATTCCGATGATGAAATGAAAGCGATTGCCGATCCGCAGAACAACAATGTTCTCGATTTGGAAATCGTCGGAATTTTGGAAAGCGGTGAGGAGCTGAGCAATGATGAACTGCAGTGGGCCAGCACTTATTCGAATCCCGCCAATCAAGTGATAATTCCGCAGCCGCTCTATATGCAGCGGGATCTGGAACTGATGGCGCAGTTTCATCAAGCCAATCCCAAGGCACAGGAAACTACGCCGGAAGATTACAATCCAAGCAGCGCGATCTTCGTGCTGAACGATCCGCTGGAGGTTGACGCTTTCCGAGAACAATATGGTCAGAGTATGGACGAATTTCTGGTCATGGACGCCAATGATGAAATGTATCAGCGTTTATCAAAACCTCTGGACACTTTAACGGTTTTCTCTGATCTGATCGTTGCGGTCGTTTTGATCAATGCCGTCGTTATCATTTCCCTCGTCAGTGCGCTGACGTTAAAAACCCGGGAAACAGAAATCGGCGTCCTGCTTTCCATCGGCGTTTCTAAAGTGAAGATCGTCGCTCAGCTGTTTAGCGAGGTTCTAATCACAGCCATGCTGGGCTTTATCCTGGCCTGTGCGACGGGTTCGATGATCGCCGGTCGGGTGGGCGAGCAGGCTCTGGCGATGCAGGTTCAGGAAAATCAGAACAACAGTGCCCAAAGCGGTTTCATCTACTCTTCCGCTTCCTCCGATTCGCTGTTTAACGAGGTTTCTCAGGAAGAAGTCACGGCCAGTTATCATGCCGGCGTCAATGCCGTCATTCTGATCCAGATCTTCCTGCTCGGCATCGGCGTCGTCTTTGTCAGCACGCTGATTCCATCCTTGATGGTGCTGCGCTTCAATCCGAAAAAGATTCTGATGAGTCAGAATTAGAAAGGTCAACCGCATGTTAAAATTAATCAATCTGAATTATGGCTATACCGACGGAGCATCCCGGCGCAGTATCCTGCAGGATTGTTCCTATACCTTTGAAGATGGACGATTCTATACGATCCTGGGACCGTCGGGCAGCGGCAAGACGACGCTGTTATCGATTTTGGCAGGATTAGACAGCGCGGAAAGCGGCGAACTGTGGTATAACGACACTCCGATTACATCCGCTCAGCTGTATCATTACCGCCGCAATCAGATCGGCATCGTATTTCAGCAGTATAATCTGATCAACTATCTGACCGGGATTGAGAACGTCGAATTAGCAATGACCGAAACCGACAACGCCGTACCGAAAAACCGCAGGGAAATTGCCTATGCGCTGCTGGAAAAGGTCGGAATTGTTCAGTCAAAAGCCAATCGTCCGATTTCCAAACTGTCCGGCGGCGAGCAGCAGCGCATTGCGATTGCCCGGGCTTTGGCAGCCAATGTCGATCTGATTTTTGCGGACGAACCCACCGGAAATCTCGATACCGCAACCGAACAGGAAATCATCCGGATCTTCAAGCAGCTGGCAGAAGAATTCGGCAAGACCGTTATCGTCGTGACGCACTCAGAAACAGTTTCGCAGTTCAGCGATGAGCGGGTGCTTCTGGCCGAAGGACAGCTGCACCGAATGAATCCTAAGAAGGAGGAAGCGAAAGTCTGAATTCCTTCTTTAACCGCGGATTATTCGTCTTTGCGGTGAATAAAGCGCCGCCGAATGATAATGTGAAAAAAGTAACAAAACCGTGGCCTTTTAAAATCGATCGAGGTATAATAGAGATAGTGAACAGGAGGAACAATTCATGATCATTCAAGATCGATTTGCCGGTAAGGTTATGGTCGTTACCGGCGGGACTTCGGGTATCGGCAAAGCCGTCTGCTTAAGAGCAGGCGCGGAAGGCGCCAAGGTCGTCATCGCAGGCCGCAGTCAGGCGCGCGGAGAAGCCATTGAAAAGGAAATACGCGAGGCGGGCGGCGAAGCGGTCTTCATTCAGTGCGATGTCACGAAAAAAGAAGACATTCTGAATCTCTATGCGAAAGCGGTCGAACGTTACGGCCGTTTGGACATTGCGATCAACAACGCGGGAATCGTCGGGGATTCCAAGAAGATCGAAGATCTGACGGATGACGATTGGTTCAGTGTTGTCAACGCGAATCTGAATGCGATGTTCTACTGCATCCGCGAAGAAATTAAATATATGCTGAAGAATGAAAACGGCGGAGCGATTGTCAACACCGCATCGGTTGCCGGTGTTCGCGCAACGCCGGCGGGTCCGGCTTATGTCGCTAGCAAGCACGGCGTGGTCGGCCTGACCAAATCCACGGCGATGGATTATGCAAAAAACAACATTATCTGCAATGCCGTCTGTCCGGCCGGAACGGACACACCGCTGACCGAAGCGGCAAAAGAAAAGATCTATGCCAAGATCGCTGAACTGAAAGCGCAGGGCATTGATCCTTCCGAATTCATGAAAAACTCCATGATCGCCGGCAAAACACAGACCTTGCAGGGACGCAATGCGACTTCGGAAGAACAGGCGGCTACGATTCTGTACTTCGCCTCGGATGAAGCGCGTCACATCACCGGTTCGATCGTCGTCGCCGACGGCGGTTTCACCGTCTATTAAGCCTTGAAAATCTGATAACCAACCAGGAAAGCGGAAATCATTTCCGTTTTCTTTTTGTCTTCAGGAAACCTAGCTGAATCCGTTCAAGGCGTGAACTGTCTGGATCAAGTCACTGATTTTGAGAATCGGAGTTAACAATCCCGCAGATTGTCCTGACGTAAAACAGAAAAGTGTTGTCTTAAGAAAGTCTTTAGGAAGTTCACGCAACCTTCACGTGCTTTTGATACTTATCCCATAATGTTTGCCTATAATACAAGCATACAAGAAAGGAGGCATCCAAGTTCAAGCTCGACTGAAGAAGCATAAAAAATAAGTTCCCTTTTTTATAAAATATTTTCCCCTCTTAACAATAAAAATAATCGGAAAAGGCAGGCTTCCCCTCCTGTCTATCCCAGAAAAGCCTGCCGCTCCCCTCGGCAGGTTTTTTTGAATTTCATTACTCCCCGCTTTAAGTCTTTTCTGAAAATTGATTTCCGGTCTGACTCAAAAGATAGGCAAGCTTGAAGAAAGACTTGAAATTTCCAAACTTTTGATTGAAACTAAAGTTAAACAAGATTAGTGGGAACTGAAAGCTTCCCAGGAGGAAACCCATGATGGAAATGAAGCGTGTTCGAGATCATCTCTGCAGTATCGAAGAAGGCTATGTCCGCTGTTTCTTCATTGAAGGTGAACGTGCGGCTCTGGTTGTCGACGGCGGTGTCGAAGCGGGTTTAAGAGAAAGGGTGACCCAACAGACTGACAAGCCGGTGACGTTCTTATTAACGCACAGCGATCCGGACCACATGGCAGCCTGTGATGAATTTGATAAAATTCTGCTTCATCCCTCGGAGATGGCGCGGTTTATGCAGAAACATCCGTATTCCGGAGAACTCATTGCGGTGCTGGAAGGCGATCAGCTGGATTTTGAGCCGTATCACTTTGAGATTGTCCTGATTCCCGGGCATACCCCAGGCAGTATTGCCCTGTGGGAAAAGTCCAGACGATTTTTAATCAGCGGCGACAGTGTAACCAATGCCACGACCTTTATGTTTGGTGAAGGCCGCAACTTACAGGCGTATCTGTCCAGCCTGCGGAAGCTGGCGGCGATTGCCGATCAGCTTGATGTAATTTATGGCTCGCATGGACCGGTAGAGGTTTCTGTAGCGCGCATCGGTGAGCTGATTGAATTGTGTGAGCAGGTGCAGCGGGGGCAGCTTCAAGGCGTGCCTGCGGAGCGCTTCGCGGGCAATATCCAAGAAATTTGCTGGAAATCAGCGGCCATTTATTATCCTGCATTATCCAAATAAAAAGAAAAACCGGAATCCTGTTTATCCGCAGCGGTCATTGCTGCAGGAAGGCTGGAACCGGCTTTTTCTTTTTGTCTGAAAGGATTTAATCCAGGCGGCTTTCACCGTTGGTTAACTGATAGCGTATCTGCGAACGGTCAAAATCCGGAATCTCATCGCTGAGGATGACGGCCTGATCCAAACGGGAAAATTTGACGGGGTAGAGCTTATTGAATTTGGAACCGTCAGCGAGGATGAAGGTGGAACTGGAATGCGCGATCACTTTCGCTTTGACGTCGGCTTCCTGTTCGTTGGTCGTCGTAAAACCGACTTTTTCGTGAATGCCGTTGACGCCGATGAACGCCACATCGAAGAACAGGTCGTCCAGCTGCTTCAGCGTCATATTGCCGGTAACGGCTTCGGTTGTCCAGCGGATGGTCCCGCCGAGCAGAATCGTGTGCGTGGAATTGTGCTTCAATTTGGCAATGTGCGGTATGCCGATCGTGACAACCGTAATGTTCTTCGCCCGCACATAATTCAGCATTTCATAGGTAGAACTGCCGGCGTCGATATAGACCATCTGATTGTTTTTGATCATTCCGGCAGCCAGGCGCGCAACCTGATTTTTGCTGGAAACATTGGTTTCCGATTTGATCAGCATCGGCGGTTCGGCGGACTGATCATCGTTCAGACGGGCGCCCCCATGGAGCCGGCTGACCATGTTGAGATCTTCCATTTGCTGCAGATCACGGCGGATTGTCGCTTCAGAAACGTTTAGGAGCTGAACCAGCTCCGCGACGCTGACCGAGGTGTGTTGGCGGCACTGATCAATGATGGCCGCCCAGCGTTGTTGTTTTATCATCGTATTTCCCTCCGAAGCCATTATAGCACACTTTCATGGGCATGATTGAAGATGATCATCAAAATTAATAAATCAATCATTTTGATTGATTAAACCAAGAAACAATCATGATTATTTTTTAAAACGATCAAATTATGCTTGAAATTGCAAATGATATCGCTTACATTGAAACTGCAAGGAGGTATTGCTTCATGATTATAACAATCACGCTGAATCCTTCGATTGACTATACGATGACGGTGGACGAACCGTTAGTGGATATCGAGGTCAACCGGACCGTTGATGAACGGATGAAGGTCGGCGGCAAGGGATTAAACGTTTCGATGATGCTGGATAAGCTGCGGATTCCATCTCAAGCCATCGCGCTGCTGGGCGGTTTTACCGGTGATTATATTCAAAGCCGCCTGCGGTCAGTTCCCTTAATCGATTTAGTGACTGTGCCGATAGCGGGGACGAACCGGATCAATGTGAAATTGTATCACGGGCAGGGGACGCTGTGCGTGAATGCCCGCGGTCCGCAGGCTGAGCCGAAGAGTGAGCAGGCTGTTTTAAAGTTGTTGGATTCGATCGGACCCGGGGATTGGGTTGCGGTCTGCGGCAATATGATGCGGGGGCTGAGCGGAGATTTTCTGATTCGTCTGTCGGATTGCATTCATGCGCATAGCGCGAAGCTGGTAATCGACATGGAAACGCTGACTCCAGCACTCATTCAGCGCTGTCATCCGGCATTGATCAAACCGAATTTCTATGAGTTTAAGCTCTTGATCCATCAACCGGAGCTAACGCTCAGCGAGCTGCCGGAAGCGGCTGCCCAACTTTTGGAAAACGGTGTGGAAAACATCTTGATTTCGCTGGGGGCGGATGGCGCCTATCTGGCAGGATCTGACGGAGGCTACCGGCTATTTCAGCAGCCGATCGAAGCGGTCAATCAGGTCGGATCCGGTGATGCGATGCTGGCGGCGTTTGTCGGCAAGCTGAGTGAAGGCTGTTCAAAAGCCGAAGCGCTGGCTTGGGCCGGGGCGGCCGGAAGCAGTGTCGCGATGACTCAGGAAGATGTCAGGCTGGAACAAATTGAACGCGGTCTGAGCCGGGTTCATGTTGAAAAGCTGGAATCAAGTCGTTAACCATCAAGCAATGGCGAACTGAATATTAGAAAGAGGGAGAAAAATCATGGCAAAAAAACTGAATTACGCCGACATGGCCGCTGCGATTGTCACACAGCTGGGCGGCAAGGAAAATCTCACCAACGTCAATCACTGCGCGACACGTCTGCGCGTGGTGATCCGCGACGAAGCCAAAGTGAATCCGGACGCCTTAAAAAAGATTCCAGGAGTGCTGGGCGTAGAAGCGCATGCCAATCAAGTCCAGGTCATCGTCGGACAAATCATTGAGGATCTGTTTCTGGAGGTTGAAAAACGCGTGGGGAAAACTGACGGGGTAACTCAGAAGCCGCAGGAAAAAAAGCTTGTCACGATCTTCTCGAATTTCCTGCAGCTGATGGCTGGAATCATGAGTCCGGTCATTCCTTCGCTGATCGCCGCCGGCTTTCTGACCTGCCTGCTTTTGCTGCTGAACCTGGTCTTTGGGCTGGATTCAACCAATTCTACGTATATCATTCTGAACAATCTGGCGCAGTCGGTCTTCTATTTCCTGCCGGTTTTCGTTGCCTACACCTCGGCGAAGAAGTTTGATATCGAACCGGTTCTGGCGATGCTTTTAGCCTGTTGGCTGCTTTATCCGGATTGGGTAACGATGGCCGGAGCCGGCGGCTATACGTCATACTTCGGGATTCCGACGCTGTTAACGACTTATAACGGTGCAGTGCTGCAGATCATCCTGTCCGTCTGGGTTATGTCCAAGCTTGATCAGATGCTGAAAAAGGCCCTGCCGCTTTCCGTCCGGCATTTCCTGAAACCATTTCTTTTGATTCTGATCACGTCCGTCATCACGCTGACGCTGACCGGTCCGTTGGGCGGTTTAGTCACCAATTATATTGCGATGTTCATTGCCTGGATCCGCAATTATGCCAGCTGGGCGGCCGTGCCGGCGATCATCATCTTTGCCTGTACGCTCGGTTTGTTATGCCCGGGCTTCCATCTGGCTTTGATTCCGATTGCCACAACCAGTCTGGCCACCGTCGGCTATGACGACTTCATCAATATCTGGTTCTTCTGCTGCACGATCACACCGGGCTTCATCGCTTTGGCCGTGGCGTTAAAAAGCAAGCAGCGCCGGTTAAAGGAAATCGCCTTCCCGGCTTCAATATCCGCGCTGTTCGGCGGGATTTCCGAACCGACAACCTACGGTATTTCCTACAAAATGCCGAAGGTGTACTTCTGCAGTATTGCGACTTCGCTGATCACCGGACTGTATGCCGGCTTCGTTCACTTGAAATGCTACGGCTTCGGCGGTTATTCGCTGACAAACATCTTATTATATCTAGGCGAAAACGGCGATACCGCAAACTTCATCAAGGCGTTAATCGGTGTGGGAATCATGGCAGTCTGCTCGTTTGTCTTCGTCTTCTTAACCAAGTGGGATGACAGTGTCTATAATGAAGACGATGAAAGTGAAGCTGTACCCGCTTTAGCCTCGATCGAACTGTCCGCCCCGGCGGAGGGCGTCTATATTGCCCAGGAAAAAATTGCGGATCCGGTCTTTGCGGCGGGAACGCTGGGCGCTTGTTTCGGGATCCGCCCGCAGACGGATGAAGTGAAGGCTCCGATCAGCGGCGTCATCAATTCCATTGCCCCGACTAAACATGCGGTTACGATTCAGGGTGAAGGCGGCGCCGAGGTGATGGTGCATATCGGCATTGACTCGATGAAGCTGACCGAGCATGAAATTACACCGCTGGTTGAGGTGGGACAGACCGTATCCCGCGGTCAGCTGCTGGCTAAAGTTGATTTGGAAGCCTTCAAGGCAAAGCAGCTCGACGATACGATCATTGTGATCTTATTAAACAGTGCGGCGTATGCCGAGGTCAGAGCCGACGATCAGCGCCAACAGCTGATTGCGGCAGCGTAGAGAAAGGGGAATTCTATGCGGAAATATGATAAGCAGCTGCTGGAGCAAATTCGGGCAAAGGAACATGTTGAAATGATCGGCGGAGTACCTGTTCTGATGAAGCCGGTGCCGGATGATGAACGCAAGCATGTGCTGGATCCGCGGCTGCTGGAAGTCATTCGGATGAAACAGAAAATGTTCGCGCAGCGCTCTCAAAACGGATATCGGCTTTCGCAGGAACGTTATCGGCCGGACAAGGTGACCGAAGATTTATGCGAAGTTCAAATCGAGGTCGAAGAACAGCTGATCGACATCCAGCATGATCATAAGATCGATGTTTATCTTTACCGCCGTCAGGATGATCAGGGACCTTTGCCGGTGCTGATCTACTTTCATGGCGGCGGCATGACGGCCGGGGATATGCGGTTGTTTGCCAACCAGATGCGGCTTATCGCTGAACTGGCACATGCCGCGGTTGTTTTCCCGGAATACCGGCTGGCTCCGGAATGTCCGTATCCGGCTTCCATTGAAGATGCCTGGGGAACCGTTCAATGGGTTGTTGAGCATGCGGAGTTGCTGAATGTTGACTTAGAGCGGCTGATGGTTGCGGGTGACAGCGCCGGCGGAGCGCTGACGAACGCTTGTCTGTTAAAGGATGAAACCGGCGTGATCAAAAAAGCGTTTGAAATTTATCCGGCTGTGGACAGCACGGATTATCACAAGCAGCTTCGCTACACCTGGTCGTATGATGCCTATCCGATTGTGGAGGATCAGCGTAAGGAAGCGTACAGCCGGATTGACCGAATTAAAAACAGCATCGGCGTCAGTGAAGCGGAAAGTCTGTATCTGCAGGGAAAGACCTGCTATGAAAATCCGCTGGTTTCGGTGATTTATGCACCGGCAGAACGATTGGCCAAATTTCCGCCGTTGGTCATTGTGAGTGCGGAATATGATTATCTGCGCGTTGGCAGCGACTACTTTGTCTCCGTTTTGCAGGAGGTTGGCGTAAACGTGAAGTCGGTGCGCTACTGCGGCTGCGATCATGGCTTTCTCGACATGCTCGGCACGATCGTTCAATCCGAGGATCTCTGTCATTTGATCGCCGGCGAAATTCAGGCGATGGACAAGTAATTTTCAGTCAGGGGCGAGCAAGTCGTCCCTTTTTCCATCATTTCCTTTTAAGGATAAAATGTTCCCCTTTCAAGCTTTCCATAATGCAGAGGAAAGCGGGGTGTGCGATAATGGAAGCAGAGCAGCACGGCAAAACTTTTGAAAAGACCATCCGATGCGGATGGAGAAGGAGGGATTATCATGCTTGTAACGATGAAGGACATTCTCGACAAAGCCAGCGCCGGCAATTATGCGGTGGCGGCTCCCAATCTGTGGACGGAACTGGACGTTCGGGCGGTGATTGACGCCGCGGAAGAACTGCGGGCTCCGCTCATCCTGGATATCGCGTATCCGGCGAATCCGGATCTGTTTCTGCTGGGACAGATCGCCTGTTATTTTGCGAAGCGGGCCACGGTTCCGGTCGCGGTCAATCTGGATCATGGCGGTGAGAAAAAACAGATATTGGAAGCCTTCCGCGCGGGTTTTACTTCGGTCATGATCGACCGCTCGGCCTGTCCGTTTGAACAGAATGTACGGGAAGTCCGGGAAATCGTGGAACTGGCGCACGCGCTGGGGATTTCCGTGGAAGCTGAGCTGGGTCATGTCGGCATGGCGGATCAGTATGAAACCGATGGGGAAGCGGCGCTGACCGAACCGGAAATGGCTGCTGAGTTTATCCGGCAGACGGGCGTTGACTGTCTGGCGGTTGCGGTCGGTACCGCTCATGGTGCCTATCCGAAAGGCATGAAACCCAAACTGGATTTCAAACGGCTGGCGGCGATCAAGGCAAAAACCGGAAATTTCCCATTAGTCATGCACGGTTCTTCCGGCACTGACAATGAATTGCTGCGCCAAGCCTGCCGTCAGGGAATCAATAAAGTCAACATTGCCAACGACCTGTGCCAGGCTGCCGCAAAGGCTGCGAAGACCGCTGATCTGGAAGGCAATCATGCTTACGATTTCAGCGCTGTGATCTATGAAGCGGTGAAAGCCAAGATGAAAGAGATGATCGTGATCTATGGATCGCAGGGCAAAGCGGAATAGAAAATATCCAGCGCAGACAGATCCATTTTTAAAAGTCTGTCCCGTACAGAAAGACAGATAAGAATAGAAAAAGATCCACAGGATAAGAATCGGAAATTCCTGACCCATGGATCTTTTTTATGCTTGGAAAGGGAGAAAATCAGTTTGGGACGTTTATAACGTTTCCCGGAACGCTTTGACAATGTCCATGAACTCTTTTACGCGTTTTTCATCGACCGCATTTTCAAAAATACCGCCAATTTTAAAGGTTGTGGCACAGACAGCGCCGTCAGCTGCGGATAATTGTCTTGTAATGTTATCTTTATTGCAGCCGGTATTGCAGAGGATCGGCGTATGTTTAACAGCTTTTTTAACCTGGGTGAGAACCTGCGTGTCAGTTTCGCTGCCAGCCGTTAATCCTGAAACGCATAACGCGTCAGGCCGATTATTGAATTCCGTTGATTTTGCGATCTCAGCGATATTTCGGTCCGCAAGATATTTAGCCGCTTCCGGAACGATATTAAACAACATTTTTACGTTCTCCGCGCCGATCGCCATTTTATGACGCACAGTTTTTCCAACGTTGGTATTCCACAGTCCAAAATCTGAAGCATAAACGCCGGAGATAATTTCACGAATAAACTTGGCATCGACAGCGACGGCCAGATCCAGTGAAGCAATCGGATCCCAGAGACAGTTTACGCCGTAAGGAATTGTGATTTCCTTTTTTAACTCACCGATCACGTTAGCCATGGCGGCAACGGTCACCGGCTCTACTTTGGTTAAATAAGGCAGCGAAAATTCGTTAGAGAACATGACGCCGTCAACGCCGCCGTTCTGTAAAGCATGAAGATCTCTTCTTGCACAGTCAAGGACCTTGGCCATGCCGCCTTCCTTGTCATAGTATGGATCTCCTGGGAGCGGCTGCAGATGACACATTGCGATGATCGGCTTTTTTACGCCAAATAATTCTTCCAACCAATTGTTCATAATCATTTCCTCCTTGAACAACCCCATTATAGTTCAAGGAATTATATGATTCTAGTGATTGAAAGTGAGTAATCATATAACGGATTAAATGTTCTTAAATCATAAAAATACATGTATATGATAAAAATTAATGATTTAATCAAAAATAATTCATAAAAATAAATCATAAGTGCTATAATGAGGACGGAGGTATCGAGAACATGAAAAAATATTCAATCAAACAACAGATCACCACAATCATCAACGCTGCCATCTTTTTGGGATTTCTTGGCTTGACCTTCAGTATGTTTATGAATTCAGAAAAAACTATTCTGGACTGGGCCATGCTTATCTTTTGCTTAGCGATTTTCGCCTGTGCTGTTTATTATGAATATTTGAAGTATTTATATCAGGATGCACTGTATACCCTGAATTTTCTGCTGGATCCGGAAGCTGCAGAGATGAAATACCAGCGTGTATGCAGAATGGATATCACGAAGAATTATGAAAAGAATTCAGGTATTTTTGAAGTGATGCTTGCGATGGAAAAAAAAGAACCCGATAAAGTCCTCAAACTCATTGCAAAAAACGAAAAGAAATTCAGAAGCAGCGTTGAATTGTTAATTGTTATGTATTATTATCAAATCAGAGCTTATCTGATGCTGGGAAATGTCAAGAAAGTCAATCAGGTTTACAGCGAGGCTCAGGCTGTTGAAAAAATGAAAAAAAGACCGAATCTGATTCATTATGATGAACTGGACGGACTGCATGAACTGGCGTTGGGAAATAATAAGAAAGCCTACGAATGCTTTAAGTCCGTAAAGGTTTCTAAAATGAATCCGAAGGAAATCATCTTTATTTACAGTCAGCTCGCTAATTTATCCAGCGGCGAAGAAAAGGCCGAGTATCAGCAGCGGATTCAGGCATTAAGGGAGGGGCGCGTTTCATGAAAGTAAGCAAAGCAATCGTGAATGACCGCAGGATTAAGATCATGCGCCAAATTGAAGAAAAGCGGTCTGTCAGCGTAGATGAATTAGTTGAAAAATATCATGTATCACCGATTACAATTCGTCGGGATCTGCAGTATTGGGAGGATAAAGGCGCGATTATCCGAAACTACGGCGGGGCATCGCTAATTCAGGAATTTGTTGAAGATGCTGAATATGAACGAACCACATTTCAGAAAGCGATTGCCAAACGCGCGGCGCTTTATATCGAGGAAGACGATGTGATTTTTATAAACTCCAGTACGACAGCCTTGATGATTGTCGACTATATTAAAGATAAGCACGTAACGATCATCACCAACAATGCGCGGGCAATTAACTATACACCTGATCCCAAGGTGCTGATTATTTTCACCGGCGGTGAGGTGCGGTTCCCAAAAAATTCTATGACAGGTGATTTTGCGGTTGCAGCGCTGAACAATATCACGGCGACCAAGTGCTTCGTCGGCTGCAGCGGATTAACTGAAAATGGCATATCAACGGGATTGATGAAGGAAATGCTGATCAATCAGACAATGATCAAACGTACCAGCGGCCAGCGTTTTGTTTTGTGCGACAGCACCAAGATCGGCGTCAGTTATTCATTTTTCTATTCCAGTCTGAAAGGTTTCGATTATCTGATTACCGATGTGAAAGCCGATGATGAAGTGATTGAGAAGGTAAAAGAAAGTACCGGCATCAATGTAATCAAGGTGGAAGCGATGAAAGGCGGATGGAAAATCTAGCCTCAAAGAACAAACGTGAAAAAAGCATTGAAATCTGAGGAAATCAATGCTTTTTTAATGCTTTTGAGCGGCTTGTTTGCGGCTGTATTCATCAGCGGAAAAGCATGCCGATAGGGATCGAAGATCGGGATGTAAGGATTCGTCTGCCCAATGGGGGTTATCTGACATCACAATTTTTTTCTGCAGCGCTTGTCAGCGGCTTCCTGATAAAAAGATTATGACCAGATTTCTTTGATTTTTTCCTTTAAACGGCGGGCTTCAGCGGCCGGATCTTGAGCGCCGCGAATCGCCCGACCAAAAATAAAGCAGGAAACTGGGATGCTGCGGAATTTTTCCAAGTCATCATAGCCGATGCTGCCGGTTGCGGCAACGTCAATTCCATACTCGCATAATTTTTTCAGCGTGGCAATTTCCTCTTCATCCCATCCGCCGGGTTTGTCGCCGGAATGCTGTAAGGTTAATTGGGAAATTCCCAACTCTTTCCACAGCGGAACATCATCAAAAGACCAGTGGCCATAGAGCTCGATCTGCAATTGAGTCGACAGGCCGCGTTTTCTTGCTTCTTCTTGGACGGAAGTAATGGTGCCTGGTTCACAGGCGCACAGGATCGTTGTATAATCCGGTCTTCCGTCCAGCAGCATGCCGCCGATTTTGCTTCCGGCATCGACGATTTTCAGATCAGCCAATAGCGGTTTTTTCGGATACATCTCCCGGAATAATTTAACGACGCGCACGCCTTCGGCGGCAATCAAAGAGTAACCACATTCTAAAATGTCAATTTCATCAACAACGCCGGTCTGGCAGTCACGAATGGCTTCTTCGGTGCTGGAGCAGTCTAAGGCTAACTGTAAAGCAGGGATTTTCATTTTCTGTTTTCCTCCATAATTTTTGCTGCTAAAAAACGATGAATACTGGAAAGCTGTGGAATAAAACTCATGTCTTCCTCGCACCAGACTTCCGCAGTAAAGGTCCCTTCGTAGGGAATGTGTTTAAAATAATGCAGACAGCGGTTAAAATCGACCAACCCTGAACCAAAGGGAACGTTATGTTCATTGTGGAAAACGGCGTCTTTTAAATGACAGGCGATAATTTCACCGTGTGCATAGGTCAGCTCTTCTGCCGCATCATAGCCGTTATATACAAGATTGCCCGTATCTGCATACAGCTTCAGCTGCGGATGGCGAAGTTCGCGGATATAATCCGTACATTGGCCGATTCGGCAGAAATGCGGTACATCTTCCAGGACTTCCATGGCGAGAAGGATCGAATATTTTCTGGCAAAATCCAATACCGACAGTAAGGCGTTGGTAAACCGCGCACGAGTTGCCGGAGTGCTTGGCTTTTGATATACATCGTAAGGAGCTAGCTGAATCACAGGAATATCCAGGCGGGCTGCCAACTGCACCGCTTTTTTGATGATGTCGATTCCCTGATCAGACAACAGAGGATCACCCAGCGGAAAGAATCGGTTGGCGCTTAACGCCATCGTTCTAAAGGGCATTTGAAACTGTTGGGCCAGAGCTTTCAATTCAGTACAGTCTTGATCAGTCCAATCCAGCCGCTGCAAACGGCAAGACTGGCCGTCGACGCTCAGTTCTATATAATCAAAACCCGTCTTTTTTGCGATCTGAAACTTTTCTTTCCATGGCAAAGCAAGGGGAATCCCTTTTTCATAAATACCAAGAGGAATGGCTTCTAAATTGGTCATTGAAAAAGAAGGAACAACCCGAAAGCTGTTCCTGAAAGGATTAAAGGAAACTAGGGAACGGTAAATTTATATCGTGAGTAAAGATATCATCGAACCCTCTTGGATAGTTATATGAAATCTTATCTTTGTCATCCGGATAAACAAACTTACCGCCAACTTCCCAAATAAACGGCTTGAATTGATACTGCAGACGATTTTTCCGCATGTACCACAATACAAGAATCTCGTTGGTATCGGCTTTAAAATTTGTCCACAAATCATGATGATAGGGAATCATGACCTTCGTCTTCAGGTCTTCGCCCATTCGCAGAATATCGCTGGCCGTCATTTTATCGGTGATGCCGCGCGGATTTTCCCCAAAGGATCCAAACGCAACGTCGATATCAAATTGATTGCCGTGCTTGGCATACATGTTGCCGAAATGGGAGTCACCGCTGTGGTAAATCGTACCGCCCGGAGTTTTGACAACATAACTGACTGCACGCTCATCCATATCGTCGCAGGCCATGCCCTTGACCTCACCATGCGGCGGTGCAGTGATCAGGATTGTCCGGTCCACCGATTCGACGGCGGTGACCTCGATATCTCTGATTTTAATCACATTTCCAGGACGAACTGTAATCAGGCGATCCTCCGGAACACCCCAGCTGCGCCATAAATCGGTGGCAAATTTAGAGCCGATAAACGGAACATCGCGTTCGACATCATTGATCACCGTTTTCTTTTTGACGTTGTTTAAGACCGCCGCGGCCAAATTGACATCGATATGATCGGTGTGCGTATGAGACGCAAAGACCGCGTCAATTTCGCTGACCGCAAAGGGATCCAGTACTGCCGGCACAGCGCGCAGATTAGGCTGCAGCTGACGGGCGCCGGACATTCTTGCCATCTGGTGATCCGGATCCATCATCTTGCGGCTGCCGGCATCGTCATAATGCGAACGTTTTCCGGAACCACACCAGTAATCCATTGCGATATTGGTGTTATTTTCAGTTTTAATCCATAAGCCGGTGCATCCTAACCACCACATCGCGAAAGTTCCTTTTTCGACGACCGTTTCAGCAATTTCTTCATTCAGCCAGGTTCCCCATTCCGGGAAGGTACTGAGGACCCAGCTTTCGCGGGTTACATCCTTGACATTAGGCATTTTATGACCTCCTTTATTTATGTTTCCATTATACATGGGCGATTTTATGCTGGATAGCCTTTTATATGAACGATTTGAACGTTTTAGGAAATGATATAAGAGTGATATAGCTAAATATCCTTAAAATTACTAGAATGAAAACATCCATAAAGGAGGGATATTATGAAGGTCTATCCATCAATCGCATCCGCGAACCCGTTAAATATCAGCGGGGAGCTCGAAAAAATCAGAGGCCATCCCCATGTTCATGTCGATATCGAAGACGGTCATTTTCTGCCCAATATCACATTTGGCCAAAAGACGGTTCGTCAGCTGGTGCAGCAGACCGATTTTGAATTCGACCTGCATTTGTTGACTGATCAGCCTTATCTGTTTTTACAAACTCTCAGCGGCTGTCATTTTTCTCATATCTGCTTCCATGGGGAAGCTTCCGCCTATCCGCTGCGGGAAATCAATCTAATTAAAAAGATGGGAGCCAAGGCCGGCATCGCTGTGAATTTTAAAACGCAAGTTCGGGAATTCAGACCCTTTTTCCCCAGTCTGGACTATATCCTGATCATGACTGCCGAACCGGATGAAGCAGGAGAAAATTTCTGCCCGGCCATGATCGAGAAGATTCAAGAAGCCCGAGCGATTTTGCCGAAAAACATTGAGATCTGGGCGGACGGCGGAATTCAGGCGGAAAACATCCGATCTTTATCAGAAGCGGGGGTCACCGCTGTGGTTATGGGCCGTGCTGTCTGGAACAGCGCAGATCCGCTCCAAAGCCTAAAAGAATATGAAAAATTATAGGAGGAAATTATGTACGAGAAAGAAAAACAGGAAATGCTGGATGCCTGCTTGAAAATGAAGGAATATCGGCTGATTTCATTGACAGGCGGCAATGTTTCGCTGCGTGTGGATCAAGAACGGTATCTGGTTACGCCTTCCGGAATGCTGTATGAGGAAATGACGCCGGAGGATATCGTTGTGATTGATCATGAATGCCGCGTGATCGAAGGCCGGCTTAAACCATCTTCAGATTCTTCCGCGTTGATCTATGTCTTTGATCATCTTCCGATCAACGCTATTATTCATACGCATCAGCCGTATGCAACAGCGATTGGTTTCAACAATGATTCGCTGCCAGCCTGCATGGTGACTTTGATCGACGCCGCGCATGCCCGGATTCAGGTTGCACCGTTTACGCCGTCCCAGGATGTCGGAATGGGACAACTGGCGGTTGAATATGCCAAAGAAGCCGCCGCGGTGATTATGAAGCATCATGGCGTGATCACCTTTGGAAAGGATTTAAAGGAAGCCTTGTATTCAGCGGTTTATCTTGAGGAAGCCGCGAAGACCTATTGTATGGCCCGGATTATGGGGCCGGTGCCGGAGCTTTCCGAAGCGGAGATCGCGAAAGAAGCGGCGGGATGGACGCATTATGGCCAATCTGGAAGATGACAAACAAACTTATAAATAATCGTTAAATGAATAAAATAATCGTAAAATGGAAATAAAATCCAGAGATATCCTTGGAATAAATGCTTAAAAATCATAAATCTATTTAATGGTTCATATAATTCGTTGAAAGCGGTTTCTTCGCGTGCTAAACTTTAGATAGCTTAAGCTAGAGAGGAGGCCTTGACAATTTTAAAGGACATCGTTGTTTCAAATCACTACATTTTTTGCGAAGGATTTGCGGACTGGACAGACGCCATTCAAGCAGCCGCTGAACCTCTGCGGGCCGACGGGATTATAGAAGACAGTTATATTCGTTCAATTATTGAAAATGTGAAGGAATATGGACCGTACATTATCATTGCTCCGGAAGTCGCCATGCCGCATTCTACCCTTGGGGGAGAAGGGGTGCATGATACCTGCCTCAGCTTCATGAAAACGGAAAAGCCGGTTGTTTTTGATCCTGAGGATCCATCCAAGAATGCTCGCTTGTTTTTCACCTTGGCGGCGACCGATAATGAGAAACATTTGAGCAATATGGTGGCCCTGGCTGAATTTCTGCTCAAGGACGGAGCGATAGAAGACCTGTTGAAAGCACAAAATGCAGATGATTTGATGAAAGTACACTGGAAATATTCCGAACAATAATTATTAAAAGGAGGGCATCATGGGATTTCTTGAATTGATTTGGGCGTATTTTGTCAACAATTTCTTAACTCAGCCGGCCTATTTTATCGGTTTGCTCGTTATCATCGGGTACATGCTGATGAAAAAGCCGTTTCATGAATCATGCGCAGGTTTTATCAAAGCCGTCGTCGGCTATAAAATTCTGACGGTCGGTTCCGGCGGATTAAGCAGCACCTTCAAGCCGATCATTGCGGCCTTGCAGGACAAGTTTAATTTAAGCGCTATCGTTTTGGATACGTACATGGGACAGGCTGCAGCCCAGTCAGCCCTGGAAGCAGCTGGTAAATCTTTCTCACAGGCAATGCTTCTGCTGTTGTTTGCCTTTGTATTTAACTTACTGCTTGTCAAATTCCAGAAATATACAAAGATGAGAGCTGTCTTTACGACAGGGCACATTCAGACACAGCAGGCTACGATCGCATTCTGGTTCATCTTTACCTGCTTCCCGCAGCTGGGTGACTGGCCATTAATGCTGATCATGTCGATTCTCTTAGGTCTGTATTGGGCGGTCGGCTCGAATCTTACGGTTGAGGTAGCGCAAAATCTGACGGATGGCGCAGGATTCTGCGTTGCGCATCAACAAATGTTCGGAATTGCGATCTGGTCCGCGATCGGCTATAAATTCTTTAAGGGAAAAGACGGCAAAGTCAAACGTCTTGAAGATTATGATCTGCCGGGCTGGCTGTCTATTTTTAATGAAGATATGGTTTCCACAGCCTTGTTAATGACGTTGTTCTTCGCGGTCATTCTGCTTGTTCTAGGCAAAGATTATCTGGTCAGCGCAGGGATGCTGGGCGAAGGCAAAAGCTTCCTGTTCTATATCCTGGATACCTCATTAGCCTTTGCGGTTTATCTGTCGATTCTGAAATTGGGCGTCCGGACCTTCGTCGGCGAATTAACCGCATCGTTCCAGGGCATCCAAAGCAAACTGCTCCCAGGCGCGATTGTCGGTGTCGATTGTGCCGCCGGCTATGGCTTCGGTTCAGAAAATGCCGTAACCTTTGGCTTTATGTTCGGCGCTTTGGGCCAATTCTTGGCGATTATCGGTTTGATTCTCTTTAAATCACCGGTCCTGGCGATTGCGGGCTTCGTTCCTGTTTTCTTTGACAATGCGACGATTGCGATTTATGTCAATGCCAAAGCCGGTGCTAAAGCGGCGATGGTCACGACTTTCTTCTCAGGCATCTTGCAGGTTGTCTGCTCAGTGATTGCTGCGATGGCCTTTACCTACAATGGTATCGGTGTGGTCGAATTCGGCGGCTACATGGCGATGTTTGACTGGGCGGTCATTTGGCCGATCTTCACCTTCATCATGAAATATCTGTCTTACATCGGCGTAGCGATTGTCATTCTCGTATTGGTGATGATTCCTCAGCTGCAGTACAAGAAGGATCCGGAAGGCTACTTCCTGTGCGTCAGTGATTATGAAGCTTATAAAGAGCATATGAAACGGAAAGAGGCGGCTGCGTTATGATTAAAATTCTGATCTGCTGTGCCAGCGGCTCCGGGACCAGTCAGTTAATGGCAATTACGGCCCAGAAAGCCTGCAAAAGCGTCGGGGTGGAAGCGAACGTCAAGCACTGTCCGATTGCGGAAGGAAAGTCCTCAGCCAGAAACTATGATCTGGTGCTGACTTCCCCAGCCTTTATCAAAATGTTTGATTCTGCCAAAGCGGCCGGAGTGAATGTTTATCCGTTAAAAAATCCACTTTCGCAGGATGAAATTATCGCGGCTTTAAAAGCGGCGGGGTATGTATCTTAAATTGAATGAATGAGAGCTATCCTGACCGATAGCTCTTCTTTCTAAAGCGGCGTCAGGAGGATGAAAATGAAATTTGAAAAAATCCATTTGGATGATATTGTTCGTTGTTACTGTGCGAGTTCATTGACCATTCAGAATCAGACTTATGCTTTATTTGCCAGTGAAAATCCGCAGAGTGAGTGTTATTCCTATACCGGAAAAGATTTCAGTGAAAGAGAAGTGGTCTGGAAGGATCGGGGCGGGTGTATGTCGATCATTCCCCTCCCTTTTAAGTCCGGTGAATTCTTAGCCGTGAATGAATTCTATTTAAAAGTGACGCCGAGTCGGGCTAAGCTTGTCCATGGCAGAAAAACGGAACACGGCTGGGAAATCCAGGATGTTCTGAGTCTGCCCTATCTGCATCGTTTTGACATCTATTCGGTGGGGGGAATTCAGTATCTGATCTGTGCGACGATTGCCCGGAATAAACAAAGTAAAGAAGATTGGAGTGAACCGGGACAGATTTATGTCGGCGTCCTCCCCGATGATTTATCGCAGGGTATTGAATTAAAACTGCTTGTGGACGGCTGTTACCGCAATCATGGCTATTGCCGGGGATTTTATCGGAATCAGCTGTGCGGCTATTTTGCCAGCGATCAGGGAATTCTGCGGGTCATTCCACCCCAGGATCAAAGCGGCGAGTGGGAAGTGGAAAGAATTTTCGAGGGTCAGGTCGGCGAGGTAGCGTTTGCGGATATCGACGGCGATGGCATAGAAGAAATGATGACGATTGAGCCATTCCACGGCAACCATATGAAAATTTATAAATGGCGGGATCATCGGTATGTTTGCGATTATGTCTATCCGCATGAAATTGATTTTGCCCATGCTTTGATCGGAACAAATTTGAATGGAAAGCCTTGTTTTGTCGGCGGTGTCCGGCGGGTTCAGGCTGAACTATTTGTCGTCCAGTTTGCTGAAGGAACTTATCAGGTGACAACGGTCGAAACGGGGGCCGGTCCGGCCAACATCGCGGTTCTTCACTGTGTCGACGGAGATTATATCTTGTCAGCCAATCACACAAAAAATGAGGCGGCAGTTTACAAAGTTGTTGAATAGGAGAGAATGATGCTTGAAAAATTAAAAGAAGAAGTATGGAAGGCGAATCTGCTTCTCCCGCAGTATCAGCTGATTACGTTTACGTGGGGAAATGTCAGTGGGATTGACCGAAGCGCAGGCTTAGTCGTCATTAAGCCTAGTGGTGTGGAATATGAAACAATGGGTGTTGAAGACATGGTTGTCTGTGATCTGGAAGGCAATCTTGTTGAAGGCCATTATAAACCCAGCAGCGATTTAAAAACGCATTTGGAACTGTATAAAAGTTTTGCGAACATTGGGGGTGTTGTCCATACCCATTCGCAGAATGCGACGGCCTGGTGCCAGGCTGGAAAAGCGATTCCAGCTTTAGGAACGACCCACGGTGATTATTTCTACGGTGCGATTCCCTGTACCCGGCCGATGAATGAGGCTGAGATCCTTTCAGAGTATGAACTGAATACCGGAAAGGTCATTGCAGAAACCTTTAGAACTCATCATTTAGACCCGGATCAGATCCCCGGCGTTCTGGTGCAGAGCCATGGCCCTTTTACGTGGGGAACCACGCCTTTTGAAGCGGTTCACAATGCGGTAGTTTTGGAAGAATTGGCGGAAATGGCTTTCAAGACGCAGCTGATCAATCATGAGGTCCATGCGATGCAGCAGGACTTGCTGGATAAACACTATCTAAGAAAGCATGGCACAGGAGCCTATTATGGACAAAAGTAAGCAATACTTGTTAGGCATGTACGAAAAAAGCCTGCCGGCGGATTTGTCCTGGCAGGACAAACTGGAACAATGCCGAAACGCTGGTTTTGATTGGCTGGAAATCAGTATTGATGAAACCGAGGAAAAGCTGAAGCGATTGGATTGGAATAAAGAGGAGCGAAGAAAGCTCAAAGAACTGACAATTTTAAACGATGTTCCGCTTTTAACGATGTGTCTGTCGGGACACCGCCGCTATCCTTTAGGCGCATCCGATCCGCAGATGCAGCAGAAATCGCTGCAGATCCTGGAAAAAGCGATTGATCTGGCAGTTGACTTAGGCATTCGGATCATTCAGCTTGCCGGTTATGACGTCTATTATCAGACAAGTACGGAAACGACCCGCAGAAACTTTGTTCAAAATCTGAATACAGCTGTTCAGATGGCAGCCAGAAAGGGAGTGGTTCTGGGCTTTGAAACAATGGAAACACCGTTTATGGACACGGTGGAAAAAGCCATGGAATATGTCCGTCTGATCAACAGTCCCTATCTGGGAGTTTATCCTGATCTGGGGAATCTGACCAATGCTTCCCTGCTTTATCAGACAGAGGTCAAAGCGGATCTTGAGAAAGGCAAAGGTCATATTTGGGCGGTGCATCTTAAGGAAACGCGGCCGGGAATTTACCGTGAGGTTCCCTTTGGAACGGGGCATACTGAATATGTTCAGAATCTGTGGCAGCTTAAACGACTGGGCATCCGCATGTTTACCGGTGAATTCTGGTATACGCCGCAGTTTCCTGATTATCCGCAGGTTTGTCGTGAAGCCTGTTCTTTCTTAAGAAGCAGGCTGGATACCGTATTTTATGATTAAGCTGATCGTCTGCGATGTTGATGGAACGCTTTTGGATGAAGCCAAACACTTAGACCGAAAGATCATCTCAACGATTGCGGGCTTACACCGCAAAGGGATTCGTTTTACCGTGGCGACCGGACGCAACGAGGCCATTGTCGGGTCTTATATTGATCAGTTCGGGATTGACGTTCCTTACGCGACGGACAACGGTGCGAATATCTGGTGCCGCCATCAGCTGCTGAAAAGTAATTCTGTGGAAAAAGCCTATACCGGTCAGATTATTCAGACTCTGATCAAGGCGCAGATTCCGTTTACTTTTTTTGATTCGTCCGGCGGGTATTCCTTTGGCACTTCAAAAAAGCTGCAGGAAATTCGCAAACTGTTCCGCAGCCAACTTGTAATGCACCGACTCAGTTCCACCGCGGATTATACGAATGTTGTTTTCTATAAGCTGACGCTGGATTCCGCAGGCTTTCCTGAAATGGAAAACCTAGTTCAGAAGGTAACGGCGCTTTGTCCTCAAATTGCCTTTAACCGATCAGAGGATACGCTGTATACGATAACGGCAGAGGGAACCAGCAAAGGCCAGGCGTTAAGCCTGATTGCCCGGCAGCTGAATGTTCAGCGTCATGAAGTGATGAGTATCGGGGATAATTTCAATGATCTTTCCATGTTCAGGCAAAGCGGGATTGGCGTCGCAATGGAACACAGTGATGAATTGATAAAACAACAGGCAGATGAAATTGCCCCAACCCATCAGGCAGGCGGCGTCAACGCCTATTTAATCGGAAAGTTTTTAAGTTCCAGGATAAAGGAGTAACTATGGAAGAGTTAATCAAACATGCCCGGCATATTCGCCAGAATATTCTGCGGCAGGTCTATGCCGCACAGAGCGGACATCCAGGCGGCAGTCTGAGCGCTGTTGAACTTCTGACAGTTTTGTACTTTCAGGTCATGGATATAAATGAGCGAAATGTTGATACACTGGACCGTGATCGCTTTGTATTAAGCAAAGGCCATGCCTCACCGCTACTTTATGCCGTTTTGGCAGAAAAAGGTCTGTTGGAAGAAAACGAGCTGACAGGTTTCCGCAGTCTTGATTCCAGGCTGCAGGGGCATCCGAATATGCGCTATGTATCCGGTGTCGATATGTCCACCGGTTCATTAGGACAGGGGATTTCCTGTGCAGTGGGAATGGCTTTAGCAAACAAGCTGGATCAGAATCCTCATCGGGTTTATGTTTTGATCGGTGATGGAGAATGTGAGGAAGGTCAAGTATGGGAAGCCTGCATGGCTGCCGCGCATTACCAGCTGGATCAGCTGTGCGTGATTCTCGACTATAACCATCTTCAAATTGACGGAGATATACAGACGGTCATTGGGCCGGAACCCTTCCGCGCCAAATTTGAAGCTTTCGGTCTCCACACGATAGAAATTGATGGCCACCAGCTGCCGCAGATTCAGTCTGCCTTTGAAGAGGCAAAACAGGTGAAAGGCCGACCGACGGTCATTGTGGCGCACACGGTGAAGGGAAAGGGCGTTTCGTTTATGGAAAACGAAGCCGGCTGGCACGGTGCTGCACCGAATCGCGCGCAGTACGATCAGGCGATGAAGGAATTAGGAGGAGAAAGCGAATGACAACCGCGACACGGGAAGCTTATGGAAAAGCCTTGGCGGAGCTGATGCTGGAAAAAGAAGACATTGTCGTTCTGGATGCGGATCTGTCCAAGTCGACGAAGACGATTGAAGCAAAAAAGGTTTGCCCAGACCGACATTTTAATCTTGGAATTGCCGAAGGCAACATGATGTCGGTTGCCGCAGGACTGGCAGCGAGCGGCAAGATTGTTTATGCTTCCAGTTTCGCGGTGTTTGCGTCAGGAAGAGCTTTTGAACAAATCCGCAACAGCATCTGTTATCCGAATCTGAATGTAAAAATCTGTGCTACTCATGCCGGCATCAGCGTTGGGGAAGACGGCGCATCTCACCAGGCGATTGAAGATCTGGCGCTGATGCGTTCCCTGCCGAATATGAAGGTGTTTCAGCCGTGCGACGCCAAAGAAACGAAAGCGGTCATTGAGGCGGTTTATGCGATGGAAGGACCTTGTTATGTGCGGTTGGGAAGACTGGGTGTGGATGAGGTCTACCCAGGCGAATGTCATTTTGAATGCGGAAAAGGCGTGATTCTGCAGGAAGGTGAAAAGGCCGCCATTCTCTGTTCAGGACTCATGGTTCAGGAAACACTGAAGGCCGCAGCACAGATGAAAACACTGAAGCCGACGATCGTCAACATGCCGACGATCAAGCCGATTGACAGAGAACTGATCGAGAAGCTTGCCCGCACGCATAAGGTGATGATTACGATTGAAGAACATAGTATCTATGGTGGACTGGGCAGTGCCGTCGCAGAGGTGCTGGCGGAATCGGGTCTGTCGTGCCGGCTTGAGCGGATGGGAATGCAGGACACCTTTGGCAGAAGCGGCAAGCCGATGGAGCTGCTTGCCTATTATGGACTGGACGCCAAGCATATTCAGGAATATGTCGAAAGCAGAGTAAAATAAACAGTCTGCATTTTAGCATAACAAAAAATCCCATGAACGCAGCGGGCAATTCCGGCTAATTTCATGGGACTTTTCTTCAATATCGAATTTCTATTGCGATGCTTTATTCATCCACAGTCGGAGTCAGTGTTTCATTCCAGAGAAACTGACTGGATACCGTATAAACATTGGTTCCCGGAACGTGATATTTTGCGTCCGGATAATCCTTATAAGCGATGATATTACCCATTCCATTGGAGAAAGTGCCGGCATTATACAGCTTCGATCCGTCATACCCCAGTTGGATCAAAAGGCTGATGATATAGGCAGCCTCGACGCCGGCTGTGGAAATGAAGACGATCGGCTGATCCTGCGGAAACAGATCGCGGATTAGACTCTCAGATTCCTCATAATTGGCAGAAAAGCTTCCGACGTCGCCCATCTGAGCGATCACTTTTCCCGCATCATCCCGTACCTTCGTCATGCGGTACAGCACATTATCCTTCCGCTCGTAGTCGACCAGCACGCCGTAAAATGGGATGTTGACAAATCCTGCGACAGAGCCTTCCTCAGCCAGCTGGGCCGGGGAACGCAGATCAAAGTAAAGTACATCCTTTAAAAACAGATAGTCATCCAGATTGGTCGGACTGATCGGCGAATCGCTCATTAACGCGCTTTGCGGAACGGATTTCTCCGGCAGCGCCGTCGGCGCTGAAACAGGATCGGGTAAAGGGGTGGATTGAGGCTGAGCGCTGCACCCGCCCAAAATCAGGACACAGAGTCCGATAAGCAATAATTTCTTTTTCATTTCATTCACCTCGCTGTATTTCAACTTCTAAAGAATCCGGCCAGGCAGCTGAGGTCAGACGGCGCTGTTCCATCCCTTCGCTGAGCGTTAGTTTCAGCCCGGACTCTGCAGGTTCACACCAGGCATAGTCGATCTTCAGCTGAGCCATTTCTTCAAAGCGATGGATCATGGCCTGCCGTTGTGCCGGATCTTCTATATTATAAAGGACTGTGCTTAAAACATCCAGAATTCCAGCTTGATCTGAAGCGCATAACGTCACGCTGCGCAGCCAATTCTCACTGTAGCCGGTATGCGGATTCAGAATGTGATGACGTCGAAGCTGTTGATCACCCTCCGAAAGCAGAAAATAATGCTGATCATCGGCGGAAGTCGAAACCGCTCCCGCAGTCAGGGAAAAAGCATACAGCATCGCCGAACTGCCGGAAGGATCACGCACGCCGATATTCCAGGCCTTGGGTGAAGCCGAGGGTGACCAGGCGATCAAGGAGCTGCTTCCGGCATCGAGCAGAAATGGGGTGTTGAATTGTTTCAGCATATCGGCCAGCTGATCAAGAATGTAGCCCTTGGCCATCGCTCCCAGACTGATCTGCAGAGAACCCTCGCATTCACCAGGATCAAAGCGAATGGTTTGGCTTTTTTGATCCAGCTGAACAACCGCATTCAAATCTGCAGCCGCAGGCAGACAGCCGACCAGACCTTGGATCACAGCTGGATCCGGATCGGTGTTTTCCGTTGGAAAGGGAGCGAATTTCGATTCCCACAGTGAACTCAATGATCCCAGCAGAGGATGGAAAAGACCTTCACTCTGCTGCGATAAATTCAGCGCTGTACTGAGCATGGCAAACAATCGAGGATCCAGAGGAATCGTTTCTTTCGGATGCTGATTGATATAAGCCACGTTGTGCAGTTCATTACCCTGAGCATCCAGGTACTGATGATGAGAGTCAGCCAGTTTATGCCACTCGAACAGCTCGGCTTCTGCCAGAACAGTCGCTTCATCCAGTATCTTTTCATCGGTCATCGTCAGCTGAACCGTTGTGTTGAGCGGAAGAACCAAATTTCCCTCGCTGTCGGTTAAAACGTCAAAATAATTTGTGAAAGTTTTTTCTTGATCAGTTTCATGACTCTCCTGAAGCGTACAGCCTGAAATCAGGCTTAAACAAAGGATTATTAAGATAGAAGAAAACGCTTTCAGAAAATTGCTCATTCAATCAGACTCCTTGTTAAGTTAGTTATGAAAAATGTAAATAACGTCTCCGGTTGTTTTTCGCAGGCAAGCTTGTTATAATGATAACATATTAGAGTGTTTTACGCACAGCAAAGTTTGAAACAGATAAGACAGGGAATCATCCAGCTCTGTTTTTGCCTGCGTGCAGCGCTGGGAACGCTGCAGGGACGCTCTGATAAGTTTCAGGGAGTAAAGAATACTAAGGAGGGAATTCATGAAAAAAGTATGGGCAATTCTACTGTCCTCACTGCTGGTACTGACGTTGACAGCCTGCGGAAGCAACGGCGGAACGCCTGCACCAACACAGGGAACAGACGGCGGTTCATCGACGCCATGTACGGCCAGCGGTGAAATCACACTCGACAGCATCAACGAATATCTGAACACGAGTGCAGATATGGGCGAGGGCTCAATGGCCAATGTTGTCGCTGTCGTACCGATCAGCCACATCAACGGACCGCGGGAAGAAAGTGATTTCTATGCTTTTGTCAACTTCAAGTACAAGGCCAGAAATTATGTCAAGTATCAGATTACGTATTTGTCCTGCACCTGCCGTTCGGCGGATGTCAATTACTGGATGACAGCCTATGTTGAACTGACATTGCCGGAAAGCAAGAAGCTGGACGACGCTCAGGTTCGATTCCTGTCGTTTGACCGCGACAACGGCGATAAGTATACAGCCGGCTTCTGGGGCGACAGCAATCCGACTCCGGCAGGCGCTACTTATGACATGTTCAAGGCTGAGTACATTCCGTTCTTCATCGATAAGGACTATGCCTACATTAAGACGCTGAGCACTGTCGATGATATCGCGGCGGAAGACTACACCGCTGGTGAAGGACGCGAAAGCCTGACGCTGGATACGTTTACCGGTTCATCCGTTTCATCCAACAACATCATCAGAATGCTGAACGCACTGATGGAATATCACGGCACTGACGAATATTTCAGCGCTGAATAAAAAGGGAAAAGAGGAAAAATCCAATGAAAAAATTATTTGCGATCGCTCTGTCTGTTCTGCTTCTGGCCGGCTGTTCTTCTGCACCGCAGGAATGCCCGCCATGCGCTACACCGGAGGCCAGCACGCCTACCGCAGCTGCACCTGCACCGCTGCCGGAACCACGCGATACGACAAAGACCTACAAGCCTTCCAAAGATGCGGCTGATGAAGCCTGCACGGCTGAAGTCTGGGCTACAGGCTGCTCTGGCGTTAACGTAGACAACCTGACTGAATACCTGGGCCGCGACGACGTTCTGTATATCGACCTGCGCGATTACAACGACTATGCGAAGAAGCATCTGAGAAACTTTGAAGTCATTCCTTACTTTGCCTTGATTTTTGATGAAGCTGCCGGAACCGAAGGCAAGCCACAGCTGTATGGCGGAACATTGGAAGAACCAGTTGCTACTTATGAAGAATCCGCAGCGCTGTTGGAAGCGATGTTCCCGAAGGATAAGACGATCTTCTTAATGTGCCAGTCCGGCGGACGTGTAGCGCAGATGATGAAGCTGATGAGCTCCTTAGGCTATGACATGAGCAAGATCTACAATGTCGGCGGCATGGGTCAGTTTACCGATTCTAAGTTTGCTCCATACACGACGGACAATGCGGAAATCGTTCTGGAAGCGACCTATTCCTTTGAAGGTCTGACACCGGCGACTAAATAAGCATAAAATCAGAAACACAAGAAAGCAGCGTTTTCGATGATGCTGCTTTTTCTTTGTTTTTACCGCTTCTTAAAGTTCGCTTCAGTTGCTTTCAGCACTTTAACAATGGTATAATATTTATGTTTTTATAACCATCGATTCTGGATGAAAAGAATCGGGAACTCAACAAAATTTCAGATGGAACTTCAAAGCTCTGATGGTTGGAATACCTTCTCTCAAGGGCCGATTTTTGGAAAACAGGCTTAACGGCAGGGGTGGGCATCGATCCCGTACAGCCATGAAGTCAAGCCGATCTGGAAACGAGATCCAAGGCAGCAACGCTGCCTTGTCATGATGAGCGGTATAGGACTCATCATGCGGATTGAAATAAAATAAGAAGGAGGGAATAATCCATGCTCTCTGTCGAACAATGTTACGCTCAGCTTCAGGGTGATTATGCAGATATTATCCGGCGCATGCGAACGGATGAACGAGTCGAAAAGTTTTTAGCCATGCTGGTGCGGGATAATTCGTTTGATCAGCTGAAGACAGCGTTGCAGCAGGAAGATTATGAAACCGCGTTTCGGGCAGCCCATACACTGAAAGGTGTGCTGCTGAATTTAAGTCTGACCGCTCAGGCCGAAGTGATCAGTGAATTGACGGAAGTGCTGCGTAAGCAGCAGGCCGATGAGAAAATTGGTCCGCTGTTTGAGCAGGCAAGCGCCGCTTATGCCGAATTGATGGCAGGGATCCGCGAATTGCTGGAAAAGAATGAGTAAATTATGAAAGCCCGCGATAAAGTATTGATCGTTGATGATTCGGATATCAATCGATCGCTGCTGGCAGATATGCTGGCGCAGGATTACGATCTGGTGGAAGCGGCGAATGGATTGGAAGCCGTTGCCCTGCTGAGTCAGCAATACAGTGAAATTTCATTAGTGCTGCTGGACATTGTCATGCCGATGATGGATGGTTTTGAGGTGCTGGCTTCGATGAATAAATCGGGATATATTGATCATATTCCCGTTATTATGATTTCTGCGGAAACCTCATCAGTCTATATTGACCATGCGTATGATTTGGGTGCGGCGGAATATATCAGCCGGCCTTTTGATGAGAAAACAGTCAAGCGGCGTGTAAAGAATACGATTATGCTGTATGCCAAACAGAAATATCTGGAGAACATGGTTACGGAGCAGCTGCTTGAGAAAGAAAAAAACAACCTTGTGATGGTTGAAATCTTAAGTCACATCGTCGAATTTCGTAATGGTGAAAGCGGTCTGCATGTTATGCATATCCGCGTAATCACAGAAGCGCTTTTAAAACAGCTGTGCCGGATGACGGATCGCTACAATCTCACACCGGAACAGATTGCGATGATTTCCAATGCTTCGGCGCTGCATGATATAGGAAAGATTTCGATTCCGGAGTCAATTTTGAACAAACCGGGGAAATTAACACCGCAAGAGTATGATATCATCAAAACGCACAGTGCTATCGGCGCAGAGATGCTGGAAAAAATTCATTATTTTGAAACCGAACCGCTTGTTCAGGTCGCGCGGAATATCTGCCGGTGGCATCATGAACGATATGACGGACGCGGCTATCCGGATGGATTAAAAGGGGAGGAAATCCCGATTTCCGCTCAGGTGGTTTCTCTGGCGGACGTTTATGACGCCTTAGTCAGCGTGCGGGTATACAAAGCCGCTTATACGCATGAAGAAGCCATGCGGATGATTTTGAACGGAGAATGCGGAACATTTAATCCTTTGCTTTTGGAATGCCTGAAAGAAGCAGGGCCGACGCTGAAAAAGGAATTGAAGGTTCGCTCGCTGTCCGGCGCGTCCCGGATTGAACTGCAGGACATGGCGCGGAATCTGATCCAAAGCGGCAATGCCTCCAACCGCACGCTGGCGCTGCTGGAACAGGAGCGGACAAAATATCAGTTCTTTGCCTCGATGTCCAAAGAAATTCAGTTTGAATATAACTATCACTCCGATCTGCTGAGTATTTCAGAATGGGGCGCCGCTCAGCTGGGCGTGAATGAAGTCATCATGCATCCGCTGCAGAATTCACAAATTCAGAAACTGTTTTCCAGCGCGGACTTTGAAGATTTTTTAGCGAAAATCCGCACCGCTCAGCCGGAGGATCCGATTCTCAGCGGAACCTATCCGCTGCAGGTGAAGGGCAGTTCCCGCTGGTTTAAGGTGGTTGCCCGGCCGCTGTGGGTGATGGAAGAATCCTCGGAACTGACCGGCGTAATCGGCAAGTTTATTGATGTGCATGACGAACAGGTGGAACTGGATCAGCTTAAGCAGATGGCCAAAATTGATTCGTTAACCGGACTGTTTAATCGTGCCTACGCCAAACGGGCTATGGATACAATTTTAAACAATGAAGCCGATGCCAGCCAGAATTATGCGCTGTTGGTATTTGACATTGATTTTTTCAAGAGTGCTAATGATGAATACGGACATCTGTTTGGCGATCAGGTGCTGGCCAACGTCGCCCATCGGATTCAGTCCAATGTCCGTCAGTCGGATATTTCAGCCCGGATCGGCGGCGATGAATTCCTGATTTTCATGGAATATAAGGATCATCTGGAACAGATGATCGAACGGATCTTCCGATCATTAAACGGCAGCTATGAGGGATATGATATTACCGTAAGCATGGGGATTGCGTGTTTTCCGAATGATGGATCTGATTATCTGACGCTGTTCCATCATGCCGATCAGGCACTCTACGCTGCCAAACGCCGCGGACGCCGGCAATATTGTCTTTACGATGATTCTATGCAGGATTTGTTAACAGGAGTTTCAACGAAATAAGCGAGGATTCCCCTGTTGACATGAAGTCAAGCTGATCTGGAAACGAGATCAAAGGCAGCAATACTGCCTTGATCCTCACTTCCGTTTTTCTTTTGAGTTAATTATACTTCTCTAGAAAAGCAACGCAATTGAGTATACTTCATTATTTTCATTTTGAATAGAACTTTCTCATTAAATAAAGAAAACAAGGATTCAGTCTGGGCGGAATCCTTGTTTTTTGGGTACACCCGACAAGGGTGATAACTAGACGGTGAAAGTCCGTTGCGCGGATGTGGCAACAAGCAAGCGCTAGCCGAAGGCAAGGCCAATACCGTGAGGTAATGATTGAAGGAAGCTGGATGTTGAGGGAAGACTCAACGGGCAGAATTTTGGGCCAACGAACAGAAATCGAATATAAGGCTGTAAGTCTGGACGACCTTGCCTAACAAAGAGAAGTCCGAGTTGCCGAACAGCCTTTAATCTTGGATATTCAGCAGCTTGTGGTAAACCCCGTTGATTATGCCGGCTGTAATGAAGTTTCCGACACCAACAGCTGTACAGAGAAACAGGGTGATGACATGCCATTCCTCCTCGCCGAAAAGACCGTTGAGAATTAACATCAAACCGACGCCCAGAATAATCAAGCCGACGCCGGTTACGATGCGGGCGGTAAAGACTTTTTGGAACCGTTCATATTCATCCTGCAAGTCGCAGATCAGCTCGCCGCTGAGATGGAAGCCTTGTTTTTCAATCTTTTCCACGTCCTGATAGTCCATCCCGGCTTTGATCAGCAAGCCAACGCCGATCGCAACAAAAAACATCAGGATGGCAGCGCCTAAATCATTGTCGAACAGGATCGCCGGGATAACCCCGCAGAGAATAAGACTGACGCCGCCGCTGATTTTCCGGGCAAAGATCTGATTGAGATGCAGATATTTTTCTACCGATTCCCGATCAGAGGTGTAAGCGAAACGTCCGATTAACGATTCCTCCGGCTGCGGAGCCGGAGATGGAAAATCATCAAAAGCATCGTCATTCCATGTATTTTCCTGAATCCGTTCTTCGGCAGATTCAGAAAGCGGAGCCTCAGAGGTTTCTTTCATTAATTCATCCAGCGAAACACCCAGCAGTTCACTGAGCTGGATTAGTTTTTCGACTTCCGGATAGCCCTGACCAGTTTCCCTTAGTTAAAGATATTGTTGGGTATCTCAAGATGTGTCATTCGATTTTGCCGATAAAGCGGTAGAAGATTTCTACCTCCTGTTCCCGGCTTCCGTCCTCACTTTTGACCGCTTCATGGATAAGGATTTTTTCAATCAGCGTATTCAGAAGTTCAGCCGTCAATTCTGTGGGATTGACATACTGTTTCATCAGACCTATCCACTTTTCAGCGTCAACCGCTGTCTGGGCGGCGGCCTCCATCGCTTCGTGAAGCCGTTCAATTTTTGTGTCCAATTCTCGCTGTTCGCCCTGATACTTTTCGGACAGCATATTGAAATTGTATTCTGTAATGCGTCCGGCAGACCAGTCCTCATACATTTTTGCAAACAGGGTGTCTACTTCTGCTTTGCGTTTTTCCGCCTTTTTCAGTTCGGCTGTCTGCCGCTTCCTTGCAGTATTGCGTTCCTTGTCGCTGGCGTTAAGTAGCCGTTTCAGAAGTTTGTCCCCGTCCTGCTGTGCCAGCACAGACCAGTATTGCAGACGGGAAAGGACATAGGCGTAAAGCACATCATAACGGATATAGTGCATGGAACACTGGTGCAATCCTTGCCCGTACTTGCTACAATGGTAGTGGGCATAGGGATTTTTGTTCTGACTGTTCACACCATAGGCCAGCGACCAACCGCAGTCCGCACATTTTACCAGCCCGGAAAATATCTGCGTTGTGCCGTTCTTCTGCCGTCTGCGCCTGTTGCAAATCTGCTCCTGTACTTGACGGAACACATCTTCGGAAATAATCGCTTCGTGGGTGTTCTCCACACGATACCATTCCTCTTTTGGCTTGCGTACTTTCTTCTTGTTTTTGAATGAAATGTTGGTCTGCTTATTGTGGACGCTGTGTCCGATATAGGTTTCCTCTTTCAGAATACTTTTTACCTGCGCTATCGTCCACGCATAGGCTTTTTCCTCCGGCGCTCCGGCATAGATATTTGCGAAAGTGCCGTATCTCTGGAAATTCAGCCAGCCGGGAGTAGGTACTTTTTCTTCGACCAAAATCCGTGTAATGCTGGCGGCTCCCCGGCCATGAACGGCAAGGTCAAAAATCTTTTCGATAATCCACCTTGTTTCCGGGTCAACCAAAAGATGACCTTTCTTATCCGGGTCTTTGACATAGCCCAGCGGGGCATAGGCTCCATAGTGTGCGCCATTTGCAAACCGTGTCCGCATGGCCGCTTTTACCTTTTTGCTGGTCTGGCGGGCGTGCATTTCATTCAGAATGTTGAGGAATGGGGCAAGCTCATTCTCTCCGTTGATGGTGTCCACATTGTCATTGACAGCGATATAGCGGACGCCTTTGCTGGGAAAGTAGATTTCCGTGTATTGGCCGGTCAGAATGTAGTTTCTGCCTAAGCGGGATAAATCCTTCGTAACAACGCAGTTGATTTTCCCGTCCTCAATGTCATCAATCATTCTCTGAAAATCCGGCCTGTCAAAGTTCGTTCCAGACCATCCATCGTCGATATATTCATCTATGACATTCAGGCCATGCTCGGCGGCATATTGCCGGAGCATCATGCGTTGTGTCTGAATACTCCCGCTTTCTCCTTGCAGTTCATCGTCCCGGCTCAATCTCATATAAAGCGCCGTGTTGTAAATCGTAGTATTGTAAGGTTGTTTCACCGTTAAAAATCCTCCTTCTAAAGAAACAACCCACGCTTACAATACTTTTGCTCTATGGCAATTATATCATAAGCGTGGGCGTGTTATCAATGATGGGCTATCAGGTTGAAGCGGCTTTTTCTGCGGTATGCCGCACCACATCTACAATCAGATCACCGAGGGGCTTCCCGCCTGCGGCGAAGTGTTCGGAGATTTTTATACGGTTGTTCCCACATACAAAATACTGCGTGCCGTTCTCTGCTTGTATGACCTGCCCTGTCCGGGGTGTAAAAATATCGCTTTCGCTTTTTGCCATCCAGTGTCCTCCATATTCAGTTTTCAAGGTACAATGCCGCACAAAGGCGGCGAAAATTTCTGCTTATATCTATCACCTTTCCTTTACCGTGTGCCGCTGCTGACGTTTCAGTTCCGCCAGTATATCCGGCGGGATACGGTCAACCAGCCGCTGTAAATTGTCCAGTTCGCTTTTCAGCTTTGCCCGTTCCATCGTATCTTTCATCTTTCCTTTTTCGCTGGCCTTTGCCCTTGCTTCCAACTTCTCATTCTCCGCCAGCAGGTCATTGATTGTGACCTTGTACTTTTTCAACTGCCCGGAGAAGTTC
>NZ_HE998568.1:654664-660434 GCF_000327285.1 Holdemania massiliensis AP2 | reverse complement strand
CCTTTTTCGCTGGCCTTTGCCCTTGCTTCCAACTTCTCATTCTCCGCCAGCAGGTCATTGATTGTGACCTTGTACTTTTTCAACTGCCCGGAGAAGTTCTCCATCTGCGGGAACCACTTTTTTAGCATGGAGAGGGCTTCCTCTTTTTTCTTTCCGGCGTTCAGCGGGTTAATGCCGTCAAGGGCGGCTTCAATGGCTCTGGCCTGTTTGGAGAGGGAAACCGCCTGTTTGAAAAGCCGGGTGGGGATATGCTTCCGGCCTGTCCTGCTGGCACTCTCCCCACGCTCCAAGTCGGGATATTTCTCCACCATATAGGCATGAAAATCATCCTGCCACTTCGTCAGGTTTGCCCGGTTGCCGATAATCTCTTTAGCGCACAGGCGGTTGTCCTTTGTCAGCGGAACAAAAGTCAAATGCAGATGGGGCGTTTTCTCGTCCATGTGTACCACCGCCGACACGATATTTTCCCGGCCTACCCGGCCAATGAGGAAGTCCGCCGCCCGCTGGAAGAACGCCAGTATCTCCTTTGGGGATTTCCCCTTGAAAAACTCCGGGCTGGCAGTTATCAGCGTATCGACAAACCGGGTGCTGTCCTTACGGGTTCGACACCCAGCCTGCTCAATCCGGCTCTGAATGAAGTGGTAATAGCGTCCCTCTGGCTTGACGATATGGAAGTTGTATTTACTCCGGCTTGTGTCAATGTCGGGGTTGCTGGTGTATTGTTCTTTCTGTCTTTCGTGATGGGCTTCCAGCGGCCTTGCCGGGTTGCCCTTGTGCTTCTCAAACCGCAAAATTGCGTGTTGTGCCATTCTGCTCCTTTCCCCATTCCTTTCTTATCCGGGGTTTTCCACAGGGAAAATCCCGCAGAAATTAGCTCGGATAGGATTGGAATGGATAGAATATAAATCAATCTTTTTAATCTTTGTATTTCTATATACCGTCCGGTTTTCGTACTTCCGGGGAGTGATTTCCGCACTTCATAAGTACGGTTTTCAGCCCTCCGGCGTACCAGAACCGGATTTCTTGAAGTCGGTGTTTGGAACCGCTTCATAGGATTTTGGGAAAATGCGGTTGGGCTTTCCACAGCCCTGCTTCTGGATCTCCACCAGTCCGGCGTATTGCAGTTCCCGCAGGGTGTTCACCGCTTTCTGCCGCCCACAGTGGAGCAGGTCAACCACCTCACAGATAGGGTAATACAGGAAAATCCGTCCGCAGTCATCCGCCCACCCATTCTTGCGGGATAACTCTGTCCGGCGCAGGATAAAGGCGTACAGAACCTTTGCCTCGTTGGACAGGGGCTTGAATGTGGGGGCTTCAAAGAGAAAATTCGGGAGCCGGGTGAAGCTGAACGCCTTTTCCGGCTGGTGGATATAGATGGTATTTGTCATAGTGCGTTTTGTGGACGGTTAGAAGCCCGTTTTCCGGGGCGGGCGATACTTTATACCACCTGCCCCGGTTTGGGGCTTGCGGAGCCTGATAAATCAAGGCTTTTTTCGCTCCTAACTGTCCACAGCAGACCTCCTTTTCCGTTCACTTTCTGTTTTCTGCCGCCTGTGAACTCTGGCGGCACAGCCGGGGCAGTATTTTGCCCGGTTGGATTTGGGGACGAACACACCGCCGCAGACCACACAGCGTTTCAAGTCCTTATCCCGGAAAATCTCCGCTTCCAGCGTCCCGTCCAGCGGCAAGACCGCCCAGCGGAACCACTTACAGCAGACCGAGAAAGAAACTGTCTGCGGGCAGGTGCAGGTGTCCCCATCGTCAAGGACAATGCAGTTGCCGTCCTCAAAGCAACAGCACTCCCGGCGGATCAGGCTGGCCGCCTGTTTCCTCTGCGCCGGTGTCATGCGGTAAAGGGAACCGTCCGGCCTGCGTTCCAGCGGCGGCAAGTCTTTATAGGGGCTATCTCTCATGCGTTCCCTCCGTTTTACTTTCCGTTGCCGTTTTCCCCGAAAAGGCTTCCTGCCCCATTCCTGCGGCGTGTTCCGGCGTTGGCACGCTCCCCACAGCTTCGGGACAAGTTGTCCCGAAGTGACCCCTGGACAAAGTGTCCATAAGTTGGCTCCTTGCGGTGCTTCCCCTGCCGGGGTATTCCTTTTCGGACGGTCATTCGGTTTTCAAGGTGCCGTTCATCGATGAACTACCCTAAGTCTACACCTAAAAGACCGCCCGTCCCGTATATCCGAAAGGTAGGAAATCCGCCCAAAAAACGGCCTATTTCCATGCTCTCGGAATTGTGGTAGAATGAAAAAGCAGAACAATAAACGATAATTTTGGAGTACATACCGATATGGAAATTATAGAAATCAAAGAGAATAAAAAACAATTTCTCCCCTTATTACTGTTAGCCGATGAACAAGAGAGCATGATAGACCGATATATTGATAGAGGAACGATGTATGTATTAGTCGATAATGGGGTTAAATGCGAGTGTGTAGTAACCGACGAGGGCAAAGGCATTCTTGAAATTAAAAATATTGCAACTGCGCCAGAATATCAGGGCAAAGGTTACGGCAAGGCACTAATTGACTTTGTTGCTGCGAAATATAAAGGGAAGTATTCGATACTACAAGTTGGCACAGGGGATAGCCCGTTGACCGTTCCTTTTTATGAAAAATCTGGTTTTGCCCGCTCACACAGCATTGAAAATTTTTTTATTGATAACTATGACCACCCTATTTTTGAAGGTGGGGTTCAACTAACAGATATGATTTATTTACAGAAAAAAATATAAATTCCCATTTATCGGGCAGACAAGGAGGGAGTGCATGGAACTATCCATACAAGAACGATTGAAAGACCTGCGTGTGGAGCGTGGGCTGACGCTGGAACAGCTTGCGGAGGAAACTCATCTTTCCAAATCTGCTTTAGGCAGTTATGAGGGAGACAATCTCAAAGACATCAGCCACCATGCCCTTATCCAGCTGGCAAAGGTTTATGAAGTGACCGTTGATTACCTGCTGGGACGCTCTAAAACAAAAAATCACCCAAACGCCGATCTTGCAGACCTGCGTTTGAGTGACGATATGATTGAATTGCTGAAAAGCGGGCGGGTGGATAATTCCCTCCTGTGCGAACTGGCGACACACCCGGATTTTCCCCGGCTCATGGCTGACCTTGAAATCTATGTGAACGGCGTGGCGGTGAAGCAGGTGCAGGCCGCAAACGCCATAGTGGATACCATGAGCGCAACGATTATGAAGCAGCACAATCCCGGCCTGACCGACCCGCAGCTACGGCAGCTTGTCACCGCCCATATTGACGATGACAGCTTTTGCCGCTATGTGATACAGCAGGACATAAACAAGATAGCCCTTGACCTGCGGGAAGCCCATAAGGACGATTTTTTCAGCGTTCCGGAGGACAATCCGCTGGAAGATTTCTTGCAGACCGCCGAGGAAACCGCCAGAGAGGACAGCGACCCGGAGCAAGCGGCTTTGGCGTTTATCTGTAAGCGGCTCAAGCTGAATTTGAAAAAGCTGTCCGAGGAAGAAAAGAAGTGGCTGAAAAAGATTGCACAGAAGTCGGACTTGCTGAAAAATCCAAACCCGCAGCGGGGGAGAAAATAAGTGGGCGACAAAAACAAATTTTACAAAACGGAGGATACCATGAAGAAAGACGATAGAGAAAGATGTTCGTGGGCAACCACAGAACTCTATAAAGAATACCATGATGAGGAATGGGGAAAGCCCGTTCATGATGATAGAAAACTATTTGAAATGTTGGTTCTTGAAGGTATGCAAGCCGGATTATCATGGCTGACGATATTAAATAAAAGAGCTGCATTTAAGGAAGCCTTCAACGAGTTTGATTATCAAAAAATTGCTCTCTATGACGAAACTAAAATTGATGAGTTAATGCAAAATCCCAATATTGTTCGCAATAGATTAAAAATTAAGTCGACAATCACAAACGCACAGCAATTTATCAAAATCCAAGAAGAATACGGAAGTTTTGATAAGTTTATTTGGTCTTATGTTAAGAATAGACCGATTCATAATCATTTCAAATCGGAAGCGGACATTCCTGCAACAACGCCACTTTCAGATAGAATCAGTAAAGACTTAAAAAAACGAGGCTTTAAGTTTGTAGGCAGCACGATTATATATGCGTATATGCAGGCAATCGGAATTGTAAATGACCATGTGAAAGGTTGCTATTTGTATGTACCAGAATAATTCAATATTTCGGTACAATTTATCGAGAGATAGCAAAGCCAGCCGAGCCAGTCAACGGTCAAGATGAACGGCGCATTTCATGCGCCGCCGTTGACAGTCCCGCCCGTCTTTGCTAAAGGGTAATCAAGGCGGGAAAGCCCTAAAATGGCTTCACACCTATTTCAATAATTGGAGGAGATAAAAATGAGATCAGAAAAGGAAGTTTATGATATTGTTTTGAATTTTGCAAAAACAGACAAACGCATTCGCATGGTTACTTTGGAAGGATCTAGAACAAATACAAATATTCCGCCTGATGATTTTCAGGATTTTGATATTACTTTTTTTGTTACGGATATGGACAGCTTCACAAGTGATGATAAATGGCTTGATATATTTGGTGAAAGGTTGATTCTGCAAAAGCCGGAAGATATGGAATTATTTCCAGCTGTAGAAAAGGGATTTTCATATTTAATGCTGTTTACTGATGATGTTAAGATAGATTTAACTTTGCTGCCGCTGGAACTGATAGACGAGTATTTTACATGGGATAAACTGGTAAAGTTACTGTTGGATAAAGACAACCGTATCGTAAAGCCGCCAATACCAACGGATATAGACTACCACTTGCAGAAGCCTACTCAAAGAATGTTTGACGATTGCTGTAATGAATTTTGGAATACTACAACATATGTAGTAAAGGGCTTATGCCGCAAAGAAATACTTTTTGCTATTGACCATATGAATGATATAGTACGAAAAGAATTGCTTCGCATGATTTCCTGGCTGATTGGTATCAAACAGGGATTTCATTTCAGTTTGGGAAAAAACTATAAATTTATGAAGCAATATGTCCCAGAGGAATTGTGGGAACGACTTATGTCCACTTATAATATGGATTCCTATCCCCATATGTGGGAATCCTTTGAACAATGTATGGCATTGTTCCGGGAGGTTTCGTCAGAAGTGGCATGCCAGTTGGATTACCAGTATCCACTATATGATGAAAAAATCAGTAATTATGTGATTCGGCAAAAGAAAAAATATGGCATTGAAGATGATAACAAATAAAATTTTTTCAATCGAAAAAATTTATTTTGATTATTCAATTTTGAAAAACTGAATACCTCAAAATCAGAAAGAGCGCAGACAAGCACTTTGAGGGATTGGCCGCCTTGTCCACCCATTCAGCGGGACGGCGGGCGGCGGTCAAGGCTGGGTGTAAACCCATTCATTTCAGTCTTGACGGTTGCCCGCTGTCCTGCTGCTTTTCCGGGAGTGTGGCCACAACTTCGGGACACTTTATCCACAAGTCGGAGCGTAGGACGAGGGACGGGGGCTTTCATATACGCCCTGTCTGCTGATGAAACCAGACCTGCGCTTGCGGCTCCACGCCACGCAAGCACAGCCCTGTTTTCTTGCCGCTTCAAATCTTGCCGCTTCAAATGCCCTTGCCCTCCCCGGCGGCAACGGCAATTTCACGACAACGCCGACAGAGCGTATAACACACTACACTTTGCTTCGCAAAGTCGTGTGCCAAATGGGGGCGTTGCCCCCTTTGGAAACCCCCACAAGAAAAGGCGGTACGCTACCCCCCTCCACGGGGCGCATAC
>NZ_HE998568.1:607897-654342 GCF_000327285.1 Holdemania massiliensis AP2 | reverse complement strand
AAGGCGGTACGCTACCCCCCTCCACGGGGCGCATACCGCCTTTTCTTGTTATCCAGCCCTCCGGCTGTATCGGTTGAGCAAAAGTCAGCGTGGGAATGGTGTGGTATCTTTATCTAAGTGATACCCCGCTTTCCCATTTTGAAACGGCCTGACGTGAAACGTTGAGTTCAAAAGCCAGCTGTTCCTGGGAAAAACCGGCATCTTTTCTTTTTTTCTGGAGTTTTTGGGCAAAATTCATCATTGTTCACCTAACCTTTATTTGATGTCTATATTGTAGGGGATATTGACAGGGAAAGCTACCAAGTTGTGTTTGCGTTTTTCAGCAACTTGAAGTTGCGGGACGAAAAAAAGGCAAAAACAGCTGTTATTGGATAAAAATTTCCTTTTTTTATCCTTTTTCAGCTGGACAATGAAGTTCATCGTTTTACAATATTGGGGTAGAGAGTGGGGATAGGAAATGGAGAGTCTTATTTTATCATTGAATGTGGTGATGCCGCTGTTATTTTTAATTTTGGTAGGTCAGGGCGTGCGCCGGCGGCATCTTTGTGATGAGCGGACATTAAAACAGATGAATCAGTGGGTCTTTAAATTGTTTTTGCCGTGTACATTATTCAATAATATACTGGCGACTGACTTAAAAACGGTACTGCAGCCGCAATTGTTAATCTATGCTGCTTCCGGCGTGCTGATCGCCTGTGCGGCAGGATGGCTGATCATGCCGCGAATCAGTCCTGATCCGCGGAAACAGGGCGTCATGATTATGAATACATATCGAAGCAACGCGGTGTTGTTCGGCATGCCGATTGTGCAGCTAATTTACGGCGACGCTCAGCTGGGTGTGATGTCGATGCTGATCGCTGTGATTGTGCCTTTGTTTAATATTTTATCGGTGATTGTGCTGGAGTCGTTCCGCGGGGGAAAAGCGCGGTTATCCAAATTAGCTGAAGGGATTGTGACCAATCCCCTAATCCTTGCGTCAGGGCTTGGCTTGCTTTGCTTATTTACCGGAATTCATTTGTGGAAACCGCTGGCTTCTGTCATCAGCGATATGGGGAAAGTATCGACGCCGTTGGCGTTGATCATTTTAGGAGCTGGCTTTCAGGCGGAAAAAGTCGCTGAGAATAAGAAGGAGCTGATCGCCTCGGTTTCTGCCCGATTGGTATGGACACCGCTGGCGGCCCTGGGAACGGCGGTTGTTCTGGGCATCCGCGGCGTGGCACTGGTCAGTCTTCTGGCGATCTTTGCTTCACCCAACGCGGTATCGTCTTATTCGATGGCTGAAGGAATGGGCAGCGACAGCGAACTGGCCAGTCAGGGACTTTTGTTCAGTACGGTGTTCTGCATTCCGACTATATTTCTGTGGATTTTCTGTTTTAGTCAGTTCGGCTTCATATAAGCTGGAAAGGAGAAGCAAATGATGGTTTGTTTTCAGCTGGATCCCAAAGATTGTCCGGATATCCGGCATGCCGGACAACGGATCATTGAAATGAATTCAGTGCCGGAGAATCCGCAGTGGAGAAGCTGGACTGTCGAATCCGGGAAAGAGAATTTAGAAGGCTTAATCCAACAGCTGCAGAAAGTCGCAAAGCATCGGCAGGTTCTTCCGCAAAGCTCCGATTTCGGCGCTCTTCTTGAGCTGCAAGAAGCGGCCCGGCGGTTAAGCCGGCAGACTGAGGATGATGTGGAATGGCTTGCGGCAGCGATCACTTTCATCCAGCAGCGAATGACTTATGATCCGCAATTGGCAGAGGATTACAGCCGCGGCAGAGATTCAGGTTTATCCTTAAAGGAAGCCTGGTTCCGCGGTCGGGGAACATGCCGGGAATTTGCGATGGAGATGGCGGCGCTTTGCCGGGAACAGGGGATTCCTGTTCGTTATGTTCAGGGAATCAGCGCCCCGAATCAGCTGCACGTGTGGAATGAAGTTTATTTTGATCCGACAGGCTGGCTGGCTGTGGATGCGCTATCCGGCTTGATCGGATATTGGGGAAATCGTGTGACGCTTCGGATTGCGGAAACGATCAGCGAATTGCCGATGCCGTCTGTGTTAAAGCTTAAAATTACTGAACCTCTGGCAATTCAGCAGGATCGGCAGGTTTATCTCCATTTTAAGAAAATGCCGAAAGCGTTGGAGGGGGCAGGGCAGTTTCTTTTGAAAGCGTGGCGGAATGAATTCGGAGTTCGATGTCTTGTACATCTTCAGGCTTATTCATCAACGTCAAACACGGCGTTGTCGCCGGCTGTGTTTGAAAAAATTTCGAGTTTCACTCAAACTGAACTGCTTACACAGCTCGAAACCAGTTCAGAGGCTGCAATGCAAGTATGGGAACAACTTTGCGAATCGTTAAGACAGTCTGGCTTCGCTGTGCGCATCGCTTCCGGTGTGAATTGGATTACAGGGCAGCCGGCAGTCTGGCTGGAACTTGAAGCTACGCCGTGTGAATGGCTGAAGCTGGATATCTCGACACAGACTTTGGGATATCCATCGGATTGCGTGCGGCTGAGTGTTGGAAATTCTGCGGCGGAGGTGATAGCCGGATTGCGGGAAAGCGCCGGCAACTGAGGAATCTTTTCGTCTGATTTGCAGAACCGGCTGTTAAGAAGAAGCGTCCGGGGTTCTTCATGATTGATATGAAGACTGAAGCGGAAGAAAAAATGGATTTGCTGTGTGCCGGCTCTGCCTCCCGGTTAGGCTTTTGAGCAAGGCTGCAAGCGGAATTAAAAAGAGCCGCGGGAATGCAGGGAAAAGTCCTGAATGATCACGGTAAGTTCAATCGAGGCGTCGATCATCCGCGGAATCTGTTTTTTCCCGGATGCAGCTGCGTACAAATGTGGTGAAGAAACGTTGACATTGACCGCAGATTTCAACTATAATGACAGTATTCATCGGAGGGGAAATCACATTCGGGTGATTTGCTGGATAAGATGGCTGACGGAAGCGTCAGTGTCTTATCCTTTTTTGATTGATTGGAGGAGTTTCAATGAGAGCTGAATTTACGAGTGGAAAAATTTTAGCGCCGCTGATGAAATTTACGGTGCCGATTATGATCGCCTTAATTTTACAGGCACTGTATGGGGCGGTGGACTTACTGGTTGTCGGTCAGTTTGCTTCGCCGGAAGCTGTGTCTGCGGTAGCGACGGGCAGTCAGGTGATGCACACGATGATGGTGATTATCACGGGACTGGCGATGGGCATCACGGTCTTAATCGGGCAGCAGTTTGGTCGGGGCGAACCGGAAAAAGTGGGTCAGACTGTGGAAAGCGGTGTTTTTCTGTTTGGCTGCCTGGCTTTAATTCTGACCGGGATCATGTTGTTCGCAACGCCGGCTCTGGTTACGCTGATGCAGGCACCGGCGGAAGCGGTCGCGTTTACCAATCAATATGTTCTGATATGCTCCGGCGGGATTTTGTTTATCGCCGCCTACAATACGCTGGGCAGTATTTTCCGCGGATTGGGGGATGCGCGCACGCCGCTTTTAGCCGTCGCGATTGCTTGTGCTGCGAATATTGTTCTGGATCTGCTTCTGGTTGCCGGATTTAAAATGGGCGCGGCCGGCGCGGCGCTGGCCACGGTCATGGCCCAGGCAATCAGTGTGATTTTGTCGCTGATGGTGGTTGCCCGTCAGGGCCTGCCGTTTCCTTTTTCCTGGCGGCATATTCGATTTCACGGCTCGACGATCAAGGAAATCGTTAAACTGGGCGCGCCCGTAGCGCTGCAGGACCTGCTTGTCAGCATTTCCTTTTTAGCGATTACGGCCATCGTCAATCAGCTTGGCGTTATCGCTTCTGCGGGCGTGGGTGTCGCGGAAAAAGTCTGTACCTTTATTCTGTTGGTGCCTTCGGCCTATGCGCAGTCCATCTCGGCCTATGTCGCTCAGAATATCGGCGCGAATCAACCCCAGCGGGCAAAGCGCGGCATGGTCTGCGGCATTGCGACATCGCTGTTATTCGGCATCTTCATGAGTTATTTCGCATTCTTTCACGGTCATCTGCTTTCCGGCTTGTTCGCACGGGACGCGCAGGTCATTTATGCTGCGGCAGATTATCTGAAAGCTTATGCAATCGATACGCTGCTGGTGTCGTTTATGTTCTGCTTTGTCGGGTACTTCAACGGCTGCGGCAAGACGACCTTCGTGATGTTTCAGGGACTGATCGGCGCTTTCTGTGTGCGGATTCCGGTTTCTTACCTAGCCAGCAAATGCGTACCAGTTACACTGTTTCGGATCGGTCTGGCAACGCCGTGTTCGACCTTTGTGCAGATCATCCTCTGCGTTCTCTATTTCTTTGTCTTAAGCCGAAAAGAAAAGAAAAATGCCTCACTGGCTTCGGCCCAATAAAATGACAAAAGAAAGCTGCAGAGCCGCAAGACCACACATTTACTGTTCGTTTCTTTGTTTGGCTTGACTGATTCAGAAAACGCAGGCAGCTTGAAGACTTAAAATTATAGCGAAGAGTTTATAAAAAAAGCCAGTTTTGATCGACTGGTTTTTTTGACCTCAATTTGCCTTGTTGGTTTTGTGGCAATCCCTTACAATAAATAAAACGGAGGAATTAGAATGGCTAAAATGAGTCTTTGTCGGCGCGGCGCATCGCTGCCGCAGACGCGAATCTGGATTCAGCATCAGCTGCTTCAAATCGATGACAGGCTGAGAAAAGCTGAGGAATTCAGCTCAGAAAATGCCTGGCTGGTGGTCTATGCGCATGAATTTACGCCTGCAACAATTCTGTTGGAAACGCTGACAGTCTCGCTGCGGTATGACGGCGATCTTTTAATCGTTCAGGCCCTTTCAGCAAGCTCCCAGAATGTTCAGCTGACAATTCGATTCGCATGGGATGTAGGGAATGTTCAGGCTTTGCGTCAGGCGTTGGAAACACAGGGATTTACTTTCTATCGTGAAGAACAGGAAACGCATTGACTTACCCGTTATATTTATAATCCAATAATTTCTCAGATTCCGCGATGATTTTTTCATAATGCTCAAAATCTGTCTTATACAAATTCAAATAGATCATATCCAAAAGACACAGCTGTGAACACCGCAGCGTCATGGCGTTCAGCCGGGTGTTGGTTTCGTAGTTTACGGTCTTTAATACAATATCTGAATAACCGTGAAGGCGGTTTTTTTGAATTCGCGTCATAGCGATGACCGTCACATTTTGATGTCCGGCAATTCTTGCGGCCTTTAAGATTTCCGGTGTTTCACCGGATTCGGAAATCAAAAACAAAACATCCTGCGGTCCAAATTGACTGAGCATAGAAAAAATAATGTGCGAATTAGCGCTGCAAAAGGAATCCAGACCCATTTTCAGCCACTGATTGGAAATATACTCCGCAAATAAATTCGAGTTGCCAAAACCAAAAACCATGATTTTCCGCGCATTTCTCAGCGCGGATACAGTCTGATCAATGACTTGCGGCGGATTGAATTCAAGAGTCAGTTCCGCCATCTTCTGATACTGCTGGATGATCTTCTGATTGGTGGAAGAGGTGCCTTCGTTGACGACGATTTCTTCCTTAACCTTTTCCTCGGTTAAAGAAATCGATAAATCTTCCAACAGCTCCCGAAAGCTGCGGTAGCCCAGTTTCTTGGAAAAGCGGATAATGGTGGATTGGCCGATATTCAGCCTGTCCGCAAGCTGATATGACGTAAAACTGCGCGCTTCCAGCGAATGCTTTTCAAAGAATTCCACAATGACTTTTTCGGTCTGCGTCAATTCATTTTGAACTTGTTTTAATTTTTCCTGATACATGAAATCCACCTCATTCTTCTGAATTTATTATAGCGAACCCAATATGAAAGAACAAGTTGATTATTCACAAATGACTCGGAAAGTCTTCGCAAAATAATTTATTTTTAAATTAATGACTTAATATCATTGACAAAAAGGAAGCGGAAAGATTATGATCTGGGTGTGTTAATTCATTTTATTTGCGCAAAGTAATGAATTAAAGAGTTATTGCGATGGATCGCAAGGAGGGCGTTTTATGACTTTAATTCAAGCTCTGCTGATAGCTTTATGCGGCTATCTCTCTTCCAATTATTCACCTTGGATCTTCGGCCAGCTGGGTGGCTGGTATACGATGGGCCGCCCATTGGTTTCCGGCTTGATCATCGGTCTGATTCTTGGGGACGTGCGCACGGGAATTTTAATGGGCGCCGCGGTTCAGACATTATACATTGGTTTGGTAACGCCGGGATTATCGATGCCGGCTGATCTCAATTTTGCGGCCTATATGGGGATACCGCTGGCAATGGTCGCCGGGGCATCCACAGAATACGCGCTCAGCTTATCCGTTCCATTAAGCTTCTTAGGCGTATCGCTGGTTTATGTCGTTGCTTCCGTGAACGTTTACTGGGTGCGCAAACAGGAACAATGGATTGAACAGGGAAAGATTAAAAAAGCGGCGAATGCACCGGTCTATGCTTCAATCTCTCAATTCATCGCACGGTTTGTTCCGATCTTTCTGGCTTGTTATTTCGGACAAGATTTCATTATTTCAGTTGTTCAGGCGATTCCGACCTGGCTTGGCGATACCTTTGTGATTTTCGGCAAGATGCTGCCGGCAGTCGGGTTTGCGATGCTGCTGCGGTTTGTCTTAAGCAAAAATATCGAGCTGGTCTATTTCTTCGTCGGCTTCATCATGATCGCGGTCTTGAAGATGCCGATTGTGGCCGCAACGATGGTTGCCTGCTTCCTGGCTTATCTGGATATCCGCTATACGGCAAAAAAGGAAAATGAACTGGAGGTTGAAGTCGATGAGTAACACGAAAAAATTATCGAATCGGGACTTATTCAACGCTTATGCTTATTGGATGATGTTCGCGCTGGCCGCGCAGAACATGGAACGGATGGAAGCTCCGGCCTTTGCGGGAATGATGGGCAAGGCCGCGGATAAGCTTTACGAAGATCCTGAAGAACAGAAGGCATTGATGCTTCGGCATACGCAGTTCTACAATACCCAGCCGATGGTCGGCGTGATGATCAACGGGATTGCGTTGGGCATGGAAGAACAGCGGGCCTGCGGCGAAAATGTTCCGGACGAATTGATCGCCTCGACCAAAACCGCTTTAATGGGGCCATTCGCAGGGGTTGGTGACTCCTTGTTTATCGGCACGCTGATTCCAATTCTGTTAAGCATAGGGCTGGGATTAGTCGGTGAGCAGGGCAGTTTGGCCGGTCCGTTGTTCTACATCGTGGCCTGGTTAGGCATCATGCTTCCGTTCACCTGGCTGACTTTCCGCTTCGGCTACCGTTCCGGGATTAACGCCATTCATACTCTGTTTGAAAGCGGCATGAAGGATATCGCAGTCCGTTTTGCCAACATCGTTGGGATGATCATCGTCGGCTGCATCAGCGCTCAGTATGTCAGTGTGAAGATCGGCTGGCAATACGTTTCCGGCGAGATGACAATGAATATTCAGGGAGTTTTGGATGGAATTATGCCAGGCTTACTGCCGCTGCTGTTGACACTGGGCGCATGGGCGCTGATGGAGAAAAAGCAGTGGAAGATGGGACGGGTCTTCATTCTGATCTTTGTGATTGCCTTCATCGGCCGATTCTTCGGAATCCTTGCTTAAACTTTATGAACAAGTCACTGATTGAACAGCTGCAGGGAGGTTTGGTCGTTTCCTGCCAGGCATTTGACTACGAACCTTTCTACGGCGCTGATTTTATGGCCAAAATGGCCGTTTCCGCCAAATTGGGGGGAGCTGCGGCGATTCGTGCCAGTTGGCCGGAGAATATCCGGGCGATCAAAAAGGACGTGGATCTGCCGGTCTTCGGCATCAATAAAATCATGCCGAAGACCTATGATAAACTGCGCGATGTGATCATCACGCCGACGCTACAATCCGCGCGGGCTGTGGCGGAAGCCGGTGCGGATATTGTGGCGGTGGACTGTACTCTGCGTCAGGGACGGACGCCGCAGGCTGTCCTGGATTTGCTTCAGGAATACAAAACTCATTTGAACGTACTGATCATGGCGGAAATCAGTACCGCTGAGGAAGGGGAAATTGCAGCTGAGGGCGGCGCGGATATTCTGTCGACGACGATTGCCGGCTATACGCCGTATTCCCGGCATCTGGAAGAGCCTGATTATCAGCTGATTGAGGAATTATGCGCTCTGACCTCACTGCCGATCAATGCCGAGGGCCGTTTTCACCATCCGGATCAGGTGGTGAAAGCATTCCAGCTGGGCGCCTGGACGGTCACGGTCGGCAGTGCGATCACCCGGCCGCACTGCATTACCCGAGAATTCACGCAGGCGATCGCCCGCCTTAAAGAACAGGAAAAGATTACAGAATAAAAACAGGTTAAATTATTCATAAAGTATTGTAAACTTTGAATAAAAAGTTTACAATGGGAACAGAAAGTGGAGGAATTGAAAATGAACAATAAAGTATTTCCAACGGTTCGCCAGCTTGTCGATCAAGTTGAAGCAACGCAGCAGGATAACATCGAAGCCGCAGCGCAGGCGGTTGCCCAATGCATTATCGACGGTGGTATCGTCCAGGCCTGGGGCGGCGGACATTCCTTAGCGGGAGCCATGGAAGTAGCCCATCGAGCAGGCGGATTCATTCCGACAAAGAAAATTGTAGAACCGTCCAACAATGCTTATGAAACGGTTGAAAGAGCCGGCGAGATTTTTATGAAGAAGGTTGATGTCCGTCCGGGTGATGTTGTCTTTATCATCTCCAATTCCGGCCGTAATCCGCTGTGCATGGATATTGCGCTGGGCTGCAAGAAGAAGGGTGCCAAGCTGATCGCGATCACAGCGCTGGAAGCTTCTTCCCATCTGTCGCCAAAGCATTCCTGCGGCAAGAATCTGTATGAAATTTCAGATATTGTATTGGACAACTGCACGCCGGAAGGCGATTGCTGCATCGATCTGGAAGGCTTTGACGGCAAGATCTGCGGCATGTCGATGATCACGACCTCGGTTCTGGTTCAGGCGGTGACCTATCGGGCAGCCGAAATCCTGATCGAAAAAGGGATTACTCCGCCGATCTACAAATCACAGAACATCGACGGCGGCCGGGAGTTCAACGAAGCGTTGGAGGCCAAATACATCGATCGTCTGTATCGGATTTAAGCGGTTTCTTAACTTATAAAGGAAAAAGCATCAGTGTACTGGAAGCGGGAAAACTTCCAAGCTGATGCTTTTTAATATCTTTAATGGTCTTTATTCTTCTTCTTTCTTCCTAACGCATTGTTCAAGAATTCGCAGCAGCCGTGCGCAGTCAAGCGGTTTTGCCATATGAGCGTTCATTCCGGCGCGCAGACATCGCTGCACATCTTCTTCAAAGGCATTGGCCGTCATCGCAATAATCGGAATCGTCTGAGCCTGCGGATGTTCGCTTTGACGGATTCTGCGGCACGCTGTTAAGCCATCCATAACCGGCATCTGCAGATCCATTAAAATCGCATCAAAGGTGCCGGCCGGAGCGGCCAAAAACTGATCGAGAGCTTCTTGGCCATTCACCGCGATCTGGGCTTCAATCAAGCCGATTTTCAGATATTCAACGGCAATTTCCCGGTTGAGTTCATTATCTTCAACTAACAGAACTCGGCAGCTGGATAATTCCGGAACACTTAACGGATCCGCAGTCTGCGGTTTTCCAATGCGGCCGCTGCGGATCTCAGACAGCGCACTGTACAGCCGCTTGCGAAACAGCGGTTTCTCAATGAAGTGTTCAATTCCGGCTTCCTGCGCCTTATCCATAATTTGCGACCAATCGTAAGCAGAAACGAAGATCACCGGCAGTTCCTCACTGATCTGTTCGTGAATTGTTTGTGTCAGCGTTAAGCCGTCCATTCCCGGCAGAACCCAGTCAACAATCGCAACATCATAATCCGCTTGATTTTGATGAGCTGACCGAATTTTCCGCAGCGCTTCAGGCGCATCGAGCGCACTGTCGACAAAGACTGCCGCCGCTTCTAAAATCGCTGTTACATCTTCACAAACCTGCGGATCATCGTCAATGATGATCACGCGCATTCCGGCAATTTCCTGCGGCCTGAATTCCGGATAATCCGCTTTTTTCAGATCCAGGCGGATCGCAAAGGCTGAGCCTTTTTCCAATTCACTTTCGACGGAAAGGGTACCGCCCATCATTTCCACAATGTTGTAAACAATGGATAAGCCCAAACCTGTTCCGCCTTCCTGAATATGCAGCTCGCCTTGTTCTTGTTCAAAAGGTGAACCGAGCCGCTGCATAAACTCTTTGGACATGCCGATTCCATTATCCCGTACCTGAAAGCACAGACTTACATAACCTTCCCGCTGCGAGGGACTTTCCATGATTTCAAAATTGATCTGGCCAAACGGCCGGGTATATTTGACAGCGTTGTTCAAGATGTTAATCAGCACCTGATTGAGCCGCGTCCAGTCGCCGCAGAGATGATCATTCCAGAGATCATGAATATGAATATCGAATGTGTGATGCTTGGCGTCCGCCTGCGTGCGGATGATGCCGGATACATTGTCAATCAGCTCAGAAAGGCAGAAGGGTTCCTCTTTAATCGAAACCTTTCCGCTTTCAATCCGCGACAGATCCAAAATATCATTAATGATGCTCAGTAAGTGAGCTGCGGATAAACGAAGCTTGCGCACGGATTCATGAACATGTACCGGATCCTGCGCGCTGCGGTCAAGAATTTCCACCATTCCGATAATCGCGTTCATCGGTGTTCGGATTTCATGACTCATATTGGAGAGAAACTCCGATTTGGCCCGATTGGCCTGTTGGGCCGCCTGAGCGGCTGTTCGCAAAGACTCCTGAACTCGCATGTTTTGCGTGATGTCTTCCCAATAAAACATCATTTTCTTTCGGCCGGCGATCATGATGCCGGTTTTAATCGTAAACCGCAGATCCAGCAGCTGATGGGTTTGCGCATGTTCGATCTGGAGCTGATAACTTTCATCTTTTTCGATTGTTTCCGCCATCAGCCGATGGTACAGATCGGGCGAAGCTTTGGAACACAGCTCCTCCAACAGTTCGGGATTCGTCAGATAAGCCTGGCTGTCATGGCCTAAAATCCGCTTGCTGCTGCGGAAAACCTGTTCCAAACGATGCTGATTCTGATCGAACAAACAGACGACCAAGTCGCTCTTTTCACTCAGGGCGTCATAGGTTGCATTCTGAATTTCCCGTTCGACTAACTGCCGGCGTTCATTGTTGCGGCGGCGAACCAGGAAGTACAGCACGACGGTAACAGTCAGAACCGAGATGACGATCAGCATTTCGATGATCCCGGTAATGATTGCCAGCACACTTTGTGATTCCGCCTGAATCACTTCGCTGGGAATAATCCCACACAGAATCCATTGAGGATTTTCCTGAACCGGAATAAAATACAGATAATATTCTTTCCCTTCAATCTTGCAGCGAATGCTGAATTCTTCCTGATTCATAAGCCGGTTTTTAAGCTTTTGCTGATCATCACCGCGATAGCCGGCAGCTTCGATCAAATCGGCAAACTGAATAATCTGAGTTTCATTTTCCCCGCTTTGTATCGCGGCGCTGACAGCCCGGCCGCTGAGCGTATCGACAAGAAAGTAATAACCGTCGCTGCGAAAGGATTTTGCGATGGCATTGCTGCTGTAACGCTCCATCGGAACACCGACGTAAAAAGCACCCAGATTCTGATTGTCTTTTTCCAGCGGCATCTCAATTACAGTTAAGCTCATCCCGGTTTCATCCACGAACATGGCTGAGTAAGCGGTGCTGCCGGACAGCGGTGCCTGCGGCGGGAAAGGAAGCTGATCCGCTGTCATAGTTTGTCCCTGGCTGTCATAGCCAATTCCCTCTGCATTCAGATAAATCGCAAACCGATAATCATATTCCTGCAGAAATGCCTGCATGGTTACCGTGGCTTTTTCAGGGTCATCCCAGCTTATGTAGGCGGCAAACCGCTTGACACTGTTAAGATCCGCGAGAATATCCGAATCGATCAGGTTTTCAGATTTTTGAAAAATATTCTTAACGGCATCCACCGCGTTGTTTTCCATCTGCTGCTGAACATGCCGGATCATCAAACCGGTCAGCAAAATCAGTCCGATTAAGACGGCGAGCAGCAGACCTTCAAAAACACGGGAAAGGGTGTGTTTATTCTTCTGTTTCATAATTGTCTAAATTATCCTGATTAATGATCTGCGAGTCGGTTAAATATTCAGCTTTCAGCGTTTTTCCGCTGAGCAGCTGATAACCCAGCTGCTGAAGAAGCACGCCCCATTGCGCAGGCGACTGCACTGAAGCAGCGCGCACAAAGCCTTTTTCAACGGCCTGAAGCAGAATATCCGTGCCGGCATCGTGATACAGACTGCCTGTTCCATATAACGAGATGCGATCCTGACGTCCGGCAGCCAAGACCAGACTGTGCATCAGCAGCGTAATATCATCGTTAAATCCCCATAGAATATTGATTTCCGGATATTCGCTCAGCAGCGTTTCAGCCGCCGGCAGCACTTCTTCATACAGCGTAACTTCAGCGCTGGCAACGACTTCTACCGCGGAACCTTCCAGCGTATCAAGAATTCCCTGAACCCGGCTTGTCACAGAGCGAGCCAGCGGATTGTTCAGCATACCCAGCTTTCCGCCTTCAGGATGATCCTTTAAAATCTGTTCGCCAATGAGCACACCCAGCTGATAATTGTCACCGCCGATAAAGGCGGCGGTATATTCAGAATCACTGACCTGGGAATCAAAACAAATGACCGGTACCTGAGCTTCCCGGCATGCTTTCAAAGCAGGTAAAATACCGTCAACATCCACCGGACCGAGAAATAACAGATCAATTCCCTGATCCAGCATCTGTTTGATTCCTTCAATCTGCCGTTCATTATCCAGCTGCGGATCAAAAGTAATCACCGCATCGCCGTTGGCTTCTGCCGCGCTTTGAACTTCTGCCAGCGCTGCCCGATAGGCGGGATCGGTTAGATCCATCCCCGTAAATCCAAAAGTAACGGGTTCCTCTATTGGCGTTTCTTTATCCATATTGAACAGCGTACAGCCGGACAGACTCAGCACTAGGCATAAACCAATTCCCAGGCTTCCCCATTTTTTTCGCATTGTGTTTCCCCCTCTGTATCCGTCTTTGTAACTTCTTTATTGTATGTTTATTATACCGCGAAAGAATACGTGAATTCTACCATTCTTACCGATTCTTCTGCTTTTATCAATTTGTCGGATCAGAGTTTCATTTAAAAGGATCAGTCGCTGCATTATTTTGTAAACTCTCAACAGGAAGAAATTCTAAATGCAGACCGAAATTTTATAGACCGAAAAAGAATAAACGCCGTTCTCTTCCATAGATGACCGGCGTTGTTCTGTTCAAGAGTTGTGAATGACGGTATCGCTGTTGCAAGCAACCCTGCGCTTTTATTACAGTCCATTTCTGAGTGATTTCAAGGTGCTTTCCCAGTTTTTTCAACCTTAACCTCTGTTTTATTGCTCTGCCGGGAAAAAGTCTTTGCAGAACAGAACTGTGTCTTGCTAATCTGACGGCGCTGATAGGAATTGGGGATGTTCAGGCGTTTGCGGTACGCGGCAATCCGGCGGCGGGAAAGCGGAACTCCCAGCGAGGCGAAACGTCGGGCCAGCTGATCATCGTCCAGCGGATCAGCTGAATTTTCAGCGGCTATCCAGGTACGCAGATGAAGTTCTATCTCGGAATAGCTGACATGATGAATGGATTTGCATAGGAGATCGGATACCGGGCGGATATGCCCTTGATATTCAAAATATTTATGAGCGCAGGCACGGGATACCGTTGAAATATGAAGACCTGTATCTTCGGCAATATCTTTAAGACGGCAGATAGCCAGCGGAGCCCCCTTCATCAGATGATTCTGTTGATAACGCACCAGACAGCGAAAAACAAGCTGTAAAGTGAGATTACGCTGATCAATCAAATCCAAGGTCAGCTGAGCCTCATTGAGATAACGTTTTAATTCCGGACTCAACGGGCCCTGCGGCCGATCCACAACAACCTGCGGCGTCAGCGATGTGATCCGGAATTCATCGTCTTCCAGCTCCAGCAAAACATCCGCCTGAATATAGGATTCAGAAGCAGGATTCAGCTGACAGGGATAGAGCTGGCAGCTTCGGATGATCTTCAGCTGATGCGTAAGCTGATCCTCAGTGATTTTCAATTTCTGGCATAAAGCGGCAGTTTGATGAGCGGTTAATTCCTGTGCGCCTTCGGTTAAAATACGAAGCGCCAGCGCTTCCTGACGGCTTTCCAGCTGTCTGACAAGATATTCCACACTGCTGCGCAAACCAACGCCGAAGGGTTCAAATTGCTGAACGACCCTCAGCGCATCGTCAATCTGACTGGCTGAAAATCCAGGGGCAGGAAGCTGGGGATCAAAAAAGCCATGATCGTCCAGGGATTCAATGATATATTCAGCGGCTTCAGTCCTGCAAGGCCAGCTGCCGGTATGCAGCTGCAGCAACAAGTCTTCCCGGATGTCCGAGGCCGCGGCCGGCTGGATCGATAAGACTTCATCACTGACGGTGTGCAGAAAAGGATTGGCCGCAATCAAAGAACGCAGCTGTACGTTCAGCTCCTGCCGGTTTTTTGTTAAGGTTTCGACAAAACGTCCGCGTGCAGGAGAGAACGCCTGCCGCTGATGCTGAGCTTGATGCAGTTTTAAGCTTTGCTTGTTTTTCATGTCATGACGCTCCTGCTTTTCAGTGTAGTCCTGTTCGCACTTCTTGGCAACCGCTTTCATTCATAATGCTAGAAATTAGGAAATCCGCAAAAATAAAGGAATTGTAAAAATTATTGAATGAATTTACAATGGACTGGAAGAGGAGCAGAACGATGGAAAAGAAAACAAAGCGTCAACTCTATGAACTCATTGAAAAACAGATGAATGGGAAGCAAGTCCGGGATCTCAATCTGGATTTGTTCTGTGCCCGAAGCTTATCGGAGAAAATGGAAATTTCCCGCAATTTGGCATCTCAATATCTCAATGAGTTGTTTTATCAAGGCCTGCTGATTAAAATCGGGGCTCATCCAACCTGTTTTTTAGCCCGCAGCAAGCTGTTGAACGATGGCTATGCCAGCGTCTATGCCAATGCTGAAGATTTGCGGATTCAGGCTGAACAGCTGCAGGAAAAACGTTCAGTCTTCTCCGATTTAATCGGAAGCAGCGGCAGTCTGCATTATGCGATCGAACAATGCAAAGCAGCGATGAACTATCCGGGCAGCGGATTAGCGGTTTTGCTTCATGGACCGACCGGCAGCGGCAAAAGCTTGCTTGCGGCGAAGCTGTATGATTACTGCCGGCAGCAGCGGCTGATCGCTGAGAAAGGGCAGCTGATCACGGTGAACTGCGCGGAGTATTCCGACAATCCGGATTTTTTTCTGACCAGCTTGTTTGGCTACACAAAAGGTGCGTACACCGGAGCGGAAAAGGACAGTGAAGGGTTGCTGACCCTCGCCGATCAAGGCCTGCTGTTTCTGGATGAAATCCACAGTCTGACGCCGGAATGTCAGGAAAAGCTGTTCCTGTTTATGGATAAGGGCATCTATCATCGGGTCGGCGATAATCAGAAATGGTATGCCAGTGCAGTTCGTTTTGTATTCGCGACAACTGAAAATCCGGATCAGGCCTTATTAAAAACACTGTTTCGGAGAATTCCGATCGTGATTCAGATTCCTTCGCTGAAAGAACGGCCGCTCACGGAAAAGCGGGAATTAATCCGGCATATTCTGGAAGGTGAACAGAAAAAGTTTAAAATGCCGGTGCGGATCAGTGAATCCGCCTATCGGCTGCTGGAGCAGCATGAATTCCGGCACAACATCGGAGAATTAAAAAACGATATCCAGGTTGGCATGGCAGGCGCGTATATGAAGGCTATCAGCAATGCCAGTCCCACCTTGGATCTGCATATCAGTGATCTGCCGTCTGCGCTGGTCCGCAATCCGCTGCAGAATTCCGGGCTGGATCAGGGCAGCATGAGCCGCCTGCTGCCGCTAAATGAACTGCTGCCTTATGGCGGAAGAGAAAACCGATATCTGTTATTTTATCAGGCCGCGATGCAGAATTACGAACGTTTCCAAAAGCATGAGCTGACTTTAGACACCTTTTTGGCAACGACAACGCTGCAGCTGGAACAATATGTTGACTTCCTGTTTTTCAATAATGAAAATTTCAATTCTCCGCAGGAGGAAATTGTGCAAAGCATGCTGGCGAATATCAACCGGCTGCTGTGCAAGAAATTGGGCATGCCGGAATTATCCAATAATGAAATTAAAATTCTGGCTCGCTACTTTACGGATTTAATGCAGAACGAGCCGATCAGCCTGGTTGAGCAACGCCGCCGCAGCCGGACGATTCAGGATTTTCAGGAAACTTTAAAATCGGTGAATGCCAAGCTGGTTTCAATTGTTGAAGAAATTCTGCCGCTGCTTAAAACAGGACTCAATTTATCCTTAGGTTCTTTTGAAGAAATTACAGTCACCTTGTTTTTCCTGTATTTCAATCATGGCTATCAGCCAGCGCCGATTCCTGTCGTCATTATGGCGCATGGCTATTCGATCGCCAGTGGGATTGCTGAACTGGCGAATCAGCTGCTGCATCAAAATATTTTTACAGCGATTGACATGCCGATAGAAAGCCATTTTGAAACCATCACCAACAAGTTAAAACAATATTTAAGCGAAATCAGAAACTGTCATGAGATTATCGTGATGGTGGACATGGGTTCGCTGGAAGGAATTCAAAAGTATATTGATCAGACTGCTGATCTTGACATTGGAATTATCAACAATGTGACAACCAAGCTGGCCTTGGATGTCGGCGCGATGATCATGGAAGGAAATTCTCTGGAGGCTGTTCTTGAAAACGCGAAGCAGCGTTCCCTTCCTAATTATGTGATTGTCAAAAACCGCGTTCGGCCGAAAGCGATACTTACCGTTTGTTCATCGGGCATCGGAATCGCCGGTAAAATTGCTGCTCTGGTGGAAAACAGTTTCCCAAAGAAAATGGATCTGACCGTTATCCCGATTGCTGCTGATACCTTGCAGCATCGACAGGCTTCTGGAATATTTGATAAGTACAATGTCATTTTAATTCTGGGAACGTTAAATTTAAAACCGCAGGGAATACCGTTTATCTCGATTGAGGATATCATCAATCAGAGCCAAAGCGACCAGCTGCAGGAAAAACTGGGCGGTCTGATGAGCAAACAGGAACTCGTGGTGTTTACACAAAATCTGGTGCGGAACTTCTCACTCGATAATCTGATCGATTACCTGACCATTCTCAATCCCGAAAAAATAATTGTTTATGTTGAAGAAATCCTTGAACAGATACAAAAGCAGTTGGAGTTTACCTTATCCAATAACATCTTAATCGGACTGTATCTGCATATCAGCTGTCTGATCGAGCGGCTGATCATTGACAAGCGGTTTGTATATTATCTCAACCTGGAACAATTTGAAGCGGAACACGGCGATTTTATCGCGATGATCCGGAAGGTATTCGGACATGTTTGCCGAGCCTACAATGTGGAGATTCCAACCGCGGAAATCGGCTATCTTTACAATTACATCTATCAGGGAGAATCTGTCGAAAAGCAGGCGGAATGTGTCGAAACTTCAAAATCCGAATTGATGGAAAGTGTCGGTTTTACAGAATAATTCCTAGAATAAAAAATTTTTTTCACTGAATTTCAAACAAAAAAGCGCTAAGTGATGAACTTGGCGCTTTTTTTGCTGATAAGAGGGTGAAGAAACGAGGTGAAGCGGATGCGGAAGATGATACTGACTTCCCATGGTCATCTGGCGGAGGGCATGCAGAGTGCCGTCAACATGATCTTAGGATGTCAGGCTGATCTTGAAGTATATGACCTGGATCACTATGAAGAGCCCGACATGATCTTGGAACAAGTAAGAAAACGGGTTGAAAAACAGCCGGACGATGAATTTATCATTCTGACCGATATCAACAACGGCAGCGTTCATCATCAGATGATGCAGCTCTGCCTTTGCCCCAATGTTTACGTTCAAACGGGCATGTGCTTGTCGATGGTCCTGGAAATCCTGCTGGCTGATCCGCAGGAAAAGATTGAGGAAACGGTAAGAAAAGCCGTGGAATCGACAAAGGAGAATATGCTCGGATTTAATTTCAGATCCATCAGAGAGATGAAGGAGGATGAATTATGGTAGTTCTGATGCGGATCGACGAACGAATGCTTCATGGACAGGTAGCGCTGACCTGGGTCAACGAGGTCCATCCGGAAGCCATTCTGATCGCCAATGACGAAGCGGCGGAAAACGACATGGCCAAACTGGCCTTCAAAATGGCGAAACCGGACGGGGTGAAGCTGGCGATTAAATCTATTGACGATGGGGCGAAACTGCTGAATAACCCGCACGCCCAAAAAATTCGGATCTTTGTGATCGTCAGAACGCTGGCTGATGCCGTACGTTTGGTCAGACAAACTGCAGAAATACACCGCGTGAATATCGGCGGTATCCGCAAGCGGGAAAACAGCCGTTCTTTTAGCTCTGGGATTTTTTTAACCGAGGAAGATCGGACGCATCTCAAAGAGCTGCACGAAAAAGTGGATTATCTGGAATTCCGGATGATTCCCAACGAACCCAAAGTGGATTATGAGAAGCTATTAAAATAAGAGGAGGGAAAGTTTATGTTGATTTATCAAAGCGTCATCGTCGGGGTGATTTATTTGGTTTTGGGATTTCTCGAAGAATATCTGTCATTCCCGATGTGCTCCCGGCCGATGGTTGTCGGAACGGTGATCGGATTCTTTCTGGGCGATCTGACTACCGGCGTCATGATCGGTGCTTCCCTGGAATTGGTGTTTATGGGAGCGGTTCAGATCGGCGCTTCCACTCCCCCGGATTCGCTGGTCGGCACGGCGGTCGGCACAGCGTTTGCGATCATTATGCATGCGGATGTGGAAGTAGCGCTGGCTCTGGCTGTTCCAGTGGCCCTGCTGGTTTCGATGACCAGTTCGATCTGGCTGACTTTGCGTACCTTCTGGCATCCGACAATTGAGAAAATGATGAACAAAGGGGACTACAAAGGTCTGGAACGGATGTTCTATGTCGTCGCGCTGACTTTGTATATACCCAAAGCCTTGCTGGTTACCTTTGCGATCATGGCTGGATCCACCGTTGTTGAAAAGATGATATCGATTATTCCGGAATTTGTAACGGGTGGATTGGGCGTCGCCGCCGGAATGATGGTGGCGGTAGGCTTTGCGATGCTGCTGAAGATGATGTGGTCGAAAAAAATGTGCGTTTATTATTTTCTGGGATTTTTGTCCGTTGCCTATCTGAACCTGCCGATCCTGGCGGTTGCCTTCTTCGGCGTCATCCTGTGCGTTATTCTGTACTTTGAAGGTAATTTTAAGATGAATAAAGCTGCCCCGGAAGCTTCAGAAGAGGAGGAATTATTCAATGATTAAGGAAAAACTGAATTTATCTGACGAAGACGTTAAAATGTGCAAACAGATTGGTTTTCGTACTTTATCACTGTGCTCCATTATGGAAATGGAAAAAATGCAGGCTTTAGCCTATGTCCGAGTCATGATTCCGGTGATCAATCGTTATTATCATACGGAAGAAGAACGGATCGAAGGGTATAAGCGGCATTGGGAGTTGTTTAACACAACACCGACCGTGGCCGGCTTTATCACCGGGTTATCTGCGGCCATGGAAAAGCAGGCATCAGAAGATCCGACGATGGATAAAAAATCAATCAATGCGGTAAAGGCCTCCTTAATGGGACCCTTTGCGGGAATTGGTGATTCGATTTTCTGGGGATCGTGGCGGATTGTTGCGACCGGCATCGGTTTATCACTTGCTTTGCAGGGCAATGTTCTGGGACCGATTCTGATGCTGGTCATCTTCAACATCCCAGCTCATTTCTGCCGTTATTACGGGCCGTTCCTGGGTTTTGGCTTAGGTTCTAAATTCTTGAGTCAGGTTTCTGAATCGGGTCTGATGCAGTTTTTGACCAAGTGTGCTACGATCGTCGGTTTGATGACGGTAGGAGCGATGACCAGTTCCATGGTCAGCTTGAATATCGCCTATGTTTTTACGATGAATGAAGTAGAAATGTCTGTTCAATCCCTGATTGATTCGATTATGCCGTCGGCTCTGCCGCTGGCGCTGGTCTTTGTCTGTTTCTATTTCTTGAAAAAGGATATTAAACCGATCACGATCATTCTCGGCATTATTGCCTTCAGTATTTTAGGCCGATTCATCGGTTTGGTTTAAGTTGAAGTCAGGGTACGTTTATCACAATTTTATAAAGGAGGATTTATTCTATGGTTACCATGCTTGAAGTCATCAACCGGATTCCAACCGTCTGCACAGATATTCTGAATCATCGGGAAGCCACTTTTGCGGCTTTAGTTGACACAGTAAAAGCTCATCCAGAAATCAATCAGATTTTGTTGATCGGATCTGGCACCTCGAATACCAGTGCGGTTACAGCCCGTCGTTTCATTGAAAAAACTTCAGGACTGCAGACGATCTGTGTGCTGCCCAATGAGCTGCTGCATAATTGTTTTGCCTACAATCCGCAGGCTCTGTATGTCTTTACCTCGCATTCCGGCACTTCAACGTTGACATGTGAAGCTGCTGAAAAGATTACTCAGCTTGGATTTCTGACGGCTGCGGTTACTGATGGTGCGGACAGTCCGATTGCCAAGATGGTAGATGTGTTTATCAATCAGCGCAATGGTGTTGAAGAATATCTGATGCGGACGATCGGTTATTGTTCGAGTGTTTTGACGCAGATGTTGATGGGGTTGGCAATCGGGAAAGCCCGCGGTGTGATCAGTGCAGATCAGGAAACTGCGTATTTGGAACAGGCCCAAGCCGGAATCGCGCATCATCCTGCGATTGTAGATGAAGCGATGACTTGGTTTGACCGCAACAAAGAAAAGCTGATGGCGGCCGAAACCTTTACGATTTATGGCCTTGATTCACTCTGGGGAGTCGCGTTGGAAGGGGCTTTGAAGATCCTGGAAATCTCAAAACGCCGAATTGGTGTGGGCTACGAATTTGATGATGGAATGCACGGCCCGACGATGGGATATACATCTTCAAACTGTGTCATTGTGCTGCATGACGGCGGACGTGAGGATCTGCGTGCTCATCAGCTGGTTCGTTTTGCCAAAAATGAACTCGGCTATGGTTATCTGATAGGAGAAAATCCGGTTGACGAAAACGATCTGGCTATTCATCTGACTGGCGGAGAATTCATTTTCCTGGAGCTGTCCCCGGTTGTTCAGGTTCTGGCTTACCGTCTGGCAATCGATTACGGCATTGATCTGACGGATATGTCTTATCATTCGGAAACGAAATATTTCAACACGCATAATGAAGCATAAAGCTTTTTAACAGACTTGAAGGGTAAGGCAGTCAGGGCGCATTGTCCAGGCTGCCTTTGCTTGTTTAAGGAAGAAGAGAGGATGGATGAATGCAAAAGAAGAAAATTCATTGGCTGGGAAACAGGCAGTTTTACCGAACCGCAATGGCACTCGGTATTCCGTTGATGTTTCAGCAGCTGATTACCAGCTCGGTGAATCTGGTGGATAATCTGATGGTAGGACAGTTAGGAAATACGGCGCTCAGCAGCGTAGCGGCGGTTAATCGCTTGACGATGGTCGCAATTTTTGCAGTGAACGGATTGCTGGCCGCGGCGGCGATTTTTATTGCTCAGTTCTGGGGAGCCGAAGATCGGGAGCCGATGAAGCAGACTTTTCGTTTCTCGCTGCTTGCCGCTTTTCTTATTCTTGTTCCATTTTGGCTTGGGGAAACCCTGATTCCGGAGCAGTTGCTGTCATTTTTTACCGATGTTCAGGATGTGATCAAAACCGGAAGTCAATACATGGTGATCGCGGCATGGGCGCTGCCATTCACCGCATTCTCATTGAGCACAGCCAGCGCGATGCGGGCTGCCGGGCAACCGCGATTGCCTTTGGGGATTAGTGCGGGAGCGGTACTCATCAATACGCTGCTGAATTATCTTTTGATTTTTGGAAAGGGTGGTTTCCCGGTTATGGGGGTTCAGGGAGCGGCGCTGGCGACAGTCATGGCGCGGCTGATCGAAGCGCTTCTTCATCTTTATTTCTTAGTACGGAAATCCTTTCCATTTACAACCCGACTTCGTGAACTGTTTGTGATCCCTCGATCTCTTGCCTGGTCGATCTTGAAAAAAGCGCTGCCTTTAGCCTTGAATGAGTTCCTGTGGTCTTTGGGAATGGCAACGTTATTTATGCTTTATTCACAGCGAGGACCGGAAATCATGGCGGGCTATTCGATTGCGAATACAATCAGTGATTTGTTTTTTGTTTTATTCGGCGGGCTGGCAACCGCAACGACCATACTTGTTTCCAAACCGTTGGGTGCCAATCAGATGGAAGAAGCACGAGAACGAGCCTATCAACTGCTGGCTTTTTCGATTTTTCTGGCTGTCTTATTTTCCATGGCTATGTTCGGCGCTTCGTTTATTGTGCCTGCTTGGTATCAAGTGAGCGTACAGACTAGGCAGATTGCAGCTCAGATGCTGCAGGTGATGGCTGTGATGTTCTGGACATATACCGCGAATACGCAGTGCTATTTTATTCTGCGGGCCGGCGGGGACACCCGTTCAACGTTATTTGTGGATTCGGGCTTCATGTGGCTGGTTAATATTCCGCTGATCGGATTACTGACCTGCTTTACCTCAATGAATATTATGCAGATGTATCTGATTGGCCAAATGACTGAACTGGCTAAACTTTCCATAGCTTATCATTTAGTACGGAAAGAAAAATGGCTGGTCAATCTGACGCAATAAGCTGTATAAGACTTCATTCCTATAGGTTTTCCTTTAATTTTACAGGCGCAATCAAGAGCGCCTTTTTGTTTGTAATTCTAGCATAATCTTGAGTTTTTCTGAGCTAACTCAAGATTCATGCTTTTTTCAATTGATTGTTTCATAAGATTTACATAAGGGGATCAGAAAATCTGTGCTGTAACCTTACTTTTTTCAATTTTTGGCGGGGCTTTTTCCAATTTTCCGCAATATTAGAAATGTAGGATTTCTTGTTAACAGCGGTTGCCCGTCCGGATGGATCATTGTTTGATTCATTGTTTTTCAAGTTCGATTTTCTGAGCTTAGGAAAGGAGGGGCTTTTTATGAAGCTATTCATAAAACTTTTGAGCTCTATTTCTCTTTCTGAATTCATACTGATCGTCCAAACAACGATCCTGTTTCTTGAATACAGATTGAAAATTATAGACCGAAAAAGAAAAAACGCCGTCAACTCTCACAAAGATTCTCGGCGTTTATCTGTCCACCACTTCCCTCGTAAGAGGTAGTGAATGACGGGTATCGCTGTTGCAAGCGACCCTACGCTTTTATTATAGTCCTTTTCTGAGTTAAGACAAGACTCTTTTATCAATTTTATCTTTATTTTCTCTCCAAAAATAAGAAAACGGAGAGGCGCAGATCCATCTCTTAAACATGTGACAAAAAATCAATTCCAACACGAGAGAATGTCGAAGCATTTTTCTTCCTATCGACTTAAAGCATGATATAATCAGATTATCTATGAATTGAGAAAGAGAGGATCCTATTGATGATTGATGCCGAAGTGCGCCATGCGATTGAATTAGAGACAGAACGACAGACCCATAACATTGAACTGATCGCTTCAGAAAATTATGTTTCCCGTGATGTATTGGAGGCTGTCGGCTCCATTTTGACCAATAAATATGCTGAAGGATATCCAGGCCGGCGTTATTATGGCGGATGTGTCGATGTGGATAAAATAGAGAACCTGGCGCGTGAGCGCGTGTGCGAGTTGTTTCAGGCGGAACATGCTAACGTCCAGCCGCATTCCGGTTCCCAGGCCAATATGGCAGTCTATATGACAATCCTGCAGCCAGGTGATAAAGTATTAGGCATGGATCTGAACTCTGGGGGACATTTGACCCATGGCCATCAGCTGAATTTCTCTGGCCGGCTCTATGAGTTTCACAGCTATGGTGTCGATCAGGAAACCGAATGCATTAACTATGAGGAAGTGCGCAGGATTGCGATGGAAGTGAAGCCGAAACTGATAGTGGCTGGGGCCAGTGCTTATCCGCGCGAAATTGATTTTAAGAAATTCCGCGAAATTGCGGATGAAGTTGGTGCTTATCTAATGGTGGATATGGCGCATATCGCCGGTTTGGTTGCCGCTGGTCTGCATGGCAGTCCGGTTCCTTACGCCCATTTTGTGACTTCAACTACACATAAAACGCTCCGCGGACCGCGCGGCGGCATCATTCTCTGCAAACAGGAATTCGCAAAGGACCTTGACCGTAATGTTTTCCCAGGGATCCAAGGCGGACCGCTGATGCATGTCATCGCAGGAAAGGCGGTGTGCTTTGGTGAAGCGCTGAAGCCGGAGTTTAACGATTATGCTCGGCAGATTGTCAAAAACTGTCAGGTTTTCTGTGAAACACTGAAGCAGGAAGGCCTGCGGATTGTGACCGGCGGAACGGACAATCATTTGATTTTGGCAGATGTAAAATCTTCTTACGGCCTTACTGGGAAAAAAGCCGAAGCCCTGTTGGACGAAATCAACATCACCTGCAATAAGAACACCATTCCTTTTGATCAGGAAAAACCCTTTGTGACCAGCGGTATTCGTCTGGGTACAGCAGCGATGACAACGCGTGGATTCAAAGAAGCAGAATTCCGCCAAGTCGCTCGCTGGATGACGATGATTCTGAAAGATCCTGAAAATGAAGCGCTTAAGAACCAGCTGCGTCAGGAGGTCATCGCAATGACTTCCCGTTATCCACTAATTCGCGAAGCATAAAAGAGAAAAGTCCTGTCTGATCAGTGCAGTCTGCATTGATCCGGCAGGACTTTATTCTTATAACCAAGACAACAGACTCAGGCTGGAAGGGAATCTGTCGGCAGATTTAACAGGAGATTGACAGTAAAGACATGCTCGTTGGGGGTGATTTTTAAAATTCCATGATATTTTGCGCATAAGGACTGAATGGAAGATAAACCAATGCCCTCCCCTTCCCGCTTCGATGACAGAAAGATATCGTCCTGCTTCCGGATTTGGCCGTTATAGCTGTTGCGGCACTGCAGTACCAATCCATTCTCACCCTGCATCTGGCTTTTTACTTCAATAAACTGCAGTTCCCCTGCTTTTTGACGCAGACAGGCTTCCATGGCATTTTCTAAAATATTGCCTAAGATGACCGTCAGGTCGGTATCCCGGATCATCAAGGCTGACGGCAGGACGATTGACGTGGTAAACGCGATTCCGTTTTCTTCAGCCATATCCATGTAATACCGCACAATGGCGCTGAATAACAGATTTTCGCAGACTGGAGTTTTAACCGAGGACTCAAAGGTACTGATAAACTGATTCAGCGACGTTCGCAGTTTGTCTGTTTCCCCCTGATCCATGTAGGTTTTTAAGGTTAAAAGATAATGATGCAGATCATGGCGGGTCTGGCGTGTACTGGTGATGCTGGCAGCCAGGCGTTCCGCTTGTTTATCCCGAATCAGCGCCTGATATTCCTGAACCTGCAGCTGCTGCTGGAGCTGCTGCTTTTCTTCGCTGAAGTTGATCATGCTCAGCGTCGCATAATAGGAGAGAAAGGTTCCGGCTGTCCACACAATGGCCAATAACAGCGGCCAGGTAATTTCCGTGTTGAGAACCGCCAGCGAAGACGTGAAGCCCAGCCGATAAATTAGATAGAACGCTGCCGGAATCAGCCACAGCATACTCCAGATTTCCGGTGTGTCTTCATGCTCCCATACCGGCAGTACCTGATGAACAAGGAAGTACCAGATCAACGGCACGCTGATCGTGAAAATCACAATCCGGCACAGAGAGATGGAGGCGACGGCAGAAAGTCCAACCAGCCAGGGGGTGAGGTGAGCTTCTAAAATCTCTGAAAACATCAAAACGATATCCGAATAATTTTCTATCAACAAGATTAGAAACAACAGCTTGCGCAGCGAGGTACGCAAAACCCGATAGGCAAGAAAGAGACAGAATACGAGAAAGAAACATGTGAATGAAAACATCCATATAGAATCTAATCCGTAAGTTTCACCTAAAAAACAAACGCTTAGTGTAGTCGCTAAATAAAACACCAGCGCATATAAAATGCCGCGGCCAAAAGAACAGCGCAGATGCTTTCGGAACGGGATTAAAATCAAAAACAAATAGGGCGCCAGTCGGGTGCCCAAGCTTAAAAAATAATCCAGAATGGACATGATGCTTACCCCTCGTTCAGACGCTTAAACGAATAATCGGCATAAGCCTGCCGGATTTCCGCTTTGCGTGTGCGATTGATCGGAATCTGGACCTGGTCTTTCATTAGAAAATAGTGATCATCCATCTGCAAGACATAATCCATATTGATCATGCAATTGCGGTAAGGGCTGATAAACTGCTTGTATTTTAAAAGCAGCGGGGAGAATTCCGCAAAGGACATATAGGTTTTAACCATCCGATTTGCCGTGTGAATTTGAATGTAATGATTATAGTAATCTGTATACATGATGTCGCGAACCAAAATCCGTGCCATAATCCGGCCTTCTTTGACGTCGATGTAATGATTGCGGGAACGAATCGACTTTTCACTCAACCGCATGACATGGTCCAGCTTGTCCTGAGGGATCGGCTTTAAAAGATAATGGAAAGCCTGCACATCGTAACTCTCAACCGCATAATCAGGACTGGATGTTGTGAAAATAATTAATGAGTTGATATTGTTCTGGCGCAAGGTCCGGGCCAGTGTCATTCCGTCGATCTCATTCATAAAAATATCGAGGAAAATGATGTCCCAATCCCCGTGTGAAGCTTGCAGAAATTCACTGCCCGAAGGAAAAAGACGGATCTCATAGATCAGGGATTCGCGCAGGCAGAAATTTTGAATTTTTTCAGACAGCAGCTTCCGATCTGCAGCTGAGTCATCGATCACTGCAATTTTCATAATGAGTGCTCCTTTCGATCCGCTTGCAAGCGTAACGCTCCGGGATAAGGGAATAAATTGTTCGATTTCCTTGATTTTCTTTATTATAGCAGATTTTTGAAACAAATTTAATTTTATAAATAATTTGACTATAAATTATTAAAGAATCATGAATTTTTCATTCAGCAGTGAGAACGGAAGAATAATCGAAATCCTAGAGAAGAACAGTTGCCGCTTGAAGAAAAGAATGACTGCTTCCCAGCCAATGAAATCGAACTTTTTGTCCTTGACGAAAGTTTTGCCTTTTGGTTGAAATTATTGTGGAAACAAAGGCGGATTGACTGACAGCGGACATCAAACGAAAAACGAAAGAAAAAGATTTTCACTGAGGGGCTGGCCGTTCATTTCCAATTTTTTTTACTTTGGAAAAAACGAAAAAAATGAATGGATTATGATAAAAAATACAGCGATATTAAGATAAAATTTTTAAGAACTGAAAATGGGATGGAGATCAAAATTGATGGTGAAGGAATACAGGTGTCTGTCCACCCTTAATAAATAAAAGACTTGGGAAAAGGGGCGATCGAGTGGGAAAGGAGGCCGCGGTTCGTTTCTTGGATTCATTATTTTTAAGCAATAATATCGTTGCGTTTATTCTTACCTATGAAGTCCCAACGGGGAAATCCGACAGGAATCGAAAGCAAAAAAAAGTAAAATTTGTTGTTGACAACGACGGATGATATCGCTTACAATGACGGTGTAATTGGATTGTTATTGTTCAATAAAACAAGCAAAACCAATTTGCAAGAGGACTTTTATGTCTTCTCTGCAAATTGGTTTTTTCTATTTTCCAAGGAGGTATACGATGGAAATCTGTTATAGCCCGCTGGCAGGAAAAGCCGTGAATTTGGATCAGGTTCAGGATGAGATGTTCTCTCAGCGAATGCTGGGGGATGGCATGGCAGTCCAGCCGGAAGCCCGTGAAATTTACAGTCCGGTTGCTGGTGAAATTACGATGGTGTATGAAACACAGCACGCAATTGGGATTAAAACCGAGGGCGGCAATGAAATTCTGCTGCATATCGGGATTGATACGGTCATGCTTAACGGTACGCCGTTTGACACTCAGGTTCAGGTTGGGGATCACGTTCAGCCCGGAGATCTGCTGACCATTGTGGATTGGAATTATATCAAAGAAAAGGGCTGTGATACGATCGTGCCGATTTTGGCAATCAACCACAAAGTAAAGCTGCTGAAAAGCAAGGGAACGGTAAAACCCGGCGAAGCTTTATTTGAAATCGAAGCGTGAAGCATGCGCTGAAAGCGAGGTGGCTCTGTGATCATCAAACAGATTTACAATAACAATGTCATCCTCTCGGAAAACGAAGCGGGTGACGAGATCATTTTAGTTGGCCGGGGAATAGCTTTCGGGATGTCCCGCGGAAGCAAAGTAGTAGAAGGCCGAATTGAAAAGAAGTTTGAGCTTCAGGATGACGTGGGTCAGAAATTTAAAAAGCTGGCTCAGGAAGTTCCGTATAAAACAATTATGGTTTCCGAAGAAATCATTGATTATATCAAGACTCAGTCCAACAAGCGGATCAATGATTCCATTTATGTTACGCTGACAGATCACATTGCCAATATGATTGAACGGATCAAGATGGGCATCGTCTTTGATACGACGCTGCTGCTGAACGTCAAGTCGCTGTATAAAGAAGAATACCGGCTCGGCTTAAAAGTGACGGAACTGCTGCGGCAGAAATTGAAGATTCAGATTGACGATGGCGAGGCCAGCTTCATCGCCCTGCACATCATCAACGCCGAACTGGATTCCAACATGCAGCAGATGTATGAAATCACCGCGGTGATCGACGAGATTCTAAATATCGTCCGGGAAGATTTCCAGCTTGAACCGGAAAATGGTCAGTGTGACCGATTCATCACGCATTGCCGCTTCTTTGCTCAGCGGGTGGTGAATAACGAATATCTCAGTACGAAGTCCGATATGAATCTGAGCACCTATCGCGTTTTTGAAGACACCCATCCGCGGGAAACGGCATGCATCGAGCGAATCGCCCAGCGGATCCAAGAACGTTATCACTACGAAGTCAGCACCGATGAAAAACTGTACATTATGATTCATCTGATCCGGCTGACGGAATAAACGGGTTATTGCCAGACCTGGGAAACGGTCTGTGTAATAAATAAATTTGAAAAATGATTGGCGGCTGAAACGGGCTGCTTCCTACTTCTGACAGGCTCAGCTGGCCTGTCTGCCTAGCCGGCTATAGACGGCAGGCGGAATTCGGAACGAAAAGGGCAGACCGTAAAACCAACGCCAAAAGGGATGAGGAAGCGGACGGCGATCAAAGCGATGACCGTACCGACCAGCGAGGCAGAGAACTGCAAAGATCGCAGGGGAATCGATCCTGATTGTACCGAATGGATCAGTCCGATCATTTTCAAGCTTGAACTTAGCGTTAGATTTGAAAGGAGAAATTACCAATATGGGGAAATATGAAGAGTTATCCAGAAAAGCTCTGGAAAGCTTAGGCGGCGTTGAGAATATCACGCACGTCACACACTGCGCGACTCGGCTGCGGATCAGCTATGCCCGCAAGAGTCTTGTCAATGAAGAAGGTTTAAAAGATCTTCCGGGATCCGCCGGCTTAGTCAACAAAGACAAGCAGGTTCAGCTGATCATCGGCCCGGGCGTCCATGATGCCTATGAGGAATTCCTGGAAATTTCCGGATGGAAAGAAGGCGGCGCTGTCGCGGTGGAAGAAGAGGAAGAAACCGGACCGAAAAACGCCATGTACTATCTGAATAAGTTCGGCAATTTCGTCGCCCCGATCTTCATGCCGGTTGTTCCGGCAATGATTACCGGCGGTATGATCTTAGCGATGAAAAACCTGCTGGTCAACTACTTCGGTATGGGCGTCGACAGCGGCACAGCGCAGCTGATGCTGATGATCTTCGATGCCGGCTTTGCCTTCCTGCCAGTCTATGTCGGCTACACGTTAGCTTCTCAGCTGAAAATGCAGCCGATCATGGGTGCGTTCTTAGGTGCGACCCTGATTGCTCCGCGTTTTGGAACGGGAACGGTAACGGATTTCTTCGGAATCGGCATTCCGCAGGTTTCTTACAGCTCGACGGTCATTCCAATCGTGCTGGGCGTGTTCTTTATGTACTATGTGCAGAAGGTGCTGAAAAAGATCATTCCGGAAGCCTTAACGTTCTTCTTAACACCGTTGTTAACGATGATCGTCGTCGTTCCGGTAACTTTGATTGTTTTAGGTCCGTTAGGCAACCAGCTGTCCGGCTACATCGCCGCCTTCTGTATCTGGCTGACTGACACCCTCGGCTTTATTGCGCAGCCAATCCTGTCCGCGATCTATCCATACATGGTTATGTTCGGTCTGGATAAAGGTCTGTCTCCAATCGGCATCGAATTGATTGCCAACCTCGGCTACAACTCGGTCACCGGCGTTATGGGCTTTGTTTCCAATATCTGCATCGGCGGCACCGCTCTGGCTGTGGCCACGACGATCAAGGACAACAAGGCACAGAAGGGCATGATCGCTTCCTTCGGTGTTACCGCGCTGTGCGGCGTTACCGAACCGGCCTTCTACGGCGCGCTGCTGTCTCGTCCGAAGGCGTTGATCGGTACGGCAATCGGAGCTCTTTCGGCAGGTTTGGTCGCGGGCATCTTCGGATTGAGAACCTTTGTTCAGGGCGGCTGTCCAGGCTATCTGACACTGTTGTTCTTCGTTGATCAAAACGGCGGATTATACTATGTCTTTATCGCTATTTTGGTCGCCGCGATTGCAACGATTGTTTCCTTCGTCGCTACGAAGATTATTCTCAGCCGCGACGCGAAAAAGGCAGTTCACTAACATTCAGTCATTTGATTTCTGCCGGAATGTATCATTCCGGCAGAAATTCTATAAGCCTGTTTCAAGAAATGCTGGATCAGAATCAGATCTATTTCCATGCCGCTGTTTCAAGACAGGAGTGTACTCAACGATTTTGTTTTACGGGATTGAAGAAAAGGAAAGGATTAAGGGGCAGCCCTTAAAGGTGAGTTATGAAAATATTAATTGGACAGTTTATTAATGAAGCCAATGCCAACATTCCAGTGAAGGATGAAATCACGACCTTCGATATTGCTTTCGGTGATGAGCTGATTGAAAAGATGCAGGTCGGCGATCTCTTTGAAAGCGCCGGAATTGAAATCATTCCGTCCGTCTATGCCGTTTCCGGAGCTTCCGGGGTGATCAAACGCCACACGTTTGATTATATCGAGGCTTGTTTCGTCAATGCCGTAAAGGAACATCTGCATGAAATCGACGGAATTTACCTGATGCTTCACGGCGCCAGTGAAGTCGAGGGCTTGGGTTCCGGGGATCATCATATTTTAAAGACAATCCGCGAATTGGTTGGACCGTATATTCCGATCACCGTCGCCTGCGATCCGCATGGCAACCTGTGTGAAGAATATGTGCATGCGACAACCGCAATCCGCAGCTACCGGGAATCGCCGCATACAGATTCCCGTGATACTTGGCGGAAAATGGCGCAGATGGCGATTGATTTAGTCAAGAACCGGCAGAATATTCATTCTGTCTACCGCAAGCTGCCGATGATTTTAGGCGGGGAACAGAGCGTTTCCGCGGATGAGCCGGTACGGTCAATCAATGCGTATATGAACGAACTGGAAATAGATCCGAGAATCCTGAGCTGTTCGTGGCATGTCGGCTATATCCGGCATGACTGTGATGTCGCAGGCTGCGGCATTGTCGTGGTTCCGGCAACCGAAGCCGATCAGCAATATGCTGAAACGATCGCCGATCAGCTGGCGGCGTATGTCTGGGACAAGCGGCATGAGTTCCATTATACCGGCACGACAGCCAAGCCGGAGGCGGCGCTGCAGATGGCGCTGGAGTTTGACGGCAGGCCGTTTGTAATCACGGATTCCGGCGATAACACCACCTCCGGGGCTACCGGTTGGAATACCTTTATTCTGCGGCAGGCTTTAGCGGTAAAGAACTTAGAGAAAACCATTCTGTTTGCTTCGATCTGTGATCCGAAGACCGTCGATCAGTTGGAAACCACAGCGATCGGGGAAACAGCCCAGATCGAATTGGGAATGGGCTATGATGCGATGTCGGAAAAGGTTGCGCTGAAGGTGAGCGTCAAGGCCAAAGGCGAGATTGTCCGGCCGATCGGCATCGGCAGCGAGGATATCGTTAAAACCTTCGGCAAATGCGTGCTGGTGCATGTCGAAGGGACAACGATCGACATCATCATCGCCAATCACCGCCAGTCTTACGCCCATGCCATTCAGTTTGAAAAGGCGGGAGCGGACTGGATGAATTACGATATCACCGTCGTTAAACAAGGCTACATCTTCCCGTATCTCAAAGAACAGGCGAAGGGCTATGTGATGTCGTTAACCGACGGCGCGACGCCGCAGGATACGGCTTCGATTCCATTTAAACGAATTATGCGTCCGATGTTTCCTGTCGACCAGATATAAACAAAAGTGCAGCGGTGAATTTCACCGCTGCCCAACCTCCCTTTTAAATTTCGGGTTCCCGGCGGTTTAACCGCCGGTGAATCTTTTCGTAAGTGGACAGCTTGCGGTCTAACAGCGTTTGGTAGTTGAGCCGGAAATAGATCGAATACAGCGTATCCAGAATGTAAAGCAAAGTCAGCCGTGTGGAGAAGGAAGAAATCTTCTGATAGTGATTTTCATAAGACGACATGAAGATGCGGTATTTGGCAAAGCGGGTCAGCGGATTTTTCTGCGTTGAGGTAATCAGCACGATCGGCGATTGATTATCGCTTAAAATCTGACAGACCGTATTCATCGAGCCGCCCCGTCCGCCAAAGGAAATCACGATCGACAGATGCGTGGCGTCGGCATTGCCAGCCGAGAGCTTCTGCATGTATTCCGCTTCCGGAACATGGACGCTGACGTTGATTTCCTGCATCTGAAACGCAAAGTTTTGGGCAAAAAAGAGATTGCCGGCGGAGGCGTAGACGTCGATATGAGCGGCCTTTTGCATCAGTTGTGACACCTCGACTAAAACCTGCTGATCGGAAAGCTTCAGCGTATCGTCAATCGTCTGGGCATACACGTCCTTTAAATGCTGCTGGATTTCGTTGACCGTATCCGTCGGTGAGATCGGAAAGTCAAAGCTTTCCACCGCCGTTTCAGTTTCCGTATGCAGCGCATCCTGCAGCTGCAGCTTCAGATCGTTGACGCCGCTTAAGCCCAGCTTGTTGATCAGGCGGTAAAGCGTTGGTACGGAAACATAAGTCAGCGAGGCGATTTCTTTCGGCTTGGCGGCAAGGAAGCGTTCCGGATCGTTTAAAATCGTTTCGATCAGAATTCGCTCGTTGGGCGTCACATTTTCAAGGTTTTCCAGTTTTTTAAGAATATTCACAGCGCATCTTCCTTTTCTGTTAATTCCACTATATCACATTTTAATCAGAAAGACGGAAGAAAAAAAGCTGCGAAAAAGAGAAGGAGAAAGAATTTATGGTTAAAGGAAATGTTGTTTTAAAACAGGTTAAAGCGCCGCAGAAGGACTGTACCGGGATCCCGGTAGCCCTGAGCGACGCTACGATTCAGCAGCGTAAAGACAAAGTCCTGAAAAAGATGCAGGAACGTGGTCTGGATCAGCTGGTGATCTATGGCGATGTTGAGCACGGCGGCAACTTTGAATATCTGGTCGGCTACTTCACGCGTTTTGAAGAAGCGCTGCTGGTGCTGAATGCGGATGGCAAAGCCACATTGGTGCTGGGCAATGAAAATCTGAACAAAGCGTCCAAGTCACGGATTGAAGCGGCGGCAGTCCATGTGAGCTTGTTCTCGCTGCCCAATCAGCCCAACCGCAGCGATAAAACATTGAAGCAGCTGTTAGAGGAAGCGGGAATTGCGGCGGGAAAACGCACCGGCTTAGTCGGCTGGAAAATGTTTACGAGCAGTCTGGAGGACAACAAAAAAATCTATGATGTTCCTTCATACGTCGTCGATGCGGTCAAGGCGATTGTCGGCGAAGATCAGCTGAGCAATGAAACCGACCTGTTCATTGGTGAACAGGGCGTGCGTACGATCAACAATGCCAATGAGATCGCACATTATGAATATGCCGCGGCCTTGGCTTCCGACTGTGTGCTGGATGCGATGGATAAATTGGAGATCGGCGTCAGCGAACTGGAGTTGGGCGATGCGCTGGTGCGAAACGGGCAGCATACCAGCATCGTTACGATTGCGGCCAGCGGTCCGCGGTTTGTCAAGGCCAACATGTTTCCAACCGCCAACACCGTTAAGCTCGGCGATCCGATCGCTTTGACCGTCGGTTACCGCGGTGGGTCCAGCAGCCGTTCCGGTCTGGCAATTCAGGAAGCGGCGCAGCTGCCGGAAGCGACGCAGGATTATCTTGACCGTGTCGCCGGGCCGTACTTTAGAGCATACTGCGCCTGGCTGCAGGCGATTCACATCGGTCAGTGCGGCGGCGCGCTGTTCGATACGATTGAAGCCGTTCTGCCGCGGGCGCAATACGGCTGGTCGTTATGTCCGGGGCATCTGAGCGCTGAGGAGGAATGGATGTCCTCACCGGTGTATGAAGGCAGTCAGGAAAAACTGGAAAGCGGAATGCTCTTTCAGATCGACATCATTCCGTCGGTGGCCGGCTATCCCGGCACAAGCGCGGAAAGCACGGTCGTGCTGGCTGATGAACAGCTGAAACAGGAAATTCAAAAACAATATCCGGATATGTGGGAACGGATGCAGCAGCGTCGGGCTTATCTGAAATCCGAGCTGGGCATCGAGGTATCCGAGGACGTTTTGCCGATGTGCAGTACTGTGGCTTATCTTCGCCCGTTCTTATTAAATAAGGATAGTGCTTTTGTTTTAAAGCCGGGTACGGAGCAGCAATGAAGAAAATTTTGATCGGAGCGCTGCTGGCGGAATCCAACGCCTATGTGCAGAAAGACTGTGAAATTCAGGACTTTACGATTTTGACCGGCCCGGCCATGGCGGACAAACTGGCGATCCGCGAGCTGGCTGAAGCGCATGACGTTCAGCTGATCCCATCGCTGCATGCCAGCTGCATGGCAGCCGGCTGCGTGGATGAAGATACGTTTGACTATTTACAGAAAAAATTCATCCAAGCCGTAAAGGCTCATCAGGAAGAGCTGGATGGGATCTATCTGTTTCTGCATGGCGCCAGTCATGTGCGGAATTTGCCGGGCGGCTCCGGCGATCATTTCCTGCTTCACGCGATCCGCAAAATTGTCGGGCCGTATCTGCCGATTGCGGTTCTATGCGATCCGCACGGCAATCTGGCGCAGGAATATGTCGATGAATGCACGGTGCTGCGTACCTTCCGCCATTCCCCACATTCAGATCGGGACCAAGCCAGTCAGATTGTCTTCCAATGTCTTTTAAATGTATTACAGGATCGGCGTCCGATTCATCCGGTTTATCGGAAGGTTCCGATTCTCTTAGGCGGGGAACGCTGTGTTTCGGCGGATGAACCGTTATGCTCGATCAATCAGAAGCTTGATCAAATTGAAGCGGATCCGAGGATTTTGTGCTGTTCCTATCATATCGGCTATCTGCGCCATGACAGCGAGCACTGCGGGGCGGGAATTGTCGTCGTGCCGAATCAGCCGGAAGATGAAGCCTATGCTGAACAAAAAGCCGATGAAATTTATGATTATGTCTGGCAGCGCCATACCGAGTTTCATTTTACCGGCAACGCGTCGGAACCCGCTGCGGCGTTGGCGGCGATGCTTGAGTTTGACGGGCGGCCGTGTTTCCTGTCTGATTCGGGGGATAATGTCACCGCCGGCGCACCGGGCGTAAACACGACGATGCTCAGACAAGTGCTTGCGCTTTCCGATTTTCACAACAAGCAGATCCTGTTTGCGGCTATCTGCGATCCTGAGCTTTGTGCTAAAACGTTGATTCATGTTCGGGCCGGCGAGAAGGTGGATGTCGAAATCGGTGCGCAGCTGGATTCCAATTCAGCGCCCGTCAGAATCCGCGGAACGGTCGCGGCTGTCGGGAATCTGCATCGGCGGTATGGCGATGAAGCGGTCGCCGGCAGTGCCTGGACGGTCAAGCTGGAAGATCTGCCGGTCAGCGTGGTGATTGCCAGCGCTCCGGTTTCCTTTTCCGAACGGCTTCAATATGAAAAAGCCCATGTGGATTTAGACGCCTATGATCTGATCATCGTCAAACAGGGCTATCTGTATCCGGAGCTGAAAGCAATGGCGGCAAACTATGTCATGGCCTTGACTGACGGAGCCTGCATGCAGCGGACAGAAAAGCTGACATACAAAAAGGTCAGCCGTCCGATCTACCCGCTGGATGCGATCTGAGATCAGGATCAGAATGAAGAGAGCTGCGCTACGATGTGCGCACAAGGAGGAATGTATGAAAATATTAATTGGCGGCTTAGTCGCTGAATCCAACGCTTATGTCGCAAAACCCTGCGAAATTCAGGATTTCGTCATTCAGACGGGAGAGGATATCGCCCATCGCATGTATCTGGATGAACTGCAGGATGAACTGCAGGCCAATCAAATTGAACTGATTCCGGCAATTTTCGCCTATGGCGCCGGGGCTGGCCGGGTTGCCTACGATACCTTTGATTATATTCTCAAGCAGTTTCTGCGCAAGGTCAAAGCCCATCAGCACGAACTGGACGGCATGTTTTTCTTCCTGCATGGGGCAAGCAACGTCATCGACCTGGAAGGCGGCTCCGGGGATCACAAGATCATTGAGGAAATCCGCAAAATCGTCGGCCCGTACATGCCGATTGCGGTCGTCTGCGATCCGCACGGCAATGTCGATCAGGAATATGCTGACCGCCTTAATGTGCTGCGGACCTTCCGCCACAGTCCGCATACGGACCGCAAGGAAGCCCACCAATATGTTTTCCGCTGCCTAGTCGATCTGCTTCAAAATCGTCGGGAAGTCCATCCGGTTTACCGCAAAGTCCCGATTCTCTTAGGTGGGGAACGGTGTGTTTCAACCGATGAACCGCTGGTTTCGATCAACAAGCTGCTCGATCAAATTGAAGCCGATCCGCGGATTTTAAGCTGTTCCTATCACATCGGCTATCTGCGTCATGACAGCGCCAAGTGCGGCGCCGCCGTTGTCGTTGTGCCGAATCAGCCGGAAGATGCAGCTTATGCGCAAAGCAAAGCGGATGAGATCTATGACTTTGTCTGGGCGCGGCATAAGGAGTTCCATTTTACCGGCTATGCCGATGAGCCGGAAGCGGCTTGGGCAGCGATGCTGAAGCACGAAGGCCGGCCTTGTTTCCTGACGGATTCCGGGGATAACGTTACCGCCGGCGCGCCGGGCGGCAATACCGTCGTACTGCGGCAGGTTCTGGCGGAAACCGATTATCATGGCAAATCTATTCTGTTGGCGGGGATCACCGATAAAAAACTGTGTGAACAGGTGTTTGTCCATCAGCATGTCGGCGATCATGTAACCTTTGCGGTCGGACCGGAAATTGATGAGTTGTCGGCGAAGGTCACGGTCAGCGGTACGATTCTTTCCACCGGGGATCTGCACAATCATTATCATGATCCGAAGGTGGTTGGCACATGCTGGACAGTGAAGCTGGATGATCGCCCGGTGACGCTGGTGATTCAGAGCTATCCGGTTTCCTTTGCGGAACGGGCTCAGTATGAACAGGCGAATGTGGATCTGGACGGGTATGATCTGATTATCGTCAAACAGGGCTATCTGTACCCAGAATTGAAAGCGATGGCTTCGCATTACGTCATGTCACTGACCGATGGAGCGTGCATGCAGCGGACAGAACGGCTGAGCTACAAGAAGGTCATTCGTCCGATTTATCCGTTAGACAACATTTAAACGCAGCTTCCTGTTTCCGATTGCGGAGGCAGGAAGCTTTCTGTAAAGGGGGATGGATTCATGAATGCTTTACTGACGTTGGCGGCGGGAATTATGGGATGGAGAATCGCGGCGCGTCTGAAGCTGCCGGCACCGGCGATGCTAGGCAGTATGATCGCCGTCGGGCTTACGAATATTTTGTTTGATTACGCCGCTTTGCCGCTGGCCGTTAAGGTGTTTGCCCAGGCGATTTCCGGGGCGTTTATCGGCATGCAGATCAACCGTTCGGATTTAGGCCGGCTCAAGTCGCTGATCATCCCGTTTCTGATTTTGGCGGTTCTGCTGACGGCCAATACGTTTGTTGTCGGGATTGTGATCCGGCAGCTGTGCGGCTGGGACTGGATGACGGCGCTGCTGGCCTGTGTGGCCGGCGGGGTGACGGATATTTCGCTGATCGCGATGGAGATGGGCGCGGACGTCGGAACGGTGGCGATGATGCAGACCTCACGGCTGGTAGGAGTGCTGTTGTTTTTTCCCTACTGGATTCAGTTTCTGACCCGTCATGAACCCGACGCCGAAAAACCAGCGGAGACAGAAATCCCGCAGCCAATGCGGATTACATTTTTGGATCGCCTGATTCACCATCGCAGCGGAAAGATTGCCTTTACCTTATTGCTCAGTCTGGGTTTGGGGATGATCGGCAATGCCAGCGGTCTGCCGGCAGCGTCGATGGTCTTTCCGATGATCGGCGTGGTTGGCTTCAACTGTACGACCTCGGTCTGCGCCGTACCCGTTCAGATTAAGAATCTCGCGCAGCTGTTAGCGGGTTCCCTGGTGGGCGTCAGCATCACCGCGGCGACCTTTGGCAGTCTGTCCTCGACCTTGGTGCCGGTGGGGATTCTGTTAGTGAGCTATTGGGTTGTGAATCTGATCTACAGCCTGTTGTGCAAACACCGGCATCTGCTGGATCTGAAATCCGCGATGTTTGCGTCAGCGCCGGGCGGGGCGACGGACATGTCGTTAATCGCCGCCGATCTGGGAGCGGATCTTTCGCAGATCGCCTTGATTCAGGTGCTGCGGGCAGCGTATGTGGTGGCGGTGATGCCGCCGCTGATCCTCGGCTTCATCCGGCTGTGGGGATAAGAATGAGGGAGTAGAAGATGAAACGTTATTTTTATTTAGGTCTGGGTTCATTGGCGATGTGCGTCTTTGGACTGATGTATAACTGGACGGTGTTTTCTCCGGCCGTCAGCGCTCAGCTGAACGTCTCAGCTGCCAGTGTCGCCAATGTTTTCTCGGTCTGTCAGATCTGTTTCTGTGCCGGCGGGGTGCTGAGCGGTTTTATTTATTACCGCGTTCCGTTTCGCGCAAGCATGCTGATCGCCAGTCTGATGATCGGCGTGGGTTTGTTTCTGACCAGCCGGGCAGATCAGGTAGCGATGATCTACGCCTGCTACAGCGTGTTGTTTTCTCTGGGCGCTGGGTTTGCGTATAAGGCGTTATTGACGACGGTCATGACCTGGTTTAACGATAAACCAGGCTTAGCCAGCGGCGTATTGGTGATGGGCGCGGGACTGACGGCGTTTGTATTCAATGTCCCGACCTCGCTGATCATTGAAAGTCTGGGCTGGCGGACGGCGATGCTTCTGCTGGCGCTGATCGCCTTTGTTCTTTCCTTGGTCGTATCGCTGATCGTGCGCCCGCGCGGCATCGTCTGCAAAGCGGGAAAGCTGGAGGAAGGGGAGGAAGAAGGTCAGGTTTCGACCGGACAGATGATGAAAAGCACCCGTTTCTACGTGTATTTCATCTGGAGTGTTTTAGTGCTGGCTGGCTGCAGTTCACTGACTGGCACGGCGGTCAGCTGCGGCATCAGCTTCGGCATCAGCGCGACGATGGCGGCCACGCTCTCGATGATCATCTCGCTGTTCAATTCCGTCAGCCGCGTCTTTTACGGCATTATTTATGACAAGATCGGCCGGAAAACAGCGATGGGGATCGCCACGACGCTGTTTATCATCGCGGTCATCATTCTCTATTGCGCCTTTACCCTTGGCAGCACAGCGCTGTTAGCGGTCAGCTTTATTTTTGTCGGCCTCAGCTTCGGCGCGGTGCCGACGATTTCTTCCGCTTACATCCTGACCACCTTCGGCAAGAAGTATTATCCGAGCAATTTCAGCATCCAGGGAACCTATACGCTGTTCAGTCCATTTTTAGGTACAATGCTGTTCAGCGCCCTGTTTACCGCAACTCAAAGCTACCCGCTTTCCTACAGCTATCTGATCGCGTATGCTTTGATCGCGCTGGGGCTGTTCTTCGGCCTGAACCGATTGTTAAACAACCCGAAAACCACGGCTCGTTGACAACAATTTCTCACCCGGACAGGCAGGACAAAAGCCGGTTTGAGAATTTTATTCAAAGCTTTTTGAAGCCCTTAAAAAACACTGAAAAAGCAATATAATGAAGGGCAGAAAGACTCAGTCGAAAAGACTGAAAGGAGGAAAACAATGGACGGAAAAGTCAAAAAAGGTTTCTTATGGGGAACTGCCAGCGCGGCCTATCAATGTGAAGGCGGCTGGAATGAAGGCGGCAAGGGCGAAAGCAACTGGGATCAGTTCTGTCATGGCCCGAAGAACGTCAAAGGCTACACCGGCGATGTCGCCGCCGATTTCTATCATCGCTACAAGGAAGATATCCGGCTGTTAAAAGAAGGCGGACACAATACCCTGCGCTTTTCGATCAGCTGGACGCGGATTCTGCCGGATCAAAGCGGCAAGGTCAATCCGGAAGGTGTCGCCTTTTATAAAGATGTGCTGAAGGAATGTCGTGAAAACGGGATTACGCCGAATGTGACACTGCTGCACTATGACATCCCAGCCTGGCTGGAAGATCTGGGCGGTTATGCCAATCCGATCTTCTCGGATGAATTTGCCAAATACTGCAAGGTCGTCTTTGAACAGTTCGGCAATGAGATTCCGCTGTATGTGACGATCAATGAATCGACGCACAACGCTTACTGTTCCTATCTGACCGGCAACTATCCGCCGAACATTCATAACGTTCAGACGTTGGTGCAGGTGTGCTACAATCTCGTCGTTGCCAATGCCAAAGCTATTCGGGAGTTCCGCAAGCTCAATCTGACCTCGCAGGTCGGCATCGTACATACAACCAATACTGTTCAGATTTTGAAGGATACTCCGGAATATCGGATTGCGCAGCGGCGCGGGGATCTGTTTAAAAATAAGTGGGTCACCGATCCGGCCATTCTGGGCAAGTTCCCGGAGGATCTGTTTCCGCTGCTGGAAGAAAGCGGGATTGATCTGTCCTTTGTCAAACCGGAGGATCTCGATATCATCGCCCACAACACGATTGATTTCTTAGGTCAGAACTGCTACACCCGCGCGCTGGTCAAACCGTATGAATCCGGGGAAACCAATTACTATCCGAATAATGTCGGCGCCGGACAGAAAACCATCGAAGGCTATACGGTCAAGGGCTGGTTTCAGACTGACGTGGATCCGAACACGCCGAAAAATGCCTGGAGCCGGGAAATTTATCCAAAGACGGTGTATGACATGTTGATGGGCATCAAGAAGGATTATGGCGATATTCCGGTCTACATCACGGAAAACGGCCATGCCTTATATGAAGAACCGGATGAAAACGGAGAAGTCAACGATGACGAACGAATTGAATTTTTGAAGTCCTATCTGGAATGGCTGATCAAAGCGCAGAACGAAGGCTGCAACGTGAAGGGCTATTACGCCTGGTCAACAACCGACTGTTATTCCTGGATCAACGGTTATCAGAAGCGCTATGGTCTGATCTACATTGATTATGATCATGATCTGAAACGGATTCCGAAGAAGAGTTACTACTGGTACCGGGATTTCATCAAGGAACATACGGAGGACTAACGATGACCGAGCAGTTTTTATGGGGATCGGCAACCGCCGCTTATCAATGCGAAGGGGCTTGGAACGAGGATGGCAAAGGCGCCAGCATCTGGGATGAGTTCTGCCACAGCGACAAGAATACAACCGGCATCACCGGCGATGTTTCCTGTGATTTCTATCATCATGTCGAGGAAGACATCCGCATGCTGGCAGAAGGGGGACAGAACACATTCCGCTTCTCGATCAGCTGGTCGCGCATCGTACCGAAGGCGGACCGGGTTGTCAACGAAAAAGGACTGGCTTTTTACGACAGGGTGCTGGATGCCTGTGAGAAATACCATGTCATTCCCAACGTTACCTTAGTTCATTACGATCTGCCGGACTACATCGGCGCCCAGGGCGGCTGGTGTTATCCGGGGGTGGCAGACGAATTTGCCTATTACGCAGCAGTGGTCTTCCGCCATTACGGCGACCGGATTCCGCTGTATGTCACGATCAATGAACCGAATCACAACGCCTACTGCAACTACTGCGTCGGCAACTATCCGCCCAATGAAACCAATCTGCAGCACTATTGTCAATGTGCTTACAACATGGCGGTCTGTACGGCCAAAGCGATCCGCGAGTTCCGCAAACTGGGACTGAAAGCGCAGATCGGCGTCGTGCAGGGCTGCGGCCCGGCGACGTCGCTCTTGGACACGCCGGACTATCAGGAAGCAGTCAAATACTGCAATTACTTCTGCAACGACTGGATTCTTGATCCAGCGATCAAGGGGGAATATGATCCGCAGCTGATCGCGGCTGTCCAATCCCGCGGCATCGACCTCAGTTTTGTCAAAGAAGAAGATCTGGCTGTGATGAAGGACAATACGATCGACTTTCTCGGCCAAAACATCTACAGCCGCATGCTGGTGAAGCCGAATACTTCGGGGATAACCGCCTTTACTGTCAACAACGCCGGCAACAACGATGGATCTGCCCAGGCCGCGAGGGAAACCCGGGCCATCGCCGGCTGGTTTGAATCGGACCGCGATCCCAACACCAAACTGAATCACTGGGGACGGGAAATCTTTCCGGAATGTGCTTACAACACGCTGATGGAACGCAAGCGGCGTTATGGGAATATCCCGATTTACGTCACCGAAAACGGACATGGCTGTTATGATGTCGCCGATGAAAACGGATTTGTGGAAGATGACGAGCGGATTGAATTTTTATCCAACTATCTTCACTATATTCTCAAAGCGAAACAGGATGGCGTGAATGTCAAAGGCTATTACGTCTGGAGTACGATGGATCTGTATTCCTGGATCAATGGCTATAAGAAACGCTATGGACTGGTACGGGTTGATTACGATGATCCAGCCCGCAAGCGCACGCCGAAAAAGAGCTACTATTGGTATAAGCAGTTCATTCAGGATCATCAGGATCTTTAATTATCAACACAGGCATTCCGACCCTGATCAGCGTTGTTTCTTGCGGTCAGCCGGATGCTTTTTTCCAAAGTGAAAACCAGGGGGAATTGTTATGTTTGATCTTGCGGTCCTGTTTCATGTTGAAATGCAGATCCTGATTTTTTTCGGGCTCGGCGCGCTTTTAAAAAAGCAGAAGATCACTGACAGTCACATCGACGAATTTTTATCCACATTGATTCTGAATCTGATCATGCCAGTGAATATCTTTCTGTCGTTTTACCGCAATGTTTCGGTTGCGATGCTGCAGAAGAGCTTTCTGTTAGTTCTGGCGGGGGTGATCGTCGCCGTGCTTGTATTGGCGCTGTCGCGCCTGCTGCCCAAGTCCATGTCGTTGGAAAAGCGGCGGATCGCACAGTATTCGATGTTGATTTCCAATGGCTCGCTGATCGGCCTGCCTTTGATCGAAGGCTTGTGCGGCAGCACCGGCGTCGTGTATGCCAACATCTTCATGATTCCGACGCGCATTCTGTCCTTTTCTTCGGGTGAAAAATATTTCAATACGGAGTGGAAATCGGGTGGAGCGTTGACCGTTGCGAAGAAGTTCTTTTTCAATCCGATCACCCTGGCGATGATCCTGGGATTTCTTTTCAATCTTGCCCAGCTTGGAATACCGGCAGGGATTGATGCGGTATTCAGTTCCTTGTCGGGCTGCATGAGTCCACTGGCGCTGTTATTGGTCGGCTCAACCTTGCTGGAAAGCGGCTCGGAAAAAGAGAATGTTTCAAAGGACATCGTTGAAATCAGCGTGTTCCGCCTGATCATCGCTCCGCTTCTGACCTACTTTGTGTGCGCTGCGCTGCGCCTCAGTACCCCGCAGATTATCGCCGCCGTTCTGGTCAACGCCACGCCGGTAGCTTCCACGGCAACGATCTTCTGCCGCAAATACAACGGAAACATCCGCTACACCAGCCGCTGTGTCTTCTTCTCCACGGTGTTGTCCTTATTTACGTTAGTGCTGGTTTCGGTTACAATGTCCATGGGATAAGGGGGAAATTTTCCATGACGAATAAACTTCAGTTCAAGGTCGATCTGATTCGGGGACCGATCTTTCAGTCGCTGCTTTTATTTGCGATCCCGCTGTTTTTTTCCAATGTGTTCCAGCAATTATACAATACTGTAGATACGATGATCGTCGGACATGTGTTAGGAGATTTGTCGCTGGCGGCGATCGGCTCCTGCGCGGCGATTTATGATCTGCTGATCGGATTTGCATTGGGGATCGGCAACGGACTGGCGATTGTCACTGCCCGCAGTTATGGGGCACAGGATGAGGAGCTGCTGAAAAAGTCGGTTGCGGCTTCGATTGTGATCGGACTGGTCACTTCGCTGGTATTAACCGTGGGAGCGGAGATCATCTTAATGCCGCTGTTAAAAATGCTGGATACCCCGCCGGAGATCCTTGCGGAAGCGTTCAGCTATATTTCGATCATCACGCGCTTTACGCTTGTGATGTTTGCTTATAATCTGTGCGCGGGGCTGCTGCGGGCGATTGGCAACAGCTTTATGCCGCTGATCTTTTTAATTCTGTCCTCGTGTTTGAATATCGGACTGGATATCTTCTTCATCGCCCAGCTGAATATGGGCGTCGGAGGTGCGGCGATTGCGACGGTCATCGCACAGGGAATTTCCGTGGTGCTGTGCCTGATTTACATCCTGAAAAAAACGCCGGCCTTGATTCCGCAGTCACGGCATTTCAAGATCGGACGGGAAATCTATGCGGAGATGGTCGGTCAGGGTCTGTCGATGGGCTTCATGGGCAGCATTGTCGCTGCCGGATCCGTTGTGCTGCAGTATGGCATCAACAATCTGGGAACCCTGATCATTGCCGGGCATACCGCTGCCCGCAAGCTGTTTATGTTTTTCAACATGCCGTTTTCAGCGATGGCAATGGCAATTTCAACGTTTGTATCGCAGAACCGCGGGGCCGACCAGCGCGGCCGGATTTTAAAGGCAATGCGCTGCGCGGTGATTTATGATTTTGTGATGGCGGCGTTAGTCACGGTGATTCTCGGTTTGTTCGCGAAGGATCTTGTTCAGCTGATTTCCGGATCCCAGGAAGCAGTCGTGCTGAATAACGGCGCGTTGTATCTGCAGGTTGTCGGTCCTTTTTACGCGGTGCTGGGGGTGCTTTTGGAAACGCGGTTTGCCCTGCAGGGCTTAGGCGCAAAAATGATTCCGCTGGTTTCCAGTGTGATCGAGCTGGTGGGCAAGGTCGTGTTTGCCTTCCTGTTCATTCCCAAGTTTGCCTATCTCGCTGTGATTTTCTGCGAGCCGGTGATTTGGTGTCTGATGACGGTGCAGCTGATCTATGCCTTTGTCACTCATCCATATATTCACTTGCTTGCGCCGAAATTGAAAACATCGTGATGAAGAAAAGAGGACAGAGCGATGAAAGTGTTTGTTTCTGATTTGGACGGTACGCTGTATCCGCCCAATGTCACGGACAGCGGTGAGGAAAACCGCGCGGCGATTCGCCGCTGGCGCGAAGCAGGCAATGTGTTTGCGGTCGCGACAGCACGAATTCATCAGTCTTATCCCAAGGTCGCGGAGGACCTGGGATTTGCGGTGGATTATCTGGGCGGCAATGGTGCAGAACTGATTTTCAGTGATCAAACTCGGATCCTGCGTACGATCAAAGCGGAAGTCTTTCTTGAACTTGCGGACTGGTTAAACGCACATGACGTCGATGGAACGGTTAAGATGAATTGCCAGGGGCGCTGGATCAGCAGCGACAGAAAGCATTATCCGTATGGTTATCCTGAACGAATCCGCAATTCTCTGCGGCAGTCCCTGACTCGGGATGAGGTGACGATTTTGCCGGATGCGGAAATTGTCAATCTAGGCATTATTCTGCATCCGGATCAGCGCGACGCCGTAAAACAGGCACTGCGTTTGAAACTGGGTTCACAGCTGAATATCGTCAGCTCGGATCGGGACAATCTGGATGTGATTCGTCCGGATTGTTCCAAAGCGGCGGCGCTGGCTTTATTAGCTGAACGCTATAAGGTGCCGTTGAGTGAGGTCATCGTGATCGGCGATTCTGAGAATGACGTGGGCATGTTTAACATCGTAAAGATGAGCTATTGCATGGCTGATGCAGAACCGCAGATTCAGCAGAAGGCCGTTCAGACAGTTCGTTCCGTTGCGGCGGCACTGGAGCTGGAAATGGCCAAGCTGCAGGCGGAGCCGGGATCTTAATCAAGGATAAAA
>NZ_HE998568.1:390809-606932 GCF_000327285.1 Holdemania massiliensis AP2 | reverse complement strand
CTTGTCTGCAACAGGACAGGCCTTTTTTGAAGGAAATCAAGATTCGTTGAGATCCATCTCTTTTGCATAAGCGTAAGAGATGACTTCTCCCTGTTTTGTCGAGCGATAAACCGACTTCGTTATGAGAGTAATTAGATATTTCGACAGAACCGAACGCGGCAAATTTTTCGTTAATTCGTTCCAGTACTTTGATTTCACGGTCAGAGAGTACACCATCCATCAATTTATGATCTGGAATGACCTGGTGTTTTTCATAACCATTTTTATAAACGACATGAACATGAGCTATATGATTTGTTGTCAATAGACCGAAAAGCAAATCAAAGTCTTGGGGAACTGGCCCATAAGGTAAATGGATATATCGTGTTCCAGAGATAGAAATACCGTTTTCTTTATAGAAAAGCATATCTGAGTAATTTAATAATTTCAGCAATTTTACTTTTGGCAAGCCAGGACATTGATGGGTAAAGAAGAGCACCATGGCACAAAATTTTTCGTAATCAAAAGCTTTAAAACCATTTTCAATAGAAGGCTTCTTATTAAAAATAAGATTGGTCATCTTTTTGGCTAGGGATGATTGCGATTGATCATTCAGTTGATCTAGTGTCTTTAAAAGTTTGTTCTTTTGCTTTTCATCAATAATAATTTCATTATCAGACAAATAATTACGCATGTTTTCTGGGTTTTGTAAGAACAAAAGCAGACTGTTATGGACTTTATCCTGAATTGCTCCATTCTCATAACGATGCACTGTTTTATCACCCCAATTAAGAAGCTGTGCGAAACTTCTTTGACTTAGTCCGTACATTTCTCTGATTTTCTTAATTTCTTCTGGAAACAACAATTTGTGGTTTCTGCGATACTGATTATAGGCAGCGGTAAGCGTTGCATTATCTAGTTCTTCACAATAGAATTCTTCTTGGCAATGAGCACAAACTAAGATTTGTGCGCAAACCTCGATGTTTTCACCACACACATTATAAATTTCTTGTTTTGAGATGATTTGAGTTTCAACAATTTTTCCACAAACTTCACAGAATTTTTTCATAGCCTTAACCTCCTACAACTTCTCGGGCAAATTCATCTTCGTGAAATGCCAGACATTTAAGAATATTCTCTCCATCTTCCTGAACAATTTTTATTTTAATGTAAAAATTAGATCCAGCGAGTATTTTTTTAAATTCCCATAGTACGCCAGGTCTGTCAAAGTCTTGCTTAGGCCCTTTGTAGTAATCATTGACGGTTAATGACATGATTTCATCTTTTACGTCTTGGATCGTAAACCAATTTGTGCTAATGCCTGTAAATTTTTTCTTCTGGGAACAAAGTCATATTTTCCGGTAGAGACTGATCTTTTAGCTTCTTCAAGAAATGTTACGATTTCTGCAATCCTAGCTTGATGGACCATGAACTCACCTCTACCTTAATTATATTCTATAGGGAAGTTGATCAAAATGGTATCATATGACCGCGAATTATTTCCCCTTGTAAAATATCGATACTTGAATTATCGTTGCTTGCAATAAACATAACGTAATCAATGAAGTAAGAAAGTAACAGGAAGAGTTTATGGATTTTCCTTTATTCTAAACCAGAGATTAAATAGCTTTCGAACCGGACTTTTCATAAAAGGACAAATAAAAGATTTTTTATTCCACTGAATCAATTTGAGAGAGGAAAAGAAGCGGAGGCTGAGAATTTTATTCGATCTGCGTCCAGGTTCTTTTCAGATTGAGAAAAGATGCTAAAGTAGGATCAGAAAGAAGGAAAGTGATGATGAAACCCATTCAACCTATGGATCTGAATAGCTACTGGTTCTTGTCCAAATTAACGATGAATCCTTATCGTGAAGAAGTCATTGCCTGTGTTCGCTCCCAAATGGAGCTGCAGGAAAATCGTTACTGTCATGAACTGATGATTAAAAAAGGAAAGGCGTGGGAAACACGGCTAAAATTGAAGAAACCTGGGTTAGTCTGCTTTTTGGATGCGGACACCTTACTTTTAACCAACGCAGAAACATCTTTATTTCAGAGTGATCCCAAGAAAACTCAATTTTTAACCTATTCATTGAAAACCGGCGATCTGACTGAGATCTTTTCTCTTCCGTTTCCAGTATCCTCAGCCCATTATTTAGGCGGCACACAGCTGATCGTCAAAGCTGAGGTGGATGAAAATGTTGGGGAGGATGAAGCGAATTTCCCAACAGGAAACACGTATAAAGAAAACGTTATGGTCTTGGAAGAGCTGCCCTGGTGTGCAAATGGCCGTGGCTTCATTAGCCGTCATCGAAACCGGTTGTTTGTGGCCGACTGGACGACACAGCAATATCAGTCGATCACCTCTTCCGATTTTCAATGTGGCGGTGTGGCGGTTTGCCCGGATCGTCATCAGGTTTTATTTACCGGAATGACTTACAAGGATAAAGCTTCTCAGAAGGAAGGTCTTTTCCTTTATGACGCAGTCAGGCAGGAAGTAACGACGTTGATTGAAGAGGGCGTTTTCCGCCGGATTAAAGAACCTTGTTTTTTGAATGACAGCCTTGTGTTTGCGGCTACGAAAGGCGAGCGTTACGGAAAAAATGAAGCGCTGGATTTCTATCTTCTGAATCCGATGACGAAGCAATACCGGATTTTGAAAGCGCTGGATCATCCTTTGGGAAACTCAGTTGTATCCGACTGCCGGTTAAACAGCGGCAGTGCCGTCAAGGTTGTTCAAGATCAGCTTTACTTTACGATGACCGTGGGATGGACGACGCCGTTATTTCGTCTGGATTGTGATGGAAAGCTGGAAAAGATCCTGGATTTTGATGGATCCATTGACGACTTTGCTTTTAGCGGTCAGACGTTGTGGTTGATAGCGCAGCGGACTAACGCTCTGCAGGCTCTGGTTACGGTTGATTTAAAAACAAAGAAGCTAAAAACTGAAATAGATTGGAATCAGGCGGCGCTGCTTGACCGTTATGTTGCTCAGCCGCAGTATTTTCCTTTTTCTTCACGCGGCCGCAGGATTGACGGCTGGGTTATGCCGCCGATTAATTACGATCCCAGTCAACAATATCCGGCGGTACTGCAAATTCACGGCGGTCCTAATCTGGCTTATGGAGAAGTATTCCATCATGAAATGCAGATGCTGGCCAGCGCCGGATATTTCGTGCTTTTCTGCAATCCTGTCGGATCGGTGGGCCGGACTGATGAATTTGCGGATATCCGCGGCCGGTATGGGGATGAAGATTATCAGAATCTATTGGATTTTATCTCAGCTGTGCTGCCGGCTTTTCCAGCGATTGATTCTAAACGGGTGGCGGTCTGCGGCGGCAGTTACGGCGGGTTTATGGTCAATTGGATTATCGGCCATACATCTCAATTTGTCTGTGCCGTCAGTCAGCGATCGATCGCTAACTTCATGACGATTTACGGTTTGAGTGATTTTGGTTATTATTTCGTGCGCGATCAGCTGGCGGCGGAGCCTTTAAGTGAAGCGGGGCAAGCTGCGATCCATCAGCAATCGCCGATCCGGTATGTTGGTAACGTACAGACGCCGACACTGTTTCTGCACAGCGATCAGGACTGGCGGTGTCCGCTGTCGGAAGGACTGCAGATGTTTACAGCTCTGACCGATTTGGGAGTCAAGACGCGGATGGTCTGTTTTCAAGGGGAGAATCATGAACTCAGCCGCAGCGGGAAACCTCAGGCCCGGCAGCGCCGTTTATTTGAGATCCAAAGCTGGCTGGATCAGTGGTGTCATAAGCAGTGAAAGAATTAAAAATGAGATAAAACGATTAAAATCACAGCCTATCGTTCGCATGAATGATACGATATAGGAATAAAGCGGAAAGACGGCAATGCTGCCGCCTTTTCATTTGCTCATTGAGGTTTTCTTTCGTGAATTGCAAAAGTAAATGCAAGCTTCCTAAATCAAGAGTGATATTTACTTCTGCAAATTACGATAGTCACCAGAGATACCGGTTTTTCAATTTTTTGTTGTAATTTTATCGATCTTGCAAATTCGAGCTGAACATCTCAAAAGCAGGAACATCTGAATAATCTAGTGCATCGTTGAGTTTTTACGATTCTTTAACCCTTGCAATGACTTTAAGATGGAAAAGGGAGGGGCATTGTGTAAAAAATGGAGTATTCTAACCTAAGCGGCTGAAATACTCCATTTTGTTCATTGTTTAAAGGTTTTTATCTTATCGGATTAATTATTCAGCCAAAGCCGCAGAAACAACTCGGCCGGCTTCCACACCCGAGGTCATGGCCCATGTGAATGTTGAACTTGGCAAATACAAGTCACCTTGAACGCCGCCGACCACTTCACCGGCCGCATACAATCCAGGAACAGCTTCTTCCGATGTGTTTAAGACCTGCATGGAATCATTAATGCAGATACCGCCTAATGACGTTGAATAACGGATTGACATTTCCAGTGCATAGTAACGGCCTTCTTCAGCAATGGTCGTGGTTAATTGGCGTCCGAATTCATCTTCGGCCCCGGCAGTCACAGCTTCATTGTACTTCGCAACCGTAGCCTTGAGAGCCTCCGCCGGAACATCCAGTTTTTCTGCCAGTTCTTCTAAAGTATCGGCCCCCTTATAGAACGGCTGACCTGTATAGTCATCCGCTGTCCACTTAGCCGCATCTTCCGCGGAGTAAATGCTGGCCATCGCAGCATTGAACGCATCATAGTTTTCCTGATCCATCAGTAAGTATTGTCTTTCATTCTTTTCCATCGCCAGCATCAATTCCCAAGTATCCCCGTTTTCACAAGCGAATCTTTCCCCTTTTTCGTTGATCAGGATACCGCTCATGTTGTAGGCTTTGCCAACACCCATGTTTGTGTACTGAGGAGCACCGCTTGGAAGAATCATCGTGTTAGGCTGCTTATTTAACCAAGTCAAGTTACGAGTAGCACCGTCAACTGCCTTGATCATTTCCAAAGCATCGCCATCATGACCGGAATGTCCTGAATAACGGAAGGCGAAGTATTCTTCCGGAACGATGTCCTTGTTATGACCATAACCCCCGGTTGCCAGAATAACCGCTTTAGCATTGATTGTGTAGTTAGCCTCTTCTCCAGTGGCCTTAACGCCTACAACGCTACCCTCATTGACAATGAGTTCAGTGGCCTGAGTGTTCAGCAGCAATTCAGCTCCTGCATCCAGCATAATTTCTTTCAGCTTGAGCATTGCCCCGGAACCGCTGCCTTCAAAGGAATAGCTTGCCCCGGAACCTTCATGCTTGTACGGCATGTTGCCGCCATTTTCATCTACGATCCAGTCGAAGTTAGGTCCGATAATTCTGGTGAATAATTCAAGGGTTGGAAGATGGTTTTTGTTATGGCCGATGGCCAGCAGCCGTTCTTTTAGGGCTTCTGGTGAATCTTCATAACCCGCTTCTTTTTGCCATGTGCTGTTTGTAGCGGACAAAGTTCCCCCTGCCATAGCGCTGGCGCCGCCGACCATCGGTGTTTTTTCAAGCAAGATTACTTTATAGCCATCTTTTGCAAGATACTGCGCCGCCATCATCCCTGAAGATCCGCCGCCTACGACAACGACGTCCGTATCCAAGGTTTCCTCTTTTAATTCGGCTTTTTCCGGGGCGGCACCGAATTTATCCATATCCGCTCCGGCTTGAGCCAAAGCCTCATTCACCGCAGTTCTGAAACCGGCGGATGTAACGGTAGCGCCAGCCACCAGATCTACCCCTGTCGTTTGGTATTCTACCATCTTATCTGCTAAAATAGTAACGGCTTCTGAACCAATCCCCTTGGTTTCTTTGTGATCCACGACCTTAATTTCAGTAATGGCGTCTTCAGTGACGGTAACATCCAGTTTGATGTCGCCTTTGAACCCTGTCCCCACGGAAGAATAAGTGCCGGGAGTCATTTTTGTTTCCGGATTGGCTGTTGGCGCTGGCGATGATGAACATCCGGCTAACAACATCAGTCCGCACAACAAAAGTGCTGATAAACGTTTCATTTTTTTTCTCTCCTCACTAGACAATCGTCTACTATTATTTTATTGGTAATATCCGGCCGTGTCAATTCATTGGACGCACAATTTTAGAATCATTTTTATTTTTTCAAGTGAAAAGTTAAATTCCAAATATAGGCAGGGCATGCGGATAAAAATTTAATATGATCAGAGGAAACATGAAATAGAACAGTTTTGGCTGCTGGGAAGTCGTATTGTTTGTTTGTTGTAAAGAATTCAATGCCATCGGACAAAGGTTGATAAAAAGAGCAGAAGAAGGTTTTTTTAGGATAATCAAGGTTATTGCCGGGATGCGGAAAACAAGTTGACACCCCTATCGAAATCGCTTACAATTAAAACGAAGTTGGATTGTTATTGTTTTACAAAACAAGCAAAACCAATTTGCAGGACTTTTGTGTCTTGCAGATTGGTTTTTTTGCTTTTTTGAGATGATTTTAAAACAATCCAGCCCGCAGGAAACAGAAAGAGAGGAATCCCGTATGAAAGTTTTGATCGGCCAGTTTGTGACGGAATCCAACGCCAACATCCCTCATCAGTGTGAAATCTCAGACTATGATATTGCCTTTGGTGAAGAATGTATCCAGAAAATGCAGATTCGTGATGTGTTTGATCGCCATGACATCGACTTGATCCCCGCGATTTATGCCAATGCCGGAGCTAACGGCGTTGTCAGTGAAGCCGCCTTTGCTTATATTGAAAGCTGTTTTTTAAAGACGGTGAAGGAGCATCGTCATGAAATCGACGGTATTTATCTCATGCTTCATGGAGCCAGTGAAGTTGCCGGGCTGGCAGGAGGTTCTGGGGATCATCATATTATTCAGGAAATCCGCAAGCTTGTCGGACCCTACATTCCCATCGCTGTTTCCTGCGATCCTCACGGCAATTTAAAAAAGGATTATGTGGAAGCCCTGCAAATTCTGCGCAGCTACCGCCAGTCTCCGCATACGGATAAGGAAGAAACCTACGAAAAAGTCACGGAACTCTTATGCCAGCTGCTAAAGCAGCGTCAGCATATCCATGCCGTTTACCGCAAGCTGCCCCTGATCTTAGGCGGGGAACAGAGTGTTTCAGCGGATGAGCCGGTGCGTTCGATTAACATTTATATGGATGAATTAGAACAAGACCCGCGGATTCAGAGCTGTTCCTGGCATGTCGGCTATATCCGCCATGACTGCGCGGTCGCTGGCTGCGGCATCGTGGTCGTGCCTGCCCGCACGGAAGATCAGGCCTATGCGGAAACAATCGCTGATCAGCTGGCAGACTATGTTTGGCAGCGCCGGCATGAATTCCATTATACCGGCTTAACAGCTAAGCCTGAACAAGCCCTGGCGATGACGCTGGACTTTGCGGGAAGCCCGGCGGTCATTACCGATTCCGGCGATAATACAACCTCCGGGGCGACAGGATGGAACACATTTGTGCTGCGTCAGGTCTTAGCGGAGCCCAACTTGAAGAAATCCTTTCTGTTTGCGCCGATCTGCGATCCGAAAACCGCAGGCCAACTGAAAAACTGCCAGCCAGGGGAAGCCGTCAAGATCTGTTTGGGTGCGGGGGTTGACGCACTTTCAGAAAGCGTCCCGCTGGACGTTGTCGTGAAAAGGCATGGTGAAATCGCGCGGTTTGTCGGCGAGGAGCTGATTAAGGTGTTCGGCGGCTGTACCCTCGTCAGCGTTAAAGACAAGCCCATCGACATTCTGATTTCAGAAACCAGCCAGCCGATCATCATGAACGCGCAGCTGCGGCATATCGGCATTGAATGGACAGATTATGATGTAACGGTGGTGAAGCAGGGTTACATCTTCCCGGATTTTAAAGCTCAGGCCGGCTTCTATGTCATGTCGCTGACCGACGGCGCGACACCGCAGGATACGGCTTCCATTCCATTTAAGCGGATCATGCGCCCGATGTTTCCCATTGATCAGATCTAAATAGAAAAGAGGATAAGAATATGAAAGTCTTAGTCGGTTTGTTTACAACTGAATCCAATGCCAATGTTCCGGGAAAGAATGAGATAACGAGTTATGATCTCGGCTTCGGCGAGGACTGCATCCGCAAATTGCGGGTGGCTTCGGTCTTTGAGGAAGAAGGGATTGAGATGATCCCCGCGGTGTATGCCAGCGCCGGGGCTTCCGGGGTGGTCACCCGTTCCACCTTTGATTATATTGAATCGCTGTTTCTGGATACTGTCCGCAAGCATCTCCATGAGCTGGACGGTATTTATCTGCATCTGCACGGCGCCAGTGAAGTAGAGGAAATCGGTTCGGGCGATCATCATATCCTGTTGTCCATCCGCAAGCTGGTCGGGCCGTATCTGCCAATCGCGGTGGCCTGCGATCCACATGGCAATCTGTGTCAGGAATATGTGGAAAACTGTACGATTCTGCGCAGTTATCGGGAAAGTCCGCATACCGACGCCGATGAAACCAAGCGCAAAGTGGCGAAGATGCTTTGCGATCTGCTGAAAAAACGTCAGCATATCCATGCCCTTTACCGCAAGCTGCCTTTGATCTTAGGCGGAGAACAGAGTGTATCAACGGATGAACCCGTCCGTTCGATCAATCAGTATATGGATGAGTTGGAACAGGATCCGCGGATTTTAAGTTGTTCTTGGCATGTCGGCTATATCCGTCACGACACGGATGTGGCCGGCTGCGGCATCGTTGTTGTTCCGGCATCACAGAAGGATAAAGCCTATGCTGAAGAAATTGCCGATCAGCTGGCAGCTTATGTCTGGGATCGCCGGCATGAATTCCACTATACCGGTCTGACCGCCAAGCCGGAGGAAGCGCTGCGGATGGCGCTGGAGTTTGAGGGGAAACCAGTGTTCATCACCGATTCCGGGGATAATGTGACTTCCGGCGCGACCGGTTGGAATACCTTCATCCTGCGTCAGGTCTTAGCGCTTGATCAGTTAGAAAAGAAGTTCCTGTTTTCCAATATCTGCGACCCGGAAACCTGGAAACAGCTCAACGAGCTGGAAATCGGCAGCGAAGCGCACATTCGCTTAGGCGTCAATGCCGATGAGTGGTCGAAGGCGACAGAGCTGGATGTAACCGTTCGTTCCAAAGGTTATTTGCGCGGATATCTGATGCATGATCATGACGCGCACTACGGCGATGCAGTGGTCGTTTCCGTCAAGGGACTGCCCATCGATATCAGCGTGGCCTCGACCCGTCAGACGATGTGTGAAAAACACCAGTTTGACCAGATCGGTCTGGATTGGGATAACTACGATGTGATCGTCGTGAAGCAAGGCTACATCTTCCCGGAACTGAAAGAAAAGGGAAAACTCTGCATCATGTCCTTAACGATGGGAGCAACACCGCAGGACACAGCTTCGATTCCTTTCAAACGAATTATGCGGCCGATGTTCCCGGTGGATCAGATTTAGAGGTGCGTAGGATGAAGGTTTTAATCGGCTTCTTTACCACGGAGTCCAACGCGAATATCCTCCAGAAGGCCAATCTGGCGAATTATGACTTAGCTTTCGGTGAGGAATGCCTGCGTAAAAACAAAATCAGCGATGTCTTCGATCAGACGGGGATTGCGATGATTCCCGCGCTGTATGCCAACGCGGCCGGGGCCGGGGTGATTGAAAGGAATGCCTTTGATTATATTGAAAGCTGCTTCTTGAAGGCGGTGCGGGAACATCTGAATGAACTGGATGGGATTTATCTGCATCTGCATGGCGCCAGTGAGGTCGAGGGTCTAGGCTCAGGTGATCATCATTTGATGAAGAAAATCCGCGAGCTGACCGGGCCGTATCTGCCGATTGCGGTGGTGTGTGATCCCCATGGCAATCTGACGCGGGAGTACGTGGAAAGCTGTACGATTCTGCGCAGCTATCGGGAAAGTCCGCACACCGACGCGGACGAAACCAAGCGCAAGGTTGCGCAGATGCTTTGCGATCTGTTGAAAAAGCGTGAACATATTCATGCCATCTACCGCAAACTGCCTTTGATCTTAGGCGGGGAACAGAGTGTATCCACGGATGAACCGGTGCGTTCAATCAATCAGTTTATGGACCAGCTGGAACTCGATCCGCGGATCTTGAGCTGTTCGTGGCATGTCGGCTATCTGCGGCATGATTGTCCGGAAGCAGGCTGCGGCATCGTCGTTGTTCCTAAGAAAACCGAGGATCAGGCTTATGCGGAAAAGATTGCAGACCAGCTGGCAAACTATGTATGGAATCAACGTCATGAATTCCATTATACAGGACTGACAGCTCAGCCGGATGAAGCCTTGCGGATGGCGCTGGAGTTTGAAGGCAAGCCTGTCTTTCTCACGGATTCCGGGGATAATGTCACCTCGGGAGCCAGCGGCTGGAATACTAGCATGCTGCGGCAGTTTCTTGCGGTTAAGGATTTAAAGAAACGTGTCCTGTTTGCGACGATCTGCGATCCGCAGGCAATCGCACAGCTGCAGGACAAGGCGATCAGTGAAAATACCGCGCTTGACTTAGGCATGAATGTTGATGATCAATCTAAAAGAGTTGCCTTGAAAGGGAAGATCATCGCCAAAGGCCCCCTGATGGGCAATCTCTGGAGCGGGCGCAGCCGGGTTTGGGGACAGACGGTTACCGTTCGTCTGATTTCACAGCCGATTGACATCATCATTGCCTCCAACAATAATACGCTGTGCGAGCAGCATCAATACATCGCGGCCGGTGTGGATTGGGATCAGTATGATGTGATCGTTGTCAAGCAAGGCTATATCTTCCCGGAATTAAAAGCAAAAGGGAAACTGTGCATCATGTCGTTAACGATGGGCGCAACGCCGCAGGATACCAAAACGATTCCATTCAAGCGGATTATGCGGCCGATGTTTCCAATCGATGAAATGTAAAAGAAGGTGAGATTTTGAAGGCAAAAGGAATGAAAGTGCTTGTTGGCCAGTTTAAAACTGAATCCAACGCCCAGGTTCCGATGCTGAACGAACTGGATCGTTATGATTTAGCCTTTGATGAAGAATGTCTGGTCAAATCGGAGGTGGCGGAAGTCTTTCGCAGCGAAGGCATCGAGCCAATTGGTGCCTTGTATGCGGATGCCGGGCCTTCGTGCGTACTGAGTTGGGCAGCGTTTACTTATCTTGAACAATGCTTTTTACGCTCCGTTCGGGAACACCTGCACGAATTGGACGGCATCTACCTGCTTTTGCACGGCGCCAGCGAGGTGGAAGGGTTAGGTTCCGGTGATCATCACTTGTTGAAGAAAATCCGCGAACTGACCGGGCCGTATCTGCCGATTGCGGTGGCGTGTGATCCGCATGGAAATCTGACGCGGGAATATGTGGAAAACTGTACGATTCTGCGCAGCTATCGGGAAAGTCCGCATACGGACGCGAAGCAAACGAAGCAGAAAGTGGCGCGGATGCTTTGCGACTTATTAAAAAACCGACAGTCTTTCAAACCTGTCTACCGCAAGCTGCCGTTAATCTTGGGCGGGGAACAGAGCGTATCGACGGATGAGCCGGTGCGGTCAATCAATCAGTTTATGGACCAGCTGGAACAGGATCCGCGGATTCTAAGCTGTTCGTGGCATGTCGGCTATCTGCGTCATGATTGTCCGGAAGCGGGCAGCGGTGTCGTCGTCATCCCCGCTTCCCTGAAAGATCAAGCTTACGCGGAAGAAACCGCGGATCATCTGGCAGAATACGTTTGGGAAAGACGCCATGAATTCCATTACACAGGCCTGAGTGCAAAGCCCGAAGAAGCTTTGCGGAGGGCATTGGAGTTTGAGGGGAAACCGGTGTTTCTGACCGATTCCGGAGATAATACAGGCTCCGGCGCTCCGGGATGGAATACCGAGCTGCTTCGGCAGACCCTGGCGCTGCAGCCGCAGAAACGCTTCCTGTTTGCCAATATCACCGATCCGCAAGCCTACGCCCTTGTGCGGGATCTGCCTGCGGGGACGACGCTGACGCTGGATTTGGGAACCAACGCCGATCCTTGGAGTCAGTCGGTTTCACTTCCTGTTCAGATACAGGCGAAGGGTGAGCTGAAAGGCTGCATGATGCATGACCGCAGCGCCACCTTTGGCCATTCGGTGCTGGTTTCCATCCTGGATACGTCAATTGACGTCAACCTTGCGGATACCAACTGGGGCATGTGCGAAGAACATCAGTTTGCCAGCGCCGGGATGGATTGGGATGAATATGACATTATCGTTGTGAAGCAGGGCTATATCCAGCCTGAATGCAAAGCGAAAGGGAAGCTGTGCGTGATGGCGCTGACGCCCGGAACGACACCGCAGGATACGACTTCGATTCCATTTAAGCGGATCATGCGGCCGATGTTTCCAATTGATGAAATTTAGGAGGAAAAAGTAATGGAAATCAATGCAGGCCGGTTATGGAACCGGCTTCAAGAACTCGGTAAAATCGGTGTGGATCCCCATGGCGGTATCACCCGCTGGACGTTTACCGAGGAGGATATGCAGGCCCGGGACTGGCTTGCGGATCAAATGAAACAAGCCGGTCTGAGTGTGCGGGAAGATCCGGTTGGCAATGTGATCGGCACTTACAATCCTGCCGACAGCTTAGAGGCTCCGGTACTCAGCGGATCCCACTTTGACACCGTCCGCTGCGGCGGAATCTTCGACGGCTGTCTGGGCTTGCTAGCAGCCCTGGAAGCGGCGCAAACGCTTAAGGAAAACAACGTGATGCTCAAACGTCCCTTGATGGTGATCGGCTATCGTGATGAGGAAGGCAACCGGTTCAGCTCCGGCATGGTGGGAAGCAAAGTGGTTACGGGCAAAGCGGACGATGCCGATTTTCTGGCACAGGATGCGACGGGGATCACGATCGGGGAAGCGATGAAACAGCGCGGCTATCACCCGGAAGATTATAAACAAGGCCGGATTGATCCGATTCATGCCAGCGTGGAGCTGCATATCGAACAGGGCAAGGTTTTGGAACAAGCCGATTGTCCGGTCGGCATCGTCGAAGGGATTCCTTATCTGCGCTTCTACGAAGTCACCCTCAGTGGCTGCAGCGGCCATGCCGGGGCGACGCCGATGAACGACCGTCAGGATCCGGTTGTCGCGATGACGAAGTGGATTCAGAAGATCACAGCACTGGCATCCCAGCAGCCTTACACCGTCGCCACCGTCGGCAACATCCAGACCTTCCCTGGTTCTACGAATGTGATTTGCGATCATGTCACCTTCTCACTCGATATCCGCAGTCTAAAAGAACATCACATCGACGACTGCCTGGCGGCGATGAAGCCCTTGGAAGCGGAGCTGGAAAGCGCGGGGATTGGCGTAAGCTGTCAGCTGCGCCATATTCTCTACGGTCTGGCTTGCGATGAACGTCTGAAAACGGATCTGGAACACATCATGAGCCAACGCCGGATCCCTTACCAGCGGTTGATGAGCGGCGCGGGGCATGACAGTCAGAACTTCAAGGATGTCTGTCCCTGCGCGATGATCTTTGTCCGCTCCCAACACGGCTATTCCCACCGCAAGGAAGAATACAGCACGCCGCAAGACTGCGCGGCCGGAGCTCAGGCTCTGCTGGATTTGCTTGCCCAGCTGACTATGGAATAAAGTCATCCAGCTTCCATTACAGAAGAAAGATAAAAGAAAGAAGGAATTCTATCCATGAAAGTTTTAATCGGAACCTTTGTTACTGAATCCAATGCCAACGTACCCGCAAAAGCCCGGATGAACAATTACGATCTGGCTTTCGGCGACGACTGCCTCCGTAAGATGAACGTTTCTGACATCTATGAGGATGCTGGAATTGAGATCGTTCCGTCGATCTACGCCGATGCCGGCGGCAACGGGGTGGTTACCAAGGAAGCTTTTGATTATATCGAAAGCTGTTTTGTGAAGTCAGTGCGTGCGCATCTGCATGAATTAGACGGCATTTATCTGTTTCTGCACGGCGCCAGCGAGGTTGAGGAAATCGGCTCGGGTGATCATCACATCTTAAAGACGATCCGGGAAATCACCGGTCCGTATCTGCCGATTGCGGTCGTCTGCGATCCGCATGGCAACTTGTGTCAGGAATATGTGGATAACTGTACGATTCTGCGCAGCTACCGCCAGTCGCCGCATACCGACGCCCAACAGTCCAAGCGGATTGTTTCCCAAATGCTTTGCGATTTGTTGAAGGATCGGCAGCACATTCATTCTGTCTACCGCAAGCTGCCGCTGATTCTGGGCGGGGAACAGAGCGTGTCCGCGGATGAACCGGTGCTTTCCATTAACCGTTATATGGATGACCTGGAACAGGATCCAAGGATCCGCAGTGTTTCCTGGCATGTCGGCTACATCCGCCACGATTGCGACGTGGCGGGCTGCGGCATCGTGGTCGTTCCGCAGAACACGGAAGATCAGGCCTATGCTGAAGCGATTGCCGATCGGCTGGCGGCTTATGTCTGGGACAAGCGGCATGAATTCCATTATACCGGACTGACAGCCCAGCCCGACCAGGCTCTGAAAATGGCGCTGGAATTTGCCGGGAAACCGGCGATTATCACGGATTCCGGCGACAATGTCACCAGCGGCGCGACCGGCTGGAACACGTTTATCCTGCGTCAGGTGCTGGCTGTGGAAAATTTGGAAAAGAAGTTCTTATTCGGTACGATCTGTGATCCGGACTGCTACAAAAAGCTGGCGGAGCTGCCGGAGGGAACGGAAACCACGATCAGGCTGGGTACTGGTTATGATGAATACTCCGCCCCGGTCACCCTCGATGTGACGATTCAGTCGCATGGGGAGCTGCGCGGCTTCATGTACCGTGATCACAACAAGGCCTACGGCTATGCGGTAACCGTCAGCGTCAAGGGGATGCCGATCGATATCATGGTGGCCTCCAACCGGTTCGCGATGGTGGAAATTCATCAGTTCGTCGACGCCGGCATCGATCTGGACGATTACGATGTTTTGGTTGTCAAGCAAGGCTACATTTTCCCTGAACTGAAGGACTATGGCAAGCTGTGCGTGATGTCCTTAACCGGCGGAGCGACGCCGCAGGATACAGCTTCCATTCCGTTCAAACGGATTATGCGGCCGATGTTTCCCATCGATCAAATTTAAAAGGAGGACGCTATGAAAATTATCGCGGCGAAATTTACACTGGAAGCCAACGAACACGTTCCGATGTTTTGCGATCTGGAAAACACAGCGCTGAGCTTTGGTCAAGAGGCGCTGTCGCATATGCAGCTGGGCGAGGTGACTGAGCGGCCGAATTTAGAACTCATTCCGGTCTTGTGCGCGGATGCCGGCTGCAGCGGCGTCATGCGGAAGGGCTGCTTCGACTATCTGGAGCAGCGGATTCTTGGCGCGATCCGTGAGCATCTTGCGGATCTCGACGGTATCTATCTGCATTTGCACGGCGCGAGCTTTGTGGAACAGATCGGCAGCGGCGAGCAGCATTTGCTTCAGCAAATCCGCAAACTGACCGGACCCTATCTGCCGATCGCGGTCGCCTGTGATCCGCATGGCAACCTGACTCAGGAATATGTTGAAAACACGACGTTTATCCGTTCCTATCGGGAAGCTCCGCATATTGATATCGCGGAAACGGTTCAGCGCACATTTCAAACGCTGATCGATCAGATTGAGCATCCTCAGGGTGGCCGGCCGGTCTACCGCAAGCTGCCGCTGATCTTAGGCGGGGAACAGAGCGTATCGGTGGATGAGCCGGTGCGTTCCATCAATCATTATATGGATGAGCTGGAGCAGGATCCGCGGATTCTAAGCTGTTCATGGCATGTCGGTTATCTGCGCCACGATTGCCCTGAAGCGGGATGCGGAATCGTTGTGATTCCTGCGGGCGCTGCGGATCAGGCGTATGCGCGGAAGATCGCGGATCAGCTGGCAGAAACCGTCTTCAGCAAGCGGCACGAATTCCACTACACCGGCACGACGGCCAGCCCGGAAGAGGCCTTGCGGATGGCGCTGGAGTTTGACGGCAAACCGGTGTTCATCACTGATTCCGGCGACAACGTCACCTCGGGGGCGATGGGCGCCAATACGTTCATCCTGCGTCAGGTTCTGGATCTGCCGCAGCTGAACAAGTCATTTTTGTTCGCGGCGATTAACGATCCGGCTGCCTGCGCCCAGCTGAGCGCCTGCGCTGATGGGCAATCAGCATCGGTGACCTTGGGGATGAATCTGGATGAACACAGCCGCCCTGTCAAGCTGAACGTCACCGTGCTGAATCATGGCCGGCAGGCGGGGACAGCGATGTATGGTGAGAAAGGGGATTATGGCCCGATCGTCACGGTTCGGGTTGAAGGCACGCTGATCGACATCGCGGTGACCGACAACAACCATTCCTTTGTCGAAGAGCGTCAGATTTCCGCCTGCGGGGTGAGCTGGGATGATTATGATGTGATCGTCGTCAAGCAAGGCTACATCCATCCGGAAATGAAAGCTAAGGGCAAGCTGTGCGTGATGGCGCTGACCGGCGGGGCGACGCCGCAGGATACCCGCCTGATTCCATTTAAGCGCATCCAGCGGCCGATGTTTCCAATTGATGAAATTTAAAGAAAGGATATAAGGATGACTGAAAAATTTTTATGGGGTTCCGCGACCGCGGCTTACCAATGCGAGGGCGCGTGGAACGCGGACGGCAAGGGACCGAGCATCTGGGATGAGTTTTGCCACAGTGAAAAGAACACGACCGGCATCACCGGCGATGTGTCCTGCGATTTCTTCCACCACTACCAAGAGGATATCCGGATGATGGCGGAGGGCGGACAGAACACCTATCGCTTTTCGATCAGCTGGTCGCGGATTGTGCCGAAGGCTGACCGCGTGATCAACGAACAAGGTTTTGAGTTTTACGACAACGTGCTGACAGAATGTGAGAAATACGGCATTGTTCCTAATGTCACGTTGGTTCACTACGATCTGCCGGACTATGTCGGCGCTCAGGGGGGCTGGTGCTGGGAAGGCATCGCGGATGAATTCGCGTATTACGCGGCGGCGGTATTCCGCCATTTCGGCGACCGCATCCCGCTGTATGTGACGATCAACGAGCCGACGCACAATGCTTCCTGCTGCTACATGGTCGGCAACTATCCGCCCAATGAGAAAGTCAATATGCAGCACTTCTGCCACTGTGCCTACAACATGGTGATGTGCAATGCCAAAGCGATCCGGGAGTTCCGCAAGCTTCATCTGAAATCCCAGATTGGTCTGGTCCACGCCTCCTGCAGCGCTGAAGCGCTCAAGGCGACGCCGGATTATCTGGAAGCGGTGGAAAACGGCGATTTGTTTACCAATGACTGGGTGCTTGATCCGGCGATCAAGGGGGAAATCCCACAGAAGCTGATCGACAAGGTAAAGGCCTCCGGGATTGATCTGTCGTTTATGAAGGCGGAGGACCGCGCGATCATCGCGGAGAATACGATTGACTTCCTCGGTCAGAATGCCTACAGCCGGCTGTTGGTGAAGCCGTATCATTCCGGTGAAACGTGCGCGACGGTCAACAATGCCGGTAACAACGATGGTTCCGGGAAGGCCGCCAAGGAAGGCAAAACCGTGAAGGGCTGGTTTGAGTCCGATACCGATCCGGACGTACCGCTCAACCCTTGGGGCCGGGAAATCTATCCGCAGTGCATCTATAATACCTTGATCAAGCGGAAACAGAAATACGGCGATATTCCAATCTATATTACGGAGAACGGGCATGGCGCGTATGACGTTGCGGATGAACAAGGCTATGTCGTTGATGACGACCGGATTGAATTTCTGAACAATTTTCTTGAACAGATTCTGAAAGCCAAGTCCGAAGGGGTCAACGTCAAGGGCTATTACGTCTGGAGTACGATGGATTTATACAGCTGGATCAATGGTTATAAAAAACGTTACGGCTTGGTGCGGGTCGATTATGACGATCCGGACTTAAAGCGCACGCCGAAGAAAAGCTACTTCTGGTATAAGCAGTTCATTGAAGACCATCAGGATTTGTAATCACGGGCATGCAAAAAGAAGCCAGACAAGGCACAGCCTTTCCCGATGACTTTCTGTGGTCAGCCTCGACCAGCGCTTACCAATTTGAAGGTCACTTTGAAAACGATGAAAAAGGCTTGTCCGTGCAGGAGGTGAAGGCTGGGCAAAAAGTAGTCTTGTGGAAAGCCGCGGATCATGTCCATCATCTTGATGAGGACATCGCGTTGTTGAAGCAGTTGGGTGTCCGTGCCTATCGGTTTTCGATCGCCTGGTCACGGATTCTTCCCGAAGGAAGCGGCCGGGTCAGCGAGCAAGGGCTGATGTTTTACCATCGTCTGATCGACGGATTGGTGGAGAATGGAATCCTGCCGATCGTCACCCTGCTGCACGATGATCTGCCGCTGGCGCTGGCTAGGCAGGGCGGCTGGTTTAACCGGAAAACGATCGACGCTTTTTTGACGTACTGCCGGATCCTGTTTGAACATTTTGGCCGTCAAGTGTTCCTGTGGCAGCCGATTGGTGAACAGAACCTGCAAGTGATTGCCGAGATCACAGCCCAGCGTCACACGCTCAGTGAGATCTTCCAGATGAATCATCATCTCTTTCTGGCTCAGGCCGGCGCGGTTAAGCTGGGGCGCGACTATGGTGTTTGCGGAAAGTTCAGTCCGGCCTTGAATCTGGTTGAGGTCATCCCCGCCAGTCCGAATCCTTTGGATGTGCTGGCAGCCAAGCAGATGGCAACGATCCGCAACTGGATGTTTCTGGACGTCGCGATGCAGGGGGAGTATTCCAGTTCAGACCGGGCGTTGCTCAGGCAGCTGAACGCCGAACCCGTATGGCAAGTGGAGGATGAAGCGCTGCTGCGGGAGGGCGTGTGTGATCAGATCGCCTTCAGTACGTACACCTCGGTGTGTGTTGGAGCATGGAAGCAGAGCGGATTTCAGGATCATACGGGTATGAAATATGGGTTTAACCTGCCGGGAATGTTTGAGATTGTGCCCAACCCCTGTTTGAAACCAACGGAATTTGCGGCGGAAGTGGATCCGTTAGGAACCCGGCTGATTTTGCAAGAGGCTGCCCAACGATACCAGAAACCGATCTTTGCGATTCTTCGCAGTCTTGGTCAGGAAGAAACGATCAGCGAAGAGGGCAAGATTCACGATGAAGCGCGGATCCGCTATTTAGCGCTGCAGTTTCAGCAGATGAAGGCGGCGATAGCCAACGGTGTTCAGCTGATCGGGATCTGCCCTTGGAGCGCCTTTGATCTGGTCAGTACCGCTGAGGGGTGGAAGCGCCGGTATGGATTTGTCTATGTGGATCAGCAGCAGAATTGCAGGCGGATTCCGAAGCAGAGTTATGCTTGGTATCGCGGCGTCATCGCGGAAAATGGGCGGACACTATGAAACTTTAAAATGAAAAATGAGGTGAAGAAAATGGAAAAACGACCGTTTTTATGGGGCAGCGCCACGGCGGCCTATCAATGTGAAGGGGCTTGGAACATCGAGGGTAAGGGAGTTGGCGAATGGGATGTCTTTTCGCATGAAAGTCCGCTGAACATTAACGGAGCAACGGGCGATGTGTCGTGCGATTTCTATCATCATTACGAAGAGGACATCCGGATGATGAAGGAAGGGGGTCAGAATTCTTATCGCTTTTCATTGTCCTGGTGCCGGATTTTACCGGAAGGACGTGGCCGTGTGAACGAGCAGGGGATCGCGTTTTATAATCGGGTGATCGACTGCTGCCTAAAACATGGCCTGGAGCCGAACGCCACGCTGTTTCATTACGATCTGCCGCAGGCGCTGGCCCAACAGGGCGGCTGGGCAAACCGGGATATTTTGGATGCCTTTGCGGAATATGCGAAAGTTTGTTTTGAGGCTTTCGGGGATCGAGTTAAGCTGTGGGTGACGATCAATGAGCCAAAATATTATGCTTACTGCAGCAACATGGTCGGCAATTATCCGCCGAATCACAAACTTGATTTCGATCGATATTTCAAGACGGTTTATCATGAAGCGGTGGCCAGCGCCAGAGCGGTGAAAATCTATCACGATTTACAGCTGGGTGGGGAAATCGGGATTGTTCATGATTCGAGCAATGTTGAGGTCGCCCCGCAGACGAAGGAACCGGAGCGGATTAAGGCGATCGCCGATCTGTTTTATAACCGTGTGATCTTGGACGGCGCTATCTTAGGCGAATTGCCGGGCGGCTTGATTCCATGGCTGCGGGAAAATGATATCGACACTTCCTATATCCGCTTTGAGGACACGCTGACATTGGCACAGGGCAAGGTCGATTTCCTCGGCCTGAATGTCTATAACCGGTTTTACATCACAGATTACACTGAGGGTGAAACCGAGGTGTTCCATAACAACAAGGGCGCCGGTTCCACTGCCAAGGAAGGAATCCGGATTAAAAACTGGTATGAAACGACGATTGACCCAACGACGAAGCGGAATCTGTGGGGCCGCGAAATTTATCCGCGCTGCATGTTGAATACACTGATGGAAATTAAAGAACGCTATGGCGAGATTCCGGTTTATATCACGGAGAACGGCCATGGCTGTTATGAAACACCGGATGAAAATGACATGGTTCAGGATGATGAACGGATTGAAATGATGCAGGGGTACATTGATTTCATGTTCAAAGCGATGGAAGCAGGCTGTGATGTCCGGGGGTATTATGCCTGGAGCACGATGGATTTGTACAGCTGGGTCAACGGCTATGAAAAGCGGTATGGTTTAGTTCGCGTTGATTTTGACAACAACTGCCGCCGAATACCGAAGAAGAGTTATTTCTGGTATCAGAAGCTGATTCAGGGTTTTCAGAATTGCATAAAAGAGAAATGAAGAAAAGATCCGCAGACAACACGCTGCGGATCTTTTTGAAAAAGTGCTTGGAAGAATCAATGATGGTGAGTTCGGAGATTTCCGGTAAGATATTTTGTATGCAGTCCTTGGGTAAAGCTTTTACTTTACTTTCTTTCGTAGTTTTTATTTGATATTGATGAGTTTTTCAGCGTACCTATGTCGGCTAAGGTTAAGGTAAGAACTTCATCTTCGATTAGATAAATAAGCACCAATCAGGTTGAATATGACATTTGCGAAAACCCTTAAAATTTCCTTTTAGTTGATGATCCATATTTTTTTATCTAATGGAATTCAGAAAGCTTAATCCCGCGATGGAATCAGATCCAGCATGCGAGCGATATCTTCTGCGGCCATCGTCATCTTTGATTTTTCGATTAGAAGATTACCGCCTGTCATAATATAGGATGGAAGAATCCGGATGTTTTGATAAGTAAGCACGCTGTTGCGGAGCTTATAGGTAGAAATAGCAGGGACAGCATTTTTGCCTGTCGTCTTCTTTGCGATCTTGTTGAAGGCTTTCTTGGCGACATCGCCCATCAAAAGAATGACTTTCAGATTGGGAAACAAAGCAATTTCTTTTTCTAAATAAGGAAGACTACGGTTGAGTTCATCATTACTGATGGAAGTGCTGACTTTGGGTGTTTTTACGGCGTTGGTGATGTAGATCCCCCGCTCCAGCAGCTGTTGAACGTCAGTAATAGGAAAACCGGCAGCTTCAAATAAGGCAAAGGTAGTTGTCAGGTAATCAGCATCAGCATAGCCATAGAAATCCTGCATGGGATCGGTTGGTACAACCTCGTTGATCAGTAGGGCGTGGATGGATAGAGGATCGAGTTCGATGTTATTGAGCTGGATATCAGGATGAATCCCCAGCTCTTTCTCAAGTTCATGACGAATATTCATACTCGGTTTCCTTTCTTTTCTTCCTTTATTATAAGGGAGAATAGTTGACAGCGGGGTGTCAGGATTGATTCTCTTTTGCCAAGGAGTTCACAAGATAAAATCACAGAGGATAAAGAAGTCAAAAAGAAATTGAAGTTCTGATATTTTTTCTTTTATTTGAGGGGATAATGATATTAAATCACGATTTACTAAATTTAGATTTAGTAAAAGGAGGGAACTATGTTTATCGGGAGAGAAGCAGAACTGCAATTTTTGGAAAGTCAATATCGTTCAACAGGTGGAAAGCTTGTTGTTCTTTACGGACGAAGAAGGGTCGGAAAAACTGAAACATTGAGGCAATTCTGTGAAGGAAAGCCGCATGTCTATTATGCTTGCCAGGAAAGTCCGGATCGCATGCAGCTGAGGGCGTTTTCTCAGAAGCTTTTAAAAGAGAAAATCCAAGCCAGCGCGTATATCCAGGAATTTGATGAATGGGAAAAAGCATTTTGGGCAATTCTTGAATTACCCTATAAAGATCAGAAAAAACTAGTTGTTATTGATGAATTTCCCTATATGTGCAGAAATAATCCAGGTATTCCATCAATTTTACAGAACTTATGGGATGAAGTCTTAAAAGATTCCGATGTCATGATTGTTTTATGTGGGAGTGCCATGAGTTTTATTGAGAAAGATCTGTTAGCTGAAAAAAATCCACTTTATGGAAGAGCGACAGGTATTTATAAAATGACGGAAATGGGATTTTATGATGCTATTCGGTTTTTCCCAGATTATTCAAATGAAGATAAGATATTGGCGTATTCCATTCTTGGCGGAGTTCCTCATTATCTTCGCCAGTTTGACTCCAACTTATCTTTAACAAAAAATATTAAACAAAACATTTTAATGAAAGGCTGCACCTTATACAGTGAGGTTGATTTCTTATTAAAACAAGAACTCAGGGAAACAGCAGTTTATAATTCAATCATTGAAGCTGTTGCGATGGGCAATACACGGTTAAATGAAATTAGCCAGAAGTCATTGGTGGAGGATACAGCAAAGACTGGAGTTTATCTTAAAAATCTTATAGAACTTGGTATTATTGACGTGAAATTTCTGTTGATGCGGGAATGCAAGAACGAGTAAATACAAACCGAGGCTTATATAAGCTGACAGATAATTTCTTTCGTTTTTGGTATGCGTTTGTTTTTAATCACTATTCGGATCTGGAAATGGGGGATGTAGATGGCATCTATGAGTATGTCGTAGCTCCGCAACTGCATAAATTTGCTTCTTTCACTTTTAAAGAGGTTTGCAGACAGTTTGTAAGACGTTTACAAAAAGAAAATAAACTGCCTTTTTGGTTTTCAAAAATGGGCCGTTGGACAGGAAAGACAACAATTCGTGATAAGACCAATGATTCAGGCTACCGCATCGGTGAAACAGAAATTGATATTCTAGCCCTTTCACAGGATAAGAAGAAATTGCTTGTAGGCGAATGTAAGTTTAAGAATACGTCGTTTCGTTACTTAGAATACTTGGATGTTTTGGCAAAATTAACCCCATTAAAAGAAACAGCTGAATTTTACTATGCCCTTTTTTCACAGTCTAGATTTGATGATCAGCTACAGGCGCAGGCTAGGCTTGATGATCATCTTTGTTTATATGATTTAGCTGACATTATTTTAGGAGATAAGCTTTAAGATTGTTCGTGAAAACAGGCTTGTAAGATCGAGAAAATCCGATATAATGAATCTGGAAAGAAATCGGGTGAAAGCATGGAAACACAGCGTTTAACAATGAAAGACAGTGGTAAAATTGTTGAAATTTTAAACAATGGCGGTGTAGTAGCATTTCCAACAGATACAGTCTATGGCCTGGCGGTGCGGTATGATTTGAAAGAGGCAATTCTAAAGATGAAAGCGGCAAAGCAAAGGCCGGAAACGAAGCCCTTTCCAATGATGGTGGCCTCAAAAGCTCAGATTGAAAAAGTAGCGGTCACCGACGCTCGCTCCCAGCGATTAATCGATCATTGGATGCCGGGGGCGTTGACATTGATATTTCAAAAGAAACCGGAAATTGATGATTTGGTAACGAATGGGTTTCCAACAATAGGCATCCGGATGCCGGATGATGAATTTGTTTTGGAGATTATCAATCGTGTCGGAGTGCCGTTGTTAGTGCCGAGTGCGAATTTGAGCGGATATCCACCCTGCACAACCTCGGAAGCGGTGCTGGAACAGTTGGATGGACGAATCGATGCGGTTGTTCTGGGCGAAAGTGGAGCGAGTACGTCGAGTACCGTTTGTGATACGACAGGCAATGAGTTAAAAATTTTGCGTCAGGGACCGATTCGGCTGGAAGATTTAGAAGCGACAGAATAAAGGAAATGAGGAATCGAAAATGAAAATTGCGATGGCTTGTGATCATGGAGCATTTGAAAATAAAGAAGCGTTAAAGGCTAAATTAATCCAGGAAGGCTATGAAGTGGAAGATTTCGGCTGTTTCAGCGCTGATAGCATTGACTATCCGAAAGTCGCCTATCCGTGCGCGAAAGCGGTAGCGGAAGGCAAAGCAGACCGGGGTATCGTCATGTGTGGTACGGGTATTGGTGTCAGTATCGTCGCCAATAAGGTGCCAGGGATCCGCTGCGCGCATGTGCATGATCTGGAAACGGCGAAACTGACTCGAGAACACAATGATTCCAATGTTCTTGCAATGGGTGGACGGATTATCAGTCAGGAATTAATTGAACAGATCGCGGAAGTCTGGCTGACGACAGAATTCTCCCACCAAGAGCGGCATCAGCGACGAATTGATCAGATTGCTGAACTTGAGAAAAAAGCATAACGACGAAGAAAACGGCAGTTGAGTTGAAAGCTGCCGTTTTTTATTTTTTGGTTTTAAATGATTCTACTTTTACATATTTTTGATTACGGCTATGGGGCTTATCTGGAATCGTCATTCTAATTTTACCGCTATTCAGCAAAGGTTTAAGGTATGCTTTGTGGAAATAACTAGAATTAATAAGTTTTGCATAAACCATCATCTCGGCTTTAGTCCTTGGAATAGAACAAAATTCAATTAGTCCGGCTAAATTTACTGCGTTATCTTTAGCGTTATCTTGAAGATTGTTTAACGGCCCAACCGTTGCAGTTGCTGCATCAGTTAAAGGAATAATTGTTCTAAAAACATCCCCTTCTAAAAATATAGGTTCAGAGTCAGAATATAAGCGAGTATACTTATAAGTATTTCTCATTCCTGAACCTAGTTCATCAGCTAATCCTATTTCGCGGAATACTTTAAAAATTGGAGGGTTTTTAGGAAAGGGTTCAAAGTTTGTCAAACTCAAAGCACCAAAACCATGAGAACGATTGCTATTTTCAGGTCTATTGTAACATTCCTATCATCGCAAATCTTTTAAAAATTTCAATTTATATGTAATAAAAGGATTAATTAATGTAATAAAGCGAACGATAAGATTAGATTAAACGCTGTAAAATAAATGTATAAAAAATTGAATAATGGCAGGAATGAGGCAGTAATATGAATTAATTAATCCGTAATTTAATCAAATAGATTTAAAGAGAATATCAAACCTCAAAAGATTCTTTCTTCTATACTCATAATGATTAGTTAAAAATCTATGATAAGGGCAGAATTATAGCAAAGAATTAATTTTGAATATGCATTTAATAACATTAGTCGATTATGAAAAAATTTATTATATGGGGGTGTTAATTTGAAAAGTTATTGTCCATATTGCATGAAGCTGATTTCGTCTAGTCAATTTTGTCCATTTTGCGGTAAAGATGTTAGTAAATACACTTCTTCCAGCCATCATCTTCGTATTGGAACAAAACTTAAAAATCAATATATTATTGGACGTGTATTAGGAGAAGGTGGATTTGGAATCACGTATTTAGGCTTAGATACTAACTTGGAACGAATTATAGCAATCAAAGAATATTTTCCTACAGCATTTGTAAAGCGCGAGACTTCATTAGATACGAAAGTGACGTGTTATACTGATGTTGGCAAAGTTGCTTATGAAAAAGGAAAAAGCCAGTTTATTCAGGAAGCCAGAATTATAGCTCGATTGGATTATATACCTGAAATTGTGAGAGTCATGGATTATTTTCAGGAAAATAATACGGCTTATATCGTTATGGAATATTTGAAAGGAAAGACGTTAAAACAACTGGCTGATTGTGAGAGGATTCCAATAGAAGATTTACTTCAAATGTTGAAGCCATTGTTTCAAGGAATGCAGGTTATGCATCAAGCAGGTCTTATCCATCGAGATATCAGTCCAGATAACCTTATTCAACTAAATAATAAAAAGATTAAACTTATGGATTTTGGTTGTGCTCGGGATCTTGAGGGTGGGCATACGATGACGGTTGTTTTGAAACATAGCTACGCGCCAATTGAACAATATACAGGACATGATCAAGGACCTTGGACGGATATCTATGCACTTTGTGCGACAATTTATTATTGCCTAACACAGAAGCTTCCACCGCGAGCCTTGACACGAAAATCCGGAAGTGAGGATGAACTAATTCCGCCAAGAAAATTAGGGGCTGCACTTACTGCAGGGCAAGAAAAAGTACTTTTAAAGGGACTTGCTGTCCAACCATGTGACCGTTGGCAGAGTATAGAGGAATTCTATGAAGCACTTTATGGTCAAACTATGGGTCAGCCTGTTCGAGAATCTTTGGAATTTAATTCTGCTTCTTCTACAAATGAAAAAAATGGATCTTCAACGGAAATAATTGTCCCTATGCCTCAAACTAATGGAATAATGCAAAGTAGTAAGGGAAGCTCTAAACAAAAGAAATCTGAACCAAATGATTCAAATTTGATCAATAATAATGGTTCACAAGATGTTCATTATTCTAAAATAAACAAAGTAGGGATTGTTGCTGCAATAGTTTGCTTTATAGTTTTGATTATAGTTGCAATTGGATTTAATCAAAAATTTTCGTCTGCTACTCCGCCTTCCTTAGATGCATCCTTAGATAATCAGGAAAATAATCGCATTCTTTCAAGTATTTCTGAAGATGGTATTATACAGTATATAGTGTATAATTCTGATAAACAGCCTAAAATAGATCTGCCAGAAAGTGAGTTGCAGCCTGACGTCATTTACGATAACCTTGTCTATATTCCTGAGATGTTCTATGGCAGATATCAATTGTTAGGAACTGATGAAGAAACACAGTCTTTTTGTCAATCAACTGATGAGATAATTGAATATTCAGAATATTCAGCGATTGCAGGGGGAAATAAAACAAAAGATCTGGCAGCAATGCCAATTATGATTTTGGCAGGGCCGAAGAATCTTAACATTAGTCGAGAAAATCTTGATATTGGGAATAGAAATCCGAATTATCTTATGCGAGTATCTTATAAGGATAAATACACGGAGGAGTTGATTATCCTAACATGCTGTTATGAAGTAGAGGGAAGAAAACTTAAACTGTGGCCGTTACAGCAAAATCAATATATAGATGGAATTATGACGTATAAGGTTGATGAAGTCTTTTTTGAATATGAATTTGAATTTAGTGGAACATCATTAACACTCAAAAGAAATGGATCAAGTGTAACATTGAATGCAGGCTATAACTATGGAACTGAGGAGAATCCACGCATATATATCGACGCGTATCGGACTCCAGGTTCTGAGCAATTAGAAGATATTGTAGCATTTCATTTACTTTGGGATACAGAAGAAAATGGAAAATATAATCGTTTCTATGTTAGCTATATTAATCGCGACGACCAAATTACAATTTCTTATGATGATACTGCGATTTTGTCTGAAAATGGGTTATTTACATTTACTCACACGTATTTGGAGGGGGAACAGAAGGTGCTTACTTATCAATACGTGTATTTCCTTTGTAAAGATGATGGCATAATTCTTACAGATGGAATAAATATTTATCAATACTCGATAAATACTTTTGAATATAAAGAAGCTGTACTTAATGGTCCATATAATTAACTAAACTATCAACACCATATATAAAGGAGGGCTCAATGATAATCGAGTCCTCTAAATTAGTTCATGGTAGTATATAATTAGAAGCTAATTAGAGATGTGAAGAACAAACCCAAATCAGTTTGAAGACTAGTTAAATGAAAGCTGGATCAACTCAATTCTAGCTCCAATTTTGGGTATACATTCAATAGAAAGAAGTGAAATCCATCTCATCTGACGTTTGTAAGAAAATATCACAAGATAGGCTATTTTGGCTAAGATGCATTCTTTTGCGTATATAAAAGCTTTGTTTATGTTGTCCATTTTGTGAATCAAAAATGACATCAATAGATGAAAAGGATTCCCTTACATCAATCAGACTGGTTTAATGGAGTTTTTCGAATTAAGGTTGCTCTCCTTTTTGTTTGATTTTAGTTCGGCTTGAACCTCGCGTTAACTGACTTCATTCTAAAAAAAGGTAATGTATATATCATAACTATTGCTTTGTAACTTACTAATTAATGCTATGAAAGCTGAAACAAATAGATTTTAACAGTTGAATATTTTGTATGAAATTAATAAATTGTGAAAGGTAATGAAGCAGTCTGGATGTTAATGCTAGGGAAGAAAGTTTTAGCAATAACGACATCAATTTATTAGAGAGGATCAAAATAAAGTGCGGAGATTTTTCTGCTGACATGTTTGCGAAAGTTTCGAGAGATAGGGATGATTTCATCATTGAATAAAACAAGAGTGTTGTTGCTAACAGTTTTAACATAGTTCATGTTTACAATATAAGAACGATGAGTTTGAACAAAATTATCTGGAAGAATAGAAAAGTATTTATCAAAACCTCCATAGGTTGTTATAACAATATGATTTTTTTCTATTGTTTCTGAGAATGAGTTAAGAGGTGTGTTTTTTGATTTTCGACAGACAAACTGTATTTTCCGTAACGATTTTTCTAAATAAAGAATATCATGCGTTGGAACGATTTTTGTAATTCGATTCATCGTAATTGGAATATCTGTATAATTAAGATCTTTATTAATAATTGAAATGGCTTTTTCTAGCGCTATAGGAAGTTTTTTATCTATGTCTTCCTTTAATATGCAGTAAATATGCTGGCAGATATAAACTTCAGGGAAATAACATGGATAATTAGTTAAGAATATGATCTTTGCGGTAGGAGCTATATCAGACAATTTTTGTGCTAGGGAAAGACTTGTTGTTTTTTCTGTATCAAACCAGATGTCTAATAAAAAAATGTCAAATGGATTGTTTATTAGATCACTTTGTAGGCTCTTCAAATCAGAATATTCATTAATGATAAAACTCATGTTTAAATTATTTGCTATTTTTCTAGTGAATCTGCTGATAAGTTCTAAATTCTGAATATTGTCATCGCAGATGGCTACTTTTATCATAATGTTCCTCCTAATATAACTTAAAAGTTAGAATTCATGAGATAATCATGAATTGTTCTCTTAATACTCTGACTAGTACAACGTAAATTAACAACAATAATAAGAGAATTCTATCATTACTTATTATATGTTTGTTGTACTAGCGAATGTATCTGTGTTGGCATGTCACCATTTTCACAAACTTGGTATAAAAATAGAATGTCAAAGTATCAAATTAACTTTTTATACAAAATTGTCTGTTGTTCGAATAAAGTTGCACAGAGATTGCATTGTTTCAACGAACAATATTATACAAGAAGAATACTGTATTCAGACTTAAGATACTGCAATATTAATGCTTTCTAAAAAGTTTGTATCATTGGTAAACAGATATAGACTATGGGAAAAGTCTTGAGGCGTGTGATAAACAGAAGCTTTGTTATCAAACAGCTACTTAGGCATCACCTGAGAAGGATAAGATAAATTAATTTGCGGATTAGAAAAGGCTATGGAAAATTTAAAACCTATTTAATGTTCAGGATACTAATCATATAAGTCAATACATATTTGATATAATAAGACAAATAAATGTACTGTTTTTCGGATTGTTTTAGAATACATTCAACTGACATAAAATTAGACCTAGTTTCTTGGATATTATTGCCGTAGAAACTGTGAAATTATATGGAATCTCCTAAAAAACTTCACTCTTCGACAATTGCCTTTGTCTAAGAATAAATATATTTTCCCTCGAGAACACATTAATTTCAACTTAATTGTATTTTTAGGTATATTTTGTGTAATAAGTGGTAAAAAATATTAGATTAATTCATTTTAAAATTAAATTAGAAATTAATTTTTAAGTAAAGGGGATATTTTTTATGAATTACGTTTTACGCCTCCATTTTGAAAAGAGCTATAAAGAATGGGTTTTGCCTGATGTGAATAATCAAACACTGAATTATATCGTGAAGAAAGAATTATGTGGCTTGGAACGCGATATTAATTTCAAATTGAATGTTTATGATGGAATTTGGTCTTTAAATATTGAAAATCCTTTGATAATCACAGGAAAGTCAGAGGGTGAATGCACTCTTCAGAATAATGAATTATTGTACGCAGAATATTTGGGGCATAAGTTCAATGTATCATTTCATCTGATTACAAACGATTATCTTCAATTTACTAAATATAAAATTCCCAATTCAGCGATTACCATAGGAAGACTGGAAGATAACACGATTTCCTTTGATTTTGAAAATAATGTATCGGGACATCATGCTGAATTGAGAGCTCAAAATGGTATCTATGGTTTGTATGACATGAGTCGAAATGGAACATATATTAATGGTTGTCGGGTAGGTGAATATAAAAATCCACAATTCAGAGAGTTAAACTATGGTGATGAAATCTATATATTAGGTTTGAAAATTATTTATTTGAAAGATGTTCTGGCAATAAATCGAGATTATTTGCCCAATGTTATGGTTCATCTTGAAGAAGATATGGGAGAAACATTAAAAATTACTCGAAAGGGTTATGCAGACATCTATGAGCGTTCTCCTAGAAAAGTTAGGAAGCTAGAAACAGAGTCTGTTGTAGTAGAAGGTGCTCCTAATCCAGCACAAAATCGTAGACAGCCATTATTATTAACAATAGGTCCTTCATTAACAATGGTGATTCCGATGGCCATTGGAGTTTTGTTTACTCAATGGAGCTATTCTCAATCGGGAATGATGTCCAATAGTGCTTTTATGTATATGGGTATTGTTACTTCTGTTACTTCAGCAATTATTGGCGTAGGATGGGCTTTGGTGAATATACGATTCACTTCGAAGCAAGCAAAAGAAGATGAGAATAAACGTGTTTTAGGATATGGGAAATATATAGATAAGATTAAGGAAATGTTAAATGAAAATGGTTCATATAATTTAAATGCGTATAATGAAAAGTATCCAACTAGTGAAATATGGCTATCTTGGATCCCTGAGCAGTATCATCGCGTTTGGGAGAATAATTTAAAACATGAAGATTTTTTGGATGTTCGCATTGGAACGGGTACCATAAAAAATCCAGTAGAAATTGTTGTTCCCAAAGAACGATTTTCATTAATTGATGATAAATTACAGGAGCAGCCACATAAAATTTATGAGGAATTTAAAAATATTGAACAGGCTCCTGTGTTATTGAACTTGAAGAGAACTCGACTATTGGGAATCGTTGGAGAAAAGCGGATTGATATCTTACATGTGTTAATTGCGCAGTTAGCTTCAAGGTATTCCTATGACGAGGTAAAGACTGTATTTTTATTTAATCAACAAAATGAAGAAATAGAAATGATGAAATGGCTTCCCCATACATGGACAGATAATCGTAGAATGCGGCTAGTTTCTCAGCAAAAAGAGGAATGGAATGAAATACTATACTTATTGAATAATGAGATAAGGACAAGGATGGAAAACAAGAATGCATCAAAAATTCCACATTATATTTTGGTTGCAGCACAAGATATTGTTTTTGAGGATGAATATCTTGTTAAAGTTATTGAAAATAATGATTTGGGTATGTCATTAATTGTCTTGGCAGACCATGTTGAAAAATTGCCAAATAGCTGCAATGAGGTGCTGGAAGATCAGAATGGTGGCAGCTATCTTTTCCTCGATGAAAAAGAAGAAGGCAATCATTCCTTTACTTTTGATTATATAAGCAAAAACACATTACAATCAGCATTGAGAGCGCTTTCTAATTATCGCATCCAGGAAAGAGGCTCAGTTGGCGCTGTTCCTGAAATGATTACTTATATGCAGATGCTTCACATCAGGAATTTGGCACAGTTTAATATTTATCGTAAATGGCTAGAAAATCGAACCTACAAAAGTATGCGTTCGTTAATTGGCTTAAAAGCAGGAAATCAACCGTTGTATCTCGACATTCATGAAAAGGTTCATGGTCCTCATGGTTTGGTTGCTGGAACAACCGGTTCGGGAAAAAGTGAATTGTTGCAGACTTATATTTTATCATTGGCAATGAATTATCATCCATATGAAGTCTCCTTTATCTTAATAGATTACAAAGGTGGCGGAATGGCACAAAGCTTTGAATGCTTACCGCATACATCAGGAATCATCACGAATTTAGGTGGAAATCAGACGACCAGAGCACTAGCATCAATTAATAGCGAGATTCGTCGGCGTCAGAAAATATTTAATGATTATCGCATTAAGCATATTGATGAATACATCGAAATGTTCAGAAATGAAAAAGTAGATATGCCGATTCCACATTTAATAATGATTGCAGATGAATTTGCAGAATTAAAGAAAGAACAACCTAATTTCGTAAAAGATCTAGTCAGCGCATCTCGTGTGGGGCGTAGTTTAGGAATTCATTTAATATTAGCAACACAAAAACCTAGTGGTGTAGTTGACGAAGAAATTTGGGGAAACTCTAAATTTAGAATTTGTCTGCGTGTGCAGGATAAACAGGATTCTAAAGATATGTTGAAGAGAACGGAAGCAGCGTATATTACGAATGTAGGAAGAGCTTATTTGCAGGTGGGTAATGATGAAATTTTTGAAGAATTTCAATCTGCATGGAGCGGAGCTCCTTATGTGGAAGATCAGGAAGGTATAATGGATAATTACCCACTTAGACTGATTGAATTGTTGGGTCGTAAAATGCCAGGAAAAAAGAAAAAAGAGAAAACCAAAGAGAATGTACAGAGTCAGTTGGATACAGCTGTATATTATATTCGAAAAACGTTTGAAGAGAATAAAGTTCAAACATTAAAACCAATTTGGTTACCACCTTTGAAGCGGCGGATAGGATTGGAGGAAATTCCCCTTACGATACAGGAAAATCGACTGGATGTTTGTTTAGGAATTGTTGATGATCCTGTGCGTCAACATCAGTTTCCATTCCTTCTAAATCTGATTGACAGTGGTCATATTATGGTTTCAGGGAGCATTGGCAGTGGAAAAACAACTTTGCTACAAACATTGGTATATTCATTAATTAACAATAATGATGTAAACACAGTACATGTTTATATAGCAGATTTTGGAAGTAAAACCATGAATATCTATCAAAATGCTCCACAGGTAGGAGCTGTACTGTTCGAGAATGAAAGTAGTCGTTTACATAAACTGATCAAAACTTTGATTGCTGAATTGGGCAGAAGAAAAACGAATTTTGCTAAAAAAGGTATTGTAACATTCCGAGAGTATTTTAAGAAATACAGTAATTGCCCTGCATTTATATTTGTGGTTGATAACTACGCATCCATGATGGAAGAAAATCCGAAAATAGAAGATGATTTGTTCCTGTTGAGTAGAGAAGGTTCTGCCTATGGTATTTTTATGATTTTTTCCTGTCTGGGTTCTTCTGAAATCAAAACAAGAATTCGTACTAATTTCCAAACGGGAATTGGTTTGCAGTTGAATGATCGTTTTGAGTACGAATCAGTACTACAGGGGAAAATAGAAATGCTTCCTGAAAGCAAGACACCGGGGCGCGGTTTGATTAAAAGTAAAAACGAATGTCTGGAGTTCCAGACTGCACTGATTTTAGATTCCACGAATTCTGAAGAAACACATGCATATATTGTGGAAACTATAGAACATTTAAAGTTGAAAACACAAGGGAAAAAGGCGTTGACAATTCCATCGATTCCTTCTGAAATGGTAATAAAAACATTTGTTGAATCTGAAGAAGTTAAGTGTTTGCGCAATTCTCCACGATATTTACCAATAGGTTATGATCTTGAAGAAATTGAAATTGTGAAGATAGATCTTTCCAAACTCTTTTGCTTCTGTGTTTCTGGTCTTCCTAGAAGTGGTAAAAGCAATTTTCTGAAATTAATTGCAGCGTTAAAGAAAGATCAAAATGCTGATGTATATGTAATTTCAGAAAATTCAAGTATGAAATCAGAGTTTGAGAGCTTTGGAGTAAAGTCATTAATTACAAATGATAAAGAACTATTTGATGTTATGAATGAGAAGGTAGTTCCTGAATTCATCTTACGTAATAAAACATGTAAAGCACAATATAATCGAAATCCGGATATAGAGATGGATGAATATCTGGGAATGATGAAGCCGATTTTCGTTCTTATCGATTCAATGCAATTTTTCATTGATACAATTTATTCGTCAGAGAAGAATATGTCAAGATTCTTTGAAATGTGCTTCGAAAAGGGAGAAAAGCATGGAATTTACTTCTTTGCGGCAATAGCGCCAAATGATTATCAGAATTGTCTGCTCAGGCCAGCGTTCAAGGAATTTGTGAGCTGGAAGACAGGCTTGCATTTCGGTGGGCAAGCAGATCAGCAACGCATCTTTGATTTTGACATTGCTTTAAGTGAAAGAAGCAAGAAACTTAAAGCGGGAGTAGCCTGGATGATAGAAGAAACGAAAACAATCCGATTGGCTGTACCGAAAGCAAATAAAATATGAATGTATGCTTACTGAATTTTCAGGAAAATCCCGGAGAGTTTATCAAGATTTATCGTGAAACAATCCATAGAAAGTATCGCTTTATTAAAAATACTGAGTTTTTTCAAAAGGAGCAAGTCAAAGTTTTGTTGGGAACTAAGCCATATCATGATGTGTATATTATTTTGCTTGATGACTGCACTCAATCTATTCTTGAAATGATTGAGATGATCCGCAGAATCAATGAACGTACATATTTTATCTTTTCGATAAAGCAAACTGACGAATTTATGGAGCTTGTTCGTCCATCAATTCGTCCGAGCGCAATATTAACATATCCATTAAACAGGGAATTGCTGCGGAAGACTTTCGAGGAAATTCATGTTGATCAGAATAAACGATGTCAAAAACAAAAAAACCTATGTGTAAAAATAGAGGGAGAAATTCACAATATTCCTCAAGCAATGATTTTATATATCGAAGCAAGAAGCAAGAAAATGGTTATTCGTACCTTTGGACAGGAAATTGAATTTTACTCAACATTTGGTCAAATAGCAGATAAATTGGATGAGCATTTTCTTCGTTGCCATAAAGGTTACATGGTTAACTGTGAAGAAATCAAACAGGTTGATTCACACAACTCTTTATTGATTTTGACGAATAATGTTAAGATTCCTTATTCTAGAGGATATAAAAATAATGTGAAAATGTGGCTTGAAAAGAGGAAGAGCGAATGAAAGTCGCCTATATATTTACTCAGGAAGAATTGAGTGCGCTGTGGAGTCTGTTGATTGATCAAGTGTCTTCAGAAAAAGTATTCTGCGAACATTTATCTTGTAAACAAAGTTTGATTAAAAAGAAATTTATTCATTACGAGCTTGAACAGCTTAAAATAGATCCTGTTATCGCTTTGATTTTAAAAGAAATGTCGATAGCAGATAAAGTAAATCAGTATGAAAATAAAAAAATTTATCAAGGAGAAAAAATCGTATTAGAAATCTGTTCTAATAATCACGAAATAAAAATACAAGTTTTTGATATTGAACTATACCGATAGAAGGAGGAACCGCATATGGCAAGAATATATTTGGAAGCAGAGTTTGTAAGTTTGCATCAAAAGTTTGAAATAGAGACCGATGATTTGATTTCTGGAATAAAATTTAAAGAACAGCTTTTAAAGCAAATGGAAAATATTAATCCAGGTTTATCTTTCTCAATAAACCAAACAAATTTATATATTCCTAAATTGCAAGTTGCACTTAATGAGCATTGGACTTTAAAAGAAAACAACATTGTAGGCGGAGATATTGTACTAGTTCTTTGATGAATCGAATAAATAAGAAGGAAAAATTAAAAGTTGATTTATGATATGCCATAGTTTTTTCATAGTAGATTATCGTTTTAATCAGAGAAATATAAAGTAAGTATTATTATTTTCAATCTAGTTGAGGAAAAAGGTGTACGCTTTTAAAGCCATATAGAATCAGTAAATCTCGATAACGGAGTTATCATCTACCAAAGAAGTTTCAATGTTCTAGAACGGGAACAATAGAATAGTAAAATTTGCTTCCTAACTCTTGGCTAGAAAACTTACAAGTAGATTTATTCACTGCGATCACACTTGCAATTAAAGCATTGTTTTAAGCATCATTTTTATCCAGGAACATACTGAATATCGTAAAGCATTAAATTTATTTAACAGGAAGAAGGAAAAATGGAACAACTAATTAATAATACATATCGCATTTTAGAAATAATCGGAAAGGGGGGCATGTCTACTGTTTATAAAGCAGAACATGTCCGATTGGGGACAATCTGGGCTGTAAAACAAGTATCAAAAAATCAGAAAGCAAAGTTTGACTTTCTAGCAGAAGCGAATATATTGAAAAAATTACAGCATCCCATGTTACCCAAAATTGTTGATATTTTTGAAGATAATCATTATTTGTATGTTGTAGAAGATTATGTTGCCGGTGATAATTTAGAAACCGTTTTAAAACGTCAGATTAAGTTTGATGAAAAAATCGGATTAATCTGGTTTAAACGCATTGCTGAATGCTTAGGGTATTTGCATAATCAGAAGCCTAATCCAATTATTTATCGTGACATGAAGCCTTCTAATATCATGATACAACCTGACGGCAATTTGAAACTAATTGACTTTGGTATTGCGCGTGAATATAAGGAAGAAGCAATTGCTGATACAACATTTGTTGGAACGAAAGGTTACATGGCTCCAGAACAGGCTGGGAAAGCGCAATCAGATGCTAGGACAGATATTTATTCATTGGGTGTTACAATGTATCATATTCTATCTGGAAAAAGTCCGTATGAGCCTCCATATCGCTTTATTCCGATTCGAGAATTAAATCCAGAGTTGTCTGTAGGAATTGAAACGATTATAGATCGTTGTATCCAACAGGAACCAGAAGATCGTTATGCTTCTACGAAAGAACTTATTGAGGATTTAGATCATATTTATCGTTTTGAGGAAACGTATCAAAAATTCATTAAAAGGAAAAGATATAGAAAACTTAAACTTTGGTTAATGGGAGGGATGTCCATTATATTGATTCTTGCTGGTTTTGTAGTCAAAAAAAATGAAAATGCCAGTATTTATCAGCAATATATCAATTCAGCTCAGCAGCTGATTGATAAGCAACCTATGGAGGCTCTTAGCTATTTGGAAGAGGCTCAAAAGCTGGATAGTAAACAAACATCTGCATATATTTTAAAGGCTCGTGCTTATTATAACGCTTTAGATTATGATCAATGCATTGCGTATATAACAGAAATTCAGACAACACAAGATGTATTAAAGCAGGATCAAACTATGGAATTAATTCTAGCTTCTGCTTATTTTGAAAAAGAAAAATATCCTGAAGCAGTAGCTTGTTATGAAAAGCTGCTGAGAGAAACAGAAAATCCAGATGAGAATTTGTCAAGAGATTATGCTGTTGCTCTGGCAATGAATGGAAATATAGACGACGCTGAGATGATTTTGGACCAGCTACAAGATGAGGGGGCGGATAAGGATCTGATTTCTTACATAAGTGGAAGCATTAGTTATTCTTTGAAGAAGTATGGTAACGCAGAGCAAAGTTTTAAAGATGTAATAAATCAAACTGGCAATACAACTTTAAAGAGAAAGTCAGTGATCTCCTTGGCTGCAGTATATCGAGATGCTGCTTTAATTTCAAATAGTGAAATTGAAAACGCTAGAACTAAAGAAATAGAACTCATTAATCAGTCGATACAAAAAGATGGATGGAGTAATGATTCTATTTTGTGGGAAATGTTAGGAGCTGCTTATTATAATCGAGCAATCTATGAAACAGATAAGGATTACGATGATTTAATTAGTTCTGCTAAGGCTTTTCAACAGATATTGGATCTAAACATTCAAAAAAAATATATCTATGTTAATATTTTTATTGCTTATCAACAAGCCGGAGAATATGAACAGGCGCTTACAGTTTTGGATAAAATGGAGTCTGCTTATCCTGACGCCTATGAAGCTAACGCTTATAGGGCAACTTTATACATTGTAATAGAGAATGAAAAGCCTCAGGAGAAAAGAAACTACTGGCCAGCTTATGAAGAATATCAAAATGCGAAGAAGAAAATAAAGGACGAGGATAATGATTCTCAATTTGTTCAACTTCAAGGGTTGATTGATCAGTTAAAGAAAGGCCATTGGCTTGATTAAGAAGGCGACTTTAGGTGTGAGTAGTAATATTCCAACATGCCCATGCTTTATGGCTTAAAAAATAACAGTATAGATACAAAAATTAACAAGGATTAGAATAGATTCACTGGGGGAGTAAATATGGGAAATATTTTAATGCTGTGTGGGATTATCTTATTTGTGATTACAATTGGGTTAGCGTTTTATTATAAAAAGAGGCCGCTGATTTATGAAAAAAATAATGAAATTCAACCTAGTAAAGGGAAGACAGAATTTATAAAAAAAGGTTATGCAACAGAAGATATACTAGATAAAAAGGACACAGAAATGTATCATGATGATCATTTGATGACTACAGAAGTGTTACAAAAAGAAACAGAGCTGCTAGATTCTAGAAGTCAAACTAAACCAATGGAGTCATTGCTTGGGGATACAGAAATTTTAAATTCTGTTAGAAAAGATGAATATCATGATTAAGAAATGGGGATTAATTCTATGCTTATTAATTAGTATAATAGGGTGTCAGTCTAAAAAGGAAATCTCAAAATTCAATAAAGGGTTACAGCTAATTCGAGAAAATAATTATGAAGAAGCAATTTTGTATTTTGAGGAAATGATTACTATTGATCCACAAGATCAAAATGGTTACACTGGTATAATTATTGTCGCAGCTATACAAAAAGATCCTGAACTGATTGGCTATTATATTGAAGAGGCAATTCAAAATATTCCAGATAAGCAGGAGAGTTTGTTTGCACAGATTAAAGATGAATTGGTGCAGTTAAAAAAATCAGAATCTGCAGAATTAATTGGAGAGTTTGAAATTCAGGTCAACGAAGGAATGCTTCATTCTAAAACATCACCCATATGGATTATTGAACCTCAATTTGATTTTGATTATGTTGATGTGGTGAATTGGAACAGGGGGAGAATTACTGCAGATAGTTTTATGAATGGTGCTGAGGATTATCGTAGTTGTTATGTTGATGCATTATCTTATGAACTAATGAATGAACGAAACTGCCAAGGTTACTATGACAAAGATTATGTTAAAGTAGTTCAAGCAGGAAACTTTAGTATCTATGACTTTCATGGAAATAAAATTAAAGAGTTGAAAGATGAAACTATTCAATATGGGTACACAATTACAGCACGTGGAGAGATCTATTTGGGCTATTCAATTACTTCAGAAGTTTTTGATTCGAATGGAATGATAGAATATTTGGACGTTGAATTTTATGGTGATGATTTCAGTCAAAATGTAAGAATTCGGGGTATTCCTACATTTGCAGGAGATGGATATTTTTTGAATAAAACAAATAATGGGATAGAATATTGCAATTATGAGGGTTGTTTTGGCATTGAAACATTAGGATTATCCAATGGAGCTTATCTTATTGATTCTCAAACAATTGTTGATCAAGCGGGCAATGTTTATTATCTGAATGGTTTTGCTGTTGGTGGAATATCCAACAATTTTATTCGCGTTTCTGATAAAGAGATTAATTATTGGAGAGAATCAGAGCCTAGAATAGAAGATTATCGATTTGGATTCTATGATATTTATGGAAATCAGATTACAGAGATGATCTATGAGAACGCCTATGATTTTACAGGAGGCTATGCGGCAGTTAAATTGGATGGAATGTGGGGCTATATTGATACGAACGGAAATATAGCGATACCATTTGAATTTGAAGAGACACGACCTGTTTATGATGGAAAGGATTGGGCGAAACGAGATGGTTTATGGGGAATTTTAGATGTTGAACAGTCGGTTTCTAAATATACGATTTACATAAAGGAGTGAATTAGAAGAAATGAAAAAAATACTATTAGTATTAATTATTATCTCACTAAGTCTTTTGGCTTGTTCAGCAGAAAATAAAGGTGATGTTAGCTCACAATACAACTTGGGAATTAAATATGTAAATGAAGGAAATTATGAAGAAGCAATTCTTGCTTTTGAGGAAGCAATTAATATAGAACCTAAGAATTCCGATCTTTATCTTAATATAGCTGATATCCTTATTAGAAAAAATTTATTTGAAGAAGCAGAAACTATATTGGAGAGAGGATATAAAGAAACCAAGTCAAAGGAAATAAAAGAGAAATTGGATGAGTTTAAATCAGGAATTATTAAAGATAATACCGGACAAATACGTAAGGAAAGTGCTTATGACACTTCACAGAATTTAATCTGGTATCGAGTTTATAATGTGGAATTTGATCATGGAAGTCAAGACGGAGAAATTATTTCATATAATCATTTAGGAGAAGAGACAAGCAGATGTTTACTTGGTTATAAAGAAAATAATTATTCAGTAAGTTATGCGTGTGGTTATGATGATAATACTGGAGAATTAATCCAAATGATATACCATATAGGAGAAAACCAACGTATTGAAAAAACAGAATGGCTCGATAAGCAAGGAAATGTTACACAATACGATCTTTTTATTGATATAGATGCAAATACTCGACGAGTAGAAACATATTCTTTTGGTAAGCTACATTATTATACAGTTTTCGAAACAAGTGGTAATACAACGAAACAAACACGTTATGATGCTGAAGATAACGTAACAAGTATGTTTATTATAGTAACAGAAGATGATAAAATAACATATTCTACTTATGATTCTGAGGGGAAATTAAATGGAAAACATATTCGAATCATTGATGAAAACGGAGATATTACTGAATACTATGACGCAGATGGAAATTTATTGCAGACAATAAAAGATAACTAAGTAAATATTAAAGGCCAGCTAAGCTGAGGAGAAATGTGATTGAAATAGGTTGCTAAAAAATGATATTTGAGTTGCGTCTAAATTTCTTCTTGATATATGGATTAGCCGTATTATTACGTATTGAAGTTATAAAATGCCATTGTAAATTCATAAATATACTTTTTCAGCAGCCTAGATTAAACTACCTTTTACCAGTATTTGAGGCCGTATCATTTTCATGAAGGAAAAGCGTGGATAAATTGAAGAATTCTGAAATTGAGCAGTCGTCTTCCAAATTAACGAGTTTACATGAAGGAAGGGAAATGAAGAAATGAAGAAATGAAGAAAATACTATCAATGCTAATTATTATATCGCTAAGTCTAGCAGCTTGTTCAGAAAATAAAAATGCTGCTAGTTCACAATATGAGTTAGGAATTAAATATTTAAATGATAAAAAGTATGAAGAAGCTATACTTGTGTTTGAAGAAGCGATTGAAATTGATCCGCAGAATCCTCAGAATTATATTGCGTTATCTGATGCCTATGCACTACAGAATTTATTTGATAAAGCAGAAGAAATTTTGGAAAAAGGATATAAGAACACAAAATCTATAGATATAAATGAACTCCTTTTGGGTGTATATGGACAAGAGAAGAAGGATACTTATAGCAGAATAGAAACGGTTGTTGACGTAAATGGTATTCGAACAGAAACTGCTTATAACGCAAATGATGAAGTTTTGTGGTATCGGGTACACAATGTCCAATGGAATAGAGAGAAGTACTGTCAGGAAGGAACAGTGCAAGCATTTGATGTGGAGGATAGGCTAATGAGCGAATGTTCTATGTATAGAGAAGGTGAAAAGATTTACACTTGTGGATTTAATGAAGATACTGGAGATGTATTAAAATTAGTTTTATATCGTAATAATATAGATAAAAGTATTATAACGAAACAGGAATACTACTATGTTGAGGGGAATATGATATCATATCTAATTCGAGAGGAAATAGACAAAAAGAATTATAAAATGATTGAATATACTTCAGAAGGGGATTTGAAAGGATATGTTCAATTTAACAATGATGGAAATTCTGAGATACAAACACATTATAATAATCAAAAGGAACTAACTTACAAAATTGTGACATTGATAGGTGAGGATTCAATAATTTATACATATTATGACGAAGCTAATATTCTTTTAAAAAAAGAAGTTCGTATTAATAATGATGACGGAAGTTCGATGGTAAAATGCTTCGAAATAACCTCACTAACTCAGCAGTAAAAAAGAAAGTGAGTTAAAGTAAAGAAGATATGATTATTGATTTTAACACTTCTCTAATATTTTGAGGGACTCAAGAAAAAGCAAGTTATGAAGCCCAGCATGCTGTTTGTCATCAAAAAGATGCAGGTTGTCAGGAAAATCTGCATCTTTAAAATTTTAAAAATAAAATATATTTAGAAAGGAGGCAACATGGCTAAAAAAAAGATAGAAGTAACGGTAGATGGAGCGGAACTTATAAAGTTGAGTGATCAAATGGCAGAAGAATACCGAAAAATAAAAGCTCAGATCGATAAGTTAGAATCAGAAATCACTCCTGCTATCGAACAAGCCTGGGGTGGAAAGGCGGGTGTGGCGTATATTAAAGAACTCAGGCAAAATATTAAATCACTTCAAAAATATAGTGACTCATTGGTCACTTTGCTTGCTGCGCTTTCCATTTGTGGAAAACATTATGAAGCGACAGAAAGTAATGTTATTCAGCATGTTGCAGCAATTTGATCATGTCGGATATTAAGTACAATGAGGGGACTTTAAAAACGCAAGCAGAAGAAATGAATCAATGTTATTCGCAAATTGTTTCATCAAACATGTTATTGGATCAGAAGTTAAACATTGTTGGTAACTATTGGCAAGGTGATTCTTTTGATGAGTTCATGACTTTGATCAAGAAAATAAAATTGACACAAGAAGTCGTGATGGAAAATTTTAAAGAATCAATTTCAAAGCTTGAGCAGATAACAGGTGTTTACACTTCCGCTAGCGAGAAAGTAAGAAAGAAAAATGAAAGTTTACCTACAGATGGAGTCTTTTTAGAGTAGCAGAGGTGATTGGATGAAAATTAACTTTAATTACGGAAAAGCTATGGCTGATGCGGGAAAATTAGATGAATTTGCAGGTGAACTCGAATATTTAGCTAATCATAGAATTGAAATGGTACTTGAAAATCTCAACATGTCATGGCAAAGTGAAAGTTCTGGAATGATGCTGGAAAAATGCAGAAATGAAAAAGAAAAAGTTTTAGAGCATGCTTCAGAACTTAGAAGAGCAGCTTCTAATTTAAGAAGTGCAGCCGCGCAAATAAAAAAAGCAGAAGAAGAAGCTTTGGAAGCGTTGAGGAGGGCAAGACAGGAAGCGTCAGAAAAGGCAAAGGGTACAAGCAAAAATTTTGATTAAAAGTTCATATTGAATGAATAAGATGTTTTTCAGTAATGATAAACTATTATTTTAAGTATGATAACCAATATCAAGTTATGGTTAAGCAGTTTTGATAAAAGCCTTAACTTGGAAAACATGTTTGCATTGCGATTAAGAAAATTAATTGATAATGGAAAACACATAAAGTTTAAACGTTAAGATGTAATTATAAAACGCTTAAAAAGAAATAATGTATAAATAATAAATAAATTATTTGTGCATAGAATCTAGTTAGTTATATTAGGAATATGAGAGTTAAAATAGAATTATCTTAAATCGTAAAGGAGGAATTGAAAATGGCTGGAATGGGTACGGAATTAACGACATCAAAAATGAAAGAGGTAGTTAATCATCTTTCTGAACAGGTTAAAAGCTATGATAAAGCAGTGGCAAGGCTGTATGAAATTGGTGAAGAAATGGATACGATGTGGGAAGGTGAAGCATCCAATAAATTCAAAGCAAATTTAGGAAATGATAGAAGTAGATTTAATGCTTTAACAACGATGCTAAATCGTTATATTGAAGTATTGACTCAAGATATTCAAACGTATGCACAAGCAGAATCAGAAGCAATCCAAATTATTGCAAGTAATCGTAAATAGGAGGGAAAGAACATGACAGATATGATTTTAAAGGTACAACCTAATGTATTAATTTCCAAGGCATCCGAAATGGCTACACAGAAAAATACAATTATATCCATTATGGAGCAGTGCAAAACTGAAATTAATTCTTTACAGGCAGGATGGAAATCGCAAGCTTCAGATGAATTTCAGATTAAGTTCAAAGGTGTTTACGATGATATTGATAACATGGCTGCAATAATTGATTCTTATATTAAAACTGTAAATGAATTGGCAAATATTTACGAACAAGCTGAAAAGCGAGCTACAGCTGCGGCGGAAGGACTGCCTACAGACGGTGTATTTAAAATGTAGCTTCCATGTATCTTAAATATAACTGGCAAAATATTGTCGAATGCTCGGAGGAAATGAATCGAATCTATCTTCAGATAGATTCGATTTCTTCGCAGATTGGCTTGATACAGAATGAGTTACAAAACAATCAGTTGTCTTCAATGACAGGGCAATTACTCAATTTGCATTCAAGGCTTAATGAAACGATTGCTAAAGGATTTATTTTTTCAAAAATGCTTGAAGAAATAGCGGAACTATTCTATACAGCTGACTGTACTATACTCAAAAATAATGACAGTCTTCCGATTAATATAACCGATATTCAAAGTTCATTACATTGGTCGAAAGATCAAAGCTTTGGAGATAATGCTGAAAATCTTGTCGTTGAACCTTGGTTAAAGAAAATATTGGAGGAAAAATATGACAAAGATTAATTTTAAACTAAATAATATGAAGGAATGTGCTGAAGAGCTTTTGACTGTAGGGGAGATTCTTGATCAAAATCAACAACGGTTGACTACTTTTGTTCGTTCTTTGGATCACTCTCAAAGATCAATTAAAACAATTCGGGATTATGTCTATACAATTCAAATAGGACGTTCTGGCAATCATTTTACACAACTAGGTGGATCTGTAAAAGCATGCTGTGAATTGTACGAGTATAATGAAGAATATAAAATTTTCGGTCAAATTAACAATTTAAAATCTGTTATGAATGCGAATAATGTGTCTGATAATGATTGTTTAACAGATTATATTAGATTGTTGACTGTTGGTGGTGGCGTTATCAGCAATATTATTGGCGGAGGTGTTATCAACGATATTATTGATAAAATCATTATTGGGAATAGTAAAGATAAAGTTATAAAGCCAATTGAAAGGCAAGAACTTGAACCAGATGATATGCAGATAAAGCCAATAGAGTCAGAGCAGGAAAAGATAATTAATAAATATTTGAATGAAAATCCGGATAAGCAATCATATATAACTATTCTGAGAAAACTTGGAATGGCAGATGAAGAACTTCGGAATAAGGTTCAAAATAATGCAAATATGTCATTGGAATTAAAGAATGCGCTCCAAGTACGCAATGATGGTTTTATTGAGGCAAATGGAGGAACTTTTGGAAAAAATCAATGTGTAGCTTTGACCCATGCAAAGTTTAAATATTATATGTCTGGAGATGGCCCTAAATTTATTAATGGATACAGTGGAAATGGCTGTGATTATGTTAATAATTTAGTTGATAATTCGAGCCAGACAGGCGTACCAATCACACAAACAAAATACACTGGAAGTGATTGCCTTCAGCAAATTGTTAATAGTCATCCAGGAGAGCCTGTCACAGATATTATAGTCTCTTTTCAATTTTCTGGTAGTGGAGGGAGTGCTGGCCATGTGATTTATATTGATGCAATTGTAGATGGTCAGGTGTATTTAACTGACAATTGGAAAAGTAGTGAAATCCTGTGTTATTCTATGGATGAATTTATAAAGTTTTATAATGCTCAAGGAAATGGCAATCATTGTGGTCTTCCAATAGGTGCAGTCCATTTTACAAAAAACTAACAAAGGAGTTATTATATGGCGCAATTGGCATTCAAGATTGCAGCGATGCAGGAATGTTCAGAACAAATGTTTGAGATTGCAGATTATTTGAATGATAAGCAGAGGGAAATAACGTTTTTTGCAAGAAGTTTTGATAGTTCTCAACGTTCTATTAAAGCGCTACGGGATATCGTGTATCGTATTGAAATTGGTCGCTCAAGTAATCGTTTTTGTGCTTTGGCCGGGGGGATACGTGAATTTTGCGATTTATATAACAATAATGAGCAAGTTGTAAGAAATATACTTAATAATCATTCTGACGAAAGCAAACAAGGACTAAAGGTAATAGAAGAAAATATTAGCACAGCTGTTGATGGATATGAATCATTTTCAGATTTCTATGCATTATTAAAAATTATTACTGCAGAACAAGGAAATAAAAGATTTCAGAATATAGGAATTTTAAAAGAATTATTTGATGAAGATAAATTTTTTAGTCAGTCTGCGGAATATTTTAGCCTGTTTGCTGACTCATATGAAATTACAAATAAGCTGATGCATGGTGATGTTGAAGGAGCACTATATCAACTATTTCAAGAAGCAGAAGAAAAAATTCCTGAAATTATATCAGGCGGAGTTATTGGGCCGCTTGAAGGAAAGTTATATTACAACTTCGGAAAAGCTATTGGGGATAATTTTATGGAACACTATGAATTGCTTTTTAGTAAGCAATCAGGAAATTTTCTTAAAGATCTAACAGATGTGGCATGGGGCATGACAGTGGAAACTTTATATGATTTTGGAATGGAAACAGGTTTGGAAATAGTAGAAAAAGGTGCTGCATTATTTGGAATTGATTATTCGGAAATATTGAGAGATCTTACTGGTAAAGATGGAATTGAAGGTGTAAACATCATGATGGAAGATTTTACCGAGTTGATGTTTGACGGCACTGTTTCAATTGTTCAAAATGTTGGCAGTTTTATTGGTGATAAACTAAATGATGTCGGAAAAGCAATAGGAGGAATTTTGCCATGGTAGCCAAAGATTTTTTACCAATAGGAAGTATAGTGAAATTAAAAGAGTATAAGAAAAAGTTAATGATAACAGGGATTCTTCAATATATTAAAGACCGTCCGGAGCAAAGATATGATTATCTTGGTGTGTTATATCCAGAAGGTGATATTGGTAGTCAATTTCGATTGACTTTCAATCATAGCGATATTCAAGAAGTTGTTTTTCGTGGATATGAGGATGAAACGCGAGAGAAGTTTATAAAAAAAGTGGAGTCTCTTATAGGGGAAAAGAACGAGGTGTAGAAAGGAAATTAAAGACATGGAATATATTATTTTTGCGTTATTCGGGATAATCGTTTTGTTTTTTTGTTATAGGGAGTATAAAAAAAGGAGAGTAAAGCCTCAAGGTTATTGTCCTAAATGTGGCGCTGCATTACAAGAAATAAATGAATTTTGTCCAAGATGCGGGCATCGTTTGAAAGAGGTAAAACCAGAGATAAAAGAGGAAATAAAAAAAACTGAAATAGAAGAAACAGGAACTAGTTTTTTCATTCCCCAGGATGAAGCTAAAACTCAAAGTCTGTGTGAAGTAGAAAATCCAAAGCTTGAATTAAGAGTAGATATTAATTCTATGATAAGCGAAATTCAAATTAAAAAGTTTCCATGTCTCGTAGGACGCTTAGCTGGAGAATGTGATGTTTTGATTGAAGAGCCAGCGGTTGGAAGAAGACATGCGGTAATTGATTGTGTAAATAACGAGTTTTATATTACAGACTTGAATTCTAATAATGGAATTTATATTAATGGGCTTAAAATAGAAGGTTCTAAAAAAATTAAAATTCGCAAAAATGATGTTTTGAAAATTGGAAGAGCTTTAATTACGATTGCTGAGTAAGATGGATTATGATTAAGGTTTCAGGATTCACAACTCAAGGTAAGATTAAATCTGTAAACGAAGATAGCATTTTTGCAAAGCGTTGGATTTTTAAAGATCAAGAAATCGCAGCTATTGCAGTTGCTGATGGAATGGGCGGGTATGATTGTGGAGAAGTTCATTCCCAGACAGCCATTAAGATTTTAAAAGAGCATGTGCAATGGGAAATTTTGAATATAGAGAATAGTCAAGAAATTTTGGATCAATGTTTTTCGATTATTGATCATTTAAGCCGATTATACAATCAAGAAAATATGAAACAAGGGGGGACGACACTAACAGTTGCAGTAATTATTGAAACTATCCTAATTATGAAGAATATCGGCGATACACGTTGTTTTTTCATAAGAAATGGCGTAGTTGAACAATTAAGTGAAGATCATGCAATTTTTGACACAAAGGGAAATAAAACTTCAACTTTAACAAAGTGTCTGGGAATGGGAATGTCGGAACGAGCCTATACAACCATGCGTAAGTTGCAAAAAGGTGATATTGTTATTATTACGTCTGATGGATTTTATAATAAATTAGATGAAAATGAAATGATTAAGATAGCTGAATTAATGGAAAAACAAGATGAAACAGTCATTTCATCTACAATTCAGACATTATATGATCGTGGGGAAAATGATAATATTTCAATAGTTTTTTTCAATTTACTTAATAAACTATGATTCTAATATCTATTACGCAAATTACTTAGCAACAATCCAATTTGTTATTGAGTTGTTGCTTTTCCTTTTAAAGATGGGGTTAACGACCCTAAATCAGTTTGATATGGAAGACAGAAACAAGGATCAACCCGATCATAGCCCCATTCTTGGGGCGTCGGGGCTCAACTGAAACGGATTCCCTCACATCAGTTAGGTGTTAATCCAATGGAGTTTGTTTCTATAAGAGTAACCTCATTTCAGTTTGATTCTTCTTTGCCTTAGACCCCACGTTAATGAGTTTCATTCCTAAACCCCGAGATAATGTATATAATCGAATTTTAAAACACGGCAGTTCATTGAAATGACAATGGCTGCCGTGTTTTGATGAGTGCATATAAATTTATTCTTTAATAATATATTATTTCTTCGAGATTCTTATTTCTGCTAATTAGGCAAAAATAAAGAATGGATGAATCTAAGTAAAGGACATAGATAAGATCACGAAAAATTCTGTTCGCCTTTTGAATTGGTTTGTGTATGCTGCTTGCTGAAATATTTTATATCACTGATCGCGTCGGCAAACACAAAGCTTTTCGCGATATTGCGTAGGAGAAAGCAGAAAATTTCTTTTGAATTGACTGCTGAAGTAAAATGACTCATAACCAATCATCGCTGCTATTTGCTGGATTGACAATTCCGGATCTTTTAATAATTGCTTTGCTCGGGATAATTTATAACGGATAATCAGTTGATTTGTAGAACAATTCATAACGTTTCGGCAGCAACGATAAAGATGACTCTGGGATAAAGCAAGATAAGAACAAAGTTGACCGACCTGAACAGGTTCATCAAGATGTTCGTTCAGATAAAGAAATAGCTTGTCGACAACCGCCTGCTCTTTTACACGACCTTGGGGATCCATGATAGCCAAAGGCTGCCGGCGCAGGATCTTAATCAGCAGCATTGTTAAGCTTGCTTTCAATTGAGCGTAACAGCCATCTTGCTTCGACTGCAGGCTGGCATAACAATGGCTGAAGCTTTTCCATTCAATCCCTGTAATTAAATGGGTAAAAACCAAGGTTCCTTCAATTTTCATCCTAGATAAAAATTCTTGTTCTCGAGTTATTGGATATACGTTAAAGAATATTTCATAAGAATTAATTGGTTCGTTTCCTGTTACTGCGTTATATATCGTATACGGCGGAATGATTAGGCAGTCTCCTCCGCTTAGCTTATATTTTGTATCTTGAATCATGATTTCGCAGTTTCCCCGTTCGACAAGAATAATTTTAATATGCGTTCCAATAATGTTCTTAAGCGTTTTTCCACTCTGATTCGGCCAGTTAGTAAAATAATCAATATCCAATCGAAATTGATCAAGATAGGCAGAAATTGGATCTTTCTGAATGCGGAACTGATTGAGCCGTTTAGATGTATCCATCGCTTCCTCCTTTGTCATTTTTGTGCTTCTAACATGGAAGGTTTTCTTGACAGCCTTAGCATGATAATCACAAAAAAGAAATGAATATGATATGTGAATTTACTACCAAATAGTATATCGTAGAAACAGGAGGAAAGAAAGATGAAAAAAACAGGGATGAAATCGACGGCAGCCCTGCTGTGTGCTTTCTTAGTAAGTACGCTGATCAGCGGCTGTGCAGCTCAACCCAAAACAGATCAACCAGATGTTTCACCAAAGACGCAGTTTGATGTTGTAGAGAAAGCGGATGTGGTCATTGTTGGTGGTGGCGGAACAGGAATCAGCGCTGCATTGACTGCCGTGGAAAATGGTGCGGAGAGCGTCATTTTGGTAGAAAAGCTTCCTGAACTTGGCGGCTTTATGCGAATGAAAACCGGTCAGTTTTCAGCGGCCAATACCACTCTGCAAATCGAACAAGGTTTAACTGAGGATACAGTTGAACGCTATGAAAAAGAAATTTTGAAATTTGGAAACTCCAATGGCGGACATCCGATTGAGTACTTGGTTAAAAGCTATGCAGAAAATGCAACAGAAGCTTGGGAATGGGTGTATGAAATGGGTGTGAAGGACTATCCATTTATGACGGATAAAGATGGCAATAAGGTCATTGTTAATCCTGGACATATGCCGTATGAATATAACCGGACGTATGTTCCGATGCCGAAGGAAGATTCAAAATTAGCCAATCCGGTTATTGAAGTCATGCTAAAAGAATTAGAGAAACAAGATAAAATCCAAGTATTTACTTCAGTGGCGGGTACAAAACTGATCACCAATGAAAAAGGTCAGGTTTGCGGGGCAGAAGGTGTCGGAACCGATGGCAAGACTTATCAGTTTCATTCTAATTACGGAGTGATTATGAGCACCGGCGGCTATGCAGCAAACCCTAAATTATTTGAGGCATATTCTACGGATCTGCATAATTTGATTTCGGCGTCCCTTTCCAGCGATGATGGTTATGGATTGCGAATGATGCAGGAAGTCGGCGCCGGAATTACAGAAGAAGCCATGAGCTGGATTGAAACGTATCCAAAAGGGATGGTCAATGAAGGTTCAACGACGCAAGGTGTCAATGGTTCGACCGGCACTTATTATACCGGAGGTATTCTGGTTAATATTCTGGGAGAACGCTTTATCAATGAATGTGCTTGGGATGATGAAGTCCGCAATGCGGGTCTGAAAGCTCAGCCGGAAAGCTACATGTTTGAGATTTTTACAGATAAAATTCTGGAAGATACCCAGGGTACGTTACGTGGTGCTTATGATTCCTTTAAGGAAGGTGGAATTTATCGTTCTCGTTTAGTGGAAGCAAATACGTTGGAAGAGTTGGCAGAAAAACTTCAAATTCCAGTGGAAACCTTTGTTCAAACTGTTGAAGATTACAACAAGGCTGTAGAGGCAGGGGTTCCTGATCAATTCGGACGTGAGTTTGAAGTGAAACCGAATGAAAACCGTGTTGAAGCGATTAATAAAATTGAAGGTGATCGTTTCTATGCACTGAAGCTTCAGCCGATTGTTCTTTCTTCGCGAGGTGGTATTTTGGTCAACGATAAAAACCAGGTTACGACAGCTGAAGGAACAGTTATCCCAGGTTTATATGCCGGCGGCGAAGTCGTGGGTCAAATGTGGGGAAAAACCATTGCCCCGGGCGTTGGCATGAATGGTGCTGTAACGTGGGGACGAATTACAGGAAGAAACATCATGAATCTGCCAATGGAAGAAGGCTACGAAGTTAAGCCTGCTCCGGATATGTTCGATCTTTCTCTCTTTGAAAAGGATACAGCTGCCGTTTCTGGAGTTGATTTTAAAGATTTAACCGATGGTGTATATGAAGGAACTGCCGATGGTATGAATGCAGCTGTAAAGGTCAGCGTTACAGTCAGTGGTGGTGAAATTACCGAAATTAATATTGTTGAGCATCAGGAGTCATCAGGAATCAGTGATCCGGCAATCCAGCAAATGCCAGAAAAGATCATTGAAGCTCAATCCAGTAAAGTGGATGCCATCAGCAACGCCACAATCACTTCCAATGCGATTAAACAGGCGGTGGAAAACGCTCTGCAATAAAGGGGAAGACTAAATCAATACGTTGTTTAAACCATTGCCGGATTTGTTGACAAGTGCCAATAAGTCCGGCTTTTTTATATCATTTTTTGTGCTATTGAAAATAATAAGCAACTTGAGCAGTGTCATATTTGCTTTTATCCGTCATGGAATTTACTAAGGAATTTAATCGTATATGATTTTAACATCGTGTATAATATAGATAATAAAGATCGAGGAAGGAGGTATTAGGTATGTCTAAGTGGATTGACGATAGCATCATAATTGATTTCCCCATTCCTAATCCGATTCAACAGATTATAAGCGAATTAGAAAAATATGATCAAGAAGAGGATGATTATTTCTACTTTGATAGAAGTGAACTATTAGAGAATTTGACAAAGGATTATGTCTATGAAGAAGTGTTGACCGCAGAGCAGAGAGAGCTGCTAATACAAAAATACAGTTAGGAGGTCAGGGATAGATGCAAAAGATCATTGATTTCAATGCATGCGAAACAACTTTACGATTTTATGGTGGCGCAGCTGGAAGTAAGTTAGGAATTTTGTACCAAGGAGAACCATGGTTTTTGAAGTTTCCGAAATCAACTAAGGGAATGCGAAGAATTGATACTTCCTATACCACGGCCTTATCGGAATATTGTGGCAGTCATGTTTACGAGATCCTTGGATATGATGTGCATCAGACTCTATTAGGTATTAAAGACTCTAAGCTCGTTGTGGCTTGTAAAGATTTTACAGATAAGAATCATCGCTTACTAGAATATCGGGAGTTAAAAAATGCCTATAATAAAGACTTAGAAGAACAATTAGATCGATCAATATCGGAATCAGATTCGGGAATGCATGCGACGAATTTACAAGCTGTGATGATTCATTTAGATTACAATCCTGTTTTAGTTCAATTACCTGAGATAAAAAAACGCTTTTGGGATTGCGTTGTTATCGATGGCTTTATAAACAATAATGACAGGAATAGCGGAAACTGGGGAATTCTCATCGCTGCATCGAAGAATCTTCAATTGGCTCCTATTTATGATAATGGCGCAGCATTCTCAAATAAACTTTCAGATCAGCAAATACAACGAATTCTAAGTGACCCTATTCGATTAAAGCAAAGTACAACGATGAATATTAGTTCAGGGTATTTACTAAATGGAAAGTTAATGCATTATGAAGACTTAATTAATCAAGATTTACCAGACTTAAAAAAAGCTTTGCAGCGAGTCGTTCCTAATTTGAGAGAAAAAATCGAAGAAATATGTAACTATATACAAGAGATTCCCTTAGAATATCAAGGGATATCTGTAATGAGTCCATTAAGAAAAGAGTTTTACATAAAAGGATTGAAGTTCAGATTAAATGAAGTGTTAATTCCAGCTTATGAGAAGTGCGCAGATAAACAAGCTGGGGATATAATCTAGAACGTGAAATATAGTTTATTTGATTTCACTCGATAACCAACCGAAATAATAGCATCCAGATTGTAATATTCAGTCATATGTGTCTGAGTTTTTCCAGATATAGTCCCATGAACAGTGGTAGTCGCAAATTTTGCGACTACCACTTGTTGGATAAGGAAAACCCCTTGCTATGGAGAGCCAGTAAAAACAAACAAGAAATAAAAAGCGCTAAGGGCGCTAGTTAGGGCAAGGTTACCTGTCAGATCCTCAATAAACCTTTAGGTTTCCGCAGCGTCAGACCCTTATAGGGTTGTGATTCGGCCAGTTTTTCTGACAGAGGGCAAAATTTCAGAGCAAACGTATAGATGAATGAATAACATAAATTAAATACATATTTTAATATAGTTATAAGCAACAATAATATTAACGATTGATAGGCACCCTACACAATTTTAAAGATCCACCTAACCCTATGCAATTTTAAAGCGCCGAAAGTTGTTTCTATTAAAAAAGATCTCTCTTTTACCGTCCAACGTATGAATCTGGTTGTCTGTTTCAGAGAAATCCTATTAATTTGGCAATAAGCTGTTTATTTATTCAGCGTATCAATCACCACAGGCAGCACCTGTTTCTTTCGCGAGATGAAGCCCGGGGCAAAACTATCGGTTAAGACCGTTTTGAAGCCTTCTTCAACGACCCAGCTCTTCTTTCCGGTATACAGGAAATGCGACCCGGATCCTTTCGGATCGGTAAATAGAATCAGGAGTAAATCATAATGGAGCTGCAGATTCTGATCTTCCAGATAAGCTAAAAACTCCGGTTTGACTTTCTGGTATTCTGCGGCACAGCGGCAGACAACCTGACCGATTGCGACTTTGCTGTCCTGAACACGATACTCTTTGAAATCTTCATACATCAATTCCTGAAACGACTTGTTCATCAGGGAGTCTGAAGTGCCCACTAATTCCTCGGCTAAAGTCTGAGCCTCAACTCCTGAAATCTGGGATAACTTCGCTGCCATCACACGATCCACATCGGTGGTTGTTGGTGATTTCAGATTCATCGTATCCGAAAGCAGACCGGACAACAATACACCAGCGATCGCCGGCGGCATTTCGACCTGATGCTGCTCATACAATCCGGCGACAATCGTACAGGTAGATCCGACGATCTGATTGACGAAGGAGATCGGACTTTGCGTTTCAATTCCGCCGAGGCGGTGATGATCGACGATTTCAATGATTTCCGCGAATTCCAGATCATGAATACTCTGCTCTTTTTCGTTATGATCGACGAGAATCAGCTGTTTCTTGCGGTAATTAAACAGATGATAACGCGAGATGGCGCCGATGACTTCTTCTTTCTCATTGACAACCGGATAGGTGCGGAACCGGGTCTTGGCAATTCGCTGGCTGGCGCCGTCTACCGTTTCACTAGTGCGGAAAACAACGACGGCGGAGGTCATGACTTCAGCGACACTGGGACTTTGGAAGATACTGTGGGCCACCGTAATCGCGCTGAGCGGCGTGTGCAGGATCGACACCTCTTCTTCCCTAGCCATTTCCAAAGTAATAGAATCGACCCAGTTTTCGCCGCAGATTAAAATCAAGGAAGCCTTCTGGCGAATGGCGGAGCGCTGCACTTCAGGGTTGTTGCCGACGATGACAATCGTTCCTGCTTCAATCGTGCTGTTCTGACCTAAAGAAGGCATAAGATGAACTTTGCCATTCGGATGAAATGGTGCCTGATGCAAAAGCGAAGCTTTCGTCGTTTTGATAATGTTGGCTAAAGGAACACGGCTCATCAAATCCTGCAGTGCTTCTTCATCCGCAGTCCACAGGTTTGTTAAGTCAGAAACAGAGACAATGCCTTCCAGATGATGCTTGGAATCCACGATAAAGATGCCTTTATTCTTGCGCGATAAAATCGCATCCAGGGCTTCTTTCATCGTTGTATCCTTGCTTAAAAGCATGGCTTCATCCATGTCGATTTCAGCCAAGGTGCATTTGGCACTGGTCAAAAGCATCGGAACGGGCAGGTGGAAACGCTCCAGAATGTATAAGGTCTCCTTATTAATTGCGCTGAGCCGGCAGGGCAGTGTATGCATCCCCAGCTGATTTTTCAGCGCTGAGTAAGCGATTGCCGAACAGATCGAGTCAGCATCCGGGTTTTTATGACCGATCACATAAATAGGTTTATCCATAGCTTATCCTCACTGAATTCATCATAGCGAAGTTTCCATAGAAATACAAGATGTTGAATATGACGAATGTCTGAAGAATTAGGAAATCTGCCTATATTAAGGCAGATTTACATGTTTGAATTCATTTTACCTTAAAGTGAAGGTAAAGAAAAAGCAGGCTTTAACTGCTTGTTATGCTATAGTGAAAGACAGAGATAATATACATTTGTCTGGTGTATTTGAGAGCAGAGTGAGGCGAACAAAATGAAATCGTTGACAGTAAAAGAAATGACCCAGTTAGGATTGCTCATGGCTATGGTGTTGGTGATGGCATGGGTTCCTTATCTGGGATACATTTCAATCGGACCTATCTCCGTAACGCTGATTCACATTCCTGTATTGATTGCGGGTCTTTTATTCGGAGTCAAAGGCGGAGCCTTGACAGGACTCACGTTTGGAATTTCCAGCATGATGATTGCGATGATACGTCCCGCGGCAGTAACGGATGTATTGTTTGTGCATCCCCTTGTTTCTGTGCTTCCACGAATTTTATTTGGGGTTATTGCCGGTTTAGGCAAACCACTGCTCAAAGGGAATCCAAAGAAAAGTATTCAAATTTTGTGGTGTATAGGTGCGACTCTAATCCATACAGTTATGGTAATGAGTGCTCTGTATCTTGTGCATTTTTCAAAACTAAGTGAACTCGGTTTAGTGACTTCAGGGATGGGAATTACCGCCTTTGTTTTTGGATTTATCGGTGTGGCATTGATTGAAGGGATTGTGGGCGGAGTGATCGCCTCAATGGCTTATGGACTGCTGAAGAAGCAAGTTCGTTAAACATGGTTGTGAAGACTTCAATGTAGAGCTTGGGTATTGCGATTTGATGATCGTGAATACCTGAGCTTTTTTACTGAAAGAATGAGGTTGGTAAACGGTGAGCAAGGATCGAGGCTAAAGCGATGCCAGCTAAATCCGAAGGAACAAAGGTGAGAAAATAGACACTGAGCAAAGTTGATAAAGAACGGGGGGCTTGCAGTACCCATGAAAATAGACAGGCGAGATAGGGAAGGGCAAGACCGTATAACACAACCATACCACAAAGTCCACAAAACAAATCCCTAAGTAAAGTATGCCGGGGCAATCTGTGATAAAGCAAACTGCATAGACCAGAGGCTGGAATAAAGCCTAATAAATAACCAAATGTAGGACTTAACAGATAACCCAGTCCACCACCGCCGGTAAAAACAGGCAGACCCATTAAACCCAAAACAACATAAAGACTGACGGTCAGCATTGCTTCTTTCCAAGAAAGCAGAAAAGCAATCAGGACAACCATGGTCCATTGCAGGGAAATCGGTACGCCTGGAAGGGGAATCTTTAATTGACTGCTCAGGCATAACAACGCAAGCAGCAAGCCGCAACGGGCAAGCTTTTGCGTTTTTAACATCGGATGCTGACCTCGCCGCTGTTCAGCAGGCAGGAACTGCCATCCTCTTTCTCAATCATCAGCTCGGCCTGATCATTTATCCCCTTAACATAAGCGGGATAAGGTGTTCCATAGAAGGGGAAAACCTGGATTTTGCGATCTAGACAACAGGAATAATGCCGGTACTGCGGCATGAAACTGCGTTTGCCTAAACCGCGGTAGAGATCGAAGAATTCATTGATAAAGGAAGATATTAAAAAGTTACGATCATACGCCAAAGGCGCAACCGCAGTCAGCGAGGTCGCTATGGACTGCAAGGCTTCGGGGAACTCTTCCTGTTTTTCGTGGACGTTCAATCCCAGACCTAAGATAACATAGCTAACATGATTCGCTTCCATTTCGAGTTCAGCTTCAGTTAAAATCCCTGCGATTTTCTTGCCTTGAAGCAAAACATCGTTCACCCACTTAATCGAAGGCTGTAAATTATAATTCTGGCGCAGAACGTGACACAAAGCAACGGCAGCCGCAGAAGTAATCAGAGTAGCGTCTTGAACGGTACAGGCTGGGCGCAGAAGCAAACTCATATAGATTCCTTTGTGTGCAGGGGAGAAGAAACTACGTTCTCGTCGTCCACTTCCGGAAGTCTGTGCTTCAGTTAAAACCAAAGTTCCTTCAGGGGCTTTTTGCCTTGCGAAGATTTTGCATTGCCGATTCGTTGAATCGGTCTGATCTAGCAGATGAATTTGAGTGATTGTCTGTGCTTTGAGATTCTTTTCAATATGATGAATACTCAAAGCATCCCAATTACGTAACAGGCGATATCCTTTGCGCGTTGAGGCCTCAATTGGATACCCTTCTAATCGTAGCTTTTGAATTTGACGGCTGATGCAAGTCCGGGAACAACCGCATTGTTTAGCCATCGTTTCCCCCGACACCCATTTTCCAAGATGAATTTCTAAGGTCCGAATTAATCGTTCTGTCATCATTACACCTCATTTTCTGGTTTCATGATAACGTGGAAAAAGATTGTAAACAAGAAAAACAACAAAGCTGCAACAATCAGAATGTAAGCGCTTTTATTTGATATGTGAAAAAAAAGGTAAGAATGCCTTTGATCAACGGAATTCAAGGCTCATGACAATAAGAAAACGATCTTTTCCGCCTGAATTAAGTTCTGAAAAAAATAATTTATTGTTTACAAATGGCCTTGGACAAAGGCTTTTTTAATTATATTGATAAAAATAGGAGATTGTTACAATGAAACCATAGGAAGAGGCACCCTGAATCAACTTATAGCGCGCGGATAAGACAGCGGTGAGCCGCTTCCCAAGGAGGAAGATTGATATGTTACCACTGGAAGGAATTAAGATCGTCGACTTGACACGTGTATTGTCAGGACCTTATTGCACGATGATCCTTGCGGATTTCGGTGCGGAAGTCATCAAGATTGAAACACCGAAGACAGGGGATGATTCCCGCGCCTTCGGACCTTATGTCAATGGGGAAAGTGCTTATTATATGAGCATCAACCGCAACAAAAAGAGTATCTCCGTCAATACACGAACCCCTGAGGGCTGTGATTTAGTAAGAGAGATGATTGCCAAAGCAGATGTTGTTGTTGAAAACTTTAAACCTGGAACGATGGAAAAATTGGGAATGGGATATGAAGATCTGAAAAAGATCAATCCTGAGATCATTTATGTAGCTTGTTCCGGCTTCGGACATACAGGTCCATACTCAAAACGTCCGGCTTACGATGCCATCGTTCAGGCGATGGGTGGGATTATGTCGATTACGGGTGCGGGCCCTGGCCAATATACCCGAGTCGGAGCGTCGATCGGTGATATTACCGCAGGCTTGTTTTCAGCCATTGGGGCTTTAATCGCGATTGTTGAAAAACAAAAGACAGGCAAAGGTCAAAAGGTCGATGTAGCCATGCTGGATTGCCAGGTTGCCATATTGGAAAATGCGATAGCTCGCTATTGTGTCAGCGGGGAAATCCCTCAACCTAAAGGCAATCGCCATCCATCTGTAACACCATTTGAGGATTTTGAATGTTCCAATGGAGAGAAAGTGATGATTTCAGTTGGCAACAATGGCCTGTGGGAAAAGTTCTTAAAAACAGCAGGACGCATGGAACTGTTTGAGGATCCGCGCTTTGCGACCAATCCACTACGAACCGCAAATTATGCAGAACTGAAACCGATCATGGATGAAATTATGAAGAGCCGGACATCCGATGAATGGTACGAACAGCTTGTTGCAGCCAATGTACCAGTAACCTTTGTCAATACCATTGATAAAGTCGTTAATAACGAACAGATTTTGGCACGTGACATGATTATTGAAGCCAATCATCCGAAGGTAGGGCCGTTTAAAATGGCAAATACACCGATCAAAATGTCGCACAGCCAAGGCGGCTTGCGGACACCGGCACCGACCGTGGGTGAAAATACCGATGAAGTGCTGCGTGAATTCTTAGGAAAGAATGAAGATGAAATCGCGGCAATTCTGGCTAGCGGAATTTTGGAATGAGTATTTCTGAAAGGAAGAATACGCATGAATAAAATTGAACAAATGCAGCAAAAACGCGCTGTTATTGAAGCGGGAGGCGGTGAAAAAGGGGTCGCGAAGCAGCATGCCAATGGTAAGCTGACGGCTCGGGAACGCATTGTCAAGCTGCTGGATCCAGGCAGTTTTGTCGAGTTGGATGCTTTTGTTGCCCACCGATGCACGAATTTCGGGATGGAAAAGACATCTGTACCTGGAGAAGGTGTTGTCACGGGTTACGGAACGATCAACCACCGGTTAGTTTATATTTACGCTCAGGACTTTACTGTCCTGGGCGGCTCCCTGGGTGAGATGCATGCCCAGAAAATTGTCAAAGTTCAGGAAATGGCGTTGAAGACAGGGGCGCCGATTATTGGAATCAATGATTCCGGCGGAGCCCGCGTTCAGGAGGGCGTGGATGCCCTTTCCGGTTATGCCAAGATCTTTTATAACAATGTTGCCGGATCCGGTGTGATTCCGCAGATTTCAGTGATCCTGGGTCCCTGTGCAGGCGGGGCGGTCTATTCACCGGCGCTGACTGATTTTATCCTGATGGTAGACCAAGTCAGCAAGATGTTTATCACCGGTCCGGAAGTCATTAAAACGGTAACGGGAGAAGACATTCCGCAGGAAACCCTGGGCGGAGCCTATACGCATAATTCTGTGAGCGGCGTTGCACATTCGATTGATTCAACTGAAGAAGAATGCTTCCAACGGATTCGTTCTTTATTGAGCTATCTGCCGCAGAACAACATGGAAACTGCGCCACAGTTGGCATGTTCGGAAGATATGAATCGAATTGATCCGCAGCTCAACACAATTTTGCCGGATTCTGTCAACAAAGCTTACGATATGAAAGAAGTAATCACGACGTTGGCGGATCATGGCGAATTGTTGGAGATTATGCCTCTGTATGCTCAAAACATCATCACCGGCTTTATTCGTTTGAACGGGAAAAGTGTTGGGGTTATTGCCAATCAGCCGAAAGTCAACGGTGGATCGCTGGACATCAATGCTTCCGATAAAGGAGCCCGGTTTATCCGAACGTGTGATGCTTTCAATGTCCCAATTCTAACATTACAGGATGTGCCAGGCTTCCTTCCAGGATCCGAGCAGGAATATGGAGGAATTATTCGTCATGGAGCAAAGATGCTGTATGCCTATTCTGAAGCCTCGGTGCCTAAGGTTACTGTCATTTTGAGAAAAGCTTTTGGCGGTTCCTATATTGCGATGTGCTCGAAAGAGATGGGTGCGGACTTTGTCTATGCTTGGCCAAGTGCGCAGATTGCGGTTATGGGTGCTAGCGGCGCAGCCAATATCGTCTTCCGCAAAGAGATTAAAGCGGCTGAAGATCCAACAGCCATGCGAACGGAAAAAATTAAAGAATATGAAGATACGGTTGCCAATCCGTATGTGGCGGCTGCCAGAGGATATATTGATGACGTTATCGAACCGGCGGAAACTCGCCGCCGCATCATCAATGCTTTCGACGTCCTGCAATCTAAAAAAACGACATATCCTGCCAAAAAGCATGGGAATATTCCGCTGTAAAGCGGAGTTTCCCCACTTTCTTCAAACCAAGTAAAGGAGATGAATTTAATGAGTATTGAGGTTATCACACTCATTTTGTTGGTGCTGACTATCGCGATCGGATATTTCCGCAAGATTAATACAGGACTGGTAGCCTTAGCTGTAGCCTTCTTCGCCGGATTGTTTCTGGTCAAGATGTCAGGCAAGGAAATCATTGCTGGTTTTCCAACATCCCTAATTTTCACACTGATGGGAATGACTTTCTTATTCAGTATTGCCAAAGTGAATAAGACGATGGAAATGATTGCTCTGACAATTGTAAAAATGGCTCGCGGCAATACCAAAGTTATTCCGTTGTTATTCTTTATTTTAGGCGCTGTTCTGTCTGCCCTGGGACCGGGACCGGTAGTCATGACCGCGATCATTGCGCCGCTGGCCATGCCGGCAGGCAAAAAAGCAGGAATTCCGGATATTTTAACCGCCTGTTCGGTCATGACAGGCTGCTTAGCCGGCGGCTTAGCACCGATTACTGCTTCCGGCTTAATCGCCTATAATTTAGGCCAGGAAGTGGGCGTAGCAAATTATACGCCGGTCATGCTTAATTGCATGTTGACCAGCACCATCCAATTTGTGCTGTATTACATTATCTTTAAAGGATACAAGCTAAAGAAGCAGCCTTTAGAAGATACGGAAGAAAACAAGGTTAAATTAGATCAAAAGCAGATTATCACGTTGATAGGAATCGCCTGTGTTATCCTCAGTATTGTGTTCTTAAAAACAGATACGGGATTGACGGCTTTCTGCGGCGGCGGCATTTTACTGCTGTTGGGAGTTGCCGATCAGAACAAGGCTATCGCAGGAATATCGTGGTCAACGATCCTCTTGGTCTGTGGCATGGCGGTTTTAGTGAATGTAGTAAAAGTGGCCGGCGGCATTGATATGCTTTCAACAGCTTTGGGCAGTGTGATGACACGCAGTACTGGTGGACCAATTTTGATTGCGATGTCGGGATTGATGTCTTCTGTTTCCAGTGCCTCCGGCGTGGTTATGCCAACGCTGATTCCGACAATTCCAGGGATTATCGAACAAATGGGCGGAACGTTATCGGCAACGGCCTTGTTGTCAGCGATTGTAATCGGAGCGCACTGCGTCACGTTGAGTCCTTTATCCACGCTGGGAGCGATGAGTTTAGCCAGTGCGAATGAAGAAACCAACAAAGAAACAATGTTTACCCAGTTAATGATCTTAGGCTTCAGTGCTATTCCGCTTTGTGCCCTGTTCGCTTTCCTGGGATTGTATAACATTTTCTGATTGTTCACAAAGGAGGATCCAGTGATGTATGGAAATGAAGTTTCTCTGACCCAATCTGCGATTGTCACTGTTTTCAGTATTTGCCTTGTCTTTCTGGCCTTATTTCTGATCAGTGAATTAATTACGGTGATGGCCAGACTGATTAACAGAAAGAAAGAAACACCGGATTTTAAGCCGGCTGCTGAAAAAGTGGAAACTCCTGAAGAAGCGCCGCTTCCGTTGGCTGTAATTACGGCTGCCGTCGCTTGTATGGAGGGTGCCGATAAGCTTGTCATCAGAAAGATTGCCGTTGCCAAACCAAGTGAATCCACTTGGACGCAGGCAGCCCGCCTGCGAGCGGTTAAATAAGGAGGATGTATGAAAAAATTCAATATTACTGTTGAGGGAAAGACCTACGAGGTCGAGGTTGAGGAAATTGGAAGCACAGCTGCCGCAGTCTCCCGCCCGACTCCAGCTTCAGCTCCGGCTGCGGCGCCTGTCAAAAAGCCAGCGGCTCCAGTAAGAGCCGGCAGCAATGAAGTCAGAGCCCCAATGCCGGGAACCATTCTGCAGATCAAAGTAACAGAAGGGCAAAGCGTCAAAGCGGGCGATGTACTCTGCATTTTAGAAGCTATGAAAATGGAAAATGAAATTGTTGCACCGCAGGACGGTGTTATTGCGAAGATTCATGTCGCTAAGGGGACGAAAGCCGCTACAGGAGACATTTTGATCTCACTCAAATAAAAGGAGGGTAACCTATGCTTGAATTACTGACTAGTTTCTGGGAAAGCACCGGGTTCTCTATGATTTTTGAAATGATGCCGTTGGAACTTTTTGGACTCCAGCTCATGCTTCCCGGCCATCTGATCATGATCATCATTGCCTGTATCTTTCTGTATCTGGCAATTTGGAAAGGCTACGAGCCCTATCTTCTGATTCCAATTGCTTTCGGTATGCTGCTGGTCAATCTGCCTTTAGCTGGACTAATGGAAGAGGGCGGTTTGCTGCGCCTTCTATATACAGGAACAGAATTGGGGATTTATCCGCCGTTGATCTTTCTGTGCATCGGTGCGTCAACTGATTTTGGACCTTTAATTGCTAATCCCAAAAGCTTATTGTTGGGAGCAGCGGCTCAGTTAGGTATTTTCTTCACCTTTATCGGTGCAATTCTTCTGGGCTTTACCGGACCAGAGGCGGCTTCAATCGGGATTATCGGCGGTGCAGATGGCCCGACAGCCTTGTATTTAACAGGAAAACTAGCGCCGCATCTGCTGGGTTCCATTGCCATTGCCGCTTATTCTTATATGGCGTTGGTGCCGATCATTCAGCCTCCGATTATGAAGCTGCTGACAACCAAAGAAGAACGGCAAATCAAAATGGTACAGCTGCGGCCGGTATCCAAAACGGAAAAAATCCTGTTCCCGATTGTCGTCACGATTTTTACAGTATTGCTGCTGCCATCAGCTGGTGCGTTGATCGGTATGCTGATGCTGGGCAATTTAATCAAGGAATCTGGTGTCGTTCCGTTTTTAACCGATGCGATCTCCAATTCATTGATGTATATCGTCAGTATTCTTCTCGGTCTGACGGTTGGGGCAAAGGCAGATGCTTTACATTTCCTTAACACACAGACAATCTCCATCGTTGTGCTAGGCTTGGTTGCCTTCTCTGTAGGTACAGCCGGCGGTGTGTTATTTGGTAAGCTGATGTGCAAGCTGACTAAGGGCAAGATTAATCCACTGATTGGAGCTGCGGGAGTCTCAGCAGTGCCAATGGCAGCGCGTGTTGTTCAAAAGGAAGGCCAGAAATACAATCCGAGCAACTTCCTGCTGATGCATGCTATGGGACCGAATGTCGCAGGGGTCATCGGTTCAGCTGTTGCCGCAGGACTGCTGCTGATGTTCTTCGGCTGATCGCAACAGGCTGGAAAATTTTTCCAGCCTCATTTTTACTTGAAGGGTGTAAAAGAACAATTAGATTATGATAGGCTGATAAACAAAGCTAGGGGAAGGTGGGAAGAACCATGGCGACATTCTCGAACCGGCAGCTGTCAATCCTGACACAGCTTGTCAATCATCCGCAATATGTCAGCAGTGAAGAATTAAGCTTGGTGACCGGTTTCAGTCCAAAAACAATTCGTAAGGATATCCAGGAAATGACGGAGATTTTAGAAGAAAGCTATGGAATCCGCGTTCAGTCCAAAAAGGGAATTGGATACAGTCTTCCGGCTTTGAGTTATGATCAGATGGAAAAGTTAATTCCGATTTTTGACAATGCCTACAGTGCAATGATTCCTTACTCTAGCAATGAATTGCGGATTCATTATATTATTCAGAGACTGATTGCCAGCGATGAAGTCATTCGGATTAATGATCTGGCTGAAGAACTCTATATCAGCCGTTTTACAGTAACGGAAGATTTAAAGATGGTTCGCCATCTGCTTCATAATTATAATCTGAGACTGCAGCGGCAAAGCAATGCCGGCTTAATCGTAGCTGGTTTAGAACGGCATAAACGCAGCTGTATTCTAAATGAATACGGAATCTTTCAGCTGATGCGAAATACCATATATGACTGCAGTAGCTACAAGGAACTGGTCTATTTGGATCCTGCTTCTTATCACTATATCCGTCAGAAAATTCAGGAAATATTCAAGGAAAACAACAAATACACAATCTCGATGAAAGGGGTTGAAAAGGTTGTTTTAGCTGTAATTGTGATGATCAACCGCAAGAAAAAGGGCTATGATGTCGATTATTCTCAGGATCATGAAGAACGCTATGCCATGCAGAGTACATTTTCTTATTTGGTATCCAAACGGATTTTAACGGTGATCGGGGCCCATTTGAAGATTCTTTTTAGTGAAAATGATTTTATCTTCTGTGCTGTGATTCAGCTGGGTTTTCGTAATTTTCTTTCTTATGATGAGGTCTATGTCAAATCTTTTTTTGATGAAGGCTTTCGCATGGCACAGTTAATCGTGGATACCTTGGTAGAACGAACGCAAATCGTTGAATTTTCCCGTGACCGCTTGCTGAAAGAACGCTTGGCCATGCATTTGATTCCAGCCTTGATCCGCATTAAACATAATTTAATCAACGACTATATTCCTGGCTACATCACACATAAAAAGTACACTTTATCGACGGAATTTGCGGTTATGGCCTGCGAGGTAATCCGCAAAAAACTTCAAATCAATTATATCAGTCCCAATGAAATTAATTATATGGCCTTTGTCTTTTATTCAGCACTTTGTCGGATAAAACCGGATAACAATAAAGATTGCCGTTTTGCCATTGTTTCGGTCATTGGCCGGGATGTCGCAACTGTACTTGCGGAAGGCGTGCTCAAACGATTTGATCAATTTGCTCGTCTGATCGTTCCTTTTGCCCAATATCAGATCGATTTGATCCATGATGATGACTTTGATTATGTAATTACCGATCTGCCCCGAGAAGCGTTTAATCATTTAAATATTCCGATTTTGGAAGCGAATTTTGCTTTGGGTTTTGATAATGACCGGCTGATTGCCCAGCACTATCATAACTTGTTTTTCAAAGTGGTTACGTTAAAGACCTTCTTTAATCCTGAATTATTTTTCATTGATCCGAGTTCTGTCAACGCTGAACAGGCGTTACATTTTATGGCAGCGCAAATTCAGCAGGTTCTAGGCGTGAAAAAGGATTTGGGCAAGGACTTATTACGCCGGGAAAGAGCTTGCACAATTGAGCGAAGCAATAACTTGGCTTTTATGATTACTCAGGATTTTTATATGCCTAAAAGTTTCTTTGCGGTCAGTATCTTTGAGCATCCGATGATGTGGTTTAGAGAATCGGTGCAGATCCTGATGATTTTCAGTCCTGGACAGCAGTCTAGGCGGGACATTCTTCAGCTGAATCGGGAATTTGAACATTTTATCAACGATCCTGAAGCCATCGTGAAGATCCTTCAAGAACCTACTTATGACAATTTTGTTCAGACAATGGAAACTGTCATCCTTTCGCTGGTGTGAAGGAGGATAAAATGAAAGTCGTAATCCCTGATGCTTTCGATCCATTAACATGGATGCATATGGATTTAATTCATCGTACTGTCCAAATTGCAGAGGAAGTCGTGCTTTTAGTCATGGAAAATTCAGCGTTGTCTGACTGGTTTACGATTGATCAGCGGATACAGATGATTAGGGACAACTTCCCGCAATGCAATACGCTGCAGATACAGTCAGGTACAGGCTTAATTGTTGACTGCGTCAAAGCGATGAACATTTCGGTTATCATCAGACCCTTAACTGAAAGGAACTGCCTGCAATCTGAATTGAAACAGGCTTCCGTCAATGCTGTACTGGAAGACCAGATTGAAACGCTCTTTCTGCCCATCAGACCTGAATATGCGTTTATTGACAGTGAAGCGGCAAAACAAGTGGCTTTATTTGATGGGGAATTATCTTATTTTGTACCTCCGTCTGTTCTGCTTCCGCTTAAGCACAAAGCTGAATCCTTAAAGTATTTAATTCGTCGTGAGACGGGTTGACATTTACTTTGTAATTGTCTTTTTTCCTGACAATCTCTGCGGTTTGTCTATGTTGCCAAAGGCGATTTTTCCGTATAATATCAACCGAAAAGGAGGGCGTGAGAAAACTCGATGCACAACTGACGGAATCCTTTGTATTTTCCACTTTTTCAATGGTATAATAACAAATGATAACGCTTTGCAAAGAGAAGGAGAGAGCTTATGTTAAAAGTCATGAATCACCCGCTGATCACGCACAAGCTGACTCAGATGCGGAAGGTGGAAACCGGAACCAAAGACTTCCGGCAGAACCTCGATGAAATTGCCGGGTTGATGGCCTATGAGATCTGCCGCGATCTGCCGACCAAGCCGGTTATGATTCAAACGCCGATCTGTGAATGTCAGACTGAAGAATTATCGAAGGAAATTGTTCTGATTCCCATTCTGCGCGCCGGGCTGGGACTGGTCAACGGCATTACTGATCTGATTCCGACAGCCAAGGTTGGATTTATTGGTCTGTACCGCGATGAAGAAACACTTCAGCCGCATGAGTATTTTGCCAAGTTTCCCAATACGATGCCGGATGCTGTAAATATGGTTCTGGATCCGATGCTGGCAACCGGAGGCTCCGCGGTGGCCGCGATTGATATGATCAAAAAGCGCGGAGCGAAGACAATCAAGCTGGTTTGCCTAGTCGGGGCTCCGGAAGGCGTCAAAGCTGTTGAAGAAGCGCATCCGGATGTCGATATCTATCTGGCGGCGCTGGATGATCACCTGAATGAAAAAGGCTACATCGTTCCAGGACTTGGCGATGCCGGCGACCGCATTTTCGGCACGCGATAGTGAAAAGCTGGATCCAGGCGATGACGCTGGGATTCACCGTGATCGTATCCATTCTGGCGCCGACGCTGATCGGGCTATTGCTGGATGAGACCTGCGGGATTCGCCCCTGGGGTGTCATCGGCGGCATCCTCTGCGGGGCTGGGTGTGCGTTTGCGGCCTTATGGCAGCTGACGAAAACGAAATAAGGAAAACGTATGCGTAAACAAGGAATTTCATTGACGCTGATCCTGTCGGGCCTGGTCGTGCTGATCGGGGTCCTGACTGACTGGCGGATTGCGTCCGGCTTCATCCTGGGCGGCGCCATTTCGGTTTTGCTGTACTGGCGCACAACGATGTTCTGTGATCAGGTTTTAGATCAGCAGGCATCGGGAAAACTTGGATTGATCGGCCATTTTCTGTTCAGCTATCTTCTGATGGCGATGCCGCTGTTGATTTCCGCGCTGGTTCCGGAGGTGTTCAATATCTTCGCAGCCGCCGGCGGCCTGTTTCTGATGAAGATCGTTTTGATTCTTGATTCAATATTAGAAAGGAGGGAAAAAGATGGGTAAACCGCTGCACCTGACGATTCAGTCGGATGTGTTCATCATCTTGGGCGTGACGGCACTGCTGTGTCTGGCCGTGATCGCCTTGTCTAAAAAGATTGATAAAACCGATCCGCTGGCCAAACCGCACGGCGTGGTTCTGTTGGCAATCATGCTGGTGGAAACGCTGGATAACCAGGTCAAGGACAATGTCGGACCCCGGATCGCTAAAAATCTGTCGCCGTATGTCACGACGATTGCGATTTACATCTTTTTAAGCAATATTCTGGGCCTGTTCGGCTTCTCTTCTCCCACAGGCAATTACAGCGTCACGCTGATGCTGACGATCGTTACCTGGGTGCTCGTTCAGATTGCCCAGCTCAAAGCCGGCGGCTTTAAGGCGTATATGCACGCCTTTATTGAACCGATGCCGGTCTTTCTGCCGATGAATATCTTCGGCAAATTTTCGACGATTCTGTCGATGTCCTTGCGACTGTTCGGCAACGTGTTGTGCGGAGGCATCATTATGTCTTTGGTCTACAGCTTTACGTCATGGTGCTCGACTGCATTGATTAATTTACTCGTTCCCGTCGGATCGGCGGTCAATTTTATCGCCCCGATTCTGACCCCGGCGCTGCATTTCTACTTCGATCTGTTCGCCGGATTTATTCAGACCCTGATCTTCATTACGCTGACGATGGTCTTCATCGGCAATGAAGTTCCGGAAGAAATGAAAAAAGCATAACCATTTTAGGAGGAAAAAATTATGGATATCGCAAAAGGTTTAATCGCTATCGGCGCTGGTCTGGCTGTTATGACCGGTATGATGACAGGTATTGGTGAAGGTTTTGTCGCCGGCAAGGCGGTTGAGGCTATCGGCCGCAATCCGGAAGCTGAAGGTAAAATTCGTTCGACGATGATTCTGGGTATCGCCTTATCTGAAACCTGCGCTATTTACGGCTTATTGGTAGCGATCCTGCTGATCTTCGCGTTCTGATCGGGCCTCGATACGAAACGGATAGAGCAGGAGGGAAGATATGATTGATATTGATGTAATAGGCCAATTGCTTCCCAATCCGATCACGATGCTGACGCAGCTGTGTTCTACGCTGGTGCTGTTTCTGATCATCAAAAAGTTTTTGTGGAAGAGCATCACCAACATGCTGGATCGGCGTGCCGAGAAAATGCAGGAAGAACTGACGGCGAGCGAACAAGCTCACCAACAGGCGCTGCAGGATCGTGAGGATGCCCGTTTACAGCTGAAGGAAGCGGTGACACGGTCACAGACGATCATTGAAAAAGCGACGGTGGAAGCCAAGTCGGTGCGGGAAGAAATTGTCCGCAAGGCTAAAACCGAAGCCGATGATCAGATCGTTCGGGCCCGCGGCCAGATTGAGTTGGAACGTTCACAGATGCAAAGTGAAATCCACAAAGAGATGGTTGAGGTGGCGATGAGCGCGGCCGAAAAGCTGATCGGAGAAAAAAGCAACGAAGCCAGCGATCGCCAGGCTGTCGATCAATTTGTAAAGGAAGTAACAGCGTATGGCCAGTCAGGTCGCTGAACGGTACGGCCAGGCACTCTTTGAACTGGCTAAAGAAACCGGAAACCTCGTTCACTGGGGTCAGCAGGCCCGTTATTTAGCGGCAGTGGTGGAAGAAAATCCGCAGCTGCTGGATTTTTTCAACGCGGTGAAGATCAGTGCGGAAGAAAAAAAACAGATGGTTAACACTTTGTTTTCCGGTCAGATTGATCCCTTGCTTGTGCATTTTCTGGATCTTTTGATTGATAAAAAGCGAACGAAGAACACCGTTGAGATTCTCCGTCAATTTATCAGTCTGGAAAACGCCGAACGCGGGGTAGCCGAGGGTTATGTGTACTCGGCACGCAAACTGGCAAAAGAAGACATGATCCGCATTGCTGAAGCTCTGACTCAAAGTCATGGACAAAGTCTGGAACTGACCAACCGGGTTGATCCGCGGTTAATTTCCGGATTTAAAGTGGTGATCGGCAACGAGGTGATTGACGGCTCCATGAAATCAAAAATTGAATCACTGAAAAGTGAACTGTTGAAGGAAAGCAGGTGAGAGAATGAGTTTAAGACCTGAAGAAATCAGTGCCCTGATCAAAGAACAGATCAAGCACTATGAAGATAAAATTCAGTCGAACGACGTCGGCTATGTCATTCGTGTCGGCGACGGAATCGCCTTAATTCAGGGATTGGACAAAGCGATGTCATCCGAGCTGCTGCTGTTTCCGCATGATGTCTACGGCATGGTGCTGAATCTGGAAGAAGACCATGTGGGCGCAGTCTTGCTGGGCGATGATACGCTGATCAAAGAGGGCGATGAAGTCAAACGAACCGGCCGGATTGTCGAAGTTCCGGTGGGCGACGGGATGTTGGGCCGGGTAGTTAACGCCTTAGGCCAGCCGATTGACGGCAAGGGCCCGATTGTCTGTAACAGAACCCGTCCGATTGAACGGGTAGCGCCCGGGGTTATGACGCGGAAAGGCGTGCATCAGCCGTTAATGACAGGCTTAAAAATAATCGACTCAATGATTCCGATCGGCAAAGGCCAGCGTGAGCTGATTATCGGCGACCGCCAAACCGGCAAAACCGCGATTGCCGTCGATACCATCCTGAATCAGAAGGGTCAGGATGTGTACTGCATTTATGTCGCAATCGGTCAGAAAGCCAGCACCGTGGCGCAGATTATGGAGAAACTTCGGCAGCATGATGCGATGGGATATACGACGATTGTTGCGGCAACGGCCAGTGAAATGGCTCCGCTGCAGTATCTGGCGCCGTATGCCGGCTGCGCGATTGGTGAGGAATGGATGGAACAGGGCAAAGACGTGCTGATCATCTATGATGACCTTTCCAAGCATGCGGTCGCTTATCGTACCATGTCGCTGTTATTAAGAAGACCGCCGGGACGTGAAGCTTATCCGGGTGATGTTTTCTATCTGCATTCCCGGCTTCTGGAACGGGCCGCAAAGCTGAATGATGAACTGGGCGGCGGTTCTTTAACCGCCTTGCCGATCATTGAAACACAGGCCGGCGATATTTCGGCCTACATTCCGACCAATGTCATTTCGATTACGGATGGTCAGATCTTCTTACAGACAGAACTGTTTAATGCCGGCGTCCGTCCGGCGGTGGACAGCGGATTGTCTGTATCCCGAGTCGGCAGCGCGGCGCAGACCAAGGCTATGAAGCAGGTTTCCGGTTCCTTGAAGCTGGATCTGGCGCAGTATCATGAAATGCTCAGCTTCTCGCAGTTTGGTTCCGATTTGGATCCGGTGACCAAAGCGACGATTGATCATGGCGCGCGGCTGACGGAATTGTTAAAGCAGGGACAGTATTCGCCGTTAACGATGAGCGAACAGGTTTTATCACTGTTTGCCGCCAAGAACGGTTATCTGAAGAACGTACCGGTCGAACAGATCAAGAACTTTGAAGAAGGCATGCATAAATTCTTTGCACAGGACAAAGCCGATCTGATCGATCGGATTGACACAGAGAAAAAATTGGATGCGGATTTGGAAGCGGCGCTGAAGCAGGCGATGGATGAATATCTGCAGCAGTTTCAGCTGATCAGCGGGATGTAGTGCATGGCGCAGGGAAAGCAAGCGTTAAAGGGACGCATTCGTTCCGTCAGCGCCACCCGGAAAATAACCAGTGCGATGGAGCTGATCGCCAATGCCAAGCTGCAGAAACAACGCATTCAGATGGAAAAAAACCGGGAATATGCGGATACGCTGCGTCAGATGGTCAGTCAGATTCTGGCGAACAATCCGGAAAGTGACTGCGTCTATTTAAAGAAAAATCAATCACCCCGCACCTTAACGTTTATGTTTACCTCGGATATGGGGCTGTGCGGAGCGTATAACGCCAACCTGCTGCGGATGGCTCAGGAAATCCTGGATCCGCAGGATCCGATGATTGTGATTGGCACCAAAGGCACCAGTACATTGCGTCAGAAAGGATTCAATCTGATCCATGAGCCGATAGGGTCCGATCATGTGGATTTCTATGTGTTCAACGATTTGGCGGATGAAGCGCTGAATCTGTATGTTGACGGTGAAATCGGAAAGATTCAGATTCTTTATTGCCAGTTTGTCAATGCGGTAACCTTTACCCCGCAGCTTTTGACGCTGCTGCCGGTCAGTCCGATGGAGCGGGAAGGCCGGGAGTTTAAGGTGGAAACCTTATTTGAACCAGGTCCGGATGAAATCCTAAAATCCCTGATTCCGATGTATGTCCGTTCTTTGCTTTACAGCACGCACATGCAGACGAAAACGGCGGAACAGGGTTCGCGCCGGGTTGCGATGGAAAGCGCGACGGACAATGCCGACGAGCTGATCGATAAGCTGACACTGCAGTATAACCAGGCGCGTCAGGCGGCGATCACACAGGAAATCACAGAAATTGTCGCCGGGGCCGATGCCTCGTAGCGAAAGGAGAGTTTATGGCTAATAATATTGGAAAAATCGTACAGGTCATCGGACCGGTTGTCGATATTCGGTATGCCGCCGGAAATCTGCCGGCGTTAAACAACGCGATTGTTGTAGATAAGGGCGAAGGACAGCGGATTACCGTTGAAGTCGCTCAGCATATCGGCGATGACGTTGTTCGCTGCATCGCGATGGCTTCGACTGACGGTCTGGTCCGCGGTATGGAGTGTCTGGATACCGAAGCGCCGATCAGCGTACCGGTCGGCCAGCAGGTACTGGGCCGGATGTTCAATGTCCTGGGCGATGAGATCGACGGTTTGGGCGGCTTGCCGGAACCGAACAAGAAACTGCCGATTCACCGCGCTGCGCCTTCCTTTGAGGAACAGCTGACGTCGGCGGAAATTCTGGAGACCGGCATCAAGGTCATCGACCTGCTTTGCCCGTATGCCCGCGGCGGTAAGATCGGCCTGTTCGGCGGCGCCGGGGTTGGCAAAACCGTCTTGATGCAGGAACTGATTCACAACATTGCCAAGGAACATGGCGGCATGTCCGTTGTGGCTGGGGTCGGTGAACGAACCCGTGAAGGCAATGACATGTACCACGAAATGAAGGACTCCGGCGTTCTGGACAAAACGGTTCTGGTCTATGGTCAGATGAACGAAAGTCCGGGCGCAAGAATGCGCGTGGCGCTGTCAGGCTTGACGATGGCGGAATACTTCCGCGATCAGGAAGGTCAGGATGTTCTGTTGTTTATTGACAATATCTTTCGTTTCACCCAGGCGGGTTCAGAAGTCTCGGCGCTGTTAGGCCGGATGCCGTCTGCGGTGGGTTATCAGCCGACGCTGGCGACAGAAATGGGACAGCTGCAGGAGCGCATCACATCAACCAAGCGGGGTTCGATTACTTCCGTTCAGGCGATTTACGTTCCGGCGGACGACTTGACAGACCCGGCTCCGGCGACGACCTTCTCGCATCTGGACGCGAAGACGGTTCTGGATCGTTCCATCGCGGCTTTAGGTATCTATCCGGCGGTCGATCCGCTGGAATCCAGCTCACGGATGCTGGATCCGTTAGTCGTGGGTGATGAACATTACGAAGTGGCCCGCGGCGTCCAGCAGTTACTGCAGCGCTATAAAGAGCTGCAGGACATCATCGCGATTTTGGGTATGGATGAACTGTCGGATGAAGATAAGAAGATCGTAAACCGGGCACGCCGGGCGCGGAACTTCCTGTCGCAGCCGTTTCATGTTGCCGAACAGTTCTCCGGTTATAAGGGAACTTACGTTCCTTTAGCGGAAACTGTGCGAAGCTTCAAGGAACTGCTGGCGGGAAAATATGACGATCTGCCGGAACAGGCCTTTATGTTTGTTGGTACGATTGAAGAAGCGGCGGAGAAAGCCCGTCAGCTGGGGCAGTAGCGTATGATCCACTGCCGCGTGGTGACGCCGGAAGGACTGGCGAAGGAACTGGATACCACCATCCTGAATGTGGTCAGCACTGTCGGTCAGCTGGGAATCTTATCCCGTCATGTACCGCTGGTCACACCGCTGGCCATATCCCGCATGATTACGGAAGAAAGCGACGGCCGCAGGGAATACGCGGTCGCCGGCGGTCTGTTATATTTTGAAAATGATCTGGCAACGATCCTGACCGATGCGATTGAGTCCAAAGAGGAAATTGATCTGCGCCGGGCAGAGGAGGCCAAACAGCGGGCTGAAGCTCGGATGGAGGATCCCAATATGGATATCCGCCGTGCTGAAGTTGCTCTGAAGAAGGCCATGAATCGAATTTCGGTGAAAGGCGAAGTAAAATAAAACTAAGCGACGATTTCTTTCTTTAGAAAGAAACCGTCGTTTTTCTTTTAAAAGTGAAGCCGGAAAAAATATAAACGGTCAACTTAGAGAAAGCTTTATCAAGATAAGCTCCACGGTAATTCATACGTTCCGGTATAAAGCGGTTTCAATCTGCAGAATAAACTCTTATAATAATAACAAAGGGAAGGGTGACTTATGAAAACAGTCTATATCAATGGAATTGTGTTGGACGGATCGGAGAACATGCAGCCTAAGACAGGGCTGGCGATTGTAACGGAAGGGGAAAAAATCGTGGCGGTTGAGCCGTGTCAGGCGGCTTATGATGGATCGCAGATCATCGATTTGAAAGGGCATTATATCATGCCGGGGCTGATCAATCTGCATGTTCATCTGCCAGCCAGTGGAAAACCAAAGAAAAAGCAGAGTGATCCGAAGAAATTAGTAAAGCTGATGACAAGCAATAATTTCCTGCGCAAGATCATGCTGAAAATGTGCGAAGGTTATGCGAAGACGCAGCTGATGAGCGGAGTGACAACGATTCGTACGGTTGGCGGCGTTGAGGACGTCGACACGCAGATCCGAGATGCTATCTTAGCGGGAAAGATGGACGGTCCGCGGATCCTGGCGGGAAATATGGCGATTTCTGTACCTGGCGGGCACATGGCCGGTTCCCTGGCTTATGAGGCTACAACTCCAGAGCAAGCTCGTTCTTATGTCCGTCAGATTGCCAAGGACAAGCCGGATCTGATCAAATTGATGATTACCGGTGGCGTCTTGGATGCGAAGGTCAAAGGCGAACCTGGAGAGTTAAAAATGTCGCCGGAAATTGTGAAAGCGGCATGCGAGGAAGCGCACGCGTTAGGTCTGCATGTCGCGGCGCATGTGGAAAGTCCGCAGGGCGTGCAGGTTGCGTTGGAGAATGGGGTAGATACGATTGAACATGGGGCATTGCCGAGCGAGGCAATCATCCAGCTGTTTCAAGATCGGAAAGCGTGTCAGGTAGCCACGTTGTCGCCGGCCCTGCCGTTTGCGTTATTCGACCGTCATGTCAGCCATGTGTCTGAAATGGAGCAATATAACGGCAAGATCGTTTTTGACGGCATTGTGGAGTGTGCGAAAGCGTGCTTGGCGAATGGAATCCCAGTTGGCTTAGGTACGGATACGGGCTGTCCCTATATCACCCATTACGATATGTGGCGGGAAGTGAATTATTTCCATAAGTTCTGCGGCGTATCCAATACGTTTGCCTTATACACCGCAACGAAACGGAATGCGGAATTAGTCGGCATTGGCGATCAAACCGGTTCGATTGAGGTCGGGAAGTGCGCGGATTTCATGGTCACTGAGAAGAATCCTTTGGACGATCTCACAGCATTGCGGAATATTAAGATGGTTGTCGCCCGCGGCAAGCGTTATGCGGATCCGCAGGTTAAGAAAATGTCGGATGTGGAACAGGCACTCGATCCGTTTATTTAAATATAGAATGAAAAGAAACAGATCGTCGGACTGTAAGCGGCAGCCCGGCGGTCTGTTTTCAAAATGGTTAAGGAACAAGCAATGATGATGCAGTCATTGGTTTTGATGATCAGTTAGTTAAGTAGCTGCAAAAAATAAGGTTGAATATAATCAAAGTTTTTAACTTGAAAGTTGAAAAGTTTATTTGTTTTTATAGTTTTAGATGAAGAAGTCTAAAACTTCTTTTGCATATTAGCGCGATTTTATTAAGCACAGATAAAAAACAGGGGTTTAATAGAATTCCGATATAATCGTTTCATTCCGTTTTGTAAATATTTATATCGGAAAAAATAATTGGTATTTATAAAAAGATTCTGAAATCGGAATGAAATTTCTCGGAGTGTTTAAAATATTCTATAATCAAAACAGGAGTAAGGCGATAAAATGATCGCGGGAACGGAGTATTTAGAGCGGCTTTGGTCTTAGAAGGACGAACAGTTGATTAAGGTTGTTACAGGATTCAGACGATGTGGAAAATCAACATGCTCCATGCCTGGACTATAAAGTAAGGTTAGCACGAATGTCATCTGTTGTTTATCAACGCGGAAAAGATCACGATTGCTGGACTCTTGTGAATATATTGACGTGCTATTTCTTTCGTATTATACTGACTTTAACATTCATAGAGGAGGGAAAATGAATGACTAAAATTTCCAGAAGAAGCTTTTTGAAAGGTTCGGCCTCGTTGGCAGTCTTGGGTGTGCTTGGCGGATGCGCCCAACAGAACGACTCAGGGAAAACGCCGGAGAATACCCCGGCAGCACCGAAATACAACGCGACGAGCAAAACGGGGTTGTGTCCGCTGGATTTCTCTAAAATGGAGAAGTTAACCACTGATGTCGCGGTGATCGGCGGAGGCGGCGCGGGCATCTGTGCGGCGATTGCGGCAGCACAGAACGGCGCTCAGGTCCTGTTAATGGAAAAGTTGGGCATGCTGGGTGGCGCGACAATTCTGTCCGGCGGCAAGATTCCGGCAACCGGTACGGAAGAACAATTGGCCTATGGTGTGACTGACGATACAGTTGAAGCCAATGCCCGTGATATTCTGCGTCCTAATAATTACAGTGTTCGTGAAGAGCTCGTTTATACGGTTTGTGAAAATGCCAAAGATATGATTGAGTGGACACGCGAAATGGGTGTGAAATGGACAATCATGGATTCTCTATACTATGGTCAGTCGGAATACCGCATGCACAATGCTGAGGGCAACGGTGCAGGCATGACTCAAGCGATGATCGATACGCTCAATGCAACGGAAGCCATTACGACTCTGCTGGAATTCTCAGTTGAAGGTCTGACTTTAGAAGGCGATGTCGTAACGGGATGTTACGGCAAGGATAAAGCAGGAAAAGAATTTGTGATCGAAGCTAAAAATGTGGTTCTGGCTTCTTCCGGTTTTGGCAATAACGATGAAATGCTGGCGCAGTATTGCCCAGAAACGCTGCCGGCGGTTAAGATTGTCGCAAGCGGAGCGACAGGCGAAGGGATTCTCTGGGGCGAACAGCTGGGGGCGAAGCTGGCCTGCATGGGAGCATATCAGGGCTATGCCTTCCACAATGTGGACAACGATACAACCAGCGATCAAGGCTTAGCGAATAACGGCGGGATCTTTATTAACGAACAAGGCCACCGCTTCTGCAACGAGTACGGCGGATATTCCGAATTAACTCCGCATATTCTGGCGCAGAGTCACAACCTCTGTTATCTCTGCTTCACAGATATTCAAAAAGAAAAATGCGCAAATTTCGCGAAATGGGATGAAGAAGGGATTGTGTTCAAAGCGGAAACCATTGATGATTTAGCTGCGGCGATTGGCGTAGATCCGGCAGTAATGAACAAGACGGTGAGTCAGTATCAGGCGGGTATCGAAAAAGGCGAGGATCTATATAACCGCACAAAACTGCCGGCCAATTTCGACGGACCTTATTACGCGATTAAGATTACTGGGGAAATTCGGCATACACAAGGCGGAATTGCTACCGATGTGGATGCCCATGCGCTGCGCGTGGATGGTTCTGTAATTCAGGGCCTTTATGCGGCAGGGGGTTGTACAGAAGGCTTTTCTTCGGGTGATGGAGCCGCATATATGTCCGGCAACGGGCTGCTGCAGGCCATGATTTTTGGGAAAATTGCCGGCATCAAAGCGGCAACCGAACAGCGGGGAGAAATCAAGGCTGTTCAATGGTCAAAAGCCTGACGATCAGAACAGGGAAATCGATTAAAAACGGCGCATTCGATGAGAAACGTCGTTTTTTTATTCCAAATGGACTGCTTAAGAAGCGATGGACATGATTGTTCTTCTGCAGCTGGAAACGGCGTAAGATATAAATCTTTTTCATCTTAGAATCAGACTATCGGAATCGTCTTGACAACTTTAAACTATTGTAGTAGTCTATAACTATCATGAAGACTATTGTAATAGTCTTGAGGAGGCAGAGATGAAGCTATTTGACTCAGAACTAAAGATCATGGATGTTTTATGGCGGCGCGGGAAAACGCCGGCGAAAGAAATTGCGGATGAATTAGGCAATACCGTCGGCTGGAATAAGAATACCACGTATACGGTGATTAAAAAATGCGTTGATAAAGGAGCCGTGCTGCGGACGGAGCCTAATTTTCAATGTGAAGCCTTGATTCAGCGGGAGGAAGCTCAGCGTGAGGAAACAGAGGAGCTGATCAACAAAATGTTCGGCGGCAGCGATGAGTTGTTCTTCTCTTCCTTCTTAAAAACCAAAGGACTCAGTGATGAAAAAGCCGATGAACTTTTAAAACTGATCGAGAAAATGAAATGAGGAACAGACAATGTGGATTGTAAAAATGAATATGCCATTGATTCTGATGAGTCTTGTGGGGGCGGGGATGATCGTCATTGTCATTCTGTTAAAAAAAGGTTTCGGGCGGTTTCTGCCGCAGCGATTGTTTCCTTTGCTTTGGATTTGTGTTTTAATTCGCCTGCTGATTCCTTTTTCAATATCCAGTCCGTTGAATCTGACGTCATTCTCGAAATGGGGAAATTGGGCTGAATTCAGAACGTTTGGCATTGCGGAAAGCACGAATATCGTTGTCATGGATGAAGCCCCGGCAGTTCAGAAAGGAACGCAGACGCAGACCTCAGTAAACAATGAGATTTCAGAACAGATAGCTATGCAAGCCCCTGCTTTTCAGCTGAATTGGAATATTGAAACAATTTATACGACAGGCGTATTGGCAACGGGGATATTTCTGATCTGGCACTTTATCCAGACACGCCGTAAGTTTGATGCCAGTGTTTTGATCGAAGGGGATCCGCGGATCATTTCAGTGTTGGACGCCCAAAAGGTCACAGCCGAAGTCTATCTCAACGATCGGATTCAGGGACCCTTAGTTTTTGGTTTGCGAAGACCTTTGATCTTCCTGCCTTCAACGCTGGATTTTACCGACAGTGAGCTTCTGCGGAATATCCTGCAGCATGAATGCACGCATATCCGTCGGCATGATAATTGGATGAAGCTGGCCGCTGTGGCAGCCTTAAGCATCCATTGGTTTAATCCGCTGGTTTGGCTCATGGTCAATGCGATCAGCCGTGATCTAGAGGAAGCGTGTGATGAAAGCGTGCTGACGCAAATGAATCTGGAACAACGGCAGAGTTACGCCCGGGCATTGATTCAGATGTCGCGGAAGCAGCTGAAATTCGCCTGGAACTACTGTGCTTTTAGCCGCAATGAAGTGGAACGGCGAGTGCGCAAGATCGCCGCATATAAGCCATTGCGGAAAATTGTGATGGTTGCCTGTGTGGGCTTCATCGCTCTGTTTTCGATGTTCACCGCTGCGGCTGCTCAGGCACCGTTTATCGCAGAATTATCCTCCAGCTGTTCCAGTTCCGATTCCCGGTTTATCCTGGAAGCCGAGCTGAGGCGAGATCTTAATCTTTCGCTGTCATCGCAAACTCGCAGCCGGGCAGATCAGGCGCTGATTCAGGTGCTGAAAGACAATCCTGACAGCGGACTGGCGGCGCTGAAACAAAAAGCTGCTGCGGCATTAGCGGAAGAGTTCCATGCCGAAGTGCAGGCATTCCATATTGACGCCTATCTGAATTTGGATGAAGCGGAGCTTCAAAAGGAATATCAGGCACATGCGATCCTCTATCAGAATCAACGATATACTTATGAAGGAAAACCGGTCAGGAATTTTGAAGATTCGATGGCGGGGCGTTATTTTATGAATGATGAAGGGGACGTGGATGTGTATGTGGTTCGGGATGATCTAGGGAGGATCACAGAGCTGAAAACATACGTTGTGAAATAAAGTTAAAAAATCCCGGTACAGTCTTTTGCGAGAAAGCAATGCGCCGGGATTATCCTTATTCATTGAGTAAATAAAGATGTTCCCTATTTACCGGTAAAGAATGATGGAAGGAAATAAAAACAGATATGGTGCTGTCAGAATTGCCAGTAAGAGCGCGGCTTTCCGTTTCTCAGACAATGTCCAAGGAAGCCGGCGAAAACTGATTTTTAAATTGAACAAATAGATTAAGCCGCCGGATAACACGGTGATCGCAGCGGTGATCAGAAAGCCCAGAAGATGAGCGTACGGATTAAACTGAATCGCATAGGCAACAGAACTGCCGACACTGAAGGAAATGAACATCAACAGAGCACCGCCGATAAAATCGGAGAGATAGCCAAATCCAAAGATCCAGAGGAAACATTTTTTCCAGGCTGATTTGAAGTCCTGATGATTGAGCCTGCAGCCTAAGAACAGGACCAGCGTATCAATGATGATGTTGCCGATGAAGGTTAGGATAAAAAATCCGGTTGAAGGGATGAAGAGGAAAAACCAGAGGGGAAACAGGACATTGTATAAACGATATTTATGCATAATTTCTCCTTCCATATCATTCAGGTCAGAAATGCTGGAGATCAGCACGCTGTCCTTTCACTTGTTTTCATTATAAAGGAAGCGCGGAAAGCGGAAAATAGGAAGTGAGGAACCGTAAGAAATTTGACAGAACTGTCAAGAATCGCTATCATGAGAAAAACGAGGGAATTCCGGCTTTCCCGATAAGAAGAAAGGAAGATTCTTTATGGAGGCAATCGTTCGTGTCGCTGTGCACTTAGGCTGTTTTGCGTTGGCGCTCTATGCCATGCAGGCGCTGAATTATGAAAAACTGATCCGCAGCGGTCGTGTTGTTCAGGCACAGCTGCTTTATCTTTTGGTCGCGATGTGCATCGCGCTTTTATCCGCGCAGTTTTTACTCAATCTCGTCATCAAGATTCATGTATAAATAAAAAGGACATGGACATACTCACCACTAGAGGTGAAATCCATGTATATGTACGAAAAGAAAAGTACCAAGGGCAAAGCGGCCGCGGTCATTTTAATGACGATGATCCTGATTCTGATCTCCGGCTTCTTCATTGCCAATTCCACTTTATTCAACAACCGTCCCGTCCTTCCGGTTAATCAGCCGGACGCCGTTGCTTCTTTGCATATTCCGGTGGTGCTGCCGGCCGATGAAACCGTTGCCGCACCGTTTGCGATCAACGCCAAGGAAGTGCTGCATTTCTTTGAGAAAACAAAAAGTGAGGATGTCCTCGCTCAGGCTGTCACCGAATTTGAAGGCGTGTACCGGCCGAACCAGGGACTGGATTATGCTTATGACGGCAAAGTCTTTGAAGCGACTGCGATGTTAGGCGGTACGGTAACCGAAGTCAAGGAAGACGCGATGTTTGGAAAAAGCGTGACGGTCAAAACCGGAGAAGATCTGGAAATTACGTATCAGAGTTTATCTCAGGTGTCGGTGAAAAAAGATCAGGTTGTCAATCAGAACGATGTTCTCGGTTTAGCCGGAGAAAACATCTATAACAAGGATCTGGGAATCCATCTTCATGTCGTGGTGCAGAAGGACGGTAAGCTGATTGATCCGGCAACGATCATCGGCATGAAACCGGCTGAAATAAAATAGCACTTCGGTGCTGTTTTTTTCTGAGAGATACGCTTCTGAAATAGTTACAAATTCATTAATTCTGGTGTTATTTTGAGGAGTTGTGTTATAATGTTTGTGTTTACACGAGATGCGGAGGTTGGTTTATGTTGTTTACCAAAGAAGTAGGTATCGATTTAGGTACTGCAAATACATTAATTTACGTTAAAGGTGAGGGCATCGTGTTGAACGAGCCTTCCGTTGTTTCATTAGATGCGGAAACGAAGAAGTGTCTGGCAGTCGGCCAGGATGCGAAGGAAATGCTGGGCCGTACACCGGGACGGGTCATGGCGATCCGTCCGTTAAAAGACGGTGTTATCGCTGACTTTGAAGTCACGGAACTCATGCTTGAGCATTTTATCCGCAAATTAAAGCTGAAAGGCATGTTCTCCCGTCCGACGATTTTAATCTGCTGCCCATCCAACATCACATCGGTTGAACGGAACGCGATTCGCGATGCCGCTTACCGCTGCGGTGCAAAACGCGTTTACATTGAAGAAGAACCGAAGGTGGCAGCCATCGGTGCAGGTTTGGATATTGCCAAGCCAACAGGCTCGATGGTTTTGGATATCGGCGGCGGTACGACAGACGTTGCGATTTTATCCTTGGGTGAAATCGTCACCAGTACATCCTTGAAGATTGCCGGCGATAAGCTCGACCGCGATCTGATCAAATATGTTAAGGAAAGCTATAAGCTTTTGATCGGTGATCGTACCGCAGAAGAAATCAAGAAGCGCATCGGCACTGCCTGGAGAGGCAGCCGCAGCGATTCAATGGATGTCAGCGGCCGTGACTTGGTCACCGGTCTGCCGCACACGATCACATTAAATTCAGAAGAAACAGAGCTGGCGATGCGGGAAAGCTTGCAGGATGTTGTCCGGGCATGCCGCACAGTCCTAGAACAGACGCCGCCTGAATTGAGTGCTGATATCGTCAGCCGCGGTGTGGTTTTAACTGGCGGCGGAGCACTTTTGCAGGGCATTGATCAGCTGCTGATCAATGAACTGAACGTCCCAGTGTATGTCGCTGAAAATGCGTTGTCCTGTGTTGCGGAAGGCACCGGCGTCATGCTGGAAAATCTGCATCTTGTCCGCTAGTAACCAACAATATCGCTGAGTCAGCGATATTTCTTTATCGTAGTTTGGGGGTACTTTCAATGCTGCATTTGATTGAAGGCGCCTTTCCGTTCTTTGCACTGCCGTTTGTGATTTCCTTAATCTGCGTACCGATTGCGAAGCGCATCGGGTTTGCCTTAAAGGTCTACGCGGTGGAAAATAACCGGACGGTACATCACGGAAAGATAGTGCAGATGGGCGGTTTGGCCGTTTTCGTCGCCTTTATGATTTCCATGGCCTGTTTCCTGAAAGCGGATTCGACCATTAACGGCATCCTGATCGGAGGCTCGGTGGTCTTTTTGGGCGGCTTGCTCGACGATATGATTAATCTGTCGCCGTTAAAAAAACTCTTGTTTGAAGTCGCCGGGGCGCTGATCGCAATCTTAGTCGGAGGGATTGGTTTAACTTCGATTACTTTGCCGTTTGGAATTGAAATCAATATGATGCCGTTTTCCTTTTTGGTATCCTTTGTCTGGATCGTCGGCGTGACCAATGCGATCAATCTGATCGACGGCCTTGATGGCTTGTCGGCAGGCATCTGCTTTATCGTGGTCTGCACGATTGGGTTTATCGGCTTCTTTATGGGACGGCGGGATATTCCGGTTATTTCATTGATTCTGGCAGGTTCCATCGCTGGTTTTCTGCCGTACAACTTCCATCCAGCTTCAATTTTCCAGGGTGACTGCGGGGCGCTGTTTCTGGGCTTTACGCTGGCGTGCCTGTCGTTGCTGGGATTTAAGACAACCACGTTTATTACGTTAGGGTTTCCGGTCATTATTCTGTTCGTTCCAATTTCGGATACATTGATCGCGATGATCCGGCGCAAGCTGAGCGGAAAAGGAATCATGCAGGCAGACCGCTCCCATCTGCATCATATTCTCATGTATAAACTGAAGTTGGGACACCGCAATACCGTGCTGGTGCTGTATCTGGTAACGATTTTATTTGGCGGCTGCGCGGTGCTGAGTTATTTCAATGAACAGTGGGGACTTATCCTGTTAATTGTTCTGACGTTTGTCGCTGAGATTTTCATCGAAGCGACGGAGATGATCAATCCGAAATGGCATCCATTGCTAGGCTTATGCCGACGGCTGACAGGCCATCCGAAAAAGAAAGTCTTATTGGAGGAAACAGATCCCAGTGATGCCAGTGAGATTCTGACGGAAGCGGAATCTGAAATAGAAGAAACAGAAAGCATGGATGCGGAAGAGCCGGATGAAGACTCCCAGAATTAAGTGAAGATCATCTTGCAATGACCAACAAGCATGGATTACTGTGCGATCTTGTTCACTGACTTGAAAATGACGACAATCAAATCTATTAAAAAGGACTGAAAAGCGCTTTGTTCCGCGGTTTTCAGTCCTTTTTCCCATTTTGCCTGTCAAAGACAGAAAATGGGATCGGTTCTTGTTTGATGTTGGATCTAGTGAAATCCCTGATTCAATGTGAGCTGAATACGATTATATGGATGAAATTCCTGTGGACAAGATAGACGTTCTCATGGTTAAGCTTCAAATAAGGCTTTAAAGTAATGGATCAGATAATGATAAAACGGATGGACCAATGTCAATCGTGCGCTGTCCTGCGGATGCAGGGAAATCCGCAGTTCCCGGCTGCATTGGGGATTGGAAATCGGGATGAGCTTTACATCTTCGCCGAATTCACCCCAGGTATGCTCAGGCCAGAAGCCGATTCCGCTGCCAGCGCCGATCAGATTGCGCACTGTTGCCGGACTGTCGCTTTCAAAGATGATCTTGGGATGAAACCCGGCCGCCAGACAGAACTGATCGCAAATCTTTCTGAATTTTCGGTTGCCGGCCAGACAGATGAAGCCTTCATCTCTTAACTCCCTGAGATCAATCGCATTCAGACTGCTGTAAATCGAGTGGGAGGGAACAGCTAACATGATCCGTTCTTTAAACGAAACGGAATTGGCGGATCGTTCAGAGCGTTCCTGCTGATCTGTCAGCGTATCGATTGAAAGATCACAGATCTGCGCCAGTTCGTTTTGCATAATCGAAAATAAGATTTCAGCGTGATCATGCTTATAGGCGATGACGGCTTCCGTCACGGCATTGGAGGCTGCCAGAACATTGATGTGCAGTGTACAGGCGCTGCGATGAGCGAGCTGCTGCATTTGATCCGGGATTTGGTTGAGCCGCTCCAGAGGTTCCTGCAGCATGCCATACAGAGCGCAGCCATACTCCGTCAGGATGATATTGCGTCCGCGGGAAGCGATCAGCGGTACGCCGAGTTCAGCTTCCAAACGCTGAATGGATTTGGTAATGGCCGGCTGAGCGACATGCATTCTTTCAGCAGCACGGGTGACGTGCTGGAGTTCAGCAACCGCGGCAAAGTAGCGAAGCTGGGTTAACTCCATAAACTTTCCCTTCTTTCATAACTTTAGGTTATTAATTCAATCAATATTAACTATTACATATTATACATGAACGGTGCTATACTTGGAAAGCATGATAAGGGGGATTTTGATGAATAAAGATCTGACCGTAGGAAAACCGGCATCGGTACTGTGGCAATATTCGCTTCCGCTCTTCGGCAGCATTCTGTTTCAGCAGCTTTACAACATTGCCGACAGTTTTGTTGCCGGACGCTGGATTGGGACCTCAGCGCTCGCGGCTGTGGGCAATTCCTATGAGATAACATTAATTTATATCGCTTTTGCCTTCGGCTGCAATATCGGAACTTCTGTGGTGGTCGCCCGGCACTTCGGCTCAAAGAATTACAGCCGTTTAAAAACAACGGTGACGACTTCGCTGATTGCCAGCGTCGTCATCGGTCTGCTGCTGATGGGAATGGGGTTGATCGGCGCTGACTTTCTGTTAAGACTCATTCAGACGCCGGCGGAAATCTTCGGCGATTCCTTGGAATACTTGCTGATTTATTTAGGCGGCTTTCTGTTTCTGTTAGTTTATAACATTGCGACCGGAATTTTTTCGGCATTGGGCGATTCGCGCACACCTTTCTATTTTCTGGCCGTATCTTCGGTGACGAATGTGTTTGTCGATATTCTGTTTGTGGCTCAGTTTCAGATGGGCGTAGCCGGTGTGGCCTGGGCGACATTTCTTTGCCAGGGGATCGCGGCAGCTTTGGCACTGGGCGTTGTCATAAAGCGTTTGAAAAGTTTGCCGGAAAGTGAAAAAGCTCCTTGGTTTTCCGCAGACTGCTTGAAAGAATTAAGCTTGATTGCCATTCCCAGTATTTTGCAGCAGGGATTCATCTCTGTGGGCAACATCATGATTCAAAGCATGATCAATGGCTTCGGTATGGCAGCGGTCGGCGGTTATTCGGCGGCGGTGAAGCTGAATAACATGACGATTACTTCTGTGACTGCGATCGGCAATGGAATGTCTAATTATACGGCGCAGAATGCCGGCGCCGGGCTTCCGGATCGAATTGAAGCGGGATTGTCGGCCGGGATTAAGCTGGCAGTGGAGATTGCCTTCGTTTTCACCGGGCTGTATCTGCTGGCTGGACCAGTGTTTGTCGGTTTGTTTATCACCGACGGCAATCAGGCGGCGTTATCCGCAGGCGTTCTGTTTCTGCGGATTGTTTCTCCGTTCTATCTGGTCATCGCAGTAAAACTGATCGCGGACGGTATCCTGCGGGGAGTCAATCGCATGAAGCTGTTTATGAGTGCAACGCTGACAGATTTGGTCATTCGGGTCGTCTGCGCGGCGGTTTTCTCCAGAGGATTAGGCCTGACTGGGATTTGGCTGTCCTGGCCGATCGGCTGGATCATCGCGGCTTCCTTGTCGCTGTTTTTCTATCATGCGGTGAAGCAGCAGCGCTTTGATATTCCGCCGACCGATATCCGTCTGGAAACAGCGGAAGAAGCGGCACAAGCCCAATGGGTTCAGCGCGAAGCCTGAGCCTGCAGCGTGATTGTTGACGAATGTCATGAATTTTAAATAAACAAAGGAAACCTGCGGCGTCAGGTTTTTTTGTTTCTGCTATTTTCTCAATCCGTCAGGATTCTAGAAGGAACGCTTTCAAAGTCTGCGCAGAAAAAAATAATTCTCGGAAAACGAGAAGAAAGAAGGCAAATCGCGATTTTGGGCAACATTATAGTCGGGAAGGTGAAGAAAGATGAAAAACAACCTGATGTTGGAACGCCAAGCGTTAAACTTGTCGCCTATTTATAGTGAGGATCCTTCTTTAAAGGAACAATGGGGAGCCTATCTTTCCTTAAAAGAGGAAGAATTCTCCGGATTGTCGGTTCGGCAGGCTCATTGTCATTTGGTCAGCGAAGCGAATTGGCTGAGCCGTAAAGATGCCCGCAGCTGCGTTCAGCTGGGAGTCAAGGCCAGGATCGGAGATATCTGTTATATTGACTTTGGCCAGGCCTATTTGAATGAGGCAGGATTTCAGCACTTCGGCATTATCCTCTCATTCTGCAACGGCAAAGCGTTCGTCGTTCCGATGACGTCCAATCCGGTTACCTACAGAATGGCGTATGATCCGATTGAATGCCCGAATGGCCGCCGGCACTTAATGCGCATCGGTCTGATTGAAGGCATGAAAAAAGAATCAGTGCTGTTTCTGAATGACTGCAAATACATCAATACTGCCCGGATTATAGACGTCAAAGCGACGATCCCAGAGAACAGCGCACTGTTTGGCCGCATCGTCAGACGTGTCAAGGAATGTCTTATGCTTTAGAATTTTACACCGACTGGAAGATTCGACAGAGTTTTCAGCTGACCTTTCTTACAATAGCCTTAAGAAGGTGAAAAACATGAGTCAGCTGACCCTTAAGAAGTCAACGGCATGGCTCCGGAAGATTCATTGGAGCGATGGTATTTTAGTTTTAAGTTTTTTCTTCACTGCGCTTTCTTTTCAATCCGCAGTGTTTCTTTATCCTGGACTGGCCTTTTTCTATCAGCGAAATCGAAGGGAGGGACTGGCGGCGGCGATCGGCACGCTGGCTGGCAGCAGTTTCTCCGGCTTTGCCGGATTTTACTGCCAATTACTGCTGCTGGTTTTCTTCCTGCTGCTGATCTGTCTGATCCAACTGCTGCGGCAGAACTTATTTGCCTGGTTTCCGATGATCTGCGGACTGAATGTGCTGCTGGCCAATCTGGCGATCGGTACAGCCTTGCCGCAGGGCTTGGCGGCCGCCGGGGCCGGCGTGTTGATCTGCCGTTTTACCCAGTCGGACTGGATGTGGATTGATACGGAATTCAAGCTGAGCATGATGATGCTGGGAATTTTGGGAACCAGTTTGATTTACCCTCTGATGCGGTTATTCCCATTGGAGGGCGCTTGGATGGCCTCCGTTTTAGTGATGGCTTGTCTGGCGATGACGATGCCGGTGCGGGAATATCTGGCCTTATGCCTGGGCTTGTTGTTCTGTTTTCCCATTGGCGCACACACGCCGGTGTGGTGCAGCGCCTTGCTGCTCATGAATATTTTGCGTCAGGATTTAGGCTGGATGCGGTTTTTAGGCTGGATGGTGCCGTTGATCTGGACGCAGCAGCCGGCCTGGGCTTTAGCCGGCGCAATTGTGATCTTTCTGGCAGCGCAGCAGTTCCCGGCGCTGCAGATCGCGCAGCATTGGGTAAGCGAAGAAAAGCAGACACTGAACGGTCAGCGCATTGAAGGCCGCAAGCGGACACTGCTGCATCAGTTATCGCAGTTTTCCCACATCTTTGATTTGATCGCCGATTATTTTGAACCGATCCAGCCAAGCCAATCGCGGATTTTGGAAGGGATGGCTGATGCGCTGGATACCGTAGCGCTGCAGATGAAGCAAAGCGTCGTGGATGATGAGGCGCTGAGCGAGAAACTCGTCAATCTATTAGAAGGCTATCACTTTGAAGTAAAGCGCGTCCATGTCCAGCAATGGGAGGAGGGACCGCTGCAGGTGGTGATTGATTTCTCCCAGTTAACGCACAGCGAACTGGAAGAAGTGGTGCTGCCGCTCATTCACATGGTGATTGATTCCGATCTGAAGGTGACGCGGTTTCAGCGCAACCGTATCTTCTATACCGGCAGCCGGCTGGAGCTGTCGACTTCTCAGCCATCCTCACTCAAGACAAGATTATTTACGTTAAAGAAGGATCCGGAGGTTTCCGGGGATACCAGTGCGGTATTCCGCAACGGTCAGATGACGATCTGCACGATCAGCGACGGTATGGGCTGCGGTCCGCAGGCCGCTCGCAGTTCCCAATTCGTGACGCAGGTTCTGCAGCGGATGCTGAGCGCGAAGCTGCCGGTAGAAGCAGCCGTGCAGAGCATCAACGCGCTGCTTCATGCTGATCAGCGGGAATTGTTTGCCACACTCGATTTTCTTTGTTATGATCAGCGCCGTCATCAAGCGTTTCTCAGCAAGTCCGGGGCCTGTCCGACCTATCTGATCCGTCAGAAAGAGGTGATGGAGATCAGCGGAGAATCGCTGCCGATCGGCATTATTCAGGAAATTGAAACGGATTGCTTTCAGATTGAATGCCAGGATCAGGACTGTTTTGTGATGAGCAGCGACGGTGTTGAAAAACAGGTGCTCGATCAGTGGGTCCGCGGCGGAGATCCTGATCAGATTCTGCAGCGGATCGAAAGTGGTTTGAAGTCGATCGAAGAAACTGGCTGTACCGATGATGTCACTGTCTTAGTAGCCCGTGTCAGCAAGCGCTGATGCGGGTTTTCCCCTTTTTATGGCAAGAAGAAAAGAAAACAAAAATTGACAATTCTTTCGGATTGTCGTAAGCGAATCCCTTGGCATTTCAAACGATCTGTGGTTCAATAAGTAAAACCAGCTGAAATAAAGGAGGCGATCGCATGCGATGGGATCAACTGGCAGAGAAAAAGTGGATCATCGGCGTTTCCGGCGGACCGGATTCGATGGCTTTGCTTGATTTATGCCGGCGCCATCAAGTTGCGGTCGTCTGCGCCCACGTGAATTATCATCATCGTCCGACGGCCGATCGGGATCAGCAGCTTGTAGAAGACTATTGTCATACTCATGCGATTCCCTTTTCCAGTCGGTCCCCCATCCAGGAAGCCAGCGGAAATTTTCAGGCTTGGGCACGGGACGTTCGGTACGCTTTCTTTGCCGAGCTGGCAAAAGCGGAAGGAGCGGCCGGAGTGTTGATCGCCCATCATCTGGATGATTTTCTGGAAACAGCTCTTTTGCAGCAGGAATCAGGCCGTCAGAGCGAAGTGCTGGGCATCCGCGAGGAAGGCCGGGTATTGGGGGTGCAGGTCGTTCGCCCTCTGTTAAATAAAACAAAGCGGCAGCTGCAGGATTATTGTGATCGGCATCACATCCCCTATGGCATTGATGAATCGAATCTCAGTGACGATTACCGCCGCAATCAGCTGCGGCATCACCAGCTGGCCGAACTGAGTGAAGCTCAGAAACGTTCAGCAGTTCAAAAATTGAAGCGCCGCAACCGAAATCGTCAGAAAAGAAGGGATGCTGTCAAAGCTAAGCTGAATCCTGCGAATCAGATCATTTCCCAGGAAATATTCCTGACGTTGAATGAGGCAGAGCAGCGGATCTTCCTGCGTATGTGGATGCAGGAACAGGGGGCTTCCGTCCCGTCGGAAGCCTTCCTGATCGAACTGACCAAAGCGCTGAAACAGAAACAAGGCAATTTTAATCTGACTTTCAGTAAAGACCGCCGATTTCAGCTTGCTTACGGATTCTTTTCACTTGACTTCACAGAAGAGGTATCTTATTGTTATGTTCTGGATAAAATAGAATTGTTCGCGACGCCGTATTTTAAGGTTGCGATGCAGGGAGAAACTACGGAAGCTGTAACCCTGACAGAGGAAGACTTTCCGATCACGATCCGCAGTCCGCAGCCGCAGGATGCAATTCAGCTGCGCTTCGGCACAAAGCGTCTAAACCGATGGTTTATTGACCGAAAGATTCCGCCGGATCAGCGCCGCAGCTGGCCCGTCGTTGTCAACCGCCGCGGAGAAATTGTTCTGGTCCCGAAAATAGGCTGTAATGTCGCACATTACTCTAACAATCCAACTTGTTTTGTGATAAAATAGTAATATTCTGGAGGTTTGACTATGCATCCATGTTTAGAAAAAATTTTACTCAATGAAGACGAAATTGTCGCCCGCTGCAAAGAGCTGGGACAACAACTTACCGAAGAGTACAAACACAATGAACAACCCCCGCTGCTGGTCGCGTTGTTAAAGGGATCTGTTCCTTTTTTGGCAGAATTGATCAAGCATATCGATCTGGACATTCAATTTGATTTTATGGATGTTTCCAGCTATGAAGGCACGGAATCCATTGGCGATATCAAGATTATCAAGGACTTAGACTGCTCGGTTAAAAACCTGGACATTCTGTTGGTCGAGGATATTGTGGATACCGGCAGAACACTGAAAACGGTCAAGACCATGCTGAAAAACAAAGGCGCAAAAACCGTGCGTGTCGTCACGCTGCTGGATAAACCGGACCGCCGGGTTGTCGATATTGAAGCAGATTATACCGGCTTTGAAATTCCCAATGAATTCGTAGTCGGATTTGGACTGGACTTCAATCAGAAGTACCGCAATTTTCCATTTGTCGGAGTTTTGAAAGAAGAATGCTACAAGTAACGCTAGCGAAGGAGTGATACAATGCGTAATAATCGTTGGATCAATTTTGTTCCGTATCTGATTGTGATCCTGGCGCTGTTCAGCTTAATGAACATGAATACCGGGACTGCGACACAGAACCTGACCTACAACGAGTTTCAAAAATTAGTGGAAGAACAGAAAGTCACCGAAAGTGCTTTAACCGTCGGTGACAATGTCATTAAGATCAAAGGTGTTTTCGAGCAGGATGGCAAGAAGGTGGGTTTTACCGCTTCTGTGCCGCGCTCGGAAACCGAAGTTGACGCGCTGATGAGCGCCTTGAAAGCGGCCGATGTCAAGGTCAGCGATATGAACGAATCCAATTTGTTTTTGGATACGATCATGTCTTTGATCCCATTTGTGATTTTCGGCGCGATGGCGTTCTTCTTAATTACCAAGATGAACGGCGGCGGCAACAACAAGGCGTTTGAATTCTCCAAATCCCGGGCCCGGCTGGAAGGCAACATCAAAGTCCGCTTTGAGGACGTCGCCGGCTGTGACGAGGAAAAACAGGAGATGGCCGAAATTATCGACTACCTGAAATCACCGAAAAAATTCGCCAAAATGGGCGCTCGAATCCCGAAGGGGATCTTAATGGTCGGCTCGCCGGGTACTGGTAAAACATTGCTGGCCAAAGCTGTGGCTGGGGAAGCGGATGTTCCGTTCTATTCAATTTCCGGTTCCGATTTCGTTGAAATGTTTGTCGGCGTCGGCGCCAGCCGTGTCCGCGATATGTTTAAGAAAGCGCAGCAGACAGCGCCGTGCATGATCTTTATCGATGAAATCGATGCGGTTGGCCGGCAGCGTGGTGCCGGCTTAGGCGGCGGTCATGATGAACGGGAACAGACCTTAAACCAGCTGTTGGTTGAAATGGATGGAATTACGGATAACGCCGGAATTGTTGTTATTGCGGCGACCAACCGTCCTGATGTTCTGGATCCGGCTTTGCTGCGTCCAGGCCGGTTTGACCGACAGATTACCGTATCTCTGCCGGATCGCAGAGGAAGAAAAGCGATTTTGGAAGTCCATGCCCGCAATAAGAAGCTGGCGCCGGAAATTGATCTGGATGCTTTAGCCAAGCGGACGCCGGGATTTTCCGGGGCAGATCTGGAAAATGTGCTGAACGAAGCGGCCATTTTGGCTGTGCGTGAAAACAGTGATCTGATCCATATGCACAATCTGGATGAAGCGATTGACCGCGTTATGATGGGACCGGCGAAGAAATCCAGAAAGTACGATGAAAAATCCAAGAAGTTAGTGGCTTACCATGAGTCCGGCCATGCGATTGTCGGCCTGAATCTGGAAAACTCCAATATTGTTCAGAAAGTGACGATTATTCCGCGCGGCACAGCCGGGGGTTATAACCTGATGACGCCGAAGGAAGAAAAGATCATGAATACTAAGAACGACCTGATGTCGGCGATTACCGGCTACATGGGCGGTCGGGTTGCTGAAGAAGTCTTCTTTGATGATATTACCACTGGGGCGGTCAATGATATCGAACAGGCGACCAAACTGGCGCGGGATATGGTTACGCTGTATGGGATGAGTGATCTCGGCCCGGTGCAGTATGACCATGGTCAGCAGAATGTCTTCCTGGGCCGGGATTACAACTCGGCAAGCAATGTGTCCGGACAGGTTGCCTTTGAGATCGATCAGGAAATCCGGAAGATCATCGACCAGTGTCATGATGAAGCCAAGAAAATTATCCTGGAACATAAGGAAGAATTGATCAAAATTGCGGAGGCTCTGATTGAAAACGAAACGCTGACCGCAGAACAGATCGATAAGATTATTAAAGGGGAACCTTTCCTGGATTTGCCAGCAGCCCCTGAAGTGAAATCGGAATCGGAAGAAACGGTTGAAACCGAAACGATCGTAACAGAGATCACTGAGAATTCTCAAACAGAAACAGAAGCTGAATAAGCGAGCAGAAAGATGGTCTATTCGGCCATCTTTTTTTCATAGGTTTTGATTTTATTTGCTAAAAACCCAAAAAAAGCAATATTTTAAAATATAATTGAAATCTGCTTTTTAGTTATATGAAATATCGATTATAATAAAGAGGAACAAGAATGAAAGCAAGGGACAGCCGTAATTGATCGACCGCAGAAAAGAGATTCAATTTTTATAATAATCATAAAAAATAAGGCAGGAACAAATATGGATTACAATCAAATATTAGCAAGACGGATTCAGGAATTGTGCGAACTCAAAAATATTTCATTGGAAGTATTAAGTCAGAAAGCAAAGATCAGTGAACGAACATTAAGAAGACTTGTCAAAGGTCTTTATAAAAATCCCGGGATGGCGACGATTTTTCGTATTGCCTATGCGTTGGATATGACATTGGCCGAGTTTTTGGATTTTCCGGAAATCAATGAAGTCGAATTTTCCAATTCAGGATTATCACCTACTTCACAAGCCGACGATCAAGAGCTGGAATCCTGAGATTCAGGCATAGAAAATCACTGGGAAAGGGATTACAATACACGCAGGAGGTTCGTTATGAAAATAAGTGAAGTTATTCAAAAAATGAAGCAGTACCATCGCGGAACGGTCAGAGGGGAACCGATCGACGAAGCGACAACTCGGGATCAGATTCTGTATGGAAATCCGGATCAGGAATGCACGGGGATTGTGACGACTTGTTATGCTTCGGTTGATGTGATCCGCAAGGCTCACGCCAGCGGAGCCAATCTGATCATCTCGCATGAAGCGCTGTTTTGGAATCATGGTGATCATACGGACTGGCTGGAAGCTGCGCAGAACAAGACTTTCCTGGCTAAGAAGCAGCTGCTGGAGGAAACCGGCATGGTTGTCTGGCGTGATCATGATTATATCCACTCAGGAATACCGATGAACGGCGGATACGTTGATGGGATTTTCCATGGGGTGATGGTGACTTTGGGCTGGGAAAAATATCTCAGCTGTGATCCAGCCCGGCCCATGGTTTTTGAATTGCCGGAAACACCGGTGAAGGAAATCGGCCGTCAGATTATTGAAAAGTTCCATCTGACAGGATTGAAAATGCTGGGAAATACCGAGGCAAAAGTACGGAAGGTTGCGATTGCCGGACATATCCTGGGTGGTGATAATGATACAATTACCTGGATTGAACAGGAAGGAATAGAGCTTGTGATTGCCATGGAACTGATTGACTTTACCGTCAGCGAATATATCCGTGACAGCGCGATGCTGCAAAGACCGAAAGCGATTCTGGCAGTCGGGCATTTCAATACAGAAGAACCGGGAATGGAATATATGGTCCGTTACATCCCGGAAGCGCTGGGTACCGCAATTCCATGCCGGTATATTCAGTCCGGCGATATGTATGAATTTATGACAGTTTAGTCTGTCCCAGATGTTGACGAGAGTCAGATCGATTTAAAATCTTGTTGATTTCAAAATGAAGTCAGCTGCCGATTGAGCAGTTGGCTTTTTTTGTTGATCAAGATCTGGCAGGCTGAACAGGAACACCTTGAATAAACAAGCGTTCCTGCTTCGCAGAGAATGCTCCAGAAATAAAAAATTTAAAAATATAGGAATATTAATGAATGATTATACATATATAATGCTGACGGAAAGGGAAAAAGGTGTATGAGATGGTGGGATAATATCAGCGTAAATCAGAAAAAAATCAGGGATTAATTGTTACAAAGGCATGTGTGTCAAGGAAATCTGAAGAGACGAAGTGGAAAAATATACAAAAATCTACAAATTATTCTTGACGTAAGCGTATTCATAGAATATATTATGTATATACAAGAAATGAAATTATGATTATACAGGAGGGGAAATATGGAAAAACCAACAATGGTTGGATACATTTTAGATCAGGGGCGGGCCTTGCGCCAATCCTTTGCCCAGCGGGCATGCTTTGTCAATCCGATGGTGGAGTTGTTTCAGCAGCACGACATTCGGAAAATTTATTTCTTAGGTTCCGGAACAAGCTATCATGCCTCGCTGAGCTTTAAAAACTGGTTTGAGCAATTTATTCCTGTTGAAGCTGACGTGGTCATCCCTACCGTTTTTACCCATTATACGCAGATCAACAACAATCAAATATACAAGCCGGAACAGATTCTGGTGGTTGGCATCAGCCAGTCGGGAACCAGTGTTTCCACTGTCGAAGCGATGCGCAAAGCGAAAAGCGAGGGTTATCTGACAGTCGCGCTGACCGAAGCTTTAAGCAGCTTGATCACTCGTGAAGTCGATGTCGTCGTGCCCTTGACCTGCGGTAAGGAAGAAATTCCAATCGAAACCCGCGGCTATATCATCACGCTGCTGACGGGTTATCTGTGGGCGGTGGAAATTGCCGGAGCCCTGGGCCGATTGAATTCAATCCAGTTACAACAAAAGCTAGATGACGCTCAGACGATGCTTGCGCATTTCGATGAACTGACAGCGGAAGTTCAGCTGTGGATCGACCGCAATCAACCAGAGCTGTTGAACATGGAAAGAGGCCATATCGCAGCGTATGGAACGCATTATCCAACCGCACTGGAAGGCGTGCTGAAAATGTATGAAACCTTCCACAAACCGTTAAGCGCCTACGAACTGGAGGAATTGATCCATGGTCCGCAGATGGCGTTCGATGAGAAGACCTATTTGTATTTTATTGCCAGCAATGAATTTGAACGCAGCCGGATCCCGCTGTTTCTCGATTGGATCAAGGAAAATGAAGTAACTGAACACGTCTTTGTTTTCTATCATGATCAACAGACCACAAGTCCTAAAGATCTGCATTTCCACAGTCCGATCGCGCAGGATTTAAGTCCGCTGGCCTTCGTTGTTCCCTTCCAGCTGATGGCGGCCCGCAACTGCGAGGCGATCGGCTACGATACCAGCGTCTACCCGCCGAAGCGCCGGGCGTTCGCGCATAAGAAAATGGAGGAATAACGATGAATCAATTTCTCATTGCAACCCATTCCACCCTGGCTGAAGGGCTGGTCCATGCGGTTCACTTCTTCAACAGTGAAGCAACCAACGTTCATTATCTCAACGCTTACGTTGAGGACAATGAATTTGAGAAAGCGCTGCGCGCCAAGCTGGATGAAATTCCTGACGGCAACCTTGTTGTTCTGACCGATCTGGCCGGAGGCAGCGTCAATCAGATCGCTGCCCGACTGATGCAGGAAAAACCGTTTATTCTGGTCACCGGCATCAACTTCCCGCTGGTTCTGGAGATGATCTATCAAAGTGAGGACATCACGGCCGATTTGGCAGCGGAGATCGTCGAACGGGCAAAGGCCGAAATGCTGTGCATGAACACGTTGAGCTCAGAAACCAGTGAAGAAGCCGACGAAGACGACGAGCTATAAATTTCAAAGTGAGGTAATGACCTGAACTGAATCAGGCGTTATAGAAGGAAAGGAGGATTTTATGATTATTTTAGTCAGAGCGGATGACCGGCTAATTCACGGCATGGTGGCTGTGTCCTGGACTTCCGCAATTAAACCGGAAACGATTCTGGTAGCCAATGATGAGGCGGCAGGGGACAGCTTTAAAGCCGCTACGATGAAGCTGGCCAAACCAGCCGGCGTCAAACTGATCATCAAGACAAAAGACGATTCCATCAAGGCTCTGAACAATCCGATCAACGACCGAAAGAAAATATTCCTGGTTACGGAAACGGTTGAGGATGCCTGCTATATCTGGGAACGCGTCAAGGGGATCGCCAAGCTCAACATCGGCACGGCCGGTGTCAATAAGAAGCCGGGCGAAGAATACATCCCAACTCTGCCGCAGGTCTTCATGACGCAGAAAGAATTTACCTGCGCCAAGAAGATGGCGGATGCCGGCGTAGAAGTATTCGCGCAGATCACACCGTCCCAGGACCGCATGAACTTCAAAGAAATCGAAAAAATATTTGCCAAATAGAAAATTATAAGGAGGGCAAAAACTTATGCTTCAGGGATTCTTAGTCGCGCTCGTCGCAACCTTGATCTACATGGAAAGCCGCATCGGCGGTCAGCACATGCTGGATCGACCAATTCTCATCGGCCCAATCGTCGGTTTGATCATGGGTGACTTCACAATGGGCTTAATCATCGGCGGCAATCTGGAATTAGTCTGGATGGGCTTAGTCGGAATCGGAACTTCAACGCCGCCGGATGTCGTTGTCGGCAGTGCCCTGGCGACAGCGTTAGCCATCAAAACCGGTGCTTCTTACGAAACCACGTTAGCGCTGGCGATCCCGATTGCTTTGCTGGCACAGGTCGGTTCGATCGGCGTCTGCATTCTGAACACAACCTTCGCTCACCGCGCCGATAAATGTGCGGATAAAGGCGACTGGAAAGGCGTTGAAATGTCCAACTGGATGGGCAGCGCGCTGTATTTCGTCTTCAAATTCAGCATGATTTTCCTGGGCTTCATCATCGGCGGCGACGTCATTACGGCGATTGTCAACAACATTCCGGCTGTGATTCAGTCCGGTCTGGCGCAGTCCGGCAACCTGCTTCCGGCTTTAGGTATCGCGATGCTGATCCAGCTGACCTTTGACAAGAAATTCGCAGCCTTCTTATTCTTAGGCTTCGCGTTAGTGGCCTTCTTCAATGTCAGCACGATTGCGGCCGCCGTAATCGGCGTAATCTGCGCTTATGTTTACTATCAGTTCGCTCCAAGCGGCAAAAGCGGCGCTGTGAGCGGCAGTGATGAAAGTGAGGAACTGTAAGATGACGATCGGAATGAAAAAATTAAGCTCGAAGACATTAAAGAAAGTCTATAATCGTCACTATCAATTATTGGGATGCTTCAACTACGAACGTCAGATGTCGACCGGCTATGCCTGGACGATGATGCCGGCGATCCGCGAGCTGTACGGGGATGATGAAGTCCGGATGAAAGCCGGCGTTAAGCGGCACTTGGAATTCTTCAACTGTGCGACAACACCAAGTCCGTTTATCATCGGCATTACCTGCGCAATGGAAGAACAATGCGCCAGCGTTCCGGAGGGAGAATTCGACGTAGCTTCGATCAACTCCGTCAAAGCAGCGCTGATGGGACCGTTAGCCGGGATCGGCGACAGCTTCTTCTGGGGTACGTTCCGCGTTATCGGCGTCGGCGTCGGTGCGCCGCTGGCGGTTGCCGGCAATATCCTCGGCCCGATTCTGTATTTCCTGATCAACTTCATTCCTTCGGAAATCGTCCGCCGCGTCGGCTTCAAGATCGGCTATGAAGGCGGAAGCGAATTCTTAACTCGGATCTCGGAAGACGGTACGCTGAATAAGCTGACCGAAGCGGCTCGAATCATGGGTCTGGTCGTTATCGGCGCGATGATGGCTTCGATGGTCAATGTCAATCTGGTCACGGTGCTGAATATCAACGGCGCGCAGGTTGTCCTGCAGGAAATCTTTGACGCGATCTGTCCGAAAATTCTGCCGCTGGGCCTGACCTTCGCTTGCTACTGGGGTCTGCAGAAGCGCTACTCCGGAACTGTGATCATGATCGCGTTGCTGGTCTTAGGCGTTTTGGCTGTCGCATTAGGTCTGTTGTAAAATTAGAAATCAGGGGTGAAATCGGATGAATAAAGAAGCAGTGCTGGAAAGTCTGAAGGACGGCTTAATCGTTTCCTGTCAGGCAGTGCCGGAGGAACCGCATTATATGGAAGGCATCACGGTCAAGTTCGCAGAGTGTGCGGCCTGGGCCGGAGCCAAAGGCATTCGTGCCAATTCACCGGAAGATATCCGGGCGATCAAGGCGAAAGTCGATCTTCCGATCATCGGAATCTGGAAAATTAACCGCAATATTAAGGATGTTTATTTAACACCGAATCTGGAGGCTGCCAAAGCCGTCTGGGAAGCCGGAGCAGAGGTCATCGCCGTTCAGGCGACGCATCATTACCGTGATGATGGAAAGCTGGCGTATGAAACGATTCGTGAAATCAAGGAAAACATTCCGGAAGCCTTAATCTTTGCCGATGTCAGCAATGCTCAGGATGCCCGGATCGCTGCCGAAATGGGGGCGGATTTCGTGGCGCCGACCTTAGCCGGTTATACCCAAGCCGGAGCCTTCGATAAGCTGGAAATCAAAGACGCGCCGGATTACATTCTGCTTCGGGATATTGTGGACGCTGTTCAGGGCACAAACGCGCGGGTGATTATGGAAGGCAAAGTCGCAACACCGGAAATTGCCGTTCAATGTCTGTATATGGGCGCTTATGCGGTCGTCGTCGGCAACGCGATCACCCGGCCGCACATTACCGCAAAGCGTTTTGCCCGCGCTCTGAACCGGTTCCATGACTAATCCGATAATCTGGGTCACGCTGCTGTGCTTGTTCGGCAGCGTGATCTATAAAAAATGGGTCAGTGAAAAAGCCCTGCGCAAGCTGTATGCGCTCAAAATGAAGCAGGATACCGACAATTTTCTTAAGATGATCGATTCCCCCTATTGCAAGTTCAATTTTTCCAAGGTGTCGCTGCAGATGATGAAGCTGAATTATTTCATGGATCTTCAGGATCATCCGCAGGTGCAGAAAACCTATGATCAAATGACTTCGCTGAAGATGAACGCGGATGAAAAAATCGCGCTTTATTCCCGCATGTTCGGCTATGCGCTGCAGTTCAGGGACCGAGCTTTAGCTGAGGTCTGCCGCGACCAGCTGACGCCGCTGCTGAACGGGAAAAAGGCGGGAAGGCGGAGTTGATCCGCGGTGAGGTTGAGCAGCTTGACCGCATTTACATCCAGAAAGACACCAGTCTGATCCAGGAGCTGATCGAAGCGCTGCCGGAATGCGAAAACGATGAAATCAAATCACTGATCGCCTTCCGCATCGCAAAACTTTATCATTATCTCAACGAGCCGCAACAGGTAGAGATTTACCTGAACCGAGCAATGAGGTATACTAATAATGATAAGAATAGAAAGTCGCTGATGGCGATGATCAGCGATCCCTCGGAGCTGGATTAGATGAATAAATATGAACAAATAATTAATTACTACCGCCAACAGATCGTCGATAAGGTACTGAAGCCGGGCGATCAATTGCCCAACGAAATTGAAATTGCGCAGACGTTTCAGGTTTCGCGCATGACCGCAAACAAGGCCCTGAATATCTTAGCTCAGGAAGGCTGCATCCGCCGGGTGAAAGGCCAGGGAAGCTTTGTGGACAACCAACAGATTGTCAAAGCGATCGGCAACTTAACGAGCTTTACCGATGACATCACAAAGATGGGGCAGAAGCCGGGAGCGATTCTGGTTGAATACCGGATTGAACGGGCTGATAAACTGCCGAATCTGATGGAGAAAATGAAGCTGGGGCCGGACGATGCGATTCATTATATCGTGCGTATCCGAACCGCCGACGAAACCCCGATTGCGATCAGCTATACCTATCTTTCGCAGAAATACATGTCCAGTGTGGATCTGCGGAAAATTGAAGGTTCAGTCTATCAGATCATGCAGGAAAACGGTGCGCATTTCAAATACAGCGATGGCGAGATGACGGCGATGATGCCGACAGAAGACGAAAAACGCTTGCTGAAAATCAAGGATGTGGCGCTCTTGCGCAATATTACCTGGATGTACGACCAGGATGACGATCTGATCGAATACACGGAGATGCTGTATATCGGTTCCCGTTATAACTATTACTACCGTACAGTCAATCAATAAGGAGGGTCATTCATGACGGAAAAAAGCTGGGATATGTACCAGTATATTCTGGAGTCCAAGCCGGCGGTGAGAAATATCGTCGAGCATCAGGATGAAATCTTTGAAGAAGCATTAAATTACTGTGCTGAGGGCGAGATCGAACAGATTTACGTCGTTGGTTCAGGAACCTCATATCACGGTGCACTGGCCTGCAAGAAACTGCTGGAAGATGTGCTGAAGGTCAAAGTCTTTGCCAGCTATCCGATGCAGTTTAAAGACAACGAACTGATTTTGAACAAACATACGCTGGTGATCGGCATTTCTCAAGCCGGCCGCAGTTCTTCGACGATTGCCGCATTGGATAAAGCCCGCAGCTTGGGTTTGAAAACCATTGCGATTACCGGCGAGGCCGGAAAACCAGTCAGCGAGCATGCCGACGTTACGATTTTATTGGCCATCGGCATGGAATATGCCGGCCCGAAAACCAAAGGGTATATCGGCACGATGGCCACGATCATGCTTCTGGGCATGAAGCTGGCCGTGCGCTTAGGCCGGATCAGCGAAGATGAAAAAGAACGGCTGAGCGCTCAGATGGTCAAGACCTGCGACAACATTCCGGAAATCGCCGAACAGGCGAGCCAGTGGTATCTGCGCAACAAGGAAGATCTGCTGCCATGCCGCCGGATGATTCTGGTGGGATATGAAAGCTGTATTTCCGCAATGATGGAAGGCACGCTGAAAGTGCTGGAAGCGGTGCGGTACAGCGTCGTTGGATATGAACAGGAAGAATTCATGCACGGCGTGTATCATTCGATTCACGAAGACACGGCGATGGTTTACCTGGCTTGTCCGGGACAGTATTTCAAGCGCTGTCTGCGGATGCGTGATTATTTCGCGCGGGAACGACATAATCCGAACTATGTGATCACCTCGGATGCTTCCCAAGCTGAGGATCCGCATAACTTTGTTTATCCGTTTGTCAACGATCCGTACTTTGCAACGATGGAATACATTGTCCCGCTGCAGGTGCTGGCGCGGAAGTTATCGCTGGATCTGGGCATTGACTGCAACATCGCCAGTGATCCGGATTTCCACAAAAAGATGGGCAGCTACACTTACTAGCTTGATTTCCTCCCTTTCCTCAAGTCAAATGGTGAGTGACCGCTGTGTTTGCCAAAACACCTTTTGGCAAAGCCCAAATGAGAAAGCGTTGACCTTGACGGCAGCGCTTTTTTTGTTTCTGCAGTCTGAATCATCACTTCCGTAAATTTTCTCCAACGAAACAGATTCGCTGATTAATTCGCATAGCCAATCGGAAGTAAAGCCGGCAGGAATGAAGCGAATCGATCATCGCAGCTTCAATAAAAAATGGATTGACTGCTCAGAAAGAGAGTTTAGAATTTCTTCGCGCCGGCATTATGCTTATCCAAAGCAGGAAGCGGCTGAGTATAAGGGCAGAAGTACATCCTTTGGGAAGTGAGCTAAGGAATAAGATAAAAATTCCTGCCCGTTTTATTCAAGCACGGATGGGAGAGATTCGCGCGTTTTGTCCGGCATAGCGAATGCAATAAAGTCTTCCTGCTGAATTTTTTGTGCCGGAAAAGATATTTTAATTTCATGACACAGGAAGGTTGAAATGGGAGCTGCATTGTTTTCATGCGCAGCAAAAAAGCAGACAACTGCCTGCTTTTTGCGGATGATTTCGTTTTTGATCAACCCATTGGGAAGAAGCCGACGGCTGTCAGCAGGATGCCTAAGCCTAACAAGATAAACAACAGCTTGTTGACGCTGACGCCTTTTTGAATGTAGTGATAGACGATGACGGAAAGCACTAACGGCAGTAAGTTCGGCATGATGCTGTTGAGCACATCGGCCAGAATAAAGGATCCGCCGCCCATATTGAGCTGCAGGGAAACCGGAACGGCGACAATCGTCGGCACCAAACCGCCGATAACGACTAAGCCCAGGATCTTTGCGGCTTCCGTTACTTTTTCCAGTGTTCCATCCGCCTGAATTTTCGCCAGAAATTCCCGCCCGCCTTGATAACCTAGTTTGAAACCATAGACACGGGTCAGCGTGGACGGGATCAAATTCAACAGTAAGTACAGGACGACGCCTAACAGATTTCCAGCCGCCGCCAACGGGGCACCGATGCCGCAGGCGATGACGCGGAAGGTTCCCCAGAAGAAGCTGTCGCCGATTCCCGCTAACGGGCCCATCAAGGCAATCTTAACCGAACTGATTGACTGCGGATCAAACGAACCTTCCGGAGCGTTGGCATATTCTTCTTCCATCGCACAGGTGATGCCCAGACAGAAGGGAACAAAAGCGCAGGTCGTATTAAACATTACATTGTGGCGGATTAGTGCTTCTTTCAAATCTTCCGGATCCGGATATAATTTCTGCAGCGCCGGAAGCAGCGCGCGCATGTAGGAAATTCCCTGCTGCTTATCATAGGTATAACAGCCCAGCGCCTGATAGGAGCGCCAGAACACTTTATTCAGTTCTTTTTTTGATAATTCAACCGGCGTCGCCATGATTAGTCCTCCTCCTCCGCTTTGGGTTTAAATTGATAATAGATATAGGCACAGACCAGGCCTGTCAGCGCAACGCCCATTGTTCCCATACCCAGATAAGTCGGCAAGAGGAATCCCAGCGCAAAGAAGCCGGCATATTTCCAATCGAATGTAAATTTTAATAATATGCCGATGCCAATTGCCGGCAGGAGCTTGCTGGCGTTGGTCAAACCGTAGCGGACAACCCCTGGAATTGAATCAATGACAGCCTGAATCGCAACCGAACCAGCCATAAATCCCAAGGCGATAACAATGAAGTAGACAACAAAATAGATGATGCCACCGCCGATGCCTGTCCACCAGATCATTTTGGTATCACAGTTTTCCACCGCTTTGTTGGTTAAGGAAGACAGCACCGCAGAGTTGACGGACGAAATAAACGTATTCATAACGCTGGCTAATAAAGCTACCGGAATGGCCAGTGCGACGCCTTCTTCCACAGTCAGACCGCTGGTAATGACCAGCGCGGAAGCCAGTACGCTACCGCTGACAACTTCGGTCGGGGCCGCGCCGATCTGAACAACCCCCGCCCAGATCAACTCCAGCGTACCGCCGATGATCACGCCTTGTTTCAAGTCCCCTAATAATAAACCGACAAGTGTGCACAGCCAGATTGGCCGCGCGATCATCTGCTGACCGAACCATGATTGTTCGATCCGGCCGTAGCCGGCAACAAGGCCGACTAAAATCGCTTGTAAAATCATACCCTTTTCTCCTTCTTATTCAAATTTTTTGGCGAATTCCGCAAAATCCACGGCCGGCATCTGCGGGGTGATCTGGGCGAAGACTTCGACGCCCTGATCGTGGATATGCTTCAAACTGATAAATTCTTCCGGGGAAGCAAAGACGCCGTCGCTGATTTCCACTTTTCCTTCAGTGACCCGGCCCTTGGTGCCGTCCACTTCCGGACCGACATTGACGCGGCGGATTTCCGGACATTGGCTGACAAGTGTTTCAGCATCGGCAATCGTACCGACGGTGATGAAAATTTTCTTCGCTTTGTACTTAGGGCCGTTGAGCCGATCCGCAGCTTTGGCCAGCGTCCAGACGTACATATCGACATTGGCCGGCTTAGCAAGTTTGAGCGTCATGGTGTGAAAACTATCGTTGGCCGCGGCGTCATTGGCTACCACTAAAACATTCGGTTTCAGTTCGCCCACCCAGGTCACAGCGACCATGCCGTGGACTAACCGCCCGTCGACGCGCAATAAACTGATCATCGCGATTCTCCTTTCTAGTCGTCGTCTTCCTTGCCGCATGTTAACAGATCGTTCATGTAGCAAGTTTGACGGCAGGCGTTTTCAATGATTTCTTTCAGCTGCGGACCCGTCAGATCCGCTTCGGTGAAGGCGCATTCCAGGATCATGGCTAAATTCATGCCGGTGATCAGATGGAAAGCATAGTGCTGAAGGTTCTTAAAGAAGATCTGATTCACCGAACCTCCGTACAAATCGGTAAAGACGATGCAGTTTTGTTCGGCATATTGTTGCAGTACGGCTTCGGCTTTGGCTTCAAAGCCTGTTTCCTGGACAGTTTGTTCCAGGATGATGATGTTCTGTACCCCGAAAAACTCCAGGGTTGCCTTCATACCGGAGGCAAGCTTGCCATGGGAGGCGAGGATGATCTGATTCATTCGGTTCTTAATTTCCCCCTTTCAACGAATTCTGTAGTGTGAGTGCTGCCAGATTTAATCCCAGTATAATCTATAAATATATATTTGTAAATATATAATTCATGAAAATATATATTAAACGGCGGAAGTTAAGGTTCCAACTCTATTAGATAAGAAAAAAATACAGAATTTACAAAATTCTGAGTTATTTCCCCGGTCTTTTTGATTATGGATTGATGAATTCAGAGGAATTCCATCTCAGCAATCAAAACAAATATATATTTACTCTTGATTTTTTTACGGCGAATGGTATATTTGTGGTGTGATGCCAGATGATTTCAAATAAAAGGAGAATAAATGAGAAGCATGGAAAAAGAAAAACTATCAATGATCGGTCACATTCAAGATACGCCGCGGGTTTTGAAAAAGGCTTATACTCTTCGCGATGAATACATGAACGACTTTGTCGACGCCTTTGTCAGTCACGACTTTAAAAAGGTGTACTTTTTGGGTTCTGGTACGTCCAATCATGTATCCATGGTGATTAAGAATCTCTTTGTCGATCTTCTGCACGTGGAAGGCGTTGCCTGTGCGCCGACGATTTTCACGAATCATGAAAATCCGAATCCTTCGGGTGTTTTTAAGAAAGAACAGATCTGTGTTATCGGCTTCTCCCAGCATGGTGACAGTATATCGACATGCGAAGCTGTCAAAAAGGCGTCGGATGACGGTTACTTTACAATCGCCGTTACCGAACAGTTGGACAGTGTGCTACAGGAGCTGGCAGATGTATACTGTCATTTAGTCTGTGAAGAAGAAGAAATCGGACCAGAGACCCGCGGTTATACAGAAACAATTTATCAATTTTATATTCAGGCGATCGAAATTGCCCGCCGTAAAAAGCTGATCAGCGAAGCGGAATTCCAGCGGCTGGATGAAGAAGCCAAAGCGCTCGCTGACAATTTGGAAATTGTTGTCAAGGAGTCGGTCGACTGGTATAATCGTAATAAACAAGAGTTTTATCAAATGACAAAATCCTCGATTGCCGGCTATGGCTATAACTATCCGACTGCGCTGGAATCGCGTTTGAAATTCTTTGAAACCTATTCCCGTCCGTGTACCGGTTATGAAATGGAAGAACAGATGCACGGTCCGATGCGTGCGTACAATCAGGACAACTATATCTTTATGATCGCTTCCGAAGGTCAGAAAGAGCTGAATCGGTTAAAAGAGTTAGTGCCTTATTATAAAGATGTCTTTACCGAGCATGTGTTTGTCATCACCTGTGAAGAAGGGGTCGCAAGCACTGATAGGGATTTGAAGTTTTCGGTCAGAACATCTGATCTGCTTTCCCCCATTCTTTATGTGATTCCTTTTCAGGTGCTTTCTGCCTTGATCTGCGAAGATACGGGCATTGATACCAAGGTCAGTCCAATCAAAAAGCGTTATGTTTCATCCCATTATCCAAGCTCAAGACACAAAAATCTAAGTCAGGATCCCCAGTAAATTCATATTCAGTATCCGGCAATCCTGTTGGGGGTTGCCGTCAGTTTGCAAAGCAGGAGGTAGACCATGCCGAAACTTCCAAAGTATGTGGAAATCGAGAATTATTTTAAAGCAAAAATTGAAAGCGGAGAGCTGCAGGCCGATCAGCCGCTTCCCCCGGAAAGTGAGATCTGCGCAAAGTTTTCCACCAGCCATATGACAGTTTCCCGGGCGATGAACGAATTGGCCGTGCATGGCTACATCAAGCGGATTAAAGGAAAAGGAACCTTTGCGGATCATCGTTTCCAGACGAAAATCAAGAAAAACTCGGTGCGGACAGAAAGTATTACTGATATGATTCGCAATGCCGGATTAAAACCGTCGGCTGAGCTGATTAAATATGGAATTATAAAAGGCAAGGAAGCTCCTGAAATTGCATCAGTGCTGCATGTTGCGGAGGATGATTTTCTGCATTACTTCATTCGGACACGTTATGGCAGCGGCAGCTTAATCTGTATTTCTTACTCTTATATCTCGCAGAATATTTTGCCGACAATGGATATTAAGCGGTTGGAAGGTTCGCTGAACCAGTATATTGAGGAATTGGGAATTGAGCGCTCCTATGGGTATATGGAACTGGGAGCTTGTCTGCCCAGCCCGGAACAGGCGAAACTGATCGGATCGAATCATGTGCCGCTGCTTCGCCAGACGATCATGTGGAATGTGAACGATGAACCTTTTGAGCTGACAATGCATTATTTTGTCGGCGATAAATTCACGATTACTCAAGACAAGATCATGTCACAGCCGGGACCGTCGGCAGTCCATGATCATGTTTCAGAGCCTTTGGTAAAATAACAGAACGAATGAAATATTGTAAAAAGATGACTGTGCGGTCATCTTTTTATGATTGTTGGGTTGTTCCTATGAATTGGAAAAAGTAAATTTGGAAAGCGATTACCGAAAATGGCTACATTTAGCTAAAAAATGTAATGGATGTTGATTTAATAGGCATGTCAGTTTGTATTTTGGATAGCCCAGGCTATGTTCTGACGCAGCCAAGGATAACTCCCTTATTCAAATCGATAAAACCTCGGAAAAAGCCTTTGTTTAGGGACTTTTCTAAGGCATTAGTTGGTTCGGCTGTCAAAAAAGTCTAATCATCATAAGTTGGATAAGCATGCAGTTAGACAATATTTCCGCAAGGATTTCTGCAATGAAGATCGAATTCTGTAAAATCGTAAGAAAACTGTTATGAAAGTTCACAATTTCGTCCTTTTTCTTTGAGCCAGGTCGGCGTATAGTGATAGTAAAGGAGTGAGAAATGATGCGATTTGGAATCTTAGGTTACGGCGGAATCGCGCAGCGCTTTGTGGGTGACAGCGCTCAGGTCAGGGAGGCTGAGATTACCGTGATCGCTTCCCGAACGGAAGCCAAGCAAAAAGCGGCCGCCTCAGCGGTTAAAACAGCGCAGATTGTGGACCAGTATGACGCCTGTCTGAGCAGCCCGAATGTGGACTGCGTTTACATCGCTTTACCGCATTTGATGCATAAAGAAATGGCCATGGCAGCTTTGGCTCAGCATAAGCATGTGCTGGTGGAAAAGCCAGGAACGTTAACCACCGCGGATTGGGATCAGCTGTGCGAAGAAGCAAAGCGCCAAGACTGCTTTCTGATGGAAGCGTTAAAAACTCCGTTTTATCCAAGCAGTGAGATTGTTAAAAATCTGATCGAAGATGGAGCGATCGGTCAGGTCTATGAAGCGGATGTCAATTACTGTTACGATTTAAAAGATCAAACCAAACCCGGTTGGTATATTCACGATGCGAAACAGGGCGGTGCGCTGTATGATATCGGCAGTTACCTTTACTATTTTGTGCTGGATTTATTTCCGGATTGTTGCGAGGAACTTCAGGTTCAGGCAGAGCTTCGTAATCAGATTGATGTTCATTTTACCTGTGAATTGAACACCCGAAGCGGGGTTCGAATTTTGACCGAAGGGGCGATCGACCGTGAACGCCCGCGGGAAGCGCTGATCCGCGGTACAAAGGGAACGCTGCGCATCCCTTATTACTATCGGGCGGAAGAAATCATTCTGGAAAATGCGCAGGGCGTTCAGACAATTCGTCCAACGCTTCATTATACAGACTTGGGTGGGGAGATTGCGGAAGTGTGCCGCTGTGTCGGCAATGGCTGGCTGCAGAGTCCGCTGTATCCGCAGGCGAAAACCCGCGAAGTTCTGGCTTTCATGGAAGCCATCCGCAGCCGCTTTCCCCAAATCTGAACTAGATAAAACAGAGGCGAATCTAAAGCGTAAGCCAATTCTGAACTTTGGGGATCACGGCAACACTCAACTTTAGAATTCATCCCTTTGCGGTTAAAAGAAAACTTCACCAGAAATGGTGATTTTTTTCTGCTTCTGAAGCAAGGTCGAGTTCTCTATACTGAAGGAAGAAGAAAGGAAAGGGGGATAACGATGCACCGGCAATCTGCTAGAACATTTTACCGTCAGGCGCTGAATTTGTGTCTGGCTATGATAGCCCAGCAGCTGATTCTCAATCTGATCACGATTATTGATAATGTCATGGTCGGGCGGTTCGGTGATTTGTTTGTTTCTTCCGCAGCCATCGTCAACCGTCTGTTTACGGTGCCCAGCAGTTTTCTCAACGGCATTCTGGCGGCCGGCGTTGTCTACCTGGCGCAGTATGCAGGGGTGGATCAGCCGCAGCGCATGCGTCAGACCTTCCGGTTTTCCATTCTCGTTTCCGCGACGATGATGCTTCCCTTTATTCTCGCTGGGATCGCTTTTCCCCGATCGTTAGTCCGCTTGTTTTCTTCTGATCCGGCCTTATTGGAGCCGGCAACCATTTACCTGCGGTTTCTGGCTTTGTCGATGATTCCGTATGTACTGTCCCAGGCAATTGCCAACGCTCTGCGCTCAATCGGTCAGGTGAGGCTGCCCTTATACGGCAGCTGTGCGGCGGTGATCGTGAAGATCGTTGCCAATGGCATTTTGTTGGACGGGATGAGAGCCGGGATGGCAGGAGCTGGGATCGCGATGCTGATCTGCCGCAGTCTTGAAGCCTTGATCATGGTTGTTCTTATGAAACGTTCACAATGCGTGTTTGCGCAGGCATGGAAGGTCACGCCGAGAATACCGCGGGTGCTGGCGTTTCAAATCAGTAAGACCATGCTTCCGATCGGATTGAACGAATTGTTCTATGGCTTAGGGCTGGCGGTGCTGTTTAAAGGCTATACGTCTTTCAATACGGCAACGACCGCCGGCTATTCGATCGCGATGACCTATTATGAGCTGTTCCGCGTCCTCTTTCCGGCGGCGGGGACCGTCTTGACGATTCTGGTCGGACCGATTTTGGGGCAGGGGAAAAAGGATGACGCCAAACAGGTTGTCAGCCGGGTGTTCAAGCTGGCACTGGCGCTTTCGGTGCTGTTTGGCATCCTGATCTATTTGTGCCGCTGGACAATTCCGCTGCTTTACAGCGGGTCAGCCGTATCCTTAGCCACCGCGGATCAGCTGATGCAGATCATGGCGCTTTTGTTTCCATTGGCGACCGCGCATTTCCTCGTCTATTTTGTCTTCCGCAGCGGCGGCGACAGCCGGTCGATCTTCCTGATTGATTCGCTGTTTATGTGGGTTGTCCCGATTCCGCTGTTGATGATCCTGACACAGAGAACCTCCTTGCCGATCACTACAGTTTATTTCTGGGTGGAAGTCAGCTATCTTTTAAAATGCCTGTTGGCGGTGGGCTTGCTGAAAAAGGAACGCTGGCTGCATAATCTGACTGAAATGGAAAACACAGAAGAAAGCAAAGCTGCGGAGTAAACAGAAAAAAGAATTCATCCGTACCGATTATGATACGAAATGAGTTCTTTTTTAGTCTATGGAAAGCCGTTGAGAATAACTTATTTCAATCCCCATGATGAGTCCTCTATCGCTCATCATGACACGGCAGCGCTGCTGCCTTTACTCTCGTTTCTTAGTCGGCTTGACTTCATGTCCGCGGGGGATAGAGGCCCCCTGCCGTTGAGCCTGTTTTTGCCGATTTCTCCCTCCCCCTGCACAGGTGGGAAAATCCTCGCTTATTTCGTTGAAGCAAGGTTAAGTCATGGGAGAAAAAACGTGTTTATTCCGCCTGCATGAGGGCAGGCTTGCAGAGAATTTCATGAATCCGGGTGCTTAATATCGAAGCGGAGTATCCCGGCGTCAGAACCATGGCCGTGTCAGCGCCTTCCGATGTGCCGCCTAAAGCAACGATTGCTTTTCCCCACTCGATGACATCCGCATCCAGCGCCATCACCGCGCATTCAAAACAAACCTTGACGCCTTGCCCGAATGTCCGAAGGGTGGCAGCCATGATTTCCAGCGGATAAATTCCGCCCTGTTGGCTGCTTAAGCCCCGTTCACCGCCGCTGAGCGCGTGGGCGGCTGTGACAATCACAACCCCATGATCCAACAGCTCCTTCTGGATCTGTGCTGGCATGCGGTTCTGACCGTGGTTTTTCGCGTCGGAAACCGATCTGACGCAGATCAGCTTGCCTGGGTAATCCTGTTTCTGCGCTTCGTCGATCACCGCGCGGGCGGTTTTGCCTGCGGAGGAGGCAAAGACGACATCGGTCTTCATCTGTTTGGCTTTGCGGATGGCCTCATGGGCTGCCGCGGCTGTATTGCCGCAGCCAGGATTTGAAAATAAAAGCATACGATCCCTTCCTTCTGCTTCTATTATACCGGAAATCCGGGCTAGCTGACGAAGTGTCCTGCACTAAGGTTAGTGATCTTTTTCCGTTTTTGTTCAGGGAAAGGATTTCCTTATAATGAACTCACAGTGAACCAGAAAGGAGGCAGAGAATGGAAAAAGTTGTGATCTTTGATATGGACGGCGTGCTTGTCGATACGGAACCTGTGTATTACCGACGGCTCGAAGAATTTCTGATCAGCCGCGGCTATCACTTTTCCCGCGCTGTGCTTGATTCGCTTGTCGGAGAAAGCAGCCGCAAAACATTTTCGATTCTAAAACAGGCTGATCCAGCATTTTATGATAGTGAGGAAACCTATCGCCGCGATATGCGCACCTTTCATCGCCACCACCGGATCGTTTACCGCGAGCTGGCGAATCCTCATTTACATCAAACGCTGAATCAGCTGAAAGACACAGGCTGGCGCTTAGCGCTGGCATCCAGTTCACCGCAAAGCAATATCGAACAGGTGCTTCAGGAGCTCGAGATCCTGTCCTTGTTTGAAGTGATCGCCAGTGGTGATGATTTTAAGGAAAGCAAGCCCAACCCTGAGATCTATCTGCATGTGGCTTCCCGACTGCATGTTTTGCCCCAACAATGTCATGTGATTGAAGATTCCACGTATGGCATTCTGGCGGCTGTGCGTGCCGGGATGCGGGTGCTGGCCAAACGTGATGAGCGGTATGGCTTTGATCAATCTCCGGCGCATCAGCTCTTTGACGATCTGATGGAAATTCCGGGCCTGCTGCAAGCGGCTGTCTTTGATTCACTGCACTAAAAATAGTGCAATTAATTGAGTAGTTAATGCTTACAAAGCTTTCTATAATGGCATTGACAAAGGACGAAATGGAAAGAGGAATAATGTGAAATATCTGATCGCGAGTCATGGCGAATACGCCGCCGGTCTGGCCAGCGCGCTGCGTCGGTTAAGCGGAGAAAACGCCGATGTGATTCCCTTATGTGCCTACACCGATGAGCTTCCCCTGGAAACTCAAATGCAAACGATCATGGCGGGCCATGAAGAAGAAACCTGGATTATCTTTACCGACCTCTTGGGCGGCAGCGTCAATCAATATATGATGCGCCATCTGCTGAAGCCCAACTGCCACATTCTTGCCGGGGTCAACCTGGAATTGATTCTCGACGTGCTGAAACTGGAAGAAACAGACGATCTGGCGGCCGATCTGCAGCGCTGCATTGATCAAGCGCAAACCCGGATCTGTTATGTTAATTCGATGCTGCAAAAGAAAGGAAGCGAGAGCTGAAAAAAACTGAATCCTGCCGTTTCACAAACTAAGGTTAAGAAAGGGGTAAACACTTATGTTACTAAACGCACTGCTTCTGTCGCTGATCTATCTCGTATCCCGAACCGATATGATCAACGGTTACATGATGCTGACCAAACCGATCGTTCTCGGTCCGCTGGTCGGCCTGGTTTTGGGGGATCTGCAAGCCGGTATTCTGATCGGCGCCACACTGGAATTGGCCTTCATCGGCGTCATGAATATCGGAATTTCCGTATCCATGGACGTTTCCATCGCGACGATCGTCGGCGGCGGGCTGGCGATTCTCTCCGGTCAGGACGCGGCCTTCGCTTTGACGATTGCGATTCCGGTCGGAATTCTGTTCAACATGCTGAAAACCTTCATCCGCGTCGTCATGCAGTATTGGATCGTTGAAATGCAGAAAGCCTGCGAAGTTGGCGATTACAAGAAGGTTGAACGGTATCACTGGCTGACCTGGTGGCTTTACAGCATTATCATGATGGTGCTGGTATTCGGTTCGATCTATCTGGGAACCGGCGCGGTTCAGGCGGTTGTCGACTTCATTCCGCAATGGATTTACAACGGCTTAAAGGTCGGAACGTCCATCCTGCCGGCTTTGGGCTTCGCGATGCTGCTGAACATGATCTGGACCCGCGAAATCGGCGCGTTCTACTTCATCGGCTTCGTGCTGTCGGCCTTCTTGGGCATGACCAATACAGGAGTGGCGATTTTGGGCGCCGCCTTTGCGGTCATCGCCTTCTTCTTCATCAAATCGGAAGACACGGAAGGGGCAGAGGAAGAAGTCAGCGAGGAAAACCGGCAGACCAAACGGCTCAGCCGCAAAGCCTTGATGGGCGTCTATTGGCGCGCGCATACGCTGGAGGCTTCGTTTAACTACCAGAACTATCAGGGATCAGGCTATTGCTATGCCATGATTCCGGCTCTGCGTGAATTATATCCGGATCAGAAAGATCTGGCGATGGCATTAAGCCGCCATTATGAATTCTTCAACACCACGCCGCAGGTATCGACGTTGATCTTCGGCATCTCCTGCGCGATGGAAGAAGAAATTTCCAGCAATCCGGATCTGGCTCCGGCTTCGGTCAACGCGGTTAAAGCCGCGCTGATGGGTCCGCTGGCCGGCATCGGCGATTCGCTGTTTCAGGGAACTTTCCGGATTATCGCGGCCGGTGTTTCGGCTCAGTTAGGCTTGCAGGGCAATGTCCTGGCACCGTTTGTCTTCATCGTACTGTACAACGCGCCGCATTTTTTGGCCCGCTGGTATCTGATGTGGAAATCGTATGATTTCGGAAGCAAATTTATCAATAAGATCTACAAATCGAACATTATGGATAAGCTGACGCTGTGCTTCGGAATCCTGGGCTTAATGGTCATCGGGGCGATGACGATGTCGATGGTATCGGTTTCCACACCGTTAGTCATTCAGTTCGGTCAGATGGAACCGTTGGCGCTGCAGTCGCTGTTTGATGAAATTCTGCCGGGCTTACTGCCGCTGTGCATCACTTGGGCGACAGCCTGGTTATTAAAGAAGCAGGTCAACATGCTGCACATCATGATCGGCATGTTCATTCTGGGCATCGTCTGCAATGTGATCGGCATTTTGTAAGCACAACACCAAAACTGTATTTAACGATGGAGGAACAAGGCGTTGTCTTTCAGCCTTGCTTCCTCTTTTCCATCAACATCACTAAAGGAGGAATTGTCGAATGGAAACCATGATGGGTTATATTGAAGAAAGCGCGGCGCAGTGCCGTTACAACATTGAACATGCTTCAGAGCTGGTCAGACCGGCGGTGGATCGGTATACGCAGAAAGCGTACAATCGGATTCTGATCATCGCTTCCGGCTCTTCCTATAACGGCTCATGCCTGGCGAAATACTTCGTTGAGAAAATCCTGAAGGTCAGAACCGAAGTCGTCACCTCGTTTACATTTAATCATTATGAAACGATTTTTGATGAACAGACGTTTGTGTTCGGCGCCGGTCAGAGCGGGCGCTCCACCAATACCAACGACGCCCTGCAGAAAGCCCGCGATCATGGCTTGACCGCGATCGGCTTAACCGGCAATGTGGAAAGCGTGATGAAGGATCATTGCGACTTGTGCCTGAACTGGGGCATGGGGATTGAAAAGATCGGCTTTGTCACCAAGGGTGTTGTGACGCTGGGACTGTACTACATGTTGTTTGCCATTGAAGCCGGCAAAGCCAAAGGCCTGCTCAGCCCGGCAGAGGCAGAAAGCTATTATGAACAGCTCAGACAGGCTTGCGGTACGATGGATCAGACGGTGGCCAAGGCCAAAGTCTGGTACGCGGCCAACGAAGAAGAATTAACGGACTTGAAGCGCGTGCAGATTCTGGGCTATGGACCGAATCACGCTGTCGCCTTGGAAGGCGCGCTCAAGATTGCGGAAACCACCGGCCATGCCGCGACCGCTTATGAAATGGAAGAATTCCTGCACGGCCCGTCGATTGAAACCAATGCCGACCGCACGGTGATCATTGTGGATTCGCTGGGTGAGCCAAGCGAACGGGCAATTCGGATGTACGAGAGCGTTCATGAGCTGACCTCACGGGTGTATCTGATTACCAACCGCGTCATCGAAGATCCGAAGGTGCTGACGATCGACCACCATCTTGATGAACATTTCAGCGTGCTGTTCAATGTCATCCCCTTCCAGATCATTTCCGCGATGGGCCGCGACAAATGGGTGAACCCGCTGGACGAAGCCCGCAAACGGATGAACGAGTTCATGGGATCCAAAGCACCGAAGACCGGCAATGAAATCGGTTTATAAGCAAGGGAGGCAACAACGATGATAAAATTACTGCGTGTCGACGACCGTTTGATTCACGGCGCTGTCGGATTTTCCTGGACGAAACAGCTTTCAATCCATATGATTATTTTAGCGAATGATGCGATTGCCAAAGATGATTTTCAGAAGATGACGCTGGACATCGCCAAACCGCGGGGCACGAAGCTGATCTGCGAAAGCGTAGAGAAAGCCAAGGCCTTGATTCGCACGCACTTAAAAAGCAGCACCAATGTCATGATCATTACCAACAACATTCCCGACGCTTACCAAATCTTAACGGATATTCCGGAAATCGGGTCCTTGAATCTGGGCGGAATCCGCAAGAACGCCGAAACCAAAGAAAATCTGATCGGAGCGATTGCGGTATCGCAGAACGATATTGATCTGTGCAACAAGCTGGTCAGCGGCGGCTTTGAAGTGGAGCTGCGTTTGATTCCGGACGGGAAGAAGACCTACTTTAAGGACTATAAGCTACAGTAGCAGGATGCAGGGGCAACCCTGCATTCTTTTAAAGGAAGGAGAGGATGCGGGTGGAATACATCAGCGACCGTCTGGAACAGATTCTGATCACACTGGGAGACGCCAGTGAACCGCTGACCAGTGCCCAGCTGGCTGAAAAGGTCAAGGTGTCGGCGCGCACGATTAAAAAGGATGTCAGTGAACTCAATGCGATTCTCAAGGATTATGACGCGGTCATCCATGCCCGTACCGGCGTCGGCTACAAGCTGTCCGTCAATGATGAATTTCTTTATAATCAGTTTTTGACGGAGCTGAAGCGGCGCGAGCTGCGGACGGCGCAGACCGTTCCGAAGTATCGTTATGAACGCGTGAATTATATCGTGAAAAAGCTGTTGACGGTGGATTATTATCTGACGATTGAGGATTTGGTCGACGAGCTGTATATCAGCCGTTCAACGCTGACCGCGGATTTAAAGGAAGTGCGGGAAATCTTCAAGGATTACAATCTGGAGCTGACTTCCCGGCCGAATTACGGGATTCTGTTAGTCGGTGAGGAAATCGCTAAGCGGCTGTGCATTGCCGAATATTTCTTCCATGCCAACATTTCAACCGGATATTTCGCAGCCGACAATGCGATGTTTGTCAGCAGCACCAATCAGGATGAGATTCGCTTCGTGCGCGATCTGTTGGAAGAAATTATGGAGAAATACAGCATTCACATGTCGGATCAGTCGCTGCAGAACTTTGTCATTCACATCATCATCGCGATCCGGCGCTGGAAATTCTATAACTATGTGAAAGTCGAGGATGAAAACGGGAAGGTTCGCCAGCAGAGCCTGATCCGTGAATGGCCGGCCGCGCGGGAGTTGGTGGAGCGGCTTCAAACAAAGCTGGAAATCCTGCTTCCCCAGGAGGAAATCCTCTATTTTGCCCTGCATTTCAAATCCAAGCACATCACGCAGCTGGATGAGATCACCAGTGAGGAAATCGAACAGGTGGAAAAGACGCTGTACGATATTTACCGAATGCTGCAGAAACGCTTCGGCGTGATTGCGATCAACAAGGATCGGTATGAGGAATATCTGCGGATGCATATTCCGGCGATGGTGGCGCGGCTGCGCAGCGGATTGGTGATGCGCAATCCGATGATCTATGATTTTCTGAACAAATATCTGTTTTCCACGCACATCACGATGATGATCAGCGATATTCTTGAACAGAATTTCAGCGTCCGCATGAACAAGAATGAATTTGCCTATCTGGTGCTGTATACCAACCTCTTGTTTTCAACGGAAAGCCGGACGCACAATGGAAAAATCCTGGTTGTCTGCGGCCGGGGCAGGCCGGAAACGATCACGCTGATCAACGAAATCAATGAAAATCACGCGGCGCTGGCCGGCAGCATTGAAATCTGCGACGTCAGCGAGCTGGAAAATCACGATCTGCATCAGGCTGAACTGATTCTCAGCACGGTTCCTTTGGAAGCCTCCTATGCGGTGCCGTATATTTACATGGACGGGCGGCTGTCGTATGGCGAGCAGATCCAACAGTCGATCAAGCATAACCGATTGTCTTTCCGCAAGCTGCGGCAGTATTTTTCCCCGCGCTATTTCAACGGCAGTCTGAAGGGCAGCGTGCGCGACGAGGTCTTTCGTGAGGTAGCCAAGGGGTTTGACAACTGGAAGGAAATCCTGGCGATGTTCTGGGAGGCGGAACACATTCTGTCCCATGAAACAACCAAGGGCGTCGTCTTTCTGCATACGCTTAAGCCGCTGCCCGAAAGCTTTATCTATATCGGTTTTTTGAAGAAACCGATCATCTGGAACAAGCTGTGGGCGCAGACCGTCATTTTTGTCAATATCAACGATGACCTCGATTCGCTGCGGCTGGGTTATGATTTTATCAGCGAGATGATCAATGATCCGCGCGAGCCGTTTTCGGGGAAGTTGACCGACTATGACAGTTTGATTGAAGTGCTGAGTAAAAATTGAAAGGAGCAAGCTTATGAAATATTTGATTGCCGGACATGGCGGCTATGCCGAAGGTGTAGTCAACACCCTGAAATTCTTTAAGGATGATTTGAACAATGTTGATCTGCTTCCGTATACCTCGGATTTTGAGGAACAGCTGCAGGCCTATTTAGAGCGGCATGATCCCGCTGAACCTTTGTGCATGGTCACAGATCTGGTCGGCGGCAGCGTCAATCTGGAAGCGATGCGGCAGCTGCGCAAACGGAATTTTTACCTGATCAGCGGAGCGAATATCTCGCTGCTGCTGGAAATGTTGTTTTCCGAGGTGACGGAAGGGGCGCAGATTGAGGAGATCGTTGTTGCCGCCAGGGATCAGATGGTCTACGTCAACGCGATGATGGGAGCGCAGTCTGAATGATCCGGCAGGTCAGCGTAGATGACCGCCTGCTTCATGGACAAGTGGCGTTCTACTGGACCAGCTATTATAACTTAGATACCATTCTCGTTTTAAACGATGAGGCGGCCAACGATGAATTCACGAAGATGATTCTGGGACTGGCCAAGCCGCGCGAGGTGCGCTTACAGATTGCGGAGGTGGAGGCCGGTTTTGAGATTGTGCAGAAGCAGCTGGAATCGCCGGAAAACGTGCTGATCATCGTCGGCAGTTTGTTTGATGCCAATCAGGTCTTAGAACATTTTCATCAGCTGAAGACGCTGAACCTGGGCGGGTTGCGCATGCGGCCCAATGGGAAGATTCTCAATGAGCGGACAGCGCTGACCAGCGAGGATATTGCGATCTGCCGGAGGTTATTGGAACGGAAGATCACGATCACGGTACGGCATTCCCCGGAAGTCACTGAGAGCCTGCTGAATGAGAATGGATTAAAACAGCTGTAAAGCATGTCCAGTTTGGATTTGCTGGACAGAAATATAAGCAACCCACGCTGAAAATTTAGATAAGCGTGGGTTTTCCTGTTATATAGATAGAAACTGATAGAAAGCAGTTTCCCGCTGGCTGCATTTCCGGATTACGATAACCGTATTATCCGTTTGTTGTCTTTATTGAAAAGACGTATCTTGAAAACAACCATTTTCTTCTAGCACAGCTTCAATTTCCTGAATATTCTGCATAAAAACCGCAGCCAGATATGCTCCATCACCTTCGTGAAGGCTCGTGCATGAAAGATACTTGTTAACCAAAGAAAGATAGCGTTCTGGTAAACTGTAAAGTTTTTGATATTGCCGCCTGGATAAATGAATATTCTTGTCAATCAAACTAAAAAATTGTTTTTGTGTGACGGCATAGCCCAATTCATCAATATGGAATTCTTCTTTCGTATATCGCTTTGGCGTATAAGGGAAGGCTGTTCCTAGGATTCTTCCGCAATCATAGTTTAAAGCAACATCCATGATCTGTAATGTGCTGACGTTCCGAATTACACCGAAATTGTTTAAATGTCTGTCCGTGTTGTCCAATAGCGCGTCCGATAAAAGTTGTTTCTGTATTTTTTCCTTTGCGCTGGATACCAGTGCTTCTTCAAGGAAATCAAGATAGACTTTAACAGGTTCTTCAAAACCTACACCTTCTTTGCCCAGCAGAATTTGTGCCGCGGGTATCAATTCAGTGTCCGGAGTGATAAATGTTTTACATTTTGAAACAAGCAGCGGTCTTTTTAAATCAGAAATAATCTGATTTTCATATTTTGTAGCAGGAAGACCAAGAATGCTGGCAATTCATAAGCCAGCACTTCATGGATGGGTTTAGTGAGAAGCATCGTGTTGGCCGACTTCAAAAGAACTCGATCTTTTGTTTTCTCATCCATCATCCAAGCTTTATCTAACTGTCCGCCAGTTGTGCTGTTGGGAGAGAAAATCATGTCAATTTTAGCATATTCATTTTCTCTTTCCGAAAAAGATCACAATAGAAATTTCTTGTATTCAAAATCATTTTGAAAGAAATTGATCGCTTCCCAGCTTGCCTCATTTCCGATTTAGTGGAACCCATATTGATCGGAAAGGGACAATCCGAAAGACTGAATTGCCTTTTGTTTCAGTTTCAATTCGTTAGCATAGGAATAACGCCTGACATTCATTGCGCTGTTATAGCCATAGCGTGAGGCAAGCCCGTCATTGAGCGCAAAATCATAATCACATTCTTTGTATTGAGTGAATCAAGCTGAAAAACATCAGAAATAACCTCTACGTCGCCGCGGCGTTCATTATACACAAATGACAGAACAGGCATGGTTTTATTCATTAAAATATATTTTTTCATCGATTTGACCTCCTTTTGTTTAGGGGCAAATTGCCCGCTTTATTTTCTGCATTGCTTGATCAGAGAAATGTTTTCCTTGACACTATTCTACCATATTTACTGCCATGCTATTGACAACTTGTGCTGCCTTTTGCATATCAGTGATCTCTTAAACGGGTTTGATTTCAAGCATAAAAAATCAGAGCGAAACGGAATTAATCCGCGGAACTCTGATTTTTAAAATGCTTTCTAAATTGTGTCGGCGTTAGCCCCACGGCCGATTTAAAGGTGCTGCAGAATAAATAAATCGAAGAAAATCCGGTCGCTTCCGCAATCGCTGTGATCGAATCGTCCGTTGTTTTTAATAGCTCCTGACTTTTCTGCAGCTTAAACTGCAGGACAAACTGGCTGGGCGACTGCTGAAGCAGCTTTTTAAAACAGCGGTATAAATAACTTTGGGAAACATGGGCGATCTCACAGAGCTGTTCAACCGTCACATTCTCGCTGAGATGCTCCTGCAGATAGCGGACGCATTGATTGAATACGGTTTCCTCACTGGAACGAACATGCGGGGAGGCGGACTGTTGATGATCTCCTTCATGCCGCAGAATTCTCAGCCGCAGAAGCAAACTCTTCAAAAGCAGCACAGCTTCCAGATAATACCCCGGCTTCTGTTCGCTGACCTGCCGAATCGTATGCTGCAGCTGATGTACCAGCACTTCATTGATCGTATCATGCAGCACGAGAATCTGCGTCAGCTCCAGCGATTCGATGAACCGCGCGACTTTATGCACGGGCTGTACGGTGAAATGCAGAAAGAAAAACTCGATTGTATCCTCACCCAAGGAGCTGACAGTATAAAAGGCGTTGATGGGAATGATCATCAGATCGCCCGGCCCGACCCGATATTCCTGATCTTCTACAATGATCCGGCAGTACCCATGCTGGAAGAAGATTATTTTGAAGTGATTCATGAAAATACTGTGGTTGATCAGCGGCGGTTGTTTGGTAAACTTACCAATTTTAAGAATTTCATAATCAAATTCTTCTTCGATTTTGGAAAATGTATCTTTTCCGATCGGGGTATAGATCGAATTCATTCTCATTCACCTCATTTCTCTAAACTTAAGTATATCATAACTTATTCAGTCCTGAAAATTAAGGTTCTGAAATTCTTAAAAATAGGAGTGAATTTAATATTGTGAAAACATTCCTAAGTGCTAAAATGAAACCAAGAAGGGAAGGAAAGAAATGAAGAAAACACTAGCTTTATGTTCGGCCTTCTTGTTGATGGTTTCCGCTTTGAGCGGATGTTCAACATCCAATGGAAAACCGGCCGATCAGCCGTCGGCTTCTCCGGCCGCGGCGTATGATGAGGAGAAAAATGCCGATGTGATTGTTGTCGGCGCGGGCGGAGCGGGGTTGTCCGCTGCGATCTCCGCCGTTGACAACGGGGCCCAGAACGTCATCATTCTTGAAAAGACCAACCGTACCGGAGGCAATCTGAATCTGACGTCAGGCTCGATGTCGGCCGCGGAAACCTCACTGCAGAAGGAAGCCGGCATTGAAGACACGAAAGCGTCCTTTGTCGAGGACATTATGAAGAACGGGGCTCAGCTGGGCAACCGGGAATTGGTCGAAGCGTTTGTTAACGAAGATACCGATATGTTTGAATGGATGCTGGAACACGGTCTGGCAGACAATCAATTTAATCTTGATAAAGCGACCGGCGGGAAGGCGGTTTTCGCACCGGAACACCAGTTATATTCAGTCCAGCGGACGTATAAAGCCAAAGCGGATGATCCTGAGCATTATTCCAGCGCGGCGCATGAAGTGCTGGATCAGTACATCAAGACTTTGGATAACGTCGCGATTGACTTCAACACCGACGGCGTGAAGCTGCTGGCGAATGATAAGGGCCAGATCTTAAGCGTCGAAGCGGTTACCGAAGACGGCAAGACTGTCAAATATACCGCAAACAAAGGCGTGATCATGGCGACCGGCGGATATTCCGGAAACTTTAAGCTGATGGGCAAATATGCCGAACATGGCGCTGATTACCTCAGCTCTACGACCTCGATGGGAGAAGGAATCCGGATGATGCAGGAAGTCGGCGGCAACGTGGATGAAACCGCAATGAGCTATATTCCGACGTTCCCGATGGGGGTTCAGACCGGTCCGCAAAGCGGTACGATCGGCTCGACCTATACCTGGAAAGCCGGCGGCATCTGCGTCAATCAGGAAGGCAAGCGGTTTGTCAACGAACAGGAAGCCCGCGTGGATGTCCGTGAAGTTGCTTTGGAAGAACAGCCGGGCGCCGTTCAGTATGATATCTTTACCGATAAGATTGTAGCCGATCTCTCAGCTGCCGGCGGCGATATGATGTATCAGCTATACTTCAATCCGGAAACCGGACGGGCGAAGAATCTGGTGAAGTCGGCAGCGACGCTGGACGAGCTGGCATCGATGATCAATGTGCCGGCGGAAGCGCTGAAGGCAACCGTTGAAACTTACAACAAGGCCGTTGACGGGGAAGTTGAAGATGAATTCGGCCGCAGCTTTGATCCGACACCGTCGGCATACAGCGTTGCCGTCAACAAGATTGAAGGCGACAAGTATTATGCCATTCCGTTAAAGGCGCTGGTCGTTATGACACTGGGCGGCGTTTCTATTGATACAGAAGCGCATGTTCTCGATGAGAGCGGCAATGTTATTCCAGGTCTGTATGCGGCAGGCGAATGCACCGGCGGCATCTGGGGTAAGTTCGTATCCGGCGGCACCGGCGTCATGGGTCCGATCACCTTCGGACGGATTGCCGGACGCGCAGCGATGAACGACACCCTGGCAGAAGGCTATACCGTCAAAGCGGCCTCCAACCTGTTTGACGCATCCCTGTTTGAAAAGGAAACAGCATCTGCCGATCGTTTCGATATGAGCAAGCCGCTCAAAGACGGTGAATACACAGCGACTGTCGATGGACAGGAAGGTCCGATGAGCGTCAAGACGACGATCGCAGACGGCAAGATCAGCGCGGTGGAAATCACGGAGCAGCATGAAACCGCCGGTGTTTCCGACAAGGCGATCAGCGATCTGCCTGCGTCCATCGTCGCGGAAAACTCAGTCAATGTGGATACCATTTCCGGCTGCACGCTGTCCAGCGGTAGAATCCTGGATGCGGTGACCGACTGTCTGAATCAGGCATCCGCTCAGTAATCTTACAGTTGGAATCAACAAAACAGAAGGGTACCCTCAGTGAGGATGCCCTTCTTTTCTATCAGGTTAGTTTTGATTATCGGTCTGGGTCAGGATTGAAGAACCAGTTAAAATCACCGTGATAGATCATCTGACGGGTCATCCCGCCGTCGATGCAGATATTCTCGCCAGTGATAAAAGAAGCCTTATCCGAGCACAGAAAGAGCACCATGTTGGCGATGTCAAGCGGATTTCCGACACGGCCAGCAGGATGCTGCAGGCTGTCGGCTCCCGGATATTCACGAAAGCCGGTATCAATCCATCCAGGAGATATTGAATTGACACGAATCCGTCCGGAAAAACTGACAGCCAGGGCATGCGTCAGGGCAGCAATGCCGCCTTTGGCTGCCGTATAGCTTTCAGTCTGCGGCTGACTCATTCGATCCCGGGAAGAGGCAATATTGATGATGACAGCTCCTAGGGCAAAATGTCTGGAAAATAATTTAGCCAGATAAAACGGAGCGGTGACCCCAACCCGAAGCGCATAGTTAAACTCTTCATAAGAACACGCGTCTATTCCCTTCATCAAAGGCAGGGCATTGTTGATTAAATAGTCCACATGGCCATAATCGGAAAGGACTTTTTCGGCGAAAAGGGTAAGTGTTTTCTCTTCCGCAAGATCGCCGGTGAAGTATCCGCCAGGCTGCTTGTCAATATCGCAGACGATCGCGCCTTCCTTTTGGAATTCATCGCTGATGCATCGCCCAATTCCCTGGACACCGCCGGTCACCACCACAACTTTATCTTTAAACATAAGCGCTCTCCTTTTTCTTTGACTCATTATACCATAAGGAATAACGGATAAAGTCAATCAGAATTCAAGCAGAAAGATATTGGCCTAGGGAGCGCCGATCGGATTTGTTTTTTATTGGTTTTTCCATCAAAAATAAGATTTTGAAAACGGATTGACTGGTGATGTTTTTGCCTAAGTACAGCCTTGAAGATGATATAATAGAACAAAATAATAAATAAGAAAACGGAAAGGGTGGAAAACAGACGATGGAGGCAGATCAAAAAAAAAGCAGGAAAAAAGGATTCCCGATAAGATTGAAGTACGCAATGCCCGGGTACATAATCTGAAAAATATAGATGTGGATATTCCATTGAATCAGATCGTCGGCATCGCCGGTGTTTCTGGTTCCGGAAAATCCTCGCTGGCTTTGGGCGTTTTGTATGCGGAAGGTTCAAGACGTTATCTCGATGCGCTCTCCACGTATACGCGCCGCCGCATGACCCAGGCGGCTAAGGCGCAGGTGGATGAGGTGAATTATATTCCCGCGGCGCTGGCGCTGCATCAGCGTCCCAGTGTGCCCGGCATCCGCAGTACGTTCGGTACCGGAACAGAGCTTTTGAACAGCCTGCGGTTAATGTATTCCCGGCTTGCCAGTCATTGCTGCCCGCATGGACACTATGTCAAACCTTCGCTTGCCGTGGCCGCCGGTCAAAAACTGGTTTGTCCTCAATGCCAGGTGCATTTTTCGGCCCTTTCCGCGGAAGAGCTTGCCTTTAACAGTCAGGGAGCCTGTCCTGTCTGCGGCGGAACAGGTGTTGTCCGCACCGTGGATCAGGCGGCTTTGGTTCCTGATGAATCCCTGACGATTGATGAAGGCGCGGTAGCCCCCTGGAATACGCTGATGTGGTCGTTAATGACAGATGTATGCCGGGCGATGGGAGTGCGCACAGATGTTCCGTTTTCGCAATTGAGTGAACAGGAACGGGATATTGTCTTTCATGGACCGGCGGAGAAGAAGCATATTTTTTATAAACCAAAAAAAGGCAATCAGGCCGGGGAATTGTATTTCACTTATTTCAATGCCAATTACACGGTGGAAAATGCACTGGCAAAGGTCAAAGATGAAAAGGGCATGAAGCGGGTTGAAAAGTTTTTGAAGCAGGATGTTTGTCCGGAATGCGGCGGAACCCGGCTTTCAGCCGAGGCAAGAAAGCCGAAGCTGCAGGGAATTTCGCTCGATGAAGCCTGTGCGATGACGCTGGATCAGTTAGTCGAATGGGTGAGTCAGGTGCCGGATTCCCTGCCTGTCGAAATGCGTCCAATGGCAGAGGCAATCTGCGAATCCTTCCAACTAGTGGCCAAACGTCTGATTGATTTAGGCTTGGGTTATCTGAGTCTGGATCGGGCGGCCGCAACCCTTTCGACCGGGGAGCGGCAGCGCATGCAGCTGGCTCGGGCAGTCCGCAACCGCACAACGGGGGTATTGTATGTCTTGGATGAACCGTCGATCGGTCTGCATCCGTCGAATATCACCGGTTTGACCGGAGTGATGCAGGATCTGATTGCCGATGGGAACTCCGTGGTGCTGGTCGATCATGATACGCAGATCTTATCCGAAGCAGACTGGATTGTGGAATTGGGGCTGGAAGCGGGGGCTGAGGGCGGACGCATTCTTGCCCAAGGTCCGCTGCAGTCGGTTGTCAACAATCCCCAATCGCAGATCGGTCCCTTTCTCTTGGGACAAGGCAGCCGGCGGCAAAGGAAACCCATTGGGCCTGACCAAGTGTTTGATCGGGGTAGAATCCACTTATCAACCGGCGAGATTCATACTGTAAAACCCTTGGAAGTGGACATTCCGCAGGGACGGCTTACGGTGGTGACAGGCGTGTCCGGATCAGGGAAAACCACGCTTATTCTGGAAAGTCTGATTCCCGCGCTTGAAGCCCAAATCGCCGGGAAGCAGCTCCCCTCTCATATTAAGGCCATTTCAGCGGAATCAATACAGCAGGTGAAGCTGATCGACGCGACTCCGATTGGAGTGAATGTGCGCTCAACCGTAGCGACGTATGCCAATGTTCATGATGAACTGCGGAAAATTTATGCAAAAACTCCGGAAAGCCGGGCTTTGCAATACAAAGCCGGAGATTTTTCCTACAATACCGGACAGCTGCGCTGCCCAACCTGCGACGGAACGGGAACGATCAGTCTTGACGTTCAGTTTCTTCCCGATATTGAAATCCCCTGCCCTGACTGCCGGGGAACTCGATATGCCAAAAAAGCTGATCTGATTAAGCGTAAAGGCAAAGCTGGAAACGCCTATTCTCTGCCGGAAATCATGGCGATGGATGTGAAGCAGGCGTTAGCAGCGTGTGAGGACTTAAAAACAGTTGCGCAGCGGCTGCAGGTTCTGCAGGATTTAGGTCTGGGCTATCTGACGCTGGGGGAAGAAACACCGAGCTTATCCGGCGGGGAAGCGCAGCGGCTTAAGCTAGCTTCAGAAATGGGAAGAAAGCAGACCGGAACCGTATTTGTTTTTGATGAGCCGACAATCGGACTGCACCCCCTGGATGTCCGCACTCTGCTGCAAGTCTTTGACCGGCTGGTGGAGTTTGGTGCGACGGTTCTTGTGATCGAACATGATCTGGATATGATTTCCAACGCTGATTATCTTATTGATATGGGACCGGGCGGCGGGAATGCCGGGGGTCGGATTGTCGCTGTCGGCACCCCGGAAGAAGTGATGGACAATCCCCAAAGTGTAACGGGGAAGTATTTAAAACAATACAAGACGCAGCATTCAGAAAAAATAAGTTAAATCAGGTTTTCATTCAGCCATTTATGGTTTAGGGAGAATGAAACTTTCTTCTTTGATTATATCAAACAGCATAACTACTCGGAGGATTGCTTAAATAAGAAATTCTTCTAAATGATGGATGTTACAAGGCGATGAAGATATGAAAGTGTAAATTCTGCGATAACTCAAGCCCTTTATAGTAGAACAAAACCTGGCTTCTAGATATTATTAATATTATATCTTTTTTGTTATATTAGATAAAGTAAATGGGAATCCATCTTATATATTCTTTTATATAAATGTATTCTCAAGCTTTTTAAAATCAATCTTTCCAACTGGGGTTAAAGGTAATTGATTTATAAATTTGAACCCTATAGGCTGAGCATATTCTGGGAGTTCTTTAGAGCAAATCTCTTGGATCTGATTGATTACCTTTTTTTCAGAGTAACCTGATTTGCAGACTATAAAGACAAATGGCAATTTACCTTGAGTATGTTCTTTGTCATTTATACCAATAGCGCAACAATTATTAACAGAATCAATTTGCATGATTGTTGTTTCAATTAAGGATGGAAATATTTTGAAGCCATCATGTCGGATAATCATTCTTTTTATCCTGTCCTTTATAAATAGGAAACCTTCTTCAGTCATATAGCCTATATCACCGGAGTGTATCCACGTTAATCCATCATCGTGAGTTCTCAGAATATCTTGTGTTGCTTTTTCATTGTTATAGTAACCTTTCATTGTATTTGGTCCAGTTATGCATACTTCACCAAGTTCATTATATTTCATTTCTTGGCTTGTTTCAGGATCAAAAATGGAAATGACTGTATGAGGTAAAGGAACACCAACACTGCCAATTTGATTGCATTCATTAGAAATGCATACACTTACACATGCCGCAGCTTCAGTCATTCCGTAACCTTTTGTAACTTTATCGTTACAGTGGTGTGATTTTAAAAATTCATTAGTTCTTATTTCTAAAGAACTATCCATCGTATCACCGCCTACAGTTGGAGCGATGATATAGGATAAATCTTCATGTTTTAATTTAGAGCTGTTAATAATATTCTCATAATGGGACGGTACTCCAACCATGTGATTTGGGTGGTATTTAATTAGTAAGTCATCAAAATTTTTAGGGTCAAAAGAGGGGATTAGAATAGTTTCCATGCCTATAATTAAAGGTAAGTGTAAACCATTTCCAACACCATAAGCAATGAATGGCGGCATAATATTTAGCCAACTATGATTCCGATGCATATTTATTCCGGATATGGAACATTGATAAGCTGCTGCATTTAAATTGTCATTAGTTAGCATAACTCCTTTAGGAAAACCAGTTGTACCACCAGTATGAACGATAGTTACTGTGTGATTTGGTTCGTAAGAATAATTAGGGATTGCTGAGTTTTCTAATTGTAAAAATGCTTTCCAAGCTAAAATTCTATTAGAGTAAGAAATGATATATTTATTTTTCAGCTTATATAATGGTTTAATGAAAGATGGCAATGAATCAGAGGGAGATACAACTATAATTTTTTTAGTAGTTGTGGTTTTAAAAACATTAGATATCTTAGCATATGCAACATCGACCACAACTAATAGATCTGATTTAACTTCATTAATATAATGATTAATTCCTTCTATGCTTGTCCTAGGATCAATCATATTAGAAATTGCTCCCAATTTACTTAGAGCGTAGAATAAATAAACAGTTTCTGGGAGAGTTGGCAAAAGTATTGTCACAATACTATTTTTTTCTACTCCTAAGGAAGTAAGTGATTGTGCAACTTTCTCAATATTTTCAAATAATTTTGAATAACTAATTTTATTATTATAATAGTTCAGTGCTATATTGTTGGGATATTTTGCATTGTTGATAACAAGATAATCATATATAGTCATGGAAGGTATTGCATTTTCTATTTTATTCATATCATAAAAATTTAACCACGGTTTATCAATAGACGGGTACCCTGTTTGAATGTCTTGTTTCATTATTATATATCCTCCTTGAATACAACTGAAATTATAGCACTATTAAGGCAGTAAAGTATTAATTTAACTAAAGTTAAGTACAATAATTGTTAGTTTAGCGAGAGATTCATTTCGATGAGATAAAGTATAGATAAATATATGGATTTGACAAGCCCAGGCATTAATAATAAACTTAGGATGCTAAAAACGAAAAACAGAAAAGAGGTTTCTTATATGAAAGATACATTAATTCATGCAATCAGTGCGAATGGACATATTCGGGTTCTGACCTGTACCTCAACACAGCTGGCGGAGCAGGCGCGGAAGCAGCACGATCTGTGGCCGACCAGCGCGGCCGCTTTGGGGCGGGTCTTAACCATGACCGCGATTTTAGGCAGCATGTTAAAGACGGAAAAAGAGAAGGTCACCGTGCAGATCAACGGCGGCGGTCCGATTGGTACGATCATGGCAGACGGCTGGGCCAATGGCGATGTGCGGGGATTTGTCGGCGATCCTGAAATCTATCTGAAATACAACGATACCGGCAAACTGGCCGTCGGCACCGCCGTGGGCAAGGAAGGCTATCTGAAGGTCATCAAACGGATGAACATGAAGAATGACTTCACCGGGCAGGTAGCCCTGGTCAGCGGCGAGATTGGTGAAGACTTCGCTTATTACTTTACAATTTCGGAACAGACCCCTTCTGCGGTATCGCTGGGCGTGCTGGTTGATACGGATAATTCCGTCATGGCCTCAGGCGGGATTTTAATTCAGATGATGCCGGAAGCAACGGAAGAAGATATCAAGCTGGCAGAGGCCGCGGTTGCGAAGCTGCGCCCGGTTTCTGAGCTGGTCAAGGAAGGCCATGACGCAAAGGCGCTGGCCATGATGTTGTTTGAGGATCTTGAAATTCTGGAAGAAAAACCGGTTCAATGGCATTGTGACTGCAGCAAGCAGCGGTTTAAAGCGGCTTTAACGACGCTGGACCGCTCAGAATTGGAAAAAATGCTGGAAGAAGACCACGGCTGTGAAGTGAAGTGTGAATACTGCAACAATAAAGTCCAGTTAACGGAAGAAGATCTCCGCACGATTCTGGAGTTCAAAGCGGCATGTGGAAAATAAGGGATCTGGAAATTGCCAACCCGGTTGTCATCGCGCCGATGGCGGGTATTTCCAATGCGGCGTTTCGCACGATCGCGCATGAATTCGGGGCCGGATTGATCTATACCGAAATGATCAGCGATAAGGCGATTTGTTACTCCAACAAAAAGACGATGGAGATGACGCAGCTGGCGCCGGATGAACATCCGATTGCGATGCAGCTGTTCGGCCATGAGGAAGCTTCGATGATTCAGGCCGCGCAGGTGCTGGATAAAACGGATTGCGACGTGATCGACATCAACATGGGATGCCCGGTGCCGAAGGTGGTCAATTCCGGTTCCGGCAGCGCCATGATGAAAGATCCTGAGTCAGCCTATCAGCTGGTGCGGAAAATTGTGGCGGCAGTGGAAAAGCCGGTTACAGCCAAGATCCGCTTAGGCTGGGATAGTTCATCAATCAATGTACTGGAAATGGCGCAGGGCCTGGAAGCGGCTGGGGTCAGCGCTCTGGCTGTCCATGGCCGTACCCGCAGTCAGCTTTACGAAGGTCAGGCAGACTGGAGCTGGATTAAACAGGTTAAAGAAAAAGTTTCGATTCCGGTTATCGGCAACGGGGATATCCGGTCAGTCGAAGAGGCGATGGCCCGGATGGAGGAAACCCATGTTGATGCGATTATGATCGGCCGGGGCGTACTGGGCAATCCCTGGCTGATTCGCGATCTGGTTCAGGCTTTATCGGGCGAAGGTCAGGTCAAACCGGTCAGCGATCATGAAAAATTTGAAATCGCGCTGGAACATGCCCGGCGATTGTGCGCGTTAAAAGGCGAGCGGATCGGAATGAAGGAAATGCGCGGGCATGCGTGCTGGTACATCCAGGGAATTCCCTACTCCAATCGGATGAAAGACCGGATTAATCAAATGACAGCTTATGCCGAATTAGAGTCAATGCTGCGTCAGTATGAAGAGGCGTTGGTCAGCGGGAACTTTGACTGGCTGTTTCCAACGGAATTTTAAAACATATACAAAAGCCATTCCTGTACAGGAGTGGTTTTTATTTTGTTGATTCAAATTGACAAAATTGAAATTGTGTTATACTGTATTATCATAAATAGTACAGATTGGAGATATGCCGCTGATCGGAGGGTATAACGATCTTTGGGGGATTAATATGAAAAGAAAATTATTTGTGATTTTGACAGTGGTCTTGCTGCTTTGCGGATGTGGGACAAAAATGAAGCCGCCGCAGGAAGAAGAACAATGCACAATTAATGAAGATTTACGGATACGGACCTTGGCTGAAGTCTGGTACTCAGCTAAGAATTATTATGGATATTGGGAATCCTTGTCAGAAATTGTAGACTGGGATGCAGCTTTCGATCAATTTCTGCCGCGTGTGAGGGAAGCAAAGAATGATGATGAATATGTTGATTTGATGCGGGAGTTTACAGCATTGCTGCATGATGGGCATACTCAATATATTCCATTTCAGGGATATGTATCGAATAAGGGAAGTCTGCCAATTCGGTTGGAATACCTTGACGGGACGATCTATTTAGTTGGAAAAAATGACAAAGTTGATGTTGAGCTGGGCAGTGAATTGGTCAGCGTTAATCATGAACCCGCTCTGGATTATATCTTGTCCAATTATAGTAAATTTGTACCGGTTCTGACAGAACCCGCCCATACGCGCGAAACTTTAGAGCAGTTCAAAAGTGATTATATTGGCAAAAAAATTACGCTTCAATTTAAAGCAGAAGACAATTCCATGCAGGAAATCCAATTGGAGTACAGTCAGCAAAAAAACTCCATTACTGAGGAACTTTCAGTGAAAATGAGTTTTGATAGCATTCTGTATAATTCACAAACGTATACCGTGGCACCGGTCAATGATGATATTCTTTATATTGAAATTCGATCCTTTTCCAGCGGCGGAATGGATAATACGTTTACGAAGATAATCTTACCGCAGCTTGAAAATTATCGCGGCTGTATTCTTGATGTCAGGCAGAATCGCGGTGGAAATTCTTATCATGGCGACGTTATTCTGCAGTCTTTATCAGCAGAGGGTGTTCCTTCTAATTTCAGTTTTAGTTCTGTTTTCATTTCCTCAATGGTTCCTTATGCTTCGGATAATGTAGCTTTTCAAACCGATGATCTAACGAAGTCAGCGGCACAAAAAATGATGAAACATGCTTATTATGGCATGGAAGAAGAATTGTCAGAATATGTATTAAGCCAGGCAGATAACTGGTATACGATGGATGTGCCGAAAGTGCTGACCATGCCGGTTGTGGTCTTAACCTCGGATCAAACTGGTTCCGCCGCGGATACCTTTGCAGCGAAAGCCAAGGTGATAAAAAATTTCACGGTAATGGGTCTGACAACACATGGCGCAACAGGAAATAATCATAGTGTAGAACTTCCGGACGGCAGTTTATATACTTTATCTGTGGATAATGCGTATAGTCCTGAAGGATATTGCATATGGAATCATGGCGCAATTCCTGATATTGAAATTTGGCAGACCCTTGAAGACTTGAAAAATCGAGAAGACACCGTGCTTAACACTGCAATTAAAACATTACAGGAAACCTTACAAAAAGAAAAAGATTAAAAAAGCAGGAAAGGATGCAAAATGAAAAAGTTAATATTATATCTGATTGTGATGCTTCTGTTGGCAGGGTGTTCAGAAAAGCCGCAGGACTTAGAAAAACCAGAACAAGCTCAATGCACAAAGACAGTGGAAGAACGCATTGCCGCATTGTCTGACATCTGGTCAACAGCCCAATATTATTATGGCTACTGGAATGAAATGCCGGAAGATTTTGATTGGGATGCAAAATATCAGGAGTTTTTGCCGCGGGTGATGAATGCTAAGAATGATGATGAATATGTCGATGCCATGCGGGATTTTGTCGCTCTGCTTCACGATGGACATACCAGCTTTATTCCGGCTTCCGATCTTAGGCTTAATCAGGCCTATTTGCCTTTTGATTTAGAAGATCTTGATGGTCGGCTGTTTCTGAAAGCAACTAGCTTAGATTTTGAAGTGCCGCTAGGCAGCGAATTGATTGAGGTTGAAGATCAGCCGGCCTTGGATTATATCCTGGAGCATTTTGAAAAATATGTCCCGGTACAAACGAACCCTGCACATCGCAGTGAAACCGTAAGACAATTTTTAAAAGATGAAAAAGGGAAAGAAATCACGTTGAAATGGCTTACGCCGCAAGGGGAAACCTTAGAGTTAAAAGGCTGCTATGAAAAATCAGGTTCCATTTATTTGAATCAATTGAGGGCATCGGCGTTGTCCAATAAGAAAGCTCTTCTTCATTCCAGTCCTTATTTTGTTTATGAGATTAATAAAGATCTTGTTTATGTGGAAATTTCAACTTTCGTTGGTCAAAGCTTTAATCTTTATGAAAATCAAGTGATTCCAATCTTAGATCAGTATCAAGGTGTTATTTTTGATGTGAGAAATAACAGCGGTGGTAATTTTACAAATGCCTTAATTATCCTGCAGTCTTTTTCTCAGGCACCCATCCCGCCTTTATACAATTTAGATTCTGAATTTCACTCTTCCTGGGTTCCCTATGGGGACGATACGAACACGATCTTCTATTCTGGAAGCGACATGAATCAAAAGGCAATGCGAATGATGAAGCACGAATATTATGGCGCTAATGAGGAGGTGGAAACGATACTGGAGGAAATGGAAGTTGAGCCTCATCCGATTTTAACAACACAGATTCTGGATAAGCCCGCTGTGATCCTAACCTCGCAATTTTCAGCTTCTGCCACTGAAATGTTCGCCGCTACTGCGAAATTGCTTGATAATTTTACGTTGATGGGGCTGACAACCTATGGCGCAATGGGCAATAACTGCCGTGTCAATTTATCCGACGGCAGCGCTTATTCTTTGTCGGTGAATCAAAGCTTTTCGCCGGATAAGCAGCCTTTTTGGAATCGCGGTGTCCAGCCAGATATCGAAATATGGACATCACCGGAAGACTTATTGATGGGGGAAGATACTGCACTTAATGAGGCGATTGCGATGCTGCAAAATCAGATCAAGGAACGAACAGGAGAATGACAATGTTTACAATCGATCCACGCAGCCGTCAGCCGATCTATGAACAGCTGAAGGAGCAAATTATCCGGTATGTCAGCCTAGGTGTCCTGCAGCCGTTGGATCGGATGCCCTCTGTGCGGATTTTGGCGCGGGAGCTGGGGATCAATCCCAACACTGTTGTGAAAACGTATCAGGAGCTGGAGGACGAAGGTATTTTGATTACAGAGCCGAAGAAAGGCTTCTTTGTCAGCGACCACGATGTGCATGCTATTTTATGCTTAAGGCAGAAGGAAGAATTCCGAAAGGCTGTCATTCAATGTCAGGAAACGGGGATATCCGAAGAAGAAGCGTTGAAGATCGTCAAGGAAGTGTATGAAGGAAAGCAGGGATCAAGATGTTAAGGGTGGAAAATTGCCGCAAGGTCTATGACTTGCAAACAGTATTGGAACATTGCAGCTTAGAATTAGCATCTGGTTCAATTTTAGGTTTGATTGGGATTAACGGGGCAGGAAAATCGACGCTGCTGCACTGCGTCAGCGGAGCGATTCCTGTCGATGAAGGAAAGATTACATGGAAAGACCAGCCAGTGCTCGATCATCCAGAGGTCAAACAAAAGATCTTCCTAGTTCAGGATGAACCAGTGTTCGCACAGTCGGAAAATGTCCGGGACTTGATTGGCTATTTATCCTTATTTTACCCAGCGGCAGATCCGGCTTTATTCTATGATTTATTAAATCAGTTAAACCTGGATTCTGAATTGCCGTTCTCCGCTTTCAGTAAGGGGATGAAACGGCAGGTTCTGATGGCTGCGGGATTGGCGGTGCATCCAGAACTGCTTCTGATCGACGAGGTATTTGATGGATTGGATCCCTTTGCCCGGCGGCTGCTTCAAGGTCAGCTGGCAGCGCAGACGATTGAGGAAGGCATGACTTCGATCTTAACTTCGCACCGGTTAGGGGATTTGGAGAACTTCTGTGATGAATATGCCTTGTTGGATAACAAGCGGATCCTGCATCAAAATTCTCTGTTTCAAACGCAGCAGGAGCTGGTTAAAGTTCACCTGGCTTTTGATCATCCGATCGATCCCGCGATATTCCAAGATTTTGAGGTGTTAAAGCTGGAAATTCATTCCCGGATGGCTCAGGCGATTCTGCGCGGCCGTCAAGATGAGGTCGAAGCGAAGCTGTGGAAATACTGTCCGGTCATTCTTGAAGTGTTTGACTGCACTTTGGAAGAAATATTCTTGGCCCAGCTAGAAAAACGGGAGGAACTGCGATGATCCACAAGAAATTATTGATATCCATGCTTAAAAAAGAGTTCAAACTATGTTTATGTTTGATGTTTTTGGATTTGTTGATCATGCCGTTAGTCTACGTCAGTTTTCCAACAATAATGGAGGAAAACGCCAGCCTCTTGTTTAACTTTTATTTTATCTATCTCTTGCTGCTTGTAATCATTCTGGTTCAGCGGCAGCTGCGCTTTACGATGAAGCGAGAGGAGAAGATTCATCACTATCAACTGCCTTTAACAAAACGAAGTTTAATTTTGACGCGGTTAACCGTTGGATGTATCGTCTTTTTGCTTCCTTATCTGGTCGCCTGGCTGACCATGGGAATTTTGATGCTTCATTGGCAGATTGCAACAGCCGTATCCATTTTTGAGGGAACCGTGCTGCTGATCATGGCGACGCTGGTTTACCTATGCTTTTGTACCTGGGTCTTTCTGCGCAGCCGTAATCTGTTTCAGGCGCTGCTGACCATCGCGGTCTGGACATTGGCTCCGGTCTTCATCGTTTCAGCGTGCGTCAGTGTGATGCGGAAGACTGTGATCTATCACTATCAACTTAAGGAATTCTTGACGCTGCTGCATGATTTCGGGTGTCTGCCGGGATTGTTTACCCTGGCAGCGAAGGGATTAGTTCTTGATTCCACATTTCCTTCATTGGGGATGTGCCTGCTCGTTGACCTCGTTTATGTGTTGGCTGGCGGATTTGCGGTTTTCCAGATGACAAAGAATTCACCGTTGATCGAACATAAAACGTTAACACAAAGCGCTGTATTTAAACTGATGCCGGCAGTTTCCGCAGCCGCGGTGATGATTTGGGGATCACTGACAGCTGTGAGGCCGCAGCAGTGTCTGCTCTCTGTGATTCTGGCCGCGGTCTTGTATTTGTTAATCCGCTTTCTGTCTTACTCCAAGATTCAGTTCAACAAAGCGATACTGCTGATGTTAACGGTTGAGTTTGTGTTTCTCCAGGGAATTTTTTGGTCATGGCGAGTCAGCGGAGGCTGGGGCATGACCAAGGATATTTCCGCTGAAGAAGTTTACTTTATTAATATTTATAACTGGAGAGGAAAAACGTCGGGATATTATCAATATTGGAGAGTTGAAAATACGGCGAGCTTAACAAAGGAAGAAAAGGAGATTTTGGTTGCGGCCCAGCAACAGGCAGAGCGGCGATACCGCAGCCAAGGACTAAAATCAGCTTCCGGGATGGTTGCTATCCGCTATCGTTTTGTTGATCAGAATATTGAACTCTATATTCCCTATTATTCGGATATCATGGAGACTTTACTCGCAGAATTGCAGGAGCATGATGTGCAGCTTTTTAGTTATATTAACGTTGACTATCCAGGCTGGGAGAATGCGTTCTATCTGCAGGGCTTAAACATTGATTTGTTTTAGAAAAGCGGAACAGAGGATGATAAAAACTCTCGGCGAAGAATTTTGGTATCACTCAGGAAGAAAAGGCTATGGGAAATTTTGTAAAAGGCGTTTGTTAAGCCCTGAAATGACGTTTTTTTCGTTGACAAACAGTTTGAAAATGCTATAATCTAAACGATTATTTGCGCGAGGAACAGAGGAGTAATCCGGCAGTGCTGCAGCGAGAGAGTCCCGGACTGGTGAAAAGGGATATGCAGAAACCGGATGAATAAAGGCTGGGAGCGCATCGCAGACCTGCGTTATAGGCAGACTGAAATGAATCAGTCACGAAGATGATTAAAGCGATTTAATCATGAATTAGGGTGGTACCACGATGATAACTCTCGTCCCTATCGGATTTGAGAGTTTTTTTATTGGTTAAAGGAGGAAAAGAAAATGGAACAGAAGTTATCAGAACAAGAACTGGTTCGCCGTCAGAAGATGGAAGATCTTCGCGCGAAAGGCATCGATCCGTTTGGACATGCGTTTGCGCGTACGCACCGCTCCGCACAGCTGCGCGAAGAATTTGGGGAATTGAGCCAGGAGGAATTGGAAGAAAAGAAGATTTCCTGCGCGATTGCCGGCCGGATTATGACCAAGCGGCGGATGGGCAAGCTGGGCTTTATGCACTTGCAGGATCGCGACGGTCAGATCCAGGTCGTCGTCAACAAGGGACTTGTCGGAGAAGAAATCTATGAACTGTTTAAAGCAGCCGATCTGGGTGATATCGTCGGCATCGAAGGCTATGTCTGCAAGACCAACACCGGCGAATTATCGGTGAAGGCGGAGAAATTTGAACATCTGACCAAGGCACTGCGTCCGCTGCCGGAGAAGTTCCACGGTTTACAGGATGTTGAAGAACGCTTCAGAAGACGGTATGTCGATTTAATTATGAATGAAGACAGCCGCAAGATCGCGATGCTGCGGCCAAGAATCATCCGCGCTGTCCAGCATTATCTGGATGGTCAGGGATTGATGGAAGTCGAAACGCCGGTGCTGCAGCCGATTTTAGGCGGCGCCGCGGCTCGTCCGTTTGTCACTCATCACAACACGCTGGATATGGATTTCTATCTGCGCATTGCGACTGAGCTGCCGTTAAAGCGTTTGATTGTCGGCGGTCTGGAAGGCGTCTATGAAATCGGCCGTCTGTTCCGAAACGAAGGCATGGATCCGAAACACAATCCGGAATTTACGACGGTGGAAGCGTATGTTGCCTACAGTGATATTGAAGGCATGATGGCGTTGAATGAGGGTTTGTTTGAAAGTGTTGCCATGGAAGTCTTTGGCAAGACCGATTTCACATTGGGCGATAAGCCGATTTCCTTAAAGGCTCCGTACAAGCGCTGGCATATGGTGGATGCGGTCAAAGAAGTCACCGGTGTGGATTTCTGGAAGGAAATGAGCGTCGATGAAGCGCTGGCACTGGCGAAAGAACATGGTGTTGAAGTTCAGCCGCATGAACGTACTGTTGGTCATATCATCAACCTGTTTTTTGAACAGTTCTGTGAGGAAAAGATTACACAGCCGACCTTCGTGTATGGTCATCCGGTTGAAATCTCGCCACTGGCTCGCAAGAATGCGAAAGATCCGCGTTTTACTGACCGCTTTGAGCTGTTGATCTACGGCACGGAATATTCCAATGCGTTCAGCGAACTGAATGATCCGATTGATCAGCGTCAGCGTTTTGAAGAACAGCTGAAACTGAAAGAAATGGGCGATGCGGAAGCCAGCGAAATGGATGTTGATTACGTAGAGGCGCTGGAATATGGTCTTCCGCCAACCGGCGGCATTGGAATCGGCATTGACCGCTTCGTCATGCTTTTAACAGGTCAGGAGTCAATTCGCGAAGTCTTGTTATTCCCACACATGAAAAACCGCAACGATTAATACTAATTAAGAAAAGAGAAAGAAAAGTACCGAGCAGGATGATTATAAATCACCAGGAGGTACTTTTTATTTGTTTAAAGGAAGAAATAAAATTAGGTCTTCTAAAAACGGGATATAGTCTATGATAAGTTCTAAACGCGTTTTTTCTAAAGAAGTGTCCAGAAAATACAAGCTTAAATCCAGTTTAATTGGGAAACAACAATGGAGCGAAGATTCTTTCTGTTTCGATGAGTAGAAAAATACAGCAGGATATTGTAAGCTATTAACAGGAGGATTAAATGAAATGGTACTTTCCGAAAAAGACGGGGAATTGTTCTATGAACTATGGCTTCCACTACTTGATTATTGCAATCAAAACTATGGTAGGAAGAAAAATGTTAAGAAAATGTCAGAGGAAAAAGAGTTGAACCCGCAGGAAGTCAAAGCTGCAGCCGATATGGTCTGGGAAAATGTATCGATCATTGACGAGTATTTAAAATGCCATAAGGATATGCCAGATGAACATCAGAAGATTATCTCTGGCTGGAAAAGATGTGTAACTGATCATTTTATTATTGAACGGTATCTCAAGAAAGGCTCTGTCTTTATATCCATGTCGAATGAAAATGTATATCTGGTGGGAGGAATTATTTCGAGCATAGAAGAAATGTTTTACCCATATCGGATGCCTATGATTGTTGAAGCTACACTGTTGCCTTTCAGAGATCAAATTATAACTGATGGACTAATCGTCCCTTACTCAAATTTTTTGATTGGCGGGAATATGGCAAGAGACTATAAAGAAATTTATATGGAAGCCAAGCTGGAAAAACAAATAATCAAGACGCTCTAAAGTGAGTAATTGCCACATGCAATAATCCAAGAATAATAAGAGTTACAGATTCTTAGAATTTATCTGAGGTATCATAACGGCAAAAGAATACGGAATTTGCCGAATTGATAAATAGAGATGAAAGTTATGGATATTCTTGAAATAATGCTACTACAATCCTACTGGCTTTAGACGGTGGGTAGTTCACGCGACAAAGGGTGAGATGAATACATCGCGGAAAATATAATAAACCTCTGATGAAAGCTTTCCAAGAGAAAGTCCATTAGAGGTTTTTGATTTGCTTTGTAAGCGCGGATTGTAAGCTGTAGATATGAAATTCGCATTTAGTTGCTTGTTTTCTTGATCAAAATAGTATTCTATTTGATAAATTGTATTTGAGGATTTATCAACAGAAGATGTGATATCGTATCCGCAATTCAAAAGGGCAAAGTAGTGTTGATAGATCAAGCTAATTAACTGTTTAACGAATGCCCTGGCATAATAAAAGACCGCGTTGTCTGCGGTCATGTTTACTTAGTATTTTGAGTGAACGCCTGGTTTGCCTCGTCTGCATCTTCTCGTTAGGAATGGCTTTGTTCCAACCCAGAGCTTTCTCAACCGTACAATCCTCAAGATCTTGCATTATTTTTTTCTCTAATACTAAGTTTTTAAAACCAATCTTCCGAAGAACGATAACCCTTTTTATGGAGTTCCTCTACTTCTTTTTTATATGCCGGCCATTCTTTAAGAACTTTTTCTTTCAATTCCGGAGGACAATCATCAGTAAATCTAAAAATAGTTCCATCAGGGAGAACGCTCATATATCCACTCATGTAATCAAATTTACGTTTCTTGCACATTGTTGTTATCCTTTCTGTTAACCTCACGAAGCAGCCCATCAAATGTTCAATCTGTTTCAGATGTTTTGATAATGTAGTTTTTTATAGCCATAGATTTTATTCACTTTGATTATATTCTAATTCATTTATCAGTGCAAATTTATTGATTTGAACATCATGATTTTGATTGCGTTCTACTTTAGCTCAATTATTTAAATGAATGGTACTCAATGATTTGAGAACAGAACAGGTTTATAACATGCAGTCAGTTAAAATTATAGAATAGTAGAAAGTGATAATGGTAAAATGTTAACAATGAGGTGATTCTATGTTTAAAACCGGCCAACTGTCGCGCGCCTTTGAAATTGATCGAACCAGCTTAAACTATTATGTCCGCACCGGTCTGCTTAATCCGGAAATTTTGGATAATCAATATCATACTTATTCATTTCACGATTTCGTGGCTTTATCCTATATCCGTCATTATCGGGGCTTGGGTTTTTCCATGGCGCAGATCAAAGCGCTGACAAGACAGGAAGACAATCAGGAAAAGCTTGCGGACTGCCAACAGGAGATGCAGACGATTGAGGATCAGATTCGGTTATTGCGGCTGAAACAGCGGTATTTGGAAAACTTGATGAAATTGATTCGTTTTTATGAAGAACACCGAGATCATCCAGTGATAGTGATGACTGAAACATATTATTTCATAAGGCGTGAAGACCTGCGCGATCCCGTATTCAAGGCTTTATATAAGCAGCTGCCCAGCAATGAGTTTGCGGCAGTCTGTGATGAAGATTTCAAGGTAACACTGCAGCCGCAGTCAGCGCAGGGACTGGTCATGAAAGAAACCTGGCTGAAAGAGTTTCAGCTGACACTTCCCAAACAGGCGATCTGTTACCCTTCAGAAAAACGTTGTCTTTGTGCCTTCCGGGTGAGTGGAAAAAATTTTGACAGTCAGCTGCAGGCTGCGCTGCGCAGCTTATATGCGCGGATGGAAAAACAGGGGGTAAAGCTGCGGCGGGAGTTTGTAATCTATCTTTTAATTAGCAAGTATAATCAGGCAGATGAATATTTTGATATCTATGTAGATATTCCTTTGAAAGCGCTTGACTGATGAATAGTTCATCAGTTTATACTGTTCTTGTGAATGGATGAACGATATCTGTTTTCAAGGAGGGAAAGAATTTGAAAGAATTATCGAGAAGAACCTTCATCAAGGGTGCGGCGGCATCCGCAGCGACTTTGACCATCAGCTCACTGTTGGCGGGCTGCGCGGCTAATGAAACACCGAAGACGGACGACAACAGCGGAGCAAATCAGAGAACCTGGGATAAAGAAACGGACGTGTTGATCCTGGGCGCCGGCGGTGCGGGGATGTGCGCTGGCTATGAAGCAACTCAGGCTAGAGCAAAGGCACTCATTCTGGAAAAGGCGGAGAGCTTTGGCGGAACGTCGATTCGCTCCGGAGGAATCATTCAGGCTTCGGGAACGACAGTTCAGAAAACTCTGACAGCTTATCAAGACGATACTGCTGAAAAGCATGCGCAGTATTATCTGGAAGAGGGCGAAGGAACGCTCGATGAAGAACTGGTAAAGGACATGACAGCGGGTTCGGCAGGCCACATTGAATGGCTGGAGAGCCTGGGACTGGAATTTACGAATGTCACGGGTTCCGCGCATGTCCCGATGGCGGATGAAAGCAATTATGCGGATCGAATTCATGGAACGGCCGTAGGAGCTTCCGGCATGTTTACGGCGGTTCATGATGCTGCGGAAGCCAGCGGGGCTGAATTTATGTATAATACGGAAGCGACAAAGCTGATCGTTGAAAATGGCAAAGTGATTGGCGCCGAGGCCCTCTTGGATGGCAAGACAATTGTAATCAAAGCCAATAAAGGCGTCATTATAGCGACCAGCAGCATTGACCACAATCAGGACATGAGCAAGGCTTTAAGCCCGAATCAATATTATGACAACGTCAATTCAATCTGTGCGGCTGCACCGACCAATACCGGCGACGGCATTCGGATGGCAGCGGCAATCGGCGGACAGCTGACGCATTTCGGCGGGGTTATTGATTTGACCGGAAAAACCAGCGCCGGCATCAATCGCCAGACACCGTTAATGCCTTGCTTTTTTGTCAACAAATACGGCCGGCGTTTCACCTGCGAAGATACGACTTATGCGCTGACTTCGCGTGAGCTGTGGCGGGAAATGACGAAAACGAATCATGCCTGTTATACAGTCTGCGGTCCGAATTCAGTCATGACCCAAGAAAAGCTGGACGAAATGGTTGCTTCAGGGAAAGCTTTTACGGCGGCCTCCATGACAGAATTAGCAGCACTGATTGACGTCAATGCAGAGAACCTGCAGGCAACGCTGGAACAATGGAATCGTGATATTACAGAATCCGGAGCTGATCGGCAGTTTGATCGGGCGACAGGACTCGAAGTCATTGAAAGCCCGTACTATGCGTTTGAAGAAGGATTCATGAATTTGGGATCCATCGGCGGACTGAAGATTACGCTGAATTGTGAAGTTGTAAATGTGCAGGGAGAAGTGATTCCGGGGCTGTATGCGGCAGGCATGGCTTCAGCCGGCTGGCTGGGACCGTTCTATCCAGGTTCAGGCACAGCGTTATTGGGAGCGATTCACTTCGGCCGCAAAGCCGGTAAAGTTGTCGCTGCGCTGTAAGTCTTTTTTGGTTCAAAACGGAAGAAGAATATTCAGGTAATCGAAAAACGGCGGAAAATCTGCCGTTTTTTTGCTATCTTTTTATGCTGGATGCTATACGGAAAAACTTATCTGGGTAATTCATGCTTCGCTTGATAAGCAGATCCCCAGACCTGCATGGAATCCAAAATCGGCTTCAGACTCAAACCTAAGTCAGTTAAGGCATATTCCACGCGCGGAGGAACCTCTGCATAGACGGTACGCGTCAGTAAGCCGGAAGCTTCCATTTCCCGCAGCTGAGCTGTCAGCACTTTCTGCGTCACTGTGCCAATTGATTTTTTCAACTCGCCGAAACGCTTTGTTCCGGTTAATAAATCACGCAGAATCAAAACTTTCCATTTGTTGCTGATGAGGGTTAATGTGACCTCAACCGGACAGACCGGCAGACTTCTATCATGAAGGATTTCACTCATAAATTCTCTTCTTTCTTCAATAGTATCTTTTGGGAACCTAGAGCACAATTAAGTGCTTACTTTCTTTTTGATCCCTTTGGCGATATTCTATAACTGTCGAAGGACAAACGCAAGTCCTTTCGCTTAAACAAGGAGGAAATTCAAATGCAGAAAGTCATTCAGTTCTTAAACGAAAACCCGGTTCAGTATCTGGCAACCATCGGCCGGGATGGAAAAGCAAAGTGCCGTCCCTTTATGTTCGCCGGAGAGAAAGTGGGGAAGCTGTGGTTCTGTACGAACAACACGAAGGACGTCTACCAGGACATGCTGGCCAATCCTTATATTGAAATCAGTGTTTCCAGCCCAGCCTACGCGTGGATTCGTCTGCATGGCACAGCGGTGTTTGAGGATAATCATGAAGTGAAGGAAATGTGCCTTCAGAATCCGATCGTTAAGGGACAGTATCAAACGGCTGATAATCCGATTTTCACCGTATTCTATTTGGCGGATGCACAGGCTGTGATCGCAGATTTCTCCGGCAATCCGCCGCAGGAATTCACGCTGTAAACGATAGCCGGCAGATTTGATAATCTGCCGCTTTTCACTGAGGAAAGGAGGCGAAGCGGATGAATACGGAAACAATTTTAAAGATATTACAGGAAAGAATTCACTCAACCATCGTTGCAACAATTGGAGATGATGGTCATCCTCAGGTTCGAGCGATTGACATCATGCTGATCGAGGATGGGAAACCGATATTTTTGACAGCGCGCGGGAAAGCTTTTTACGATCAGCTGATCAGCCAGCAGTTTATCGCCTTATCAGGTGTGAAGGAAGGCTGTTCCATATCCCTGCGGGGAAAGGTTCGCAGCGCGGATTCAGCCTTGCTGGAAAAGGCGTTTGAACAGAATCCCTACATGCAGACAATTTATCCAGGGATAACGCGGAAGGCGCTGGAAATGTTTGAACTTTATGAAGGGCAGGGCGAATATTTTGATCTCAATTTCCGTCCAATTTATCGTCAAAGTTTTACGATTGGGGGTGCGGAGAAAAACAAATGGCAATATACAGTAACATCCGCCTGCAGCGGTTGCGGCTTGTGTCTAGACATTTGTCCTCAGCATTGTATTGAACGGATCGGTAAAAAAGTGCGGATTCAACCAGAGCACTGTCTGCATTGCGGGTTATGTTTTGAAAGATGTCTCCATAAAGCGGTGGTGCCGACGGATGAATCAAAATGAACACTGTGGCTGGCTGATCCGCGGCTTGCTGGAAGAACAAGGATTAGAAAATCAGATTGATATGCCAACCGATCTTTTGTCGAGAAAGCAGCTGCTGCGAGCGTTGATGAATGTGCGCCCACCTAAACCAGTAGATTCAAAGTGGCTGGAGATCCAGGATGCCTATTATCAGGAAGAACTGCGAAATTCTGCCATTATAGATGCTGCGGCCCTGCCGGAAATTATACCAGGGATCAGTCTATGGCGCGGAGATATTACTAAAATCAAAGTGGATGCGATTGTCAATGCGGCCAACAATGCTTTGTTAGGCTGCTTCATTCCACATCATGGCTGTATTGACAACGCTGTTCATTCGTATGCGGGAATTCAGCTGCGCTTGGCCTGCCACGAATTCATGGAAAAACAAGATGTTCCGGAACCGATCGGACAGGCTGTTTTAACGCCGGGTTTTAATTTGCCGGCTAAGTGGGTACTGCATACCGTGGGTCCACAGGTTCATGGCGTTCTGACTCCTCAGCACTGCAAACAGCTGGAAGCCTGTTATCGTTCCTGTTTGCAAAAAGCCCAATCTTGTCAATTTTATACGCTTGTATTCTGCTGCATCGCGACTGGTGAATATCATTTTCCCTCCCTGGCGGCAGCCCAGATTGCGGTTAGCACTGTACAAAAGTTTATAGCTGAAAATGAAATGCCAAAGAAAGTCATATTTAATGTTTTTCAACAGCGTGATGAACAAATCTATCAAACTTTGTTAAACAAACAGAACAAGTTTTAAAGAAAACAGCAGCGTGATATGTGCAGTGGTTTTCTGATCGTTCAGGCGAAAAGGATACACCGATAGAAATATGGAAAAAAAGACGAATATGCTGATTTTATTGAAAAAAGCTCTGGATGAAGCTGATGCTGTTGTGATTGGCGCCGGTGCCGGACTTTCCAGCGCTGCCGGCATGACCTATTCGGGTCAACGCTTTACCGATCATTTTCAGGATTTTGCGGATCGTTATGGATTTCAGGATATGTATTCAGGAGGATTCTATCCGTTTGCAGCGCTGGAAGAATATTGGGCTTATTGGAGCCGTTTTATCGAACTGAATCGTTATTGTTCACCACCCTATCCAGTTTATGATGATTTGTTGGAATTGGTAAAGAATAAGGATTATTTTGTCATTACAACGAATGTCGATCATCAGTTTCAGAAATCCGGTTTTGAGCGTAAACGTCTGTTTTATATGCAGGGAGATTTTGGGCTATGGCAATGCAGCGTGCCTTGCCATCCGAAAACATATGATAATGAAGCGTTTGTACACCAAATGATTCGTCAACAGGCTGACTGCCGGATTCCCCCCGCCTTGATTCCCGTTTGTCCGCGATGTGGTAAACCCATGAGTATGAATCTCAGGATGGATACAACTTTTGTTGAAGATGAAGGCTGGCATTCCGCAGCTCAACGTTATAATCAATTTCTGTACAGACATCAAAATCACAAAGTTGTATTTTTTGAACTGGGGGTTGGATGGAACACTCCGGGAATTATCAGATATCCCTTCTGGCAGAGAACCAAAGTTTGGCCGCAAGCCGTCTACGTCAGTGTGAATCTGGAGGGTACAGTAATCCCAAACGAAATCCGCAGTAAAACAGTTAGTATACAAGATGATTTGCGGCATGTGATCACACAGCTAAGATCTCTTGATCAATCTTCCTTTTGATCCGATAAGTTTACCGACCTTTCTTTACAAGCTGGTCAGATAGCGGAATAATTGAAAATAGGGACAGACCGGGGTGCCGACTGGTCGGCTTTAATCGAAAATCATCGGATTCCGAAGAAAGTTGTTTTAAAATGAAAGCCGGCATAAGCTGATTGAAAGGAAGTCAGCAGATATTAATAAAAAGTAAGAAAAGAGCTTGAATCTGAGCACAATCTATTAGAAACTAACATCAGGAAGATGGATTGAATTCTGATCAGGAAATTCAATCCTATGGATAGGAGCAGAAAAGATGAATTTGGAATGGACGGAAACCGGCAGAATTACAAAATGTGTTTTTCACCAGGGAGAAGCGGTAGACTTTCGTTTGGATGAATATGGCGGGCCTGCCTGGCAGTGCCGACTGGGGGAGGAGCTGCGGATTTCCACCTCGCCGCGGTATAAAGACGGCTGGTTTAAAGAAGCCTTTTTTGGCATTGAGCTGCGGCATCGGATTAAGATGGAAGGGGAGTGTCTGATCATCGAAGCCGAAGCGGAGAATCAAAGCTCACAGACAATGCCGCTGGATCAGCTTGGCTTAAGGATCGGATTGGACTGCAGCATGGAAAGTTATCCACAATGGGATACGGTATTTGCGCCGACAGTGCTGCGTTGCGAGAAGACGTATTTCTGGGGGCTGTTAAAAAGTCCGCGCGGGCGTCAGATCGCAGTGTACAGTCCGGATCCCATTGCCAGCTGGCATTTGGATTACAACCGCTTTTTCGCCGATGGTGGTCACCGCATCCTGACCTTCTGTCTGGATTTTATGCAGAGCGGAAAGCTGCCACCGCGGCATCCGCAGTCTTTGCCGTTAGAGCCGGGAGAAATTCGCCGCTGGCGGGTTGAGCTGACGGAACTAAGCGGCGAGCAAACATTAAAATGTTGGCTGGCGGAAAAAGGCGTGCCGGTATTTGCGGGTGAACGATGGAGCGCAGAATGCGGAAGTTCATTGACATTTCAGCTGTTGTCTGCAACGGAACCCACACTCAGGGCGGAAGGTGAGCCGGTGAATTGCCAGCTTCAAGCACCGGGCGTCTATGCCGTAACTCTGCAGTCAGATCAGCCGCGGGAAATTTGTCTGATCGCCGAGAATGGGCGGCATCAGAGCGAGGCCTGGGTTCAGTTTATTCACCCCTGGCAAACGATCATGGAGGAAGCCGCCAAGCAGGTGCTGCTCCAACCGCAGAAAATGGGAACTCATTGCGAAAGCTGGTATGGCCTGTTTACTGGAGCACTGGCGATTGTGCATGATTTAAATTTTGACCACGAGGCTTATTATCAGAAAGTTCGTGAACTCATTCCGCTGGGCTTTGATGTGGAAAAGGGCTGTCCGATCGTTCATCCCGGACGGATTCAAAACACGGCCTGCATGATCGGTTTGTTAGCGGATCTGAGCATGGCAGCTCAGGATCGCAGACCGCTGGTGCTGGGAGCCAAGCTGGCGGATTGGCTGATTGAACACCGTCAGCGTGCTGATGGTGCTTTCTGCAATGGCAAGGGCAAGCATTATACCAGTGTGATCTATATTGCCAAAAGCATCCTGGAACTGGTTCTGGAAGAACGCAAACAGCCCGAAGCCTTCTGGCAGCAGTGTGCCCAGCGCCATTTTGTAGCTGCGAAACGGGCGATTGATGAGCTGGCGCTGCATCGTGATAACATTGAAACCGAAGGACAGGCCACGCTGGAAGATGGCATGCTGACATGTTCCGTGGCTCAGCTGACAATGCTGGCAAGACTGTTGGATCCGGATCAACGTCAGCCGTATATTGACGCGGCCGAGGCTTTGGTTGAAAAGCACCGCTGTTTAGAACGAACCGCGGTAGCGGACAGCCGCTGCACTCAGACGACACTCAGATTCTGGGAAGCTCAGTACGACGTTCTCATTATGGGCAATATGATCAATTCTCCGCATGGCTGGAGCGCATGGAAAGTTTATGGGATCCTGGATCTGTATCTGCTAACGGGGAAACGGGAATATCTGATCGACGCGATGAACACGCTGATGAGCTGTGTCAGCCTGCTTGATGTGGAAAAGAAAACGCTGAACTGGGCGTTTGTGCCGGATCCGCATCGGGAAGTCATGGCCTTTGTCAGCGATCCGCAGCAGCTAGGAAAAGGCAAATTTGTAAAGCAGACGATTGCTGAGGAACGGGTGGCGATGATCAGCCGCTGGTACCGCGCTCCGGAAGAGACCGCGGTGTTCGGTTATCTGGGCAGCTGGCCGGATGTTTCAACCGATCAGGGTGGCTGCTGCGACAACGACGTCCATGAGATTTTTAAATGTGCGGAGGAAGTCATTTTAACTAAAGCCTATGTGCATGAAGAAAAGGGTAGCAGGGATGTCTTTCACTGCACGGCCGAAAATACCGCGGAAGGTCTTGTGATCCGGCTGCGCGAAGCGCTGGTTGATCAGGTTCATGTTTTGCTTTCCTCTGAAAAGAAAGTGACCGTCGAATTTGCTTCCGGCACAGTAACCGTCATCCTGCAGCGCGGATGGATTGAGGCGGATGGAACGGTGAGGGCAGATTAAAGAGACAAATGGGAACCCGATTAACAGATACAAGCCAGTCCGGTTTTCAAAACAGAAAGCTAAATAAACGCAAGATGCGGGATCATCCAAGGAAAGAAGGCAGACGATGAGATGGAAATGGAAGATTGGATTGATGGTCAGCCTGTTGTTAGTCAGCGGATGCGCTAAATCAACTTTGCCGTCCGCTGCTTCGCCGCGGACGCTCGTCATTGCGACGGATCTGCATTATCTGGCGCCTGAGCTGCATGATCAGGGCGAACGCTTTCAGCGATTAATTGAGGAAAGCGATGGGAAGCTGACAGCCGAGAGTGAATCCATCGTAGATCAATTTATCCAGGAGATGCTGATGAAAAAACCTCAGGCCGTAATTTTAAGCGGCGATCTGACATTCAATGGGGAAAAGCTCAGCCATCAAAAACTGGCACAGAAGCTTCAGCGATTAACTGAGGCCGGGATCGATGTCTGGGTCATTCCCGGCAATCACGATTTAAACAATACCTCGGCGGCCTCATTCAGTCAGGATCAGGCCCGGCGCGTGGAATCGGTCAGCGCCGCGGAGTTTTCCGCAATCTATCAGAATCTGACGAACCGGAAGGCGATCAGTCAGGATCCGAATTCGCTGAGCTGCCTTGTTCCGATTGCCGAAGATCTGATGCTGTTGCTGCTGGACGCCAACAGTGAAGCCGTAGCGGGAACGATCAGCGAACCGACTCAGCAGTGGATTCAAGCTCAGCTTGAACAAGCCCAGGCTGAAAAGCAAACCATTATCTCGGTCAGTCATCAGAATCTGACAAAGCATACGACGCTGTTTTCCTCTGGTTTTAAGATACAAAATGCCGATGAAGTCAGAGCGCTGCTGAAAGTTGCGGATGTCCGCGTTCATTTCAGCGGCCACATGCACATCCAGCACATTCAAAAACAGGAGGGAATAACGGATATCGCAACCTCCTCGCTTTCCGTGTCACCGCTGCAGTACGGCTTGATCACATTGGATGAAGACCGCACGCTGCATTATCAAACGCAGAGGCTGGCTCATCCTGAGTTAAAAGCGAAAGCCAAACAATGCTTCGAGCAGACAACCCATAGGCAAGTTCAGCGTGGTCTGGCTGACTCATCCCTGTCCCCGCAGGAACAAGCCGCCATGATCGAATTGGCGATCAGGATGAATAATGAAATCTTTGATGGAACGCTGGCTGACAATTTCGCAGCCATCCTGCAGGATCCAGCCTGGCTGCTGTGGAAAAATCAAGCCGGAAGCTTATTCTTCAGTCAATATCTGCAGGCGATGGTGGAGGAAGCCCAGCCGAACCAGAATGAAATTACGCTGGCGCTGCGTTGAGGAGAACCCAATCCACAAGACTTTCAAATGAATACGAATCAGAGGAATTTTTATATTCCTTTTCATCTCTGGGCAGCGCTTGGGAAACTGCGTCACTTCTCTGTTAAACAAAAAAATGCAAGGATGTGATGTATTTATCTTATTCAATGATTGACATTCCTATAATAAGTGATATATTTGTCTTGTAAAGAGATAAATATATCTCGTGGAGGAACTTTGATGAATAAAAAATCGATGTTTCGCTGGCTGATGGCCGGCGGTGTTATCCTGTTGATCGTCTTGCTTTCCTGTGCTTATTCCGTCTTTGAAAATGAAAGCCGCTTGGTAGCGCCCATGGATTTTTCCACCTACCAATTTCGGGTAAAAGATTTACCGATGTTAATCTCAATTCCTCTGCTTATCGTTTACATTCTGGCGCTGATCGTGCGGTTGTTTCTTGCCTTAAAGCAGCAGCGTCTGCAGGATCAGCCTGGGTATACGCGCCGCGTAGATCCACGATTCGGCTTGTTCGGCTTTTTTGGCTTCTTAGGCTTCCTCGGTTTTTACAGCTATGCAAGCCAACGTGTGATCTTCCCGTTTTTCTTCTTTGTTTTCTTCGGCTTTTTCGGTTTCTACTATGAAGGAAAAATGTCGGGTACGCTGGCGGATGAGATGTTTGAGGAGCATCGTGTAAAAGCGCAGCTAAAAGCTTATAAGGTGGGGATGAGTCTGATCTTTGCGATCTTGTGGCTGGTCGGCTTCGGTTTGTTTAACCGGCAGTTAGATTATGTAGCGATTTACCTGACGATCGGGATTTCACTGGCGTATGCCGTCACGTTGTTTTTAAGCGAGTACCTGTTGTACCGCTACGAACACCAGGAGTAGGATCATGCCGGAATTTATTTGTCAGTTAAAGCAATACCGCGCAGAGAAAGGGCTGACGCAGCAGCAGCTGGCTGATCTGGTGCATGTTCGGCGGGAAACGATTATGCGCCTGGAAAAAGCGCAGTATAATCCCTCGCTGAAATTGGCGATTGATATTTCACGGGCAGTTGAACAGCCGATTGAGAAATTATTTATCTTTGATTGATAGAATCAGCTTGAGTCAGACGCGGCGTCCGGGTTTATACTGAAGCTGCGAGGTGAAGAAAATGCGAATTCATGAAGCAGCGGAACAGCTGGGGTTGAGCCAGCGGGCAATAAAATATTACGAAAATGAGGGATTGCTGAAAGTCGGACGGGATGAAAACGGCTATCGCAATTACACCCAGCAGGATCTGAATCAATTGAAAAAAATCTCACTGTACCGCCGATTGGGGATTGCCGTGAAAGATATCGAAGACTTATTAAAAAACGAAGATCCTTCGCGTCTGCGGGAAATCCTGATCAAAAAACAAAATCAGCTGCATCAGGATCACATGCAGCTGCAGGCTTTGGAAAAATATCTCAGTGAAGGAGATCTGGATGAGGCACTGCAGACGATAGACTATGAAACAATTGCACAGGCGATGCGGGATATGTTTCCGGGTTTTACCGGGTACTATTTCATGCATCACTTCATGCCGTATCTGCAGATCCGGATCACAACGCCTCAGCAGCAGGCTGCCTATCAGCGGATCCTGGCCTTTTGGGATTCGGTTTCCATTAAAATTCCATTGTTGCTGCGTCTGATTTCCTTTGTGCAATATAAGCTGGGCGGGGATAAAGCGTTCAGTCAGGCTGAAAAGATGGAGAATCAGATGAAGCAGATGATTGAACTCAGTGATCAGGATTACGAGAAACTGAAAAGACAAGTATTGCAGGGCGTTAAACTGAAAACGAGCTTTCCGATGAAATATCATCCGGCCTTTATAGCTCAGCGCAAATTGATGAAACAGCTGCAGGACTGCGGCTACAATGATATTTTCATTCCCAGCATGATCGCCCTTTCGCCTGCCTACAAGACCTATCATGAAGCGCTGGACCGCATGAATCAGCGGATATGCGAGGATTTGGGGCTGTATTACAATACTCGCTATGAGCTTGTGTTCAAAGCGAAGACGAAGCCAGCTGATCAACGGGAGGAAAGCAAGGATCGGCCTGTATAGGAAGCTTGTAATAAGAAATCGGATAAAGCAGGAACTTCCTGAACTGAGATCCGATTTTTTCTTTCTTTTAATAAAATGGAAGACAAAGGACATTTGAGCCAGCATAACACCTTCCAATTGATCGTTTTTTCAAAAAAAGCTTGACCTGGAGCCAGCTTCAGGTGTTAATCTAATAGAGAACAGAATAAGGGGGATTGCGATGAAAGAAAAAACACCGCTGGTCGTGGTCATTGACGGACAGGGCGGGATGATCGGCCGGAAATTGTGTGATCGGCTGCTGGAGTGCAATCCTGAACTGAATCTGTTGGCCCTGGGCACCAACAGCGCTGCAACTTCAACGATGCTGAAAGGAAAAGCGCGGCAGGGCGCAACCGGAGAAAATCCGGTTTTAGTCGCTGCCCGGCGGGCGGCGGTGATTGCCGGTCCGGCTTCCCTTGTCGTAGCCGATTCGATGCTGGGTGAAATCACTCCGAAGATGGCGGCGGTGATCGGACAGAGCGATGCGGAAAAGGTCTTAATCCCTTTAAACCGCTGCGGAATTCTGATCGCTGGGGTTCAGGATTGTTCTGTCGACGAGCTGATTGAAAAGGCTGCCGGCCTGATCCTGGAAAGACTTGCTGTTTGATGTTTTCGGCAGAAGCTGAAATGTCGTTCCAACCAGAAACAAAAAGCGAATGCGGAAATCACGAAGGTTTCCATGCGGCAGAGCACTGTTGTTTTTGAGTAGGAGAAAACAAAGATGAAAAATACGAAACATTTGATTATTACGGCTTTATGTATGGCCTTAGGCGTTGTTCTTCCAATGGCCTTTCACGTCATTCCCAATGCCGGCAGCGTGATGCTGCCGATGCACATTCCGGTTTTGCTTTGCGGTCTGATCTGCGGTCCGATCTTGGGCTTGATCTGCGGAATTTTCACACCGGTGCTGTCGTCCTTGGTTACCGGGATGCCGGGTCCGGCGTATCTGCCAAGCATGATCTGCGAGCTGGCGGTTTATGGCCTGCTTGCCGGAATCATGATCAAAGTGATGAAGACGGAAAAACCGATGATCAATCTGTATGCCGCGCTTGTCACAGCGATGATCGGCGGACGGATCGTTTATGGATTGATGAACGCACTGATTTTTAGAGCTGGGGCGTATTCCATTCAAATGTGGATGACGGCGTCCTTCGTAACGGCGCTGCCGGGTATTCTTCTGCAGCTGCTGATCCTGCCGGCTGTGGTTTATGCCTTGCAGAAGGCGAAGCTGGCGTGAGTGAACTGACGGACATCCTGCTTTGGCATGCCGCGCATTATCCCGCAATGCAGCCGCAGGATGCAGTCAAGCTGATTTATCAAAACGAATTCGGCTGCGAGCATCTGATTGGCGATGCGCAGGGAATGCTGGAATTTCTCAAGCAGGAGATCGAAGCGAATACGGATCGTCCCCGCGTGCGGTCCTGGGATGAACTTGGCAATGGTTTGGTGCGGCTGCATTTAGCCGGATTAAAACCGACTCAGGCGGAAGCCATCTTTGAAGCCATGCTGCATACGGCTCAACGGCATCAAGGCCGTGAAGCCGCATTTCAAATGAAGCTGAAAGAATTGGAAAATCTGGCGCAGCGAGGAAAAATGCCGTTTGATGAACGGACATGGAAAACTTGGCTAACGAATTATCCAGGCGGCGCAGTGCATCATTCGGACGTTTATCGGCGTCAGGAACATCCAGCATACAGAGTGATTTTACAAGCTTACGCAATCGATTTAGCTCGTTTGTAAAATAACAGGTCTATTCTTTTCCTAGGAGCTTTGTCAATCGGAATTCAAAGAGAAACAGGTTCAGCAGATAACATCGCTGAACCTGTTTTGAATTGTCAGGACAGAACTGAAAAGGGACGGTATAATGGATTCGAGAAACAGATGAGCCTGAGTTCTCATGGACAAAGGTTAGATAAGAAGGAGGAGAGGGAAAGACAATGAAGGTATTGGAAGATAAAAAATGGATTCAAGGAAAATGGATTAAGAATCAGGAATGTTCAGATTTAGAACTGAGAAAAAGAATGGATGTTTTTACAGATCTTCTGCAGCGCAAAAAGACGATGGTCTGTTCCTATCCTTCCCCAAAGGGGATGATTATTTCCAAAGCGGTGTATATCAACTTTGTTGAAAATGGGAAGGAAATCTGGATAAATACCGATGAGAACGCGGAATTTTGTCAGTATTTAAAGTCGAACAAGCAGGTGACCGGTATTATTTTTGATGAGGAATCGGTCTGCGGAGTGATGCTGCAGGGGCAGGCGGAGTTTGAGCAGCGGGAAGCGTATATTAGAAAATCATGGCGAAGTGAGCTGAACGATTGGTATCCAGAGGGAATGTTCGGCGGTGATTTCAAAGTTATTCATTTTACGATCCAGCAGATCAAAGTCTTCTTTGATTCCAGAGAAACTTACATTGAGCTGGGATGATCAATAAAGCAAGGAGACTAAGGCGGCAACTGTGAAACTTGCATCCTTTTTGATATATTTTTTATGATCGGCCTTGATCAATTCTGCTTCCACGGCTAAGATAAGCTCAGAGAGATCTTGAGCTTAACCAATATTTCAAGCTGGGGAACCCGTGAAATGGAGGAATCATGATGGGTGAAAGAATGCTCGATAAGCTGAATACACCGACATTTGAGGAGATGGCGGAAACTTGCGGTAAAAGCCGTGCGTTGTTTATTCAAATCAATGAATTGCTGTCTGCCGTTTGCGGCACGGTACAGACGATTTGCTTTCCCTATGGGAATCACTATGGCTGGGCAGTCGCTCATAAAAAAAAGAAAAAACTGATCTGCAATGTTTTTGCGGAAACAGATTCGTTGACGGTGATGCTTCGCTTATCGAACGAACAATTTGCGCAGATCTATTATCAAGTTGAACAGGAAACGCAAGCCTGCATTGATAAGAAATATCCTTGCGGGGACGGCGGCTGGCTGCATTATCGGGTAACCAATGAAGCTCAGTTTCGCGATGTTCAGAAGATGCTGGAATTGAAATGCAGAGCGTAAGCAGACTTTACTCTGTTCGATCAAGATAAAGAAAAAGTATTCTTTTATCATTTTTACAATAAAAAAAGCTTGACCTGGAGCCAGCTCTAAGAGTTACGATAAAAGCAGGAAATCGTTAGAAAAACAGGAGGAAGCAAAGATGATCTATCGTACATTAGGCAGCACAGGCCTGAAAGTCAGTGAGATTGGTTTGGGCTGTGAAGGATTTACGGAAGAAGAAGGCCGGAACACCTATGCTTTGGTGGATGCGGCAGCGGAGGCGGGAATCAATTATTTTGATCTGTATTCTCCTGATCCCAACCTCCGTCATCACCTCGGCGAAGCCCTGAAAGGACGGCGGGATCAGTTTATTATTCAGGCTCATTTGTGTTCCGTGTGGATCGACGGTCAATATAAGCGCACGCGGAAGGTCGAAGAAGTACGGGCTGGATTTGAGGATTGTTTGACTCAGCTGCATACTGATCATGTGGAAGTCGGCATGATCCATTATGTGGATTCCTTGAAGGACTGGCAGGAAATTGCCGAGGGACCGGTGATGCAGTATGCGCTGCAGCTGAAGAAAGAAGGCCGGATCGGACATATCGGTTTAAGCAGCCATAATCCGGAAGCGGCGATCAAAGCAGTGGAAAGCGGCTTGATCGAAGTGCTGATGTTCAGCGTAAATCCCTGCTATGACCTGCAGCCGGGAAGTGAGGATATCGAAACCTTATGGGCGGATGAAAGCTATGCAAAACCATTGGTGAACATGGATCCGCAGCGCGAGGCGCTGTATGAATTATGCCAGCGCAAAGGCGTGGGCATCACCGTTATGAAACCGTTTGGCGGCGGAGATTTATTGGATGAGAGCCTGTCGCCGGCAGGCAAAGCTCTGACCCCGATTCAGTGTCTGCATTATGCCCTGACCCGTCCCGGCGTTGCGACCGTGCTGCCGGGAGCGCATACGGTTGAAGAGCTGCGCCAAAGTGTTGCTTATGAAACCGCCAGTAAGGAAGAACGGGATTATGCTTCGGCGCTGGCGTCCTTCCCGAAAATCAGCTGGAAAGGCCATTGTATGTACTGCGGTCACTGCGCTCCATGTCCGATGGAGATCGACATCGCCACAGTGACAAAATTTTTAAATTTGGTGAAAGCTCAGAGCGGGATGCCAGAAACCGTCCGGGAACACTATGCGGTTCTGGAACACACTGCCTCTGAATGCATCGGCTGCCATGCCTGTGAAAAACGCTGTCCGTTTGATGTGGAGGTCACGGAGAACATGCGTCAAGCCGCGGCTGTATTCGGCAAATAATCAGTTTGCAGTGAAGCATAATCAAAGGGAACAGGAGGGATTAAAAGGTATGAATATTGCGGAAGTCAGTAAAAAATACAATCTCACACAGGACACGCTGCGTTATTATGAACGGGTAGGACTGCTTCCTAAAGTCAACCGCACAGCCAGCGGTATTCGCGATTATACTGAGGAAGACTGCCGCTGGGTAGAGTTTATCAAATGTATGCGTCAGGCAGGCCTGCCGATTGAAGTGCTGATCGAATATGTAGCGTTATTCCAAAAGGGGGATGAAACAATTGAGGCCCGCAAACGGCTGCTGATCGAACAGCGGGAGCAGCTGATTGAAAGACTGGATGAAATGAACAAGACGTTGGAACGCTTGAATTATAAAATCGCTGCCTATGAACGCAATGCCGAATGTCATCCCTGATTAAAAGGAGAGCGAAAACTCGGCTGATATTCAGATTTAAGGCTCAGATTGCAAAAAAATTATGTTTTGACTCCACGGTATAGTTCGTTTGTTTGAGCTATGCCGTTTTCTTATGGAAAAGGATAGAAAAGCCCCTGTCTGATTTTCAGACAGGAGCCTGAATTATAACTCCAGTTTTGCCCGCAGATCCAATATAGTATCGGCGGCGATCTGGGTTAAATGAGCGGTCAGCGCATGCAGATCCATCGAATTCAGGGAGCCCAGCGCCTCCATCACTAACGGCAGATTGACGCCGACTAAACACTGAATTGGAATGTCGGAAAGTTCAGTCAGCGCCAAGGCTGTCATGTTGCAGGGCGTTCCCGCGAACAGATCGGCAAAGATCAGCACGCCGTCGCCTTCATTCACTTTGCGGACTTCCGCGACAATCCGGTCTTTTAATTCCAGCGGATTATCCTGCGGATTTAAGCTGAGGGCTGTTATGTCAGAGGCCTGGGGAAAAAACATTCCGGCGCTGACTTTCAGCGCTTCGGCCAGCGGCCCATGGGTGACGATCAGAATTTGAATCATTCAGCATTCCTCCTTTGTTTCTTTTTCTGCGGCCTCCGATGCCTGCCGTTTCAGAATTCCCCGACAGAAAGCCTCAACTTCTTGTGCTTCACCCAGTACCCGCAAAGGGAGAATAAACATCTGATGCGGGGCATGGAAGAACAACAGCGTATGAGCCAGGGGGACTATGCGTTGGATATCCGAATAGGTCAGCGTCTGGCCTGCAATTTGAATGTCATCGCTGAAGACCGCGGTTACCGGAATGTATCGGGCGTTGGCCAGCGTTTCTTTGAACAGCCCGCTGACTTGGTTATGCAGATAGATTGTCCAAAGCCAGCGGCTGATTTTTAAAATCCATAAGACGCTGAGTCCAAGGGTGAGGATCCAGCCTAAAAGCGTGGAAGCGCCATGGAAATAGATCAGGGTGAAAAGAGCCAGGATCGGAATGCTCAGCTTTATCGCCAGATACCGCGTTTTATTGCGGGGCAGCAGGGAAGCCAGAAACTGATAGGCTTCTGCCAACTCCACGTCCTGAAGGGTAAAGGTGATCGATTTGTCCATGCAGTCTGATTTATTCCGCATGATCCTGTAGCTGCAGGTAATGGTTCAGGAATCGTTCAGTAATTAGATGCGGCCGAGTGATGGCGGTGCCGATCGTGATCATATCTGCCCCAGCTTCTACCACGGCGTCGATGTCTTTCAGTTCCCAGATTCGTCCTTCCGCGTTGACCGGCAGGGTGAAATCGGCTTTCAGCTGCCGAACCAGTTCTGTATCTGGGCCTTCAATCGGCTTGACTAAGCCTGACAAGGTTGTGGAGAGAATATCAACAGCTCCGCTTTGAGCGCAGATCTGGCATTCTTCATAGGTCGCGCAGTCTGCCATGACGCCGATGTTTGGAAAAGCTTCACGGATTTGATGAAGCAGCTCCAGCAGCTCGGATTTGCCGCGTTTTTTCGTAATCCGGGCGTCAAGCGCAAGCAGATCCGCTCCCGCTTCCACCACTTCGCGGGCTTTTTCAAAGGTCGGCGTAATGAAGACGTCATCCAGACTGTTTCCCGCTTGCGGCATGATTTTATTGATTCCGATGATGACTAGATCCGGACTTAATGAACGGGCAGCCCGGATGTCCTGCGGCCAGCAGCAGCGAACAACCTTTGCCCCGCCCAGCATCGCGCTCTGTACCATTCTTTTCATGTTTTCCGCACCGTAGAGCGGCGTATCTTCGTAAGCCTGGCACGAAACGATCAGCTGGCCTAGGCAGGCGTTTACACAGGTTTTCATCAGACTGTCAAAATTCCTGAGAAGTATCCGAGGATCGCGATGACCAGATACAGCAGGATCATTTTGGTCGCGCTCCAGTTCTTCTTGGCCATCAGATAATAGGTGCCCAAAACGGCTAAGAAAACCGGCAGCTTCGGCCAGACGCCATTGATTAGTGACTGCAGATCAACGATAACAACGCCGTCTTTGACATATTGAAAGCCTAGATTAATGTTGGCATAAGCACAGGCGATGCAGCCGACGACCATCAGACCGACAATGTTTAAGGCGCTGATGATGTCATCCTTTAAATCATTGCCAAGGATCAGCTCAGCGGCTTTCGCACCGAAGGCAACGCCGCGGTTAAATAAGAACCATGTCAGCGGCACCATCACCGCTAAGAAGGCGACGATGTAGAAGATTGCCCCAGTAATCTGCCCGTCCGCGCTGAGTCCGCAGGCAATCGCCAACAGAATCGGAATGAACGTTCCCGGCAGCAGCGCGTCGCCAATTCCGGCAAACGGTCCCATCAATGCCGATTTGATCGACGTGATCAGATCTTCCGGAATATCCTCGCCGCGGGCTTTTTCCGCTTCCATGCCCAAAGTGATGCCCGGAATCAGACAGCCGATGAACGGCTCGGTATTGAAAAACGGCAGATGACGGGCCATCAGTTCCTGCTGCTTTTGTTTGTCGCCGGGGTAGAGATCTTCGCGGATATCGCCGAACATCTTGACTAAGGCCGGAGCCTGCATCGTTTCCGGCTGATACAGGGAAAGATTGAAGCACATCCAATTGATATAACATTTGCGGATCAGCTTTTTAGAAAGCACGCTGTCTTTCTTTTCTTGATTGATGGAAGTCATCAGTTCTGCACCTCTTTCCGACTGCGGCTAATTTTGAATTCAAATAACGCGAACAGAATGGCGAAGACCAAAACTGTCAGCATGTCGACGCCTAAAACGCCGACAAAAGCGAAACCAACGGTGAAGAAAATGAGATCCGTCGGATTTTTAACCAACAATTTCATTAGAATGGCGAAGCCGATTAACGGCATTGGATTGCCAAAGATGGTCATGATGTCGATCAGCCACTGCGGCGAATTCGCTACGAGCATTTCAATCGCGCTCTGCCCCCAATACAAACAGATGAAAGTCGGAATGAAGCGGAACAGGAACTTGACGGCGTTGCCCCAGACCGGAACCCAGGCCGCGGCTTTTAATTTCCCCTGTTCCACCAGCTTCTTCTGATAGTTGACCGGCAGCAGCGTTGCGGCATAGCACGGCGTTGCCATGATCTGACCCACTGCCGAAGCCGTGACCGCCAGGGCAACCGTCGTTCCGGAATCCAGATGCGCGACGACGCCTAACGGTATCGCGATAAAGGTAGCCAGATTCATATCCGGCGTAATCGATCCGCCCGGCGTGACTAAACCGATGAAGATCAGCTGCACATAGGTGCCTAAAATCATCGCGGTTTTGACATCGCCCAGAATCAGACCGATGAACAGAGCCGAAACTAACGGCCGGCCAAGGCAGTACCATCCGATTAAGCCGCCGCCCAGAAACGGCGTGTGAATGTAAGTCAGATAACCAAGCAGAGAAATGAGTATGACCTGAAGTAAATTCATCACGATCCCTCCTTATTTCATTTTGTTTTTGAAATCTTTGTATTCGATCCGCTTCATGTCCGGAACAACCTGAAAGAAAATCTCAATCCCTTTCGTATCCAGAACATCCAGATCGGCAATTTCCTGAGCCGTGAGGTAAGTGCCGTCCTGGACTGTCATTGTATTGTCGCGTTTTTGAACCGGACCGATCATCAGGCTTTTCGGCAGTTCTTCTATTTGTTCAAACAAGATTCTGGCAATAGTGGGAAAACGGAAGACGATCATCGTTCCGACTTTGTCCGCGATCGCCTCACGAATCGGATCGATCGCTTCCTCCACCGTGTAGACGTCGTTTTTCATCCCCGGCATCGCGATTTTTTCTACAACATATTTCATTGTGGAATTGGTCGCGGTGAATTCATCAATGACGATGATATGTTTAATGAAGTAGTGCTGAACCAGACGGGTCATGCATTGGCCGTGAATCAGACGGTCGTCGCAGCGAATGAGATTGATCATGCTTTTCCTCCTCTCTGAAACTGTGATCGTACGCTGACGGATCTAACTAAAGCATAAGAACTCACCTCTCCTCTTTTATAAAATACTCCAAAATATTATAAATTGGAGTATTTTACTCCAAACACAGAATACACCCGTTTGACAAGATAAGCAATAGTTTTTTAAAAGTTTACAATGAGAACGAAGCCGAGGATTGATTTGACAGGGGATGTGTCCCTTTGGATTTCTTTCTTTTTCCGAACGAAAGAGGCTTGTTGGTTTAAAATTTATGATATGATTGAAACAGAGTCTGACAATGAAATCCTCTTAAAAAGAAAGGCAGGAATCCTTGTGTCCATTTATACGAAAATCAAAGACAATTACGCGTCCTTTACGAAAAGTGAGCAGCGGGTTGCCAAGTATTGTCTTGACAATTATATGGAGGTCAGTACGCACACGCTTTCGCAGCTGGCAGAAAAAGCGAACTGCGGGGAAGCCACGGTCGTCCGCTTCTGCAAAAAGATCCGCTGTGAGAGCTATCATGATTTCAAAGAGGAACTGGCGGAGGAAACGCGGGAACACCGCAAGAGTGAAAACGATTCGTTTGTCACTCAGATTTATCACAATATTCAGACTTCTATTGAATACACAATCGAAAATCTGGATTTGAATCAGCTTGATGAGATAGCTGGTCGGATGGAGAAGGCGGGGATCATTTTCTGCGCCGGCGTCGGCAATTCCGGAATCCCAGCCGAGGCTTGCGCGATGCGTTTAGTGCGCAATGGAAAAAATGGCGTCTATTTTAAAGACAGCCATTTTCAGTCGATTTATCTCAATGAATTGAAACGCGGCGATATTGCGATTTTCTTCAGCGCTTCCGGTGAATCCATTGATACGCTGCACTGTGCTGAAATTTTGAAACAGCGGAAAGTGACGACCGTATGCGTGACTTCGTCCATTGTTTCTTCCTTAGCGTCGCTTTGCGACTACTGCATTCTGATGAAGCGTTGGTCTGGGCCGCTCGGCGGAGGCAGTATGATCGGACAGATTACGCAGCTCTATATTGCCGACCTGCTTTCAACGCGGACCGGGATGATTGATCAGAAGGCAACACTGAAAGCGAAAGAAACCACGTTCGACTACATCCTCGATAAGATGAATAAGGAAAAGATATAAGGGGTAAGGGTCTGCCAGAGCTGAGCTTTTAGGAAGCGGGATACGTTTCAGCTGGGAAAGGACAGGGAAATGGTAATCACTTTCTTTACCGATGTTGCAGCCTTCCGTTCAGAATGGTTATAATGGTTAACGAACATGAACGAAAGGAGATCCACCATGGAAAAACATCAGGTTCTTGTAGACAAAAGCCGGTGCATCGGCTGCGGCTTTTGTGTGCGGGATTGTCCTGTCAACCATCTGCAGCTTCGTCAGCAGAAAGCACAAACGGTGTCAGATCACTGTATTCAGTGCGGACATTGCGTTGCAGTGTGTCCGAAACAGGCGGTCAGCCTCTCCGGTTATGCCTGCGCGCCGGTTGAAAAACCGAAGCTGGACCGCTTGGATCCTCAGGCTTTATTGGACACGCTGCGGTTTCGCCGCACGATCCGGCAGTTTCAGAAGCGAGAGGTAGCGCCGGAAATTATGGATCAAATTATCGAAGCCGGATGGCTGACACATACGGCAAAAAATAAACGGGATGTTTCCTTTGTTGTTTTGGATCAGCAGAAAGACCGCATTGAACAGATGGCGGTTAAGCTGTTCCGCAGAATTCAGCCGGCGGCCGGGCTGGTCAATTCGCTGGTGCGGGAACATCCGATTGATGATCATTTCTTCTTTTTTGAAGCTCCGGCGGTGATTGTCATTTTAGCCGAGGATAAAACGAATGGTCTGCTTGCGGCGCAGAATATGGAATATGTGGCTGAAGCATGCGGCCTTGGCGTTTTATACAGTGGTTATTTCACGATGGCGGCGCAGGCATCCGGTCAAATCCGAAAGGCCTTAAAGCTTCAGCGCGGACAAAAGATCGCGATGACGCTGGTACTGGGCTATCCGGCGGTTCATTATCAGCGCTCCGTGCCGCGGGATGAACCGGAGGTGACGCGGCTGTGAAATCGGATAAGCGGGAATGTGAAGAACGAGTCCGGCTCATCGCTGAAGGTTTCCAACAATGCCGCAGCGCCTTTACGGCGATCGGCGATGAAACGCGGCAGCTGATTCTGCAGGTTTTGCTGGAAAGTGATCTTAACGGTATCCGGGTCGGCGAGATTGCGGCCAAAACCCATCTGACCCGGCCTTCAGTTTCCCATCATCTTCAGATATTGAAAGCGGCCGGGATTGTCGCGATGCGTCAGGAAGGAACAAAGAATTATTACTACTTGAGCCTGAAGCAGACGCAGTGGAAGGCGATAGCGGATTTAGTCAATCTGATTTATGCGAGCGTTGAGCATATCAGTGCCGCGGATGCACGCAGGGAGGGATAAGGATGATTTGTTATTTTACAGGAACCGGCAACAGCGCTTATGTGGCTTCCAGAATAGCCGGCCAGACTGAACAGGAGGTCCTCAATCTATTTGAAAAAATTCGCAGCCAAGATCACACAGCGCTGCATTCTGAAAAGCCGTGGGTTATTGTCTGTCCGACCTACGCCTGGCGGATACCGCGGATTCTCAGCACCTGGCTCAAACAGACGCCGCTGACCGGCAGCCGGGATTTGTATTTTGTCATGACCTGCGGCGGCAGCATCGGAAACGCAGAAGTTTATTTGAAAAAGCTCTGCCGGCAGAAACAGATGAATTTTTGCGGCTGTTTTCCGATTGTGATGCCGGAAAACTATCTTGCTTTATTTACCACTCCAACCCAGGATGAGGCGCTGGAATGCATCCGCAAAAGCGAGCCTTGGATCGATCAGGCCGCTCAGGAAATTCGTCAGGAAGTTCCGTTTTCATCCATTCAGGCAGACGCAAAAGACAAGCTGAACAGCGGGATCGTCAATGTTTTGTTTTATCCCATGATGGTATCCGCGAAAAAGTTTACGGTAACCGACGCCTGTATTCACTGTGGGCTATGTGCGAAGGTTTGTCCTTTGAACAATATCCAGCTTCGTCAAGGCCAGCCTCAATGGGGAAAGAACTGCACTCATTGCATGGCCTGTATTTGCCGCTGTCCGAAAGAAGCGATTGAATACGGTACGCATAGCGTGGGATTACCACGCTATACCTGCCCTTTGTAACCCATGAGAAAATCCCCATCTCTGATTTGAAACGGAGATGGGGACTTTTGGGAAATTGATATTCAGATACAAAATACGGCGTAAAGGGGTACGATTTTCTTATTTTCTTCCCAACCAAAGTTCTTAGCCGAACATTTGATGGCATAAGCCGGTTTATATAGCTCCATATATCGCTTGAGACTCTTTGCTTTCGTGTTATCTGCAGCTTTGACTTCAATCGGGATGATCTGGTTTTCGCGCTGAATAATAAAATCAATTTCAGCACCTCGTTCTGACTCCCAATAGTAAGGGGAATATCCATTCACAATAAGTTGATTATTCACATAATTTTCTGTCATTCCACCTTTAAAATCATTAATTTCATCCACCATATAAAGAATATCTGTTGCGGATAATTCTTTTTTTGCACAAAGCAGACCTGAATCAGAAACATAAATCTTAAAGGCGTCAATATCTCGATCATTCTCTAGTGCTTTCCTGATCTGCTCTGCTCGGTAAATCCGCGAGGTAATTCCCGAAAGGCAAAGCCATTCGATGGCATTTTCAAATTCAGCGGCACGGCCTCCTTTTTTCACAAGTTTATATTGGAAACGCGTGTTCTTTTTAGAAAGCTGAACGGTTATGTTATCATAAACCAACCGGGTTTTCTTAATTTCGTTGGAATGATTGTATTTACTCATATCATTCAGATAACCAGTCAAAATCATTTCTTGAGTAAGATAGTCCTGTGTTTGGGTAAACTGCATGACACATTCAGGCATTCCCCCCACGATGAGATATTGTCGATACAACTGCATTGCAGCATCGTGATAAACGGCCGGCAGCGGTCTGTTTGTATTAAAACTTTGTTAATTTGCAGGACGAGTTCGCGCTCTTCCATAGCAAGCATGAACTCTTCCAAATCCATTGGGTACATTGTTTGAATATCAACTTTACCAACAGGAAATGAAAATTCGGCTCGATTGACTGCAACTTCCAATAGACTTCCAGCAGCAACATGATATTCCGGAGCACTTTCACAAAAATATTTCAAACTCGTCAAGGCTCGTTCGCATAATTGTATTCATCAAAAATAATCAACGTTTTCTCTTTGATGATGGATTGATTGGCAAGATGGGGCAAGATCGGAATTAAATAATCTGGCTGGATGTTCTCGGCAAATGTTTTAGCTAGTTTGGGATGGGTTTCAAAATTAAAATAAGCAACATTCTCATAATGGATTTGTCCAAATTCAAGTAATGTATATGTTTTTCCGACCTGCCTCGCTCCTTGCAGAATTAAGGGCTTACGATATGGATTTGATTTCCATGATTTTAAAAACATCATCATTTTTCTCTGCATAGCAAACCTCCTGTGTTTATTTCATTGCATATTCATGTAAAATTCAATGGAATAATTTAATGAATTAACACTATTTAACGCGAAAAACCAAAAATAAGTTTCTCATCTTAAGAACAGCAAAGTCAGAGTTTTATTCAAGCTGAACTGAGATGGTTTCTATTTCAATAAAACTTTCAGAATGCTTCTCTATTCAGTTATAATAGAGGTACTTCAGGAGGAATTTCATGGTTAATTTAGCGCAATGCGAAATCCGTATGGTTTGTCTGGATCTGGACGGCACGTTGTTCACGCCTCAAAAGAAGGTCAGCGAACGCAGCCGTAAAGCGATCGTGGCCTGCCTGGATCGGGGCATTGAGGTGATTCTCGTTACCGGCCGGCCGTATTTGTTTGCCCGCGGTGTCGCATTATCCATTGATCCGCGCGTGGATGTTATCGGCTATGTCGGAAACTACCGCAGCATTCGATCTCAGGCGGAAGGAACGCCGATTGCACGGGAAACCGCCTTGGAAATTCTGCGGCTGCTTCAGCGCGAACATGTATGGATGCAGGCCAAGACGTTTCACCACATCTATGGCAATGCCTTGAATTTGATTCGTCCGGATTATCAGAAGGTTACCCGGAACAATCCGGCTCAGGAACGAATTGAAGTCCACAGCTGGACGGACCCACTGCAAAGAATTCAGGAATCGTCAGAGCCGGTTTATAAAATTATTGCATTGGGCGGAATCAAGGTGAAAAAATTGAACCAGCAGCTATCATCCCTGCCGGGCATCAAGGTATACAGCTATGCGAAGACCAATCTGGAAATCACGTCGGATCAGCATGACAAAGGAACAGCCATCCGCTGTGCAGCAAAACAGCTGTCAATTCCGTTGAATCAAGTTTTAGGTGTGGGGGACAGTCTGAATGATATCGAAATGCTGGAAGTCTGCGGCGTCAGGGCAGCGATGGGCAACGCTTCCTCAGCTTTAAAGGCGAAGGCCGATATCATTACAGGCACGAACGCCCAGAATGGCGTGGCTCAGCTTTTGGAACAGCTGGTTTAAACACTAGACAGGCAACCTAGCATCAGAAATCAAGGAGGAAGGAAAACGTATGGAATTTCTGGATTTGGCCGCTCAGCGGTATTCCGTCAGGCGTTTCGACAGCCGAAAGGTCGATTCACTGCTTGTAAATCAGATTTTAGAAGCCGGCCGGCGGGCGCCCACGGCGAAAAATCTTCAGCCGCAGCGCATTTATGTCATCCAAAGTGAAGCGATGTTAGCCAAATTAGCCGCGATCACATCGATGACGTTCAACGCGCCGCAGGTCATGGTTATCTGCGGGGATGAGCAGGAGGCTTGGGTCAATCCATTCAATCAGCACAGTTCTGCGGAAATGGATGCTTCCATCGTCGCCGTCCACATGATGCTCCAAATGCAGGAACTGGGGATCGGCAGCACCTGGGTTTGCTGGTTTGATACAGCCCAGGTGAAACAAGCTTTAAACCTGCCGGAAGCGGTTGAACCGTATTGTCTGCTTCCTTTCGGGTATCCGGCGGCAGACTGTCGCCCATCCCGCCAACATGATCAGCGCAAGCCGCTGGATCAAACCGTAAAGTATCTCTGAACACATTCATCGATAATTTCCAGATAAAAAAGGTTTATACACAGTACATTCAAAGATCTTGACCTGAGGGTTTTCTTTGAATGTTTTTTATGTATGCGCAGAGGTTTTCTTTTTTTGGGTCTATTGTTGTAAACCGTGACTGGTGCTATAATGAAATTAGATCAATATTGAAGTGGGCAGAAAAAGAATTTGCGAGTATATTTACAGGAATGTGGAGGAAATAGGATGAAGATCAAACGAAGAAAACAGATTGGAATCGGGATATGTCTGATCCTGGGATTGTTAGGACTGGGCAGCTGCAAGTCCTCTGATGCGGCAAAGGGCTCAAACGAGAAATGGTTGAGTCAGGCTGATTCACAGGCAGTGATTGTAAAAGGGACTTATTATATGCCGGATTTCGATCAAAATCAGATCTATGTCTGGCATTTTCAGGATCAGTCTTTGTCGACCTGGGATTTTGTACAGGAGGCCAATCTGGAACCCAGTAAGATTCTTAGGATCACATCTTTTGATGATCAGCATTTGGCAATTTGGACTCAGACTGAGGAAGAAGCGACTGGACTTTATGAGATGAATCCGTTGACGGTAAACCTGTGGAATTTGAAAGAGAGCCGTCTGGAAAGACAGATTCAGGCAAACGGTTCGGGGCAGATGCGGGGTGAGGACTTATACTGGATCGTTCAGAATCAGCTGTGGCATCAATCCGTAAATCAAGACGAGGCTAAGATGGTCGCAGATCTGAGTACCCTCGTCGGTGATATGCAGCAGGTTAAAGTGGAAACCGTCCAAGATTTGTATGTGATCGTTTCTGCCGAACAGTATTCCCCGGAAAGTGTGCGGACTTATTTTAAAATAGATCGCAGCGAACAGACAGTTTCTTCCTTTGCCGTGCAACCTGAAAACTGGGGTGCCCCTTATTATTCAGTGGCTTATTTGATTGGTGCGGATGATGAAAAGCTGTACTTTCAGATTTACGGTGCAAAGCAGGTTGTTTATTTTTCTACGGATCTGGAAGGAAAAAAGGCTGAGTTGATTACGCTTCAGGATTCACTGAGCAATCAGCCATGTTTATCGGAAAAAGGTATTTATTCCGTGGTATCCAATCGTAAAATTGGTAATTTTGACAATCCGAGGCAATGTCAGGTGATTCGTCAACAGAATTATGATAAAACACCCATCGCAACTGTGGACTGCGATCTGGAAACACGGCTGACAAGGGTGGGCGGATGGCTGAAAACAGCGACTTTGTCCGGCAATGGAATGCATCGGATTTCATTAATTCAGCCTGAAACAGGTAAGACTTATGAGGTGGTGCAGAATAAAAACGCGTTTTATCAAGCGCAGGAAGACCAAGCGCTGGATGGCATTGATCAGCCGATGCAATTCGATCAGGAAGTACCGGCTGCTCAAGGCAGTGCCCTGGATCCTGGAGAACTGCTTACCTTAGAAGGGAAAGTGGTGGAAGTTGAAGACAAGATTTTGGTTCTCAGTGCTAATGGGAAGACTTTGCAGCAGTTGAATCCAGAAACGGGTACCTATGAAGAACGCTACTTTATATCGCAGGCGAAATATCCACGCGGAAGAATGCGTTCGATGATCCCGGTTGAAGATTGGCTGTTCATTAAGGCAACGATGGATCAGCCTGGAGGTATGGAGTGTTTACTGATCTTGGATAATCAGGAATTCACTCCAGTTTATACTCTGGAAAATGTCAGACTTGTTTCCGCGGCTCAGGGGAAGGTATATTATATCCGAAATCGAAATGGGACTGAAGCAGCCGAGGTGCGCTGTCTTGACCTTTCCAGCGGAGAGGATGTGCTCCTTCTGGATGAAAGATTGTTTAATAACGAGTCTTATGGTTCATCGCTGAGCGGGATAACCTATGATGATGCCCATCATTGTTTATGGCTGATTCAGGGTGGTTTCCGCAGTGGAGATCTTTATCAGTATGATCTGACGAATCAAACCTTAACGTTAAAAGCCCGTCCTGAACAAATTGATACCTACAATGAACAGAGTTTTTTGTTAACTCCATCAGCGCGGCCGAAATTGCTTTTGGGTTTATGGCAGGCGGAAGATTTGATTGGTGATAATGTAGACTATTATTTCCTGGAAGGAAATCAGGCAGACTTACTAATCAAAGATATATCGATGATGGGAAGTGCCGTTCTTACGCAGCGGGGTGCATTTACCGCGGAGCTCTCAGACGGGGATTACGCGCAGCCGTTTCAGGACTATAATTCACCAAGCTATCGTCCTTATTCAACGATTTATTATCGCAGCGGGGAGCGCAAGGATGAACTGTTTCAATTAGACAGTATGGAAGTGGAATTAGCCTATCTTCCATCGGTTGATCTGTTATGGCTGAGGGCGCAGGATAAACAGTCAGAATATCCGCAGGAAACCTGGATCAGTTATCTCTACGATCTCAATTCCGGTGAACTGCGTACAATCAACGAAGAAACCTTCAACATCTATGAGTGAATGTCTGATTGGATTGATCAGAAGTGGATGAAGATTCAGCTTTTGAGATCCTGTTGGATTTCTGAAACCAAGTTACGCTGAAATACAGGAAAGAATTAAGGAAGATGAAATGAAGAAAAGGCAGAAAATAGGGCTCCGGCTAATCCTGTCTGCACTGCTTGTCAGTGCCTGTGCAGCGGAAAAAGTTCCGGTGATTTCAGAAAGTCATGAATGCTGGTATACGGATCAAAATTCCGATTCAATATTGATGGATGGAGTTTTATGGACACCTACGTTGGATCATCATGCTATTTTACGCATGAATACGATAACCGGAGAATCCGAAATCTGGGATTTTGCATCAGAACAAGCGTTGGGTGAAATAAAAATCCGGCGCATCACAGTGGTGAATGAGCGCTATTTTGCAATATGGCTGACCGCATCATCGGATTCAACGCTGCCCATTGCGGCAAAAGAATTTTATTTTCTTGAAGATGAATCCTTCATTCCCGCAGCGGTTGTCATTTGGGATCGTTCAGCAGGGGAAATCAGAGATATCTTGAAAGTCCCTCTGGGAGCCGTGGTTCACGGGATAAATGCCTATGTCATCACGGACAATATTTTGCGGCGAATCGTGTTAAGTCAGGGCTTTGCAATCAATGAAAATTCATTCTGGGATCGAGTTGAAGGCGGTGAAAAAGTGGAAGTTGTGTCTGCGGTTGACAAACGCTTAATTTTGCAGGTCAGAGCGGGAAACTCAGAGAAGGAAACGAATTCTTCTGAGCAGCGATACTGGATCTGGAATTTTGCATCACGTTTGCCGGATCAATGGATTGAAATTTCGTTTATCCCTGATTTTGGGGCAGAGAGGGCATCTGTGGAATATATCGGAAACCGGGACAATGAGTTATTTTTCCAAACACAGAATGAAACGGGTACGCTTGTTTTCCAAGCCGGAGCTGATGGAATCGGTCAGATCCAGGAGTTAGGCTCGCTCGCTAATAGCCAGGTATGTATTTCTGAAACTGGGTATTATTATGGAACTGTGCTTTCAGCGCAGTCGGGTACGAGAGCGCCCGGACTTCTGTTAATGCGAAAACAGGGGGCTGAAACAGTGGTCATCAGTGAGTTTCAAGATGGAGTTTCAGCCGAAATTTCACCCCTGGGAGGATATTTATTAGTGCAGGTTCAGATGGAAAACGGGCAAATTCAACAGTTTCTGATTCATCCCGCAACTAAAGAAAAATTATGCCTGCAGGAATCAAGCGAAGCTAAAGTAAATTAAAACAGCTGGATAGAGTAGAAATTTGATCCAAGGAGTGTTTGCGTAAGGGCTTTGCGGAAGATCTGAGACTTTTTACAGGAAAGCATTTTCACCCCTATTAAAATAAGCTATAATCTTTACCAGAGAAACAAGAGGTGAGTACGAATGCAGAGTTTTGAGAAAGTTTTAGAATCCATTCCCGAACGTGTGCGGATGCGGCTGATTCCGGTCACCTTTGAACCAGGGGATACGATCATTGAAAAAGGTGCGCCCGTTACCTGCGGCTATATATTCACCGAAGGCGTACTGGATGTGCAGAGTGTTAACACCCGCGGCATTGCCTATACTTATGTGACCAATTATGAAGCCCGTTTTGTCGGATTGATGGAAATCTTCTCGGATCACCATCGTTACTGCTGCTCGCTGAAAGTTGATAAACGCTGCTGCGGTTATCGGATCAGTAAGGAAGATCTGTATATCCTGTTGTCGGATTGTGATCCATTTAAGGAATATTTGATTTGTTACTGGGCTAATCAGTTTTATGAGTCTTCGATTAACGAATCCCGTTATCCTACCAATTCGATGGATATCAAGCTGATTGATTATCTGCTGCGGTTATGTGATGCGCTGAAACCAAGCGGGGATCTTATTCGAATCAAGATCAAGAGGGAAGAGCTGGCCGCATTTATGGGCTGTTCCCGACGGACGGTTTATCGACTGCTCAGCCAGTTTAAAAGTGAAGGGCTGATTGGAAAAGAAGGAAATACCTTAACCATTACCTCTGAACAAAGAAAGAAATTGTTTAAAAAGCGGGAAGAGTAAGCAAAATTAAAAAATTCACACATCGGCAGATAACTAGAAAACTGATGTGTAGCGGCTGTTTGGTTAGAAGCAGCAGGAAAGTCAAAACATAAAAGATTCAGGAAAGGACAAGCCTGCGGCAGAGTCGTTTCCTGTTTTGTTTTATCCGGTCTTTTGTCGGGTATAAAAAAGCTGCCGTCGGTTGAATAGCTCCATTCGACAACAGCTTGACAGGATAGGAATATCGTTTATTCGTTGGACAAGGACTGGGCTGCATGAATTCCAGCTAAGCGGCCGGAAGTGAAGGCAAAACCTTGATCAACACCGCCGTAAGTGACATAGGGTTTCTTTTCCGAATACAGCACGCCGGAGGCATCCAAGCCTGCAGCATACAGGTTATTCATCGGTGAACCATCAGCTTTAAGGACTTCCAGGTTGGTATTGACGTCCAAGGCCGCACAAGTGCTGTAAGGATAATTTGTCATTTTGATCGCATAGAAAGGCCCTTCGCCAGAGAGTGGGTCTAAGTTCTCGGCCTTCTTATTGAATTCTTCATCCAATCCCGATTCACAGGCATCATTATAGGCTGTGACCGTTTGCTTTAAGATTTCAGGCTCCATATTCAGCTGTTCTGCTAAAGCTTCTACCGTATCCGCTTTGAAAACAAATCCCGCTTTTATGGCAGCTTCCATGACTTCATGCGCGTTGGGAATTGGTGTGCCCGCCGGAGCCCAGCCATTAGCGCCTAAGTTTACAGTCATCATGTAGGCTGGCGCTGTCCGCAGACCTCGTTCTTCAATCGCACGAATTTGATTCTCACTGTAAAGGGAATAATAGTTTGGACCTGAAACCCAAGCATCAAAATTCAGACGCGATTCATCAGCGAAACGGTTTCCTTTGGTATCGACGGCCAGTGAATCCGGGGCGACGCCCATGTAATGCGGCAGATCCCCTTCCGTCCATTTAGTTGGCTTCATCGTCTGCATGCATAGTTGATCTTCCAGGGTATGATATTCAAAATTGTTCAGGAATCCTGCCGCACCGATGATATGAACAGCCGGGCACATTCCGATGTTATAGGTTGCTGCACCCTGAGTGATCGATGACTCGATCAGCTTGCCGTCATTTTGCTTCATTCCGACCATGTCCCAGGTTCCTGATAATGGGTAATATTCATTGGATAAATATTTTGTGGTCATTTCGGAATTAGACAGGAACCCGCCGGTTCCCATAATGACCTTCTGCGCGTGGATGATATATTCCGTACCATCGGCCGTACTGCGGGCTTTGACCCCGGCGATGCTGCCGTTTTCCAGGATCAGATCATAAGCTTCGGTTTCCAGCATGATTTGACCGCCCATTTCAGTAAATTTTTCCATGCAGCGGTCATAGAATTGGATGTTGTGCTGACGTCTTACCGTCATTCCTTCCTTGCTCGGCGCATAGGAGAACAGAACGACATTGGAATCCGCTTCCGTTAAACCTGTCTGCGGTTTTTCAAGCTCAAGTCCATAATCTTCAACCAACCAGTCTAATGTATTGCCGGATTCATCCAGCAAAAGTTCGATCATTTCCGGTTTGGCATCACCTTCGACATAGTCTAACCAATCTGCCAAAAGGGCGTCGCGGTCTGTGAAATCATTTCCGTCGTTATACTTAGCGGCTAATCCCTGTGGATTGACCGCAAAGACGCCGGCGCATAACGAGGAAGCACCGCCATAACGCCCTGCTTTGTCAATGGCCAGAACGGAGACATCGGACGGATTTTTTTCAGATAAAGTTTCTGCAGCGCTTAAAGCCGCAGTTGTGCCGGCTGCCCCCAAGCCAACAACTAAGATATCCGTATTGAGTTCTTGCGCGTCAGTGGATTTTGCGGCAGCCGCTTCAAACGCGGATATCGCCGATGGATCGGTTCCGGCAGCTTCCAAAGCTTCGGCAATCGCTTTCTTAGCCGCACTTTTGATCGCGTTGCTGGAAACAGTTGCCCCACATACAGAATCGACGGCAACGGACTGCTGCTCAATCATACGCTGCGGAAGAATTTCAGCTGCACTCTGAAAAATACCGACGGTATCTGCGGAATCCGGGTTGACGTCAATGGAAATCAGATTTGTTTCATCGACTGTTACACTGACTTCAATATCCCAGGCTGAACGGAATCCCGGGGCTGCAGCGGTATAGGTGCCGGGTTTCATCTTCACTTCCGCGGCCGCAGTTTGGTTACCGACAGCCGTATTCCAGGCTTGCTTTGCGGCGTTTAAGACTGCTTCGCTGGTGATTGTCGCACCGCTGATGGTATCGACATGGACTGACTTGCTTTCCAGCATGGCTGTCTGCAGTGCAGTCATGGCTTTTCCCCCAACCGTTTCCGTTTCCTGACTGCCCTGGATTTCAACCTGGGTTAAAGCGTTGTCCTGAACTGTGACGGTGACGGAAACTTCACCGCCAAAGCCCTGAGCACTTGCCGTGGCTGTTTGCGCGCCGGAAGAGGTTCCGGATTTGGCACAGCCGCTGAGCAGCAGAGCGCTGGCGGCAAAGAGTATCCCTGTTTTAGACATCAATGTTTTCATTTTCTTTCCTCCGTTTGATAATAATTTAGCATGCCTTGTGTTCAGGAAAGAAGAAGCAGTTGTTTGCATTGGGTGTAACAATAATTACAGCAATGTGTTACAATTAAAAAAAGAGGGATGAGTATGGATGTAAATCAGCTGCATTATTTTCGGACAATTGTTGAACAAGGGAGCTTGAATAAAGCTTCGGAAATTCTTTACATTTCCCGGCAAGGATTAAGCAAAATAATGAAGAAAATGGAAAATGAACTGGGAGCGCAGTTGTTTGACATCACCGGAACCGGTGTCGTTCCAACCGTGTTCGGTCAATCGTTATATCAAAGATCGGAAGACTATATTCGGTTTCATCAGAATTTTCTTACGGAAGTTGATAAAATGAAGCTGAATCCGGCCCATGAACTGAATATTGGTCTTCAATCCGGATTTTCTGAAGGTTTTGGTAAAGACTTTCTGGCAAATTTCATCATTCAGAATCCGGATCTGTCCATCCGTGTCCGCTCCTATACCCGGGAAAGAATAATTGAGGCGATGGATCAAAAAGATATTCCGATCTGGATTGCCGCGGGTCATTATAATGATGCTGCTTTTCATCCTGTCTACACCCGCAGAAACAAATTGTTTTTGCTTGCGGCGCAAAATCATCCGCTGGCCCAACAGGAGAAAGTCTACCTCAACGATCTTGCGCCGTATCCGCTGATCGGACTCACTCATGATATTGGACAGAAAGGCCGAACGGAGGCGGAGATCAACAGAAACAAATTGAAAACTCCGGATTTCTATCTGAATGCATCAGATCGGAATCTGATTATGAAGCTTGTTCAAAGCGGACTTGCGGTGAGCTTTAATGCAGGCTGGCAATATACAGAATATCCGGGAATTGTTGCCTTGCCTTTAGCGGACTTGGAGGTCGAGGTCGAGGTTCATGCATTAATCCGCAAAGATGTAGCCGCAAATGAACCGGTGAAGCGATTTTTGGATTATTTAAAAGCTTTCAACACATGAGCAGACGGACTGACGAAAGCGATTTGTTTTTGTGGCAAAAAAGGAATGACGGAAATAAGGTGAAAATGATGAAAAAAATGGTGATCGGTCTAAGTGTTGCATTTTTATTGACGGGCTGTTCTTACATAAACGAGAAGGAAAACCACAAGGAAGATTCTGAATTAAACCAAGAAGCGGGGATAGAGCTAAGTCCGGATGAAAATCCTCAGTTTAATCATGATCCGGCGGAGAATGGGGAGAATATAGTCGATTCAGGACTTAATCATGAAGAAATTATGGCTGGGAATTTTGCTTCATTTGCCGGTGAATATGTCAATTCAGAAGGAACGATAATGCTTCTTGATGAAGCAGATATTGAAAGAAGACTGCTGGATGTTATGTGCATAGAAGACGGACATTATTACTTAAACGTAAAAACGGATGATGGATTTGGTTATGGAATTGATGTTTACGGTATCGGAGTGGAAGTATCCGATTTTGAAGGATTAACTGATATTACAAAAATTCGCGTTTGCTGTGGTCAAGCGGGTCCTATGAATATAGAAGAAATTTTCAATAAAAAGTAAAAAAATAGGATCCAAGGGTCAGTAATTATGCGGGAAAATGACGATTTCATTACAGATCGGAAAACGCTTACAGAAGAAATCGAAAGAATCACAGGAAATATAGTAAAAGTGACATTTGTCACTTTTTTTGTAAGCTTTTCCATGATATAAATCTACTGTATTTGTAAGCGTTAAGCTTACCAGGAGGGAAAAGATGAAAAAGTTAGGACTTCTCTGTACCGCCGCACTGCTTACTTTATCGCTGGCTGCCTGCTCAGGCAACAACGCTAAACAAGGCGGCACAGACAACAACGGAACCGCCGGTAATGATGACAAAAAGCAGATCAGTGTTGCAATCGTTCTGTCCACCGGGGGACTGGGCGATAAGAACTTCAACGACATGTCTTATGATGGACTGACCCAGGCCAAAGCGGACTTCGGCATTGATTTCCAGTATGTAGAGCCGGAATCAGCCAGTGACTTTGAAGCGGGTTATCGTCAATTTGCGGATTCTGGAAAATATGATTTGATCATTGGTCTGGCTACCGATCAGAATGATGCGTTAACTGCAGTTCAGGCAGATTATCCGGATCAGAAATTCTCCATCATTGATTCTTCGGTCGAGCTGCCGAATGTCAGCGCCGTTTCTACCAAGTGGCAGGAACAGACCTTCCTGTGCGGCGTTTATGCTGGCTTGGGCACGCTGTCAGAGATGCCGAAAGCCAATGCTGACAATGTTGTTGGCGTTATCTTAGGTATGGACAATCCGAACCTGCGTTCCGGTGTCGTTGGCTTTGAAGCAGGTGTTAAATATGTTAATCCTGAATGCGAAGTTCTGACTGCGACAGTGGGCAGCTTCAGTGATTCGGATAAGGGTAAAAACATTGCGATGTCGATGTATAACAAGGGTGCGGATTTCATTCAGCATATTGCTGGTGCTTCCGGCCTGGGCGTCTTCAACGCGGCGAAGGAAGCAGACCGCTATGCGTTCGGTGTCGGCGGAAATCAGAATGCCATCGATCCAGATTCGATCGCGGCGACTTCCATCCGCAACGTTAACGAAATGGTTTACAACGAAGTCAAGGCTTTAGTTGAAGGCACATGGACCGAAGGCGTCAAGATCAGCGGCTTGAAGGAAGAAGCTGTCGGATATTCCAATGAGTTCTCCAATGTTGAAGTTCCTGAAGATATTGCGGCAGCGATTGCGGATATCAAAGCTAAGATTCAAAACGGCGAACTGGTCATCTGTGAAACTGAAGATGAACTGGAGAGCTGGGTATCTTCCAATCAGTATACAAAATAAGCTGACAGCTAAGTTGATTTTGTAAAAGAAAAAGGAGGAAACAATGAACAGTGTAGAAATGATCGATATTGTTAAGCAATATCCATTAGTACGAGCTGTTGATCATGTTTCCTTTTCTTTAGGTGAGGGAGAGATTCATTCCCTGCTGGGAGAAAATGGAGCCGGCAAATCAACATTGATGAAAATCCTCTACGGGATGACGTCGCCGGATGAAGGCGAAATCCGCATCAATGGCAAACCGGTTAAGATCAAGAGCCCCAAAGACGCAATTCAGCTGGGAATCGGCATGGTGCATCAGCATTTCATGCTTTCCCCGGTCATGAGCGTAACGGAAAATATCATCGTCAATCATGAGCCGCGTAAAGGCTGGCTGATTGATGAAAAAAAGGCCGAACAGCAGATTCAGGAGCTGATCGACCGGTTTCATTTCAACATTGATGCGCGGGCCAAGGTTCAGGAGCTGTCGGTTGGCGAGCAGCAGCGCGTAGAGATTCTCAAAGCGATCTACCGCGGCGCTAATATTTTGATTCTGGATGAACCGACCGCGGTTTTAACACCGCAGGAAGTGGAAGAACTGTTTGTCATCATGCGGAATTTAAAGAACGATAAGAAATCCATTATCATCATTACGCACAAACTGAAGGAAACGCTGGCCATTGCCGACCGCATTTCGGTTTTGCGGGATGGGAAAATGGTGGAATCCGGTCTGCCGTTAGACAATGTTACGACAAACGATCTGGCTCAAATGATGGTCGGCCGGGAAGTGGAACTGAACGTACGCCGGAAGAATACCAACCTGGGTGAAGACTATTTCCGGATTCAGGATCTCAAGCTGAGCGAACGCGGCGTGCAGGTGCTCAGCGGAATATCGCTGACGATCCGCAAAGGCGAAATCCTCGGCATTGCCGGGATTGAGGGGAATGGTCAGACGGAATTGATTGAAGTGCTGACCGGACTGCGCAAGGCGGATTCCGGAACGATCACGATGGGTCTGGAGTCGATCCATGGCGATGCGCATACATTTTTGAAGCATAAAATCGGGCATATTCCGGAGGATCGGCTGACCCGCGGCTTAGTCAGCGAAATGTCGATTGAAGATAATCTGATCTTAGGCTACCATGACGCGCCGCAGTTTCTGAAGCAGGGCATGCTGCAAAAGAAAAATATTCAAAGCTATGCGGATGAAGCGGTCAATGAATATATGATTAAAACGCCGAATGCCCGTGAACTGGTTTCCTCGCTGTCCGGCGGAAATCAGCAGAAGGTTGTCATTGCCCGCGTTTTCAAGCAGAATCCGGATGTTCTGATCGTGGCTCAGCCGACCCGCGGCGTGGATGTCGGCGCGATGGAATATATTCATCATCAGCTGCTGCAGCTGCGCGATGAAGGCAAGGCTATTTTGTTAATTTCGGCTGATCTTGATGAAGTTCGTTCGCTGTCTGACCGGATCGCGGTGATCTATGATGGCCGGATCGTCAGCGTGCAGCAAGCAGAGGACGCCGATGAACTGTCGTTAGGATTGTTGATGACCGGCGGAAAGGAGGCGCGTCATGAGCAAGCTGTCTAACCGTTTGATGCAAACCAGCTCCATCGTGATTTCGCTGGTTTCCTTTATGCTGGCGATTCTGGTCAGCTGCATTATCATGTTATTTTGCGGCTATGATCCGATCTTTGCATATTCCGTGATCATTGAAGGTTCATTGGGATCGGTGCGTTCCTTCACTAATACGTTAATTCAGGCGACGCCGCTAATTTTTACCGGTCTGGCGTTTATGATCGGCAAAAAGGCAACGTTGATCAACTTGGGCGTTGAGGGCCAGATGTATACCGGCGCGATGGTTGCGGCCTTGGTCGGTATGACGCCGCTGCCGCTGCCGGGGGTGATCCACCTGCTTGCGGCATTAATCTGCGGAGTGATCGGCGGCGGTTTGTCCGGCGCGCTGATCGGCTTTCTGAAAGTTAAGTTTGGATCGAATGAAGTGATCACGACAACGATGTTAAACTTTATCATCATTAATTTTTGTGATTATCTGGTCAATTATCCGCTGAAAGCCGAAGGGGCAGTCGCCCAGACCAACAAAATTGTTGAAGGCGCGCTGTTAGGCAAAATGATTCCCGGTTATCAGCTGACCTGGGCGATTGTGATCGCCGTGATCGCGGCTCTTGTAGTTAAATTCATCCTTGAGAAAACACGCTTCGGCTATGAAATCCGGGCGGTGGGTTTGAATATGAAGGCCGCGGAAACGGCAGGCATCAAGGTCGGCGGCGTCATGATGAAAGCAATGCTGTTCAGCGGCGCGCTGGCCGGTTTGTGCGGAGCTGTGCATGTAACCAGTGTCGGCAAGCGTTTCATCAGCGGCTTTTCGCCAGGATATGGATTCAGCGGCATCTCCGTGGCAGCGCTGGCCAGTGATTCGCCGCTGGGAATCGTTCTGGCCGGCATCATCTTCGGCGCCTTGAAAACCGGAGCGATGTATCTGAACATGATGAGTCAGATTCCAACGGAATTTGTCAGCGTGATTCAGGCGCTGGTGGTTATCTTTGTTTCAGCGCCGTTGCTGATCCGCGCGCTGATCGGCGCAGACCGGAAGAAGAAGGGAGGACAGCGTCATGCTGAATAATGTGACAGGCATTTTAAGCACGATGTTCTCAATGTCGATTCCGCTGATTTTAGCGGCCTTGGGCGGCGTGTATTCCGTGCGCAGCGGGATTATGGCGCTCGGCTTGGAAAGCATGATCCTGACCGGTGCGTTCACCGCGGCGGTAGGTTCCTTCTATTCCGGCAATGCCTGGATCGGCTTGTTGTGCGGAATCCTGGGCGGAATGATTTTTGGTTTATGCCATGGCGTTCTGTGTATCCGCTACAAAGTCAATCAGGTCATCAGCGGTATCGGCTTAAACTTATTGGCGACGGCGGCGTCGACCTTGCTGATGCAGATTATCTGGGGCAATAAAGGCAACTCTGAAGCCGTGGCTTCGGTCAATACCAAACTGACATTTCTAAAGGATATTCCGATTCTGGGCGATATTTTCAGCCGCCAGTCTGTTCTTCTGATCTTTGCGATTGCGGCCTGTATTCTCAGCTGGTTTATCTTATTTAAGACGCCGTTCGGCCTGCGGCTGCGCATGGTTGGCGAAAACCCGAAAGCGGCCAGCAGCATGGGCATCCCGGTCCGCCGGATGAAATATATCGGCGTTTTGGTCTGCGGCGCCTTAGCTGGTTTAGCTGGGGCCTATCTGTCGATCGACAGTCTGAATATGTTTGTTCGGGATATGTCGGCCAGCCGCGGATACATTGCGATCGCCATCGCGATCCTCTCGCGCTACAATCCGCTCAGCGTGTTGCTTTGCGGCTCGCTGTTTGCGTTGTGCGACGCCGTTCAGATTTATGTTCAAGGCTACGGAATTCCTTCGCAGCTGGTTCAAATGATTCCGTACATCGTCACGCTGCTGGTTCTGGCCTTTGGCGTCAAGAACATTCAGCCGCCTGCCGGTGTGGGTAAATATGAAGATGAATAAAGGAGGAACTATGGAACATTTCAAGCGTACGTCCGTTGAGATTACCGATATCTGGCAGAGCAGCTGCCAATATCCGGATGTCACCGTCAACAGCCAAAACGAAACCTTTGTGGTTTGGGAGAAATATCTCGATCACACGGAGGTGATTCAGTTCGCGCAGATGATCGACAATCATCCGCATAACGAAGTTCAGATTTCCGGCTCCGGCCTGGCGCTGCGGCCAAGTATGCACACTTTCAATGATCGGATTATCACGGCCTGGTCCGAATTTGAAAACGAAGTCTGGAAGCTGTGTGTCCGCGAATACAAAGACGGGGTATTCGGGGCTGTTCAGGTGATCGACGAAGGTGAAGCTCTGTTCTATCCATCGGTAAAGGATGACGGAACGCATCCGGTTGTTGTCTATAACCGTCAGGGCGTTGGTTTCAGCGATACCCTCGTTGCTACTCTGGGTGAAACCGTAACACGGGAAAAGGTGAATACCGCCATGAAAAGCTATCGTCCGTGCTTTGATCACGATGGTTTGGGGCATTGCTTTGTTGCCTATGATTTGTATAACGGCGTCAATTATGATGTCGTTGTCCGTGCTAAAATCGACGGCGTGTGGGGCGAAGAAATCAAACTGAATCAAACGGCGATTTACAGCACGCATCCGGTGATGACCCGGGTTGGAAACAAAGTGACAGTGGCCTGGTATGAGAATGGCAAGCATTGTTATTTCAGCAATAACGTCGCTGACGTTGAAGTCAAAGCAGGTCAGGCTGTCGTTTCCAACTATACCGTGCTGACAGAAAACCGCAACTGGTACAATAACATTGATATTACAGCGAATTCTCAAGGCTATACGGTCGTGACGTATACTTGGGGAAAATACAATGCGATCATCCGTGTCCGGGATCTGGAAGGCGTCTGGTCTCAACCCGTCGTGATTACCTACAATGACAGCCAGTGTGCTGTGCGTCCGCATATCGCTTTGGATGAAAAGAATGTTCTGCATTATATCTGGCAGTTTGGCAATAAGAACGGCCATATGCACCGTTATGCATCGATTGTCTACAATGAAGTTGCCCTGGAGGTATTGCCGCAGTTCTATGATCTGGAGATTGAAAACAAGATTGACCAGTTCGTGCAGCCGATTCCGGCCGAAAAAGCCTTGGACAGCCGCAGCGAGGAAGAAGTTGCGGCATGGCTGAAGAAAAACGGCTATGAAAACCTGACTTTAACTTTTGGTGATATTCACGGGCAGTCGAATCTGTCGGATGCCTTAGGCGAGATCGATCAGTATTATCATTATGCAATCAAAGACGCCAAGATGGATTTCTGCGCCTTAACCGATCATGATGATTATCCTGATATCGCGACGGATTCGGAATGGGAATGGAATCGTACGACCCGTAATCTGTTCAATGGCGAAAAGAACTTTGCGGTTCTGTTAGCTTATGAATGGACGTCGAACGAATACAAGCACGACTTCGGACATAAGAATGTTTACTATCCATCCAGCACCGGCGGACTGTACCGCAGCACCGACCCGGAAGGCAATAATCCGACAGTTCTGTTTGCGAGCATCAAGAAAGATGGCGGTCAGTGTATTCCGCATCATCCGGCAGCCAACTGGGGGCTGGTTTCAGCGGCGACAGACTGGGACTACCATGATCCGGAAGTCCAGCGCGTCGTTGAAATTTTCTCGCGTCATGCGGATTACGAAAAATTTGAAAATCAGTCAAAATATACCAAAAACATCATGAAATTTGAACGGCACTGCGCGCAGGACGCCCTGGCCCGCGGTTATCATCTGGGCTTTATTGCCGGTTCAGATTCGCATCAGATGGAGCATGGTGTGGAAGGCGGAATCTTGGGCGCTTTCGTACCGACACTGACCAGTGAAAACGTCTGGTCGGCGATTTATAACCGCTTCACCTATGGCACCAGCGGCGCCCGAATTCTGGCTTCGCTTAAAATCGGCAGCCATCACATGGGTGAAGAAATTATGATCCCGGCTGGGGAAAGCGTTAAGCTGGATGTCAGCGTGCTGGCCGTGAATGATCTCCGCACAGTTCAGATTATCAAGAATAACGAAGTTCTTGTTGAAATGGAAGGCTGCGGTCAGGCGATGGACTTCACAGTGGAAGACAGTGAACGCGGCGAAGAAGATTATTACTATCTGCGCGTGGAACAGGCCGATGATCACTGCGCATGGTGTTCTCCGATCTGGGTCAAGCGCGGATAAGCACGGTGCTTTGCTGAAAAATCAGAATTTTATCCGAACAAGGAAAGCTTTTCTTTAACGAAAGAAGCGAGGATCCCCCACCTCTGCAGGCGGAGGGAGAAATCGTCAAAAGCAGGCTTAAGCAGCGGCGGGCAATTATCCCCCGCTGACATGAAGTCAAGCTGATCTGGAAACAAGATTAAAGGCAGCAGCGCTGCCGTGTCATGTTGAGCGATATAGAACTCATCATAGGGAATGAAATCCGATTCTTTCGTAAAGAGATCATTGGAAAATACGATAAAAGGAACAGACAAGATTGGCGCAACTGCCCAGTCGAATCTGTTCCTTTTTTCTAAAAATCGATGAATCCCAAGACTAAAAAATCCGGCAGTTTAACTAAAGTTTCAGTCCAGCAGCGTTTATTTGCACTGAAAACCTTGATCTTTCATCTGCTGAACAATGGTGTCCATATTCATTTCTGTATTGGTAAGATCAATTCCAAGATTGCTTAACATCGTCGGATCTACTTCTTTCAGATCGATTTCAATCGTAGCGCTGATGGTATCCTGAATGTCAACCGTTGTTTTAATCCCTTTGATTTCCGTTGAAAAACCAGACTGCGCCAAAATCGCATCGGTCATTTGAGTTTTTTCTTCCTCAGAAAGTGCTGAAAAGTCCATGTTTCCGAACATTGCTTTGTCATAAGTCATCTGCATGGACATGACAGTGATCTGATTTTCTTCCGCTGTCAGGTTGTACGTTGCAGTCATAAGTCCTTCCTGAGTGTAGCTGCAGGAAGCTGTTTGCTTTTTTGGCGCACTGGAACAACCCGCAATCATCAGGCAGGCTAAGGCAAGGGTTAAGATTAAGATCTTTTTCATTTTTCCTCCATTGCGGAATTACCGCAGTATCACAGTTATTCATGCCGGTTTTCGAAGAATCCCTGATGAGAACCGGCCTCGAAGTTCTGTTACTAGTATTATAAACGAACGGGTAAGCTTTTAACAGTCAAAAAACAAAGAGAAAGAGAACACTGCAATTTTGATCCTTATTCTAGACTACGGATACAAATTGATTCAAAAAATAAGTTGTCAGTTCTGTGATCCCATTGCCGAAGTGCGATTAAAAAGTGATATAATAAAAAAAATTAAAGGGGAATCAATATGGGAAACGCAGAGAAACAGACCAAACAGAAAATTATGGAAATCGCGAAAGAACATTTTTCCCGATATGGGTATGCCGGAACGAATTTAGAAGCAATTGGAAAGGAAGCGGGGGTGACTCGCGGACCGTTGTATTACTATTTCAAGAATAAAAAAGAGCTGTATGCGGCAGTGATTGAACAGGAAAAAATTCGTGTTGTCGATCAATACAAACAGATCTTTGAACAGCCGTGTTCGATCTATGAAAAATTAGAGAAAGATATCCTTTACTGTTCTTCCAGCCAATCTCTGCTTCGTCAGATTGGGGTTGGCGGTCAGGGAGAACCGGAAATCCCCATGCAGGATTATTCGCAGAAAGTGTATCAGATCAAGGAAGAAGCGCTCAAGCGGGCTGTGGATAAGGGAGAGTTAAGAACGGATGCCAAGATTGAAGAAATGCTTCAATTTTTGTATATCTTTGTTTATGGCATGACCGAACTGCGAAAAACTGAGAATTCGGAACTTGTTCTGAAACAGCGAACGCTGATGCAGGATGCCCAAATGTTTGTCGAGATTTTTTCTGTCCGTTACGGAGTTTGACGGTATGACCTTAAAACGAATAACGTAAAAAGAAGCTGCGGCATTTCAGGGAAAAAAGAAAACTGTGGCTGCTCCCCACTTTTATAGTAAAATAATCAAAAGGAAAGCATTCTGAAAACACGGCTCTTTTGAAATCTGTTTCTCGGTCTGCTTTTTTCTTCTGCTAAAATTTAGATTAGACTCTTTTTCTTCATGATCTTCCGTAATTTGTAATCATTGCTTCAAGGCACAGGCTGTTATAATAGAATCATGCAATGAGATGAAGCTGACTGAAACCCAGATTCAGGCTAAACGTCAAAAGATAAAGGACTGTCCATGTCAGGCTTGAGCGCAGTCAGCTTCGGTTTTCTGCGCCGTATTCTGCAAATAGCCAGAGGTGGAAATTTTGCGGAGTTAGAGGAGAGGGGAACTATGGGAAAAATACTGTTGATTGAAGATGAAGAGGCAATCCGTACATTGATGCGCTTGGCTTTAACAGCGGCCGGTTATCAGACTGCGGAGCTGACGGATGGAAAACAGATCATAGAAACACTCGAACATGGCGGACTTGATCTGATTCTTCTGGATGTCATGCTTCCAGAGGAGGATGGTTTTTCCATACTGAAAAAGATCCGCCGCTATCAGGTGCCGGTAATCTTTGTCAGTGCCCGAACTCAGCTGGCGGACAAGGTACAGGGTCTGCAGGCCGGAGCGGACGATTACATCACCAAGCCGTTTGAAATGATGGAACTGCTTGCGCGGGTGGAAAGTGTTTTGCGGCGGACTGGAAGAAAGAACGGCATTCTCACATTTCAGCATCTCTGCATCGATGAAGATCAGCGTCAGGTCAGAAAGGCTTCGGGCCAAAGCTTAGAGCTGACGCCTAAGGAATTTGATCTGCTTGTCTTTTTTGTCCGTAACCGGAATATCGCTCTTTACCGTGAGGAAATACTGGAAAAGGTCTGGCACGATGATTATGAAGGCACGACGAGAACGGTGGACATGCACGTTGCCTCTCTGAGGCGGAAGCTGGGCCTGAGCCGCCAGATTGTATCCGTTTATAAGATCGGCTATCGGCTTGAGGACCGGCTGTGAGACTGCGCTATCAGCTGGCGCTCAGTGCCTTTGCGCTGTTTGCCTTGATTTTTAACGGCGCTGGGCTGATGCTGATTGAGATCAGTGCGCATCAGCGTTTTCAGGATCAGCTTGAGGCGATGATCGGGCAGAACCGGGCTCTCGACGGCCTTCTGACCACCACGGTTTCATTGCTTCAGTTTTATCCGTCAGTCCAATCTCTGGATGAACAGCTGAAGAATCAGCTGGAAAAGATGCTGAAGGAAAACGTGCTGGAAACCGGCGTTCGCATTTTAGATGACAGCGGCGTCTGCCTCGCTGAGAATCAGTTTCCGGAGATTGCCGATGATCAGCTGACACTTCCTCAGCCAGATCAGATCTGGCTGAAAACGAAGCGGTTTAAAGATCGGGAATACCTGATTTCCGCGCATCAGGTGGCGCTGAATTCTCGAACGCTGATCGTGCAGACCAGTGCGGAGATCACAGAACTTCGCTTAGATCAGGAGCATCAGCGGTGGCTTTTTCTGATCATTACCCTTGTGGCTTCCGCAGTCTATCTTGGCGCCATGATTGTGATCAGCCGGCGGCTGACCCATCCTGTGGAGCTGCTGGCAGAGCGGGAACGGCAGATTGCTTCGGGGAACTGGCATCAGCGCTTAGACCTCAGCGGCAGCCGGGAGCTGAAGGCGCTGGCCGTGAATTTCAACCGCATGGCTGAAACTGTTGAACAAAAGGTTGCAGAGCTGGAAACTGGCAATCAGGAAAAGGAAATTTTTATTCATAATTTATCGCATGAAATGAAGACGCCGCTGACGTCGATATTAGGCTATGCGCAGCTGCTCAGACGGACAGCGATGAAACCGGAAGACGCTGAAAAGGCATTGGATGTTATTGAATCAGAGGCGCGGCGGATGGAACAGCTATCATCCCGGCTGATGCAGCTGATCATGGCGGCTCAGCCCCTGCCGCCGCTGAAATCACAGTCCGTGGAGCAGCTGCTGAAGCAGGCGGCAGTACGATTGGAACCTGTGCTTCAGGCGGAGCAGCTGCAGCTGATTGTGGAAAGTGAACCGCTGGAGCTGGAAATGGAAGAAGAGCTGATGCAGGCAGCCCTTCGCAATGTTCTGGATAATGCTGTCAAAGCCAGCTCTGCCGGCGGCTGCCTCTGGCTGAGCGCCTTCCGTCTGAATACAACGATAATCATTGCTGTGCGGGATGAAGGCAGCGGGATACAAGACCCGCATCCGGAGCGTATGCTGGAACCCTTTGTCATGGAGGATAAAGCCCGGACTCGGAAGCATTATGGAGCCGGTTTGGGTCTGGCGCTGACACAGCGGATTGTAACGGCTCACGGCGGCCGGGTTGAAGTAAAAAGCAAACCTCATGCCGGGACTGAGATTCGTTTTGTATTTCCGCTGTCTTCAGAACAGCCAACGGCATCCGATAAAAGTCAGCTTGAAAAAGAATCTGCGGCTGGGAAAGCGAAGACTGGAAAGGAAGGCTGCTGATGAGCATAAAATATAAGATAAAAAAGACCGCCGTCCAGATTCAAGACGGCCTTCGATTTCATGGTGAAATGATATGGCATCGACTTTCTCTTGTTCCCCGTCAACGCGGCGCAGCATGGCAACTGAGGTTTTTGGCCGGCCTGATGCTGATGAACATGCTGACCGGCTGTTCCGCCCGATCGGAGTCGCTGATGATCCGGGATTATCCATCTAGCAGCGGGCCGGCTGCTTTGTTCAGTGAAGAGGAACGTCTGAAGCAGCGGGCAGTGGATACCCTGAATCGTTATTTTGGACTGGAACTGACGGTTGAAGGCTGGCAGTGGGATATCCATTATAGTTCCGCAATCAGAACCGAAACGCAGGAATACGTCATGATTGAAGAAATGGAAACGATGCTGGTCTTGTTTCTGCGTCAGAGAAATGCGGATGAGATCAGTTATGGCGTCTGTCTGGATGAAAAAACACAGGAGGTGCTGGCTGCCCAGATGAATTTTGAGACTGCCCAGCCCCTAAAAATTTCACCGGAAACAGAACAACAGATACAAAGTCAGGCAAAAACTTGGTTTGAAATCAACCGTCCGGAATTTGACATGGCATCGCTGACCGGTATTTACGCCGTGCAGATGAAAAACCAAATTGCGCTCTCGATCTTTGCCGACGCTCAGGGACATAAAGGCTATCTCTATACAAACTTGGCTGATGGGCGGCCGATGGCTTTCGGCACCGGATCCTTTGCGGAGAATCTGCTGGTGTCCATAGAGAATGCAGATTTTCAGGCTCCTAATGAATAATTTCAATGTGGACTGAGATAATGCCTGCAGTTTTTACAACTTCATAACAATTTGCATACACTCTGACAACAACACACGTCTAAGCTGTTTTTATGAAAAGAGGACGTCGTGATGTTAAAAGTGAATGAAAACAAACAGAAAAGAATCGAGGTCTCTGGTTATAGCTATGACCGTTACGCCCTGAAAACGCCGGTCATCACGGAACACGATGATCTGGATGAGCTGCTTCGCCAGGTAGTGGCGCCGCAGCTGGAAAAGGGAGATCTTGTATTCATGAGCGAAAAAATGGTGGCCTGTACTCAAGGCCGGGCTTTTCCGCTGTCAGCGATTGTGCCGGGCCGTCTGGCACGGCTGCTCAGCCGTTTCGTAACCAAAACGCCCCGCGGAATTGGTCTGGGCATGCCGGAAACCATGCAGATGGCTATTGAGGAATGCGGTGTTCTGAGAATCTTACTGGCCGCGGCAATCGGCATGCTGGGTAAGCTGTTAGGTCAGAAAGGCTGGTTCTATCGTGTAGCCGGAAGAAAAGCGGCGGTGATTGACGGTCCCTGTGATTACACTCTGCCTCCATATCATCAATATGTTGTGCTGGGACCGCTGGATCCCCAGCGGACAGCGATGCACTGTGCTATGCTGCTGGACCATCCGGTTGCGATTGTGGATATCAATGATTACGGAGCTGAAATCCTCGGCGTCTGGCCGGCGTCTGTCAACCGCCGAAAGCTGGCGGAGATCCTCAGTGATAATCCGTTGGGGCAGAGTGATCAGAGTACGCCGATCGGGATTCTGCGTCCTGTTTCAAAATCGGGAATGTAGGCAGCGGCCGGACTTGAAATAGGATTGAAATCCAGACTTGAAGAGATCCAGTTATTTTCAGAATTGTTTCCTTTTATCGTTTTGCTATAAAATGGGGAAAACTCAGAGTATAGACTAAAACGCTCAGGTTTTCTCTCAATTTCTGATTTGTAACAGTCCTTTTCTTACTCTTGTACTATTTTATGCATTGATGTATAATTGTGATAAAGAAAACATGCGTTGATGCATGTCAAGGAGGGAAGGGCATGAAAAAGCTCATTTGTCTGTGTTTAGCATCGTTATTATGCTTAGCTGGATGCTCCGGCAGTCCGAAATCACCAACTTCGGGCGGAAACAGTTTATTCAAAGCGGGAACGTACACCGGAACAGGGAAGGGCAACAACGATTCGATCACTGTAGAGGTAACCTTTACGGATACGGAAATTGCCTCAATCACGATTAAAGAACATCAAGAAACCGCAGGGATCAGTGATCCGGCAATCGAGAAGATTCCGCAGAGCGTGATGAGCAGCCAGAGCCTGGCGGTAGATACCGTTGCAGGGGCAACCAAGTCAAGCAAGGGAATTCTGGAAGCGATTGAAGACTGTGTCGTGCAGGCGGGCGGCGATGCAGAACAGCTTAAGACAGCTGCCAATCAGACGGCAAAAACCAAGACGGAAGAAAGCCGTGATACGGATGTGATCGTCGTAGGCTCCGGAATTACCGGAATGAGCGCGGCCCTGAGTGCCAAAGAAGCTGGGGCCGATGTCGTTGTCATTGAAAAGCAGGCTGTGACCGGCGGCACGACGGCGATTGCGGGCGGTTATTTGATCAGCATTGATTCCAAACTGTATGACGATACTGATTTTGATGATTCTCTGGATACATTCCGTAAGTATTGGGATGAGCGGATGAGTTATTCTGGCCAGCAGTCCGGTTATCCTGATGAAACGCGGTGGGAAGAGATTGTTTCCAAAACCGGAGAAACGGTCGATTGGCTGCAGGAAAAAGGCGTGACCTGGGAAGTCTTTACCGGTTTTGGGCCTTATCCGACAGCGCATAATCCATTAGGCGGACGCGGCTTGATTGATGAAATGGTCAAGATTGCAGAGAACCAAGGAATCGAAGTAATCACGGAGTGCAAGGGTGAAAAGCTGGTTATTGATGATCAGGGCGCCGTTGTCGGCGTCGTTGCGGAAACGGCAGACAAAGTGATTACCTTTAATGCCTCCAGCGTCGTTTTGGCTACCGGCGGGATCTCTGCGAATGGTGAAATGGTAAAGCAGTATTCACCGAAGGTTGCCCAGGCGCAGACGATTTCTGTTGCCGCGTCAGGTTCAACCGGGGATGGCATGACTATGGCATTGGAAGCCGGAGCTGTTCCGTTTGAGAACTTCTTTACTTCGATTTGCGCAACCACGGTGGATCCGAGATTAGCCAGCCAGGTGGAGGAGGCGGCAAAGCTGACAACGAATAAGCAGCTGGGCGTCAATGCCAAGGGTGAACGTTTTGCCAGCGAAAGTGCGGTTTATTATGATGCTTTAGGCTCGGATATGATTCAGGACGGCAATGCTCCGTTCTACTATATTTATGATTCCAGCGATGCGGATACAGCTGCAATTCTGGAAAAAGGAGCAGCGGCCGGCGCCGTAGTCAAGGCGGATACGATCGAAGCCTTAGCGGAAGGCATGAAGGTGGACGCAGCCGCGCTGAAGGCCAGCTTTGACCGCTACAACCAGCAGGCAGAAGCCGGGAAAGACGAAGATTTCGGGAAGTCGCCTGAAAACTTAGTCTTTTTGGATCAGGCTCCTTATTATGCCGTGATCTTCTATCCGACGACTTTCGGATCTCAGGGCGGGGTTTTGACCAGCGAAACCGGTCAGGTCCTGAACCAGACCGGCGAGGCCATCCCGGGCCTGTTTGCGGCCGGCGAAATGAGCAATCGTTATTTCTATAACGAAAATTATGTTTTGGCAGCTTCTTTAGGTCTGTATGCTACAACCGGCCGGATTGCCGGCACGGCAGCGGCGGCGAAATAAACCGCGGCGGATACTTGAAGCACTTAGCCTAAAAAAATAGAACGCTTCCTCACCCCATGGGAGGAAGCGTCTTTTCTGTCTGGCAGAACTTTTCAAAGAGGCAAGGGCAGAATCATCACGGCGGATGATATCCGCTCAGAATTCTTCTTCAGCTTCAGTGATAGGAACTTTGCCCTTATTTTCCGGCAGCGTGCGGATTCCAAAAATAAAGTACAGGATATGAAAAAGCCAGACGCCCAACAGAATAAGCCGGCCGACAGGAACACGGGACATCATGATCCATCCCAAGGCCATCATCAGTGTCACTGCTGTCATAATCCGTAATTTTGTCCTGGCAGTCATGCCTTTTCCCTGAACATAGCTTTCCAGATTCTGCTTATAAAGTGCGGTATTGAGAAGCCAGGTATGCAGCCTTTTGGAGCTTTTCGCATAGCAGCAGACCGAAAATAACAGAAAGGGAACGGTCGGAAGCAGCGGCAGTACAGCGCCCAAAGCACCGAGGATCAGACTGACGGTACCCAGCGAGATCAAAAGAGTTCGCTTCATATCATTTTTTCTCCTTTTTCCTTAAATCGATGCATCATCAGCTGCGCCTTCCGTTTTCAACGGGGATCACCTGATCGGCGATCCGCATCGTTGAAGCGCGATGGGAAACTAGAACGACGGTCCGATCCTGTGTTTCTTTCTGCAGCGCATGCAGAATGATGGCTTCGTTCAGGCTGTCAAGATTGGAAGTGGGTTCATCCAGAAGAATCAAAGGCGCTGAATGCAGAAATGCCCGAGCCAGACCCAGCCGCTGCCGTTCTCCGCCGGATAAGGTATCGCCCAGCTCACCTACCGGGGTATCATAGCCTTGGGGAAGCGTGAGAATCCAGTCATGGATGGAAGCTTTGCGGCAGGCTTCCTGGATTTCTTCTAGGGTTGCGTCTTGTTTGGCAATCCGCAGATTGTTGGCAATCGTATCATGAAACAAATGGGTTTCCTGGGTAACATAGCTTTCCAATTCCCGCAGATTAACCGTGTTGATATCGGAAATCGATGTGCCGGACAGTGTGCATGTGCCTTGCCGGACTTCCCAGAAGCGCATCAAGAGTTTCAGAAAGGTCGATTTGCCGCTGCCGCTGCGGCCGACGATGCCGGTGATTTTTCCCTGCGGAATATCTAGCGAGAGGTCGGAAAGAATTTCTTCTTCTCCATAACTGAAGCTCAGATTCTCGGCCTTGGCGCCGGTGAAGTCAATCTGCGGCCGGCCGGTGATTTCATCGACAACCGGCGTTTCTTCCAGCAGGTCCAGCACACGGTTGCCGCTGGCCAAGGTGTTCTGCAGCGTACTGCCCAGATTGGCCAAGGCGATGACCGGTCCGAAGGAGCTCATCAGACCGACAAAGGCCAGCACCGCACTGCTGAAATCCAGCCGGCCTGTATGAACGAGCAAACCGGCGGCGATCAGCAGCAGACTGTCAAAAAGTAAAACCAGAGTCTGAGTCAGCGCTATATTTTTTCCATTGAGAATTTTCATCGTCAATTCATGCTTGGCTAGGACTTCCGTACGCTGATCCAGATCAGCCAGGCGCTGTTCGCCAACATCAAACTGCAGGATCTCCGAAAGTCCGCGCGAGGTTTCCAGAACCGAACTGCTCAACGACCCGGATTGCCGTCGAAGCTGCGTGCCTAAACCCTGCGATTTTCGGTGGATATAGAGCGGAACGAGGATTCCGACAGTGACATAAGCAGCCAGCGCTATGACCCCTAACAGCGGGTGGAAGCGGCCGATCCAAAGGGTCATAAACAGGCTCATGAACAAGGCGATCAGAATGGGAGAAATCGTATGCGCATAAAAGACTTCAAGCAATTCAATATCAGAGGTGATCAGTGTGATCAGATTCCCTTTATCCGCCCCTTCCAGTTTTGCCGGCGCCAATTTCCGCAGGGCGCTGAAGACTTGAGAACGGATCAGCGCCAGCAAGCGGAAGGCTATCGTATGATTACAAGCCTGTTCACCATACCGTAAGATACCACGCAGCAAAGCTAGGACAACGATCAGCCATAAGCCGCCTAGATATGCGGCAGTGCCTGGAAAAATAATGCTGAGCAGCACACCCGCGCCTTCAATAGTAATGAAAGCAGCACCAAGATGACCAAGAAAACCAAAGGTGACAGCCATCACCATCCAGCCGCTCAACGGTTTAACCAGACCGATCATTTGCCGGCACAGCGTATAAGTATTCCGGGTTTTCATGCGTTTACCTCCTCGCAGCCGTTCTCCAGCTGCTTCTGGGTGTGCCAAAGATCAGCATAGACACCGTTGTATTTCAATAAATCCTCATGCGTTCCAACTTCTTTCAGCGATCCCTGTTCCAGAACCAGAATCTGATCCGCATGCTGAACCTGAGTTAAATGATGGGAAATCAGGATGACCAGATGCTGGCGGGTCAGCTGGTGAATCCGGCTGAGAATATCAGCCTCACTTTCTACATCAATATTGGAAGTCGCTTCATCAAAGATGTAGATAGGCGTGTCATGCAGCAATGCGCGGGCTAAAGCTAACCGCTGAATCTGACCGCCTGAGAGATTGGCGGCTTTTTCCAGCAGGATAGTATCCAGACCTTGTTCACTGCGCAGAAAATCAGCCAGGCGGGTCTGTTCAAGAACGGTCCAGAGCTGTGAATCATCCGCGTGCGGATTGCCGATTAACAGGTTGTCGCGGACGGTGCCTTTAAACAAAATGCTGCTGTGACCGATATAGGTCACGGTTTTCATCAGACTGGTCTCACGGATCTGGTTTAATTCCAGAGATCCAAGCCGAACATGGCCGCTGTAGTTTTGATTTTGTCCGGTCAGAATCTTGGCCAGCGTCGATTTGCCGCTGCCGCTTTCGCCGACGATCGCAATCAAGCTGCCGAAGGGGAAGGCTGTGCTGATGTTCTTCAGTACCGTTTGATCAGGCTGGTATTGGTAGCCTAAGTTTTGAATTTCAATCGTCGGATGGGTTTCGGTGATGATTTCCGTTTTTTCGGAAGGTTCGGGCAGATCGAGCAGCTGAAAAATCTTGTCGCTGGCGGCCATGCCGTTCATCGCAATGTGGAAGAAACTGCCCAGCTGCCGCATCGGAATGAAAAATTCAGCCGATAAGAAAATAATGGCCAACGCCTGAGCCAATGAAATAGCTCCGGACCGCAGCTGTGCCGCAGCCAGAAATACACCCAAGGCGGCCCCGCCATAAGCAACCCAATCCATGATGATAATCGAGTTGAGCTGCATCGTCAGCACCCGCATGGTGATCTTGCGGAAATGCTCGGCTTCAACGTCCATTTTCAAGGCCATCGCTTCATCGGCCTGATAAATTTTTAGGGTTGTCAAACCTTGCAGATTTTCTAAAAAGCTGTCGCCCAAAGAAGCGTATTGTCCCCAATAGCGAGAGAGCAGTTTCTTTGCAAAGGTCTGCACAGCCGCAATCGCGATGGGAATTAATGGAACGCAGAACAGAAGGGCTAATGCCGAAGGCAGGCTGATCCAGGAAAGGGCGGCAAAGAGCGTCAGCGGCGCCAGCATACTGTAAAAAAACTGCGGCAGATAAGCTCCAAAGTAGGTTTCCAGCTGATCAACGCCTTCAACCGCAATTTGTACGATCTCCGCTGTCGCAGTCTGTTCCCGATAACTCACGCCCAGACGCAGTAATTTTTCCAGGATCTGCCGGCGTAAAATCTGCTTGACAGAGCGCGAAGCCTCGAAGCTTTTACGGCTGGCGGCGCTTGTGCAGAACCACCGGACCACCAAACTGCCGAAAATAAGTACGGCGGCGCAGCTTAGCCGCAGAGCGTTCAGCTGATTTTTCCACAAGGCTTCCAACAGAAACGCGAAGGTAAACAAAATGATCAGGTTGGCGATCAAACTGCCCCATTGCAGCAAAACTTGATCCCTGACAGCCTGTTTTGATTCGGGTACGGCCTGAATCAGTCGTTTATTGATCATCATTGAGAAAACTCCTTTCGTCAAATGTTAGTGTGAGATAACATTTGATTTGAAAAGAAGGCGGATGTTGTACCCGCGTTCTTTTTATCTTCAACATGATGAAATTTAACATTGATTAAACGGTTTGTCAATCAAAAGTTAAATTAAGCTAACAATGATTTGATTTTTCTTTCAGGATTCACAAGGGCTGAGCCAGAGCTAGATACTCAAAGAAACGGATGACTGCCTTTTATTGAGCTTTGCCTCAAAGATTTTCGCATATTCTTCAGGGGTGTCGGGGGCTGAGTGAACTCAGGGATTGGTTCCACATAAAAGACAGTGAACGAGCTGGGGCTGTTCGGCGTGATTTGGCAGTTTCTTTTAAGAAAACCGCAAAGGCTTGAACAGTATTCTTTTCGTTGCAGAATAACAAATAATAGTCATCTTCTATATCACTCAAATGCTCCAGCTGAGTTTCATCCATAATCAGAAGTTCAGGCGTTTTTGAAATCTCAGCCCCCAATGAACTTTTCTTGGATCTGCAGGCAGCAAACAGAAGCAGGCTAAGCATAAAGCATGGTAGTTTTCGGGGAAACATAACTAAGAACCCCCTTTTTCAGTTCGTCGTTTTTTAATCCTATGCAAGATGATGAAATGTCCGATGTCCAGATTTCAGATTATCGTTTTTAATCGATATTTACATTGATCTGTTAGTAATTCTGACTTAAAAAAAGCCCATCGGAATTCGCCGATGGGCAGGAATTAAAAGAATAATATGGAACTGTCTTAACAGGCTTTCAGTTTGGCATACAATTCGTCTTCTAATAAAGCGCTGCCGGCAGCGGCATTGGCGATGGCTTGCTTTGGCGATTTGGCGCCGGGAATAACGACAGGTTGACAAGGATGGTTAAGAATATAGCGCAGACTGGTTTCGATCAGATTTTCACGGCCGGCAGCGGCGATGATCCGGTCTAAGCGGTCCATTTTCTGCAGATAAACTTCACGGGCACTGCCGCCTTCGTTAAACGGTGTTCGGATTGTGTCCGTGAAGTGCGTTTCGCGGGTATAATGACCAGAAAGAATGCCTTGGGCTAATGGGCCGCGGACAAGCACACCGATGTTGTTATTCAGGCAGTAGTCCAGCATTCCGTTAGTTTCCGGTGTTTTATTGATTAGTGAATAATCCAGTTCGACCACCTCGCAGCTGCCGCGGCGGTTGAATTCTTTCAGGACGTTCAGATCATCCGTCGAAATTCCATAATGGCGGATCAATCCTCGCCGTTTCAGCTCATCCAGTCCATCCAGCCAAGGTTCGGTTTCCTCCGGCTTTAAATCATTGAGATGACACAGCGCAACATCCAGGTAATTTGTCTGCAAGCGAAACAGCGAAGCATGGCAGGCTTCGATTACGATGTCGGCACAGGTAAACTGCATCGCTCCGCCGAACCGTTTGGCCCAGTTGCCGAATTTGGAGATGAAAACGACATTCTCACGCATTCCTTTTAAGGCCTGTCCCAGCCGTTCTTCCGAACAGCCTCCGGGGATGCCGTAAGCATCCGCTGTATCAAAAACGGTAATACCCTGGCTGTACGCAGTCTGAATTGTATCGTAAACCTGTTTTTCATCCAGTTCACCCCATTGATTGCCAATGTTCCAGGTTCCCATACCCACCGCCGAAACATCCAATCCTGTTTTTCCTAGTTTTCTTTTCAGCATATGTTTCCTCCTGACTTTTTTCCATTATATCATTGTCAGGGAAGGAAAGGGAATCCTTTAAAGACTTCAGTTTTGAAACCTAGGTCTGCAAAGATCGGCTTCGGTGCATTTCTTCGCGGATTTATTATCCATTCCGCCGTCAAAAAGGGTGAAGCTTCGCTGTTTCTGTGCGATAGACTTGAAGCACAGCCTGTCAAATTAGAATTTCTTGCAGAAAGTCGCGAAGAAGTGTTGACAAAGAAGCTTGGCAGACTATAATAATAAGTGCTAGCACTGATGAAGCAAGAGTGCTAAGGTGAGCGATAAGGAGGAATTACGATGATTAGACCATGTAATGATTTTGTGCTCTTAGAGAAAGAAAAGGCAGAAGAAAAAACCGCCAGCGGGATTATCCTGACTGACAAAAACACAGAAAAACCGACCGTCGGCAAGGTGCTGGCAGTCAACGGCGGACATGAAGTTGACGGCAAGCATGTAGATTGCTGCGTCAAAGTCAACGATCGTGTTATCTACGAAAAGTACGGCGGAACCGAAGTCAAGATCGACGGTGTGGAATATCTGTTAGTCCAGGAATCCAAGATCATGGCTGTAATTGAATAAATAAAAAATAAGGAGGAATGAGAATATGGCGAAGGAAGTCCGTTTTTCTAAAGATGCCCGCGTTGCAATGATGAAGGGCGTCGATACGCTGGCCGATACGGTCAAAATTACATTGGGTCCGAAAGGCCGTAATGTTGTTCTGGAAAGAAGCTATGGTTCACCGCTGATTACCAATGACGGTGTTACGATCGCAAAAGAAATCGAATGTGAAGATAAAATTGAAAACATGGGCGCTAAGCTGGTTCTGGAAGTGGCGTCTAAGACCAACGATACAGCCGGCGACGGCACAACGACAGCGACGCTTTTGGCGCAGTCGATGATCCACAAAGGCATGAGCAGCGTTGAAAAAGGAACCAATCCGGTTTTGATGAGAAGCGGTATGGAAAAAGCCGCGAAGTTCATTGCCGACAAGCTGCTTGAACAGACGCATAAAGTGGAAACCAATCAGGATATTGCCCAGGTTGCGGCGATTTCTTCCGGAGATGCGGAAGTCGGCGAAATCATTGCTAAAGCGATGGAAAAGGTTGGCCGTGAAGGCGTAATTACCGTCGATGAATCCAATGGCTTTGAAACGGAACTGGAAACGGTTGAAGGTCTGCAGTATGACAAAGGCTTCATCAGCCCATACATGGTTTCCAACCGGGAAAAGAACGAAGCGGTGCTGGATAATCCATATATCTTAGTGACTGACCAGAAGATCAACACGATTCAGGAAGTTCTGCCGTTACTGGAAAAGATCGTCCAGACCAACAAACCGTTATTGATCATTGCTGATGACATTGATCAGGAAGTCGTTGCGACGCTGGTGCTGAATAAGTTAAGAGGCACCTTCAATGTGGTCTGCACTAAGGCGCCAAGCTTCGGCGACAATCAGAAGGCCATGCTGGAAGATATTGCGATTGTTACCGGCGCGAAGTATTTCGCTAAGGATCTGGCTATGGAGCTGAAAGACGGCGAAATTGAAGATCTCGGCCATGCGAACCGGGTTGTCGTTAAGAAAGACGATACGACGATTGTCGGCGGAACCGGTGAGAAAGAAAAGATTGATGATCGAATTGCGGAATTGAAGCAGCAGATTGAAAATACAACGCAGGAATACGATAAGAAGCGTCTGAATGAACGTCTGGCGAAGCTGACAACCGGTGTTGCGATTGTCAAGGTCGGTGCGGCGACAGAAAGTGAAATGAAAGAAAAGAAGCTGAGAATTGAAGATGCTCTGAATGCAACGAAAGCGGCAGTCATGGAAGGCATCGTCATCGGCGGCGGCGCAGCTCTGGCTTCCATCTATCGTGAATACCGCGATGAGCTGAAAGGTGAAACCTCCGACGAACAGAAGGGGATCAGCGCCGTCTTTGAAGCCATCGTTAAACCGTTGTACCAGATTGCAGAAAACGCTGGTTATGATGGAGATCAGATTGTTTCCCGTCAGCTGACTGAAGGCAAGAACGTCGGCTTTGACGCGAAGAAGGGCGAATGGGTTGATATGTTTGAGGCCGGTATTGTGGATCCGACAAAGGTTACCCGCAACGCTCTGCTGAATGCAGCTTCGATTTCAGCCCTGTTCATCACAACTGAAGCGGCGGTTGCGGAATTGCCGGAAAAGAATGCTCCAGCAGCTCCAGCTATGCCTGAAGGCGGCATGTACTAAGCCTTCGTTTGTATAACATTGAGTTCCAGGCAGACAGCACATCCCCCAGTGCTGTCTGTTTTTTTGTTTTTGACGTCATGATTTTATATCCTGTTTTATAACATCTGCGCATTTACTGTGACCAAGCAGAGATTGGCAGATCAATCCGGATTGAATCAAATCATAAGCAAAGCAGTAAGGACAAAGCTGAAAGCGTTTTCCGATAGAGCTGTTCATGATATAATAAATCTTACAACAGGGAAAGGACGATGAGGAATGGCGGGGGAAACTGCACAGCTGGCTTTGGATCGGGTGGAAGCCGGGGAAAACTTAGAAATTACAAAAACACGAAAGACATTGCCGGAGGGAATTACGCGGGGAATGTTGATGAAGGATGTCTTACGGATTGCCGGGCCGTCTTTTGTGGAGCTGACGCTGACGCAGCTGACCTCCATGGCCGATTTAATGATGGTCGGACAGCTGGGGGCCTGGGCGATTACGTCCGTCGGATTAACAACGCAGCCGAAGTTTTTAATGATGACGATGTTTATGGCGATGAATGTCGGGGCTACCGCTCTTGTGGCTCGTTATAAAGGCGCAGAACAGCCGGGAAAAGCCAATGAAACAGTGCGGCAGGCTTTGATGCTGACGCTGATTATGTCAATTGCCGCTTCGTTAGCCGGCTTCTTCTTTTCCGAAACCATGGTTCGGTTTATGGGGGCGACGGATGAGCTGAGTTTGGTCAACGGAACAATTTATCTGCAGATTCAGATGGCAGGCTTTGTGCTGATGGCGCTGACTACGACGATTACGGCGCTGCTGCGCGGAGTGGGGGATTCCAAAACCGCGATGAAATACAATGTGACGGCGAATGTCGTCAACATTGTTTTGAACTGGATCTTGATTTACGGCAATCTGGGATTTCCTAAAATGGGTGTGGCAGGAGCTTCGCTGGCCACGGTCATCGGTCAGACGGCCGCCTTTCTGATGGCGGCCTGGGCCTTGATGAAGAAGGGCGGATATCTTGAATTTCATCTGCTTGAGAAATATCACATCGATAAAGAAATCCTCGGCAACATCTTTGCGATTGGTCTGCCGGCGATGGTGGAGCAGCTGTTCATGCGCTTTGGCGTCATCCTCTATTCTAAAACGGTAGCTTCCTTAGGCACGGTGGCGTTTGCCACGCATAATATCTGCATGAACATTCAGGCTCTGTCATTTATGATCGGTCAGGGCTTCGCGGTTTCCTCGACGTCGCTGGTCGGCCAGTCATTAGGAAAAAAACGCACGGATATGGCCCATCATTATGGAAAAGTCAGTCAGCAGATCGGAATTGGCTTTTCCTTGATTCTGGCTATGATCTTCTTTGTGATCGGCGGTCCGATTGTCGCCCTTTACAGCAATGAAGCAGAAGTCATCGAACAGGGGACGCGGATTCTGATGTTTCTGGCGCTGATTCAGCCATTCCAGGCGACGCAGTTTATTCTGGCCGGTGTTCTGCGCGGCGCTGGGGATACGAAGACCACGGCTGTGGTCATCTTTGTCACAACCCTGATCGTTCGTCCATTATTGGCCGTTTTAACGGTTTACGAGCTGAAGTGGGGCTTATATGGAGCCTGGATGGCCTTGGTTGCGGATCAGCTTTTGCGCACTCTGCTGATCTGGCTGCGTTACCGAAGCGGAAAATGGCAGTTGATGAAGCTGCGGGGCGAGCAGGCATAAACTGAAATCAGGAAAAGGAGATAAATTATGAAATCAATTCAAATAGCGGAGGGAAAATTAGCGCGCGGGCCGCTGCCGGCCATGTTCAGCGCCCGTCATTACGAGCAGGTTAAGGCCTTTCATCAATCGCTGGCTGACTATGCGCCAACGCCGCTGATCCATTTGGAAGCTTTGGCGAAGCAGCTGGGCATCAGGGCGATCCTGGTTAAAGACGAGTCGCAGCGGTTTGGACTCAAAGCTTTTAAGGCTTTGGGGGCCAGTTATGCGGTTCATCAGATTCTGGCTGAAATGCCGGATCAAAAGCCGGTTTTTGTTACGACCACGGACGGCAATCATGGCAAAGGCGTGGCCTGGGCGGCGCTGCAGGCGGGCTGCCGGGCAGAGATTTTTATGCCGAAGGGGACCGTGGCCAGCCGGGTTGAAGCGATTGAAGCCCTGGGCAATGCCCAAGTCACAGTGACGGAATGGGGATATGATGAAACGGTGCGCTGGACACGGGACTATGCTCAGCGGCAGGGATATATCCTGGTTCAGGATACCGTGCTGCCCGGATACCATGAAATTCCGCAGAATATTGTTTTAGGCTATACAACGATGATCCGCGAAGTTTATCAGCAGCTTCCGCCTTCAATTCAGCCGACGCATGTGTTTTTGCAGGCCGGGGTCGGGTCGATGGCCGGGGCGGTTTTAGGCTGGCTGGCGGATACGCAGAAAGATCAGCTGCCTGTTACTTCAATCATTGAGGCTGCGGATTCAGCCTGTGTTTTTGCTTCCTGTCCGCGAGGCGAGCTGGTGTCGAAGGCAGGAATCACGCCGACGATCATGGCGGGGCTGAACTGCGGTGAAGTCAATCCCGATATCTTTCCTGTCCTGCGTGATTATGCTTCGTTCTACTTTGCCTGTGCCGATGAAATTACTGAGGCGGGGATGCGTCAGTATGCCGATCCATCCGACGGAGATCAAGCGATCGTTGCCGGAGAATCCGGAGCGGTAGGCTTGGGTCTGTTGATGAAGTTATGTCAGGACGCGAGTTATGCGCAGATGAAACAGGCGTTAGGCTTGGATGAGAATTCGGTTGTCCTGCTTTTCAATACGGAAGGCGCAACCGATCCTGCGGATTATCTGCGGGTTGTCGGCCGGCCATGGATTGAGGTGAGCGGATGAAGAAAAATTCAGACCGCACTCTGACCGCTGTGGTCGTTGCCGTAGTTCTGCTTGCGCTGATCGGTTTTGGCATTGCCGTACAAAATGTCGATCAGATCTTCCCGGAGATCGCTTCCGCTACCCCTAAGCCTCAGCCTATTTCAAAAACGGTGGCGCTGCCTTCCTTCCTGGACGGCTGTCTGCGTCATGAAGAGAATACGCTGACCATCACGGAAATGGATGGGATGGTGAGTCTGCTTCAGAAATACCGCTGTGAGGTCAATGAGCTTACGGAGGCAGATAAGCAGCTTTTAGCCCAGGGCATCCCTTCGATCAATACGCAGGAAGTCCATTTTTCCATGGAAATTCAAATTATTCCGGAAGCTTCGCAGCTGCAGCATCAGCTGCTTCAGGAAATGATCGAATGGCAGAAGCTGGTGGAGTATGTCGGCTGTTTCTATCACTGCGTGCGGCTGAGCACAACCGAAATCAACGAAGCCAACATCATGAACTACGCAGAAGTTTTGGATGAGCAAGCCTGGCAGGTGGATCAGATTTATCGGATTGACTATGAAGTGTTTGGAACGGTCGGCGATCGTTTGTTTATGTTTAATATCGCAGAAGTACTGAAGCCTGCCCAATCTACGGAGGAAATCAACGTGCTCGACGTAACCGATCCTCAAGTCATAGCCAAAATCCGGCCGTTAGTTGATCTTGAAGTTCCTCAATAATTTTTTCATCCTGATATGAAAAAATCAAAAGACGGACAGAACGGAGAAAGGGGATATTTATTATGGCAAACCAGGCAAAGACACAGACCAGCGATCGGTTTATCCCTACCCGGACGCTGGTTTTCGCATTAATTTCCCTGATCGGATCCGGGCTGCTGATTCAGAATCTTGATTTCCTCTATCCCCTTTTCCATCAACCGGAACCGCTGCCGCAGGCGGTTGTGGAATTGCCGCCTTTCTTAGAAGGCTGCCGATCAGATGAAGTAAACCGCATGACTGTGACGCAGTGCGAAGACCGGCTGTATCTGGATTTGCAATACCATTGCTCGAACATGGAGATGACCCGGGAACAACAATTGCTTAAGGCTCAGGGACTTTCAGAAGATACACGTTCTTATCTGGACTTTGGAATAACCGTGGAACAGTTTGATGATGGGCAGAAGCTTGAAACCGCGCTGATACAAGAATTGATGCGCTGGGCACAGTTTTATCAAAGAGCAGGCTGCTTCTATTCTTGTGTTCGGATAAATGAAACAGAAATCACGGAAGCGAATATGTTGGACTTTGTAGAAGTTTTAGATGCTCAAAGCTGGCAGGCTGACCAGCTGCTGCGGGTGGAAGATAGGATTGTCGGAACGGCGGGCAAACGGATGTTTTCTTTCAGCCGGATCAATCGGACAAAAATCAACGCCGATCCCACACAGAGTATTCCCTGGGATTTAACGGATCCGAAAGTCATCGCCAAGATTCGCCCGTTAATCGATACAGAGGTTCCGCCTTCTCTTCAGTTCAGCGCGGAATAAGCGGGAAAGGAAAGTCAAAAACAATGGATAAAATAGAAATTCTGAACGCCCGGGAAGGAAATCTGAAGGACGTTTCACTGACGCTGCCGAAAGAAAAGCTGATCGTCTTGACCGGGGTGTCCGGCTCCGGGAAATCTACATTTCTGATCGACGTGCTGTTTAATGAATGTCAGCGGCAGTATCTGGAAGCTATGGGCATGCAGGGAATACCGAAACCCAAAGTCAGGAAAGTCCGCGGCGCCAGTCCGGCGATTGTGATCACCCAAACGATGGAAAATAAAAATCCGCGCTCGACGGTCGGTACCCAAAGCAACATCTATACCGATCTGCGGATGATCTATGAGAAGCTGCACCGCCGCACCTGTCCTCAGTGTCATCGCGAGATTGAAGCGGCCGAATGTCGGGAAACGACGGAGAAAATCAACGGGGACTTTCATGTAACTATGGATTGTCCGCATTGCGGGTTCCGCATGGATAAGCTGACCCGGACTTATTTTTCATTCAATACCACGGAGGGAGCGTGTCCGGCTTGCGAAGGTTTGGGACAGATTTCGGTGATCGATTCAGCGCGGATTCTCGATGATTCGTTATCGCTTGAACAGGGCGCAGTGCGCTTTTGGGAAAAACGGTATGGCGAATATCAAAGCGAGCTTTATTATGCTGCCTGCAAAGCATTGGGAATCGAGGAACCGCATAACGTCCCGCTGTCGCAATACACCGTCCTTCAGCGCAAGCTGCTGCTGGAAGGAAAGGCTTCGCTGCGGGGGAAGCCAGATTTAAAAAAAGCAGGCAATTTTGAAGGGGTGGTTGCCAACCTGAAACGGCGCTGGGCTGAAAAAGGCGGTCAGGCTTCGGCCTTGGATGCTTATTTTAAACAAACGCCATGTCCGATCTGTCATGGCGAACGGCTCACTGAGCTAAGCCGTACCGTAACAGTCAACAAGACCCGGCTGCCGGAATTATCTGCGCTTTCACTGACGGCGCTGCAGAACTGGATAGAACAGTTGGATGCTATTTTATTCGGCAATGCGAGAATTGTGGCAGAAGCGTATCTGCGCGATATTCAGACCAAACTCAGACGGCTGATTCGTTTAGGCTTAGGATATCTGACGCTGGATCGGCAGATTGTGACGTTATCCGGCGGTGAACGGCAGCGGCTGCGCTTGGCGGCAGCGCTGGATTTGGAAATGTCGGGGTTGGTGATCATGCTGGATGAGCCGACGGCGGGCCTGCATCCGCAGGATACCGAAGGTCTGATTGATCTGCTTAAGCATCTGCGGGATCTGGGCAACACGGTGATCGTGATCGAACATGATCTGGAGATCATGGCCGCGGCCGATCTGTTAGTGGAATTCGGTCCGGGAGCGGGAATCCATGGCGGCCGGATTGTCAGCTTCGGGACCTTAAAACAGCTGCAGGCGGATCCGGCATCCCTGAGCGGCGCCTGGCTGCAGCGTCCTGATGAATTCAATCCGCATCCCAGACCGGCTCAGAATTGGATTACGATTGAAAATGCCAGTCTTTATAATTTAAAGCATCTTGATGTAAAAATACCGATCGGCTGTCTGAACGCCGTTACCGGGCCTTCCGGTTCCGGTAAATCAACGCTGATCTTTGAGGTGCTTTCAGCCGGGCGCTGTCCTCAGGCGATGATCCGCGGTTTGGAAAATTTTGATCAGATCGTCCGAATTGAACAAACTTCGATCACTCGAATGAAGCGCTCCAATACTGCGACGTACACCGGAATCTACACGCTGATGCGCCAGCTTTTTGCTCAGACCGAACAAGCCCGGGCAGCCGGACTGAGCGCGAAGGCTTTCTCTTTCAATACTCCGGGCGGCCGCTGCGAAAGGTGTCAGGGCATGGGAATTGTGGAAAGCAATTTGTTGTTTTTCGCCAATACGGAGATCGTCTGTCCGCAATGTCAGGGTCAGCGGTTCAATGAAACGGTGCTGGATGTCCGATACAACGGTATGACAATTCGGGAAGTTCTGGATCTGACGGTCGAGGAAGCGCTGGATTTTTTTGCGGATCAGCCAAAACTTCATGCTCAGCTTGCCCTGCTGGCCGAAACCGGCTTGGGTTATCTGCCGTTAGGCCAGCCGCTGACGACGTTGTCCGGCGGGGAAGCGCAGCGCTTAAAGCTGGCGGCAGAGCTGATTGAAAATCCAAGCGGTAAGAGGCAGCTCTATTTAATGGATGAACCGACGACGGGTCTGCATCCGGAAGACATTGACCGCTTTATCCGGCTGCTTTACCGGCTGCGGGAGGCAGGCCATACCCTGATTGTGGTTGAACACAATCCGCAGCTGATCCGTGCCTGCGACTGGGTGATTGATTTGGGTCCGCAGGGCGGCGATCAGGGAGGACAGCTGATGTTTGCCGGTGAGCCGCAGGTCTTAAAATCCGCCGGCGTCAGTGCCACAGCCCGTTATTTGTAGCCGGAATGGCTGGCGGCGGTCTTTTTGAGAGGTACTCATGGCTTCAATCGCGGCGTGCAATCCTAAACTGAAGCGAGCGGATTGAATCGGCTGGTGAATTGGCTTTTTCAACTTTCAACGAATAAGCGAGGATTCCCCCACCTCTGCAGGTGGAGGGAGAAATCGCCAAAAACAAGTTTAACGGCAGCGGCGGGCATCGATCCCGCATTGACATGAAGTCAAGCCGATCTGGAAACGAGATCCAAGGCAGCAATGCTGCCGTGTCATGTTGAGCGATATAGGACTCATCATGGGGATTGAAATAATCATTAGCTGGAATTCAACGGTCTTCTCAGATCGTTGTTTTTTTAATTGGTGATGGAATCAATCTCGATACAGAGAGGAAAGAATAACCAGCGCGAGGAGGAAAGAATAGGAATAAGACGGAGGATGGCTTGACTTGCGTCAGATCCGGAGTATACTTAGACATGTTCGTATACAAGTAAACTAATTGGCAAGGAGGCAGGCAGATGAATAAAATCCGTATACCTATCTTCAACGTTGAACAGATGCTGAAAGGCTATGCGCGTCTGCGCGAGGCTTACAGCCGCTACTGCGCGCGTTCTGTAGCGGGCGAGGTCTTCTCACCCAATGAGATGAATGTTCTGATCTTTTTGTTCAACAATCCGTCGATCAATACTGCGAAGGAGCTGACCGTGACGCTGTCGGTTTCCAAAGGACTGGTCTGCCGCAGCGTTGACGCTCTGACCCGGCGGGGCTATCTGACCAGTGAGGAAGATGTCCACGATCATCGAATTCTGCACTTGAAGCTGACGCCCAAAGCCGCGCCGGTGATCGGCCAGATGCGTCTGAGCATGGATCAGTTTTCCCATACCCTGACACGCAATATCACGGAGGAAGACCTGGCTGTTTACAGTCGGGTTCAGCATCAGATTTATGCGAATATCGAAGCGATGACGAATCAGAAAGGGGATTAAACGATGCTTCAATCCAAGGAAACAAATTTAGGAGAGGATCGGGTAGGCCGGCTGTTTTTCGCGCTGGCGGTACCGGCGATTACCTCTCAGGTTGTCAATGCACTCTACAACATGGTCGACCGCATGTATATCGGCCACATTCCTGGCAATGGGGCAGCTGCGCTGACCGGTGTCGGCGTGGCTTTTCCGCTGATCATGATCATTTCGGCTTTTGCCGCGCTTGTCAGCATGGGCGGCGCGCCGCGGGCTTCCATCATGATGGGCAAAGGGGATACCGAACAGGCCAATAAAATTTTAGGCAACTGCTTTACAGCGCTGGTGATCACATCCGTGGTGCTGACCGCTGTGACGATGCTGTTCTGCGAGCCGTTATTGATGTTGTTCGGAGCCAGTGCCAATACAATTGTCTATGCCAAAGCCTATATGATGATCTATGCGGCCGGAACGATTTTCGTTCAGCTGACATTGGGGATGAACGCGTTTATTTCGGCGCAGGGGTTCTCCCGCATCAGTATGCTCACTGTGATTATCGGCGCGATTACCAATATCGTTCTGGATCCGATTTTGATCTTCGGCTTCAATATGGGCGTGCGCGGAGCGGCGTTGGCGACGGTGCTGTCGCAGGCTGTTTCCACAGTTTGGGTACTGCTGTTTTTAAGCGGTAAAAAAAGTCAGCTGCGGCTGCATCCGAAATATTTCAATATCAATACCAAGATCCTATTCCCGGCTCTGGCGCTTGGCGTAGCGCCGTTTATCATGCAGTCCACCGAAAGTCTGCTGGTCTTATGCTTTAATTCTTCTCTGCTTAAATACGGCGGCGATCTGGCGGTCGGAGCGATGACGATCCTGTCCAGCGTAATGCAGTTTTCGATGCTTCCGCTGCAGGGACTGACGCAGGGAGCGCAGCCGATCATCAGCTTTAATTACGGTGCGGGAAAGATTGACCGGGTAAAGCAGGCCTTCCGCCTGCTGTTAGTCTGCTGCCTGGTTTATTCAACGACGATGTGGCTGCTGTGCATGGTGGCCCCGCAGATGTTCGCGGCGATCTTTACCAGCGATCCAGCCCTGACGCAGATCACGGTATGGGCGCTAAGAATTTATATTGCCGCGGTGTTCCTGATGGGGGCGCAGCTGGCTTGCCAACAGACCTTCATCGCTTTGGGCAATGCCAAAATTTCCACGTTCCTAGCCTTGCTGCGCAAAATTATTCTGTTGATTCCGCTGATTTACATTCTGCCGAATTTCTTCGAAAATCAGGTATTTGCGGTCTTTGTGGCGGAACCGATCGCGGATACAATTTCCGTACTGACCACGGTGATTTTGTTCTTCCGCTTCTTCCGTCAGGTAGAAAAGCAGCAGGTGCATGCTTAGGATTTAATGTCAGACAGACCGGAATCTCCGGGGCCGCAGGCTGAATTCTGAATTAGCTAAATATTAAAAAACGAAGCTTGAAGTCCTGTTAGGCTAACCGCAGGATTGAGCTTCGTTTTATTTGTTAAAAAGTCTGTTCACTTGCCTCACCTTTCAACTGCTGCAGGATCTCTTTGCGCAGCGCTTTGATATTCAGCGGTTTGGCCAGATGCCCATTCATGCCGGCTTCTTTGGCCAAGGCGATATCTTCAGCAAAGGCGTCGGCAGTCAGCGCCAGTATCGGGATTTGCTGGGCATCCCGGCGCGGCAGACGACGAATCTGACGGGCAGCCTCATAACCATTGAGGATCGGCATCTGAACGTCCATCAAAATCAGGTCATACCAATGATAGGGGGCGTGTTCCATTTTCCAGATGCCCTCCTGACCATTTTCAGCCGTTTCCACACAGGCGCCTTCCTGTTCTAAAAGCTCAACGGCGATTTCACGGTTTAACGCGTTGTCCTCGACTAACAGAAACCGTCTTCCCGCAAAGCTTTCCGCAGGCTGATCGGGATGAGGATGAACGTCAGTTTTCCCCATGACATAGGTTTGCAGCGCCCGGCAAAGCGTCGAAGCAAACAACGGCTTGGAAATAAAGCCGTCAATTCCGGCTTTTCGGGCTTCCAGTTCAATATCGCCCCAATCATAGGCCGAAACAATCAGAATCGGGACAGTGCCGGAAATCTGGCGGCGGAGCTGCCGGGCTGTTTCCGGACCATCCATGTCCGGCATTTTCCAATCGAGAAAGACGGAGTCAAACCGCTTGTTCTGCGCCTTGATCAGCGCTGCCTGCCGCAGGGCTTCCTCTCCGCTGGCTGCCAGAGTTACCTGCACGCCCAGCTGCTGCAGGGCTGTTGTCATCGTTTCGCTCATGATGACATCGTCATCGACAACCAGCACATGCAGGTTGGGGAAATGGGTTGTCAGTTCGTCTGGTTTCTGCTGGATGCGCAGCGGCAGGGTGACAGTAAAGGTGCTTCCCTGTCCAACCTGACTTTCCACTTCAATTTTTCCATTCATCAGATCGACGAGCCGGTGCGTGATCGCCATGCCTAATCCGCTGCCTTCGGTTTTGTCAACCCGGCTGTCCATCTGACGGGAAAACGGCTCGAAAAGCTGGCTTAGAAACTCCGTATGAATACCGATACCGCTGTCCTGCACGATAAACCGGAACTCAGCATATCCGCCGCTCATTTCTGCCTGTTCTTCAAGCGTAAATGTGATCGAGCCTTCCGGAGGCGTAAATTTGGAGGCGTTGGATAAAATGTTGATCAGAATCTGACGCAGCCGCAGCGGATCCGACCACAGCTGTTCATGCCGCACATGCCGCAGATGAATGGCAAATTTCTGATGCTTGGCTTTGAGCATCGGCTGCATGATCGCGACGATATTTTCCAGTGTTTCCGGCAGCGTGAGCGGCTCATTGTTCAGCGTCATCCGGCCGCTTTCAATGCGGCTCATATCGAGGACGTCGTTGATCAGTCCCAGTAAATGTTCACTGGACAGCGCGATTTTGCGCAGACAGCTGCGCAGCTTGTCAGGATCGTCCAGATGCAGAAGCGCCAGATCCGTCATCCCCATAATGGCGTTCATCGGCGTGCGGATATCATGCGACATGCTGGAAAGAAAATCAGATTTGGCGCGGCTGGCTTGGTTGGCGGTTTTCAGCGCCGCTTTCAGTTCCACGGCCTGATGTTCCAGCTTGGTCTGCATCTGCCGCAGTTCTGTTTCATTGGTGACATCCAGGTAGATGACCAGATAGACCGGCAGGCCGTCTTTTACGCCGATCTGTTCAGCGTTAATCTGCAGCCAAGCATCGGCGCCGCTCTGCCCCCGCATTTGGGCTGTAAAATGAACCGGCAGACCGTTGCTGAGTCGTTCACGGTTAGCCTCCAGCTGCTCGGCGCTGCGGGCAACATTTTCTACAAACAGCGGATAATCCTCGTTCTTCCAGCTGTCTTCACCAAAAAAATCAAGAAACTTCCGATTCGCGTCCAGAAGCTTCAGCTGCAGATCGGGGCCAATCTGATATTTGGCAACAAAACCCGGCAAATTATCATACGTAACGGATTGTTCCATCCGCATCTGCATCACTTCGTCGATGTTGTTCATAACGGTATAGGCGACCTGAACACCGCCGATCTGTTCATCGACAAAGGTGGCGGCCAGCTGAACCCAAATATAGCTGCCGTCCTTGCGGCGCATCCGGGTGACCGTGGTATAGCCGGGCTGGCCAGCTGAGATTGCTTTGATGACAATCTGCTGGATCGCATGCCAATCCTCCAGGTTCTGTGCATAATACAGATCCGGGCGGTTGTGATACAGCGCTTCATATTCCGCCTGCGGGTAACCGATCAGATCATAATAAAAATCATTGGCCCAGATCAATGTGAAATGCTCGTCCAGAAGATGCTTGCTGACGCTGACGTGAAGCATGTTCATCAAAAGCGTATAATCCTGATTCTGACGCGGTACAGCCTGCGGATTGATGGCGTTCATGGCAATTTCCTCCCTGATATCCAGCTGAAGACAAATCTGAAAATTCTGATGAGTCAACAGAACAGAGGGGCAATTGACAGTTTGTCTTTATCTATTAGGCTATCAGATTATCTGACTTTATTGTACCTCTGCGGAGCTAGGTTGGCAAGGGTCATTTCCATCCGATTCTGCTCATGATATAATATAAAATAAAGAAAAAAACAGCGGAGGAGGCACATAAAATGCAGTCGGCAACGACATTGTACGATTATCTTTATCAATCGATCTTAACGCAGATCCGCTGCGGAGCTCTGCGCCGCGGGGATCAGCTGCCTTCCCAAACGGAACTGTGCCGTCAGTATAATGTCGGCATAACCACCGTTCGCCGGGTTTACCGTATGCTTCAGGCGGAGGGCATCGTTTCTTCCGGCGCCCGGACGAAAGCGGTAATTCAATGTGATCTGCCGCAGGAAAAAAGCGCCGGGCTGGCGGTAATGCGCAAAGCCATCATTTTAGATATGTTCTGCAGTCTGGCTCCGTTGTATCCCGGACTTCAGGCCTGGGGAGCAATGCAGATGAAAGATCTGAACCCGCTGCGTGAGCTTTTGGAACAATTTGCGAAATCCGAGGAACAGCGCGGGCAGCTGCATGCCTATTCCCAACTGTTGGATTCGCTGTTCCTCCCGATGCACAACCAGGTGTTGATGGATTGGGCTCAGGAGGTCAGTCATTCCACTTATATTCCGCTGTATGCTACGCTGCAGCTGGATGCCCGCTATGCCCTGCCTTTTGAACAGTTTCAAGCTCTGATTCAAGAGCTGTTCAAAGCGATGGAAGCCGGACGGCGTTCGCAATGTGAGGATCTTCTGCGGCAGATTTATTATAAAGGCTGGACCCGGGCGGAGAAAATTCTGAATGCTTTGACCGAGGATTGTGCGGAAGTGAAAGCTCCTGCTGAATATACCTGGGCTGCGCTGAACAGCCGTACGCCGAAATATACGGCGGTTGCCCGGTCTTTGTCAAATCGCATCCGCAGTCAGGAGTTTGCTTTTCAGCCCTACATTCCCTCTATTCCGCAGTTGATGCAGGAATATGACGCGTCCCTGGCGACGATCCGCAGCGCGGTTGCGCTGCTTAATGACATCGGACTGATACAAACAGCGCCGAAGAAAGGTTCGGTCATTCTGCGCAGGCCAGTCCCGGCTAAGACGATGAAACTGGAGATCGCGTTGGTCAGGGAGAACATCATCTATTTTCTGGATGCCCTGCAGCTGCTGGCGCTGTGCTGGTCTCCGCTGGCTAAAACGGTTTATCCATTTCTGTCCAAAGCTGAATGTGAACAGTATGCGCAGCGTTTAGCGGTTTTGGGACTGACCTCGGATTCCTTGTTAAGCGAACTGCTTTGGCAGCTGGGAGAAAAGGCTGTCTATCCTGGGCAGCGAAGTCTTCTGGAACAGCTGAAAAATCTTCTGATCTGGGGATATTATCTCAAACATCTGCCGCTGGATGCAGATTATCCGGACTTAACGCAGCCGGAGCGGATTGCGGCGATTTTGAATCAGCTTGTTCAGGCTCTGAATATGCAGCGAACAGATCTATTTATTGAACTGTTGCAGGCGCTGTTCTTTCAGGCCTATGCGCTGGCCCGTTCCCTGGTTTTGTACTATGGAGGTCAGGAAAGCGAACTGCCTGCCGCTTTTCCCACGGGGGCTGCGGTTGATCTGAACTGTCATAGAGAAGCGTGAATTAAAATGGAAAAGCACTGTTTTAAACTTTATCTTATGAAGCGGTTAAAAAAAGCTGCAGCGATGAAAAGCGGAAGTCCAATCTCAGTCAGATTTTGTCGGAATTCATTTTAGCCTATGATATACTTTACGTACCAAGACTTGAAAAAAATCATCAGGCCTGCGTCCTGATAAGCCAAGCAAAGAAAGGAAATTGGAAGATGAAGAAAAGAATAGGATTCGGATTCACCGCGTTGGTTTGCTTACTCCTCAGCGGCTGCGCAAAACAGGAATCGGCCCAGGAAATCATGGCTCGGGTAGAAGCTCAGTCTGCCCAAAATGAGGCTGTTCAGACCCTTGAACTGGATGGCAAAATGAGTATGGAGGCTCAAGGCATGACCTTGGATTTTCCGCTGTCCGGTGTAATTCAGACCCAGCCGTTAAGCACCGTAGGAGAACCTGCGATTTATTTTGAAATGGGGACAACCTTTTTGGGACAGGCTATGACGTTCAGCTTCTTTGTTCAGGATCAGACATTTTATTCCGATATCATGGGAGAAAGAAGCATTGAACCGTTTGTTTCGTCCGATTCAGAAAACAACGAAACCCAGTCCATCGCATCGATGTTTCAAAAATTCTCAGTGGAGAAAACAAGTGAGGGTTACCGGCTGAGCTATCAGGCCGATAATTTTGCGGAGCTTCAGGGAATGCTGGAAAGTTTGATCGAGGAAACGGGGAATGAAGAAACGCTGAACAACCTTCGGGATCAATGGAAGGATATCGATGACTCGGTCGCTTTGGAGGCCTGTACGCTGAATTATGATATCAGCAAAGAGTATCAGATGACCCGCGGTGAACTGAATCTGGCTATTTCTACGCTGGAAGAGGAAATACCAACGCGGATCAGCTTTACTTTGACGCTGATGATCAGTACAGACAAGCCGATGACGCAGCCGGATCTTTCCGGATGGCAGCTGTAAGCCGCTGATTTCAGGCTTTGGGGTCATACTGGATTTAAAAGGAGGGATCAGTGTGCGGAAAAAAATCGAAATCGGCATGATGATCTTTGTTATTTTGTACGGCGCCGGCTTTTGGACGTGGAAAAGCTTCCGTCATCAGCCCTATTCCTTTGCGCCGGTCAGCATGACCACAGAAGCGCTGAAAGATGAAGTCCACATGGATATCACGCTGATTAACGAACTGTTCCGCGATCAGCTCAGCCGTGAGATTTCACCTGCGCAGGCAGAAGTGCAGTTTCACGGCGAATGTTATACGATCAACTATGCTCCCAGTTTTACCGCGGATCCCCAGCCGATCGGTCTTCGCTATTACGGACAGGCAGATTCTCCGGACGGCCGTTCCCTTCGTCTGGAATTGGTTGTCAGCGAAAAAGATCTGAGCGCGGTGATGCCGCTGCAGGAAAATCGAGTGTGGCTGGGGGAAGAACGGCAGCTTGGATGGCTGGGCACAACCGCGGCGATCATGGAATATCACAATGTCGGTGATTCGCTGGAAGGTCAGTTCATGTTTAAGCATAACGATTTATTCTACTTGGGAGAACTGGTTTACGGCGAGCCGGGACTGACAGGTGAAATTCTTACCGATCAGCCAGTCTGGGAAAGCGTGATGAATCAGCTGTTTCCGTTTTTAAACGATTAACGGTTGTCACTCTGATATGTAACGCAGATCCATTAGGCTGCTGCCAGGCAGCCTGCACTTAATGCGAAGCCGGGAAAAGCCAAGCTGTAAAGAAGCCGGAGAAAATAAACATGAAAAAGGATTGTCATTCGCAAAGCCGAAGGCAATCCTTTTCAATACAGATCCAAGAAGAGAAGTCATTTCAGACAGAAAATCCGGCGTCAGTTTACAGCCCGCATTTCAGCTGAGCGTTGCAGTTGGTGCAGGTATTGCACCCGCCGATTTCTTCTACGATGCCTTCCAGACAGATCGGACAGATATCGCCGACTTCTACGCCGATGTTGCGGTCCTGTCGGTCGGCGCGCAGGTCGGTCTTCTTTTCCGCTTCCTGCGTTTTTTTGACCGGAACCCCGAAATCGCGTTCGATATCCATCTGATCCCAGCTGTTTTCTTCTTCATTGCTTAAGGTCAGCACTTGGGAATCACGGGAACCATCGACATAAACAGTACCGCCTTTAGCGCCGCCGGCATACAGCCGCTCATAAATTCCCTGCACCTGGCGCACAGAGAACCCGCGCGGAGCATTGACAGTCTTGGAAATGGAAGAATCAATCCAGCGCTGAATTGCACACTGCGTATCCGCATGTTCTTCCGGCGTCAGTTCCATGGCGCTGACAAAGAATTCCGGCAGTGTGTCGCGGGTATAGCCGGGGTTCAGTGCCAGCCACTGATCGACGATGGCGGCGTTGACTTCAATAAATTTGCCCAGCCGTCCGGAGCGGAAGTAAGAGAAGCTGAAATACGGTTCCAGTCCGGTCGAAACCCCAACCATCGTCCCAGTCGAGCCGGTCGGAGCAATCGTCAGCAGATGGGAATTGCGGATTCCGTATTTCAGGATATCCTGCCGAAGATCTTCATCCATCTGTTTCATATAACCGGTATTGATGAACGCCTCACCGCTGGTAAAAAACGGAAAGCTGCCTTTTTCTTTCGCCAGTTCAACCGAGGTCTGATAGGCCGCGCGGGCGATACAGTGGAATACCTGATCAATGGTTTCCAGCGCTGCGGCGGAGCCGTAACGCTTGCGGTTCCAAATCAGCATGTCATGCAGACCCATCACGCCCAAACCCACGCGCCGTTCGCCCAGCGCCTGATCCTCATTGGCTTTGAGAAAATACGGTGTGCTGTCGATGACATTGTCCTGCATTCTGACTGTCAGAGAAACGGTTTGAGCCAGCTCCTCGAACAGGATGCGTCCGGTCTTTTTATCAACGAAGTTGGCCAGGTTGACCGCCGCTAGGTTACAGACAGAATAGGGAGCCAACGGCTGCTCTCCGCAAGGGTTGGTCGCGACGACTTTCTGCCCATAAGCTTTGGCATTGGTCATTTTGTTGGCGTTGTCAATGAAGAAAATTCCCGGTTCCGCCGAATAGGTGGCGCAGAAGCAGATCAGATCCCACAAATCGCGGGCGCGGATCGTGCGGTAGGTTTTGATCGGATAACCCAGCGCTTCCCACTCGCGCACATCTCCGATCTTATGCCAATGCGTGTCGTAGGCTTCCTTCTGCTGCGGCGTATAATTGGCAATGTCTGGGAAACGCAGATCGAAAGTTCCGTCTGTTTCGACCGCGTGCATAAATTCATCGGTCAAAGTGACGGAAATGTTGGCGCCGCTTAAGAATTCCGGATTGACAACTTCCAGCCGTCCTCCTTCCAGCAAGGTCTGCTGGGCATAATCCAGCACTTCGGCCGGGGTATTTTTATTGTCGATCAGAGTTTCCAGCATCTGCCGTTCCAGCCGCGTCAGCGGAATAAATTTCAGTTTCCGCTGCGCCAGTTCCCGAACCTGCTCGTCTTTGTTGTTCTCACTCAGCCATTTTAAAACGCGCGGATTCTGCATTTTGGAGATGATGAATTCTATGATATCCGGATGCCAGTCAGCCAGCATAATCATCTGAGCTCCGCGCCGGGAACCGCCCTGTTCAACCAGGTTGGTCGGGTTGG
>NZ_HE998568.1:352385-390507 GCF_000327285.1 Holdemania massiliensis AP2 | reverse complement strand
AACCGCCCTGTTCAACCAGGTTGGTCAGGTTGGCGATATCGTTCAGCCAGCTGACAGCACCGCTGCTGCGTCCCCCGACGCCCTTTGCCGGAGCATGCTTCGGACGCAAAGTGGACCCATTGGTGCCGACGCCGCCCCCGCGCGACATGATTTCCATGACTTCCTTGCGGTGTTCCGCAATGCCGCCGCGGGAATCCGCGACAAACGGCATAACGAAGCAGTTGAAATAGGTGACCTGAGTTCCGCTGCCGGCGCCGAATAAAACGCGTCCGGCCGGAATGACATTTAACTTTTTTAATTGATCGGTGAACAAATCGGCATATTTTTCCCGCTGAGCCTCGTTGTTCTCCGGCTCCGCCAGCGCTTTGCCGACACGGCGGGCAATCTGTTCATAGTAGATTTCCATCGGCTTGTCAATTTCGGAAAACGGCCGGCGGATTAAGCCGGTGACCGACTCCTGCTCGTCTTCCAGCGTACCGCGGAATTCCTCTTCGATCTCAATGGTGACGCTTTCGTTTTCCCAATCGATCGTCTTTACTGCCCCCACTCCCCGGGCTGGATACTTCGGGTCCTCTTTAATGACCGCCAGAACGATATCCCCAACCCCCAGCGTCTTTAATTCCCGGTCCTTTTGGGCATAACGGTCAAGCATGACCAGCCGTGATACGCCGGAATGAATCGTATGATCCTCCGGTTGGATTTCAGTTAAATACGGGAAAAAATCCCGAATATCCTGATTGAGTTTAGCGATCGTTTCCTTACGATATCCCATAATAGCATTGCTTCCTTTCCTCTATTTTACATGGCTGAATCCGCAGTGGAATTCGCTGATGAATTGGATTTTGAATCGACAGCCGCTTGAATCTGCAAAGCAAAGAAATAATCACTGATTCGATTCAGATAAATGCCCAGCTGCGGATTGGTTTTGCGGCTGTTCTGCAATCCCCACCAATGCCGTTCAGCCCGCCGGCTGACAGCTCTTAAACGGTTGAACAAGGCGCTGGAGGGACAGGCGAGAGGATAATGAAACCGAAACTCACTCCCATCCTTCAGCATCTCCTTCATTTCAAGCTCAAGCCGTTCAATGCGTTGGCAGAACCGGCCTTCTCCATACCCTGCCAGTTCCGCGCAGCCGGCGCTGAGATCTTGGACAAGAGCTTCCATAACCAGCCGATAGGCAGGCGTCAGACTGGCGAAAACAAGACAATCGGCGCTCAGTTCATCCAGATCACCCAACACTTCCAACAGCGGGTCGGCTTTGGAAATCCGTCCGCTTTGAATTTCAGTTGTTCCCTGATCTCCCGTTTTGGTTGTTACGATCATGACATCACCTCGCTTTTCCCTGCTTTCTGCAAGTCATTGCTTCCATTATAAAATGTTTTTGCCTGGATGTCATAAAGAAAGTGATTTGGAAACAATTTACATTTTTATGATAAAAATGCGAAGGTAATGTTACCGCCTTTATTTTTGTTTTCAGATAACGCATGTTTGAGAAAACAAGGTGCTGATTCAAGATCGGGCATAAGTTCTCCGGTTATCGGATAAACTGAAATGAAGCTTGTTGAAGCAGCCAGAGGTAAATCCTAAAATTGGAACAGACAGCTCCAGAGTAGTGGTTACGGCTCGGGGCAATACTATCACTGAACTTGGACTGGGAAGTTCAACGGTTTGGAAGGAGGAATCGCGAGGATGAAAACCAATTTTGATCCTCAGGCCCAAAAGGCGCTGCAGGCAGCCCGCACGGTAGCCCGGCAGATGAAAAATACCTTTATCGGGACGGAACATTTGTTGATCGGTATTCTGCAGACGGAAAACTCAGCATTGAAAAAGCTGCTGAATGATCGCGGAATTACCGCGGAACAGTTAAAAGAAGATATTCAGGTGCTGTTCGGATTTAATGAGGAGGAAACACGGCAGACGGAATACACGCAGACCGTCGAAGAAATCCTGGAGAAATGTTTGATTGAAGCGGCGCGGTCTACACCGCATGTGATCACGCTGAAAATGTTGACGCGGACATTGCTGGAAACCCCGAATAATGTGGCTTCTGAACTGCTGCGCCGGTATGATATGGATATTGCCCAATTAATCAGCGAACTGAATCAGCAGGATATTGAAAGTCTGAACTCGATTCGGGAGCTGCGCAATCTGAATCAGTGGATGACAAACCGGCCTTCCAATATCGTTGAACGCCAGGAACAGATGAAAGCCGTAATTCGGATTTTATGCCGCAAGGAAAAAGCGAATCCGCTGTTGTTAGGCGACCCGGGAGTAGGCAAAACGGCACTTGTTGAACAGCTGGCGAAAAGTATTCAGGATGGGGAAGTCCCGGATTGTTTGCGCGGCAGCGTGATCTTTGAACTCAGCGTCAACGGATTAGTGGCCGGGACAAAATACCGCGGTGAGTTTGAAGAAAAGATTCAGAAAATACTGGATGCCCTGAAGCAGTTTCCCCAGGTCATTCTTTTTATTGATGAAATTCATCAGATCATCGGTGCCGGTAAAGCTGAAGGTTCGATCGATGTTGCGGGCGTGCTTAAGCCGGTGCTGGCGCGGGGTGAAATCCGCTGCATCGGAGCAACGACCTATGACGAATACCTTAAGTTTATTGAGAAGGATCGGGCCTTGCAGCGGCGTTTCCAGCCCGTGATGATAGAAGAGCCGGATCTCGATTCCGCCCGGCGGATGATTGAAGCTAAAATTCCCGAATACGAGCAGCATCATCAGATTCAGTTTCCAATGGATCTCATTGAACCGCTGATGGAAAGCACGCAGTATTTCATGCCTTCACGCAAACTGCCGGACAAAGCGCTGGACGTTATTGATCTGGCCTGTGCCAGCGCGCGGATGGATCATCGCGATCAGGTCAGCCGGCAGGATATCGATCAGATTCTGCAGCAGTTAACGGATGTGCCGCTGCAGGATCGAAATCGCAAGGACCGTGTGATGCAGCGTCTGCGCAAGGAACTCGTCGGTCAGCAGACGATGCTGACGCAGATTGATCAGCAGCTGCAATGGATGGAACTGGGCGTTGTTGAAGACAAGCCGTTAGGCGTCTGGTTGCTTTGCGGAAAGCAGTTTTCCTTGAAGCAGCGATTAGCGAAAGTGCTGGCGCAGCTGTATTTTGGCCAGGATGACCGGCGGATTGAAGTGGATATGATGGATTATCAGGACAGTCAGGCGGGATATCGGTTTGTCCACGGAACCGATCAGCAGTATTCATTGTGGCTGGAAAAACTGCGGCGTTCCCCTTATTCGCTGTTATTGATTCGGAACCTGGATGCGGCTCGGGCAGAGTGTGAGGCGATTCTGCGCAAAGGCATCGAGCAGGGAATGATTGAAGAAGAAGCCGGACGCAAGGTCGATCTGCGGCATTGTCTGATTCTGCTGGACACCCAGCAGAGCCGCAGTCTGTCGGGACTCGGCTTTCAGGCCGCCGCTGTTCAAAGTGAGGGCGAGGGTTGGGAAACACTGGCTGATGCCGTTCTCGATTTTAAGACGCTGGGCAGTGCGGAAATGGAAGCTCTGGCCCGCCGGCGTTATCAGGAAATTACCCGCAAAATGCCGCAGCTGGCGCTGGAGCTGGGAGAAGATACGCCTTTTGATGTGGAAGGCGAAGATCCGGAAAAGATCGACCGGCAGATCCGTTCCTATTTAACACGGCATTTTAAAAAATCAGTTGGCTGAATGAGGTAAAAACAGTCCGGGAACTGTGAAAAACAGCGGCGCTGGTTGCCTGGCTTTACAGGGTGTGATAAAATAAACACTACTAAAAGGCGAAAAAGAGGGAAAAGGATGGAATATTCAGCGTTGATCGTGGCTGCCGGACAAGGCCGCCGGATGAATCTTGGCTACAACAAGGTGTTTTACACCTTTGCGGACGGCAAAAATGTATTGGAAAAAACAATGAGTATCTTTGAAGCAGACCCGCGCTGCCGTCAGATTGTCATCGTTACGCAGCGTGAGGATTATGTTCGCTGCATGCGCAATCGAACGCAGCGGGGAAATGTGGTTTTCGTGGAAGGCGGAGCGACCCGGCAGGAGAGTGTGTTCAACGGCCTGATGGCGGTGAGTGAGGATTATGTGCTGATCCATGACGGAGCGCGGCCGTTTCTTGAACAAGCTTGTCTGGACCGGCTTTGTCAATGTTTAAGCGAGCATGACGCTTGTCTTCTGACCGTACCGTGCAAGGATACGATCAAGGTCATTGAAGAGGGAAGAATTAAGGAAACGCCTAACCGCAGCCAGCTGGTTCAGGCGCAGACGCCGCAGGCTTTTAAAACGTCGCTGATTCTACGGGCATACCGCAAAGCGCGTCAGGAAAAGGTGCAGGCCACCGATGACGCTCAGGTTGTGGAACTGTTGACAGGCGAGGCGGTCTATGCCGTTTTGGGTTCTTATAAAAACATTAAGATTACAACGCAGGAAGATCTGCGCTGAAAGGACAGCTGCGCGCTGTCTTTTTTTGCCGCTGTCGGCTGCTCAAGGGGACAAAAGCGTATGCTGAGCGTGCTTCAATAAGTTATCCATGTCTGCAGTACGCATCCTAATCCGCTCAGGATAATTACCGGCTGAATTGGAAGTATCAAAGAATCGCGGATGATCTCCAACTTCGTTTGAATTGGGTTGTAAAAGTATGGAATTGTAATGATTAATATTGTATAGATGAAAACAAAAAAAAGACGCTGTTTATCAGCGCCCAAATGAAGAACGATATGAATAATGTCGATTCAGCCTTTCCTTAAGATCCGTTTTAAGGCGTCTAGGTTAAGCAGATTGACTGTTTCAAAATGCCCTTTATAGAAGCAGGCCCAGTTATTGAACACACAAGGAAGGGACTTCGCTTTTTCCAGAGAGTCAATGGGATTGAGCGATAGCGGAATGGCGTCGGCCGCACATTCTTTCCGTATAGTTTCTATATATTGATTAATAAACGGACATTGATCATCATAAAAAAGTGTTAATTCCTGATTTTCAATTCGCATCTGTTTCACGTTTTGAGCGAACCTCGGCAAGGTATTATCAAAAGACAAGGCCAACAGATCGTAACCATTCTCTGTTTGATCAACAACCCTAAAATTAAACTTCTTCGCGAAGGCTTGGTCAGAAAGCCAGGCTTTTTGTTTGCGGGAGCCAAGCATGCAGACACCAGATTTGCCTTGCCTTTCAGCGTCTGCCAGACAGGATTCCAGCAGTGCCTGCCCGATACCCTGACCTTTATAAGATCCAGACACCCATAGACAGTATAGATAGAGATAATTCTCACCAAGAATTGGAACCCAAGCCGTTTCCAATGGCGCATATTCGATGAAAACCGCTTCCTTCACATTCAGTTTCCGAAATATATGACCTTCAGGAATCCGCTCAGCCAGCCATCGGCGTTTCGCTTCTACACCTGGATGCGGTTTTTTGCTGCGGATGATGCAGCTGAGATGTTCTGTTTCCAGATTATCCAAAGTTAAAGTTACAAAATCCAAATTCATATTGAAACCTCTTTTTCTGTTGCCGCCTAGATATATTATACATGAAATGACTCAAAAAACTTGATCTGAACAGACTTTGTGCATAAAGTGGCTGAGAAAGCCGATCAGGGAATTAAATATCATAGGATATCTGCCGTTGTTCGGTTTATAATGGAATAAATAGGAGGTTTGTTTATGCAAATACAGACGATTTTAGATCATCTCCAACAACATACGCCCTGGGTGGACTATCGCAAAACCCGGGATATCGTTCTGATCGGCGAAACACAGACGGAGATCACTCAGGCTGCAGTTTGCTGGGTTGCAACAAAAAAGGTGATTGAGGAATGTATTAAGCGGGATATTCATTTTATCATCTCTCATGAAAATTGCTTCTATCTGGAAACAACGGCTCCATATCAATCCATGAAAGAGCTTCGGGATGAAAAAATCAAACTTTGCCGTGATCATCAGATTACAATTTATCGCTGCCATGATGGCTGGGATCGCTTTCCTGAATATGGTGTTGCGGATTGCCTTGCCCAAATTACCGGAATTCCGTTTAATCCTCGGCCAACCGACTCCTTTTATCATTACGCCTGTCTTCGGCATAAAACCGTGTTGGAATTAGCTGAGAAATTAGCGGAGGCGTTAGCCCCGCATGGCTGCAGCGGCGTTGAAATTTTGGGAAATCCTGAACAGTCAGTGACTAAATTAGGCGTTGGAGTCGGGGCTGAAATGGATTCTCAGATCATGCGGATGGAAAATGTGGACTGCATGATTCTTTCGGATGACAGCTGCACCAACTGGATTGACCTGCAATGGTGTTTGGACGCCCAGATTCCTTGTATCCTCTGCCATCATTCCACAAATGAGATGGAAGGAATGCTCGGATTGGTAAAGTATTTAAGTCAGATTTTTCCGGAATGCTCATTTGTCAAAGCAGATGAAGGTTTTCAATTTACATTCGTTCCAGCAAGAAGAAAATAACAGCGGATAGGATTCGATTTTAATGTTTGGTCGTCAGCGGTTAAGTCATCATGGTCTTTTGGCTTTCTTAGTGAGGCATCATGAATCGAGCTAAGCGGATCTTAAAAAAGGCAGATTGCGAGGGAGAAATCAGATCTGCAAATTGTGAAAAAAAACGAAGTCTGTCGGCTTCGTTTTCAATATAAATTAACGCTGGGGCATGGTAAAATCAGCCAAGGCTTTGTTTAAGAAATCATTGAAAGGCTGCATGCTTTTTGCGAGTGCGATCATGTGTTCGATCAGCGCCGCATTCGATTCGCCGAGCTCAACGGTCTGCTCCAGGTACCAGGACTTCATTTTTAAGTAATCCGCTAACGGATGATCAGCTGGAAACGGCTTTGGCACGCGCTTTAAACTCTCGCCCCGAATCGGCAGACAGACAGCGAATTCCTGATTGTGAATGAGTCTGTCAAATTCATCGGCCTGATCCAGGATCGCCTGTCTGACCAAAGCTGTGGCTTCGCTGAACATGGAGGCAAATAATCCGCCTCCGACTAGCAGTGTTTCAGCAGTCAGGCAGAGAAACAGATCGCAGGGAATGGGCTGCGGACCGCTGGGGGATAAATGAATCCGGAAGAGCGGGCTGTAAGGCGATTTATCTTTTGAGAAACGAGTATCCCGGTTCAGCCGGCTGATGCGGCGGGCAATATCAATATCCAAACGACGCGGATCCTCCTGAGCTAAAACGTCGTTGACTGCCTGGGCCAGCTTTTCAAACTGCCGCCGGGCCTGTTTGTATTCAGCTTGGTGAGCATGCATCCAGTCTAAATTGTTGTTGCGGGCAAGGTCGCTGAGAAACTGTTGAGTGAAAGCCAGATCCATATCTAATTCTGACATACTTTTTCCATCCAGACGGAAGAAACCACTTCCTGTAAATGGCGCTGCTTTTCTTCCGGCAGCAGGCAGGCTTCCATTTGATCGAAAATCGTCATGTGGTCTTCAATTTTTTCCATTGCTTCTAAGTGTTGATGCAGGACCTGCGGATCAGCGGAAGGCAGTTTGGAATATTCTAAATTTTCCGGATCCAGCCGCTGGGTTCCGATCGCAAAGTCAATACGGCAGGTACAGCGGCAGCCTCCGGATGCCAGATAACAATATTGCGACATGAAGTCTGCCATCTTCCGTCTGGCACGGGATAAGCGCTGCCGGTAATTTTCCGGCGTCAGACCGAGAATTTCAGCAGCCTGCCGGCTGTCGGCTTTAAACATCGTTCCCAAGATGAAGATACAGCGATCCTGCGGTTTCAGACACTGAAGCATCACGTTTGTGCAGGAAAGCTTCAGCTCTCTGGCTAAAATTACTCTATCCTCGCGCTGCGATTCCTGCTGATAAGCCTGAATATCCTGGGCATAAGCCTCAAAACTGAGCGGATGCTGAGCGAACATCGACCGTTTTTCATCAATCAGACGATTGACGGCGACGCGGTAAACCCAGGTTGTCAACGCGCTCTCGCCGCGGAAAGCCGGCAGCTTTTCCAATACGAGAAGCAGAATTTCCTGTGTGGCATCTTCGGCATCCGCGATGTTTCCTAGCATCCGCAGCGCCAAATTAAATATGGAAGTCTGCAGCTGTGCAATCAGTTCATTGACGGCCTGCGGCTGATGATCCAGCACCTTTTCAATTAAAGCTTCGGAAATTTGTTTGTCCATCTGAATTTCTCCTTTCAATAATTAGACGGAAGGCAGAGAAGTTTGTGACATTTTTTTGGATATTAATTTGCGGAATTAATAAAAACTTACATTCCTGGGAACACAATACAAAAAGCTGCCCTTGATCTTCATCGTAGAAGCGCAGAAGTGAGTCTTGTTTTTTCTGCATAGACCTGCTCCGATTGATCTGCCAGAGAAGGGAACCAGCAGCGTTCATTGTTTCTATTATAGCGCGGCTGTGGACAAAGCTCCACTTGGAAGTTTCCGGGAAATCGGGATAAAACGAAAACGTCAATTCGATTTCTCCGCAGGACCGTGCTGAAATACAGATTTAACATCGACGCTGGAAATGAAGAACATGAAACTCAGCGCGCCTTGTGTTTTCAGACCCGGTCGGTTTCTGGAATTGACGATTAAGCAGGTATTTGTGCTTTTTTCTGGTAAAATCGGACAACTTGAGCTATACTAATAACCAGAGGTTCCATTTCTTGATGCATAATCTGGTTATGACATCCTGACAGTGCGTTTCGGCACTGTTTTTGAATTCGGAATAGAAAGAGTAAAAAATGAAATTTGAAGAATTATCAATCAACCCCGGCATTTTAAGAAATTGCCGTAAAATGGGATATACAACCCCAACTAAAATTCAGCAGAAAGCGATCCCGCCTGTTTTGGAGGGACGTGATTTATTAGGTTTGGCGCAGACCGGAACCGGGAAGACGGCAGCTTTTGCGCTGCCGATTCTGGATCGTTTAGCCAAGGCGCCCGTGAAGGGCAAACGGCCGGTACGGGCTTTGGTTTTAACGCCGACGCGCGAGCTAGCGATTCAGATCGTTGACAATTTCCATCGTTATGGGGAAAGTCTGCCGTTAAAAACAACGGTGATTTTCGGCGGAGTGAAGCAGGGCGCTCAGGTTGAACAGCTGAAAAGAGGCACGGACGTCCTCATTGCAACGCCGGGCCGGCTATTGGATCTGGTCGGGCAGGGATTATTGGATTTGGGACAGGTTGAAATCTTTGTTTTGGATGAAGCTGATCGAATGCTCGATATGGGTTTTATTCATGACGTAAAGAAGATCAGCGCTTTGCTGGTCAACAAACAACAGACCTTGTTATTCTCAGCCACAATGCCGAAGGAAATTTCGGGACTGGCCGCTTCTTTATTAAAAAATCCCGTTCGCGTGGAAGCAACGCCAGTATCCACACCGATTGAAAAGATCGAGCAGGCGGTGTATTTTGTCGAGAAAAAGGATAAAAGCGCATTGTTAATGGAATTATTAAAAGATAAGTCCGTGACTTCAGCATTGGTTTTTACCCGTACCAAGCATGAAGCGGATAAAGTTGTCCGGGTCTTAAATAAAGGTCATGTGAAGGCGATGGCGATTCATGGCAACAAATCGCAGAATGCCCGCCAAAATGCTTTGGCAGCCTTTAAGAATCATCAGATCCGGGTTTTGGTGGCAACGGATATTGCAGCCCGCGGAATTGATATTGAACGCTTATCACATGTTGTTAATTTCAACATTCCCAATATCAGCGAAACGTATGTCCATCGTATTGGAAGAACGGCGCGGGCGGGAGAATCCGGCGTTGCGATTTCCTTTTGCCAGACCGACGAGCGGCCCTATCTCAAGGACATTGAAAAATTGATTCGGTATACAATACCGGTCAGAAAAGCACCGAAAATCAATCAGGAATCCGTTATGACGCTGGCCGAGCTGGAAGCTAGAAATAAATCTGAGACAAAATCGGAAGCGAAAAGACCGGAATCCTCAAAGGCAGTACGTACGCAGACCCGGAATGAACAAAAGCCAGCTGCTTCCCAACGCTCTGCACGCCGGCGTTTCGCAGGCCAGGGCAAGTCTGAAACTGCGCATCAGTAAAGTCTAGGAAAATTGTTAAAAAGTAATTTGATAAGGAAAGCATTGCTTAGCGGCATGCTTTTTTGTTTTGCGGACTGTCAAGAAAAATATCCGAGCTATCTTTAAAATTAAAGATTCTCGGATAGTTTAGGTTAAAACTATTTTCTCAGAATAAAATTCTAATCGTTTGTATCCGGCTGATCAATGAGCGGATGATCGTCCAGCGACACAGATCCTGAGCGGCCTTCGGTTTCAAATAAGATCACTGTATTTTTTCCCTTTTTAAATAAAGGGGCAGGGATGTAAAGATAATGTGTCGGTCCGATATCCCAGAAGCGGCCGAGGTTTTCGCTATTGATAAAGGCGCAGCCTTTGCCCCAGCCCTTCAGATTCAAAAACATGTCCGCGGGTTCGTCGAGCTCAAAAGCATATTCATAGAAGGCCGGGACGCCGGATTGATAGTCCTGTGTAAAATCGACCTGTTCCACATTGTTCAGCTCCAGACAATACTGCTGCCAGCCGGTATGGAAATGCAGATCAAGCATAAAGCCGCCCTTGATGCCCTTGCGCTGATGCGGGGAAACCAGACTGGCGCCGTAATTGATGCGTCCGAGGTTCTCTACTAGAATATCAATGACGTTATCGGAAGGATGATCCAGCGTCAACGGAATATTGCTGCCCATCGTTTCCTTGTATTGCGTGGCGATCAGCTTCTGATTGACAAAAATCTGGGCGCGGTCATCACAATCCGCGAGCTTCGCTTTGGCCAGCTCGCGGGCTTTGCCGACATGGGCCCGGTACAGAATATAGCCATAACCCTGCCCCAGTTTTTCCATTGGCTGAGGAATATCCGTTGTGATCGGCTGAGTTAATGAGGAAAGCGTATTAAACAAAGATACCCGATTCGTACAGGTCAATTCACCAATTCCTTGAAACTGAATCGGCGTAGACAGCGGCACCGGTGTGAACGCATGGAACTTGGCGATCACTTCGCGGAAGGCCGCATATTTGTCTGCTTCTGTGCCCCATTCTGTTAACGGCGCGGCGTAGTCGTAAGAAGTGATCTGCGGATCCATCCCGTTATGGTAGCTGCAGCCATTATAAAATTCAGGATTGGTGCCGCCATGGAACATATAAATGTTGACGCTGCCCTGCTTCAGCATCGCTTCCAGTTCGCCGGCGGCTTCATGGGCGTCGCGGGTTTTCAACGGTGAACCCCAGTTGTTGAACCAGCCGATCCAAAATTCCATGCACATCAAAGGGCCTTGAATCTGATTGTCATGCATGAACTGACGCAGCGCTCCGATTTGTTCATCAGTGCGGGAGCCGAAATTAGCGGTCGGCAGCACGCCTTCATGAAGCAAGGTACCGGCGTCCAGCACCTCGCGCCAGCCCCCGTCCGAGGTAAACATCGGAACATCGCAGCCGTGCTTTTCCATCAAACGCTTGACCGCTTTTAAATAATTCTTATCGTTGCCGAAGGAGCCATATTCATTTTCAATTTGGCACATCAGCACCGGACCGCCATGCGTGAAAAACAACGGCCGGATGACCTGGAATAATTCCGCGTAGTAAGCATCGACCGCATCCAGATACGGCTGATACGTTGAGCGCACCCGCATGGATTCATCCGCTAACAACCAGGCAGGCAAGCCGCCGAATTCCCATTCGGCGCAGATATAAGGGGTTGGACGCAAAATGACCCATAAGCCCAGTGCCTGAGCCAATCGGACAAACCGGGCGACGTCTTTACGTCCGGTAAAATCAAACTGTCCCTTCTTTGGTTCATGGTAGTTCCATGGAATATAGGTTTCAACGCAGTTGCAGCCCATGTTTTTCAGCTTTTCCAAGCGATCCTGCCAGTATTCCGGAACGATTCGGAAGTAATGCAGCGCTCCGCTGATCAGCTTAACCGGCTGGCCGTCAAGGATAAAATCATCCTGAATCGTAAACGTAGTCATGATCTGTTCCTCCTCTTACTCTTTCTTTCATTGTAGAAAAGAAATGGGAAAAAATAAAGAAATTCTTATTTTTTGCGGGGCTTTTTCCAATTTTCCGCAATATTATAAGTGGGAGGTGAAAAGATGCGATGCCCGCGATGCTTCAATGAAGATCCAAGCTGGTTTTATCTTGGCAGCAAAGGATGGTACTGCCGCCGCTGCATCGGTTTTTCCCGGATGCTGGTGTGCGAAACGGCTGAGCTTCCTGAGCCTGAACCCAAGGAACCGTTGGATCCGCATCTGCGGCTGGATTATCCGCTGACCGCGGCGCAGCAGCGAATCTCGGATCAGCTTTGCGAATTATCCGAAACTCAGGATGTTTTGGTTGACGCGGTGTGCGGAGCAGGAAAAACGGAAATTGTGATGGCATGTCTGCAGCGGAGGCTTCAGCGCGGGCAACAGGTCGCTGTGGCGGTGGCCCGGCGGCAGGTCGTGCTGGAACTGGCGAAACGGCTGGCGGCGGCTTTCCCGGATTTATCGGTTATTCCGGTCTGTCAGGGCTATACGCAAAAAACGGAAGCGGATCTGATTGTCTGCACGACCCATCAGCTGTACCGCTATCCCCGGCGGTTTGATCTGTTGGTGCTGGATGAGCCGGATGCCTTTCCCTATAAAGGCGATCCGGTGCTGCATGGGATTGCCCGCGTCAGCTGCCGCGGTCAGATCGTCTACACGACGGCGACTCCGGATGCTGAGCTGCAGGCCCGAATCCGGGTTGGGACATTAGCGCAGCTTAAGCTCAACCGCCGTCCGCATGGCTATGATCTGCCCGTGCCGCACGTTGTGATCGGACCTGGGATCTGGCTTCTGATTCAGCTGTACCGCTGGCTGAAAAGCAAGCAGAAAGCCGGCAAGCAAGCTTTGATTTTTGTGCCCACGATTCAGGAATGCTATCGTTTAAAAGCTTTGTTTTCGCTGCGTTTTGCGTGCGGGGCACTGACCAGTAAATCTGAGGATCAGGATGAAACGCTGCGGAAGCTGCGAGCAAAGGAACTGCCGTTTTGCTTCGCGACGACGGTGCTGGAAAGAGGCGTGACGATCAGCGGGGTTGATGTGTGCGTCATGTTGGCGGATCACAGTGTTTTTGACGAAGCCTCATTAATACAGATGATCGGACGGGTCGGCCGCAGTTTTGCCTGCCCGCAGGGAGACGGGTTGTTTTTATGCCGGCAGCGCAGCGCCGCTGTTGAACGCTGTGTGAAGCGGCTGAAGGAAGCCAATGCCGCCGGCTGAACGGTGTCTGTGGTGCGGCGGCCCGCTGCTCAACGGCCGCACGATCAGCGAATTGTTGTTTGTTGACGATGAATTGTGCGGGAAATGCCGCGGTCTGCTGACGCCGATTGCGGGTCAGGTTAAGCTGGGCGATTTGTCGGTTCAGGGCTTATATGTCTATGACGAGGCCTTTATGAAAATGCTTGTGCAGTATAAGGAATGCATGGATGAAGCGCTGCAGAATATTTTCTTAAAACCGCGGCAGGATTCGCTGCGCCGGCGTTACCGCCGGGCCGCGCTGATCCCAATGCCCTCCTCCCGCGCTAAACGGGAGAAACGCGGTTTTGATACGATCCCGCAGCTGTTCTTTGGTTTGCGGCTGCCGGTTGTTCCGTTATTGGAAAAAACAGACGACTATGAGCAGCAGGGCAATGCTAAGCAGCGTCAAAGCGCCGCCAGCCATATCCGCTTGATTCCAGGGGTTTCTATTCCTTCGGGCCCGCTGGTTCTGATCGACGATGTGCTCACGACCGGCAGCACGCTTAGGGCTGCGCAGGCGCTGCTGCCCCAAGCCCATGAAGCCTTGGTTCTGGCTGTTAATCAACGTTTTCTGCCGCCTGATCCGCGCCCGCCCTTCTCTTTTCAACGAAATAAGCGGGGATTCCCCCACTGACATGAAGTCAAATCGATCTGGAAACGAGATCAAAGGCAGCAAGACTGCCGTGTCATGATGAGCGATCTAGGACTCATCATGGGGGTTGAAATAAAAAAGCTCGAAATAAGGCGAAGGAAAAGATTTGAGTTTGCGCTCATTCCTCTCTATACTCAAAGTAGACGGGAAAGGAGGAATTCCGGCTGCAGGAGGCAACAAAAGTCCGCGGCATCGCTTAAGGATTCTTCGCTATCAGCAGACAAAGGGATGCAGCGGAACAATGAATTTCAGGATTAAGGAACACATTTCAGTTCTGATCCAATCAGCAAAACAGCGTGATTCAGCGCTGCAGAGAAAAAGAAGAAAGGGTTAGGTTTAGAAGCAGATGCAAGGTAAAGTAAAGATGTTTAATAAGGAAAAGGGCTATGGTTTTATTAAGCTTAATGATGGCCGCGATGTCTTTTTCCATTATTCTCAGCTGGTCATGGACGGCTTCAAGACGATCGAAGAAAACGCCGAGGTGGAATTCGATCTGATCGAGGGCGACCGGGGTTACCAGGCCCACAACGTCAAAAAACTGTAAAACAGCGATCAAAGGCCGGGTTTGACGGCCTTTTTCTTTGTGTTTTTCGCTCAATTACGATACAATAGGAACGATGGAGGGACCACAATGGCAACTTTTTTGGATAAACTTTTTAATTACGATAAAAAACGGCTGAAAGAAGTCGAGAAACGCGCTCATGAAGTCGATGCGCTGGCATCGCAGATGGCGGGTCTGAGCGATGAGGAACTAAAAGCAAAAACACCGCAGTTTCAGCAGCGGTTAAAGAACGGCGAAACGCTGGATGACTTGCTTCCGGAAGCCTTCGCGGTTGTCCGCGAAGCGGCTAAGCGAGTGATCGGCGAATATCCGTATCTTGTTCAGCTGATGGGCGGCATCGTTCTGCATGGCGGCGATATCGCGGAAATGAAAACCGGTGAAGGTAAAACCCTGACCTCGGTTTTGCCGGTCTATTTAAATGCCTTGGATGGCCGGGGAGTGCATGTCGTCACCGTCAATGAATACCTGGCCGGCCGCGACGCTGAATGGATGGGACAGATTCACCGCTTCCTGGGCTTGACTGTCGGCTTAAATCTGCGTCAGCTGACCCCGGCTCAGAAACGGGCTGCTTACAACTGCGATATTACCTATACGACCAATGCGGAAGTCGGATTTGATTATCTGCGCGACAACATGGTGACGCGTGTTGAGGATCGTGTTCTGCGGCCTCTGAATTTTGCGTTGGTCGATGAAGTCGACTCCATCCTGATCGATGAATCGCGGACCCCGCTGATTATTTCCGGCGGTCAGAAACAGACGGCCAACCTGTATATTCAGGCGGATCGTTTTGTGAAATCACTGAAAATGGACGAAGACTATGAGATCGACGTCAAAAGCAAAACCGTGCAGCTGACGGATTCCGGCGTTACCAAAGCGGAAAAGGCGTTCCGGGTAAAAAACCTGTACGAGCTTGATCATACGCAGCTGGTGCACCATATTTCCCAGGCCTTAAAGGCCAACTACATCATGATGAAGGATGTGGAATATGTCGTGGATAACGATGAGATCGTCATCGTTGACCAGTTCACCGGCCGTTTGATGAAGGGCCGTGCTTATTCCGATGGTCTGCATCAGGCGATTGAAGCCAAGGAAGGCGTATCCATCAAACAGGAAACGACAACGCTGGCCACGATCACCTATCAGAATTTCTTCCGCCTATACAACAAGCTGGCCGGCATGACCGGTACGGCAAAGACGGAAGAAGAAGAATTCTTAAGCATTTACAACATGCGCGTCATGGAAATTCCGACCAATCGGCCGGTTGCCCGTATTGACTATCCGGATGCCATCTTCGGCACCAAGAAGGCTAAATTTGAAGCTCTGGTCAACGAGGTCAAGGAATGTCATGAAAAAGGCCAGCCGGTTCTAGTCGGCACCATCGCTGTGGAAACCAGTGAATTCATTGCGAAGATGTTAAAAGAACGCAAGATTCCGCATGAAGTCCTGAATGCGAAAAACCATGCCAGAGAAGCGGAAATCATCAAAAAGGCAGGTCAGAAGGGTTCGGTAACGATTGCGACCAACATGGCCGGCCGTGGTACCGATATCAAGCTGGGCGAAGGGGTCCGGGAACTTGGCGGTCTGGCGGTCATCGGTTCAGAACGGCATGAATCCCGCCGTATTGATAACCAGCTGCGCGGTCGTTCCGGCCGTCAGGGAGATCCGGGCTATTCCCGTTTCTATGTCTCGGTCCAGGATGATCTGATGGTGCGGTTCGGCTCGGAAAAGATGGAAAGCCTGTTCTCTCAGCTGGGCGATGTTCCGATTGAATCCAAGGTCGTGACCAAGTCGATCGGCAGCGCGCAGAAGCGCGTGGAAGGCGTGAACTTCGACGTACGTAAAACCTTGCTGGAATATGATGATGTTCTGCGGCAGCAGCGTGAAATTATCTATGAACAGCGCAACTTCATTCTTGATCATGACGATGTCCACAGCATCGTGAAGGATATGTTTGACCGCGTTGTCAGCAATCTGGTTGCTGCCCATACGGAACACGATGGGAAGGAAGAACATGTCAATACCGCGGAACTGCTGGAATCGTTAGGCAAGATGGGCTTCCATGAAAGTCTGACGGAAACGGATCTGGAAGGCAAGAGTATTCCGGAGATCAGCGAGCTGTGCTGCAAAGCGGCTTGGGATGTCTATGAAGGCAAGATTGAACCGATCAAGGTGCATGTCCTGCCGATAGAAAAGACGATGGTGTTAAAAGTTATCGACCGCAACTGGGTGGATCATATCGATACCATGAGCAAGCTGCGCGACGGTATTCATCTGCGATCCTATGCCCAGTCCAACCCGCTGCAGGCGTATGTTTCCGAAGGCTATCAGCTGTTTGAAGACATGATGGCACGAATTGCGCAGGAAGTTGTCACTTTCTGCCTGAATGTAAGAATTGTAATAGAGGAGCGTAAGAAATAACGATGGAACTGTATGAGATTCGACAAGGCCTAACCGCTTCGGTAACGAAGTTAAAGCAGTTAGGCGACTCTCTTTGACTTAGCTGCAAAGCAAAAACAAATTGAAGAACTGGAAGCGAAGATGAACGAAGAACATTTCTGGGACGATCCGAAAGCGGCTCAGAATGTCATTCGCCAATGCAACGGCATGAAAGAGTTGGAAGCTAAATATCATCAGATGGAACAGGCTTTAGCCTCATTGCAGGAAACCGTGGATGAGCTGAACCAGAATTTTGATGAGGAACTGAAAGAGCTGCTGGATATGGAATATCAGGATACGCTCAGTCAGTTTGAAGAGTTTGAAGTCATGGTGCTGCTTTCGCATCCTTATGACAAAAACAACGCGATTCTGGAGCTGCATCCGGGAGCCGGCGGCACGGAAAGTCAGGACTGGGCAAGCATGCTTTATCGGATGTATTGCCGCTGGGCTGAACGGAAGGGCTATAAGGTTACCTTGCTGGACTATCAGGAAGGCGAAGAAGCCGGGATTAAATCGGCGAGCATTCTGATCGAGGGCGATATGGCCTACGGTTATCTGAAAGCGGAAAAGGGCGTGCACCGGCTGGTGCGGATTTCTCCGTTTGATTCCTCCGGCCGTCGGCACACCTCGTTTGCTTCCCTGGACGTGATGCCGCAGTTCGCGGATGAAATTGAAATTACGATTGATGAAAAAGATCTGGACGTCGTAACGATGCGGGCCAGCGGAGCCGGCGGACAGCATATCAACAAGACCGACAGCGCTGTGCGCATGACGCACAAGCCGACCGGCATTGTGGTATCCTGCCAGACTGAGCGCAGTCAGATTCAGAACCGGGAACGCTGCATGAACATGCTGAAATCCAAGCTGTATCAGCGGATGATCGAGGAACAGGAAGCCAAGCTGGCAGCGATCCGCGGCGAACAGAAAAACATTGAATGGGGATCGCAGATCCGTTCGTATGTCTTCTGTCCGTATACCATGGTCAAGGATCATCGTACCGGCTATGAAATGGGTAGTGTTCAGAATGTCATGGATGGCGATCTGGACGGGTTCATCTTCAGCTATCTCAAAAGTCAGATTCAGTAAATTAAAAAGGTGTTTCCAAGCGAAGCACCTTTTTGATTTGAAGCATTGCCCGTTCTAGAATTAGAGATAGGGCAGGATAAAGTTTTATATACTGCTTCATTCTGCCTGCTTTTTGTATGGAAATTTTATCCCTGCCCGAAATCGAGTAAAAACCTTTATTCCGTCGCTTTCTCCTGTTGGCTATAACGAATAAGGATGATTATTTTTATATGGAAAACAGGAAGTCAGCAAAGAAAAAGAAGATGAAAACGCTTGCGATTAGGGTTTGGGAAAAGTTCGGTTCGTGTTAGAATAAGATAGGAAAGACTCAAAATCTTAGGCAGGAGGAACTAAAGATGAAAATATGCTCATTTGGTGAAACCTTGATTGATTTTACGCCGGTAGGCGTCAGTGAAAATGGAAATATCCTATTTGAACGCAATCCGGGCGGAGCCCCCGCAAATTTGGCGGTGGCTGCGGTGAAGCATGGCGTACAGGCAAGCTTTATCGGCGAGGTCGGCGACGATATCTTCGGTCAGTTTTTGAATGAAAAGCTCAAGGGCGAGGGTGTTGACACGGAATATATGGTGATCAATTCCCGTTATAAAACAACGTTGGCCTTCGTTCAGCTCGATGAAAAAGGTGAACGGTCCTTTTGCTTTTACCGCAATCCGGGGGCAGATACGATGATTGAAAGTCAGGAAGTCAATCTGCGGGCGATCGACGAGTGTGAACTCTTCCATTATGGTTCAGTGTCAATGACTCACAATCCGGCGCGGATTACGACTTTTGAACTCATAAAATATGCCCAGCAGAAAGGGAAGCTGCTTTCATTTGACCCGAATCTCAGGATGCCGCTGTGGAACAGTGAAGAAGAAGCCCGGCATGAAATCCGGCATGGTCTGCAGTTCTGCGATATCCTCAAAGTTGCGGAAGAAGAATTGATTTTTCTAACCGGCTGCAAGACGCTGGAAGAAGGAGCACGGCAGATTGCGAAGAAATACAAAACGCCGCTGATCCTCGTCACCGAGGGCAGTCAGGGCAGTCATGCCTTAATTCACGATTACTATATTAACGCTCCAGCTTTCCCGGTATCGGTGGTGGATACAACCGGCGCTGGCGATGGTTTCTTAGGCTGCTTTCTGGCCAGTTTCCTAAAATCGGAAAAAACGCTGGAACAGCTCAGCGGTGAGGATGTCTATCAGATGCTGCGGCTGGCGAATGCTTCCGGGGCTTTGTCCGTAACTCGTAAGGGCGGAATGCCGTCCCTGGTCACAACCGAAGAAGCACAGGCTTTGCTGGATCAGCAGCCGGAGAGCTGAGGGATGAGCGCCGGCGAATTCCTGCAGCGGCTGCAGCCGCTTATGGCAGAAATGGAAGCGGCTTTCTTTAGGATCTATCAGCCGTTTCATGTTCAGGAAGAAACATTCGATGCGCTTTTGGCAATGCTGGATGAACAGAGGCTCAATCGCAGTCTGCTTCATCGCGGGAAAGACCGCGGCCCAGCTTGGTTCTGCTCGGCGCCGGCAGGCATGCGGCTGAATTATTCTGCCGCGCAGTCTGCAGCGCAGATATCCCTGCGGGCTAAGGAACTGCGGGAGTTAGGGATCGGCTGGGTACAGCTCAGCGAGGTCCCTTTTCCGCATACGCAACGTTCACGGCAAGTCCTTCAAACCGAGATTGACGCGTGGCATGCGGAAGGCTTTGCGGTGGGCATAGATTTTGACGTGGCTGGAACTCCGCAGGACGATCCTTGGGCAAGCCAGGCGCTAAAAGGGGATCTTTCGATGCAGCAGCGGTATTGGATGATTGCTGATGCTAAGCTTGCCTCTTTATACAGTCCGTTTTCCAAAGAAAATGAAACCGGTGTATTTTATAAGCTGGAAAAGATTCATCAATATGTCTACCGCAGCCCGCAGACTGGCGGATGGCTGTTGGATTATAAAAATCCTCAGGTGCTGAGCGTGATGCTGAAACGCTTTTGTTCGCTTGCGGATTTAGGTGTGGATGCGATTGAGCTGCGGCAGCTGGATCATATGTGGAAAGAATGCAAAGCTCAGCCGCTTTATCCGCAGATTCCAGACCTGTTTGCGCTTTTTGTTGCGGCTGGAAAGCTGGTATGCCCATCCGTGCTGGTGATCGGTCACAGCGAAGCAGCAGCTCATGACTTACAAATTCTGGCCCAGCGTGCTCCGCAGTCCGCATCCGTCCTCGATCAAGCCGCCATGATCAACAGCTGGAATTCGCTGGCGACCCGCGATACGAAAATGCAGCGGGCCGATCTGATTTTTTCATGCGCTGACCCCAGCCACGATCGCGATTCACCCGGTGGGCTGCGATCAGGGCCTCCGCTGGAATTTTAATGAGGAAGCGGCGATGATGCGCGGATGGAATCCGGAGTCGCATCGGCAGTTTTTGACGGATTTCTATACCGGACAGGCTTTGGGCAGCTTTGCCGAAGGGGAAAGCGATCCGGAAAGCGGGCGCTGTTACGGAACCTTGGCAAGCTGGGCTGGATGCGGCCGGGCGATGGATCATCATGAGCCTTACGAATTGGAGAACAGCTGCCGGCGTGTGCTGCTGCTTCAGGGATTAAGTCTGGCGATGCGGGGAATGCCGCTGTTGTCAGATGGCGATGAACTGGGCGCGCTGAATGATGTCAGCTTCCGCCTGGATCCAGACAAAGAACAAGATCGACGATGGCTGCAAAGACCGGTTTATATCGAAGAAAAAGCCCAGCAGCGCTTTCAGCTGCTGAGCTTGGAATACCGGATATTCCAAAGTTTAAAAGCCATGCTTCAGGTCCGTTCAGATTATCCGGACTGGAACTGCGGACAGGAACAGATTCTGGATACGGGCAATGATGCTTTGTTGGTATGGAGCCGATCCTGTAAAAAGCAGCGGCTTCTGTTTTTGTTCAACTTTACGGAATCTCCGCAGTATTGCCCGCTGACATCCTTGTTTAATAAGGAAGAACAGGCGCGGGAGCTGCTGACAGGCCGCCGGATCAGCGGCAGTCAGGAAACATTGGATCTTAAAGCGTATGAATTTCTATGGCTGATTGTTGAAGCCGGCGTTGATTAAATTCATTGACTATGTTTCGGTGATGATCGTATTCTCAGGCTTTCGTTGTCCGTAAGAAGAAGGTTTCGGCAATCTTTCGCGAACCATCCTGTGCGTATATCCATTGCATCAGCCGCAGAGGCTGGAAAGGTATAATACCCTTGATGACACACGTAAGGAAATCTCTTCGTTTTGGGATCAAGCGAAGCGGATGACACATCGTTCTGCTTAAAGAACATCTGCCCAATCACAACATAAACAAGAATAGAAATAGAATTTTACGCATAAATAATCCATCATCCGTCTTCTATGATTTCTGCTTAGAAGGCGGATTAATCTGTCCCCAGCTGCCGCAGATGTTCACACAAATCCTGATAGATCTGATCTAATAGCGCCGGATCTTGATGATGCGGCAGGTAAACCATGTTCAGCTCCCGCTTCAAAACAAAATCGACAACCGGAATTTCCACCAGGGTTCCTTCAACCAGATCAGCATGAATGATATCTTCATGCAGAAAACCGATTCCGCATCCATTTTTAATCAACGTCTTCATGACATTCATGCTTCCGCACTGAACCATTCCGGCAAAGCTCTCATAGGATAAATTGTGTTCAGCCAACCCAGTCGGCAGAATTCCGCGCATCCGCGATTCCTTTTGACGCACAACCAGCGGATAAGCAATCAGGTCATTCAGCATAACCTCTTTTTTCTGCGTCAGCGGATGGCCTACGGGAACAACCAGACCCATGTGGGTCATTTTCACCAGCCGGCTTTCATAGACCGCTTTATCAAAGAATCCCTCAACCAAAGCGAAATCAATTTCTCCCTGATCCAGCGCTTCCAGGCAAGCGGCAGTTCCCAGAATCCGCATGCACAGCTCGGTGTTTGGATTTTCTTTCATCCACCGGCAGATCAGTGGCGGCATGATGTATTCGCCAAAAGTGAAGGTACAGTCAAACCGCAGTAAACGACGGTTTTCCTGTTCCTGCCGCAGCCGTTCGATGATATCCTGACTCTGCACTTCCAGCGCCAGAACCTGCTGATAAAACCGCTGTCCCATTTCCGTCAGCTGCAGCCGGCGATTATAATACTCAAACAGCTTGATGTTGTAGGTTTGTTCCAGGTAGCGGATATGCTGCGAAACGGCGGGTTGGCTCATATGCAGCTGCTGGGCTGTTTTCGTGTAATTCAGCGTTTTGCTGAGAAGCAGAAAGGTCTTTAGGCGATAATCCAGCATACTATCCCTCGATTCTGGTTTTATTATATCATAAGATGAATTTATGGATCATGAAAATCAACTTATAGAAAGAAATCATACATGGACAAGACCGCGGAACATGGGTACACTATAGTTAAGAAAAATGAAATCTCAATCAAAAGAATACCCGGAGGAATGTATGAATAAGTTAAAAAAAATACTAATCAGCTTTGCTGTCCTTGGCATGATCACAGGCTGCAGCCCGGTACCGGATTCATCTTCGGGCAGCGGTCCTGTAACGCTGCGGATTGGAACATGGAACATCGCTTCCCAAAAACATCCGGATCCGCAGGCCATGGCGGCTGTGCTGGCCAAGCACCGTCTTGACGCTGTTGGAATTCAGGAAGTGGATGTGCAGAACAACCGGAATTCACAGGATCTGGCTCAGGCTTTTGTGAATGATGACGTTCCTTACGTTCATTTTGCCAAAGGTCGGGATTTTGCGGATGGGGCCTTTGGAATTGGCATCGTGAGTCAGCACGAGCTGCTGCAGGTTAGTTCCATTCCGTTAGAAAGTACCGGCAGTCGGGCAACAAAGACGTTGGAACGGGTGGTCATCGAGAAAGACGGAGTCCAGATCGCGTTATACAATACGCATCTAAGCTGGGAAAATCTTGATCTGCGCCGCCGTCAGATTGCACAGGTCATTCAGCGGGTCAATGCTGATCCGATGGAGTACAAAGTGATTACCGGAGATTTCAATACCGATCAGCATGAATATGAATATTCGATGTTTCTGGATAACTTCAACGTAGCGAATGGATATAAGTCCATGTGGTATGATACCTATCGGGAAGCGGATGATCCGTCCATGAATGTTTTTACGATAGACAATGTCTTATGTACAAAGAATATGCGGATCACAGATATTCAGCGGGTTGAAAGTGATCTGTCTGATCATGATCTGTTCTATGCGGAATTTGAATTGCTGGGTGAAGTGGAAGGCCTTGCCAATTCTGACAATCGGGCGCTGGGGCAAAATGTCATCGTTTCTTCTTTGAATGAAGAAATCTCTCCGTATTTGCTTGTGGACTATGACACGAAAACACCGTGGGTGTCCGATGCTGCGGATCAGCAATTCATTACGATTGAACTGGATCGGGTGTACGCAGTTGATCAGATCCATGTGCTGTGGGATACAGTGAAAGCCAAACAGTATCTAGTTTCCGGCTCTCTGGACGGCGAAAGCTATCAAACTCTTGCTGAAATTCAGGATGTGAAAGACAGCGATGCCATTGCGGTGAATAACCAGCCAGTCAAGTTTGTCCGCTTGGAGCTGTCGGGGAAAAAGGCCGCGAACCAAGGTTATGAAATCACTGAAATTCAGATTTTTGGGGATCCATTGTCACCGCAGATTGATTCTGCCAATCGTTTGCCGCAGGGCAGTTTTGAAGTTTGGAATGGGAATCAGCCGGAAGGCTGGAACTGGACGGTAGTGCAGGCGGAGGAACACAGCGGATCGGCTGCATTTGTTTTAAGTGCAGACACTGCTGCAAAAACAGCGGGCAGTTCGTCCCTGATGCTCACCCAATCAGGAATCAGATCAGGCATTGATGGAGTTCTGAGCACCTCTGCCGCGGTGAAGCCGAATACAACATATCAGCTTGTTTTCGATCACAGAGCGCAGCAGCTGAGCAGCACTGACTTCACGATTGAAATGACGCAGAAGACGGCTAACGGCGAATCCATTTCAACGCATCAGGTTACACTCAACGATAATCTGTGCATGAGCGAGGAGTGGGCGGTTTACAGTTTAAACTTTGTCACAGCCTATTCTGCGGACTCATTGGATCTCAGCTTCAGGCTGAGCGGTGCTGAAGGGACATTGTGGCTGGATGACGTTCAGATTCGGGAAGCGGTGCCGACAGAAAACATTTTCCTGAAGACGGAAGCTGCAGCTTTGAAAGCCGGAGAAAAGACAACGGTGACGGGTGAGAGATTGCCGGAGGCGGCAAGCGATGTCACACTGCATTGGTTTTCCTCGGATGAACGGGTCGCAGTTGTTGATGAACAAGGTCAGGTCACCGCAGTGAAGCCGGGCAAGGCCTATATTGGATTGTGCAGCGGCAGTGAACTGCGCGTGGAGTCATCTCTGTTAGTCACAGTGGAAGAATAGAATGAAGGCTTAGGCTGGGCTGTTGGATTTCACATTTTGACAGCCCGGCTTTTTTTGTAGTCGCTCAGCGTTTGTGTTATAAATAAGGATGGAGTATGACGACCTAAGGGAGGCGTTAATCATGATAAAAGCAGCAATTGTAGATGATGATCTGGAATTTCTTGAAATGATGTCAGGCGAACTGGAAAAGACTCAGCTATTTGGTGAAATTAAGACGTATAATGATCCGCAGAAATTGATCGCCACACTCGGTCAAATTGCTTCTGATGTTTTATTCTTGGACATTGAAATGCCGAATATTAATGGTTTTTCTGTGGCGAAAGCTTTGCGGGAACAGCCAGTTTCCCCCTTGATTGTTTATGTTACAGCCGAGGAACACTATATGGCGGAAGCGTTCGGTTTTCATGTGATCGGCTTTCTTGTCAAGTCAAAACTCCAGGAACAGCTGGCGGGAATGATCATTAAAATCAACGAGGAAATTGCCTATCGTCAGGTGACAGTGGAAACGACACAAGGCAAAATCTCAATTCGCCGCGATCAGATTTTAATGCTCAGCTGTTTTAACCGCAAGGTAACACTGACATTGCAGGGCGGGATAAAATATGAATTGCGCGGACGTGTTTTAAACGATGCTGTCTGTGTGCTGGCAATGCGTGAATATTTGGTTCAGATTAATCGATCGGAAGTCGTGAACCTAATGAATGTGGAAAAAATCAAAGCCAATACCTTGTTTATCCGCGGACTGAGTCAGCCTTTAATGATCAGCAAGTATCAGAAGGCAGAGGTTCTTCGGCGCTTTTCAGATTATAAGGTGATGGTATGAATGCATTTGTGATCGAATTCAGTTTTTGCCTGCTTGAAATGCTCAGTGTCACCCTATTAGTGCAGAAATTTTTTGCCCTGCGGGTTTCCCTTCCAGTCCTGCTTTTGTCCCTGCTGGGATTTGCCGCTGTTGAATATTCGATGGAATTTTGGATGGCTGATCCAACTTTACTAGTTCTTCTGATGTTTTTGAATATGATGATCATGATTCGCTTAGTCTTCACAGGGAAAACCATGAACCTGGGAATTTTAGTTTTGTTGTTTTACATCGCAGAAGGAATCCTCTCAGTGATTTCGTTTCAGGTTTTAACGCTGGGTGCCAAAATCCCGATCGAAGTCTTGATGCAGGAGAACTGGCTGCGAACGCTGGGTGGTTATTTTAATAAACTGGCGATTTTGACGCCGATTGTCCTGATGAAGAAGAAACCGGAATTGCTCCGATATGAAAATTTAAGCTGGATGTTTCGGTTTAGCTGTCTTTTATTGTTTCTCTGCGTGTTCTTTAATTATCTGATCTGCTGCACCTTCAATGACCGGCGGATTCGGATTCTCTCGGCCGCGCTCAGCGCAGCTTTATTTGGATTCTTTGTGCTGATGAATTGGGTGTTTTTGCAATATCGTCAAATGCGGGAAAGTAAGAAACGGCTTGAGATTGAACATAATTGCAATACGCTGAAAGCAGTTTGGCTTGCGGAGACCTTGGAAAATCAGGAGAAGTACCGTAAGCAGCGTCATGATCTGAAACATTTGCTGGGGCTGCTTGAATTATATTTATCACAGGAACGCAGCCTGGAAGCTCTTGAATACATTCGATCAACTATGAAAACGGTAGAGGATATCTCAAGGAAGGAACATACCGGAGATCCAATCATTGACAGTCTCTTAAATCGAACGATAGAGAGTGAGCCCCATCTTCAGTTTCATCTGGAAACCGGCCGCGTACAATGGTCGTTAAAGGAAGTCGATACCTGTATTTTAATTTCCAATCTGCTGAGCAATGCTGTGGAAGCCGCAAAGCTGTCACAGCAGAAAGAAATTAAACTCTATCTTAAAGAAGATGAAACGACAATTTATCTGACGTTGATCAATTCGGTTAAGCCGAATCTACGCATCAATCTAAAACGAAGTTCAAAGTCAGATTGGGAAGAACATGGTTATGGAATTGAGAGTATCCGCACGATTGTGAAGCAGGCTGAAGGCGAGCTTGATTTTCACTTGGCTTCAGACCGTTTTGAAGTCCGGATTTTACTGCCGAAGGAGGAAAAACATGCGTAATTTTTCTTTAAAGCTGGGCCGCTGGCTCAACGGACAGCTGAACGAACCCGTGAATGAGAATGATCTGCGCTTTGGCATCGAGAATTTATTAATTCAAGGAATTCTGATCCTGTGCATGACCGGTATTGCCTTGGTCTTCAACTGTGTTCAGGAAATGCTGGTTTTTATGCTCAGTCTGATGGCAGTCCGTTCCTTTACCGGTGGAATCCATCTGCACCGCTTTTCCCATTGTCTGCTTGTGACCCACAGCGTTTGTTTCGGATGCATTGCCCTCACACAGTTCATCCCTAATCCTGGAATTTATGTCCTGCTTGATCTCTTATCCCTGGGCATCATTTGGAAATGGGCTCCTGACATGCGCTACAAACGCCGCAAAACCGAGCAGGATCGTCAGCGAGCCCGACGGTTAAGTCGGATATTAACCAGTATCTGCGGTATTTTCTCAGTGATTGAACTGCTGGCAATCAATCAGGGAATGGGGCGGATTATTGCCTGCTCCCTAACTGCCAGCGCCATATCTTTAGCTTTGGCTCAGAAGACAGTGCAGTGAAACTGTCTTTTTTTCTGCTAAGCCTTAAATTTGTCGAAATATGTCTATTCGCTCCCAAAAACTGCCTATTGGTTCCCAAACTAAAGACATTTCCGTAAAATTTTCTATAATAAAATTATCAAATGGAAAGAAAGGGGAGAAAAGCATGAGACAGCGTTTCTGGAAAACTGCGGCGATGCTCGTTTTAGCAATGGCAGCCATCAGCAAGCTGACAATTTCACAATGGGGCTGGTATCAGCCGGAAGAAGACTAATCAGGGAATTTTCAACAACAGGGGAAAGAACAGGGAATTGATCATCGGTGCAAATGCGCAAAAGTCCGCTCTCATTCACTGAAGGTCAGAACAATTCATTTCTCTTTCTGCCTATGATTTTCTCATAGGCGCTTTTATTATGCCCAAAAGGAGACCGATATGCAGGGAAAACGAGGATTACTTCTGATTTTGATACTCAGTCTGCTTGCTGGTTGTCAGTCAAAAACGCAAATGAGTGCGGAGCAGCAATATCTGCAGACATTGCAGAAAAGCCAGGCTGAGCTGACCGCCTTATTTGAAAATGGTCAGCCGCAGTCGCCGGACTGGCTGGCACAGCTTAGTGCAATCGGCGAGCAATGGAGTGAACCGGAGGAGACTTACCACGGCAGCGACGAGGAAGTCGCAGGCTTAGCACAGGCCTATGAAAAAATGGGAAAGCAAGTCTGTGTGATCGCTGAGGCCTTACAACATCAAGCCACAGAAAAAGCGATTGATGAACTGGAAAAACTAAAATCTGAAGCAGGAAAGAATGGGGAAAAATTAAATGAAATCGTTCAGCGGTGGAATTAAAAAGCTTATGATCTGTCTGTTCAGTTTCTGTATGCTGATACAGAACACGGATATGATCCGGGCAGTCAATGAGCGCAGAATCATTGAAAAATACAATCAGACAGGACCTTACTACAACGTTGATATTACTGAAAATGATCCCGTCAACAACAAAGATTCGGAAGAATCAGAAAATGGGAGTGAGCCAACAGAGGGCGAAGAACTCCAGCCCACGCCGAGTGTTGATGCAACAGCCGAACCCAAGCCGGCTGAAACACCGGAAATAACGGAGGAGCCGACTGCGCAGCCAACGGCTGACCCCTCGACAGAACCCTCGGCAGAACCAACGCAGATTCCTGTACAAACACCTCAGCCGACGCTGGTGCCGACGCCAACAGCCGGTGAAACACCAGCGTCCGCGGCACCGCTGGAATTTACACAGACGGATACGAATCCGGCAGATTCTCAGCCTGAGGATTATACGAATCCGGAAATTGTGGATGAAAGAACAGTGATTTACACCAATAAAGAAGACCAGAATCTGAAAAAAATGGTCATGGGCGTCATTCGGAATTATAAGACGGAGAATGGCTTTGCGCCGATTGATACCCAGCTGACGCCGGCAGTGAACCTGCTTTCTGAGGAGGGCCAGGGTATTTTTGTGCAGAATACGGCGAATGTTGTCCGCAGCTATTATCCAGCGGATTCCAAAACCGGCGTTGTCTTGGAAAAAGACGATGTTCGGATTACAGTAATTCCGCAGCTGAAACAAATCGGCGAACCGAGCGTGGAGGGGGCGCAGCTGATCTATCCGATGGAAAATCAGGTGAATCTGCGCTATACGGTCATGCCGGCCTGGGTGGAAGAGGAACTGGTTCTGTATGAAAAGCCGGCAGCGAATACTTTTGACAGCCAGATCACCGTTGAAAACGGAACAGTCCGGCAGGGCGACGAGCATGGCTTGGTTGTTGTCGATCAGAACGAACAGCTGGCCATGCTGATCCGGGCGCCGAAGGCTAAGGATGCAGCGGGCAATGAAACCGAGGTTTTCGTGTCCTTAGAAGAAAATCTTGTTCATTACAGCGTGGACGAGAGCTGGCTGATGAGCGAAGACCGGGTTTATCCAGTCGTGATCGATCCCAATTATTTCGGCTATGCTCACAACGGAACTGACGTCAGTGTTTCTCAAAGCCGTCCGACCAAGACGCTGGGCAATCCGAATATGGAAGCGGACGGCTGGGTGTTAAAAAACTATGACGACGCGTTTTTGTTTATCGGTAATCATCCGCGTTATGCGCACGCCTTCAGCTTTTATAAAATTAACGATGACCGCATGAATGAAGTCTTGAAAGGCAAATACATCAAAAAAGCAACGCTGAATATCGTTCAGGGAAAAACCAAGCCGGGGACGACCAATGAGCTGCTTGCCTGCAGCATCCCGGGGACTTATGATATTTCCAAAGCGACTTATTTGAACATGCCGGCCAATTACGACTGCTTTACCAGCGATTGGACCTGGGAGGGCTTTTGGCTGCATTCGCTCGATATTACACCCTATGTTAAAGACGTTGCGGAAAACAACAAGCCCAACAACGGCGTGCTGTTAACCCTGAAGGATCCGGAATCCAGCTATCTGGAGATGTACGCTTCAGAATATTATTACATCACCGGCACCGGTGAGGATACGCCGTATGTTGAAGCGGAATATTACGACAGCCCGGATGTCACGATGACCGACGTCAATCAGTTTACGTTCAATGTCCGCCCGTTTGTCAAATATGACTATCAGGAAGGCTTAGCGTATTTAGTCGCGGTCGGATTTGACGGCACGGCGCCGTATCATGCCCAGACAACCGTTACGATTAAAGACGGGGAAACCGTGAAGTTTACGGAAACCATGGAAGCGGTAGATAACTTTTACCGTTATCCGGACTATCCGGAAATTGAGAAAACACAAAGCTACAATGGCGTCAAGGTCAGCAATTATCAAACCGGGAAGTTCTTTGACAGCTTTGAGCCGGGCAAGCTGTATACCGTGCAATTCCAATCGGTGAAGGGAACCCAGAAGAGCGCGGTCAAGGAAACCTACTTTAGAACCTATGAGGTGAAAGGTTTTGACTTAGTCAGCTCGATCGCTTCCTTCTACGGGATTTCCAAAGAAACCCTGATGAAGGACAACAACCTGCAGGATGAATTGATCACTCAGGGAAATATTCTGTTTATCCGCGAACCGCAGAAAAACAAAGACGTCGATTATGTGGAGGAAGACCTGTCGACAGATCAGAAGAAGCAGGTCGACGCGGCGCTGCGCGGACGCGATGTGCAGTGCGAATTCGGCTTTGAGCCGATTAACCTGAACACCGGCAACTTTATCCTGGAAAGTCAGGATTTCGCGATGAACGTGCTGGATGAAACGTTTACATTCTCCCGCGCTTACAACAGCAGCGCCGCCGGAGTCTTCAGCATCTTCGGCATGGGCTGGGCGTTCAGCGGATTATCCCGGGTTGCCAGCGACGATCAGGGCGCAACCGTGATGCTGGAAGACGGCACGAAATATTACTTCGCGAAGCAAGCCGACGGCACCTATGCCAACACGCTGACAACGACGATGAAGCTGAGCTGGGATACCGATCACTTTGTGCTGAAAAATCAGGATACAACCTGGATTTACAACGCCCAGGGATTAGTAACCAAGAACATCGACAAGCAGGGACGCGAAACAACGTTTACCTACACTCAAGGTCTGCCGAAGACGATCACTTTAAAAGACGGCAAGACGATGACCTTCCATTACAATGCGGAGAATCTGGTTGATGAAATCCGGCTGTCAGAAACGGATAAGGTCAGCTATGGCTATGATGCCAACCTGAATCTGATCTCCTTTACCGACCAGACCGGCGCGGTGATCGAATACACGTATGATGCAGATCACAATATGACCTCGTGGACGAATCAGAATGAGGCGTTAGTCATCACCAATACCTATGACGATCAGCACCGCGTCACAAAACAGGTCGACGGCCAGGGCAACATCATGACCTTGGAGTATCTGGAAGGCCGCACAAAGACGACGGACGCGTTAGGCAATGTGGAAACGACCTGGTTTGATGCCAATGGGCAGACGACCAAGGTTGAATACGCGGACAGCCGCCAGGTTTTAAAGACCTTTGTCAAAGGACTGTTAACGGAAGAAACCTTGGAAAACGGCGTGCGCTGGACCTATACCTATGATGACCGCGGCAATCAGCTGACTGCGACGCGCAGCGACGGCTTCAAGGAAACCCGCACCTATGACGCCAAGAACAACCTGTTAACAAAGTCCAATACGGCTGGTCAGAATGAAGCCTGGACCTATGACGCCCACAACAACAAGACTAGCTACACCGATGCCCTGGGGCATAAAACAACCTATGCTTACAACGATCTGAAGCAGCTGATCAGTGAAACCAATCCATTGAATCAGACGACAAGCTATGAATATAACGATCAGGGCCGGGTAAGTAAGATTACCTATCCTGACGGAACCTATTTTACCTATACCTACAATGCGGCAGGCTATCTGTTAACCGCCACCGATCAGGACAATCATACAACCACCCATGTCCTCAACGCCCGCAATGAAATCGTTCAGATTATCAATCCGGACGGGGGAACGAAGTCGTTCATCTATGACGCGGCCGGCAACAAGCTGACGGAGAGCGACTATGACGGAAACATCACCGCCTATGAATACGATCTCTATGGCAATGTTGTCAAAATGACGGACTCGGAAGGGAACGTCACAACCTATACCTATGATAAAAATCAGAATCTGACGAAAACCACCTACCCCGACGGCGCAGTCACATCGCGCACGGTTGACAGCCGCGGCCGGACAGTGACGGAAACAGCCAACGGTTTGACAAAAAGCTACACCTACAATCAGTTCGGTGTCGCGACAGAAACCAATGCCCATAAGCAAATTAAAACCTATACCTATGACACGCTGGGCAACGTCATTAAAACGACGGATTTCGATGGAAAGGAAACGATCAACACCTACGATGTCTTAGGCCGGATTTTAACCGCTACGGACAAAGCAGGCAATGTGACGACCTATACCTATGACGCGAAAGGTCAGCGGCTCAGTCAGGCAACTACCCGTCAGACGACCACGTTTGAATACGATGCCCTGGGTCATGAAGTCAAGCAGACGCTGACGAGCAATGATCAGGCCAAGGTGACGGAAAAGACTTACGACGCGATGGGTCATCTGACAAGCGTCAAGGATCCGCTGGGGCACACGACAACCTATACCTACGCCAAAGGCTTAAAGACAAAAATGACGGATGCCTTGGGACAGGAAACAACCTATACCTATGACGCGATGGGCCGGGTGCTCAGTGAAACCAAGGCGGAAAAGACGCGCAGCTGGACGTATGATCATGAAGGCAATATCCTCACTTCTACCGATACCAACGGCCACACGACGACCTATGTCTACAATGGCAATCATCAGGTAATTGAAACGAAGGACGCGCTGAACAACCGCACGACAATGACCGTCGACAGCCGCGGACGGACAATCTTAACGACCACGCCGCTGGGCAACCAGACCGGCTATCACTATGATGTTCACGGGCATCTAACACAGAAGACACGCAATGGCAAAGTCATTGAAAGCTATGTTTATGATACCTTCGGCAATCTGACCTCCCAGACTATCCTGGGCTTAACCACGACATTTGTCTATGATGCCTACGATCAGCTGATTAAGACAACCGAGCCGACGGGCTTAGTCACTGAGAACACGCTGGATGCGCTGCACCGGCTGACGCAGGTCAAGGTTAACGGTGAAATCAATCATACGTATACCTATGACGTTTATGATCAGGTGACTTCCGAAACCGACGCTTACGGCAGCACCACGACCTACACGATCAACGATGACGGCAAGATCATCAAGCAGGTCAGCCGCGGCGTGACGACGCAGTTTACCTATGATTTAAACGGGAATAAGATCTCGGAAAGCGACAGCCTTCAGAATACCAAAACGCTGGAATATGATGCCTTAAACCGCCTGATCAAGGAAACCATCAACGGGGATACGATTCTTTATGCCTATGACACTTTCGGCCATGTCATCAGCGTGACCGACCGCAACAACAACGTCACGACATCGACTTATGATGGAGAAGGCAACGTGCTGACGATGACGTCCAACGGTCATACGACCCAGTCTGTCTACAACGCCTTGAATCAAAAGGTAACGGAAAAGGTGGATAACAAAACAATCCGGCAAACTGCTTATGACGCCGATGGCCGGCTGATCAAGGAAACCGACGGCTTAGGCGGCATCACGCAGACGGTGTACAATCCCGCCGGTCTGGTTTCCAAAACGGTGGATCCGCTGGGCTACGCGACGGAATACACCTATGATGACCATGACAATTTGACCGCTACGAAGGATGCGAAGGGCAATACGATCCAGCGGCAGTACAATGCACTGAATCAATGCATTAAGGAAACATCCAAGATCGGCGGAATCACAGCCTACGAATACGATATTTTCGGCAATGTCAAGAAAACAACGTATCCCGACGGCGGCATTGAAACCGCAACCTATAACGCTTTAAACCAGAAGGTCAGTGAAACGATGACCAACGGCTCGGTTTGGAAGTATTCCTATAATGCCTACAACCAGCTGCTGAAAACATGGCAGGATGACAAGTTGGTTGCGGAGAATGTCTATGACGTGATCGGCAATAAGACCGAGGCTTACGATGCGCTGCGGCACAAAACAAGCTGGCAGTATGATAAGACCGGCCGCGTCATTCAGCAGAAAAATGCGCTGAACCAGACGCGGACGTATACTTATGACCCAGAAGACCGGATTCTCAGCATGACCGATGAGGCCGGCATCAAAACGGTCTATACCTACGATGCCGCCGGCAACAAGCTCACTGAAAAAGTCAACAACGCGAAGACGACCACCTGGACCTACGACGCGTTCAACCAGATTCTGAGTGAAACCGATCCTGTCGGAAACACGACGCGCTATGATTATGATCTGAATCAGCAGCTTGTCAAAATCACCGACGCATTAAACCATGTTTCAACCGTGGAGTACAATGCCGCCGGCTATGAAACAGCCCGGGTCGACGCCAATGGCCAGCGCTATGAAAAGGTTTATGATTCCGTCTACAACCTGATTCAGGAAAAGGATCCGCTGAATCATTTGGTTACGTATACCTATGACGCCGCTGGGAATATGACTTCTGTTCAGGATGCCCGCGGATTCAAGCTGAACTATACGCTGAACAAGATGGGCAAGATCATTCGCCGCTACTATGACCAAACAGAGGTTCTGTATGTCTACAATACCTCAGGTCAATTGATCAAAGCGACAGATGAAGACAAGAAGTCGGAAGAATATACCTACGATAAAAACGGCAATCTGTTAACCCTAAAGCAGAAGGACGGCACAGTTCTGACGTATACTTATGACGCGAACCAGAATGTGCTGACCAAGCCGGACGCGGCCTTCACGTATGACGCTTTAGACCGGATTGCGACAATGACTGACGATCATGGCTCAACCCAATACACCTATGATGCCGCAGGCAATACAATCAAGGTGGTCCGGGATAATCAGACGATCCAGTATCAATATGACGCTTACGGCAACCGCACCAAGATCACCTATCCGGATAATACGTCCATCACCTACCAATACGATCTGGCAGGCCGGATGACCAAGACTGTCAACGCGTCGCATTATTCCAATTATGAATATGACGCGCTGGGCCGGATGACCAAGGAGTGGATGTGCAACAATGTCGTCATCACCAAGAGCTATGACAACAATGGGAATCAGTTAACCCAGCTGACCAAGCTGGGAACCAAAACCCTCAGCTCTTACACCTATGTTTACAACGCGATCAACAGCGTGGCCAAGCAGACGGAAATCCTCAACGGGGCAACGACCGTCAAAGAGTACAGCTACAATGAAAACGACGAGCTGATCAAAACGGTGAAGACGCAAGGATCAACGAAAACGACAACGGAAACCGTGATCACACTGACTGGCAATAAGACGGAAGTGACGGAAGGGCAGGTCACCTACCGTGCGACCTATGACGACTTCAACCGGATCAAGACCTATTATGATGGTACTTATCACTTCACCTATGCCTATGACGCTAACGGCAACCGGATTCGGGAAGGCCGGGATGACAACAAGGTGAAGGAATACACGTACAACAAGCTGAATCAGCTGGTGAAAGTGAAGGACTTCGACGGAACGGTAACGACGTATGCGTATGACGGAGCAGGCAATCGGATCCAACAGACTGCCGGCCGGACGAATACCGTGCCTGTGACCTCGCCTCAGGCGATTTCCGACAGTATCGACACCTTGATCGCCCAGCTGAAACAAACGCCGCTGGAAGCCGCAGAAACGCACCAGAACGCAAGCTCAGCAACGACGCGGTCAGTCAGCGGCAACACGACGACGATTCAGTATCTCAACGACGAGCTGGCCGAGTATCCCGTCGTCTTGGTGAAGACGCAGGACAGTGCAAAAACAAAGTATTGGTATGGCAATGAGAGATTGTGCACCAATGACGATTTCTATTTGTACGATGGTCAAGGAAGCGTTACAATGCTGTTAAGCGGATCCAATCAGGTGCTGTCGACATACAGCTACAGCGATTATGGAAGGAGAGATAAGAAATACAATCCGTTTGTCAGCAGCAGTGACGAATATGGGTATCGCTCAGAAGCACACAACAGTGATGAAACGCAGTACTTAAGAGCGCGGTATTATGATACCGTGACGGAACTGTTCATCAGTGCGGATGGGTATCGTGGGGATTGGCAGGATCCGTTAAGCCAGAACCGGTACAACTATAGCCGAAACAACCCGAATAAGTACTTTGATCCAAGGGGAATGTGGAGTATTTGGGGAGCAATCACCAATACGGTGAACAAGGTTGTGAATACGGTAAAGAATGCCTTTACCCCGAAAAAAACAACGCCAAGCAAGAAAAGCACGCCAAGTTCCTCCAATACAAAGAAGAGTACGCCGAAGAGTCAGCCATCAAATCCAATGAATCCAACGGATGCGAGAACAGCGCCGCCGATCTATAAGCAATATGATAAGGCGATCCAGTATCCGTCGAATAACACGAATTATTCGAATTCGACAGTATATCAGAATAATTCCAACAGTTCTTCAAAGAATACTTCTTCTGGAAAAAACACAACGCGAAAGAGTCAGGAAGATGCGAAAAAAGCTGCTGAACTATTAAAACAGCGAATAGAAGAGCAGCATGGAGTTCTGACAAGCACGATGAAAAAAATTACATCGGAATATGCAAAGAAAGAAGAAGCAAGACGAAGTGTACAAGTCAACTTGAATAGTTTTAAGGGCATTAACTTTAAGGATGTAACCGATAAAATTGGATCGATAGCGAATCGAGTTAGCGGCTGGTGCAGTGAACAAAAGGAAAAAGTGAGCCAGGGAATTCAATGGGTTGGCGAAAAAGCTGGGGAAGCTTGGGATGCAGCCACGAGGTTGACGAAGAATACGATTCAAAGCTTCTTGGATCATCCGGTGGAAAATCTGGTGATAATAGGAGGTGGAGCGGCAGCGCTGTATTTGACAGCAGCTTCGTTTGGAACCTTACCTGCATTGGCAGCAGTTCTTGGACATACTGCAGCGGCCGCTTATGGTGGAGCGACAGTCTATGCTATCTATGAATATGAGAGCGGAGATAAAGAAAAAGGCGTACAAGATCTTAAGATGATCGGTCTATCAGCAGTTACCACGATCGGAGCACTTGGAGCTCAGGGAAACATCAGCGGCGGCAGTTCAACAGGAATGACAATGCAGCCGGATGGAAGTGCGGCAGTCAATGGTGGACAGCTTATTGGCTATACATTAACCTTGGAAGGCGCAGCAGCCTCGAATCCAGCAATCAGTGAAGCTTTAGGCATCACTCAATCTGCGATTGTTAATGGTGGTGGATCGTCGGGAACAACAGGTGAGAAAGAAAAAGAAGAATCTAATATCGGTGTTGGCAATCCTGTTAAAGTTGAAGGTAAAGGAAGTACGGGAAGAGTAATACCTAATGATCTCAATGAACAAATGGCAATGAAGCAAGTCCAATCCAATCCTTTAGAGGGAGCTAGGCAGGTTCCTCTGGAAATGAAAGATCCTAAATGGTTATTTTCGGATGGATGGGTAAAAATGGAGAATGTAGTTAGAATGGAGGATGGTACTAATATAACAATTCATTTTAACTATAATAAGGTAACAGGTGCATTTGATGACTTTAAGTTTAAGAATTAAGGAGAATCTATGGATAATATTGTAATTAATAAAATCTGGCAAGAGAATGACTTGCTGGAATTGAAGATAATGTGTCAATCTCAATTCGTTACAGCATATCAAACTTGCTACATTCAAACACAAATTTTGAATAAAATAAGTGATCAGATTTCTAATTGTACGAAATATTTAAAATCAGATTGTTATTTCGAATTTGGGAAGAAAAATGGTAATTATACACCGGCATTTTCAATGGAAATTACGGAAATAAATACGACAGGTCATGTTCAAATTGAGGTTGATTTAGAAGTGCCGGATAATAATTCACGAAGACATCGATGCTGTTTCTATGTTATGAGTGAATTGGGTTCTCTTGAAAGATTCGGTGAAAATTTAAAAGGGTTAATAGACGCTGATATAGGAGAAGAAGTTATATTGAATTGCTGCTGAAAATAAGCGGGTTGTCGGAGTATTTAACATTAAATTCCGTTTTTGTAGAAAAACTAAAGGAGTCTTTCTACTAAGGTCATTTGAAAAAGCTTTGCATGGCTTGAAGCCATTGCAAAGCTTTTTAAATTCTAAAAATGAGCTAAAGAATACGGATAACCCTCAGCATTCACGCTTGATCGCTATGGCTAAGTGCTAATTAAATCGCGACAATGACTGACGATCATGGCTCAACCCAATACACCTACGATGCCGCAGGCAATACGACCAAGGTGGTCCGGGATAACCAGATGATTCAGTATCAGTATGACGCTTACGGTAACCGCACCAAGATCACCTATCCGGATAACACGTCCATCACCTACCAATACGATCTGGCAGGCCGGATGACCAAGGAGTGGATGTGCAACAATGTCGTCATCACCAAGAGCTATGACAACAACGGCAATCAGTTAACCCAGCTGACCAAGCTGGGAACCAGAACCCTCAGCTCATACACCTATGTGT
>NZ_HE998568.1:349258-351171 GCF_000327285.1 Holdemania massiliensis AP2 | reverse complement strand
CAAAAAGGATACAGAGAACAAAGAAGATTTGTTAAGCACAATTAACAATGGCATCAAGAGCGCAGGAGTAGCTGTTTCCAGCATAGTTCAATCCACGGAGTTTGTGACGTTAACTTTATCCATTGCTTTAGATAAAGTGATAGATAAATATCTGCCAATCAAAGGAATTCTGAACGCTATTTCTATCTTTGGTATATCGGCGGGATTAACAGAAAAAATTCCATTAAACGCAGCAGATGAAGGAAAACTAGCTGAGAAGATCCCGTTGGATAAGGAATTAAAGTATTTGGAGAAGCTTCCGGGAGCCAGTATCAGAAAAGATTTAGTGATTGATCTTCCATTAAATATCAAAGGAAATCAAGACTATCTTGAGAAGATTAAAATCCGGGATGAACAAACTTTTGTGGAAGAGATTCCTTGGGATGAAATTATTAATAGTGACTCACAAATTGAAAATTTAAAACCTGCGAAACCGGAAAAAGTGATTAATGATTTAAAAGATTATCAGACTAAGAAATGGAACATTGGTGGAAATGAAATTGCGTTTGATAAAAAGGGAATGAAGCATGTTTTAGAAAGGCATCATCCAGAATACTGGGATGGATCTGTTAAAGAAACACAATCCTTCTTTGATAAAGATATGTCTATCACAGATATTCAAAATATAGCTGATAAAATTATTAGTCAAAATCGAGATGTAATTGAACAGAAAGGAACTACTGGAATGTATCAAATAGAAGGAGAGGTAGATGGAAGTAAATATGTAATTGGGTTTAATAATGGTCGGATAGGACAGTTCTATAAAAAATAAAATAAGTACTTATAGACTTTGACAGAGATTTAGAGCGTATTGAAATGAATACGCTCTAAATCTAATGTACTATAAAACAAAGTATAATGGAGATAGATATGATAAAAGTAGAAACTTACATAAAGAAAGAAAAAGTTATAACTTCATTAAGTAATGTTAACGAAAATTACGAGGAATATTTTATAAAATGTGAAGATGAAAATTGTTTGCAATATATTAAAGATTTTGATTATATAGAGGGAGCTATAATAATTTATAATGACGATGAAGTATTATTAAGCTTTCAATATTGGGATATAGTAGATCAACTATGGTCATATATACTAGAAGCATTTAATAATATAGCTAGCGGAAGTAAAAATGAAAAAATTTTATTTCCAGATCAACCAATAGAAGTATATTTTAAGATTATTTCTGATGATTTTTTGATGGTTAGTATCAAAAAAAACAAATACCAAATTTGTAGAAAAGAATTTTTCGATGCAATGTTAGAAAACGCGAAATCTTTCTTTGGAATTCTTAATAAATGTGATAATGAACAGATAATTTTAGAAAGTAACAAAAATTTAAGAAAAATAGACGAAATTAAAAATTCAATAAACTCTTAGAATATTTCGAATTGTTATCCTAAAGCACATAACAGTGATGAAACCCAGTACTTAAGAGCGCGGTATTACGATACGGTAACGGAACTGTTCATCAGTGCGGATGGCTATCGCGGGGATTGGCAGGATCCGTTAAGCCAGAATCGGTACAACTATGGCCGAAACAATCCGAACAAGTACTTTGATCCAACGGGTTTTAAGAGTAGAGTGCCGATAATCAAAGGGATAATCAATCCACCAACAGAGTCAAAGAAAAAACCAATTAATAAGGGAACAGTCAATCACCGGACAGAGCCTCATACAAAAGGTGGAACATCTAATGGTGGAGGCGGAAGTGCCAGCAGTGGTTCCGGAGCAGGAAGGAATACAGGCGCATCCAGTTCAAATAACACGGCGGAGATGCTGAGAAAGGCAGCAGAAGAGAACGCAAAACGGATCGCGGAAGAAGCGAAGAGAGCAGCGGAGCTGATTCAAAAGCAATCGCAGGAAAAACAGAT
>NZ_HE998568.1:346507-348629 GCF_000327285.1 Holdemania massiliensis AP2 | reverse complement strand
TAAAAAGGATACAGAGAACAAAGAAGATTTGTTAAGCACAATTAACAATGGTATCAAGAGCGCAGGAGTAGCTGTTTCTAGCATAGTTCAATCCACGGAGTTTGTGACGTTAACTTTATCCATTGCTTTAGATAAAGTGATAGATAAATATCTGCCAATCAAAGGAATTCTGAACGCTATTTCTATCTTTGGTATATCGGCGGGATTAACAGAAAAAATTCCATTAAACGCAGCAGATGAAGGAAAACTAGCTGAGAAGATTCCATTGGATAAGGAATTAAAGTATTTGGAGAAGCTTCCGGGAGTCAGTATCAGAAAAGATTTAGTGATTGATCTTCCATTGAATATCAAAGGAAATCAAGACTATCTTGAGAAGATTAAAATCCGGGATGAACAAACTTTTGTGGAAGAGATTCCTTGGGATCAGGTAATTGAGGGAAATACTGGGACTACACCAGAACAATTGGTACAAGAAATTCCTGATGAATATAAACAAATTTTTAAGTGTAAGGATTTTGCTGATAAGATGGAAGAGTTAATGAGAAATAACAATGTTTTAGGTGAAAGATTATCAATAGAAAGTGAAACTGATTTTATCTTATCTGATAAGCATGGTACTATATCATACAATGGTATTCATGACGCAATAAAAATAAATGACACAATTTATGATAATTTAAATCCTGACGGAATTGATTATGATGAATGGTTAATTGATCTAGGGATTGCAGATTACCCTTCTATGTTTAATGTTGTAGAAAAGAAAATTAAGTAGAATTACTAGTTAGTATAGTAATAATGGAGGTAAAAATGAATATAAAAGAACTTATTCAATTAGTCAAGCGAAGACCAGGAATGTTTATTGGGGATCTGAAATTAGAGTATCTATATCATTTTATCAATGGCTTTTTATTTAATAATATAAGCACCTCAAGAGCAGATGAAATTGATGAGGCTTTTAAAAGAGAATTTCATCAATGGGTCAGGGAGTGGATAAAAGAAAATAAGAATATTGAATTCGATGAAGATAGAAATTATCTTTACTATATTCAAGAAGTGTGCAAAAGCCAAGAACAATGCTTTACAATGTTTTTTGAATTAGCGGAAGAATATTTTAAAGAATTATAAACAAAGTTTAGATGTTATTGTACTTAGCAAAATCTATATAGGAATTTTTACGAACTAAAGAATCTTGTTGTAACCACATGACAAAATCTGCTATGTAATTTTAAGAAAGAATGTAGTGAAACAAATTGTCTTATGCATTGGATCGTAGTAGTTAAGACTTTCATTTAACTGATCTAGCTGACATTATGATGCGCGAAGATTATGATGTACTAAGTTAAGCCAAATAACAAAAAGCTTTGCAATGTCTTCAATCTTGCAAAGCTTTTTAAATTCAAATGCAAGCTAAAAAAATTCATTATTTTAAAACGTTTTTAGTTCATGTATACTTGTTGGATTATTCCACTGCATTCACGCTTGATCGCCATGGGCCAAGCGTCTATCAGCAAGATGGGCAAGATCATTCGCCGCTACTGCGACCAGACAGAGGTTCTGTATGTCTACAATACCTCAGGTCAATTGATCAAAGCGACAGATGAAGACAAGAAGTCGGAAGAGTATACCTACGATAAAAACGGCAATCTGTTAACCCTGAAGCAGAAGGACGGCACCGTTCTGACGTATACTTATGACGCCAACCAGAACGTGCTGACCAAGCCGGACGCGGCCTTTACCTATGACGCTTTAGACCGGATTGCGACAATGACTGACGATCATGGCTCAACCCAATACACCTACGATGCCGCAGGCAATACAATCAAGGTGGTCCGGGATACCCAGACAATCCAGTATCAATATGACGCTTACGGCAACCGCACCAAGATCACCTATCCGGATAATACGTCGATTACCTACCAATACGATCTGGCAGGCAGGATGACCAAGACTGTCAACGCGTCGCATTATTCCAATTATGAATATGACGCGCTGGGCCGGATGACTAAGGAATGGATGTGCAACAATGTCGTCATCACCAAGAGCTATGACAACAACGGCAATCAGTTAACCCAGCTGACTAAGCTGGGAACCAGAACCCTCAGCTCTTACACGTATGTTT
>NZ_HE998568.1:313449-345452 GCF_000327285.1 Holdemania massiliensis AP2 | reverse complement strand
AGAAGAGAACGCAAAACGGATCGCGGAAGAAGCGAAGAGAGCAGCGGAGCTGATTCAAAAGCAAAAGCAAGAAAAACAAACGCAACTCGTCGAAGCTATGAAGAACATCACAAACAAAGTAACAGCGGCAGTTAAAGATGTGGTGTTGAATAACTTGACTCAAGAAACGGCAAGCCTGAACAAAAAGTATCCAGAAGTTACAGGAACGTTGGAAGAACGAGTGAATGCAATATGCGGGAAACCGACGGAAGATAAAAAGGATACAGAGAACAAAGAAGATTTGTTAAGCACAATTAATAATGGTATCAAGAGCACAGGAGTAGCTGTTTCTAGCATAGTTCAATCCACGGAGTTTGTGACGTTAAGTTTATCCATTGCTTTAGATAAAGTGATAGATAAATATCTGCCAATCAAAGGAATTGTGAACGCTATTTCTATCTTTGGTATATCGGCGGGATTAACAGAAAAAATTCCATTAAACGCAGCAGATGAAGGAAAACTAGCTGAGAAGATCCCGTTGGATAAGGAATTAAAGTATTTGGAGAAGCTTCCGGGAGTCAGTATCAGAAAAGATTTAGTGATTGATCTTCCATTGAATATCAAAGGAAATCAAGACTATCTTGAGAAGATTAAAATCCGGGATGAACAGACCTTTGTGGAAGAGATTCCTTGGGATCAAGTAGTTGAAGATGTGTATGAGTCCAAGATTGATAATATTACCAAAGAAGTACCAGGAGAATATAAAAAATTATATAAATGTAAGGAGTATGCTAACTATTTAGAAAAAAGTTTGAAAAAGGCAGAAGTTGAGGGACAACGAGTTACTATAAAAAGTAAAACTGGATATATTTATTCTGATAAATTTGGGGGGAATATTTCTACAAACGGTCTCCATGAAGCCATAAGGATTGGAGATAAGATTTATGATAATATGACGCCTAATGGAATTGAATATAATGCGTGGCTAGATGATTTAGGCATAACTGACTTTCCTTGGGAATTTGAAATTACTACTAATTTAATAAAATAATAGCAGTTTAACAGTCAATATAAGCCATTTATTAGAAAAGGATAATCTAAATTTAATAGATGGCTTATGGTTTAATAATTAAAGAATAGGAGGATTTTATGTGTAACATTGAAGACTTATTAAAATGGATTGAATTAAGACCGTGTATGTATATAGGAGAGTATAAATTTGATAATTTATATCATTTTCTTAATGGATTTTTATATGATAATCCTAATTTAAAAGAAAAAAATAGATATGAGATTAAGTTTAAATATGAATTTCATCAATGGGTTCGTAATTGGATAGAAAACAATATGAATATCAAGTTTGATGAAGAAAGAGATTATCACTATTATATTAAAAAAGTATGTAAAACGGAAAAACAATGTTTTGATCTGTTTTTTAAATTAAATAATATTTTTTTTAAGAACAATGCTTAAATTTTAAAGTATAACGATAAACCGTATCTAGATGTTGTTATATGATGTAAGAATCACAAAGTATAAGTATATAAGAAATGTGAAATAGAGAATCATTGAACTTGTAATAGGATACTGAAATAAGCTGGAACCTCTGAATTCAACAGGTTCACAGGAGTACATTGAGACTAAATTACAGGCAGAAAAAAGTGTTTCAGGGGATTAGTGGGAGAATGGTTAATGCAGAGGTAGAAGAGCTTAAAGACTATATTTTTAAGATGATGCGACTCATGGTATTTGAAAACTTAGGATACGGAAAAGAAAATCCAGAATATTTAATTACTATTTACAAAGAACAAGCAATTGCTAAATATAATGCAGGAGATTTCACTATCGGGAAATTAGATCATTATAGTCAACATGGTCAACGAATTAACATAGAAATAGAATTGCATGGCATAGGAGAATATTCTGGTAAAATTAGTTATAACTGTTAGCACCACTGATATATAAGCAATATGACAAGGTGATACAGTATCCGTTAAATAGCGGTGGAGGCAGAAACGCCAACAGTGGTTTCGGAGCAGGAAGGAATACAGGGGCATCCAGCTCAAATAACACGGCGGAGATGCTGAGAAAGGCAGCGGAAGCCAACGCAAAACGGATTGCGGAAGAAGCGAAGAAAGCCGCAGAAGTAATCAGGAAACAAGCGGAAAAAAAGCGTGGAAAGATTACAACGGGAGTACAAGAATCCATATCAGCGTTAGCGAAGAAGCAGGAAGAAAAACGAAAAGTCGACGCCATTATGGCTTCGATTCAAGGCCCGCGATTCAACGTGGATTTTCTTAATAAAGTAGGAAGCTTATACAACCGGTTCAGCGGCTGGTGCAGTGAACGCGGCAAAGAGATCAAAGAAGTTGGTGACAATTTTAAAAAAGGCGGAAAAGAACTCGGTGACCAGCTGAACGAGGCTTTGTTAGGAGGCTTGCAAAACGTCAGCGATTCCGTAGTAGCAACCTCGAAAGCCATTTCCAATATGACGTGGAAAGACTGGACAAAAGCAGCGATATCAGTCAGTGTAGGAGCGGTGACATTCGCGGCATTCTTCGTGCCGGGAGGCGAAGTGGTCGGAGCAGTTGTCAATGGCTTTATCGCAGGAGGCATGGCAGGAGCAGCAGGATCCATAGCGGGAGATAGCTTTGAAGTCGTTGATGCAGTCGTAACAAAGAATCAGGATGAGTTATTTGATAAGTATGGTGTGAAGGATTGGTCAGAGCTTGGAAATCGAGTGCTGGATCAAGCCGGAACCTCCATGGTCAAAGGCGCTATCTTTGGCAGCTTATCGGCAGGGACGTAGGAGTATATTGGGGCTAAGCTCAGCCCTAATCAAGAAAACTCTACAATAAAGGGTGAAATTTTAAATGGTCGATGGGAAAATGTAGATGAATCTATGAGTGAAGCATCAAGATCATATCAAAAACAAATAACTGGTCAAGAGGGAAAAGCTTGGGTACAGAATGGTGTAAAATTCGATGGAATTAAAGACGGAATTTTAATTGATGCAAAGGGTAAATATTCACAGTTTATTAATAAAAACACCGGAAAATTCTACGACTGGTTCACCGGAAAGAAGGGATTGCTTGATGAAGCAAATCGGCAAATAAAGGCGGCAAACGGTACCAAAACAATGGTATTTTGCGGAGCAAGATACGCTAGAAGTAGTACAAGATCTGTTTATTGATCAAGGAATAGTAGAAATAGAATTTATTTATCAAGCACCTAAATAGGAGGAAAAATGTTACAAAATCATTCCATTATTCTCTGGAGAAAGTCAGATGATCCAAGGAAGACATTTAAACAAATCGCTGAAGAAGCTTTTGTAACTTTAAGTGTTTTTCAAAATTTTCCACGTCAGTTTAGACCTAATTATATAGCAATATCCAGTGTGGAAAAATTTCAAGAAGTAAAATGGAATTACGAAAACTTTGAAAAAATTCTTAGGGAGGGGATAAACAAAGAGAATAATAAAACTTTTGAGAATTTAGGATATTCAATTCAAATGTTTTCATCACTAATAGATGTCGAATCATTTTCAATTCAACTTCGAGTAGGAAATAAAGAATCCATATTCTATAATACTTTAGTAGTTGAAATACCAAATACAATGAATATGTTAGATTTAAATAATGCTGAATTGATTTCAGACTTGTTTAATCAGCTTGCACAAGGTTTTGTGCCATTCTGGGGATGCGTTTCGAATAAAGCTATGATGAGGAAATATAAAAGATATTTGATAAACGGCAAACCTACGACAGTTCATTGGCTTAATTATTGGGGTGAAGATATTCAAAAAGTAATTGGTCATGAATACATTAAAGACATATTAGAAAAGTATTCAGATATTAGCTTTGAAAGAAACATTTTTAAAATTCAAAAAAAATCGTTTGATATTGAAGATCATGTATCTATGGAATTCCATCATGACGTTGAAAAAATGCTCAGGTTAGGTATTTAATGTAAAGGGTTGTGATGCCAACAAAGCGTTGCAGCCCTTTGATATGAAACGAATATCATGAACTATGAGCATGGTGCAAGAACTTAAAGTGTTACAATAATAGCCGATATAATGAAGAAGGTCTGACAGCCAAGAACAAAATAAAAGAGGAAATTAGTCAATACAATGCCAAAAACAGTTAATCACGCATAACACGGCAGAGATGCTGAGAAAGGCAGCGGAAGAGAACGCAAAGCGGATTGCGGAAGAAAAGCGTGGAACGATTACAACGGGAGTACAAGTATCCATATCTGCGTTAACAAAAAAACAGGAAGAAGAACGAAACGTTAAAGCGATTATGGCATCGATTCAAGGACCGCGATTCAACGTGGATTTTCTTAATAAAGTAGGAAGCTTATACAATCGGTTCAGCGGCTGGTGCAATGAACGCGGCTTTGTTAGGAGGCTTGCAAAATGTCAGCGATTCCGTAGTAGCAGCCTCGAAAGCCATTTCCAATATGACGTGGAAAGACTGGACAAAAGCAGCGATATCAGTCAGTGCAGGAGCGGTGACATTCGCGGCATTCTTTGTGCCAGGAGGCGGAGTGATTGGGGCGGTTGTCAATGGCTTTATCGCAGGAGGCATGGCAGGAGCAGCAGGATCTATAGCGGGAGATAGCTTTGAAGTCGTTGATGCAGTCATAACAAAGAATCAGGATGAGTTATTTGACAAATATGGTGTGAAGGATTGGTCAGAGCTTGGAAATCGAGTGCTGGATCAAGCCGGAACTTCTATGATCAAAGGTGCTATCTTTGGCAGCCTTGCGGCAGGGACGCAGGAGTATATTGGATCTAAGTTGAATTCAAACAGAAATAAGGATTGGAGTGAAAACACTCCCAAAGTAGATGCAAATAATGATACGGGAACAGTATGGGATAGTATTAAACCTACTCAGCCGATGCGAGAGGGGACTGAAATTCCAAAATCGTTTAATATCACAGTAGATGGTCAAGAATTTTGGGTGAATCCTAATGGAACAAAGCATATGTATGAATATATAACAAGGAATGCACAAAATATTGGATCATTTACGACTCCAATAAGTAGTCAAAGTATGTTGAATGAATTTGCCTTTGCTTTGAAAGCAGCAATTGCGAAAGAAGGTCTAAAAATAGACAAGTTAATTTATGGCGGAAACTGGGAGTTTATAATTACTACCCCAAGGGAAGAAGGTTTAAATTACGTTATTAAACACGCTAAGTACAATAGGTAATGAGGTGAAAGAAATATAATGTTATTTTTAAAAAGAGTTGAAAGTGAAAAAAAATATGATATCGAAATAGATTATTATGTACCAATAACTATTACTGTGGGGGCGGGAAGCTACTTTGGTGAGAAAATTTATTGGAGAACTGGAAATTTTAAAAACTCTCTTATTGAAATTTCTATAGAAAAAGAAAAAGGAACACTGAAAGATATTACCTTAGTAGCTGTGAATGAAGTTTACCTTATAGATTTTCCTGAAAATGAGTGTGAAAAAAAGCAGATAGGAGTACCATTATTCATGCTGGATGGAAATACTAGAAATGGTTTTTGTGATCAAATAATAGATTTCTTCGTCTATTTAAGTCCAAAGGATATTACTATAAAATTTCAGAAAGAGATTCGGCCTGTGAAATGTGTTCAACTTGGAAGAGTTAGATTTAGTTTTGACAAAGAAGAAAAATTAATTTGTATTACAGTATTTGATTTGTCTGATTATGAATATTGTGAATTAAAAGCAGGTATGAAAATTGAGATTTAAGCGCTTATGGTTAGTTTTAAACTGTTGATGATTTAGCAACAAAAAGCTTTGCAGGCTTGAATAAAGTGGTTCGGGATAACCAGACAATCCAGTATCAATATGACGCTTACGGCAACCGCACAAAGATCACCTATCCGGATAATACGTCCATCACCTACCAATACGATCTGGCAGGCAGGATGACCAAGACTGTCAACGCATCGCATTATTCCAATTATGAATATGACGCGCTGGGCCGGATGACCAAGGAATGGATGTGTAACAATGTCGTCATCACCAAGAGCTATGACAACAACGGGAATCTGTTAACCCAACTGACTAAGCTGGGAACCAGAACACTCAGCTCTTACACCTATGTGTACAACGCGATCAACAGCGTGACGAAGCAGACCGAGATCCTCAATGGCGCAACGACCGTGAAAGAGTACAGCTACAATGAAAATGACGAGCTGATTAAAACGGTGAAGACGCAAGGGACAACGAAGACGACAACGGAAACCGTGATCACACTGACCGGCAATAAGACGGAAGTGACGGAAGGGCAGGTCACCTACAAAATTACAAAACTTGACAAAAAAAGTCCCTTAAATAAAGGACTTTTTGAATATGCGATTCACTCAAGTGTCAAACTCCGGAACAGTTTTTAACTATGCTGCTCTTAATTTGACTTTTACGAGGTGCAGCTTTAGAATGTAAATATATACACCTTTGGTTGATAAGGTGTACTTAGCGAATATAAGGTGATAGGAATGAAGTATTTTATAACCGAAGCTGAGAGAAAAGAATTGCATAGCACATGCCTTTTTGAGTTTCAAAAAGGCACCTACCACGACAGATATTGGTGCGAAGATTCTATATGTCTTCACGCAGACATTTTTGACGAACTAAAGCTATTTGAGCTTTTCCATACGGCCCTTCCGCATTTCGACTACTATGGGAGAACGGAAGTTCATCCAGAAAATTGGGAAGTGCTTTTGTTGCTATCTCATAATTATGGGGACGAAAAGGAAGCTGCTATTTTAGAACTTGAATCGTGGGTTGAGAATTGTTTTAAAGTTGAAAATGCTTTTACAATTTGTGGGATATAATGTTTTGTCTTCAGATAAAATTTTACAGTTGTTGCAGATGTTTTCTTTTAATTCATCAGGTTGAAGTTCCAATTCTGTTAAACACATCCCAGCCACACCATACTTCCAAATTCAGGTGTTATAAGTTGAGTATTTCTTACTATCGTACCTATTCCCGCAGCCTGGGCTGCATGTTTCTGTGAGATAATAGATCTCCATCTTTGGGTTTTTGTATCCATTAAACTTGAATTTCCTATATTGGTTTAAAGTATTTAGTGAACATAAAAAAACGTTGAAATCAATTTACAATTGTTTAGAAAAGAATGATAAATTATATATCACTAAAGAGTTAATTTTCTAAAAATTATCTTCATGTGATATAAGTTTAAGGTAGTTTGTAAATTTAAATAATGTTTAGAGGTTTCCTTAATATAGGATGGGAATTATTATCCATAATCAAATAGGGAGAATGAAGTGTGAAAAGAGTTAGAGAATTCTTTTATAATCATGGATGGTCTTATTATCAAGTTCGCAATCTGACGGTGGCTCCCCTGTGTTTTTTGTTATTTATTCTAGCGACATACGGTTTTACTTCAATTACCCAGAATCAGTCTTTCAGTGAAGAATCACCACAGGTAATTCCTCTTTCAGATTTTGGTTTGATGGATGAAATTGTAGAAAGGGAACGTAGTTGGATTGATGGACTGGGTAATCAACGTTATGAATGTATTCTTCGGGGAGTGGATCCGGATACAAATTACAATATCAGATTGAATATTAATGTGGTTGATTATCAAGAAGAGATTAATCCAGTCATTGGATATCTTCGCGAGATGGGAATCAGTGTTAATCAAAATTCTTTTCGATTAAAGGATCTTAAAAATTACCTTGAAGATATGAATGAACTAGATGCTGATCAGTGGAAATCAGAAATGGCTTATTCCAGTTTGACTTTTGACATTGAACTATCCGCCTATGGGAATCCAAATAATACGATATATTTGCTTTCTGGAAATAGAGCTGTGGTTTTTCGATATTATGATAATATCGAAATAACCCAGGATTTAGTTGACTGCATCGTTTCTATCTATGATTTGGATATAAAATGAACAGTAGCGGATTTTTATGAGCAACCCTAATCAAGTCATGCTTATTTTAGATCGAATGAGGAAGAGGATTCAAAATCTATCTATGAGAGGAATAAACATCCTGGAATGTCCGAAAGCCTTAAATTGTCCAATAATTAGAATTTATGTACACATACCTATAATTTTATTGTCGCGGTAGAATTAAAGTGAACCTTTGAAGTTTGTACAGCCAAATGAAAGAGGGTTCTTTTTATAATGATAACCAAATGATGAAAAATGTGTTTTGTTTTCATATAAACAATAAGAAAAATGTGTGATTCTATTAATGAAATCTCAGAAAAATGTGTTAAACTAATTATGGACCATAAAGAAGGATGGTGATTCAAATTATGAAAAGAAATGCATTACAAGATTTAATAAACTGGAAAGCCAGTGAGGAGCGCAAACCGATGGTATTGAAAGGAGCGCGGCAGGCGGGAAAGACATGGCTGATGAGAGAATTTGGTCAAAGCTGCTACCAGAACTATGTCTACTTTAACTTTGACGAAGAAGATGACTTAAAATCTATCTTTGAGATGAATAAAAATCCCCATCGCATCATTGAACTATTATCTTTAATAGCGAATAAGAAAATACTTCCAGCTGAAACTTTGATTATCTTTGATGAGATTCAGGAATGTCCGGAAGCCTTGAATACACTCAAATATTTCAAAGAAAAAGCGAATGAATATCACGTCATTGCAGCTGGCAGTCTGCTTGGCACACTTTTAGCCCAGCCAAAGTCTTATCCGGTTGGCATGGTGAATCTGCTGGAAATAAATCCGCTTGCTTTTGATGAGTTCCTTGAAGCCACTGATCCTGCGCTTTATGCCTATTACAGTAATATTCAAAAGAATCAACAGATCGAAGAAATATTCCATCATCGTTTACTTGAAGCCTACAATGATTATCTCATCATCGGCGGAATGCCGGAATGCGTTTCTTCATGGATAAAATATAAGGATCCTGCTAGAATAAGCCAGATCCAAAAAGAGTTGATCGAAGTTTATGAAAATGACTTTTCAAAGCACAATGGCAAGGTTAACAGCGGCCGGATTCTCATGGTTTTTCGCAGCATTGTTTCGCAGCTAGCGAAGTCAAATGAAAAGTTTATGTATGGAGCTGTCCGTCAAGGAGGCAGAGCACGGGACTTTGAAAAAGCGATCGAATGGCTTGTATCAGCAGGTATGTTGAATCGGGTTTACAATGTCTCGAAAATGGAGCATCCTTTAACTGCGTTTGATAGGCTGGATCAATTTAAACTTTTTGTGTTTGATACAGGACTTCTTAAACAGATGGCAGGGATTGACAACAGTGCCATTCTGCTGAAAGCAGACTACCAGTTTAAGGGACCCTTAACCGAGAATTTTGTCTTGCAGCAGCTGAAGGGACAATTTGGGGTTGAGCCGCGTTACTTTTCGGATAAGAACAGTGAGATTGATTTTGCGCTTCAATATGGAACGGAAATTATTCCTGTTGAGGTAAAAGGGGGAGAAGACAAGTCTGCACCTTCGTTTAAGAGGTACATTGCTGAACATCAACCTGAATATGCGATTCGTTACTCTAAGCGCGGATATAGAAAAGATGGTAAAATGATCAATCTTCCCCTATATCTGGCTCGAAAAACCATTGACTTACTCTGATCTCAAAAGCCGGGTGTAGAAAATAAGCAGGGCATCATTCCTTTTCGCTCAGCTGTCCCCGCACCAGATCAATGAACCCCCGGGCATAATCCGGCAGGTACACGCCTTTGCGGTAAGCCGCGGCATAGTGCGTCAACGTCCGCTCGCGGCCGACAGAAAAACAACGCGGGGCAGGCTGGTAAGCCTGCAGCTCTACCGCGTGAATATCCCGAGTGAAGGAACAACCATAACCAGCGACGGTGAGCGCCATGGAAACGTCGATATTCTGAATTTCCAAAATGACGTTGGGCGTCATGTTGTAATCATGAAATAACTGATCGGTTATCTGACGGGTGCGCTGATCCTTTTTCTGCAGGATGAACAGCCGGTCTTTCAACAAGCTGAGATCCAGCCAAGGATAACGGCAGCCTGGCCGGGGCTCGGCTTGATTGATCAGCGGATCCTGCGGCGGCAGCAGCAACATCAGCTCTTCAATGCGGATGATTTCCGTCACCAGCTCGCGGCGGCGCACTGGCAGGGAAAAGAAAGCCAGATCCAGTTCGCCCCGGATTAAGTTTTCCTCCAGCTTTGGCGGATCCTTTTCCTCTATGATCAGCTTGACGTGCGGATACCGCTGAGTAAAGGCCGGAAGAACCTTGGGCAGCAGAGAAAAGCTGCGGAAGATTGAAAGCCCGATGCGCAGCTGTCCGCGGTGATTCTGAGCGATATCCTGCATTTCCTCATCCAGCTGTTTTTTCAGAAATAAGATTTCCTGAGCTCGTTCGATATACTTTTCGCCCGCGTAGGTCGGAACCAGCCGGTTGCCCAGACGACAAAACAACGGCTGCCCCACACTGCTTTCCAACCGCTGCAGAAAGCGTGTCAGAGCCGGCTGGGTTAAATACAATTCCTGAGCTGCCTTGGTGATGCTTTCATTGCGGGCTAAGGCTAAGACATACGTCAATTCTTTAAAATCCATACGCTTGTTCCTTTCGCTTGTTTTATGATTATTACATCAAGTAATAATCATTATAAAATGAATGAATTTGTGGAATCCTGAATTCCATTATACAATAAGACAGTCAGAAAAACTTACAAGAAGAGGAGAAAAGTATGGGGAAACTTGAATCACAGGAAGAAAAATATAAAACAATGACGGAAAAACCAGTGTCCAGTCTGATTTGCCGCCTGGCGGTGCCGACGATTATCAGTATGTTGGTCACCTCTTTTTACAACATGGCCGATACATTCTTCGTCGCCCGGATCGGAACCAGCGCGACCGCGGCGGTTGGCGTTTCATTTGCGTTAATGGCGATCATCCAGGCGTTCGGCTTTTTCTGCGGTCACGGATCAGGGAATTTCATCTCCCGCAAGATGGGCCAGCATCGGTTTGACGAAGCCCAGCAGATGGCGGCCACCGGCTTTTTCACAGCCTTGATGCTAGGCACAGTCATTCTGGTGCTGGGTGAGATCTTCATCGATCCGCTGTGCCGGATTTTAGGCGCGACGGAAACCATTCTGCCGTATGCCCGTCAGTACCTGCGCTTAATCCTGATCGGCGCACCGTATATGACAGCTTCGCTGGTCTTGAACAATCAGCTGCGGTTTCAGGGCAGCGCCTTCTATGCGATGATCGGGATCGCTTCCGGAGCAGTACTGAACATCGCGCTGGATCCGCTGTTCATCTTCGTTTTTGACATGGGTGTCAGCGGGGCAGCGCTGGCGACGATCATCAGTCAGCTGGTCGGCTTTGTTTTGCTTTTAAGAGGAACGACGCAGGGCGGCAATCTGCGGATTCGCCTGCGCAACATCACGTTCTCCAAATATTACTATTCACAGATCATCAACGGCGGCATGCCGTCGCTGTGCCGGCAGGGCTTAGGCAGCGTGGCGACGATCTGTCTGAACCTGATGGCCGGGCCGTATGGCGACGCGGCGATTGCGGCGATGTCGGTAGTTGGGCGCGTGATGAATCTGGCGGCTTCGGTGGTGACCGGCTTCGGCCAGGGATTTCAGCCGGTATGCGGCTTCAACTACGGCGCGTTTTTGTATGACCGGGTAAAGGAAGGCTTCTGGTTCTGCGTCAAAGTCGCGACGGTGATTCTGATCCTGTTGTCGGTGACAGGGTATCTTTTTGCCCCGCAGGTGATTCAGCTGTTTTCCAAAAACGATCCGCAGGTCATCGCGATTGGGACGCAGGCTTTGCGCTGGCAATGTTTGACCTTCCCGTTATGCGGCTGGATTACGGTTTGCAACATGATGCTGCAGACGATTGGGAAATCGTTCAGGGCTTCGCTATTGGCGATGTCGCGGCAGGGATTGTTCTTTATTCCGGCGGTGCTGCTTTTGCCGGCTTTGATCGGGATTCAGGGCGTTGAAATTGCCCAGCCGATTGCCGATGTGTGCAGCTTCATCCTGGCGATCCCGCTGCAGCTCAGCGTGCTGCATGAGATGACGGTGAAACAGCGTGAAGCGGCGGCGGATCAAACGGCCGTAGAAGGTTGATTGATCAACGGCAGCACGTTTGCCAATAAAGGGGGAAATAGGATGGCGGTAGTCAAGAACCGGCTGTTGTTAATGCTCTATCTTCTGGACAACAGCGATCAGCCGTTGAAGGCCCGGCAGTTAGCCGCAATGGCGGGGGTCAGCGAACGGACGGTAAAAAACGATATGGCCGAGCTGCGCGAACTGGCGATGGCCAGCGGCGTTGAAATTCTGACCCGCAAGGGCAAGGGCTATCAGCTGCAGGTGCTTGAACCCCAGCTGTACGAGCCGGTCCGGGAACAGCTTCAAATCCGTTTCAGCACGATGAATTACACCAAGAGTGAAACAGTTACCCGGACCAACGATATCGTCCGCCGGCTGATCGTCGCGCAGAATTATCTGACCTTTGACGCGATCTCCGATCAGTTGTTTTTATCCCGCCGCACGCTGCAAAGTCAGCTGCGGGATGTCCGGCAATGTCTGGAGGCCTTTGGCCTGACACTGCGCTCCCGGCCGAAATACGGCGTCAAGGTGATCGGCGATGAATTCCAGCGCCGGCTGTGCATGCTGGAACTCTACGAGATCCATTACTACAAAGCGATCTCCTTTCTGAACTATGACGAATATGTCCAGTATTTTGATGTTGACGATACCGAGCGCAACGATATCCGGCATATTTTTCTGCGTGTGCTGCGGGAAAGCGGGATCGCTCTCAGCGATACCTACACCAACCGCATCGCCTGGTATCTGGTTTTGATGCGCAACCGCATTCAGGCGGGATTTACGATCACCATGGAAGAAGCGAAAATGGCCTATCTGCGCACCTTTGAAGAAGCCCGGATTGCCGCGGATATCGTCGCGGCGCTGCAGGCGAGCTATGCGGGCTTTGATTTGCCCGAGGCTGAGGTGCTGGCGCTGGAAACCCTGCTGCTTTGCTGGAATGATCCGCTTGACAGTCCGCAGCTGAGTCAGCGCTATCCCGGCTGCTTTGAACTGGCGAAGGAGCTGGCCGGGAAGATTGCGGAAGGCCTGAAAACAAGCTGGGGTGTTGATTTTGCCGCGCTCCCTGACTATGACCGGCTGATGATTCCCGGTTTGATTCCGCTGTTATTCTGTGATTCCTTGAATTTCCGTTATCCGATTCTCGGCTCCCATGTCGACAACAACGGAATCCGTTATTCCCCAGTGAGCGAAGCACTGGCGGTTAGTGCTGCCCAGATTTTGGAAAAGCAGCTGGACGTTCCGATCCCCGATATGGAAATCAACATGCTTGCGGTGCGCTTCTTTGCCCTGATCGACGGCGTTCCTTACCCTTATAAAAAACGCCGGGTTCTGATTTGCAGCCGCAATGGCCGGGTGGCTTCGGAAATTATCCGCAACCGGCTTTTCCGGCGGTTTCGTGATCGTTGGTTTGAAACGGTCGACATCTATGAATTCTATGAAGTCCGCGGGCTCAACCAGGAAGACTATGACTGCCTGCTGCTGAACTTTCCTTCCTACAGCTACCGCTATACGATTCCCTATTTGGTGATCAATCAGATCCCGGATTCCGGTGAGCTCAATCAGTTTTTTAATCAGGTGGTGATGGACGGCTATCAGCTGCAGCCGATTCTTGATCAGTTTGGATGGGATACGGCCAGTTTTTATCCAGAATTTCTTTATGACGGCAAGGAAGCCTTTATCCATTTGATCAGCTATAAAAACGGCCGGGATTATTACGCCGTGCAGAAAATGGAGGAGGAACTGACACGGGTGCGGGATTTCCGCGTTGTGCATCAGACGGTCATCATCGTCCAAAGCCGCCAATACACCCGCCGCAACAGTTTTGAAATCTACCGTCTGGCCAAACCTGGAGCCTGGGAAAAGAAAGAGATCCGCTATCTCATCTATGTGACGGCCGATTTTGCATCGGGGCTGCAAAGTTTGCGGTTTCTTGAACAGGCGGCCCATCAGCTGGCGGTCAACCAGCAGGAGATTGACAATCTGTTGAAAACCCAGGATCTGAGCTTGTTAATCAATACGGTCAAGCTGTGTCTGCAGGCCGGCGGGAATCTCATCGACTCATAAAAATTAAACAATGCGAAAAAAATTACCTCTGATCAAGGGCAAATGACGAACATTGCCCTTTTTTTATCCTTATTTTCCATGAGGTAATTCACACTGAAAGCGCTTATAATCCAAGTGTAAAGATAAACGCGCGCTTATTTCAACAAATCCGCAGAAAGTCTACAGGACTTTTTCCGGATTTCCGCTAGCAGAACAGTCCGGGCAAAGATCGCCACTTTCAAAGGACGTGAGGAGGGGTTTCATGATCAAAATGTTTCGTATCGACGAGCGGCTGATTCACGGTCAGATCGCCATCAAATGGTCACGGCATACCGGCGTCGATCACATCGTCGTTGGCAATGATGCGGCCGCCAACAGTCCAATTATCCAAAAAAGCTTGAAAATGGCGGCGCCGGCCGGAATTAAGACCGCTATCCGCAGCGTTGATGACGCGATTGCCTTGCTGAAGGATCCGCGCTGCGAAGCGATGAAGATTCTGATGCTGGTCAACAGTCCGGAGGATGCTGAACGGGTTGTGGCTGCAGTCCCAGGTATTCCATTCATCAACATCGGCAACTATGGGCGGATTGCGCCGGAGAAGCCGGGCATGCCGCGCAAGCGTTACGGCAATAACATCTATTGCGACGAAGTGGAAGTGGAAAGCTTCAAACATCTGATCGCAACCGGCCTGAAATGTATTTACCAGACAACGCCGGAGGAACCGGCAGAAGACATTACCAACCTGTTTAAATAAGAGGAGGAAAAAAGGATGATTCAAAGTGCGTTATTAGTCATGCTTGCATGGCTGATCGTCAACGGCGTCGACCGCGTGATGTCGTGGCAGACCTTCGCCCGTCCAATCGTGACGGCGGCGATTACCGGCTTAGTATTAGGGGATCTGACAACCGGTGTCATCATGGGCGCTTCGCTGGAAGCGATCTTCATGGGGATTTCGGCCATCGGCGGTTCGGTGCCGGCGGATGCCTGCTCCGCTTCGATCATTGCGGTAGCGATGACGATTCTGACTGGCGTGGATACGGAAACCGGCTTGGCGTTAGCGATGCCGATCGGCACGCTGATGGCGACGGTCGGTGAAATGTATAAACCAGTGCTGGCTTCGCTGGCTCCGTATTGGGAGCATTTAGCGGCGACTGGCAACATGAAGAGCTTCCGGATCCAGACCATTCTGTGCGGTCTGTTCGTTGACCGTCTGCCGCAGACGATCATTCTGTTTCTGGCTGTCGCCTTCGGCGTTGAAGGCCTGCAGAGTGTCATCGGCGGTCTGCCGGCTTGGGTGATGAGCGGTCTGTCCGCAGCCTCCGGAATGATGACTGGCGTCGGCTTCGCGATTTTGACCTCGATGATTTGGGACAAGGAAATCGGCGGTTTCTTCTTCGTCGGCTTCGTTCTGTCCAAATATCTGGGCTTGGGTCAGCTGCCAATCGCAATTATCATGGCGGTTGTTGCAATCATGTACTTCTATAACGATAAAAAACTGCTGGATGCGAAAACGGCGAACGCGGCCGCAGCCAGCGCAGGCAATAATGAGGAGGATTTCTTCTGATGGCAAAAATGGAATTGTCCCAACAGGAAAAGAAAACGCTGAAATCCATGTTCTGGAATTCCGGACTGGTCTTCTGCGGCTTCAATATGGTAAAAATGGAAGGCAATGCCTTCACCTGCACCATGGCTCCGGCGATCGATGAACTTTACAGCGATCCGGAAGAACGCAAGGCCGCTTTGGTTCGTCACAACAACTTCTTCAACACGCACGCTGTACTGTTCAGTTTTATCGCGGGTCTGGCGTATGCGCTGGAACGTGAAAAAGTAACTAAGGGCAGCGTCGATGATGATACGATTGAAAATATCAAAGTCGCTTTGATGGGCCCGACGGCCGGCATCGGCGACGCCTTCTTCTTCAACTGCGTGCGCGTTATTGCAGCCGGTATCGGCATCGGCTTATGCGCGGAAGGCAATCTGTTAGGTGTTTTGATCTTCGTGCTGCTTTACGGCGGTTCACAGGTTGTCGCTCGTTGGTATCTGCTGAAAATCGGCTACACGATGGGAACTTCCTTCATCGACTCGATCTTCTCCTCTGGCTTGATGACTTCACTGACCAAGGCCGCGGCAATCTTGGGCTTAAGCATGGTCGGTGCAATGGTCGCTTCCATGGTCAATGTCAAATTGGCTTGGACGATCCAGGTCGGACAGACCTCGGTCGTCGTGCTCGATGTTGTCAACTCGATCATGCCGGGCATCCTGTCCGTCGGTTTGGTTTTCGGACTCGTTGCATTAATCAAAAAGGGCGTTCGTCCGGTTACGCTGGTTCTGGGAATTCTCGTTCTCAGTGTAGCGCTGGCGTTCTTCGGAATCTTCTAAGCAAGAAGGAAGGGCTGTCAGCGCAGCCCTTTTGCTTTGCGGTTTAGGCTTCTCTGATTCGATAAGAATCAGTGAGGATTCTTTCACCTCTATCGATGGGAAGAGGAATCACTAAAAATAAAATGAATGGCGGTGGCGGACGGAGACAAATCGGTATCCCCTACATGAAGTGAATCACCGCATCGAAAGAGGGGGCGTATTCTGTTCCATGATCGAGCAAGGATTGGTACAACATAATAGAAAAATAAAGGAGAAACAGATGGAAACAATTTTAAAAAGCGAACTCATTCTCTGGAACGGCCAGTGGCAGTCTGGGGCGATGATCATCGAGGATGGACGGCTGAGTGGGTTTACCACCGACCCTAAGCGGATGGCCGGCGCCGTGGATTATGGAAATCAGCGGATTATTCCGGGAATTTTCGATACCCATAACCATGGGACGCACGGATATGGGCTGTCGGGACAGGTCAGTGAGGATCCGGCGGTTCAGAAACCAACCATTCGGCATTATCTTAAAGGCCTGGCTTCCCAGGGGGTCACCAGCATTTTCCCAACCTGTGCGGTGGGGATGATCCGCAGCGTCAGCGAAGTGGCAGACGAGGAAAATGAAGGTGCGGATATCGTGGGGATTCACAGCGAAGGGCCATGGCTGAACCGCGTTGGGGAAAAGGGAATCAAAACCGGCTGGCCGGAAGTATCTCTGGATACCGCGAAGCAGATGGTTGCCGATGGTCAGGGAAAGCTGAAGCTGGTCGCGCTGGCACCGGAAATTCCGGGGATTGATCCGATCATTGAGTATTTCCTGTCGCAAGGCGTGACACTGGCTTATGCGCACAGTGACTGCACATATGAAGAAGCCATGGCTGCTTATGCTAAGGGCATTACCGTAGCGACGCATACCGGCAATGTCATGACCGGGCTCCATCATCGCGATATCGGCGGCTTGGGTGCTTCGCTGAATAATGAAAATGTGGAATGTGAAGTGATCTGCGACGGCCTGCATATCAGCCTGGAAATGCTCAAGTTATATTTCAAGCTAAAAGATCCGTCACGTTTCATGATGATTTCGGATTGTTCTGGGATGGCCGGGGCGCCGATTGGGCAATACAAGGGCTGGCATCCAGGCATGATCATTTCGATTACGCCGGAAGGCTTCTGCCTCAGCGATACCGGACGGCTGTGCGGCAGCTCCAAGCCGGTGCTCTACGGCATCGGCAATCTGGTCGAAAAGCTGGGCATGCCGATGAGTACAGTCAGCCGCATGGCTTCGCTCAATCCGGCTAAAAAATACGGACTGGCTGACCGCAAGGGTTCGCTGGAAATCGGCAAGGATGCCGACTGCGTCGTCATTACTGACGATTATCAGGCCGTAGCGACGTATGTACGCGGACGTAAGGTCTATGACTGCGAGCAGGACACTGATCTGTTCAATCCTGAATTCTATCGGGAAATGAAAGTGGAGGATCAGGCATGAGCACCGTTCTGCGCTCCCGCCGCATCGTCACGGAGAACGGCATCGTTGATGGCGTGATTGAAATTAACGAGGGTAAAATTGTCCGTATCGGTCCGGCTGAGGGACCAATTGATCTGGATTTTGAAGATCAGCGGATCATTCCGGGCATCATTGATATCCACAATCATGGCTTCGGCGGCTGGTCGATGACCGATCCGGCCACATGCCGGGATGTTCAGGGTTTTGCCAAAGCGGTGGCTTCGGTCGGGGTGACCGGCGTGCTGCCGACAGCCAAAGAGGAAGCTTTCGAAGCGATTGCCGACTGTACGGATATTCCATTGGAGGGCGCTTGGATTTACGGAGTTCATTCAGAAGGTCCGTTCTGGGCGCGCGGGGGAGAAAATACCGTGGGTGAAGATTACCCGCTGCCGGATGTGGAGGAAGCCCAGCGGCTGATTGACAAGGCCAAGGGCAAAATGGTGATGATGGCGATTGCGCCGGAGCTGCCGAAAGCCTATGATGTCATCCGTCTGCTTCATGAAAATGGGATTAAAGTCGCTTCCGCTCACACCAAGGCTTATTCTGAGGATATCCGCAAAGCGATGCAGGAAGTTGGATTGGATATCGTTACCCATCTGTGCAACGGCATGCGCGGTATTCATCACCGCAATGTCGGAGCGTTAGGGCAATATTTGCTGGAAGACAATCTGCGTTATGAACTGATCACGGATTTAAACCATGTCTGCAAAGAGATGATTCAGATCTGCCTGAAAATGCAGCCGGTGGAGAAGTTCTGTCTGATCTCGGATTCTAATTATATTGCGGGGCTGCCGACCGGGCATTACATGCGCTATAACAAAGAGATGATCGCGGACGAAAAGGGCCTGATCCTGGATCTGCATGGACGGATCTGCGGCAGCGGCAAGTGGGTGCTGTATAACATCGGCCAGCTGGTCAATGTCGTAGGCGTATCGCTGGAAGACGCGGTGCGCATGGCTTCGCTCAATCCTGCCAAGTTCTTGGGCATTGATCAGCGGACGGGCTCTCTGACGGAGGGCAAGCAGGCTGATCTGGCCGTGATTGACGATCAGTATCAATGCTTGATGACAATGGTTGAAGGCCGGATTGTCTATGACCGCAATCAGGACAAGGATGTCTTCAATCCGGAAGCGATGAAGCGGAAGATCGCATAATCAGGACGAAATATGAAACGCTGTATTATCAAAGCCGATGATTACGGCTTCACCGAAGCGATCAGCTTGGGAATTTTGAAAGCCTATCGCGATGGAATTGTGCGCAGCACAGCCGTGATGGTCAACATGCCGGCAGCTTCTGCGTCCCTGGAGTGGATAAAGGAAGTTCCAGGTTTGTGCCTGGGACTGCATATCAATATCGTCGTAGGCCGGCCTGCCGCCGATCCATCCGTAGTTCCCGGATTAATCGACGAACAGGGGATTTTCCACAGTTCCAAGTTCTGCCGTGCCGCTCTGGCCGCCGGACAGGATCCGGTTGTGAGTAAAGATCAAGCATTGGCCGAAGTCGAAGCGCAGATACGCCGGTTTATCGCGCTGACCGGCAGACTGCCGGAGTATCTGGAAGGACATGCCATTCGTTCCCGGAACTTGTTGGAAGCGATGGCTGAGCTGGCCAAACGTTATGATCTGCCGCATTTGTCCTACCTGGAAAATCAGGATCATAAGCTGATTCAGCGGCCGCAGCGCGCGAACGCCATCTATTCCTTGTATGAACAGGGCGTGGAGCCGGCTGATTATTTCTTGCAGAATCACAGCGGGATTGCGGATCTGCCGCTGTCGTTAGTCACGCTGCATCCTGGTTATCTTGACCGTTCAATTTATCGGATGTCGTCTTTTACTGAAGTGCGGATCAAGGATCTGGAAGCCGCGACTTCACCGCAGGTTAAAACCTGGTTTGCCCAACAGGAAATTGAATTGATTTCCTTCCGTGATATTACAAAGTATTAACTGAAAAAACGGCTTCGCAGAAAGCCGTTTTTTTCATGAAGTCTGAGCGCAGGTCGTTCCCTGCCTCATTTTGTCTGAAGCAGACGGATCTGCCGCGAAGGCAGAAATTCATCCGGGAACAGGTAAGGAATTTCTTATGGTTTGTCATCAAGTTCTTCAATATCCGGACGGACGTGTTTGATCTTCAAGCTGTCGCCGGCCAGTTCGTCTAAAGAAACTTCCAAGGCATTGGCAATGTCTGTCAGTTTGGGCAGACTGAGCTTGGTAGAGGCGTTTTCCACATTGCTCAGATGCGGGATGGAGAGGCCGGCAGCCTCGGCGAGTTGTTCCTGTGTCATTTGCCGATGCCTGCGGATTGTGCGGATGCGCTTGCCTAAGGCGGCATAATTGACGTGATTCATAAATATTCACTTCCTTCGCGATTATTGTAGCGGGAATTGAACAAAAAGGTAATAAGCTGGGTAAATAAATAACAGATTTAATATTTAATTTTTAAGCTTTTTTACAAGACTTTTTCAACGAGCTTCCAAAAGTGTAAAAAGTAAGTGGATAATTCATTTTAAACAACGATGTAAATTTAATAGTGCAACAATTATTTTTATAATTATTATGATTCATTGCCTTGTTTAAAAAGAATGTAATCATTATTGAAGATAATTACTGAAATTAGAGTGGAGTGGAAAATCAAGGGATAAGAGGTTTAGAAATTATTAAATTCTTGAATGCGCTGCATGTTGAAAGGATTAAAATAAAGTTTGATTAAATCTGATTTAAGATTAAAAAGTCTGCCAGCGATGGCAGACTGTAAGCCTCAAATCAGAATAACTTAAACCGGTTTGAAACAGGAAACTGCAGAGTAACCGGGTGATCTTTCAGCGCTTCCCCTTTCTGCTTCCGGGAATGAACTTCGGCATACAGCGAACTGAGGCTGATCAGCTGCCGGAACAGCTCGTTATCAAAGTCTTCGTTCTTAAACCCTTCGTAGACTGCTTCCTTCATCCATTCCACCGCAGTCAGCTGGAAGATTGTCACCGAAGTTGTCTGATCGGGCGTATGTAAGGAAAGATGCTCGTCGATCGGCAGCTCAGGAAAGGCATTTTCAGCACAGATTTCCGGCAGAAAGAAACGGAACTGCTCAGCCAGGGAAACATCATTGAGATCCCGGCTCAGAATTTCCGTATAACGATTGAGTTTTTCTTCAGTATCGCAGGCCTGAAACAGACGCATGGCTTGGGTTGTCATGGTGTGGATCTGAGCTTTTGTATACGGGAACAAAGCGGCCTGCGTTCTGTCCTGTTCAAGCAGGAAAATCTGCCTGCGGGAAACAAATTCGCTGTTATCCCATGTTTGGACCACCGCGGCGATGGCTTCGCTCAAAAAGCGGCAGACAACACCGTTGACCCGGCATTCCGCATTGACGCTGCCATCCGCCTGGCGGGCGCCGTAAACTTGGATGACTGTGATTTTCCGACTGCCGAGAACCTGCGGAAGCAAGCCTTTGAGCGCGTTCCAGTAATCCAGCCGATGATCGGTGCTCAGAGGCTGACCCATGCCGATGACTTCACTTTGGATGCAGTTCCATTTGCGTTCTTTTCCACCGAACTCGGTTGTCAGCTGCAGAACTGATTCGTAGCGCATTAACGTGATGACGGCCGCCATCATGCCGAATAAAAAGCTGGCCGCAGCCGATCCGATTGCCTGATCCGGATCCTTCCCTGCTCCGCTGCAGCGCTCAACCAGCGTTTCGTCAAAGCGGGGACAGTCGAGTTCAAACGTACAAACCGCCATCACCCGCTCATCTAAACTGTCAATCTGGGCACGAACGCACAAATCCCAGCGGGGAAAGACAAGCTGATCGGCTTCTATCCGATTGGCTTCCATGCTGGCGCAGACTGTACTCAGCTGCTGCAGCAGGCGGGCATTTTCTCTTTTTAATTCTTGATTATTCATAGCTTCACTCCTCAACTTTTCTATTGTAGCGCCGCAGGGGGAATTTCCGCAACAAAAATAGACCAAACCTGACTTTTATCAGACCCAAGACATTGAGCTTTTTTAGGAGGAAGGTCTGCGAGGAGCCCAATCAGAAAGTAAAGTGAAAGGAAGCTGCCGGGATTCTCATCAGCCAAAGAAGCTTCGGCAAAGGATTCTATGCTTTCAGCCGGAAGTCTTGACTTTCCGGGTCTTGTTCGATCAGATCCTGCTGCATTAATTCCTGGAGTAAAGTTTCAGTTTGACCGGAGGTCAGACGAAGCTGGGTTTGGATATACTGCGGGCTTGCCTGAATTTCCGTGGTGATCAGATCCAATACCCGCTGCTGGAGTGTCTGCCGCTTTTGAAGCCTGCGTGAAACCGGCAAGCGGAACAGCACTTCATGGCGCTGCTGATGAGCGGTAAGCTGCGGGGCCGACCAGCCCTTTTGCTTCCAGATCGCTTCAATCCGCAATAGACCTGTGCCCTGACCATCAGCGGCTTTGATGAAGTGAAACATCTGATACAAAACCGGATTGGCGGGGAGCGTCCGGCGGGTGAGCTGACCGCTGTTGACGATCTGAATCTCCTGATCGTTTTCACGGATCTCAATCTGCGGATGATCTTGATAATCAGCGTGAGCCAATGCGTTGACCAGCGCTTCATTAATTCCCCAGGCGATTTCCTCAGGATGCTGACTTTGAACCTGGCGACGGGCAGACAAGTAAAAGTCGCAGCAGTTTTCTTCCTGCTGATGGCCGCTTAGCTGATTGTTCAGGGAAAGACCGGGAAAGATACGATGCAGCACTTCTTCGCTGCCAAACATCAACAATCCCGCCAGCGTTGGCCGCAGACTTCCGTCATTCGCAAAATAAACGGCGTTGATCTGAAGCAGAAAACTAAGCTCCGAAATCGTGTTCCAGACCGAATCCGGCTGAATCTTACAGAAATACTCCCGATAGGTCTGGATCGAAGAAGCTTTTAGATCGCTTAACGTGGCGGAAATTACCGGTCTTCCATCCGGCAGTTCGCGGAACCGATTTTCCATCATTGTCTGAACTTCACTGATCTGACAGCGATAATCTCCTTCGCCACCGCGTCGATAGGTTCCGGAAAATGGTGAAGCACCCAGATAAACCGGTTTTTCACAGGCCAGTGCCCGTGGAACTTCAATCACAACGATCCAATGATCCTGAACTTTGACAACCTGAACCTGATCACGCTGAAGCAGATTGACACTGACTAATTCAGGATTGGTTACGATCTGCCAGAACTGATCAGCCAGCTTCTGCGGATCACTCAGCGCCACGGTCTGAAAATATTTCTCCGGTGTTTCAATGACGCCTAAAAGCAGGACACCGCCGACGGTATTGGCAAAGGCGGAGTAGGTTTCCCATAAGCTATGCGGCAGTCCGCCCTGGGCTTTCTTGGCTTCCAGCCGGTTGTTTTCCTGATAACGTGTAAGCTGCGCCAATTCGATCATGAAGATCCCCGCCTTTCTTTTCTCTCTTTACTGTAGTCTATTCCCAACGGGATTTCCAGTATTCCTTTCAGAAAAGAAAACAAAAAAGGACGGCGATTAAAATTCGGCGTCCGAATGAGCATTTTGTGAGGATGGCGGTTCTTGACTGTTTGGGGATTCGGGAAGATCCGGCTGATATTCCATAATATCTTCCACGCGGCAATGCAGCACTTGACATAAGCGATCAATCGTCAGCACCGTGACGTTGGCGTTCTTCTTCATCCGAACCAGCTGGGATTTACTAATGCCGTAATCCTTGATCAGCTTATATCGGGATATATTGTTGTCGGCCAGCGTTTTCCACAAACGATCGAAAACTATCATGACTAAAACACCCCATCTCTCTTTGCATTTTAGCGTGAACGCGATATAATTTATAGGTACTATATATGAACCTTATTTTTATTCTTTCCTCATTTTCCCCAAGTATTCAAATCTGGCAAAAGCGAATCCTAAGGCAAAAGTAACCGCATGGCTTTCGTAAAAAAGAATGGAAGCCGGAAAGTGATTATGATAAAATTAACTCAAAAGAATTAATGATTTCTGATCTAACGGATTTGGATTCGACCGGTTTGATGATCAGGGGATGGGGGAGATTTTAAGTGAGAGAAGTAGTAAAAAAGCAAAAGCGTGACGGAAAGCAATATGCCGCACAGGAAGCGGCATGGATGAAAGCGTTGATCAGCGTCAGTGATCAGTCCTTCTTAACCAGCGTATTGGCTTATGTTAAACAGAAACAGCTGTTTCTGCAGCGCAAGACAGTCTGGCTGAAACAAAGAAACCGCAGCGAGGCCGCGGAATTTGAAGCGTTGCTGCAGCTTTTAAACGCTGTGCAAAGCCGGCTGGAAACGCATATCTGTCTGCTGGAACAGAACGCTACGGCTAGCCGGCTTGGCCGTCAATTTTGCCGCCGCTGCCAAGAGCGTTCCCTGAATCTGCGTCAGCTTTCTGAATGTTCTTATTTTACGCTTTCCGATCTGATCCGAATTGAACGCGGAGATTATGAAATGCTTGACAGTCTGGATATCGAACATCTGATCGAACTGGCCGGATTGAACAGTTTGGAAGAGCTGATGCAGGATTAGACACGAAAGAGTTGGACAGCGAAGCAGGCGAAAATTCTAGGCTGAAAGCCGATTTTCAACTTTGGTTTCCCATGAAGATTAGATATAATAAAAGAAAACAAGTTTAAGTGATGACAACAATACCCGTTTTGGAACAGGAATAACAAAGATGATAAAAAAATTTTGGGAATGGATTTTAACTTTATTTCAACCGAAGTCCCATACGGAAATAGAACAAGGGACACCGGATTACCGTCAAACCTGGTTTGAACAATGCGAACCGGGCTTTTTGGTCTGGGCGCGGATGCCGCTGTCTGAGGAAGAACTGGCAAAGATTGATCCTGCTCATCAGATCCGGCCGTATCTGATTCTGGCAAAAAACGCGACCGAGCTGACGGTTAAAGCCTGTTCATCAGGACCCTATGCCAATCTGCGCGAATATCAGACCGTGATGCTGGAAAAAGATCACCCGCTGAATAAGCAGACTTACATCGATCTGAAGCATAATTATACTTTGACGGCGGAACTGCTTCAAAACAAACCACTTCCCGTAGAGCGGCATGACTTGCGGCGCATCCAGAAGCATCTGGTGCTGGTCTTTCAGCTGGATCATATTTATCACCCCTATCTTGCGGTGGGTCTGCTTTGGGAAAAAGGCGATATTCTTGAAATTGACCATGTTCTTTGGTATATGCAGGAGTTTATCCCTGGAAAGCTGAGCTTAATCCGTTTGTATCGAAAATACCGTTCGTATATGGAGGATGCCGGCTGGAATCTGTTTTTCTGCGGCGGCCGGGCGTACTTCGCCGATTTTGCCCATCCGGTTGTCTTTCAGGGTAAAACCCGACTGGAACTGGTGCATAGGGCGGCGGCGCATGAAATTGAATATGCGGATTATTGCATCAGTCAGGCCAAAACGCTGCATATCCGCTGGGTTCCTGGGGTGATCATGAAGCGGAATACCGAGGTTTACATCGTGCTGACACGGACATTCCAAGGCTGGAACTGTCTGGAATGGAATCACAATAAGAAAAAATGGCGAAGCAAATGGATTCGGGATTTTAACGGCATGGAATATGCCGGTCGAGTTCGGCGGCTTAAGCTGCGTTCCTTAATCGCTTCCTTGATGAAGTTGGGGCTTTTCCTGTTAGAGGAAATGGATCCGGAGCTGCTTGACTATCTGGGCGGCAAGGATCAGGATTGGGAAACATTGCAGCGTGAGGCGGATGAGCGAATCTTGATCAGGGGCATTAACCGCTTCGCCGCCTGAGCTAAAAAACGTGTTTGCTACGAATTTGGAGCGGATCGGGATGAAGTTTTTTTTAGTCCGCTTGGAAACAAAATTGTTTCAGTATGTCAAAATTTTTGTTACACGAGTACCTAGATAAATATTATAAAGCTTATGATAGGTTTTTAATCAATTTTGAATGATTTTCAAAACAGCAGTAAACCATAGGAAAAGAAAGTATAATTTATAAAAACATAAAGCATACTGTGCTAAAATATTTACAGGAGGGAAATGCGGCTTGTAGGGTTTTAGCCGAGCGATATTCAATGGTTACTTTAAGAAAACAGATTAAAAAGTGCTTGAATGAAGATGCTGATTTTGTTTTTAAAAACCAAGTAATACAGGTGAATGATAGTCAAAGAAGCAGATTGAAATTATTCCTTTATGGTGAAAGATCTGTTGTTATCATCGGTTTGTCGATATTCTTGATCATAATGAAATTCATACAAATGGATATCATCGTTCAGTTGTTGCTCTATACTTGTTTATGTTGCATCCTATATAGGATTTACTGGCTTCTTTGTCAAGTGTATTTAACACATTATTTTAGAAAATGGCAAGCGAAGGAAAAAGCGGAGTAAATTTTGTCTCGTTCTAAGAATAAAGCTTTAACTCCTTATGCCCATTGAGGTAACGATTTACGCGATGTCATCAACCTAAAAAGAAAATCCGTTTCATCTGTTAATCTGAGGATCGGCAGACGAAGCGGATTTTTGTTCGGAACGATTTCGGTGAAGTTTATTTTGTGGAAAGGGCGATGAATTCGTCGATCATGTTTTCCACAATCTTCAGCGAATCACGCCAGAAGTCCGGCTTGGTGATGTCGATATCCGCCATCGCGGCAACTTCCTCGACACTGCTGATCGTTGTGGCTTCCAGCAGTCGGTTGTACTTGTCAACGAAAGCCGGGCCTTCCTTCTGATATTGAGCATAGAGGCCCTTGGCAAATAAGCAGCCGAAGGCGTAAGGGAAATTGTAGAAGTTTAAGCCGGCATCGTAATAGTGACTCTTGCAGATCCACATATACGGATGCAGCTGATCATGATCCAGACCTGTGCCGTAAGCTTTCTTCTGAGCTCTGAGCATGATGTCTTCCAGATCGTCGCTGAACAGGAAGCCTTCCTTCCGCTTTTCCACCACTTCTGTTTCAAACAGATAGCGGGAATAAATATCGCAGATGACCTGCGTGACATCCTGCAGCGTGCTTTCGATCAGCATCATCTTTTCTTCATCATTGGCGGCGTCACGGATTGCGGCGTTCATGATGACCGTTTCATTAAAGGTAGATGCCGTTTCAGCCACTGGCATCGAATACCGGGTGTTCAGCGGGCTGTGATTTTCGATCCGGTGACCATGGTAGGCATGGCCTAATTCATGCGCCAACGTTACGACATCGCTCAGCGAGCCGTCGAAGTTGGTCAGCACCCGGCTCTGCTTTAACATCGGCAGATTGCAGCAGAAGGCGCCGCCGACCTTTCCCTTGCGCGGGAAGAAGTCGATCCATTCCTCATCGAAGGCGCGTTCGATAATTCCGGCGACATCCTTGGAAAATGGCGTGAAGTTCTGAATTAAATAAGCCTTGGCTTCCTCAACCGTGAAGGTCCGGGTACTTTCTCCCATCAGAGCGAACAGTTCATAAAACGGCAGGCCGTGGGTATAGCCAAGCACCTCGGCTTTGTGGCGCAGATAGGCGTGAAAATGCGGCAGCGCCTCATCAATCGCCGTAAACATGGCATCCAAAGTGGCCTTGCTCATGCGGGAATTGAACAGTGTCATATCCAGGACGGAATCAAAATGGCGCAGTTCGCAGACCGTGTTGGCTTCACCCTTGATGGAGTTGAGTGCGAAGCAGACCGCGTCCTTGATTTTATCGTAGGCCTGCAATTCCGCTTCATAGGCTTTTTTGCGAACCTCTGGTTCCGTGCTGTAGGCGAGATTGCGGATCGAAGACAGCGTGTAATCCTGGCCGTCCATCGTTACCGCCACCGTAGAGGTCATATATTCCTGCAGCTGGGCCCAGGCGTTGGAACCGTTCAGCTCCATCTTGCCGATCGCATCCTCGACCTCATCGCTCAGCGTATGAGCGCCGTGACTGCGGATTTCCTGCAGCCAGAAGGCGTGCTGCTGAAAACACGGATCACTGGAAATCAGTGCATCCAGATCCTGTGCCGCGATCCACTTCTGAAACCGTGTAGACGCCAAAGCCGACTGACTGGCTTTGATCTGAAAGCGGGAATTCATCGACACCGTTTCCTGATCGGCGGTGTTGGCGGACTGACGCAGCGATAAATAAGCGCCCAGCCGACGAGTCAGCGTCTGATAGGTGGACAGCTGTTCAATGATCGCCTTCAATGTGGATTTTGGATCCTTTGAACCCAGCGTTTCCGCCAGCGTGTTCATTTCGGCAATCCGGGTGTCTAAAGCCGCGAAATCCTGCTGGAAGGCTTCGCTGTCATAACCGGTGTAGAGGTCGTTTAAATTCCATTCGTTCATCCTTTAATCCTCCTGTTTTTTCCTGTTGCTTAAAATCATCAGCACGGCGATCACCAACATCATGCCGACGGCCATTCCGGCGCTGTCGATCAGCATATCCCGCAGCTCGCAGCTGCGCCCGGAAGAAAACCGCTGCAGATTTTCGTCCAGCACCGGAATGATGAAAAACGGCAGCAGTGCAACCTTGCCTTTCATCCATGACCAGGGCTGGAGGCGATAAGCCAAGCCGATCAGAACGCCCAATAAAGCATATTCACTGAAATGCGCCAGCTTGCGGATGACAAAATTTAAAAAATCCGTTTCCGGATGCAGCCCGACCGTGTTTAAGACCGGCCGCACCCACTCGCTGACCGTTAAGCTCATGCCATTGGACGTTGAGGCGGAAGCAGCGGAATTGGAAAAAATAAAAATCACCATCAAACCGACTAAAATCCAACAACTTTTCTTTTTCATCCTCTGCTCCTTTCTGACTTCCTGTATTATAAACCAACTTTTCCAGTAAAGAAAGAACCATGATATAATGGAGCGTGAAGTGAAGGAGGAAACAGTTTTGGAAATGAAGAAAATGATTCGGGACCTGCCTTGGGTTCTGATTGGCAATTTTATGCTGGCGCTGGCGGTAGCGATGTTTATTCTGCCGTATAATATTCTTTCCGGCGGGGTTGCGGGTATCGCTGTCGCCTTGGAGCCGTTGTTTCATATTGATCCGACAATGATGGTCAATGCGCTGGTTTTAGGGATGTTTGTACTGGGAACTGTGTTTTTGGGGAAAAGCTTTGCGGTCAAGACGGTAATCAGTTCCCTGATCTATCCGGTATACCTGACGGTGATCACGCGCTTTGTTCCGATTCTTGAACTGGATCCCATGCTGGCATCGCTGTATGGCGGCCTGATAGGGGGATTAGGCATCGGCATGGTTTTGCGCACTGGAGCGAGTACCGGAGGCATGGATATACCGCCGCTGATCGTCAATAAATATACCGGCATCAAAATCTCCACGCTGGTTCTAATCACGGATGCGCTGACGGTGGGGCTGGGGTTATTTACCTATGGTCTGGAAGCGGTGCTGGTTGGCTTTATTTCCGTCTGGGGCACGTCGTTTGGGATTGATAAGATGCTGACGCTGGGCGGCGGCAACGCCAAGGCAGTGCAGATCATTTCCGAGGCTTATGTTCAGATCAACGCGGCTATTCAGTCCGAACTCGACCGGGGAACAACGCTGACCGATGCGACAGGCGGCTATACCGGCGCCCCGCGGAAGGTGATTCTGGTCGTTGTGGAAAAGAAGGAATATCCAAAGCTGCTGGAATTGGTCAATCGATTTGATAAAAATGCCTTTATGATCACCAGTGATGCCACGGATGTCCATGGTGAGGGGTTTAGCCTGGAATTTAAGGTATAGCTTTCCTGTTTTTGAGCGGGAAGGGATCAGGCTTTTACGCGAATTTGGGTGAAGTATAAACAATAAAAAAGAGGAACAGTGAAATGATACGTGCAGTGAACCGCATAATCTTACTGTTCCTTTTATTCTTGTCTTTAACGATATCCTTACCGAGTAGACTGTGTTTCTTTCTTTAATTTTGATTTTTCTGCCGTTGTTCCTCTTTATGCTTTTTTATTCAGGCTCTAATTTTTTCATCTTCTGCCTGTTTTTCTTCTTCCGTCTTAAATTTAGGGGGCTGTACATATCCACCAGCTTCCGCTGCCGCAATATCTAATTCATAGAATGCCTGCATCTCTTCTTTTGTCATTCCGCTGTCCTCCTATCTATAAATATTATACTGCTTTCGGATGTATTTATCTATCAGTTTCTGAGCTGCTAGTTCATCAATCGCCATGTTTTCTTTAGCTCCGAGAGAATGAATTCCAAGGGTTTTTGCGTAGTGATCCACCAGCTTTGTTTTCGCCGTCATCGTTACAATTCCATCATTGCCGTGCTTTTTACTTTCGTAACAAACTATTGCGAAGAGATGGCCTCCAATTCCTTTATATTTTCCTTCATGACTCACATTTATTGGATTAGATTCCACTAAAAAGACTATTGTAAAACCTTGTTCATGAGAAAAAGAAATCAATCCCTGAATGATGTCCTCTCCTTTTACACGTAATGCGAATAAGTTTTCACCTTCCGCTTTAGTCCAATCAAAGCGCCATCTTTCGCGTTTAAGCTTTCTTTGGAGAGTGGGTGTCATTTTAATCGGTCCAAATTCAGTTTCTACAGTTTCCCCAGTAGAGCGAACTTCCAGACAGTCAGTCAAGCCATCTATTTCGATATCCAATCCATTACAATAAACGCTATTTCTAAACGGGTCACTTTCGGATAAGGATCGTTTATTCTGAATTAACCCCTTGTGACTTCCGGCACGCTGCCATCGCGCCTGTTTTTCTCTGAAAATTTTCATGTTCTCCGCTTCCTTTCCCAATTTTTTAATCCAATGTTCCCTTTCACAGAATTGAATCATCCATTTCCGGTAATTAATATCCGCTATGATTCTTATTGCGCTTTTTCGATAAAACTCCCTATCCTTTTCGCATTTTTCATCATTTCATCACAATTTACACATCACGCTGGGTATTTTTTCTCATCTCCTCCCGATGCAAAAAAGGGGCGTGTGCCCATGTGCCCATTTGAATGTGCCGTTTTATTTCTGTATTTTACGCTGTGCGGATATGCCTTTTGTTTAGCGATGTTCAAAGTGGATAAAGGGTTAGGCTCTGTCCGGTTATTAGAAAAGGACAGCTTCGGTTCAAAGGAGAGAATCCCTGTTATTTTTATTCTATATTGTAAGTTTAACCCATGTTATAATAGGAACAAATGAGGTGCGGAAAATGTTGGAATTAAAACATGTAGGGAAAACATATAAAAATGGTGTAAACGCCCTTTACAATATCAATTTAAAGATCGATCAGGGTGAGTTTGTCTATATCATCGGACCGACGGGGTCGGGAAAATCCACGCTGATCAAGCTGCTGGATGGAGAAGAAATTCCAACCAAAGGCAAGGTGGAGGTAACCGGGATCAATGTCGGAAAGCTGAAGCATTCCAAAGTCCCGCTGTACCGCCGCAATATCGGCGTTGTCTTTCAGGACTTCCGGCTGTTAGAGCGCAAAACCGTGTTTGAAAACATTGCGTTTGCCTTGGAAGTCATCAACGTGCCGAAGGAAAGAATCCGCAAACGGGTGCGGGAAGTCATGAATCTGGTCGGCTTGGATGATAAGGGCAGCTCTTTTCCGCAGGAACTCTCCGGCGGTCAGCAGCAGCGTGTGGCCATTGCCCGCGCGATTGCGAACAAGCCGAAGATCCTGATTGCGGACGAACCGACAGGAAATCTGGATCCGCAGAAGTCGGATGAAATCATGACGCTGCTGGAAAAGATCAACCGCGAAGAAAAAACGACGATCCTGATGGTAACGCACGATATCACGCTGGTGAACAAGCACCGCAAACGAACGATCGCCTTAGAGGCAGGACATATCGTAGCGGACATGAACGAGGGAGGATATATCAAACATGATTAGACGATTCTTTCGGCATATCCGCGAGGGCTTTTATGGCGTGGGACGGCATGCGGCGATGTCGGTATCGAGCGCCTCGGCGGTTACGATTACCTTATTGATTATCTCGATCTTTATGATTGTGACAGGCAATATGCAGGAGGTCACCAAGAACATCGAAGGTTCGGTGAAAATCTCGGCGTTTGTGGCTTATGATCATGAGGAACAAGGCCAGCTGGACATGCTTCAGGCGACGATCAAGAACCTGGAACATGTAGTGGGT
>NZ_HE998568.1:310068-312837 GCF_000327285.1 Holdemania massiliensis AP2 | reverse complement strand
AGTGCTGTTTTCAGAAATGTTTAAGCTGACGCCGCCGCATCCGTTTGTGCTGCAGCTGTCGTTAATATTATTAGGCATCGGGATGGCGGTCGGATTGATCGGCAGCTTCATGTCGGTAACGAAATATTTGAGGTGGAAACGATGAAAAAACTGGGACTGATTTTATTGAGCGCCATCCTGCTTCTGGGCATGGTCTTGCCAGTCATGGCTGATGATGACGAGGATGTCTATTACTTAACGATGTGTTCCGGTTCGGATTTGTCCGAAGAACAGAAGAACGAGTGCCGGGATTATGCCTCTCGCCGCAACAGTGAATTAACGAAGCAGCTCAGTGACATCAAGGCAAAACGCAAGGAAATCGAATCCAACCTAGAGAAAATCGGAAAGGAAATTCAGGGCTATGACGCTCAGATTGCCACATTAACGACACAGATCAACGAGCTGACGGCTCAGATCGAAGAAAAAGAAGCGCTGATCGCACAGCTGGAAATGCAGATCGAGCAGAAAGAAGCGGAAATTGCCGCTTTGCGGGAAAAGGTGGAACAGCGGCTGGTGCGATCCCAGCAAACGCTGCATACCAATCAGTTCTTAGACTTTCTGATGGGGGCAGAGGACTTCACTTCGCTCTTGCGGCGGATTCAGGGCGTCAACGATATCATGAATTATGATAAGAAATCGCTGGAAGAACTGAAAAGACTGATGGATGAGCTGGAAGCGGATAAAGCGCAGATGGCGGAAGAAAAAGCGGCGCTCGAAATCAGCAAGACAGATCTGGAAGCAAAGAAAAATGAAGTGACCGAGCTGCGCGTCGTCGCTCAGCTGGCGCAGGTGGCCTATGAACAACAAGCCGCCGATCTGGAAGCACAGGGCAATCAGATCACTGAAAACTTAGGTGCTTTCAAAAATATTCTGAGTTCAATTGATTTCGGCAGTATCGGCAGCTCTACCGGCTTTACCAAGCCGAACGGCGGCTATTTAAATAATGGAACCTGGTATTACCGCAGCGGCGGCGTCCATCTGGGAATGGATATCATGGCAGGAATCGGAACGTCCATCGCTGCAGCTGGCAACGGCGTCATCTTAAACAGTGCGGATGGCTGTGCGAATAACGGCTCCATCGGCAACACTTGCGGCGGCTCCGGCGGCAGCCGCGGGGGCGGAAATCAGGTGTATCTGCTGACCAACATCGACGGTGTAACCTATGCCATCAAGTATCTACATATGAGTCCGGGTACGCCGGTAGCGACCGGCACCGTGGTCAGTGCCGGAGATCGGATCGGAGCGGTCGGACAATCCGGCAATGCCAGTGCGCCGCATACGCATATCGAAGTATTCAAGCTAGGTACGATGTCGATTGAAAGCTATGCCAACAGCTGGAACGGAGATTTGGCCTTTGGGGCTGGCTGGGGCTCCGGCGCCTTAAGCAATACCTGTGATAAAAAAGGGGCGCCTTGCCGTGTGAAGCCGGAAACCGCCTTTGGCTATTAATAAAGTCGAATTGGAGAACTGAAAGCAGAAATCAGGAAGTGGATAAGGCCGGGGATGAGCGGGAATTTCTCTCTATCCCGGTCTTTTTTTACGCTTTTTTTACGCCATTGATAAATAAAAGGATAGGTGCGGAGCGGAGTCGATGTTTGTGGATAAGGCTGAATGGATGCGACTGATTTCAGCTTTGTACTCAATTTATCCATGTCATCAATCCTCAAAAGAGCGCTTCAGCCTGTGTTTTTGTTCGGTAAAGATTGTAAGAAATAACCCAATATTTTCATCATGACCGAAATTGATTCTATGTTATAATACTAGCGATTGGATGTGAAAAGATGCTGGATTTAAAACATGTATCAAAAACATATAAGAACGGAGTGAACGCCCTGTATGACGTCAATCTCAAGATTGATCAGGGAGAGTTTGTCTATATCATCGGACCGACGGGGTCGGGAAAATCCACACTGATCAAGCTGTTGGATGGAGAAGAAATTCCAACCAAAGGCAAGGTGGAGGTAACCGGGATCAATGTTGGAAAGCTGAAGCATTCCAAAGTCCCGCTGTACCGCCGCAATATCGGCGTTGTCTTTCAGGACTTCCGGCTGTTAGAGCGCAAGACAGTGTTTGAAAACATCGCTTTTGCCTTGGAAGTCATCAACGTGCCGAAGGAAAGAATCCGTAAACGGGTGCGGGAAGTCATGAATCTGGTCGGCTTGGATGATAAGGGCAGCTCTTTTCCGCAGGAGTTGTCCGGCGGTCAGCAGCAGCGTGTGGCGATCGCCCGCGCGATTGCGAACAAGCCGAAGATCCTGATTGCGGACGAACCGACAGGAAATCTGGATCCGCAGAAGTCGGATGAAATCATGACGCTGCTGGAAAAGATCAACCGCGAAGAAAAAACGACGATCCTGATGGTAACGCACGATATCACACTGGTGAATAAGCACCGCAAACGAACGATCGCCTTAGAGGCAGGACATATCGTAGCGGACATGAACGAGGGAGGATATATCAAACATGATTAGACGATTCTTTCGGCATATCCGCGAGGGCTTTTATGGCGTGGGACGGCATGCGGCGATGTCGGTATCGAGCGCCTCGGCGGTTACGATTACCTTATTGATTATATCAATCTTTATGATTGTGACAGGCAATATGCAGGAGGTTACCAAGAACATCGAAGGCTCGGTGAAGATCTCGGCGTTTGTGGCTTATGATCATGAGGAACAATCTCAGCTGGACATGCTTCAGGCGACGATCAAGAACCTGGAACATGTAGTGGGA
>NZ_HE998568.1:274071-309132 GCF_000327285.1 Holdemania massiliensis AP2 | reverse complement strand
GGTGCTGTTTTCAGAGATGTTTAAGCTGACGCCGCCGCATCCATTTGTGCTGCAGCTGTCGTTAATCTTATTAGGCATCGGGATGGCGGTCGGATTGATCGGCAGCTTCATGTCGGTAACAAAATATCTGAGGTGGAAACGATGAAAAAACTGGGACTGATCTTATTGAGCGCCATCCTGCTTCTGGGCATGGTCTTGCCGGTCATGGCCGATGAGGACGAGGATGTTTATTATCTGACAATGTGTTCCGGTTCGGATTTGTCCGAAGCGCAGAAGACGGAATGTCAGAACTACGCGTCGAAGCGCAACAATGAACTGCAGAACGAATTGAATGAAATCAAAAAGAAGCGCAAAGAAATCGAAGAAGATCTGGCGAAGGTCGGACAGGAAATCAGAAACTATGATTCACAGATTTCCTCACTGCAGTCGCAGATCAATTCCTTAAACGCTCAAATTGTAGAAAAGGAAGCTTCGATTGCCGCTTTGGAAGAACAGATTCTGCAAAAGGAAAACGAAATTAACGCATTGCGGGAAAAGGTGGAACAGCGGCTGGTGCGATCCCAGCAGACGCTGCATACCAATCAATTTCTGGACTTTCTGATGGGCGCAGAGGACTTCACTTCGCTTTTACGGCGGATTCAGGGCGTCAACGACATCATGAATTATGATAAGAAATCGCTGGAAGAATTAAAGACGCTGATGGATCAGCTGAATGCCGACAAAGAACAGCTCAACATTGAAAAGGAAGAGCTGGAAGCGACCAAGACGGATGTCGAAGCCAAGAAGCGCCAGGTTGTCAGCTTAAAAGCGACGGCGGAGCTGGCGCAGAAGAAATATGAAGAACAAGCAGCGGAACTGGAAGCGCAGGGCAATCAGATTTCAGGCAGCCTGAGCGAGCTGAAAGGCATGCTCAGCTCCTTAGGACTGGGTTCAATTCTGACTTCCAGCGGCTTTACCCGGCCGACAAACAGCGGCCGTCTGTCCGCCGGAACCTGGCATTATGGCCTGAATGTCAATGGCGGAGTCCATCTGGGTATGGATATTGCGGCGGGTGTCGGAACACCGATTTTTGCGGCCGGCAACGGCGTTGTGCTGGCGAGTGCGGACGGCTGTTCCAACGATGGCTACATCGGCAATTCCTGCGGCGAAGCCCAGGGCGGCAGCCGCGGCGGCGGAAATCAGGTGTACCTCTTGACAAGCATCAACAACGTGACCTATGCCGTTAAATATCTGCATATGAGTCCGGGAAGTCCGGCGCCAACCGGAAGAGTGGTCGATGCCGGGGATCAGATCGGAACCATCGGCAAATCCGGCAATGTGACCGGCGCTCACGTGCATGTGGAAGTGTTCAAGCTGGGAACCATGTCCTTGGAAAGCTATGCCAGCAGCTGGAGCGGTGATCTGGCCTTCGGCGCCGGCTGGGGAGCGGCAGGATTAAACCGGCTGTGCTCTAATGTCGGAGCCCCTTGCCGTGTAAAACCGGAAACCGTTTTCGGATACTAAGCAAACCGGTAATTGACAAAACAGCAGGAAAGGGATAGATTAAAAACCAATCCGTTTCCTTGCGAAGAGAAAAAAAACGCGGCTGCGGTAGGACGGAAATTGATTTCCTGTCAGAAACAGAGCGTTTTTTTCTTTGGCAAAACCGCTCAGGTTTTGTCTTTGAATCATGGATGAACGCAAACCTGAAAGTTTATAAATAAAAACGTCCGGGATCCGCACTGCAGATTTCCCCGGACTTTTCTTGACTTCGCGTTATTGAACCGAATGTTCGTCGGACTGAGCTTGCAGAAAATTCTCCATGTTGGCTAAGACCTTCTGCCCCAGCCGTTCGATGCACTGTACGGAATTGCCGGCAGAGGTTCTTAAACACCGCACCCGCGGATGATCGAGCAGCGTCAGATCGCCTAATGCCCGTTCACTGTCGCAGAAGAAATGCGTGTCTGGCAAAGCCAGCCACCGCTTCAAAGCTTCAGGATCATGTCCCGGACCGATCGATGTGTTGAACACGATTTTGTGATCGCCCAGCCGCTGAAACTGTTCCCATCCCATGACAATGGCATTTTTATTCAAACATTCGCAGATGACGTCGTTGTGCTCAAGCAGGCTGTCCAGCGGCTGATAAACCATGCCCTGTGCTTCCTGTTCAGGTTTGCGGGTCCGACTGTAATATTGGATCTTTGAACCAAAGTGCATCAAACCCCGGGCAATAATCTGGCCGGTCGTACCCATGCCGAGAATTCCAACCTTCAAATCCGTCAGCTCCAGCGGAATGGGTCTGAAGGATGGCTGCCGGTAACCATTGAGGAAGCCGATCAGTTCATACAGGACATATTCGACGACGCCTTCATCCCCATAATCACGGATGCCGGTAACAGTGATGCCCAGTTCTCGCGCGGCTGCGATATCGACGTTGGCACTGGCTTCCGAGTACAGACTGCAGCACATTCCAATGTAGCGAAGCTGGCGGCAGGCTTTCAGCACCGAAGCGCCGACATTCGTTTTCCAACTCACCAGCAGACAGTCCGCATCGCCGATCCGCCGGATGATTTCATCCTCATCCCCCGGCGAATCCGGATACTCAATGACTGTTTCAGCCAGATCGTTAACCCGCAGCCGGGCATTCTCATTCATCCCGACCGGTTCCAGGATGACACATTTTTTAAACATAAAATTCCTCCTGTTTTCTTTTATTATAGCATACAATCCCTGTCCTGCCGCGGCAGGGGAAAATACGATAAGTTCAGTTGTTCACAATCCTTGCCGAAGCGGATTGAATCCGCGGTTAGGAAATGGTAAGATTAAGATAATGTCAGCGGCAGGAAAAGAGGAACGTTATGAACAAGAAGGAATATCCGGTTTCCGGCATCTTGGCGGCCGGGCTTCTCATTGCGGCACTGTTGGGAGTCATGGGAATTTTTTATCAGAGCCTGCAGGAAAAATTATTTACGCAGGCGGTGAACAATCTTGTCGTAACCACTCAGTCCGATAAATTATATTTCGATCAAATCATTCAAAATCGGCTGTACTGGCTGGAAACGATCGCTGAAATCAGCGATGTTCCGGACGCGGAAGGACAGGAAAACTGGCAGAAGATCCTGAATTGGGAGAGCGTGGACGGAATGCGCTTTGGCGTTGCGGATGCGCGGGGAAATTTGACGTATGCGAAGCAGGCGGTCATGGATATCAGCAATCGTGAATATTTTCAGGCGGCAATGCAGCGGAAAACGACAATTTCCGGGCCTCTGACGACGCCGGAGGGAGAGGACAGCATCGTGCTGACCGTACCGATGATCCGCCAGGGAGAAGTCCAGGGAGCGGTTTGCGCTGAGATTACAACCACGGCTCTGGGCGCTTCACTTAACAATTACGCCAATCCCAAGGCCAAGGCGACGCTGGTCTTCACTCCGCAGGGGCAACTCATCTCCTCTTATGCGGGGATGGAACGCTACGCAACTATTTATGAAATGTTGGAAACGATGAAGCTGAAATCGGATGATCTTGTGGAACAGATGCGCAGTGAAGTTCTGGCCGGCAACAGCGGCACGCTGACTTATTACAATGGCGGCCAGCTGCGGCTGCTTTACTATGAACCGGTAGGAATTCAGGATTGGTATATCTGTTCGCTGGTGGTGATGGATGCGCATGAGAAAATCCTGCAGGAAATGAGCGCCAGCGCCTTCGGCGTGCTTGCCGCGATCTTGCTGATCGTCATTCTGCTGGCGGCCACGGGAGTTTATTTGATTCTGTATTTTCAGCGGCGGGTCAGGGAAGCGCAGAAAGATCCGCTGACCGGCGTCTATACCCGATTGATGGCACAGCGGCAGGCATCCCGCATCTTAAAAGAGAACCGCCATACGCTGTGTGCCTGTCTGTTCATTGACGTCGATGACTTCAAGACGATTAACGATCATTACGGACACGATGAAGGCGACCGCGTGCTGATCAGCGTCAGCCGGGTTTTACGCGAAAGTGTCCGCAGTCATGATATTGTCAGCCGCTACGGCGGCGATGAGTTTACGGTCTGGCTGAATAATCTGAAGCAGGAACAGGAAGCCCGGGATATTGCGCAGCGGTTTCTGACGCGGATTGATCAGCAGACAACCGTGCATATCAGTGTCGGCATCGTGATGGTTTCACCTCAGGAACGTGATTATGAAGCGGTATTGAAGCGGGCCGATCAGGCTTTGTATCAGGCTAAGCAAAAAGGCAAAAATCAAATCTGTCTGATCCCGGCTGCGCCGGAGGAAGAAAATCTGTAAGAAGTGGGTTCGTCCGGGATGCCGCTTTTTTGCAAACAGGACGTTGAACAAAGCGCAGGCGTCCTTGTTTAATCAGGAGGACCGCATGAAGCAAGCTTGTCTGATCCAGCCGAAGCTTATTCCTTCAATACGGCCGGGTCGGGGCCTTGTGCTTTTCAAGCTGCGGCGTTTATGCTATACTGGAACTTGAAAAAAGTTAAAGCCAATTTATGCTTAGAAGATGAAAATCTGTTCAAAATAACAGAGAGGTCAGGCCCGCAGGCAGAACTGTGGTAAAATAAAAAAACTGAGGTGACCCGAATGAGTGAAAATGAAAAGAAAACAGTTAAAATTAAATTAGAGCGCCATCTGTGGCCGGATGAGATGCGCCAGCGTCAGCGCCGGCGGCAGGTGAGCGCGTTGATGATCGCTTCGCTGGCGGTCGTTTTTATCGTCGGCTTTTTGTTAGGCGGTACTCTGCATCCCGTTTCTTCTTCTTCCGGAGTCGGCAGTCCCGCCAATACCGGCAAGTTTGCCCAGGGAAAGCTGGACTCCATTTACAGTATTATGAAAAATGAATGGTATTTCGGCAAGGATGATGAAAATCTCGAACAGGATCTGATCGACAGCGCTCTCTACGGCATGAGCAGTTCGGCGCTGGATCCGCATACGACGTATATGTCGGCGGAACAGACGCTGGCGTTTTCGACCGCGATTGACAACAACTTCGTCGGAATTGGAATTCAGTACAACGCTTCCGGTCCCAAAATTGTGACCCGCGTCTTTGTTGATTCCCCGGCATATCAGGCTGGCGTTCAGGTCGGCGATATTCTTTTGAAGGCAGATGGTCAGGTGCTGACCGATTTGCCCAGCGATGAAGTCGCCGATTTAGTCCGCGGGGAAGCCGGGACTGAGGTCGAGCTGGAGGTTTTGCGCAACAACGAGCCGGTCACGATGAAAATCATCCGCGGCGAAGTCAACAATACGGTTTATGGCGAAATGCTGGACGATACGCTGGGATATCTGGAGATTATCTCCTTCGGATCGACGACCGGCATGGAATGCGAACGCTATTTAAAGATGATGAGCGAGCAGGGATTGCAGCATTTGATTCTGGATCTGCGCGATAACGGCGGCGGATATCTGGATGCTTTGGTCAGTGTTTCGAGCTTGTTTCTGCCGGAAGATACGCTGATCATGACGCAGGAATATAAGGATGGCCGGCGCGTGGAGAGTCATACGACCGCCGGTCAGCTTGAAAATATTCAGGGAATCGTCATTCTGATAAACGGCGATACGGCCAGTGCTTCAGAAGTCCTGACCCTGGCGTTAAAGGAACAGCGTGAGGATGTGACGCTCGTCGGCACGCAGAGCTATGGCAAGGGCAGCGTGCAGGTGCAGCGCCCGTTTGCGGATGGTTCGGTTCTGAAATACACGAATTCCCGCTGGCTGTCGCCGAATGAGGAATGGATTAACGGGATAGGCATTACGCCGGATGAGATTGTGGAACTGCCGCCGGTTATGCAGACTACCGCGTCCTCATTCATGCTGGAGGAAACAGAACGTTATGTTCAGGATCAGGTCAGCGAGCATGTGGCTTCGGCCCAGAAAGCGCTGAGTTTTCTGGGGTATGCGGTAAAGCGTACAGATGGATATCTGGATGTTTCTACAACTCAGGCGCTGCGGCAGTACCAATCTGAACACAATTTGGAAGCCAGCGGTGAGCTGGACGCCCCGACGCTGCAGTCGCTGGTTTCCGCTGTTCGGTACAGCTGGTCGATGGATAAGAGCGTTGATAATCAGCTGCAGAAGGCGGTGAGTATTCTCCATGGCGAATGAACATTTTCAGTTAGTTTCTAAATACAAGCCAACCGGAGATCAGCCGGGGGCGATCGATAAGCTGGTCGCGGGATTGCAGGAAGGCAAAAAAGAACAGGTTCTGCTGGGAGCTACCGGTACCGGCAAGACGTTTACGATCGGCAATGTGATCGAACGGGTGAATCGTCCGACGCTGGTTTTTGCCCACAACAAGACGCTGGCCGGTCAGCTGTATTCCGAATTCAAGGAACTGTTTCCGCATAACCGCGTGGAATATTTCGTATCCAATTTTGATTACTATCAGCCGGAAGCCTACATGCCGAAGACGGATACTTATATTGAAAAGAATGCGATGACCAACGATGAGCTGGACATGCTTCGGATGGCCGCGGTCAACTCCGTGCTGGAACGGCGCGACACGATCATCGTCGCTTCGGTCGCCTGTATTTATGCGTCCTCCGATCCAAACCAATACCGCGACATGTTCTTTACGATCCGCGTCGGCGAGCATATTGACCGCAACGACCTTCTGCGCAAGCTGGTGGACCGGCAATACAAGCGCAATGATATGGATCGGGCACGAGGAACGTTCCGTGTGCGCGGCGATACGATTGAAGTCAGCATGGGGCATACCGATACCTTCATGCTTCGGATTGAAATGTTTGACGATGAGATCGAACGGATCTGTGAAGTCGATCCTCTGACCGGCAAGCTGCAGAACGCCTATACGGTTTATAATGTTTTCCCAGCTTCCGGTTATGCCCGGCCGAAAGATCAGATCGAACGCGCCTGTCAGGAAATTGAGGAAGAACTGGAACAGCGCTTGTCTGAACTGGACCGGCAGGGCAAGCTTGTTGAAAAGCAGCGTCTGGAACAACGCTGCCGCTACGATTTGGAAGCTCTGCGGGAATTCGGCGTCTGTCCGGGCATCGAGAACTACTCTTCGCATATCGACGGCCGTCCGGCGGGGCAGCGTCCGTGGAATCTGTTCGATTATTTCCCTAAGGATTTCCTGTTGGTCGTTGATGAATCGCACGTATCGCTGCCGCAGATCCGCGGAATGTACAACGGCGACCGGGCGCGTAAGGAAACGCTGGTGGAATACGGTTTCCGGCTGCCGAGTGCGCTGGACAACCGGCCGATGCGTTTTGAAGAATTTGAAACGCTGGTCAATCAGGCAATTTATGTTTCCGCGACGCCGGGCAACTACGAACTGGATAAGGTTCATGGCGAAGTGGTGGAACAGATTATCCGTCCGACCGGTCTTTTGGATCCGGAAATCACCGTGCGGCCCACGCACGGACAGATCGATGATCTGTTGGATGAAATCCGACAGTGCATCACAAAGAACGAACGCGTCCTGATTACGACGCTGACGGTCAAGATGGCGGAGGATCTGACGGATTATCTGAAGAAGAATGATCTGAAGGTCGCCTATCTGCATCATGAAACCCTGACGCTGGAGCGGACGGAAACGATCCGCGATCTGCGCCGGGGCAAGTATGACGTTTTGGTCGGCATTAACCTGCTGCGGGAAGGCATTGATATTCCGGAGGTATCGCTGGTTGCGATTCTGGATGCCGATAAGGAAGGCTTCCTGCGTTCGGAACGTTCACTGATCCAGACGATCGGCCGAGCTGCCCGAAATGCCCATGGCCGGGTCATCATGTATGGGGACAAGATGACGGATTCCATGAAGAAGGCGATTGAGGAAACCAACCGCCGCCGCGCGATTCAGATCGCTTACAATGAAGAACACGGCATCACTCCGACGACGATTGTCAAGGAGATCGGCGAGGCCATTCATGGCAAGGAAACGCAGGAAATGGCGGCTCGCTACATGAAGAAGAAGTCCAAACTGGGCAAGAAGGAACAACAGAAGCTGATCGACAATCTTGAAAAGGAGATGAAGGACGCGGCGCGGGTGCTCGATTTCGAGCGGGCTGCCGAACTGCGCGATATGCTTTTGGAACTCAGAGCTTCTCTGTAAAACTGTGAATTTTGATCAAAACCGGCAGAAATGCCGGTTTTCTGCTTTGTGAGCGCTTTGACATTGCTGGAAATTATGCTACAATAGATGCCGGAAGCCGGATATTCCGGCGGAGCTTTAGTTCTTTCTTGCTCGCTAAACTCGAAAACTGAGCTTTTAGTTTTTCCTGCTCATAAAACTCGGAAACTGAGCTTTTGGACGATCCTGCTCACAAAACTCGGAAAACGCAAGGAGGAAAGCATGAAAAAACTGATTCTCATTTTTACCGCGGTTCTGATGCTGGCTGGCTGCGCGGCTCAGACACCAGAAACAACCCCGACTCCGGAAACCACTCCGGAAGTTACCGCGACACCGGAAGCAACAGCGGCCACTGACGGCTTTACCGGACCTACGGTGGATTCCGTGACTTCAGCTTCGATTGTACAGGAAGCATACATTCAGGATTATACACCCGCCGGCTTCACCGACAGCGATAAGGAAAAAGCCTTATTTATCATCGGCGATCCGCGCCATAACAGCGTACTGTGGGATATGGCCCGCACAGCGATGAAACACATGGAAGAAAAAGGCATGGAAGTCGAAATGCGCGACTTATACACGATGAACTTTAATCCGGTTCTTTCCGCCGCGGATTTCTATTATGCGAAGGATGGCCAGGGTGAGCCAACGGCGGATATCAAGGCAGAACAGGATCTGGTCAGTCAGGCTGATCATCTGATTTTTGTTTATCCGAACTGGCATGACTCGGAAATCTCGATCGTCAAAGGTTATAAAGAGAAAGTCTTTGCGAAGAAGTTTGCGTATCAGGACGGAGCCAACGGTCTGGAAGGCTTGTTAAAGGATAAGAGCTACTTCACGATCATGAACTGCGGCTACCTCGGCGGCGGACGCGGCTATATCGGCGACGGCGTGGGTATTGAAGACGAAAAGTGGGATACCTACATGAACGCTTTCAAGGTCTTTGATGATGATACTTCAGCTTTCTGGGGAACAACGAACTACGGCCGCTTTGTCAATGACCGCACACCAGGCAATGAGTCTGAAAACTATGGAGAAGAAATCGAGCAGCTGCGTTCAGATCTGAATGCATTCCTGGACAAGGTTTACTTCAACTAAGCCCCCAAAACGCTGAACGATTCTATAAACCACGGATAAACTAACAAAGGGGCTGTGACAGATAGCCCAGGAGAAAAAATAAAAAATGCGTAACTTCAAAAACGCATTTTTTTTGTATCATTAAAAGTGCAAAAAGTATTAAATCCACTCTGATTTCTGAGATAAAACAATGATCTTTATAAACAAAGTTTTCAGCGTCCTCAAGCGTTAAATAGAATTCAGGCTTTTGTGCGCGATTTTCAGTTGTCGAAGCTGATCGCTTTGTGACTTTAGGATGAGCTTGGATAAATTCAGCTATCGCATTCAGAAAGCGTTTCCCATATCGCTCCATCCGGTGAACGCCCGCGCCGGCAACATTCAACATCGCTTTCTGATTTTCCGGCAGCTAATTTCAATCAGCGTCTTATTGCTGAAAATAACATAGGGCGGCAGGCTCTCTTCCTTTGCAAGTCTTGCGCGCAGCCGGCGCAGTTCTTCAAATAAAGCATAACTTGTGCCGGAAAGCGAATTCGGTCTGCTCGCCCGGTTCTTCTGCGGGCGTTTGCCTGGTTCTGGATCGACACGCAATTAGAAGATAACGCGGGTAGTTTCCTGTTTCAGCGGTGTGTAATCGCCTAATTGAAGAACCGGATACTGTTCGCCGGTCTGATGCAGATAACCGCGGGTGATTAACTCCCGAATCAATGTCCGGATCAAGCTTTCGGGATAGCCTTTCAGCGCGCCATAGGAGGTATACTGCTGCGCCCCGATTTCTTTGAGCGGGGCTTGCTGGGCGCCAGTAAGGTTCCCGTGACGGCCGTGATGCCATAACGGCCCTGCATCTCAGCGACACAGCAGATCACATTCTTGGCCGGTGTCGTCAGATCCATCGTTTTGTATTCGCTGTCGCAATGACCGCAATGGCCGCAGGGTTTGCGGTGCTGTTCACCAAAATAACTTAAAATGAAGTTGCGCAGGCAGCCGGTGGTCGGACAGTAATTTTCCATCACTTTTAATCACTTTGCGTTCCGCTGTTTGACAAATACCACAAATTTTACATAACTGGGACGGAAATCCTGTCCCCATTGAGAAATACAATGCGCTTCGTCAACCGTAACCATGGCAATTTTAGCCTTATGGGCAAAATGAATAAATTCCTCATTTTCCAATCGTTCCGGGGCAACATAGATCAGCTTGTAGGTTCCCTGAGCGGCTAGGTTCAGAGCTTTTGTGATTTGCGCAGGCGTCAGGGAGGAGTTGATGTAAGCTGTACGAATTCCCGCGGCGTTAAGCGTTTTGTCTGGTCCATCATTAAGGAAATCAGCGGCGAAATCACAATGGTTGCCCCTGAAAGCATGACCGCCGGAATTTGATAACAAAGCGATTTTCCCGCATCGGTGGGCATGATGGCCAAGGCATCTTTTCCAGAGAGAATGGCGTTAATGATCAGTTCCTGCCCTTCCCGGAATGAATCCTATCCAAAATAAGTTTTTAAGGGTTGCTTTGGGTTCATTTTAACTTCCTTCATTTCTGATAATCACTATGCTTCTATCCTATCATGATTGAAAACCGAACTTCTATATTTTTTTCAATGGAATACAAGCAGGAGGAATCCGCGGAATGTTATAAAATGAAAGCTTTAAAACAGTTCTGACACAATGGAATAAAATGTTCTAAAGAATCATGAAAAATATGCTGCCTTGTCTGCTAAAAGGTTAATCCCGAAACATCCTGATTCATTCTCTCTTGCCGATGTCATAAAGATTTAAGAAAATGCAAAATCCGCTATGTTATAATAAATAAGGTTATCAGAGTATGTTTAAATTATGGAATGAAAAAGGAGAGGAGAACCGTAATGGCAGAACCAAAAAAAGATTATTTAAGCTCGCTGGCTTCTGAAATCGAGAAAAAGCCGGACAGCTTCAAAGAAGAAAAAGTAGAACGCATTGTTAAGCCGAAGCGCAGCCTAGATCCGAAGATCATGATCGGCGTTGCAGCGGCTTTGATCATCGCGATCATCGGTATTTATTTCCTGTTTTTCGCCCCGAAGATCAAGGTGGAAAACTTTGTCGGCAAGACGACCAATGACGTTGGGATCTGGGCGAAGGAAAACGGCATTGATACCAAGAATATTGTAATGAATCAAGTGTACTCCATGGATTATGAGGCAGACCAGATTATATCCCAGAATAAAAAAGAAGGCAGTAAGGTCAAGAAAAACTCAACGCTGATCTTCGAGGTGTCCAAGGGAGCCGATCCGGACGAAAAGATTGATTTTCCGGATATCAAGAGCATGACGCTGGACGAGATCAACGATTGGATCAGCAAGAACAAGCTGTCTAAGGTCAAAGTCAATACGGTTTACAGCGATACAGTCGAAAAGGATCAGGTTATTTCCTTTGATTTGAAATCGGTAAACGAAAATAACTTTACGCGAGGAACCAACCTGACGATCAGTGTGTCCAAGGGACCGCAGCCAGCTGGGGAAGTGACGGTTGATGACTTCGTAAAGAAAGAAGTGTCCAGTGCTGAAACGTGGGCAAAGAGCAAGAAAGTTGAGCTGGAGATCGTCGAGGTTTATCACGACACGATCGCGACCGGACTGGTTGTTTCTCAGTCGATTGAATCGGGCAAAACGATGAAGCAGGGCGATACTCTGACGCTGACGGTTTCCAAGGGGAAAGCCGTTAAGGTTCCGCAATTAGTCGGCTACACCAAGGATCAGCTGGAAGCTTGGGCCGCCAATAAAGAAAACGCGGTTTCCATCGTGAAGAAGGAAGTTTACAGCGACGCACCGGCCGGCAGCGTTATCTCGCAGTCGATCAAGGCCGGCAGCCAGGTTGATTCAGGCACGGTGCTGGAACTGACGATTTCACTGTATATGCCGCAGCTGCAGACCAACAGCCGCGAATGGTATGGCAAAGACTATCTGGCTCTTAACGCGTGGGTTGACGATGTGAATTACCGCGGCGCCAGCATCACGGCAGGCGCGTGGGATGGCGAGGAATGTTCGGATGAATATCCGACTGCCGGTCAGATCATCAGCTATCACTGCATGGCCAATGATGGAACAGATCTGCCGCATGGCTGCGACCGGCCATTGCCGCTGAACGCGAAGATCGGGTATAAGAAATCAACCGGCGGATGTACGCCGAAGGCAGAGGAACCGAAAGAGGTTCAGATCGGTCTGACGCCGCTGGGCTCCGAAGCAGCGATGAAGTCCTTCTGCGATACGAATAAGTTAGCGTGCAGCTTCAATTATGTGTCAACGAAAGATCCTGAAGGTGCGGGCAAAGAAGACGGGCAGATTACTGTGAAAAAAGGCGGAGAGCCGGTAGATCCGAATACGAAGGTGAAAGCTGGTGACGCTTTAAGCATAGAGGTATTCTATAACCCTGATAAATTAAACGATCCGGATAAAGACAAGAACGATGGAACTCAAAACGCCAATGAGGGCAGCCCGGCCGCTGAATAAAGCACGGGTACCCTTGTTCTGTTGATTCCCTGAGTTTTAACCAGAAAGGAAGAATGAGAAATATGAATTTTTTCAATCGAGCGCTTAAAAATGTGACACGGAAGATGTCCAAATCGGTTCTTCTAGCCGTAACCTTTTTCCTGATTGGCAATCTGGTCATTATTGGACTGGGCATCAACAATGCGGCCGAAAACGCAAAGATTCTGACTCGTCAGAAAATGCGGGCAGTCGTTTCGCTGGAATTGGATTATACGACTTATTACAATGACGCGGATAAGATTACGGATGACGATGAACGCGAAGCGTTTTATAAGAATTCGCCGCGGCTCACGCTGGATAAGGTCGAAAAATTGAAAGCGGACAGCCGGGTCAAGGCCGTCAACTTCATTTCCACGCAGCAGATGTATACCAAAGATTTCCAGTCTGTACCGCTGAACAATGATTTTGACAGTAATTATACCCCGCAGGAAAGCACTGACTCTGCGGTTGACGGCGCGGTTTCCATGATGCGGGCCAGCTGGCTTCCGGCGGATCTGCGGGTACAGACGAATCTTTATCCAGATATGATTGAATTTCAGGATGGTACCTATGAAATGCAGGATGGCCGTTTCTACACGCAGGAAGAGATTGACAACTCCGCCGCGGTTGTCTGTATTCCGAAGGAATTGGCAGAGCTGAACAATCTGCGTGTCGGCGATACGATCAGCGTCAACATTACTGATCCGTCGCAGATTGCGGAGATGGAAGGTTCCGAGCTTACTGAGGAGGATTTGCTTCTATCCTTGGAGGTCATCGGTATCTATAAAAGCAACGAACAGTTGGATCCGAATTCCGACGAGTATAAGTGGATGGCTCGTTATGAATCGCCGCAGAACACATTGCTGATGCCGGCGACCACAGCTACTGACAAATACTATGATTTCTATCTTAAATCGTATCATTATTACATGACGACGATGCCGGAATATTATAAAGAAGAAGATATCATGACGAAGGAAGACTACAACATGGCTTCCAAGGCTGTTTATCTGTTGGAGGATCCGCTGCAGGTTGATCAGTTCGTTGAGGATTATCAGGATCAGACCGGCGATTATGTCATTCTCAATGCCAACAATGAAACCTTTAAGAAGCTGGCCCGGCCATTGGATACGTTGTCGTTGTTCTCCAACATCATCGTTTGGATCGTTGTGATCAACGCTGTCGTCATCATCACTCTCGTTACCGCTCTAACGCTGAAAACCCGGGAATATGAGATCGGCGTGCTGCTTTCGATCGGAGTTTCCAAGATGAAGATTGTGGCGCAGTTCTTTATCGAACTGGTCATTGTCGCGCTGATCGGCTTTAGCTTGTCGGTAGCCAGCGGTTCATTAGTGGCCAAGCAGGTCGGCAAGATGGTGCTGAACTATCAGGTCGATACGGAGAATAAATACGCGGATGAGAATGACAGCAGCAATAACTTCTATTATGGAGAAACCAACTACTTCACCGAGATCACCCAGGAGGATTTGTTAGCGGAATACAACGTGCAGATCAACCCGATGATCATCGCTGAAATCTATATCCTGGGCATCGGCGTCGTCTTCATTTCGATTCTGATTCCGACGTTTATGATCATGCGGTTTAATCCGAAGAAGATCTTAATGAATCAGAATTAAGGAGGATGGAGAATATGTCAACGATATTAAAGTTAGAAAATCTGAACTATGGCTACGAAGACGGCGGTTACAAGCGTCAGATTTTGAAGGATCTGTCTTATGAGTTTGAGCAGGGACAGTTCTATACGATCTTAGGCCCATCCGGCAGCGGCAAGACGACGCTGTTGTCAATCATTGCCGGGCTGGATAAACAGGAGAGCGGCAAGATTTACTATGAAGGCGACGATTTGGATAAGATCGGTCTGTATAAGTACCGCCGTAATAAAATCGGTATTGTTTTTCAGCAGTACAATTTGATCAGTTATCTGACAGGACTGGAAAACATCGAACTGGCGATGACGGAAACGGATAATTCGATTCCGAAGAATCAGAAGGAAGTGGCGTATGCGCTGCTGGAGAAATTCGGGATTGTGAAATCCAAGGCGGATCGGCTGGTGACGAAGCTGTCGGGCGGCGAGCAGCAGCGGGTAGCGATCGCGCGGGCGATCGCGTCGAACGTGGATTTAATCTTCGCGGATGAACCGACGGGGAACCTGGATACAGCAACGGAACAGGAGATCATCAAGATTTTCCGGATGCTGACAGAGGAATTCGGGAAAACGGTTATTGTCGTTACCCATTCCAATGTCGTATCGGGACTGAGCGATCACCGGGTGCTTTTAAACGAAGGTCAGCTGATCGATATTCAGTAAATAAGACTGAGGAGCAATCCTCGGTCTTATTTCTGTAATGAAATTGAAAGGAATTCGCTATTTAGATTTCAGACTTCTGTGATACTATAAAATCAGAACATAGAAATTAGGCGGCTGACGCCGTCAACAATGAAGGGGGAAGTGAAGAATGAATTTTTTCACCCGTGCGCTTAAAAATGTAACGCGCCGCATGTCGAAGTCAATTTTACTGGCCATTACCTTTTTCCTGATTGGAAATCTGGTCATTATTGGACTGGGCATCAACAACGCTTCAGAACAAGCAAAAGTCGAAACCCGCAGAAAGATGCGGGCGGTTGTTTCCTATGAAGTTGATTATCAGGCTTTCTGGGATTATGCTGACAACTTGCCGGAAGAGGAGCAGCAGGAGGCCTACAAAAATTATCCGCAGGTCAAAATGGAAGATATTAAAAATCTGATGACCGATGAACGGGTAAAAACCGTCAATATCGTTAACAGCAACATGTTGTATTCCAATGGTTTTGAAACGGTCCCGCTGAACAATGAACGGGAGAATAATGGCGGGGGCAGCATTACCTATGAAGATGGAACCACCGTTGAATATGTCGAACCGGATCTGCGGCTGCAGACCAATTTCTTTCCGAATATGATTGAGTTGGAAGACAACATGTATGAAGTCGTCGAAGGCCGGTTCTATAATCAGGAAGAAGTGGATAACGGTGCCATGGTTTGTTTGATTACGGATAAGCTTGCGGACCTAAATAATCTGCGGATCGGCGATCAGATCTCAATCGATTTAGTTGGGCGAAGTGAAATGCAGTATTACCAACAGAGCGGGATCACCGAAGAAGATATTACGATGACGCTGGAAATTATCGGTATCTTCCATAACAATGAGGAACTGGATGAAAATTCTGATGAATATCAATGGATGAGCCGGTATAACTCGCCGGACAACATCATTTTGGCGCCGGCTTTGGCTTACGGCAATGCCTATTATCAAATGGGGATTAAGCAGTGGGAGTATGGAAAAGAACAGAATCCAGAATACTACTTGGATGCCGAAAGACCGACGCCGGAAAGCTATACGTATGTGAACGAAGCGGTCTTTTTACTCGATGATCCGCTGCATGTTGATGAGTTTGTGGCTGATCACCAGGCAGATCTGAAAGAATATATGTTGATGGACGCGAACAATGATACGTTTAAGAAACTGGCGCGTCCGCTGGATACACTGTCGCTGTTCTCCAACATTATCGTTTGGATTGTAGCGATCAATGCGGTTGTTATCATTACGCTGGTCACCGCTTTAACGCTGAAAACACGGGAATATGAGATCGGCGTGCTGCTTTCTATGGGGGTATCCAAGATGAAGGTGGTGGCCCAGTTCTTCGTTGAACTGATTGTCGTGGCCTTGATCGGATTCACTTTATCAGTAGCCAGCGGTTCTTTAATCGCTAAACAAGTGGGCAAGCTGGTTATGGATTATCAGGTGGATACGGAAAAGCAGTACAGTGATCTGGATGATCAGAACAATGGAACTTATTACTGGGGTGATACAAACTACTTCACTGAACTCAGCCAGGACGATCTGTTAGCGGAATATGAAGTTCAGATCAATCCGATGATCATTGGTGAAATCTATATCCTGGGCATCGGCGTTGTATTCATTTCCATTTTGATCCCATCCTTCATGATCATGCGGTTTAATCCGAAGAAGATCCTGATGAATCAGAATTAAGGAGGGCAGACAATGACAACGATTTTGAAATTAGAAAATCTGAACTACGGTTACGAAGACGGCGGATATAAGCGTCAGATTTTGAAGGATCTGTCCTACGAGTTTGAGCAGGGACAGTTCTATACGATCTTAGGCCCATCCGGCAGCGGCAAGACGACGCTGTTGTCAATCATTGCCGGACTGGACAAGCAGGAAAACGGCAAGATTTATTATGAAGGCGAGGATCTGGATAAGATCGGACTGTATAAGTATCGCCGCAATAAAATCGGCATCGTCTTCCAGCAGTACAACCTGATCAGCTATCTGACAGGATTGGAAAACATTGAGCTGGCGATGACGGAAACGGACAATTCCATACCGAAGAATCAGAAGGAAGTCGCCTATGCGCTGCTGGAGAAATTCGGGATTGTGAAATCCAAGGCGGATCGGCTGGTGACGAAGCTGTCGGGCGGCGAGCAGCAGCGGGTAGCGATCGCGCGGGCGATCGCATCGAATGTCGACTTAATTTTCGCGGATGAACCGACAGGAAACCTGGATACGGCAACAGAACAGGAAATCATCAAGATCTTCCGGATGCTGACGGAGGAATTCGGGAAAACGGTTATCGTTGTTACCCATTCCAATGTGGTATCAGAACTCAGTGATCATCGTGTTTATCTTAATGAAGGTCAGCTGAAGGATATCAGCTGAAAAGGACTTTCTTTCGCGGCAGTGATTTAAAAATCGAAGGGGTTAAAAATGGGATCAGGGCAGCCTGATCCTGTTTTAATGAAAATTTTCATTGAGAACAAAGTAAAATGTCATGATTTTCTGAAACAAAGAACAAAACATTCCCCGCGATGTCTGTTTTTGTGATATCCTATAATCATTCAGCATGCCGATAACGCATGCCGCAAAGCACAGAAAGTGGGGGAAGTTGGGAAATGAGAAGGCAGAACAGGTCAAAGCTCGTTTCCTGGATGGCCTGACGGCAATAAAGTTCAGGTCAAAGGAAAAAGAAAGCGAGGAATACTCATGCAGGAGATTCAATTATTAAAAGCGATCGAACAGGATGCGCGGATATCTGTGGTCGATCTTGCCGATATTTTAAACTCAAGCCCGGAACAAGTGGACAACGAAATGAAAAAGCTGGCCGAAGAGAAAGTCATCTGCGGTTATCACACGGTGATCAACTGGGATAAAACGAATCAGGATCATGTCATGGCGCTGATCGAAGTGAATGCTTCACCGGAGCGGGACTGCGGCTATGATAAGGTTGCGGAAAAAATCTATCGTTACCCTGAGGTCAGCAATATGTATCTGATTTCCGGACGTTCGGAATTTATTGTGATCGTCAAGGGACGGACGATGCGCGAAGTTGCGGATTTTGTCGGACAGAAGCTGGCGCCGATTGAAGGCGTCAAGGGAACGGCTACGTATTTTGTTTTAAAACAATATAAAGTCGAAGGTGTGATCATTGATCAGCAGAGCGATGATCAGGAACGGCTGCTGGTGACTCCATGAATCCTAAAACGTTATTAAATGACGTCATCGGGACGATTCCGCCTTCTGGGATCCGCAAGTTTTTTGATTTAGCCAGTTCGATGGAAGGGGTTATTTCGCTGGGCGTCGGTGAGCCTGATTTTGATACGCCGTGGCATATTCGGGAAGAAGCTATTTACGCGATCGAAAAGGGCAGGACTTTTTATTCTGCGAATGCAGGTCTGCCGGAGCTGCGTAAGGAAATCTGCCGTTATCTGAAACGGAAATTTCAGCTGGAATATGCATGGAACACGGATATTCTGGTTACGGTCGGGGGAAGCGAAGCGATCGACATCGCTTTTAGATCACTGCTGAATCCAGGCGATGAAGTGATTGTGCTGTCGCCGGGGTATGTTGCCTATGAGCCCTGCGTGCGTCTGGCCGGCGGTGTGCCGGTGATCGTAGAATTAAAAGAAGAAGACGAATTTAAACTGAAAAAGGAACAGCTTCAGAAGGCGTTGTCTCCGAAAACAAAGGCAATCTTAATGAATTTCCCGGGAAATCCTACCGGGGGAATTATGACCCGGGAAGATTTCAGTGAAATTGTGCCGTTGATTCAGCAGTCGGGCATCGCGGTGGTTACCGATGAAATTTATGCCGAGCTGACATACAGCGGCAAACATTGTTCCATCGCCTCGTTTGATGAAATCAAAGATCAGGTCATTCTGATCAGCGGTTTCTCAAAGGCCTATTCAATGACCGGCTGGCGTTTGGGTTATATTGCCGCCCATCAGGATCTGATTGCGGCGATGAATAAAGTCCATCAGTATGCGATTATGTGCGCTCCGACAATCAGTCAGTACGCCGGAATTGAAGCGATGGCCAAGGGTGACGGCGATGTGGAAATGATGAAAGATTCATTTGAGCGCCGGCGCAACTTTATTGTCAACGGCTTAAATCGGATGGGATTGAAATGTCCGATGCCGCAGGGAGCATTCTATGTGTTCCCGTCGATCAGACATACCGGGATGACCTCGGAAGAATTCTGCGAAAAGCTACTGGAAAAAGAAAAGGTTGCAGTCGTACCCGGCAATGCCTTCGGCGCCAGCGGCGAGGGATTTGTACGTATCTCTTACGCTTACAGCATTGATGAAATCAAGTCAGCGCTGGAGCGGATCAACCGTTTTCTTGAAAACAGTTAAATTATAGCGAATCTAAAAACTCTGGATAGGAAAGTTCAGAGTTTTAGTTGTTTTAGGGATGCCTATGTTAAATGCAAGGCTGGAATAAGATGAGGAATCAAAGCTTGTATGACTTATTCCTGCCACCAGGATTGAGGTGGCTGCTGACTCATCAGACCTTCGATCGTCCAGCCTGGACTTTGAATTTCTTCTCCCTGGCGAATCCGACGGCACCACAGCCAGACGTTGGAAGTTTCTTTTGACAGCTGTGACATGCCGGGATCCTCCACGGTAATTTTCAGCTGATAACATGCCTGATCTGTCTGAATCTTCTGCGTGATGATTTCACTGTCTGCGATCTCAACGGTGCTCCAGAACAGAAGACCTTCCGGATCCCAGGGAACCTGATAAAGATAAGCCAGCCGGGTGTAGTCATGGGCAAGGATGGCTTCCTGATAGGCTTGAACAAGCTGATCAGCACTTTCAATCCTGCCGCGCGGTTTCGGTGGGTTATCTGACATCAGCATCTGGTCAACAAGCCAGGTTTCATCAGCTGAAGCTAAGCGCAGAGCTAGGATGTAGGATGTCGGCGTATCACCGTAAGCACAATCGATTTGTACCAGAGCGTCATTATCACTCAGGCTCAGGACTTCACATGTTTCAAGGGTGCCCAGCCGGCTCATACCGTAATCGGTTCCGCTTTGTTTCTGATTGGCTTCGATCATCCGGGCACGGCACTCCAGCGTCAAATACTGGGCAAGCTGTTCGCCCGCACGGAAAAAGCGCAGTTTGGCAACTTCCTTGATTAAGTCGGCGGCAGCTTCCACATTCTGCTCGGCAAAATGCGGATCATTCTGGTGCTGAGCGTGCTGTTTCTGATACGCTGAAGAAACGGCAGTCAGACCGATTTCTTTTGGCTGATGCTGACAGGCAGTTAAAAAAAGCAGAACCGCTAAGACGGGGGATAACCAACGGATGAAACGCATCATGATGCCTCCTTTGTTCTGCTTCTATTATACGAAAAGAGGAAGAAAAACGATAGCCTGATACGCGGAAATGAACGGGTTGGAAATTGTGAAAAAGCGAACTGCGCAGGGTTTTCGGCGAGCTTTTCCACAAACGTGAAATTGCGAAAAAAGAGGTTTACTTTCACTCCCGAGTTTGCTATACTAAATAAACGGGTAGATATAAAGAATATTTACTCCTTGCTTATCCGCCAAGCGATAAGCCAATAGACCATAAGGAGGTGTGTTTCATGAAGAAGTATGAAGTCATGTATATCGTAAACGCATCCCTGGATGATGCAGCTCGTCAGCAGGTTATCGACGGACTGCACGCTATCATCACCGACAACGGAGGAAAAATCCTGAAGGCTGATGACTGGGGAGTCAAAGAGTTTGCGTACCGAATCGAAGACATGACCAAAGGTTACTACATGGTTGTAACTTTTGAAGCTGACAATGCGACAGTCAAGGAATTTGACCGTCTGGCGCGGATCAATGCCAACGTTGTTCGCTACATGATCATCAAACAGGAAGAAAAATAAGGATAAAGAACTGAAGGAGGAGCTGTCATGATTAATCGTGTCATTTTAGTCGGGCGTTTAACCCGCGATCCAATGCTCAGAAAGACCCAGAGCGGACTTTCTGTCGCAACCTTCACCGTCGCCTGCGACCGTCGGTTCTCCGGCGGCAATGGGCAGGACCGTCAGACTGATTTCATCAGCTGCGTGGCCTGGCGGCAATCTGCGGATTTCCTTGGCCAATATGCGCACAAAGGCGCGTTGGTTGGCGTTGACGGACGGATTCAGACACGCAATTACGACAACGCTTCCGGTCAGAAAGTGTACGTCACAGAGGTTGTCTGTGACAGCGTACAGCTGTTGGAGTCGAAATCGGCATCCGAGAATCGTTCCGCTGCGATGGGCTATCAGCCGCAGAATGCGGGCTTTGCCCAGGCCAATCCCTTTGGGGATGCACCGGCGAACGATGGATTCGATGATTTCAGCGCTGGACCGACACTGGATATTTCCAGTGATGACTTACCATTTTAATTGAAAGGAGATCGACTATGGCATTCAAAAAACAGCGTATGGGACGCAAAAAGGTCTGCTATTTCACAAAAAACAATATCACTTCGATCGACTATAAAGATGTTGAACTGCTGAAGCGGTTTGTTTCTGCCAACGGCAAGATCATTCCACGGCGGGTTACCGGCACACGTGCTAAGTATCAGCGCATGCTGGCAACAGCGATTAAACGCGCACGCCAGATGGCTTTGCTGCCTTACGTTAACGACTAAGTTATGAAAAAGCCTCCATCAGTGATCTGGTGGAGGTTTTTGCCATTCACAGGAGGGATAACATGAATAATAGTGTAAGAAAAATAACTGACGGCGCGATGATGGTCGCTCTGATCGGCCTGTTTCTGTTTTTAAACCGCCAGCTGGCTGGACTTTTAGATCTCTATGCTGCATGGCTGGTGCCGCTGCCGATGGTCATGTACGCGGTAAAATACGGATGGAAAAGCGCGTTGGTTCCGTTTGTTTCCGTTATTTTTCTTTCATTCATTATCGCTGGGCCGCAGACCTGGTTTTATGTAATTACCGCCTGCGTCTGCGGTGTGGTTTATGGGCAGGGTGTGAAAAGCGGATGGAATAATCTGCGTCTGATGCTGACGACGATGATCTTTACGATTCTCTCAAATTTAATCACAACGGTTTTATTTGCGTCCTTTTTCGGTTATGATATAGCTATGGAAATTTCCGAAATGGGCAAAATGATGACGCAGATGTCGGATAATTTCAATCTGCAGCTGCCGTCGGGATTGGACATGACGGGATTTCTCAAGATGATTTTTGTCTTATCCGCGGTTCTGACCGGGGTTATGGAAGGCATCATCGTCCATCTGCTTTCTAATTTTATGCTGAAACGGATGAAGATTAAGGTAGCTCCGCCGAAACCGCTCAGTGAAATCATGATTCCGAAGTGGCTGGCGTATGTCTGCTTCTTTCTGTTTATCGGCAGTAATTTTGTCGGACAGTTCACAACGCTGCCGCCGCTGGCAACGGAGCTGATTTTGGTTGGCGGCGTGCTGGGGGCGCTGGTGCTGGTCTTCTTCGGATATCTCTGCTGTCTTGTTTACGGGGCTGTCCGCTATCATAAGAACGTTGCGCTGTATATCATTCTTCTGACATTTTTGCTTTTGCCGATCATGCTGCCGTTGTTGGCAATCGTCGGCTTCCTGTATGTCACAACCGATATGCGCCAGAAAATCTTAGGGAGGTAATGCTGTGTCTGAAAAAATCGGAAGGATCAAAACGCTGCTGCTGATCCTGATCGTCGTTGAAGTGCTGGGCTTAGTCTGCCTGTATTTCCTGTTTGATCTGGATATCAAGATCGCTGCTTTGTATTTTATCATTAATACTCTGACGTTATATTTCCTCGTGCAGTATTATCAGGAGGACAGTCAGAATCGAATGTTTGGCGTTTCGCGAATTCTGGGCAGCGAAGCGAAGGATGCTTTTCAGTTCGGTCAGATCGGAATTGTTACTTATGATGAAAACTACACGATCACCTGGATGAGCGAATTGTTTGCAGAGCGGGGCATCAACCGCATCTCCAAAAAGCTGACGATGTGGCTGCCGGAAGTGAATGATTTAATTCAGGGGGATGTGGAAAAAGTCCAGGTTCAGATCGATGATCGAACTTATGAAATTGCCCGTAAGGAAGATGCCCGGATTTTGTTTTTCCAGGATGTAACCGAACAGCATCAGCTGGAAAAGGCTTATCAGGAAGAACAGATTGTCGTGGGTCTGATCCATCTGGATAACTATGAGGAATCCACACAGTATGAAGAAGAACAGGAAATCGCGATGATCAACAACAATATCCGCCAGCCGGTCGTCGAATGGGCGAAAAACCAGGGTATGTTATTGCGGCGTTTGAAATCGGATCGGTTCTTCGTCGTCTTAAACGAGCGGATTTTTAAACAGATCGTTGATGAGCGCTTCAGCATTCTGGCGCAGACCCGCAAAGCCTCTCAGCAGCTCGATGTGGCGATCACCCTGTCCATGGGATTTGCACGCGGCAGCAGTGATGTGGCTCAGCTCGATGAAATGGTCAACCAGCTGCTGGAACTGGCCCAGAGCCGGGGCGGTGATCAGGTGGCGATCCGCCGTCAGGGTGAGGACGTCAAGTATTTCGGCGGCAGCAGCGAGGCTCAGGAAAAGCGCAGCCGCGTGCGGGTGCGGATCATGGCGCATACGCTTCGCGATCTGATTAAGAAAAGTACAAACGTGATTCTCTTGGGACATAAAGAAGCGGATTTTGATTGTCTGGGTTCCCTGATGTGCTTGAGCCGGATCGTCCAGGCATACGATAAGCCATGCTGCATTATTTCCAAATCCGGCGGGATGGAGGAAAAGCTCAGCGGAGCAATGACGCTGTATAAGAAAGAATTGGAACCGCGGCATAAGTTTGTCACGGAAAATGAAGCCTTGAATCAGCTGCGGGATGGAACCTTGGTCATCATGGCGGATCATCACCATCCAAGTCAGTCCAATGGTCCGCAGGTCCTGGAAAAAGCCAAGAAGATCGCGATTTTCGATCATCACCGCCGCCGGACAGATCTCGATATCAACCCGATCTTAGTGTATATCGAACCCAGCGCTTCCAGCGCTTGCGAACTGATCTCGGAATTTGTTCCGTATCAGACCGGCAAGGTTGACTTTATCAGTGAGGAAGCCACGATTATGCTGACCGGCATGATGATTGATACCAACCGCTTTAAAGTCCGTACTGGTACCCGAACCTTTGAAGCTGCGGCGATGATCCGGCGCTGGGGAGCGGATCCGCAGGAAGCCGATAATTTATTAAAGGATGAATATTCTGAATTTGAAACGAAAACAAAGGTTTTAAAATTCTGTGAAAAAAGAGATAATGGTATTGTCATTTCCGCAGTTACGGATAATGAGATTCTTTCCCGTTCGATGTTGTCGCAGGTTGCGGATTCCATTTTGACCATCAAAGGCGTAGAAGCCGCCTTTGTCATTGCCAAAATCAGTGATTCCCAGACAGCGATCAGTGCGCGCAGCCGCGGCCGCATTAACGTTCAGGTGATTATGGAACGGATGCATGGCGGAGGTCATTTAAGCGCCGCCGCACTGCAGCGGGAAAATACAAAGGTGGAGGATCTGCGCACAGAGCTGATCACCACCTTAGATGAAGTCATGAAGGAGGAATAAACGATGAAAGTCATTTTATTAAGCGATGTCAGCAAGGTTGGAAAGAAAGGGTCGATCGTGGAGGTCGCAGACGGCTATGCCCGCAACTTTCTGATCCGCAACCGCCTGGCAGTTCAGGCGACGGCGAAAAGTCTGGAAATCCTGGACGAACAGAAGGTTCAGCAGAAGCTGAATGAAAAAGAAATGGAAGCGAAGGCCCGCGAAACGGCCTCTCAGCTGGAAAAAATCATGCTTCAGTTCTCGGTCAAGAGCGGTAAGGAAGGCCGGGTCTTCGGCTCTGTATCCACCAAACAGATTGCTCAGGAACTGGAGCGCAAGCATGGCATTCATATTGACAAGCGCAAGATTCTCGACACCGCGCCGATTCAGAGCTTGGGCGTGACCAACGTCCGGATCGAGCTGTTCAAAGACGTCATCGGCACGATCCGCGTTCAGGTTACCGGAAAAGAGTAAGCGTTTATGCGACAGATGCCCAGCAGTATTGATGCCGAACAGTCGTTGTTGGGTTCGCTTTTCATCTATCCCAACAGCGTCCGCATCGCATCCGAAGAAGGCCTGCGCAGCGAGGAATTTTTCCTGGAGGCTCACCGTAAGATCTATGCCGCTGTCGATGCTTTAAACAGCGAAGGCAAGCCGGTGGACGCCGTGTCCGTCGCCAGTCTGCTAACCGATCAGGGACAGCTGGCGTCCGTGGGCGGGCTGGAATACATCATGCAGCTGGCGGACAGCTCGGTGACTTCCGCCAGTACGAAATACTATATCGAGCTGATTCAGTCCAAAGCCTTGCTGCGCAGTCTGATTGAAACCGCGCAGACGATTGCCGAGGAAGGAATGCAGAACGCCAACGACATGGAAACGATGATGGACCTGGCGGAAAAGCAGATCCTCGACGTAACCCGGCGGCGCAAGACAACGGATTTCAAGTCCAGCAATGAAGTGGTCAACAACGTCATTGAAAATATCCACAAGATGAGTGCGCAGAAATCCGGGGTGACCGGCGTGGCGACCGGCTATCGGGATCTGGACAACACGACCAATGGTTTCCAGCGCGGCGACTTGATCATCCTGGCAGCGCGTCCGTCAATGGGGAAAACAGCTTTCGCGTTAAACGTGGCGATGCAGATCGCTCAGCTGAATCATCAGGCCGCGGCGATTTTCTCGTTGGAAATGCCTGCCGAACAGCTGATTTCCCGTATGCTTTCCGCGAAAAGCCGGGTTCCGGGCGGTCAGTTAAGAACTGGTTTCCTCAATAACAACGAATGGAACCAGCTGAATGAAGCGGCGGCGGATTTAAAAGCAACGAAGATCTTTATTGACGATTCCCCGAATGTGCGGGTATCGGAGATCTATTCCAAATGCCGCAAACTCCAGGCTGAACACGGCCTGGCAGTCATCCTGATCGACTACATTCAGCTGATTACCGGCAGCGGCCGCAATCCCGATAACCGTCAGCAGGAAGTTTCAGAAATTTCCCGTGGCTTAAAAGGACTGGCGCGTGAGCTGCAGGTGCCGGTCATCGCCTTGTCGCAGCTGTCCCGTTCCGTTGAAAAACGTGAGGACAAACGGCCGATGCTGTCTGACCTGCGTGAATCCGGAGCCCTGGAACAGGATGCCGATATCGTTATGTTTTTGTACCGTGATGAATACTATCAGCGGGAAAAGAGTGAAGAAGGCACGGAAAAAACCGAAATTAATATCGCCAAGCATCGTAACGGGCCGACCCGTCAGATCGAGCTGGCGTTTGAACGCAACATCAACGCTTTTTACAATTATGAGAATCAAAATGGGTAATACCCCGAAAGGGAGGATGAAATGAAAAAATGGATACCGATTGCCGCGGCCTTGGTTTTAAGCGCGCTGATTGCCGGGCTGTGGCCGGCTCTTTCCCGGGCCAATCAGGTTGTACAGGCTGAGGGAAAAGTGGAAGAAAGCCTGCTTCCGCAGCAGATTGAAACCCTTTCCGCGCAGCCGCTGACGGTGAAGAAAATCTACAATGCCGGAAAACTGGTCGGCGTTGTCAGCGATTATGCGAAGATTGAGGCGCTGCTGGATGAGGTTTACCATAGCGTATATGAAACGGACTTTCCCAATACCCGCTTGGAACTGGGGGAAGATATGATCGTCACTGAGGAGCTGAGCTATTATCGTTATGAGAATATTGATGAGGCTCTCTGTGCGTATTTACGGGAAGGCGATCTGTTTTCTGTAGAAACTAACCGGATCGACTTTTCGGATGAAAACGATGTCTATGCGACGATCTATGTTAAAAATCTTCAGGATTTTTATGATGCCCGCGATCAGTATCTGTTGAACTTCGTGTCCAAAGAAACGCTGGATACAGTGCGGATGGGACAATCCACGCCGGAATTGAAAACGTACGGAACTCGGGAAGTTAATATTGATGTCCTGGAGAAAATGACCGTGACTACCGATCGTGCATCCTCCTCCAATATCCTCAAAGACAAGCAGGAAATCCTGCACTATTTAAGCTACGGCGCCGAGCCGAATCTGGAAATGAAGTATTACACCGTCGTTGAAGGCGATATGATCGACGGTGTTGGAACGAAGAACGGGCTTTCTGCCCAGCAGGTTGTGTCGATCAACAGCGATCAGCTGGAGAGTGTGGATCAGCTGATTCAGCCGGGGATGGTGCTCAACGTGACCAATTTCCAATCCCCGATTACCGTTCGGGTCACTAAGGAACGGGTCGCGAAGGAAGAAGTTTACCCGGAAGATCCAATCTATAAGGAAGATCCGAATATGAAGGAAGGCTCCTATGTTACCGATATTAGCGCTCAGAATGGCTCCCGCAACGCTTTCTATGAAGAAGTCTGGATCAATGGTGAAAATACCGGCGGTACGCTGGTGTCCTCGATTATCACGCGTCAGCCAATCCGCGAAGAAACCCGCGTGGGCACCAAGGTTATTCCTGGCGTCGGAACCGGAACGTTCCGCTGGCCGGTGGACAATCCGTCGATCACCTGCCGCTGGGGCTGTTATGCCGGCCATCAGGCGATTGATATCAAGAACTCCTACAACCGTTACGGCAATCTGTACGCGGCTGACCGCGGCACGGTCGTTGAAGCCAGCTACAGTTCGATTAACGGCTACTATCAGATCATTGATCACAACAACGGCTACAAGACCTATTATGGCCACATGAACCGGCCGGCCTTCAACAAGGTGGGACAGAATGTTGAAAAAGGTGAGATTATCGGTCAGATCGGCATGACCGGCCGCGCGACCGGACCGCACGTTCATTTCTTCATCTATGAGGGAAGCCGGCGCCGCAATCCGTGCGATGGGTTCTTGCCATGTTAAAGACAATGGAATTTTATCTGTTGGCGAGCGGTTCCAAGGGTAACTGCTTTGTGCTGAAAACCGCCGCCACGCAGATTGTGATTGACTGCGGAACGACGAAAACTTACTTAACACGCAGTTTTCACATGATCGGTGTAGACTATCTCAATACAGAAGCGCTGTTGGTCACGCATGGTCACCGCGACCATACAAGCCAGCTTAAGATGTTTTCCAATGTGCAGGCCTATGCCGCGTTCAGGCTGGAAAACCGAGCGGATCAGCATTGGATTGTGCCTTATGTTCCTTTTCAGGTGGGCGATCTCAGGGTGATGCCGCTGCCGTTGTCGCATGATGCCGAAAATACCGTCGGCTATGTGCTGGAAACGGCGCAGGAGAAGCTGGTCTATATTACCGATACCGGCTATGTCCGTGAAGAATGCGTGCCGTTGATTGCGGATGCGGATTATTATGTTATGGAAAGCAATCATGATGTAGGGATGCTGATGCAGACCCGGCGGCCGTATCCGATCAAAATGCGGATTCTTTCCGACAGCGGCCATCTGTGCAACGAGGACTGTGCCCACCTGCTGACGCGTCTGGTTACGCCGCGCACCCGTTCGATCTTCTTAGCGCATCTCAGCGAGGAAGCGAACAATCCGCAGCTGGCCTGGCAGGTCAGTGCCGATGCTTTGAAACAATGCGCCTGCCGTCAGGATCTGGTGCTGAAAGCCGCGGGACAGTACGAAATACTCATGGGAGGATGCCGATATGAAGAAAGGCTTGATTCTGCTTACCGCCCTGTTAGTGTGCTGGAACTTAGTTCTGACCGTTGAACTGGGACAGGTAAAAAAAGAGAAATCACAGCAGCAGCCGACACAGGATCCGCAGCAGTCGACGCGTCCGGTGTCCGTTGTGACTTCGGATATCACCAAGATTGTAGAGCGCAGCGAAGCGAAGGTGACGGGCGTGTCGGTGCTGGACGAAACCGGCGAAGATCTGATCGCCAGCGGCAGCGGTACGATTTACAGCATGACTAGCGATGCGGTCTATATTATTACCAATCAGCATGTGATCGCCTCCGGCGGTTCCATTCATGTTTCGTTTGCCAACGGCGAACGGCTGCCGGCGGAACTGGTCGGCGCCGACGGATATACCGATTTGGCCTTGTTGAAAGTGATTCCGGATTTCCGTGCGGAAGCCTTTGATCTGGGCGATTCTTCCTTGTGCAAAAAAGGCGAGTGGGTCATGGCGATCGGCCATTCGATGGGAGCTGAGGCCGACGGCAGCGTCACCGTCGGCGTGATTTCCTCCAAGGACCGCACGATTTCAATGGATGTGGATAAAGACGGAACCGACGATTGGGATATGCTGGTGCTGCAGACCGATGCGGCGATCAATGCCGGCAACAGCGGCGGTCCTTTGATCAATATGAACGGCGAGCTGATCGGGATTACAACGATGAAGCTGCAGGGCAATTCCACCGAAGGCATTAGTTTTGCGATTCCGATCAATGAGGTGACTACGATTGTGGAACAGCTCAAGGCCAGCGGCAAGGTCAACCGTCCGTTTGTCGGCATCAGCGGTAAGGATGTCAGCGCTCTGACCAGTTATCAGAAAAGCTATATGGGAATCAGTTTGGATCAGACTGAGGGGCTGCTGGTCACCAAAGTCGCTGAGGATTGTCCGGCTGAAAAAGCCGGGGTGCATGTCAACGATATCCTGATCCGCTTTGACGGTTCGCCGGTGGACAGCTACAAAACCTTCCGCAAGCTGCTTTACGGCAAGACGATTGGTGATCCTGCGGAATTGGTTGTTTTGCGCAGCAATCAGGAAGTGAAGCTGAGCGTGACGATTGAATGATCCGCGTGATTGCCGTCGGCCGAATCAAAGAAAAACCGATGCAGCAGTGCATTCAGGAGTATTTGAAACGGCTGCAGCCGTATTGTAAGACCGAGATTGTGGAAGTGGAGGATATCGCCGCGCCCCAATCCAATTCACCAGCTCAAAATGAACAGGTAAAGCAGAAGGAAGGCGAACGTATTCTGGCTAAAATCCGCCGCGATGAAATCGTGGTGCTGCTCGATCTGAAAGGCAAATCCTATACCTCAGAGCAGCTGGCGGATCAGCTCCAGCAGATTTTCAGTTACCAGGGCAGTCAGCTTGTCTTTGTCATCGGCGGTTCGCTGGGCGTCAGTCCGGAAGTGATCCAACGCGCCGATCTGCGCTGGAAGCTTTCTGATCTGACCTTCCCTCATCAGCTGTGCCGTTTGTTGGTTCTTGAACAAATTTATCGAAGTTTCAGGATTTTAAATCATGAACCTTACCACAAATGAAAGCGGTGACTGAAAGCCCTATCGTTTCTTCACTTTCTTCTTGTAACAGGTTCAAAAATGAGTTAAAATGAATTCAGGTAGAGCAGGAGGTAAAAACAAAATGAAACAGATTTCTGTATTGGTTATTGATCCAGTTGGCTTACATGCACGTCCAGCAACGGTCGCTGTTAACGCTGCCAGCAAATTTAAGAGCGAAGTGAAGGTTGCTTATAAAGGACGTTCAGTCAACATGAAATCCATCATGGGTGTTATGTCCTTGGGCATTCCAACACAGTCCGAAGTGACGGTCACCTGTGAAGGCGAAGACGAAGAAGTCGCGATCACAACAATCGAAGAAGTTCTGCGTGCACAGAAAGTAATTGCATAAGTTGGATTGAATAAGAAGATGCGCGGCATCTTCTTTTTTTTCCAAGGGTTATGTAAGCGCAAACATTGTCGAAATGGATCATTGAGGAGGAAAAACTATGATCGAAGAATTGTATCAGCGGTGGCTGAATCATCCGCACATTGACCCGCAGCTGAAAAAAGAGCTGGCCGGTATGAGCGAGAAAGAAAAGCAGGACGCATTCTATACGAACATTGAATTTGGCACAGCCGGCATGCGCGGTTTGCTTGGAGCAGGCACGAATCGGATTAACATTCATACGATCCGCAAGGCCAATGAAGGCTTTGCCCGATATATTGAAGGCTGCGGACAGGAAGCGATGCAGCGGGGCGTGGCAATCGGTTATGACAACCGTCACATGTCCAGCGAGTTCGCCCGTGAATCGGCGGCAGTCTTAGCGAGTCACGGAATTACCAGTTATGTGTTTGAAACGCTGCGGCCAACGCCGGAGCTGTCGTTCGCTGTTCGGTATTTGAACTGCTTTGGCGGCATCATGATCACCGCCTCGCACAATCCGCGGGAATATAATGGTTATAAGCTGTATGATGAAACCGGCTGTCAGCTCGTGCCGGATTTAGCTCAGCAGGTCATTGACCAGGTCAATGCCGTTGAGGATGAACTGGCGATTGATCCGCAGCTGACTTCCGAGCAGCAGAATTCGATTCACATGATCAGCGCTGAAGTCGATGAAGCTTATTATGAAAACGTACTGTCGATTCAGCTGAATCCGGATGTCAATCGGGATAACGTTGAAATCGTTTTCTCACCGGAACACGGTACGGCCAACATCCCGGTTCGGGAAGTCTTTACGCGCGCCGGATATCATTTTACGCCGGTTGAGGAACAATGTACGCCGGATCCGGATTTCTCCTGCACCAAGACTCCGAATCCGGAAGAAAAAGGTGCTTATGAGCTGGCCTTGAAGCTGGCTGAAGAAAAACAGGCAGATATCATTTTAGTCTGCGATCCGGATGCGGACCGCATGGGCGTCGGTGTGCTGCATGCGGGCGAGTATGTTCTGCTCAGCGGCAATCAGAGCGGCTCGGTACTGATTGAATACATCCTGTCGCAGCTGAAAGCTAAAGGTCAGATGCCGCAGAATCCGGTCATGTTCAATACGATCGTAACGAGTGATCTGGGAGAAAAGATCGCATCGAAATACGGTGTGGAAACAGAGAAGACGCTGACTGGCTTCAAATTCATCGGTGAAAAAGTAGCCAAGTATGAAAAGACGCAGGCGAAGAACTATGTTTTCGGTTATGAAGAAAGCTACGGTTCACTGATCAAGCCGTTTGTCCGCGATAAAGATGCGCCGCAGGCCTGTCTGATGCTGGCGGAAGCCGCCTGCTTCTATAAGGCCCAGGGCAAGACGTTAGTCGATGTGCTGAACGGACTGTATGAAGAACTAGGTTATTACAAGGAGAGCCAGACCTCGCTGACCTTAAAAGGTCAGGAAGGCGCTATGCGGATCCAGGAAATATTGAATACCCTGCGCCAAGACAAACCAACCCAGATTGGATCGGTGGCGGTTACTGCGATTGAGGATTATCAGGAAGCCACACGCGAAGAACAGGGTGTTGTCTCGCCTTTGGAAGGATTCTCCCGCAGCAATGTCCTGAAATACTATCTGGCGGATGGTTCTTGGATTGCGATTCGGCCAAGCGGCACAGAGCCGAAATGCAAGTTCTACTACTGCATTAAGGGAACCAGTGCTGAGGATGCCGAAACGAAGACGGAAGTCATGCAGAAGGCGATTGCTCAACTGGTTGCTTAACCCTTGTCCTGCATTGGGCTTCGGTTTGATCGAAAAGGCTGAGCATTGTCTGGATGCTGAAATGAAAAGGAAAAAGGCTGTTCCATGCGAACGGCCTTTTTGCATTTTGAAAAGCCTATGATCCAGCTTGCACGGTGGATCTGATTTCATCACTGTTAGCTGATGATTTTAATCCCCTTCATTCAGTTCTTTTGCTTCACTGCTATTTTGACAGCCAAGCTCAATTACAAAATCAGCAAGCTTTTCGGCGGCGTCCGGATGGCTGAGTGAGTGCATCATGGCCCGCATCATGTCCAGCCGTTGGGGATTTAGAAATAATGAATGGAGAGCCTCATCCACAGGGAAGGTCCGCGTAATCCGTACGGCGACTCCATTGTTGACGAGAAATTCAGCATTGCGTTCCTCATGGCCGGGGAGCGGATTGACCAGCAGCATCGGCAGCTTTTTCGCCAGGGCTTCCGTTACGGTTAATCCGCCGGGTTTGGTGATCAGACAATCCGCAGCGCTCATCATGATGTCTACATAATCTGTGAAACCATAAGGATAAAGCGTACAGCTGTCCTTAAGCTGAGCTTTGAGCTTCATCAGCTGACTATACTGTTTTTGATTCCGTCCGCAGACAGCCAGAATCTGCAGGGGTTGAGGACTGTGGGCAAGCTGAAGAATGATCTTACGGCTGTCAGCATAGCCCAGACTGCCGCCCATGATCAAAACGGTTGGCAGCTTAGGATCCAGCCGCAGCAGAGCCGCGGCTTCTTTGCGGTTAAGGGGCTGGCTGAACTTCGCCTGAATCGGAATGCCCAGGGGAAGCAGCCGGGATGGGTTAAGACCGCGTTTTACAGCCGCAAGGTTCAGCAGTTCGCTGGCCGTGACGATCCAGTCTAGGCAGGGGACATCCTCCCAATACGGATGCAGCGTGTAATCCGTAACGATGCCCAGCGCCGGAATCGTCAGAACGCCACGCTTCTTCATCTCATTGACTAACTGTGCCGCAAAGACGTGGGTACAGAGAAGAAGATCCGCTGGGAAATCACGCAGAACCCGCTGAAACTTAGCGGCATTCAGTTTATTAAACAGCTGAATCATATTGATGCCGGAGGTGTCGATCCAGCCGGAATGCGGATGTTCCGCCAATCCATAAACCTTGCGGTACAGCGCTGGGGTTCGTCGGGCGGTCAGCCGGTAGCCCTTGTCAATCGTCTGCTTAACAGCCGGGCTGAGCACCTGGTAGACATCGATGGTTTTCACCTCGGCGCCGCGGGCAAGGAGCTGATCAATGACGGCCCGAGCAGCGGAGTGATGACCATAGCCTGCTGTAACGGATAAAATAAGCACTTTCATTGGATATTCTCCCTTCACTTTCCATAACGTTTATTCAAATTGTTCTTTTTCGGATTCATCATGAAGCGCGGCTTCATAAACCTGACAGAGCTGTCTGCCAACGAGCGGCAGACTTCTTTGTTCCGCCGTTTTCCGCCCGGCTTCCCGCAGATCCGGCAGCCGGTGTTCGGCCGCCGCCTGAACCAGCCGGACAAAGTCATCGACGGTTTTTCCCTTATAACAATTGACGTGATCTTTCAGCCAGGGATCAAAGACCGGAATATCCCTCAGGATGACCTGTTGATAGGAGGCCAGCGCTTCCAGTACGACAATGCCTTCAGTTTCTTCCTTGCTTGGAAAAAAGAAAGCATCCGCCCCGCAATAAGCGCCTTCCAGGACCGGCCCTGTGATGTAGCCGGGAAAGAGGACATTGTCCGGATGTTCCTGAGTCACAATGCTGCGGATAGACCGGGGCACTGAATACAGCGGGACATGACCGAACCAGATGAACCGGACTTCCGGCAATCGCCGCGCAACCTCGATGAAATCCAGCAGCCCCTTCCGTTCAAAAAACAAGCCGACTGACAGAATGACTTTTTCATCTGGCCGCAGTCCAAAATAAGTTCGGAATTGTCGGATTTTTTCTTCACTGTAGGTGAACTGCTTTAGATCGATGCCATTGCTGATGGCATGTACCGGCGGCTGAAGACCATAGCTTTCAATCAGCCTCTTTGAATAAGGGGTAGGTGTGATAATCCGATCCGCCTTGGAGTACACTTTGATCAGCCGTTTTTTAAACAGCGGAGCCAGCTGATTGGAAAACAGAAAGGAATTTCGGAAGTCTTCCTCAGTGCTGTGGGCATGGATCACCACCTTTTTGCCAAGCCTGCGGCATTTTCGGATCAGTGCCAGACTGCCTGGACCAATCGTATTGATGTGAGCTAAGTCAAAATCATCGCCGGGATCCAAAGTAAATTCAATTCCTTCATAAGTCAGCGCCGCTTTCTGATGACTCAATGCCTTGCCGATGCCGGATTTGGAAATAAACTTCATGCCTTCAAAATACAATAAGATTTTCATCATTTCATCCTCCCCATGTGAATGTAAATCAGTTAATGTGTTAATTGATTAATACAATAATACATTAATACAAAACTGTCAAGCGGGATTCAGCAAGAGAATTCATGGGTGAACGAAAACAGAAAAGCGCGAACCGCTGGTTCCGCGGTATTCTGGAGTAATCTTTTATCAACACGATAATCCAGGTTCGCAGCTGTTTTGCAAAAAAGGTTTTGGCTTTCTGCTTTGAAGTAAAGTCTAGTTCGTGCTTTCTTCCATCACTCCTGAAACTGGAAAAGAGAACGGTTTGAAAAAAAG